>NZ_BDCJ01000010.1 GCF_001613445.1 Nocardia grenadensis NBRC 108939
GCTGCGGGGCCACACCCATCCTCACTGTTCTACGAGACACCTCAAAGGGTTGAGGCCCGTCTCGCCGGCGCTTACCTCAGGATTCACCCGGCGCCGCGGGGATCAGCTTGTGCGACTCGCCTCGCACACTCGCCTGAACCCACCAGGCGACCTCCACCAGCACGATGCCCACCGCACCACAGGCGAACGCGGCCGTGGTCAGGCGCAGGTTGGACGGGTCGAGCGCGAAGAATTCACGGGTGAAGGGCACTGTGAAAAGCACAAGGTACGCCGCCACCGAAACGGCGATCAGCACGACTTTCCACCAGGTGTAGGGGCGGGCGACGATCGCCAGCACCCAGACCGCGATCATGATGAGGGTGATGAGCGCGGTGGTGCCGGCCTGCATCTTCTGCTGTTCACCGGCCTCGGGGCCGGCGTAGGCGATGAGGTAGGCGACGAAGGTCGCGGTGCCGATGACCACGCCCGAGGGGATCGCCAGCCGCATCACCCGGCCGACGAATCCGGTACGGGCCCGTTCGTTGTTCGGGGCCAGCGAGAGGATGAACGCGGGGATACCGATGGTGAACCAGGCGGCGATCGTCACGTGCCGGGGCAGGAACGGGTAGCCGATGGGTTCGTAGCCGAAGATCTGCGAGCCCACCCCGGCGGCGCCGACCAGGAAGGCCAGCAGCACCGAGTAGACGGTTTTGGTCAGGAACAGGTTGGAGACCCGTTCGATATTGCCGATCACCCGGCGGCCCTCACCCACCACATACGGCAGGGTGGCGAATTTGTTGTCCAGCAGTACGATCTGCGCGACCGCCCGGGTGGCGGGGCTGCCCGCGCCCATGGCCACACCGATATCGGCGTCCTTGAGTGCCAGCACGTCGTTGACCCCGTCGCCGGTCATGGCCACGGTGTGCCCGCGGGACTGCAGCGCGCCTACCATGGCCCGCTTCTGGTCGGGGCGGACCCGCCCGAAGGTGGTCCGCTCCTCCAGCACGCCGGCGAGTTCGGCGCGGTCCTCGGGCAGGGTGCGCGCATCGACGGCGTGGTCGCCGCCGGGCAGGTTCAGGGAGGAGGCCACCGCGCCCACCGAGACGGCGTTGTCGCCGGAGATCACCTTGATCGACACGTCCTGGCTCGCGAAGTAGTCCAGGGTGTCGCGGGCGTCGGGCCGTACCTTCTGTTCGAGGACCACCAGGGCGACCGGGGTGATGGTGCCGGGGGCGCCGGTCGCATCCACGGCGCGGTCGCCGCGGGCGAGCAACAGCACGCGCAGGCCGGTGGCGCCGAGCTCCTCGGCGGCGCGGGCCTCGGCCGACCCGGTGTCGAGCAGCACATCGGGTGCGCCCAGCAGCCAGTCGCCGTGCTCTCCGTAGGAGAAACCGCTCCATTTCTTGGCCGAGGAGAACGGCGCCACGGCCGTGTACTCCCAGCCGGGTGTCTCGGGAAGCGCTTCGGCGATGGCCGCGACGCTGGCATTGGGCCGGGGATCGTCGGCGGCCATGGCGGCCAGCGCCCGCCGGGCCTGGTCCTCGGCGTCCGGACCGGTGTCGATCATCCGGAGTTCGGCCAGGCGCATACCATTCTCGGTGAGGGTGCCGGTCTTGTCCGCGCACACCACATCCACCCGGGCCAGTCCCTCGATGGCGGGCAGCTCCTGCACGAGGCATTTGCGCTGGCCCAGTCGCACCACCCCGACCGCGAACGCGATCGAGGTCATCAGCACCAGGCCCTCGGGCACCATCGGCACCAGCGCGGCCACCATCCCGGTGACGGCCGGCCGCCAGGTTTCGCCGCTGGACACCAGCTGGTTGTAGATGCTCAGGGCACCGGCCGGGATCAGCAGATAGGTGATGACCTTGAGTATGGTGTCGATGCCGTTGCGCAGTTCGGAGTTCACCAGCGTAAACTTGCTGGCCTCGTCGGCCAGTTTCGCGGCGTAGGCGTCTTTGCCGACCTTGGTCGCCCGGTAGGCGCCCGAACCGGACACCACGTAGCTGCCGGAGAGCACCTGCGCGCCGGATTCCTTGGCGACATCATCGGATTCGCCGGTGAGCAGCGATTCGTCGATCTCGAGCAGTTCGGCTTCGACCACCTCACCGTCGACCACGATCTGGTCACCCGGCCCGAGTTCGATGAGATCGTCGAGGACTACCTCGCTCGGCGCGACCTGTTCGGCCTTACCGTCCCGGCGCACAGTCGGTTTTGCCTGTCCGACGATCGCCAACCGGTCCAGGGTGCGTTTGGCTCGGATCTCCTGCACGATGCCGACCGCGCTGTTGGCCACGATCAACAGGCCGAACATTCCGTCGATCACCGATCCGGTGGCCATCACCAGGACGAACAGCACCCCCAGGATGGCATTGATCCGGGTGAACACATTCGCCCGGACGATATCGCGCACCGAGCGGCTGGCCCGGTCCGGCACATCGTTGGTGAGCCCGTCGCGCCGGCGCTGCGCCACCTCCGCGGCGCTGAGACCGGGCATCCCGACGGACTGCACAGTTGTCGACATGGCTGTCAGAGTAGCCAGCGCCGCGGCGCGCGGCTCACCAGGCGACGTTGATCGGGCCGGGTGTCCAGGTCCCGGAGTGGTCCTCCTGCGTCGTGCGCGGGCGGGCCGGGACCGCGTCGGGGGCGATGGGGAGGAACTGTTGCAGCTGGCCCCAATCGCGATCCCAGTCCTGATCGAGATAGGTCGGCAGGGTGCGCGCGTACAGCAACAGACCGGTCCAGCCCAGCGGGCCGCCACCATCGTGGTTCTGCCACAGATTGGTGTCGTGCGCGCCGATCCGGTCCGGCAGGATGCGGTATTTCGGCACCTCGGCGATCCCGACGCGGTGGTCGAAGGGCCGCTGGCACGGGAACTGCAGGCCCACCGCCCAGTCCAGCAGCACCGGATCGGTGGATCCGACGACCGTGTTCAGATCCTGGGTCCGCGGTATCCGCGGCGGGGTGAAGGCCAGCCACTGGCGTGGGTCGCGGTCGCGATCGGCGGCGACGATCCGCACGGTGTCGGCATCGGCGTAGGGCGCCAGCGGAACCCGCAGATTACGCCACGACGGCGCCGGGCCGATATCGATCGGATTGACCCGGCGCAGCGGGACCGGGTCCGCGGCCGAACCACCCGGCGCGGTGGTGGAACCGAATTCCAGTTCCAGGGACTGCCCGTGGGTCACCACACCGTCGGCGTCCTGTGACCAGATACGGCCCGCGGCGCTGAGGGCGAGAATATCCGCGCGGTCGGCGACCGGGGGCAGCCGATACCAGCCGGAGGTCAGTTGGGCCGGGCCGTCGGCGTGATCGCTGCCCAGGACGGGAGTCTCCGGATCCAGGCCGAACGGCAGTGTGGGGCTGTCGGTTTCGGTCGCGACACCGGTGCCCGCGGTCGCCGCGCCCACCGAATCGGCGATGGCGGCATCGGCGCCTTCCTCGGCATCGGCGCTCAGGTCCGCCGCGACTCCGGTGGGACTGAAACCCGTTCCGGTACCGGCCAGGGCCGACACGGGATCACCGGAGAGCGGAGTGAGCATACCGCGGTTGGGGTCGGTCTCCACCAGTACGTGCGGGGCCAGGCCGCAGGTGTTCCCGGCGAGAGCGCTCAGGTTGGAACTCGCCAGCGAGAAGGCCGGGTACTGGGAGACGGCGCCCTTCGCGAACGACGCCACCTCGAACAGCACCATGAACGCGGCGGCCACCGTCAGGGCCGGCACCTTGGCGAACCGCCAGCCCCAGCGCGAGATCCGATGCCGTCCGTCATCGGGTGCCCGCACATGCCACCACGCCGCCAGTGCCAGCAGCACCACCGCGCCCAGCAGGAAGACCTTGTTGAAGGCGATACCGGACACCGAGGGCTGTTTGTCCCACCACGGGATGCTGTAGGAGGAGACGTACCACCAGGCGTTGGGCCCGGCGAACACGAGAGCCAGCAGGAACGATACCGCTGCGGCGAACAGTGCCCGGTTGCGTGGTGCGCGCATGACCCGCGGTCCGATCGCGACGGCCGTCAGCACCGCCACCGCTCCGGCCAGCCCGGCGAAGACACCGAGGTGATGGGTCCATTTGGTGGGTGTGGTCATCATCAGCGCCATGGCGCCGACGGTGACGCCGAGGATGCGGCGCGAGGGCCCCACCGCGGTGGTGGGGATCCGGCCGCCTTTCCGCAGCAGGGTGAGCAGGCATACCGCCAGCCCTGCGATCATCACGAAGATCCCGAAGCGGCGGGCCACCGAGCCGTCCACCGTACCCATGAACAGGTACTGGTAGCGCAAGTATTCGTCGAACCAGAGCACATGCGGGCCGGCCAGTTCGTGCACCCGGCGCATCTCCATCATGGCGCTGAACGGCTGGTCGGCGAAGGCCACCACCAGCACGAGGACACCCGCGG
The DNA here is from genome assembly GCF_001613445.1 of Nocardia grenadensis NBRC 108939. Taxonomy (GTDB): domain Bacteria; phylum Actinomycetota; class Actinomycetes; order Mycobacteriales; family Mycobacteriaceae; genus Nocardia; species Nocardia grenadensis. Next base: position 4,376 of record NZ_BDCJ01000010.1, read on the forward strand.
CGGCCAGCGGCAGCAGTTGCGCGAACCAGCCGATCCGCGGCGCGCGGGCGGCGAGGATCCTGACCAGGGGTCGCAGTCCGGCCAGCAGGGCGGCCACGCAGATGATGCCGTGCGGGCCGGCGGTGCAGCTGAAGGCGGCGATGAGGATGGCGACCGCGAACGGCAACAGCCGACGGGTGGCGATCCCGCGCTCGACCGAACACCAGGTGAGCAGGACGCCCAGCGCGACGATGGGTTCGGGCCGCAGCCCGTTGTTGTAGGGCAGCCATACGGCCAAGAACACCAGCGCGCCGGTCCACGGGACGAACCGGTTGCGATGTAGCGCGGCCCCGAACCGGGGCACCACCTCGCGACTGATCACCAGCCAGGCCAGGATGCCGGCCAGCAGACTCGGCAGCCGTACCCAGGGGCTGGCGGTGGTGAGATCGGCCATCAGGCCGATGAGGTCGTAGTACGGGGTGCCGATCGGGTTCTCCGGGACCCCGAAGTAGCGAAAGTAGTTCGCCATATATCCGGCGGCCTGCGAAGTCCGGCCCATACCGAACTGGTAGCCGTCGTCGGAGGTGGTGGCGCCGATGAAATGCCAGAGCACCAGCGTGCCGAGCACCACCACATCGACGGGACGGAAGGTCCACCAGCGGGCCGGCAGGAACCGGCGGGCGCGGCGCCCGTCGAGACCGTCCAGCCGGTGCAGCGCGAACAGCGAGATCAGTGTCGCGGCGACGGCCACCCAGATCGCGATCTGTTTCAGCGGAGTGGGGCTGGAGGTGAACCGGCTGTCGACCTCGGCGGTGACCAGGGTGCCCGCGGGGTCGGCCAGATCGCTGAACACACCGACCAGCTGGGGGCGGAAGTCCCCGCTGAGCACCACCGGCTCGGATCCGGTGAGCGAGGCCACGGATTCGGTCATCCCGGCGTATACGTCGAGTTCGCAGTTCGGGGGCAGTTCCGCGACCGGGACGCTGAACAGCGATTGGTTACGCAGGACGACATCGAGTTGCGCACCCGTCTCCGGTGTCGCGGGCCGGACCCGGGCCAGGAAGCCGTAGCGTTCCAGGTCGGGTGCGCCGTAGGGGGCGGTGGCGGTCAATACCCCGCCGCCCGGCCCGAGTTGCTGGATCGCCGCGCACGGCACCGTGGCCGTGTAGTCCAACGGCGCGTACGCGACCAGCGGGGCCTCGACGGAGGCGGCGGAATCGTCCTGCGGCCAGGACAATGTGGCGGCGTCGACGCGGACCGGCAGCAGCGGTACCGCTATCGCCAGCAGTGCTCCGATGAGCGCCGACACCAGCGCGACCGGCCGTGCCCAGCCACCCCGCGATCGGGATCGGGGACGGTCGGAGAGATCTGTCGGCTCGGGCGCCGCCACCACCATCGTGTCAGCCACGGGGCGCAATCCTAGCCGGGACCGCACGCACCGCTGCGGCTGCGCTCACCGATACCGTCGCAGCCATAGAACGAGACCAGCCGGTCCGCCCGTAGCGGACCGGCTGGTCTGTACGCTGCGGGATCAGGCCACGCAGGCCGGGGACTGCACCTGGGCCTGGGCGAGCATATTGCAGGTCCAGGTCTTCTCGACCTTCCACACACCGTCCTCGGCGACGAACGGGACATCGACCACGTTCTGGGTGTCGCCCAGCTTGAAGTCGGCCTTGGCGTTGATGGTGTCGGCGAAATCGTTGACCTCGGTGACCTCGATGGTGGCGCCCGAATCCGTGTAGAACTGGGCCAGTTTGCCCGGCAGTTCCGGATCGGCCTCGGCGCCCTGCACCATTTCCAGCTTCTCCTCGTTGGGCACGGCCGGGTCGAGGGCGCGCTGGAGCTGAGAGTTCAGGTCGGCCACGGTGGGCACCGGCGGCAGGTCGGACATCTCTTCCGAGGCGGCCACCGACGCGGACGTCGTGCTCGCGGCCTTGCTGTCCGAGTCGGAATCATCGCTACCACACGCCGTCAGGGTCAGCACGGCCACGGCGGCCACGCCGGCGATCGCGATACGTCCGGTCTTGCGAAGCTTCAACTGCTCGTCCTTTGCGTTCGAGGGTTCGGTGTCGTGCACTACGACAGAGCCACCGGAACCGGCGACGCTGCCCGGACCAACCTACCCGGCGGGCCTTCAGGACAAGCTGGCGAGCGGATCCGCTGAGCACAACTCCGTATTGTCGGCAGCGAAAGTACGCGCGATCCCCGGTCCTGTCGAGCGGGTCTCGAACCGGACGGTCACTCGTCCGTGGCCCGCCCCCTGCACCCAGCCGAATCCGAATTCGGGATGTCGCACATCCGAGCCCGGCCGCCAGATCGTAGCGCTACCAGCGGAAACGCTGGAAGCCCGCGGGCCGGGCGGGTTTTCGGCCTCCCCACCCGACGGTGGAGCCGAACCGGCCGTCCTGTCCACGGAACTCGCCGGTCCCGCCGGATGTCTTACCGAATCCACAGAGGTCTCTTCGGCTGCCGTCAGAGAAGCCGGCCCACCGGCGGCCACGCCGGACGATCCGGTGAGCTCGCCACCCTGTCGGTCCAGTTCCGGGAACAGCGATTCCTGCCGGATGGTGGACAGCCCGGCGTAGCCGACGCCGACCAACCGGATCGGCCCCAGCTCCCGCGGATCGATAGCGGCCCGCTGCGCGGCGGCGGTCAGGGTGGGCAGATCCTCGGTGGCGTAGGGCAGGGTGGTAGAGCGCGTGGTGATACCCATATCGGCGCGCCGGAGTTTCAGCACCACCGTCCGGGCGGCGCGGCCGTCGCGGGTGAGCCGGCGGTGCGCGGCGGCGGCCATCTCACCGATCGCCGGTCGCAGCCGCTCCAGCGTGATGATGTCGTGTTCGTAGGTGGTCTCGGCGCTGATCTGTTTCGCCTCGGCGCGTTCGGCGACCGGGCGGTCGTCGATACCGCGGGCGAGGCGGTGCAGCGCCGCGCCGATACTGCCGCCCAGAATCGATACCGCCTCGGCCTCGGGCAGCGCGGCGAAGGCACCCACGGTTTCGATCCCGAGGGTGCGCAGGCGGCCCTCGGCCACCGGGCCGATACCCCAGAGTTTGCGTACCGGCAGGGCGGACAGCAATGCCTGTTGCTCGCCCGGTGCGATCACCCGGATCCCATCGGGTTTGGCCATCCCGGAGGCGATCTTGGCCAGCTGTTTCCCGCTACCGGCACCCACCGAGGCGACCAGGCCCGTGCGCTCCCGCACCGCTGCCCGCAGTCCGGCGCACAACGCTTCCACCTCCGCCGCGCTCGCCCCGGCCAGTTCGGCCGGCTCGGCGAACGCCTCGTCGAACGACAGGGTCTCCAGCACCGGGACCCGGGCGCGCAAGGTTTCGAAAACCCGGCCGCTCAGCACGCTGTACAGCGCACCGCGCGGCGGGACCACCACCGCCGACACCCCGACCAGCCGTCGCGCCTGCTGCATCGGCATGGCCGAACGCGCACCGAATACCCGAGCCTCGTAGCTGGCCCCGGCCACCACCCCACGCGCCCCGGTCCCGCCGACCAGCACCGGGCGGCCGCGCAGGGTGGGGCGGGTGAGCTGTTCACAGGAGGCGAAGAAGGCATCCATATCGATATGGAGCACCCAGCGCCGGGAAGTCTCGCCCAGCAGCGGCAGGGCCGGCCCGGCGCCGGTGCCGGGATGCCGGTCGGTCACCACGGGGCGGCTCGCGATGCACCGGCCGGCCGCCACTGCGGCACCCGGCGGCGGCCGCGCCCGCCGCGGCCGCTGCAGGTGACCGTGGAGTCCATGAGCGCAGAATGTACGCGGCCGTACCGACAGGAGACAGGATGCGAAGCGGTCCCCGCCCGGTTGCCACGAGTTCTCTCGGCCCGCCGACCTGTCACGGGGCCCTGCCGCCGGGCCGCCCGCCCGCCACGATCGACCCGGCCACCCGGCGTTTCCGGGATCGCTGGACCCGGCCGGGATACCGCGCCCCGGCCGACGGATATGTGATGATCGGACGATGAAGATCCGTAAGGCCGTCATTCCCGCTGCCGGTATCGGTTCCCGACTACTTCCGCTGACGAAGGCGATCCCCAAGGAGATGCTGCCGGTCGGCGACAAGCCGGTGATCGAACACACGGTACGTGAGCTGGTGGCCTCCGGGATCACCGATATCACCATTGTGGTGAGCGGCGGAAAATCGCTGATCCAGGACCATTTCCGGCCCAATCCCGCGCTGGTGGCCCAGCTGCGCGCCGACGGCAAGACCGCCTACGCGGACGCGGTGGAAGAGGTCGGCGAACTGTCCCGGCTGGGTCACATCACCTATCTGGATCAGCACGGCCCATACGGGAACGGGACCCCGGTACTGAATGCGGCCCGTACCGCCGCCGACGAACCGATGCTGGTGCTGTGGCCCGACGACGTCTTCGTCGCCGAGGAGCCACGGGCCCAGCAGCTGATCCGCGCCTACGAATCGACGGGCTGCCCGGTGCTGGCACTGATGCCGATGAATCCGAACGAATCGCAGCGCTACGGCGTCCCGGTGGTCCGGGAGGACCTGGACGACGGTCTGCTGCGCATATCGGGCCTGGTGGAGAAACCCAAACCCGAGGATGCCCCCTCGGCCTTCGCCGCGATCGGCGGCTATGTGGTGACGCCTGGGATCATCGACGAACTGCGGGCGCAGACGGAGAACTGGTACACCCACCGCACCGGCGAGGTCTATCTGACCGATTCCATCAACGCCTATGCCGCCAACCATGCGGTCTACGGGCAGGTCATCCAGGGCCGCTGGTACGACACAGGAAACCCCGGCGACTATCTCATCGCACAGTTCGCCTCGGCGCTGGCCCACCCCGACTATGGGCCACTGCTGCGCCGGCAGGTCGACTGACCACGGTTCGGCGGCGACGCTGCCGCCGCAGCCTCAGAAACGGCGGATGCTGTAGATGTAGAACTGGTCGATCGGGGTGAGCCCGACCGGTACCCCGGCGCCGTAGGCATTGAGCACCTGGCCGAAGCCGGCGTAGATCCCGACATGGGAAGCGTCGGAATTGATGATGATCACATCACCCGGCGAGAGGGCGTACCGCGGCACCGAGGCACCCACTTCGGCCTGCTCCCACGTGGTGCGCGGCAGCGTGACACCCACCTGGCGGAAGGCCCACTGCACGAGACCGGAGCAGTCCCAGGTATCCGGGCCGGTGGCGCCCCATTCATACATCTTCCCGGTCTGCGAGGTCGCGGCGGCCAGCGCGCCGAGCCCGTTGCTGCTGGAGACCGGTAGCGCGGCCGAGCCGCTGGCGCTGAGCGATCCGGATCCGGAGGCCGATCCAGTGGCCCCGCTGCCGGTCTGCGCCCACCCGGGGCCGGCGGCGACAGCGCCGACGGCCGTCGCGAAAAGCATGCCGGCGATACCCCGGCGCAGTGCAATTCCGATCACTTGCCCACCCTTCTGCCCGTCGGTGCCCGGGACACCGTGCGGCATCCCGGTTTTCTCGCGGCATCCGTCACGGGGGTGGGGACACCGCCAACCACAGGGGTCACGCCGGGTGAATCGGCTCCGGCGCAACTTCACTCAGGTAGAACCGAACGAAATGATCACCGTTCCCGGTGGTCCGAGGAACCGGACTCAGCGGTATCGAGGATGATTTTGCCCGGCCCGCAGGGGGTCGACAAGCTTCTAGCAAACATCTAGCGTGTGATGAACATCACAAAAATGTTTATTGCGTTTGGGTGGCCACATCATTCAGCGTCTTGAGAACCACATCCTTGGTGGCTGTCGGCGACTCCAGGTAGACCCCCACCTGCCAGACCGGATCACCACCCGGTTCCGCGGCGAAGAATCGGCTGAAATCCACCGTGAGCTTGCCTTCGTCATTGGTCGCGGTCTCCACGTAGGAGGTACGGTCGTCGAACTTCCGCGCCTTGTCCGGCGCATCGAACCAGTCGGCATCGAACCGGGCCTGCGTGGCGGCATCGCAGATCGCTGGGCATTTGCGGAGGATGAGGTTGACCCTCTGTCCCGCAGCGGAATTGCTCTCGTCCACACAACCCCACGCCTGGGCATCCGGGATCTTCTCGATCGACCCCTTCATACATCCCCAGGAACCGGGCGCCCGAAAAGCGAAGGGCCAGTCCTCGAACGCCATCGTGTACGTACTCTCACCGGCCTGCCAGGTAGGGCCGAGCACGGCGACCGGCGCCAGCCCCTCACGTAGTACCGGTTCGCCCACGGAGGGCAGGGCACTGGTGGTGGCGGTGGTGGAGGTAGCGCGCACCGAACTCGACACAGGCGCGGAACCGGTCACCTCCGTGGATGTTCCGGTCGCGGTGTTCTCCGCCGACCCCCGCGACTGCAGTGCCACCAGCCCGACGACACCGATGAGGACCAGCACCACCACCGCGACGAGCACCCCGATCAAGGGCCCATTGTTCTTCGGCGGCGGACCGCCGTATCCTCCGCTCCCCAGCGGCGGCATCTCCCACGCGCCCTGCTGCGGAGCGGGATGCGGCCCGTGGCCCGCGGCCTGCCCCCACGGCACGCCCGGATTCTGCTGTCCCCCCTGGGCCGGGTACCCCTGCTGCCACTGACCCGACGGAGAACTCTTCTGTTGTCCCTCGGGGGAATGCTGCCACCACTCGTCGGGGTTGTCCGAAGCCATAAGCCTTCACCCTAGTGCGCGCCACCGGCCCGGTCAGGGGCACGGATACCGCAGCTCATTCTGTTCGCCGGCCGGACAGCCACCTGCGCGAACTGCTGGGACGTGGCCGGGACCTGGTGCACAGAACCTGGTGCCGGGGGCCACTGGCGGCCTCCTCGCCGGCAGCCCCCATATGAGAATTCTCGGGTGACCGAACAGTCGAAGGGCGTCGAAACGGACGCGACGGCAGTGTGGTTCCGGCGAGGCGTCGCCGTCTCGTCTCCGCCGAACGGCACCGGCGCCACGCTGCCGGCCGGAGCGGTGATCCGGCCGGCAGCACTGGCTCAGCCCGCCTTGACGATCCGGGCCCGCGCCCCGCCGGTGAGTTCCGCGGCGTCCGGACCGGCCGGCCCGAAGTCCAGCTCGACCGCCAGGATCTCCCCCGCGATCAACTCGCGATGGGTGCGCGCCCAGTCCTCCCGGTCGGCCGATACCTCGAGGGTCGCCGTGATGCGATCGGAAACGTCGAGGCCGAGCGATTTCCGGGTCTCCTGCAGATCCCGGATCACATCGCGGGCCCAGCCCTCGGCCTCCAGCTCCTCGGTGACCACCGAATCGAGCACCACCAGGCCCGCGTTACCGGGCAGGGCGGCGGTCGATTCCGGTTCGGCCGCCACCAGTCGCTGGGTGTACTCCTCGGGCAGCAGTTCGATGCCGGCGGCACTGACCACACCGTCGGCGCTCTCCGACCAGTCGCCCGCCTTGACCGCCTTGATCACCCGCTGCACATCCTTGCCCAGGCGGGGGCCGGCGGCACGCGCGTTGACCGCCAGCTCGAACCGACCGTGCGCGGCGACATCGGTGGTCAGATCGACCTTTTTGACGTTCACCTCGTCGGCGATGATATCGGCGTAGGGCGCCAGCCGTTCCGCATCGGAGGCGGCGATCGTCACCTCCGCCAACGGCAGCCGGACCCGAAGTTTCTGCGCCTTGCGCAGGCTCAGCACGGTCGAACACACACTGCGCGCCTCGTCCATCGCGGCGACCAGTTCCGGATCGTGCGGCAGCGCATCGGCGGCCGGCCAATCCGTCAAGTGCACCGAGCGCTCACCGGTCAGACCCCGCCAGATGACCTCGGTGATCAGCGGCAGCAGCGGAGCCGCCAACCGCGTCACCACCTCGAGCACCGTGTGCAGGGTGTCGACGGCGTCGCGGTCCTCGGCCCAGAACCGGGCCCGCGACCGGCGCACATACCAGTTCGTCAGCGCGTCGGCGAAGGTGCGCAGTTCCTCGCAGGCGCCGGCGATATCGAACTCCTCCAGCGCCGTGGTCATCACATCGCGCGTCTGCGCCAGCTTCGCCAGGATGTAGCGATCCAGCGCGTTGGTCGAATCCGTCCGCCACACCCCCGGCTCGGCGGCGTAGAGCTGCAGGAACGTCCAGGCGTTCCACAGTGGCCGCAGCGCATGGCTCACGCCTTCGCGGATACCGCGCTCGGTGACGATGAGATTGCCGCCGCGCAGGATCGGTGAACTCATCAGGAACCAGCGCATGGCGTCGGAACCGTCCCGGTCGAACACCTCGTTCACATCCGGATAGTTGCGCTTGGACTTGCTCATCTTGAGCCCGTCGTCGCCGAGCACGATGCCGTGCGCGACGACGTTCTTGAACGCCGGGCTGTCGAACAACGCCGTGGACAGGACGTGCAGGTTGTAGAACCAGCCGCGGGTCTGGCCGTTGTACTCGACGATGAAATCGCCGGGGAAGTGCGAGCCGAACCACTCCGTGTTCTCGAACGGGAAGTGGACCTGCGCGTACGGCATGGACCCCGATTCGAACCAGCAGTCCAGCACCTCCGGCACCCGGCGCATGGTGGACTGCCCGGTCGGATCGTCCGGGTTGGGCCGGGTCAGCTCGTCGATCGCGGGACGATGCAGATCCGTGGGCCGCACTCCGAAGTCGCGTTCGAGTTCGTCGAGGGAACCGTAGACATCGATCCGCGGATAGGCGGGATCGTCGGACATCCACACCGGGATCGGGCTGCCCCAGTACCGGTTCCGGCTGATGTTCCAGTCACGCGCGTTCTCGAGCCATTTTCCGAACTGCCCGTCGCGGATGTGCTCGGGTACCCAGCTGATCTGTTTGTTCAGCTCCACCATGCGCTCGCGGAACTGCGTCACCGCCACGAACCAGGAGGGCACGGCCATATAGATCAGCGGCCGGCCGGAACGCCAGCTGTGCGGATAGGAGTGGTCGACGGTCTCCTGCCGCAACAGTTTTCCGGCGGCCTTGAGGTCTTTGATGATCACCGGATTGGCGTCGAACACCATGAGGCCCTCGTACGGCGGCACCATGGAGGTGAACTTGCCGCCCGGATCGAGCGGCTGCACCAGCTGGATACCGTTCGCGCTACAGACATCCATATCTTCTTCACCGAAGGCGGGTGCCATGTGCACGATGCCGGTACCGGAATCGGTGGTGACATAGTCGGCCGAGAGCACCCGGTGCGCATTCGGATGCCCGGCGAAGAAGTCGAAGGGCGGCGTGTAGCGCAGATCGACCAGCGCGGCCCCGTCGTACTCCCCGAGCACCTCGGGCTGCTCACCGAGTTCTCGCGTGTAGTGGCCGACCCGCTCGGCCGCGAGGACATAGCGTTTGCCATCCGCCCCGCGCAGCTGCACGTAGCGCAGGTCCGGGTGTACCGCGACGGCGAGGTTGGACGGCAACGTCCACGGCGTGGTGGTCCAGATCAGCGCATTGGCGCCGTCCAGATCCCGCAATGGATGGTCCGCGGGAACCGCGAGCACCATATCCACCGTCACCGCCGGATCCTGGCGCATCCGGTAGGCGTCGTCGAGCTTGGCCTCCTGGTTCGACAGTGGTGTCTGCTCGTACCAGCTGTAGGGCAGCACCCGGAAGCCCTGATAGATCAGGCCCTTGTCATAGAGCGATTTGAACGCCCACATCACCGACTCCATGAAGTCGAGATCGAGTGTCTTGTAGTCGTTGTCGAAGTCGACCCAGCGGGCCTGCCGGGTCACATAATCGCGCCATTCACCGGTATACCGGAGCACCGAAGACTTGCACGCGGCATTGAATTCCGCGAGCCCCATCGAGTCGATCTGTGATTTGTCCGTGATACCGAGCTGCTTTTCCGCTTCGATTTCCGCCGGCAGCCCGTGGGTGTCCCAACCGAAACGTCGCTCGACCCGCTTACCGCGCATGGTCTGGAAACGCGGAATGACATCTTTGACATAGCCGGTCAGCAAATGACCGTAATGCGGCAGACCGTTGGCAAACGGGGGCCCGTCGTAGAAGACGAACTCCTCGGCGCCGGCCCGGTTGTCGATACTGGCGCGGAAGGTTCCGTCGGCGGCCCAGGTGTCCAGCACGGCCCGCTCCAGCTCGGGGAAGGACACACCGGATCCGCCGCCGAGATCGACGCGCGGATATGCGCTGCTACTGGATTTCTCGTCCGCCATCGCGGATACACATCTCCTCGTGCCCGGCGCGCCTTGAGGCGCGATATCTCGGCACGGGGACGATCGCGGCGCAGCGGGTGCGCCGGAACCGCGGTACCACCCCGCTTGTCCGGCCCCGGCGAACCGGGTGGACCTCTCGTTACGAGCTGTGACGGGCTCACCCGTTCGGTTCTACTGAGCGTGCGCGACCTGGGAAGCGCCGCACGACGCCGTTCTTCCGAAAGCTCCCCGGTGATGGCCGGATCGTCGCCGACTTACAGGTTTGATTCTAACCAGGACGGTCAACCACTTATACAACCGCCCGCGGAGCCGCAGCATCTCGCAACCCGGAAGGACGTTTTGGTTCTCGCCCGTTTTTCTCGTCAGCGCTTCGCGTGCTGATCCCGCGGGGGCAGTTCCTCATCGGGTGCGCGCATGGACAGCGCGCTCGCCAGCAACACCACGGCGCCGGCAACGCACACCGCGATACAGCCCCACGCCCAGACCACCGATCCGGTCGCCAGGGACAGGATCAGCAGGGCCAGGCCGATCGTGGCCAGCGCCAGTGTCAGGACAAGCATGATGACCCCCAGAACAGCAGGCCGGGCGCCCGTGCGCTCCCAGCGGTATCGGGCGTTTACTCGCCTTTGCCGAACGAGGCGGGAGCGAGCTGGTTGGCCCCGGTATCGAAGGAGTCACCCTCATCGACGGGCACCGCCGAACCACGGTTCTCCAGCTCTTCGAGCTGCGATTCCAGATACGACTTGAGCCGCACCCGGTATTCCCGTTCGAAGGTCTTCAGGGTCTGGATCCGGCTCTCCAGCACATTGCGCTGCTGGGTGATGGTCCCCATGATCTCGGTGTGCTTGCGCTCGGCGTCGGCCTGCAGCGCGTCGGCCTTCTCCTTGGCCTGGCGCAACTGGCTGTCGGAGCGGGTCTGGGCGTCGCTGAGCATGGCATCGGACTTGTGCCGCGCGTCCGCGATCATCTCGTCCGAGCGCACCCGTGCGTCGTTGACCATCCGCTCGGAATTGGCCCGGGCGTTCGCCAGCAAATTCTCGGCTTCGCTCTTGGCATCGCTGGTGAGCCGATCGGCCATCTCCTGCGCCAGGCTCAGTACCTTGGCGGCCTGCATATTCGCATCGGCCGCGGCATCGGCGGCCGAGGGGGCGGCCGGAACCACCGGGATGGGTGCCGACGGTGGCGCCTGGACCGGGGGTTTGATCGGTTCCGGAGGCGGGGCCTGCTGCACCGGTTTGCCCAGGCCCGGCCCGGCCGGACCCCGGCTTGCCTTGGCATCGGCCAATTCGGCATCGAGCTCGGCAACCCGCTGGCGAAGGTCGGCGTTCTCCTCGATCAACCGGGAAAGTTCCTGCTCCACCAGATCCAGGAAGGCATCGACTTCGTCCTCGTTGTAGCCGCGTTTGCCGATAGGCGGTTTGCTGAACGCGACGTTGTGCACATCGGCTGGGGTCAGCGGCATGGAAGGATCCCTTCGCGCGTTGGCAGATCTAGCGGCTCTGGCAAGTCTTCACGGCCCATTCTGTCACACCGGAGCTACCGGCTGTCCGAGCCGGCTCACCACCGACATCAGGATGAAGACCAGGAACAGCAGAACCATAATCGACAGATCGAGCCGAATTCCGCCCAGGGAGACCGGTGGGATCAACCGCCGCAGCAGCTTCACGGGAGGATCGGTGATGGTGAAGATCACCTCGAGGATCACGACGACCACCCCGGTGGGACGCCAGTCGCGGGCGAAGCTCCGGATGAACTCGACGATCACCCGGCTGATGAGCAACAGCCAGAAGATGAACAGTACGAAGTACAGCACCGCGAACAAGGCCACGACCTCACTCTGCCGCAAAATCGGCGCGGTGCAAAATGCCCGCGCCGATCTTGTTCGTACCATGCGGCGCCCGGCCGGGCGAGCCGCTCGCTATTTCTGGTTGTAGAACCCGGTTTCCGCGATGCGGCGACGCTCTTCGGCCGATACGTCCACATCGGCCGGGGAGAGCAGGAACACCTTGGTCGCCACCTTGTCGAACGACCCACGCAGGGCGAAGGCAAGCCCGGCGGCGAAGTCGACGAGGCGTTTGGCATCGGCATTGCTGAGGTCGACCAGATCCATGATCACCGGGTTGCCCTCACGGAACCGCTCCCCGATGATCGCGGCTTCGCTGTAATCACGCGGACGCAGCGTGGTGATCTTGGACAAGGGACCTCCGTCCTCGAAGATCGCGGGACGGCGGGCGGCAACCGGCTCGGGGCGGACCCGCTCGGCCAGCCGTCGCTCCTCGGCATCGGGATCGACTGCCAGCGCTCCCCTGGTCGCGCCGCGCAGGGAGGAACCGCCGCCCGGACGATACCGGCCGGAGGCGGCGGCGTCGATCCGGGTGGGGCGGCGTGGTCCCTCGTAATCGTCGTCGTAGGCGTCGCCCGGGTAGTCGTCCCGGCGCGGCGCGGGGTAGCTGGGCTGGTAGGACGACTTGTAGGGCACGTCGCGGTAGTCGGGAGCGTCGTAGCGGCCCTCGGGGTACCGGTCGTAGTCCGGGCGATCGTCGTAGTCACGGGGGGCGCGGTCGGAGTAGTCACGCGGCCGGCGCCCGCCACGATCCTCGACACCACGCGGGGTGCGATCGTCGACGTAGTCGTCCTCGTAATCCTCGAGCGGAACCATGCCGAAGTACGCCTTGAACTTGTGCAGCGTGCTCATGATCGTGCCTCGCTGCCGCTCGGCCCCGTCACGAGCATGCTCGTGGCTGCGCCCACAACTCGCTCGCTGCGCTCGCTCGATGACCGTGCCGCGCTGTCGCTCGGCTCCGTCATGATCACGCTCGTGGCTGCGTCGAGTACTCGCTCGCTGCGCTCGCTCATTCTGGTCGACCTTCCTTCGGCCCCGGTGGCGGCCGGGTGTTGAAGTCTTGCTCAGCCCTCGTCGTGTCCCAGCATATGTGTCGAATGTGACTGATGAGGTTTGTTTGCTACGCCGAGGTTATCGGCCGGGCACCCATGAGAGCGGTACCGACACGCACACACGTGGATCCATGGGCAATAGCTCTTTCAAGATCATCGGACATTCCGGCGGACAACGCCGTCGCCCCTGGATGTCCGGTACGCAGCCGGGCGTGCAATTCGGCCAAGCGGGCGAACTCCGCGTCCGGATCGGCGGCCCGCGGTGGAATGGCCATGATCCCGGCCAGGCGCAGTTCCGCGGCGTCCGCGATACGGTCGGCCAGCGTCGGCAAGGCGGCCGGATCCACCCCACCGCGCGCCGGGTCGGCGTCCAGGCTCACCTGGATCAGCACCTTCAGCGGAGTGCTCCGCTCCCCGGCATCCAGGGCCGCCGCGGTGGCCGCGGCGAGCGCGGTCGCCAGACGTTCGCTGTCCACCGAATGCACCGCATGCGCCCAGCGCACCACCTGGCGTGCCTTGTTCCGCTGCAGCCGGCCGATCAGATGCCAGCGCATCCCGGGGCGGTCCAGCTCCGCGGCCTTGGCACCGGCCTCCTGCGGGCGGCTCTCCCCGAAGTCGCGGCGGCCCAGACGATACAGCGCGGCGATATCGGAGGCCGGGAAATATTTCGTCACCGGCAGCAGCCGGACCTCCCCCGGATCCCGGCCGGCAGCCGCGCACGCTGCATCGATACGTGCGAGCAGACGCGCGAGGTTATCGGCCAGTTCCGCGGTACGGGAGTCGTTTCCAGCCCCCGTGCCGTGACTGTCCGGGACGGACTGCCCCGGCCGGTCGGTGGAATCCGCCGCCGTTCGGGTGGATTCGGGCTCGCTACGGCCCCCACTCATCTCCACGTGCCGATCCGCCACGGTCTCTGCGCCGTCATCGGTCTCCCATCTCCCAGTGACCGAGCATCGGCCGTGCCTCGAACATTATGCGCGAGTTGATGTTTCGCGCCGACCGCGCGGTCGCGACGGCCGGACGCGGCGCCGCGGACCGCTCGGCCCTTCACGCTGTACCCGATTCCATCCAGATCACACTGCCCAATCGTCCGGTCGGCGCGCCGCGGCGGTGACTGAAGAGTGTGGTGTCCTCGATGGTGCAGCGCGGATCCTCGGCGACCGCGGCAACCCCGGCCGCGGTGAGCTGGCGCCGGATACCCGCGCGCAGGTCCAGGCCGGGGGTGCCGCGCACCGTGGTGGTGGCGCTACCGGGCAGGTGCGCTTCCACGTCGGCCCGCATCTCGGCCGGCACCTCGTACTGCCGGCCGCTGGCGGCGGGACCGAGCAGCGCACCGATCCGATCGAGCCGGGCGCCGGCGGCGACCATCGCCTCGAGCACCCGCGGCACGATACCGATACGCGCGCCCACCCGCCCGGCGTGCACGGCGGCCACGACTCCCGCCTCCTCGTCCGACAGCAGCAGCGGGACGCAATCGGCGGACAGCACCACCAGCGCCAGTCCCGGCCGTGTGGTGACCAGGGCATCGGTACCGGGAAACGGTTCGGTACGGGGCCCGTCCACCGTGGCGACCGTGCGGCCGTGGATCTGTTCCATCCAGATCACGTGATCGGCGGGAAGGCCGAGCGTCGCGGCGAGCCGGGCGCGGTTGCGCCGCACCGCCGCCGGATCGTCGCCGACGTGATCGCCGAGGTTGAACGAATCGTAGGGCGGCGCGGAGGAGCCTCCCGCGCGCGTGGTGACGACCCGTCGAACGGTGAGTACCGATGCCGCTGTCATGCCACCGAGCCTAGTGGCAGTTCGCAGCGACCCCTTCTCCTCCGGCGGCGGCACGCGCACTCACGACAGCCTACCGCCCGCGCACTCGGCGCGGACGGATCACCGTCGGTGCCACGGCACCTGACTCAGCGGCGCATGAAATCCGGGACGTCCACATCGTCGTCGTCATCGTCGGGCAGATCCGACGGCGGCTGGATATGGGACCGGCTGTTGTGGGTCAGCGTCGGATCCACCGGCGGACGAGTGCGTTCGGTATCGCGGTAGCTCGGTGCCGGACCGCGCGCGATCGCCGAACCGGGATCCGATGATCGGGTCGAGGCCGGCTCCTCGGAATGGCCACGGGCCGCGCCGAGTTCGGCGGTCCGGGACTGGCCGAGTTCGGCGGTTCGCGACTGCGCCGAGATCTCCGCGGTCCGTCCGGAACCCAGCGATCCCCGAGTGGTCGCCGGATCGAACGTCCGCCGGGCGGGACCACCGCCGTCGAATCCCGCGGCGATCACGGTGACGCGCACCTCGTCGCCGAGCGAATCGTCGATCACCGTACCGAAGATGATATTGGCCTCGATATGCGCGGCCTCCTGCACCAGCGAGGCGGCCTCGTTGATCTCGAACAGGCCCAGATCGGAACCACCGGCGATCGAGAGCAGCACCCCGTGCGCACCGTCCATCGAGGCCTCCAGCAGCGGTGAATTGATCGCCGCCTCGGCCGCTTTGACCGACCTGCCCTCCCCTCGGGACGATCCGATACCCATCAGCGCGCTACCGGCCCCGGACATCACACTCTTGACGTCGGCGAAGTCGACGTTGATCAGACCCGGGGTAGTGATCAGGTCGGTGATGCCCTGCACACCGTTGAGGAGCACCTCGTCGGCCGAGCGGAAGGCATCCATCAGGCTCACCGCGGCATCGCCGAGTTGCAGCAACCGATCATTGGGAATGACGATCAGGGTGTCGCAGGATTCGCGTAGCAGGTTGATACCGACCTCGGCCTGATTACCGCGGCGCTTCCCCTCGAAGGAGAAGGGCCGGGTGACCACACCTATCGTCAGCGCACCCAGTTTGCGCGCGATACTCGCTACGACGGGCGCGCCGCCGGTGCCCGTGCCGCCGCCCTCACCGGCGGTCACGAAGACCATATCGGCGCCCTTGAGCACCTCTTCGATCTCGTCCTTGTGATCCTCGGCGGCCTTACGACCTACTTCGGGGTCGGCGCCGGCGCCGAGCCCTCGAGTGAGCTCCCGCCCGACATCGAGCTTCACGTCGGCATCGCTCATCAGCAGTGCCTGGGCGTCGGTGTTCACCGCGATGAACTCGACACCCTTGAGGCCCTGCTCGATCATTCGGTTGACGGCGTTCACGCCGCCGCCGCCGATACCGACGACCTTGATCACGGCAAGGTAGTTGTGCGGGGGCGTCATGAGCTCTCGCCTTCCTTCGATCCAAAGTCTGTCGTTTTCGGATGCCCGATATCGTTCCGCGCGATCACTATCCGCGGACCACGATCCGAGCAAACCCTGAACCTCAACCATAGGGTTGGAGTTATGTCAAGTATCCGACTGGTGCGGAACGCTATTCGCCGCCGTCGCGATCCGCTCGCAGGCGCGCCGAGACGATAACCAGTTTCTTCGGCGAACTTCCTTCTACCAAGGCGGTACGCGACGTATCGTGAACGGTTGCCCAGCGGCCCGCGCCCACATCGTGGGACGCCCCCGGCTCCCGCCACATGCGGTCTCCGGGTGAGCGTCCGGGGCCGAGGCGGAGCTGCGTACCGAACAGGGTCGAACCGAACAAGATTGCTGGGAATCATTTTACCGTGACCAGACTGGGACTCGAGACGTCGAACACGGTTCCCGGCTGAGTGAGCAGCGGCAGCACCACCGCCGATTTGCGTTCGCCGTCCTCGCTGTTGCCCCACAGTACCGTGCGACCGTCGCGCAATGTCAGGGAAATATCCGACGCGCCCGCGGCACGGATGGTTTTCACCTGCACCTCCAGCGCCGGCGGCAGCACCCGGGCCACGGCGACCGCGGACCGGGTGAGCTCGTCGGTACTGCTCGGCCGGGCGGTGACCAACTGCGGCACCCCGATCGGCGCGGGCTCGATCGCGTACTCGATACCGCCGGCGTCCAGCAGATGCGCGCCCTCGGGAGAGTCGTAGTACAGCACCGGGGTTCGCGGCTCGATCCGCACCCGCACGGTCGACGGCAGCACCCGCTGCACCCGGGCGCTGCGGACCTTCGGGATGGTCGCCACCCGCGCGGCCATCGCCGCGGTATCGATCCGCAGGATCGAACCGGTCTCGGGGACCTGGAGCAGTTCGCGGATCTGTTCCGCCGGGATCTCGCCCGCTCCGTCGATCCGTACCTCGCGGACCGAGAGCAGCGGCGAGAACCAGGCGAGCGCGGCCAGTGTGATCACCAGGGCGAGGGCGGGCAACGCCCACAGCCGGAAACGCCGCAATCCGCCCACCCCGAATCGTCGCGTTCCGGCCCGCACCCCGCCTCACCGCCCGTACTGCGGACGCGCGCGTAGTCCGTCCAGGACCTGGCTGCCGAGCATGGTGACATCGCCGGCGCCCATGGTGATCACGACATCACCGGGCTGGGCGAGACCCGCGACCTGGCGGCCCACCCGCGACATATCGGGTTGGTAGTGCACGGGTTTGTGCACCGCCTGCGCGACCAGCGCGCCGTTGACCCCGGGCAGTGGCTCTTCACGCGCCCCGTAGACATCGAGCACCACCACTTCGTCGGCCAGATCGAGGGCCGCGCCGAATTCGGCGGCGAAGGTCGCGGTGCGACTGTAGAGATGCGGCTGGAAGACCACGATCACCCGGCCCCGACGGGCCAGCGCGCCATCGCGCGCCTCCTGCTCCACCAGTTCGGCGGCGGCCCCGAGTACCGCCCGGACCTCGGTGGGATGGTGGGCATAGTCGTCGAAGACCCGCACCCGGTTCTCGCGGCCCACGAACTGGAAGCGGCGGTGGACACCACCGAAACCCTCCAGCCCCTGGATGATCTCGTCCACGTCGGCGCCGGCGGCCCGCGCGGTCAGCAGCGCGGCCAGCGCGTTGAGCGCCATATGCCGACCGGGCACGGACAACCGCAGGGTGCGCGGGGCGGGTTCGTCGGCGAGCTGGAAGTGAGCGATACCGCCGACATCCCGCGGTTCCCAGCTGTGCAGCCGCACCCCGACCGGAACCGGCGCGTCGGGCAACTCCCCGGTGCCGTACCCGAGGACCCGCACGCCGCGGTCGGCCAGCCGCTGCCCGGTGCGCTCGGCGAGCTCCCGGGCGCCGGGGTCGTCCAGGCACACCACCAGCAGTCCGCCGTCGGCGAGGCGATCGGTGAAATCGTCGAACACCTGCACGTAGGCGGCGTCGGAACCGAAAAAATCCAGGTGGTCGGATTCGATATTGGTGACCACCGCGACATCCGGGTCGTACTGTAGGAGGGAGCCGTCGCTCTCGTCCGCTTCGGCGACGAAGATATCGCCGCTGCCGTGATGGGCGTTGGTGCCCGCCTCGTTGAGTTCACCACCCACCGCGAACGACGGGTCCAGCCCGCAGTGCTGCAGGGAGACGATGAGCATCGACGTGGTGGAGGTTTTCCCGTGCGTCCCCGAGACGAGCAGCGTGCGATGCCCGCTCATCAGCGCCGCCAGCACGGTCGGCCGCAGCAGCACCGGGATCTCGCGTCGGTGCGCCTCCACCAGTTCGGGGTTGGTCTTGGGGATGGCCGCGTAGGTCGTCACCACCACCGTCGGCCCGCCGGGCAGCAGATCCAGCGCACCGGCGTCGTGCCCGATCCGCACCTGGGCGCCCCGGGCCCGCAGGGCGAGGACACCGCGGCTCTCCTTGGCATCGGAGCCGGAGACCTCGCCACCGCGCGACAGCAGGATGCGGGCGATCCCCGACATGCCGGCGCCGCCGATACCGACCATATGCACCCGGGCCAACTCCGGCGGCAGCGCGCCGGGACCGGTCTCCGGTGCGGTCATCTGCTCCCCGCTCACCGGCCCGCCGCCCGCAGCACGATCCGGGCGACCTCGTCGGCGGCATCGCGATGGCCGGCGCCGGCGGCGGCACGGCCCATCTCGGCTATGCGTGCTGGATCCGTGAGCAGCGGTATCACCTCGTCGATCACATATTTCGGGGACAGTTCGGGGTCGGCAACGATTCTGCCACCACCGGCCGCGACGACGGGCCGGGCATTGAGTTCCTGTTCACCGTTTCCGTGCGGCAGTGGTACGTAGATCGCGGGCAATCCCACCGCCGATACCTCGGCGACGGTCATCGCCCCGGACCGGCAGACCACCGCGTCGGCGGCGGCGTAGGCGAGATCCATCCGCGACAGGTAGGGCACCGCCACATAGGGCGCGGCGGGATCTACCGATCCGATATCCAGCGTGTTCTTGGGACCGTGGGCGTGCAGGACGGAGATACCGGCCGCGGCCAGTTGCGGGGCCGCGCCCGAGATCGCGTCGTTGAGCGACCGCGCCCCCTGGGAACCGCCGAACACCAGGAGCACCGGACCGGTCGCGGGCAGCCCGAAATGCTCCCGCGCCTGCGCCCGCAGCCCGGCCCGGTCGAGTGAAGTGATCGCGGCCCGTACCGGGATGCCGACAATCTCGGCGTCGAGCCCGGAATCCGGTACCGCGGCCAGTACCCGGGTCGCGCGCCGCGCGCCGACCTTGTTGGCGATACCTGCCTTCGCGTTGGCCTCGTGCACCACCACCGGCACCGCGCGCCGCCGCCGCAGGGCCCCGCGGCCCGCGGCGAGATAGGCGGGCAATGCCACATAACCACCGAACCCGACGATCACATCCGCCTCGACCGCGTCGATGATCTCGCGGGTACGGCGTACCGAGGCCCGGACCCGGCCGGGCAGCCGCAGCAGATCCGCACTGGGTTTGCGCGGCAACGGCACCGGCGGGATCAGTTCGAGCGGGTATCCCCGTTCGGGTACCAGGGTCGTTTCCAGTCCGCGCGCGGTGCCGAGCGCGGTCACCCGGATCCCGGGATCCAGTCGCCGCAACGCGTCGGCGACGGCCAGGGCCGGTTCGATATGCCCGGCCGTACCGCCACCGGCGACGATCACCGATATCCCGTCCGTGCGCGATGCCGTGTGCTCGCCTGCGGACTGAGGTGCGCTCACCTGTTTCTTCCCCGTTCTCGTGCGTGTGTCACCGAATAGCTGGGTTCCCAGGCCCGGGTGGCCCGCAGGGTGTCGGTACCGCGGCTGTTGGCGCGCGGCCGGGCCCGTACGGGCTCGTCCCGCGGCTCGGTGCGGGCCGGGCGGCGCGCCGGGCCCCGGTCACGGCCGGCCGCGGCGCGGGCCCGCACCGGATGGTAGACCTCCGGTTTCGGCAGTCGCAGCAGGCGACTGACCCGCCCGTCCTGTCCGGCGTGCAGGGCCGCCACCGCCTCGGGTTCGTGCCGGGCCGCGTTGGCGATGATGCCGAACATGAACAGGGTCAGTGCCAGCGACGAACCGCCCGCCGAGACCAGCGGCAACTGCAGTCCGGTGACCGGCAGCAGACCCACCACGTAACCGATGTTGATCAGTGCCTGCCCGGTGATCCAGGTGGTGGCGGTCGCGGTGAGCAGACGCAGGAAGGGGTCCACCGAGCGGGCGGCGATCCGCAGACCGGCGTAGACGAACAGCGCGAACAGGCCCAGCACGAGCGCGCAGCCAAGGAACCCGAGTTCCTCGCCGATGATGGCGAAGATGAAGTCGTTGTGCGAGTTGGGCAAATAGCTCCATTTGGCCCGGCTCTGCCCGAGCCCGCGACCCCACAGACCGCCGTCGGCCAGCGAGTACATCGCCTGGCGGGCCTGATAGTTGATGCCCTGGGGGTCGTCGGCGGGATTGAAGAAGGCGCGCATCCGGTCGGAGCGGTAGCCCGCCGAGAGCGCGAGCGCGAGGGCGGCGATGGCGCCCGAGGCGAGGATGGCCACGAACAGTCGCACCGGCAGGCCGCCGAACCACAGCAGCGCCAGCAGGACGATCCCGAGGGCGATGGTGGTGGACAGGTTCGGCTGCAGCACGATCAACAGGCACACCAGCAGGCCGGCCGGAACCAGCGGCACCAGCAGATTCTTCAAACCACCCGGATCGTTGGCCGCCCGCCCCGCGGCGCGCCGCGAGATCAGCAGGTGCGCGCCCCACACCACGAACGTCACCTTCACCAGCTCCGAGGGCTGGATCGAGAACAACCCCAGATCGATCCAGCGGCGGGCGCCGTTGACCGTACTGCCGACCCCCGGGATCAATACGAGGACCAGCAGCAGTACCGATATCGCGAACACCGGGAAGGACAGCTGACGCAGCCGCCGGAACGGTATCCGCAGCGCGAGATAGAACAGCACCGCGCCGACCATCGCGTACATCATCTGTTGTACGAACAGCGAATACGCCGACCCGCCGTCGGCGTAGGACTCCACACTGGAGGCCGACAACACCATCACCAGACCCAGCACGGTGAGCAGGGTGGCGATGGTGACGACCAGATGGAACGAGGCCAGCGGCCGCGCCAGCCAGGCGCCGAATCGGCCCACCTGTACCTGTCGCGTGCCGCGCGGTCTCATAACCGCCGCCCGAGGTCCTCGTCCTTCAGGTCCTCCACCGCACCGGCGAAGCTGCGGCCCCGGTGGGTGTAGTCGGTGAACATGTCCAGCGATGCCGCCGCGGGCGCGAGCAAGACGGTATCGCCGGGTCCGGCGAACGCCGCCGCCTCCCGCACCGCACGCTCCATCACCGCGTCGGCGATATCGGTATTGCGGGTCCCGGTGATCGCTTCGTCCATGACTGCCTGCCCCATACCGGCATGATCCCGCGTATCCAACTCGACCACGGGGACTTCCGGCGCGTGTCGCGCCAGCGCGGCCGCGATCACCGGGGCGTCGGCACCGAACAACACGACGGCGACCAGCCGCTCGGCGACCTCCTCCACCAGATCCTCGACACCGGCACCCTTGAGCTGGCCGCCGGCGATCCAGACGACATGCTGATGGCCCAAAATCGACGACCGCGCGGCATGCGGGTTGGTGGCCTTGGAATCGTCGACGAACTCGACGCCGCCCAGTTCACGCACCAGCGCCGACCGGTGCGGGCCGACCTTGTGCTCGATCAGGCCCTCCCGGACGAACTGCGGCGCCACATCGATGGCCCGGGTCAGCGCGGCCGCGGCCAGGGCGTCGGCGACACCGGCCGGGCCGGGCGGGCTGATCTCCTTGGCCTCGGCCAGGATCGCCGCCTTGGTGAAGGCCCGGTCCAGCAGTTTGCCGTCGACCACGCCGAGCTCACCGTCGGCCGGAACACCGATCCGGAACCCGATCGTGCGGCGCGCCTTCGAGCGGCGGGCCAGGCGGGCGGCCACCGGGTCGTCGAGTCCGACCACCCCGACCCGCCCCAGCAGGGCCCGCGATTTGGCGGCGGCGTAAGCGTCGAGCCCACCGTGCCAGTCCAGATGGTCCTCGGCCACGTTCAGCACCACCCCGGCCTCCGGTCGTACCGACGGCGCCCAGTGCAGCTGGAACGACGACAACTCCACCGCCAGCACCTGCGGTCCCGGATTGCGGCGCAAGGCGTCCAGGATCGGCAGTCCGATATTGCCGCAGGCGACACTGGGGATACCGGCGGCCCGCAGAATGGAATGGGTCATCTGCGTGGTCGTGGTCTTCCCGTTGGTCCCGGTCACCACCAGCCATTTGCGGACCGGACCGTAGATCCGGGCCTGATCGACCCACCACGCGAATTCGACATCGCCCCAGACCGGGATACCCTCGGACACCGCCGAGGCCAGCACCGGGGAGTCCGGCCGCCAGCCCGGACTGGTGATCACCAGCGCGAACCGCGACCAGTCGGTGTTCTCCATTTCGGCCGCGGGCGCGATATCCAGCCCCAGTCCGGCGGCTTCGGCCAGAGCCGCGGCGCCGCTGTCGGTCACCACGGGCCGGGCGCCGATATCGCGCAGCGGCGTGACCAGCGAACGACCCGAAACACCCCAACCGGCGACCAGCACCTCGCGGCCGCGCAGGAATTCCAGCATCGGGCCCGGCGAACGCAGGGCCCTGGGCGTATGTTCCTCCATCGTCAACTCACCCGACCGCGGAGAGATATTCGCTGTAGAACAGGGAGAGTCCAGCGGCCGAGGCCATCGCGGCCAGTAACCAGAACCGGATGATCACCGTGGTCTCCGCCCATTTGCTCAATTCGAAATGGTGGTGGAACGGCGCCATCTTGAACAGCCGGTTGCGAGTGGTCCGGAACACCGCCACCTGCAGCACCACCGACGCCGCCTCGGCGACGAACAGCGCACCGATGACCACCATCAGCAGTTCGGTGCGGGTGGTGATGGACAGCCCGGCGAGCAGCCCGCCCAGGGCCAGCGATCCGGTATCACCCATGAAGATCTTGGCGGGCGCGGCATTCCACCACAGGAATCCGATGCACGCCGCGGTGCCGGCCGCGCAGACCAGGGCCAGATCCAGTGGGTCGCGGACGTTGTAGCAGCCGGTCTCGGGTTTGGTCTCGCACGAGTGGTAGTACTGCCAGAACGTGATGACGACGTAGCCGCCGAGCACCAGGCTCATCGACCCCGCGGCCAGACCGTCCAGGCCGTCGGTGAGGTTCACCGCGTTCGACCAGGCCACCACGATGAGGCAGACGAAGGCCAGGAATACGACCACGCTCATCGAGACGGTGTTGATATCGCGCACGTACGACAGCTGCCGGCTCGCCGGGGACAGTCCGCTGCCACCCGGGAACTGCAGCGCCAGCACACCGAACACCACTGCCGCCGTGATCTGGCCCAGGTATTTGCCCGCGGCCGTGAGCCCGAGATTGCGCCCCTTGCGGATCTTGATGAAATCGTCGATGAACCCGACCACGCCCAGCGCGGTGGCCAGGCCCAGGACCAGCAGCGCGGAGGCGGTGGGACCTTCGGCCTCGTAACCGATTCCGATCAGATGGGAGCCGAGATACCCCGCCCACATGCCGATGATGATCGCCACGCCGCCCATGGTGGGAGTACCGCGTTTGGACTGATGGCTGGCCGGTCCGTCGACCCGGATCTCCTGCCCGAAACCCTGCCGGGCGAATATCCGGATCAGTAGCGGCGTCAACAGGATCGACACCGTCAGTGCGATCGCCGCCGCGAACAAGATCTGTCTCATCGCACTGCCTCCGTGCTCACCCCGTCGGCGGCGCCGGCGCCGCCGGATGCCGGTGTGCCGGCACCCGTGTTCTGCTCACCCTCGGCCAGCAGTTGTTCGGCGACCGCCCACAGGCCGACCGATTGCGATGCCTTCACCAGCACCACGTCACCCGCGCCGACTTCGGCGGCGAGCAACTCCACGGCCGCTTCGATATCCGGGACGAGCACCGATTCCTCACCCCATGAGCCTTCCATGACCGCTCCCTGGTGCATGCCCCGGGAGGGTCGTCCGGTCCCGACCACGATGAGCCGGTCCACATCCAAGCGGACCGCGAGGCGGCCGATCCCGTCGTGTTCCACCACCGACTCCGGGCCGAGTTCGGCCATTTCGCCGAGGACGGCCCAGCTCCGCCGGGGGGTGTCGCCCGTCCGGGCCATGGTGACCAGCGCTTTGAGCGCGGCCCGCATGGAATCCGGGTTGGCGTTGTAGGAGTCGTTGATCACCGTGACCCCGGCGGCGCTGGTGCGTACGTCCATACGACGCGCCGACGCCGCGCGGGCGTCGGTGAGCGCGGTGACGAGGGTGTCGAGGTCGGCGCCGCACTCCAGGGCCACCGCGGCGGCCGACAGCGCGTTACCGACCTGGTGTTCCCCGTGCACGGCCAGGGTGACCGGACGGGCGCCGAGCGGGGTGTGCAGTGTGAACGACGCCCTGGCCTGCTCGTCCAGAGTGATTGCGCCGGCCCGGATCTGCGCGCCGGCGGCGTGCCCGACGGTTACCACGCGGGCCGCCGTACGCGCGGCCATCGCGCTGACTTTCGGATCGTCGGCGTTCAGCACGGCCAGACCGGTTTCGGGCAGCGCCTCCACGAGTTCACCCTTGGTCTGCGCGATCGCCTCGCGACTACCGAATTCGCCTAGATGCGCCGTACCCACATTGAGGACCACCCCGATACTCGGGGGCGCCACCCGGGCCAGCGCGGCGATATGCCCGGGCCCGCGCGCCGACATCTCCAGTACCAGGAACCGGGTGTCCGGACCGGCACGCAGGGCGGTCCAGGGATGCCCGAGTTCGTTGTTGAAGGAGCCGGGTGGGGCCACCACCGGTCCCAGCGGTGCGAGCACCGCCGCCAGCAGGTCCTTGGTGGAGGTCTTACCCGAGGATCCGGTGACGCCGACCACGGTCAGCCCCCCGGCCGCGACCAGCCGCGACACGCTCTCCCGGGCCAGCGCGGCCAGCGCGGTCAGCACCGCGGCGCCGGCGCCGGTCGAATCATGGCTCAGCGCGAGCGCGCTCGACGGCACCGATCCCGGCGCGGGAGGCACGACGATGGCCGGCACGCCGACCGGGCGGGCGGCCAGTACGGCAACCGCGCCGGCCTCGATCGCGGCGGCCGCGTAGTCGTGGCCGTCGACGCGCTCGCCCGGGATCGCCAGGAAGATATCGCCGGGACCGATTCGGCGCGAATCGAATTCGACCGACCCGGTCACCCTCACCTCCGGGTCACCGACGTCGTGCAGCGTTGCGCCCACGACCTCGGCGATATCCCGCAGTGTCATTTCGATCATGAAACTGTCAAGTCCTCCGCGCCCGTCGACCACGAACCGTTGTCCGCGCCCCCGGAACTGTGTCCCAATGCCGAATCGATCGCCGCCGCGAGTACCTCGCGGTCGTCGAACGGATACTTCACCCCGTTGATCTCCTGCCCTGCTTCGTGGCCCTTGCCGGCCACCAGCACCACATCGCCGGGGTGCGCCCAACCGACCGCGGCCGCGATGGCCGCGGCCCGGTCACCGATATCACGGACCTCGCCACGCTGCTCGTCGGCGACACTCTGCGCGCCCGCGATAAGCGACGCGCGGATCGCCGCCGGATCCTCGGTCCGTGGGTTGTCGTCGGTGACGATGAGCAGATCCGCGCCGCGGGCCGCGGCCGCGCCCATCGGGCCGCGTTTACCGGTGTCCCGGTCGCCGCCGGCGCCGACCACCACCGCCAACCGGCCCCGGCTGCCCGCCGTGGCCAGGTGGGTGCGCATCGTGGCGATCACCGATTCCACGGCGGCGGGTTTGTGGGCGTAGTCCACCAGGGCCAGGAACTCCTGCCCGCGTTCCACCCGCTGCATCCGGCCGGGTACATCCACCGTGGCCAGCGCGGGCGCGGCGGTCCCCGGCGCCACTCCGGCGGCCGCGCACACCGCGACCGCGAGCAGACCGTTGGCGACGTTGTAGTCACCGGGCAGGCGCAGCCGCACCGGCGTCTCGCCGTCCGGTCCGGCCGCGGTGAACTCCTGTTCCCCGCCGTGGGCGCGGGCGGGACCGGCCAGCGACCAGTCCGCCGGTCCGCTGGTCGCCACTCGGATCGGCGCGTCGAGGCCGTCGGCGAGGCGGCGGCCCCAGGCGTCGTCCACACACACCACGGCGGTACGAGCGGCGACCGGGGACTCCGGTTCGAACAGCCGGCGCTTGGCGGCGAAATAGTCCTCGAAATCGGCGTGGAAGTCCAGATGGTCCTGCGACAGGTTGGTGAACGCGCCGACCGCGAACCGCACCCCGTCCACCCGGCCCAGGGTCAGGGCGTGGCTGGAGACCTCCATCACCACCGCGTCCACACCCTGTTCCACCATCAGCGCGAACATGGCGTGCAATTGCGGCGCCTCGGGCGTGGTGAGCGCGCTCGGGACCCGGCGGCCCCCGATTCTGGTCTCGATGGTGCCGATCAGGGCGGTGGACAGACCCCCGGCGGCCAGTCCGGCCTCCACCAGATAGGACGAAGTGGTCTTACCGGAGGTACCGGTGATCCCGATGATCCGTAACCGCTCCGACGGATGACCGTAGATCGCCGCGGACAACTCGCCGAGGACGGCGCGCGGGTTCTCCCGCACCAGGACCGGCACCGGCAGGTCACCGGCCAGTTCCGCCCCGGCGGCGTCGGTGAGTACGGCGACCGCGCCGCGGGCCACCGCGTCCGCGGCGAACCGGGCGCCGTGCGCCCGGGAGCCGGGTAACGCCGTGAACAGATCACCGGGTAGAACCGCGTCGGAGCGCTGTTCTATCCCGGTGACGGATAGGTCGGTGGCGACCGGTGGCCGAAGTTCGGCGTCGATCAGATCCAGCAGGTCGGGCAGCGGTGTCGACAGCGGCCGGGCCGGCCGCAGCGAGGGCTGGCTGGACTGCGCGGGCACAGGATTCCTCTCTGCATGATGAAGCGCGGATACGACGACGAGTCAGGTTACCGACGCCGGGTCACGGTCGGGTAAGCCGGTTCGCCGAATCACGACGCCTGCAGGACGAACTGCCGTTCCGGCTCGCTCGACGGCGGAATCCGATCCCGCTGCAGTGCCCAGGAGGCGATGTCGTGGAACAGCGGTGCGGCCGACTGCCCGCCGCTGCCGTCGGAACTGCGGACCGGCGCGTCGAGCATCAGTCCGATGACATAGCGCGGGTTGTCCGCGGGTGCGATACCGGCGAAGGTGATCCAGTACGAGGAGCTCGAATAACACCCGCAGTTCGGGTCGACCTGCTGCGCCGTCCCGGTCTTCCCGGCGATCCGGTAGCCGTCGACCGCGGCGGCGGCGCCGGTCCCCATCTGCACTCCGGTCGGATCGTTCTGCACCACCGATTGGAACATGGTGCGTAGTGTGCGCGCGGTGTCGGGGCTCACCACGCGCACGCCGTCGGGCGCCGGTTCCTCGGTGCGGGTCCCGTCGGGGGCGACGGTGGCGCGCACGATACGCGGCGGCATCCGGAGCCCGTCGTTGGCGATGGCCTGGTACATACCGGTCATCTGCAGGGTGGTCATCGAAAGGCCCTGCCCGATGGGCAGGTTCGCGAACGTACCACCGGACCACTGGTCCCGGGCGGGCAGCAGGCCGGAACTCTCCCCGGGCAGCCCGACCTCGGTGCGCCGGCCCAGCCCGAAGCGCTCGAGCATATCGGCGAACCGGTCCTCGCCGACCCGCTGCGCCAGCATCAGGGTGCCCACATTGGAGGACTTACCGAAGATCCCGGTCGTGGTGTAGGGGGCCACACCGTGTTCCCAGGCGTCACCGACGGTCACTCCGGACATATCGATGCGGCCGGGCACCTGATGCACCTCGTCCGGCGTGGTGAGGCCGTATTCGACGGCCGCGGCCGCGGTCACCACCTTGTTGACCGATCCGGGTTCGAAGGGCTGGGTCACCGACGGGTTGTCCAGCCCGGCCGGATCCCAGTGCTGCGGACCGAGCGCCGGATTGAATGTGTTGTCGTTGGCCATGGCCAGCACCTGGCCGGTCTTGGCGTCCAGCACCACCGCGGAGGCCGATTTCGCGCCCGAGCGGTCCTTGGCCTGCTGCACCTGCTGTTGCACATGGTTCTGCAGGTAGGAGTCCAGGGTGAGTTCGACATTGTTGCCGTCGACGGCGGGCTGACGGTCACGGAGACTGCCGGGGATCACGGCCCCGTCGGAGCCTCGGTCATAGGTGTAGGAGCCGTCGGTGCCGGCGAGCGCCGAATCCAGCGAGGCCTCCAGCCCGACCCGGCCGTGGCCGTCCCAGCCGGTGGCCCCGACGATATTGGCCGCCAGCGAACCCCCCGGGTATTCGCGCAGGTCCTGGCGTTCGGTACCGACCTCGGGGAACTTCGCGGTGATCTCGTCGGCCTTCCGCGGGTCGACGTTGCGGGCCAGGTACACGAAGGTCTGGTCACTGCGCAGTTTCTCCAGCAGATCGGATTCCTTGGGCCCTTCGTCACCGAGGATCCGATGGATGGTCCCGGCGATATCCTCGAGCCGCCGATCCGGGTCGGGCGCCGAGTCGTCCTTCGCCCGGGCGTCGGCGAGATCCTTGCGCACCCGGACGGGCTGGAAGTTCAGCGACTGGGCGGTGATGGTGAAGGCCAGGGATTTGCCGTTGCGGTCGGTGACGGTGCCGCGGGTGGCGGGAAGATCCTGGTAGGCCGTGCGCTGCCCGGCCGCCTGCGCCGACAGCGTGGGCGCGGCGATGGTCTGGATCCACAGCAGTTGCAGGGCCACCACGGTCAGTGCCACCAGCATGATCAACCGGCCCACGCCGAGCCGGATCCGCACCGGCCCGTTCGGCGCGGATCGCCCACCCGGACGCGACCGCCCGGGTGGCTGCCGGGACCGCCCGGGCGTGGACCGGGCGACCTCGGCGGATCGCTTCTTCGATTTTCCGCGATCGGTCGCGGCCCGGGATCTCGGCGCGGAATCGCGCCCACGCCCCGACCCGCGCCGGTTCATCGGATCTCCTCACCCGCCGTAACGGGCGGCAGCGGCGCGACCGAGGTGGGTTCGACAGCGCCGGGCGTATCCGCCGGCGCCGGGGACGCGTCCTCGACCGGAACGGACGCTTCGGCCGGAGCAGTACCCTCGACCGGAGCGGGAGCACCCTCGACCGGAGCGGGAGCGGTTCCGTCGGGCGGCGCAGGCGCCTCGGCCGGAGCAGCACCCTCGACCGGCGGTTCCGCGCCATCGGCCGGGGCGGCAGCGCCCGGGACGTCCTCGCCCGGCTGCGGCACGGGCGTCAGATCGGTCTCCGGGGCCGCGAGCACACCGCCCGAGCCCGGCGCGGCCGAGTCCGATCGCGGCAGCGTCGGAACCGGCACGATCCGTTCGCCCGGATCCCCACCGGAGCGCGGAGCTCCGCCGCGGGGTGCGTTCAGCGGCGGGGCCGGCGGCCCCTGGGCGGGTTTCGGTTCGCCCACCACGGTGACCGTTCCATCGGGGGCGACGACCAGTCGCGCCGGATCCACGGCCGGGATCATGCCCAGTTCCCGGGCACGAGTGGCGAGTTCGGGCGCCGAATCGGCGGCGGCGACCTCCCGCTGCAAGGCCGCGCGTTCGTCGGAGAGCACCCGGTTGGCCTCACGCGCGTCGCTGAGCTGGTAGCTGTCCTCGGCGGCACGGGTGGTCAGTACCAGCGTGAGCGCTAGACCACAGCCGAACATGGCCAGAATGGCGGCGACGAACGGTCCGCGACCCGCCAGTTCCGACCGCGGCGCGACCGCCGGCGCTGTACCGGACGGCCCGGTGCGCTGCCGCCGCCGGGCGTAGGCCCGCTGCGCGGCACCGGATTTCACCCGCTCCGCGTCGTGTACCCGCCGAGCCGGCCGCCCGGTCTCGGTACGTGTGCTCACGCTCATACCTGACACCCCCGTATCGGTGTGATGGCCCGCGGTTCCGGCCCGCGTACGCCTGTGCTGTGGTCCGTAATGCCCAGCCGGTGCTCCCCTGACACCACGATTTCGCGGACACCACTGTGATATCCGCATCCGGCACCCACACCGTCGTACCGCGGTCGCGCCACGCGGACAAGCGAATTCGCTGCTCCGCGGGCCACCGCTGCGGCGTGGCCGGTGCCGGTGCCCGGTGTCATCCCGCCTCCTGCACGATCTTCTCGGCGGCGCGCATCCGGACCGGCGCGGCGCGGGGATTCTCCTCGATCTCGGCGGGGCCGGCCTGTTCGGCGCCCCGGGTCAGCATGCGGAACTCCGGCCCCATACCCGGGAGTTCGACCGGAAGCCCCACCGGTGTGCGGGATTTCGCGCGCTCGGCCAGCTCGTGCTTGACCACCCGGTCCTCGAGCGACTGATAGGACATGACCACGATCCGGCCGCCCGGGCGCAAGGCCGCCAGCGCGGCCGGAAGCGCCGCACGCAGCGAATCCAGTTCCCCGTTCACCTCCACCCGCAGTGCCTGGAAGGTGCGCTTGGCCGGATGCCCGCCGGTCCGGCGGGCCGGCGCGGGGATGGTGTCGTAGAGCAGGCTCACCAGTTCGGCACTGGTACGCAGCGGCTGCCGGACGCGGCGTCGCACGATCTCGGCGGCGATCCGGTTCGCGAACCGTTCCTCGCCGTAGACCCTCAGCACCCGGGCGATCTCGCCCTGGCTGTAGGTGTTGAGCACATCCGCGGCGGTCGGGCCGGTGGTCGCGTCCATCCGCATATCCAGCGGAGCGTCCACGGAGTAGGCGAAACCTCGCTCCGCCTCGTCCAGCTGCATGGACGAGACCCCGAGATCCATCAGGATGCCGCTGACCGAACCGGTGGCCGGCAGACCGGCCTCCGCGAGTGCGGCGGCGATCCCGTCGTACCGGGTGTGTACCAGGGTGATTCGGTCGGCGTAGGGCCGGAGACGGTCGGTGGTGAGCTCGAGCGCGCGGGTATCGCGGTCGAGGCCTACGAGCCGGAGGTCGGTGTGGGTGCGCAGGAAGTACTCGGCATGACCGCCGAGCCCCAGCGTCGCATCGAGGTAGACGGCGGTCGGGCCGCCGAGTACCGGATCGAGCAATTCGGCGGCGCGGGTGAGCAGAACAGGGACGTGTCGCGTGCCGTGCTGCTCACGGTTCAAATCGGCCTCCCGGATCCGTGCCTCGCTCCGTGACGACCCGATTCGGGTCGCATCCGCACCTCAGGTGGATGCGGATCACCGGCGCCGAAGCGGGCGAACAATTGATTGCGCGAGATGCGGCCGCGCCACCGTTCGATCCGGCGCGTCCACGGGGTGAGCGACAGAAGGAAAATCGGTGACGTGACGAATGCCGCGGGGTCTCTGACCGAAGCGGCACCTGGCGTCGGGGAAGTACGTCAGGGTCCGCGTCCGGGCAGAGGCCGCGTGGCACTCGCGCGGGCTAGAAGATTCCGCCCAGTGCCTCGTCTCTCGCTTGTGCGTAGTCCTCCTCGTGCTCGGCGAGGTAGGTCTCCCACGCCTGCTTGTCCCATATCTCCAGGAAGTCGACCGAACCGATGACCGTACAGTCGCGGGTGAGGTTGGCGTACCGGCGATGTTCGGCCGACAACACGATCCGGCCCTGCGAGTCGAGCCGCTGCTCGTCCGTGCCCGCTGCCAGCGCCCGGACGAAGGCCCGCGCCTGCGGGTTGCTCCGGGATGCCGACGCGGCGCGCCGGGCGAGCACACTGAACTCGTCCTTCGGATAGACGGCAAGGCTGTGGTCCTGTCCTTTGGTGACCATCAACCCTCCCGCCAGATCGTCTCGAAACTTTGCGGGCAACGTGAGTCGCCCTTTGTCGTCCAGACGAGGTGTGTAAGTACCGAGAAACAACCCGATACCTCCTACCGGACCACCTCGAATGGTGTTGACCGGCTACGCCGGTCGAGTGCCTCACGGCCTCTCCTGTAGTGCGCGCTCCACATTACCCCACTTTCCCCCACTTTCAATCGAAACACGGGGTGATGTGCCTCCCCGGCCGTTCGATTTCGCAGGTCACCCCAGCTATCACCGGCCGAGCGAACATTTCGCAGGCCCTGCCTCCCTGCGCGCGTCCCCGGCCACCGACTCCGGCGGACCCCGTCAACTTCCAGCAAACCCACTGTTCACGCCTGTGCGGCCGGAGCAGTGGGGCGCGGTGGAGGAACACGGTGGGGGGAGATGGGAAAAGGTGGCCCCCGGCACGTAGCGCCGGGCCGCGGGCACCCGGGCATCCCGCGAGCGAACGGTCCGGCGCATACACGGACAGCGGTGCCGCACCGGGATGGGTGCGGCACCGCTGTCCGTCGATTACCGGGTCGGCGCGAACGCCGGGTGGCCTACTCCTCGAACCTTCGGCGGAAACGATCCTCCATGCGCTCGGTGAATCCACCGGAACGACGCGGACGCCCACGCCCGCCGGCTGCCCGCTCCGATGATCCGGTACCGCCGGAATCGCTCGATGTACCGCTGCCGCGGTCCGGCGTGGCGCCCTTGGCGCCGCCGAGCAGGAGCAGCACTCCGGCACCGAACATGACGATGAACCCGATCAGACTGATGATCGGAAAGCCGCCGGGTCGCACCGGAAGGGCGACGCCCGCGACGAGTAGGACGAGGCCGAGTACGAACAAGGCCGCGGCCTGGAGTCGACGGCGACTCGAGGTTGTACGAAGACGTCCACCACGGACGGACGACGCGAACTTCGGGTCCTCAGCATAGAGCGCGCTCTCGATCTGTTCGAGCATGCGCTGCTCGTGCTCGGAGAGTGGCACGGTACCTCCCCCGGCACTAGGTCGTGGCTGTCGCCTCCGGGTAGGCGACAGATAACCCCTTGGCGGCTATCTGTCATCAATGATACGAGTTCGCCAAGAGTGGTACCACCATATGGGTGCAGCCGAACGAAGTTCGTCGCCGGATCGAATCCGGCGACGGCCGAATCCAGAGGTCCGGGGGCGGCGGCGGTTCCTATCGGAGCGAGTCGTCTCCGTCACCGGCGGCGCGCAGCCGGGCGGCCGGGGCGATGAGATCCTCGACGTCGTGCAGGAAGGCGGCCACCCGCGAGGAGAACTCGTCGGCCGCCGGATCGTCGATCGCCCGGGGCAGCCCGGCCTCCAGCGCCGCCCGGGTCGCGGAATGGCCGCTGAAATAATCCGCCCACATCACGAATTCGGGGGCGGCGCGCTGCAACATCACCCACGCGTTACGGGAGCGGGCCCGCGGCGCGGTATCGGCGCCGGTGAGCGCCAGCACCGCGCCGGCCCCGCGCAGGGCCGCCAGATAGGCCCCGCGGAAACGTTCCCGCGGATCCCGCTCCCCCGCCGCTTCCATGAGCAGCCCGTCGGCGCGCCGCAAGAGCATCCCCGCCCGTCCCGGTTGCACCGGGTGCACGCTTCGATCCGACATAGCCGTCCCTCCGTATCTCGCCTGTCACCCCCGCGGCGGTCCACCGGTATGGCAGGCTGAGCGTGCACCGCGGGGGCGAACAAGTTTTCGAACGTTTGGCTCGAGCTTGAATATAGAGACGACCACCGACATGTTCGTGCGCCGAAACCCGCCGCCCTGCCGACCGCGAAAGAGCCCACCGATATCGCAATGACAGCCGTCAAGTCGAACCACCTTCCCGTCCCGGTCGTCGTCGACCTCTCGGTAGCCGCGCTGCGCGCCCGGTTGCACGACGCACTGGCGGTCTATATCGCAGCCATGGACTATCCACACGGCACCGAGCACCATCGGGCACCGATGTGGACCGAGCACACCCACCGCGCGGGCTGGCACGCGGTCGCCGCGGTGGTACCCGAGGACAACGGCGAATTGCGCGGTCTGCGCGGCGCCCACCTGCTCAACGACGAGACCGTGGCGGTGGCGCTTGCCCAGCGCACGACCGCGCACGGCCGGGCGGCCTATCTGGCCTGCGGAGCAGGCATCCTGGTGGTCTGGCCCGGCGGGACGCTGCTGGGCGGGCTACTCGGCAGCGCGGTGCCCGACCCCGGTGTCTTCGGGGTGGACGCGGTGTTCCCGGCGGTACTGCTGGGCCTGATCATGCCCGCACTGCACGAGCCCGCGGTCCGCCGCGGCGCCCTCACCGGGGGTGTTCTGGCGCTGCTCACGACCGCGCTGCTGCCGCCGGGCCTGCCGGTTCTGCTGGCCGCCGTGGCCGCCGCGCTCACAATCCCACGACGGGGATCGCCATGAACGACCTCGGATACCTGATGGGCGCCGCCCTCGCACTGGCGGCCGGAACGTTCGCCTTCCGCCTCGCCGGACCCCTGCTCGGGTCACGGATCACTGTCTCCGATCGGACCACCGCTTTCCTCGAGAACGCGTCGGTCGTCGTGCTCGCCGCCCTCGTGTGCACCACCGCCCTGACCGAGGACGGCGCCGCGGCCGGTATCGCGCGCCCGGCCGGGGTTCTGGTCGCCGGGGTGTGCTACCGGTTCCGGACTCCGCTGCCCGCGGCGCTGGGGGCCGCGGCCGCGACAACGACCGTGCTGCGGCTGGCGGGCGTGCCGTGACCCGGTGCGCGAGTTACCGCTTCTCGACCACGCGCTCGCCCTCACCCGGCTTCCAGATGGTCACCCGCAGCAGGTCGTCGCCGACCTCGACCGACGACGCCGAGGTCAGATCGGCCACGAAGAAATGCTCGAACGGCTGGTTCCGCAGGTCCAGACCGTTGTCCTCGTACAGGTACTCGGCGAAACGGGCATGCAGCGCGGTATCCGGGTCGTCGATCACCAGGCCGAACAGTTTGGCGTCACCGTCGGCGACCATGGTGTCCTCGGTGGCGGTGTGCAGACAGAAGCGCGGATCGCGCGCGAGATCCCGGAATTTGGTGGTGCCCGGCATCCCGACGATCACCAGCTTCTCCTCGAAGATGAGTGGCTCCACCGGGCTGATCCGGGGGAAGCCGTCCGAACGCAGGGTGGCGAGCATGCACAGATTGCTGGTCGCGGCGTGGCGACGACGGAATATCTCGCTGATCCGCGGCGCCTCGGCGGTGAATTCACTCCAGGTCGTCATACAGCCGACGGTACGACGACCGGCGCCGCCGCGGGGATGCCGAGCCCGATCCGAGACGAACGGGTCCGCCACCCGGCCGGCGGACCCGGATCAGCCCGAGTTGCGCAACGCCGTGGCCAGCCCGTTCATCGTGAGCAAGATGCCGCGTTTCACCAGTTCGGAATCGTCGCCGGCGCGTAACCGGCGCAGCAGTTCGACCTGCATCTGGTTCAGCGGTTCCAGATACGGGAACCGGTTGCGGATGGACTCCGCCAGCGACGGGTTGTCGGCCAGGAGATGATCGTTGCCGGTGATGGCGGCGTGCACGGCGACCGTGCGGGCATGCTCGCGTTCGATCATCCCGAAGATGCGCTCACGCAGTTCGACATCGTCGACCAACTCGGCGTACCGCGCGGCGATGGCGAGATCGCTCTTGGCCATCACCTGCGCGAGATTGGACAGCACGGTGCGGAAGAACGGCCAGCGCCGGTACAGATCCGAGAGCCGGGCGAGCCGGTCGGGATCGCCGTCGATCCACTCCTCGAGTGCGGTCCCGGTGCCGTACCAGCCGGGCAGCATCACCCGCGCCTGGCTCCAGGACATCACCCACGGAATGGCCCGCAGATCCGAGACCGAATCGGTGGGTTTACGGGAGGCCGGACGGCTGCCGATATTGAGGTCGCCCACTTCGGCGACCGGGGTCGACTGCCGGAAGTACTCCACGAAACCGGGGGTATCGTGCACCAGCCGCGCGTAGGCGGCGCGGGCCCGCGCCGCGAGTTCGTCCATGAGCGCGTAGGAGGGTTCGGCGTCGGCGCCCAGGCCCTCGACGTCGAGCAGTGTCGATTCGAGGGTGCCGGCGATGAGCGATTCGAGATTGCGGTGCGCCGACCCGCGTTCGGCGTACTTCGCCGCGATGACCTCACCCTGTTCGGTCAGTCGCAGGGACCCTCGCACGGCGCCGGCGGGCTGTGCCAGGATCGCGTCGTAACTGCGGCCGCCGCCGCGCCCGACCGTGCCACCGCGGCCGTGGAAGAGCCGCAGCCGGATCCCGTGTTCGCGCGCCAGCTCCACCAGGTCCAGTTCCGCCCGGTACAGCGCCCAGTTGGCGGCCAGATATCCGCCGTCCTTGTTCGAATCGGAGTAACCCAGCATCACCTCCTGGCGCATTCCGCGCGCCGCCACCAGCTCGCGGTACTCCGGCACCCGGAGGGCCGCCGCCAGTGTCGACGCACCGGCCGCGAGATCCTCGATGGTTTCGAACAGCGGCACGATCCCGGCCGGGCAGGAGGGTCCGCTGTCCGCGTCCCCCGGGTCCAGCAGCCCCCCCTCTTTGAGCAGCAGGGCGGCCTCGAGCAGATCACTGACCGAGGTGCACATCGAGATGATGTAGTTGGGGACCGCGTCCGGGCCCAGCGCGGCCACCACGGCGGCGCCCGCGCGCACCACTCCCAGTTCTTTGGCCGCCGGCTCACCGATCCGCGCCCGGGGCCCCAGCAGCGGTCGGCGGGTACGCAGTTCCCGGGTGAGCAGGTCCACCCGCTCGGACTCGGACAGGCTCGGATAATCCGGATGCACGCCCGCCCAGGCCAGCAGTTCCGCGACGACCTGCTCATGGGTCTCGGAATTCTGCCGCATATCCAGGCCCTGTAGATGGAATCCGAACGTTTCCACCGCACAGCGCAGCGCCGCGAGGCGGTCGTCGGCGAGCAGCGCGTCCCCGCCGGCGCGCAGCGAGGCATCGACGGTGTCGAGCTCGTCGAGCAGATCCTGGGGTGTGTCGTACGGAGTGCCGGAGGTGCCCTCACCGGCGGCGGACGATTCGAACTCCCAGGGACCCGCTGCTTCGGGATCCAGCGCGGCGACGGCCCGCCGCGCGGTCGCGGTGAGCCGGACCCGGATGCCGTACAGTGCCCGCCGGTACGGTTCGTCGGCGTAGGTCTTCGGGTCCGGATAGCCGCGGTCGGCGAGTGCGCGCAGTTCCGGGGTCACCGGGACCAGCCGCGCCGACAGCGCCAGCGTCTTCTCCAACTGCACCAGTTCGCGCAGGTAGCGCGCGAACGCCACACCCGCGGCCTGCGCCGCCGCCGTGCGCACCACGTCCGCCGTGACATAGGGGTTACCGTCCCGGTCCCCGCCGATCCACGAACCGGGCCGCAGCATGGGCTTGACCAGCAACCGATGTTCGGGCCAGCGCGACCCCAGCGCCGTACGCACGCTCGCGTTGATCGCGGGGATGACATCGAACAAGGTGAGTTCGTAGTACCGCAGGCCGACGGCGATCTCGTCCTGGATACGCAGCCGCGACAACCTGATCAGCGCCGTACGCCAGAGGGTGAGCACCTGCCGCCGGATCTCGAGCTCGAGTTGTTCCCGTTCGGATTCGGGGGCCCGTTGCCGGCGGCGCATCAGTTCGGTGACCCGGGCCTGGGTGTCGAACACCGTACGGCGCCGGGTCTCGGTGGGGTGCGCGGTGATCACCGGGGACACCAGCGCGTCGTCCAGCAGTTCGGCGACCCGGTCCCCCGGTACCGCGGCCGCGTCCATTTTCCGGTAGGTGGCGGCCAGCGAGGAGTCCTGCGGGGCTTCGCCCGCCGCCTCGTGCGCGGCGCGGCGGCGGTCACGCTGGATGTCCTCGGCGAGGTTGGCCAGCAGGACGAAATAGCTGAATGCCCGGATCAGCGGTAGTGCCACCGTGATGTCGACCCCGGACAGCATTTCACCGACCGCGCTGCGCTCCACCTCCTCCCGCCGGACCCGGAACGCCTCCACCCGCACCCGCTCCACGAGGTCGAAGACCTCGGGGCCCTCGTGATCGCGAATGGTGTCGCCGAGCACGCCGCCGAGGAACCGGATATCCTCGCGCAACGGCAGGGTCGCGTCGTTTCCTTCAGCGGTCTGCGCATCGCCCATGATCAGAAGTATGGACGGCCACCGCACCGGTAGCTGTGACGACGCACACGGCCGGGGCCGACTGTAGGCGCCGGACGGCGCGGAATCCGGCTATCGGCGCAGGTCCGACCCCGTCCCTCGGCCCAGGCCGGGAGAAAACGCCGGAAGTCTCCCCGGGGGATTCGCTCAGTGCGCAGCACCCGCGGCGGCACCGGGCACCCGGAACGGCTCCGCCAGCCATACCGCGGTCACGACCACGCCCGCCGTGAACACCAGTTCGGCGCCATTGGTGAGCAACATGGGTGGCATCGCCGCCGCGACCACGGTCATGATCACCGTGGTCACGGTCCAGAGTCGGTAGCCCCGTGCCCGCCATACCGCCACGGCCGCCACCAGCACGACCACCACCGTCACCACCGGCGACAACAGGCCGGCCACCGACGCGTGCGCGGTGGTGTAGCGCATGGTGCCCGCCCACTCCCGCGGTGCCAGCGTGAGCGGAGTCAGTTCGGCGGCCACCCCCAGTACGATCACCACCGCCGTCACCGCCGCGATTGTCGTCCGCGTCCACCGGGTCCGCGCCCAGCCGACCCCGGCTCGGGCCGCGGCGGCGCACGCCCACGGCATCAACAGCGGCGTGAGCACGATATGGGCGATGAACCGGGGCGTCGACCAGCTCTCCAGCGTCGCACCGGCGCCGATCCAGCGGCCCGCCGCGAGTACCCCGTTGTCGTAGGCCAGGGCCGCGCACACCACGGCGGGCACGAGGAGCAGCCGGTCACCGGTTACCCGATACCGGAGCACGCACCGGCCGGCGAGCGCCAGCTGACCCGCGGCGAGTACTGCGAAGAGCAGGGAGGCGAGCACGGGAATCCTTTCCGGCCGCGGTGGGCCGGGACCGGTGGCCAGGATACTGCCGTCGCGGCCGTCGGATTCTCCCCGCGGACGGCCGGGTCCCCCGGATTCGTTGCCGTCGCGCCCCGCCCGCGACACGCTCGACCTCCATCACCCCTGGCCGCTGCGCCACACCACTCGGCCGATCCGGATGGTGGGGTGAGATCAACGAACGGCAGGGGGTCGGCACACCGATCCCGGTCGTGTGTTGTCGAACTCTGGACACTGTTACGTTCCGTTTACACCACCTGCTGTCAACCGGCCGGTACACCACACTCGCGCAGCGGCTCTGCCGTCCTATCGGTCCGCCGCCGCGGTGAGTATCGTGCGGAACCGCAGCGCCGGCAGCAGCGCCACTCCCACCAGGACACCGCTCACCCACATCGGCCCCCGGTCGCCCCAACCGGTCGCCAGGGCGAACCCCGCCATCGCGGGTCCCGCCGCGGCACCGGCATTCAACGCCGCCGTCGCATAGGAGCCCGCCATGGTCGGGGCATCCGCGGCCTCGTAGAGCACGCGCGCGATCAGGGTGCTCCCCACCCCGAACGACAGCGCTCCCAGCAGGCACACCAGGAAGAGCAGGGCGACGGGACAGCCGGCGGTCAGCGCGAGCGCGAACCAGCCACCGCACAGCAGCGGGCCGCCGACCGCGATCACCGCCGCGGCGTGTTGGTCGGACAACCGCCCGGCGACCGTCACGCCGGCGAAAGAACCCGTGCCGAACAGCACCAGCACCACCGGCACCCAGAGCGGGCCCAGCTCACCCGTCCCGGTGACCAACGGCGCGAGGAAGGTGAAACTGCCGAACGTGGCCGCGTTCACGAGCGCCGCCAGCAGCATGACCGTGAGCAATCGCGGACGTCGCAACTGCGCGAGTTCACCACGGAGGTCGGGGGCGGCGGCCTGCCCCGAGCGCCCGGGGATTCCGGCCAGAACACCGGCCGCGGCCGGCAGGCACAGCAACACGATCGCCCAGAAGGTGGCCCGCCAGCCGAGCATCGTCCCCAGCAGCGCCCCGCCCGGCACCCCCGCCACCGTGGCCAGGGCGGTGCCACCCAGCAGGATCGCCAGCGCCCGGCCCTGCCGTCCGGCGGGGACCAGCGCCGCGGCCGCGGTCAACGCGACCGCGAGGAATCCGGCGTTCGCGACGGCGGCCACCACCCGGGTGACCACCAGGACGGCGAAACTGCCGGTTACCGCTCCGGCGATATGCGCGGCCAGGAAGAGCAGCAGAAAACACAGCAGGGTCGACCGGATCGGCCAGTTCCGGGCGAGACCCGCCATCAGCGGTGCGCCCACCATCATTCCGATGGCGAACGCCGAGGTGAGAAGGCCGGTGGCACCGAGACCCACACCGA
The DNA here is from genome assembly GCF_001613445.1 of Nocardia grenadensis NBRC 108939. GTDB lineage: Bacteria > Actinomycetota > Actinomycetes > Mycobacteriales > Mycobacteriaceae > Nocardia > Nocardia grenadensis. The sequence continues at coordinate 44,609 of NZ_BDCJ01000010.1, forward strand.
GATCGGCCGCGATATCCGGTACGAGACCGGCGAGCACGAACTCCGAAGTGCCCATGGCGAAAACCGCCAGGGCGAGCAGGTAGAGAGCAAAAGGCATGAAGGGCTCCGAGGTGGAAGAGACAGGAAACATCTCGTCACCCCGGTCAGCGCCCGGGAATCACCGCATTACCGTGCGGCCGGAAGGCGACACGGCGAACGGGTAGCGGAAGGTCAGGGGCTGACGGGGATGACCGGCAGCCCTGCTCTGGATGCCTCCGGGCTCGACACGGCCGGAACACTACCGGCTCGCGCGTCCTGCCGCATGCCTGTTTCTCGCGCTCCCCGAAACGATCCGCCCGCGCTCTCCATGCCCGCGCGGGACTCAGCCCGGTTCGTCGAACCGGACCCGCACGCCGACCCGACCCTTCTCGTCACGCCGGGCGGTCGCGTGCCCGCGCCGATCGCCGTCGCGGAAGTGCAGCACAATGGGCGCGCCCTCACCGAGGAAGTTGCGCCACCAGGTCTTCTTATCGGGCATGGCGACACCGATGAGCAGGCCGCCGTCCTTCTGCAGGTAGTTCACCGGGGTCCGGAACGTCCGGCCCGACCGGCGCCCCACATACTCGATCTCCACGAACCCCTTACCCAGCAGCGGGCCGAGCACCGGCGCGTCGAGCAGAGCGACCACTCCCGCATTGAAGCCCCGGACCGCCCGGCCCAGCAGTGTCGTCGATGCCACGGTTTCCTCCTGATAGCTGTTCCCCCGAGCTGCCTCGACTCTAGTGTGGCTCGGCGCGGGCCGCCGGTCCGGCGACGCCACCCGGCGCGGATACCGGCGGGGACAGCGCGCATCCGGTCGCCGCCGGTTTGCGCGGCGCAAGCCCGGCTGCGACTATCACCTGCGGTGTAGCGCCGGAAACCTCGATCGCCGCGGTACCGCTCAGCGGCCGGGACCGGGACCGGCGGTGAACAGCAGCGTTCGATACGGAGTGGATTGATGCTCAAAGGTTTCAAAGACTTCCTTATGCGCGGGAACGTCATCGATCTGGCCGTCGCCGTCGTCATGGGCACCGCGTTCACCGCGGTGGTGAGTTCGGTGACCAAGGGCGTGGTGGAGCCGTTGCTGGCCGTACTCGGCGGCAGCGGCCAGTTCGGTTTCGGTATCACGCTGCTCGCGGGCAAACCCGCGACCTTCATCGCACTCGGTCCGATCATCAGCGCTGCCATCGATTTCGTCATGGTCGCGGCGGTGCTGTACTTCGCGCTCATCCTGCCGATGAAGACCATGCAGAAACGCTTCTATGCCCGGAACAATGTGGATGCCGAACCGGCCACCCCGGCCGATATCGCCTTGCTCACCGAAATTCGCGATCTGCTCGCCGAACGTGCCGAACTGGACAAGAAGGACACCGCGCAGGTGCGCTCCTCCTAGCCGCAGGACGTCCTGGTGCCGGCGGTAACCATCCGACCGCTCGAAACACGGCTCGTTCCCGCTGATCGACGCCTCGGGCGCCGACCGCACCGACTTCATGGTGCCGGTGACCGTGCTGCGGCCGGACCGGCAGAATCGGCGATATCGCCGTCGACGCGGTGGATCGGACGGTCACGGCCGCGATGTGCGGTGGTCGTGTCCCGGCCGCTCACGGCGAATCCGACCGGGTCCGCGCAGCGTCCGCGGTATCGACCAGCAGCCTGTGCAGGGTGTGGGCCGGCTGAGAGGCCCGGGACGCGTCCAATACCACCTCGGTGAATGCCTCGGCCAACGCCGCCTCCGGATCGAATCGACCGGCCCGGACACCACCGGCCAGCTGCGCTCGCCATACCGCGAACCCGGCGACCGTGCGCGCCAGCGAACCGACGGTGTCCCGGCTCGTTAGCGGAAGGTAGGCGGCGACGAGCGCGCGCCTGGTCGCGGCGCGGGCCCGGAAGTCGCCTGCCGCGTCGAGTGCTCGCCCCATTTCACGCACCACGGAGGAGTACACGGGCCGTTGGGCACAACCGGGGGCGAGCAGACCTGCCGCCTCGTCCGCGCGCACCGCGCGCTCCAGCCCCACCGGATCGACGGCCGCCCGAGCCGCCAGGGTGATGCGGGCCGTGTAGCCGGTGGTCGCAGCGCCCGACCGTCGCGACCCGGAATCCGCCGGCTCCGAATCCAGTCGTATCGTCGTTCCTTCCGGCAGATCATCGATACCGATGGCGCCCAGCGGGAGGGCCGGATGGCGGGGCAGGACGTCGTTCACCGCGGCGACCATCTCCATCAACACCTCCCGGGGGATTCCGGGTGTATCGAATCCGAAAGCCAGAATGCCGTGCCGCTCGGCGAGTTCCCGCGCCAGGCGCGAAGCAATCGGCTCGACGGCCGCTTCACCGGGCCGGCGTTCCGGTTCCGCGGGTTTGTCGACGGGTCGCTGTGGCGCGCGATTCGGCATTCGCGGCGGAGCATCGGAGCTGCCCGGTCCGGGGGCGGTGACCCGAGGGGGTCCGCCGGAACCGGATTTCGACCACGGGGAGGTCGGGGTGGCGGGAACGGTTCCGGAGGGTGCGGTTACAGCCGCCTTCGCCGGTATGGGTGTGCGGTGCGGAGGCACCTGGGTCCGCTGCGCTTCCGCGGTCGCAGGCTGTGCCGCGACCGCCGCGGGGGGCGCGGTCGGGTGCGGTGCGGTAGGCGCGCCGTCACGCTCGGCCTGCGCCCGATTCCCGCGGCCCAGGTCGGCGGGGTGCTGTGCCGATTCGACCGGCCGCTGCCGCGAATCGGATACAGCAGATGCGTCATCCGGCGAGCCCGAACCGCCGAGGGGGAACCGCTGCGCCGCCGCTCCTTCCACGGGTGCGTTCGCCGACTCTCGACTCCGCGGGCCGGCGAGGTCGCTACCCGGTTCGCGGGCCGGCGCGACATCGGCCGCCGGAGTTGTGGTGGCGGCAGCCGACGTAGCGGATCCTCGATCGCCGACCGGGGCGGCGGGGCCGTCCGAGGCGATATCCGGGTGGGAGGAGAGGACCGGATCGGCCCTCCGCACCTCTCGGGCGCTCATCAGGTCCTGCTGCTCGAAATTCGCAGCCACCTGCCGCAGATCCGGACCTGCCTGCCGCACCACCTCGGTGAGGCTGTGCAGATTGGATATCGTCCGCTCCTCTTCGGGGACGAAACTCTCGGCGAAGGCCTTGCCGGAATCGTCACCGCCCCAGGGAGCGGAATCCGCGGAAACCAGGTCGTGTAAACGCTGTACGAGTGCCTCGACCTCGGCACCCAGCTGCTCGAAGGCCGGAGCCTTCGCGCGTAGCCGGTCGGGATCGGCGCGAAATTCATTTCCCACAATGCGGCCCGCCTTCCGACCGACGCATGAATTCATTGCCGATGATGCCATATCCCCACCCGCAGGAATTGACAGGAGGCAGGCAAATCAGGCAGCACCCCGGCCGATATGCGAGTATCGACTTCTTGACAGGTAATGACGAGGGCACCTGAGCAGGCCCGACGGATCCCGGGAGGCGGGCCGGGATGAATACGAGCGCACTCTTGGCCGAGGTCCCGGCCGCGGTGCGCGACCTGGTCATCGGACATTGGCCCGAACTCGACGTGGACTGCATGCGCGCCCGTGGTGACTGTTACCTCGACACCGGCCGCGGACTCGGTGCGGCGGCGGTCAGTTACGAGACGGAATGCCGGGACGCCGAAGAGTCGGTCGGGGGGGCTACCCGGTCGGCTCTGTCCGAGCGTAATCGCACCGTGGTCGCCACCATGCGCAACCAAGCCGCGGTCTGCGAGGACATGGGCCGACAGTGCCATGACGTGGCCGATGTCACCGAGCAGACGCAACATCTGCTCATCGTCACCGGCATAGTCCTCGGTGTGCAGCTCGCCTACGACGCGCTGCTGTTCCTCTACGGCGGCGGGTTCAAAGCACTGGCCGACCGTCTGGCGGCCGAGCAGGCGATGCGCGCGGCGATCACGAGACTGACGACGACCGTGGCCACCCGCGCCGCGGCCGGGGCGGCGCGCCGGGCGGCCCTGCACGGGGCGATCCACGCTGCCAAGATAGGCGCCCTCACCAGCGTGGCGATCGGTGTCGGCGCACAGGTCTGGGATCTCGAGACCGGGGTCCGCGATGAATTCGATATGGGCTCGTTGGCCGAGATGGTCGCGGGCGGCGTCATCGGTGGCATTGTCGGCGCGGAAGTCGGACGGCGGGCCGCACCACGGGTACTCGAACGCCTGGGCGGCCGGGCCACCAGTGATATCGGCCGTTTCACCGCTCATCTCGGCGGCACCATGCTGATCGGCGGCGCGGGTGGCATCACCGGTGGAATCGCGGGCGCGGTCCCGTCCTTGATCATCCACCACAAGGACATCCACAACTTCGGCGATATGTTCAAGATGGTGCGCGAATCCGCGGTCGTCGGCTTCGGGGGCGGTTTCGTCGGCGCGGCCGGTAGCGCGCTGCGGGTACACCGGGCCGGGGTCGACGGCGTGCGCGGGAATACCGACCTGCCGCCGATAGCTCGGCGGCAATCGGATTTCGGCAGGCGTGTCGACCGGCTGCTCACGGGCGAGCCCCCGGCCGCGGAACCCCTGGCACGACACAGCACTCAGGAGAATTCCGCGAGAACCGCGGAGGTGCTGACCTTCCCGGACGGCACCCGAGTGGTGCACAAGGTCGTCTCCGACCCGCGGCACGCGCACGCGGAATTCCTCGCCTCGGTCGTCGGCGACGCGGTCGGCGCCCGGGTACCCGCCGTACACATCGACGGGCGCCACGTCTACATGGAGGTTGTTCCCGGCAAGAACGCGCAGGACGCGTATCCGGGCGATTGGACGCCGGAAACACAGTTCCACGGAACGCCCTCGGGGAACCGGCTCGGCCTGCTCGACGCCCTGATCGATGTCCCCGATCGCGGCGCCGAGAACTGGATGATCGATCCGACCGGCGATGTCTGGGGCATCGACCACAGCCTGGCCTTTGCGCCGGACGGCCGTATCGGCGCCTTCGCGAAGCAGTTCCTGGATTACGGGCCGGCCGAGGGAACGGTGCAGTGGAAAGAGCACGGTTACTCGCGCACCGAGGTGGCGGAGATCCGGCAACGCGTCGAAGAGCTACAGCCGGTTTTCTCCGCTCTGGGGCGCAACGACTGGCACGCAGGAGTTGTCCAGCGACTGGACGGGATGGCGGACGCAGCCCCGCCCCCACATCCCGCGGACTCGGGGTTCGTCGTTCCACCGCACCAGGGCCCCGGCGACGCCTCCGGGCAGGCCCGCCCGACGACAGTGGATTCGCAGCAGCCTGTTCCGGCCGATCGGAGCACCAACCGGACCCCGGCGCGGGACGGCCGGCCCGAGGCCGGAGACCAGCGCAACCAGGTCCGGCCACCCGCGCGGCAGGATCGCGCGGTGCCCCGAGTCGACACCGGAGACAACCACTCGCGCGGAGATCGCACCAGTGGCTCCGGATCCACCCGGCCGCCCGGCACTGTCGACGTACGTTTCGCACCAGACGAACACACCGCGGGCACGGCACCGAGGAAAGAGTCGTACGCCGATTCCTCGGACCACCGGGCGCCTCTGAAGGACGGGGATCAGGACGCACTCGGTGCCCGCATCATGGCGACGGCGCATATCGGTCGCGAGTCCGACCAGCCCCCCGCAGTCCTGCATTTCGCACCGCACCTGCGGCTCGAGCCGATGCGGTTGGCACCGGGACAGGAAATCGCAGTTCCGGTGCGCTATATCGTCGGCGAAGCGGATGCCCGTGGGGGCGGTCCGCAGGGAGCCAGAATCGGGGAACGCGACGTCTTCGTCGGACGAGATCCGGACGGCCGGGTATGGGTACGCGACCCGCAGCCGGAACTGCGTCCGCCCACCCGGGTGAACGACCGAGCGCTGGCGACGGGGGAGAAAACTTATGTGGGTCCCGAGGACAGTCTGTCGTTCGGCGGTTCGCGATCCCGGCTCGAAGTGGGCGAGGAGCGCCCGCTCTCGCTGCGTCTCGCCGACAACCAGCGCATACCGCCACTGCATCTGCGCCGCGGCGAAGAATTACTTATCGGCCGGGACCGGAATTCACCGATGGCCGAACAGCTTTCCACGGACCCTTCGGTGTCGCCGAGGCATGCGACGATCTTCCGGGATCAATACGGCAACCTGATGCTGCGGGACCACTATTCCGAGCACGGTACCTATCTCAACGGGGTGAGAGTCGACCCGGCCGGGCCACCGGTGCCGATGCGGTCGGGCGATCTCGTCCGCTTCGGGGACTGGGTGGGCAGTGCTGAATTCTTCTCCGGTGAAACCGCGCCGGAGAGTAGACCGCTCATCGACGTAATCGACGAGACGGTCACGTCGAAGCAGATGCGGGAAAACCTCACCCGCGTGCCCTCTCCCATCTACCAGCGGGTGAGCGAATATATGAACGCCGTCCCCACAGGCGGGATCGTCATCGGCAATCGACAGTTGCTGGACCTACCCGGTGGGTACGAGCTGCGTGGACACACACCATACGGCCGGAAGCCGGGGACCAGCTGGAACACCGTCCAAGGCGTGTACCTGACCGAGTCGCGGCGGATCATCATCAATAGCGGCGGCAACTCCGGTAGTGCCAACGTCGTGTGGCACGAGTACGGGCATGCCACAGATGCCGCCTTCGGGACAGACGGACAACGGCTGAGCGACAGCGCCGAGTGGATCGGCATCCACTCGGATATGCGACGCTGGGGATGGATCCCTTTTGTCAAGCGGGGTTGGAACAGTTATTACGACAGAAGGTCGGAAGCATTCGCCGAGGCCTTCACCGCCTGGATGCATGGTGGGGACTCTAAACTGAGGGAGTTCACCCTGGGTGACAGAGCCCTCGCCGACCGACTGAAAGCCTATTTTGACCGCTTACTCTGACGACAGCAGCCCGCCCATGCTCGCCCCGGACGGTGTCACCATCCGGCTCCCGCTCCGGGGCAGGACCGAAAACGGTATCTACTACCGCGGGTACGAGGAACTGCGCCCCGGCGAGGAGGGCTACGACGAACTTTTGCCGATCGCGCGGTCCAATCCCGTCGAGCCGGAGGAACCACCAGAGCGTCCGGTGGATCCCGAAACCCGCGAGCTCATCCTGCGGGATTCCGGTTTCGACGTCGAACGCGGTGCGGATTCCTGATAGCTGTGCCTACCCGGCCGGGGCCAGAATCTTCAAGATTTCATCGGAATAGTAGAACGGTTCCAACCGTTTCCGGATCAATCCCGCCAGCACGCCGTCCCGTTTGGCGGTCTCCACCACCGCCGGACCGTACCGAAGGATCTCGGTGACGATATCGTCACCGGTGAGCCCGACCTCCGCGAGCAGCGCGGCGAGCGTGTGATCCCGGTACTTCTCATGGAACACCTGCACGCATTCGGCCACCAGCAGGCCGAAGTACTCCTTCTCCCGGGTGGTCACCGCGATCCGGTAGCACAACCCGACCAGTTCGTGGAGATCCTGTTTCGTCAGGTACTCCCGCAGACCGCTGATCGGTTCGTCGGCGTGCAGATCCCAGAACTCCATAGTGGCGTCGTGCACGGGGGCTTCGCGCAACATTTCGCGGATCGCGTTGTTGGTGCGTTTGAGCGCGTACAGGGCGCCCCTGCCCGCGATATCGCCGAGGATGGAGTTGGATTCCGCCACCTTACGGGCGCGATCGGCGGCGGACTGGCTGATCGACATGAGCGTGCCCATACCGGGGATCTTCTCCGCGCGCTGCCGGTTGGCCTCGACGAAATCGCCGACCAATTTGTCGACGAACTTGGAGGCGACGGTGGCCACCAGAGGACTGTCGGTCAATCGTTCCAGGAGCCGTTCCTGGGTCTGGTGCATATCCACGATCTTCTGCAGCAGCGCCTCGACCGGTTCGCGTTCGACCAGTTCACCCAAGGTGTGATCCTCGTTGGCGGCGATACTGTCATAGATCGCGTCGGCGAACAGACCGGCGGTCTCCGCCAGGACCGCGCTGCCGCCGACCCTGTCGACCACGGTGGCCACGGTCTGCTCGAGCTGTTCGACGTCGACCACCTCGCCCGCGCGCACCGTACCCGCGACCTCGAGCGCGGCCGCCACGTCCCGGGCGACGACTTCGGCGAACCGGTCCCCGCTCACCTCGTCGAGCAGCCACTGCACCTGGGCGTCGAGCAGCCGGCCGGCGAGTACGCGTGCGGTATCGGCGGTGTCGGTCATGGGTCCATCCCTGTCGCTCCGGCGCGGGCCGGGCGGGATCAGGACCCTTCGCCCTCGTGCAAGGAGGTGCGAATCTGTGCCAGACGTTCCCGCGCGGCCTGTTCACGCGCTTCCCACTGTTCGTCGGCGCCGCGGCCGGCCGGGCTCTGCCTACCGAGTGCCCGCGCACCGAACGCGGTGCCGAAACGCCGCTCGACCTTATCGCGTACGGACCCGAACGTCGGCACACCGGAAGCGCTGTAGCCGGCGGCCGAACCGGCCGCTCCCCCGCCCGGCCCGGCGGCCGCGCCGACACCCCCGCCCACCTGCGCGGACGAACCGAGGTCGGCCGCGGTCCCATAGCCGGGGGTGCCCGAGGTGCCGGGAATCACACCGGGCACCGCCGCGCTCTGCCCGGTTTCCGCCAGCAGCCGGGTGGCGGCTTCGTACAGCGGGGCCAGCTTGTCGCGGCCCGCGGCGGCCACCACCAGGACGGCCAGCAACTGCTCGTCGGGCAGGGCCGCCAACCGCGCGGCGAGCGCCCCCGGATCGCCTGTGCTGGATTCAGTCATGCGACCAGCCTACGACGTCCGGTCCGCCCGTTCGGACGGACCGACCACGTTGCCGGAGAACGGCTCTCCTAGGAACGGATCACCGCGCCCACCGCGTCCGACGCGGCGGCCACCGCGGCATCGCGCGCCGCGCTGGCCTCGTCCTCGGTGAGTGTCCGGTCGGCAGCCCGGAAACGCAGGGCGTAGGTGAGCGATTTACGGCCCTCCCCGGCCTGTGTGCCCGCGTACACGTCGAACAGTGCGATATCTTCGAGCAGCTCCCCGCCACCGGATCGCAGCGCCGTCTCCACCTCCGCCGCCGGAATATCGTGCGCGACGCTCACCGAGACATCCTGCAGCACGGCCGGGAACGGGGAAATGGCCGGCGCGGGCCGCGCTTCGCGCAGCGGCAGGGCGTCCAGATCCAGTTCCAGGGCGCAGGTGCGCGGCGGCAGGCCCGACCGTTCCAGTACTCCGGGATGCAATTCGCCGGCGTAGCCGATCACGACACCGTCCACCGTCAGCTCCGCGCACCGCCCCGGATGCCACGGCAGATGTTTACCGGGCCGGCGTACGAGTTCGACCCCGGCGGCCTCGGCGACCACATCGGCGAGCGCGAACGCGTCGGCGGCTTCGGCCGCCCGCCCCGGACCCCACGGACCGCGGGGTTCCCGGCGGCCGGTGAGCACCACCGCGACGTGCTGGGGCTGATCGGGCAGCGAGGCCAGCAGTTCGGCGAACTCGGCGTCGGTCGGACGTCGGTCCACCGGCAGCGGTGCCACCGGTGCGGTGTCCGGGCCGGGCAGGACGACCTGGGCGATCCCGTAGAGCGATAGATCACGGGCGCCGCGGGAGATATTGCGGGCCGCGATCTCCAGCAGACCCGGCAACAGCGTGGTGGCGAGTTCGGCGCGTTCGACATCCAGCGGGTTCAGTACCCGGGTGGTGGTGCGGCGGGGGTCGTCAGCGTCCAGCCCCCAGGTATCGAAGACATCCGCGGGCAGGAACACCGGCGGCGGCACCTCGATACAGCCGGCGAAGGCCAGCGCCCGGCTCACCGCGCGGCGGCGGCGCTGCACCGCGGTGAGGCCGCGCCCGGCGGGCGCCTGCGGCAGCACCAGCGGAATCCGTTCCAGGCCCTCGAGCCGCAGCACCTCTTCCACCAGATCGGCCGGCTGGGCGAGATCCGGCCGCCAGCTCGGCGGGGTCACCACCAGCTGACCGTGGCCGCTGGTCTCGTCGACCGCCACTTCGACATGGCAGCCGATCTGCGTGAGGCGCCGCGCGGACGTACCGGGGGCGTATTGGACACCGGCCACCCGGTCGGGCAGATCGATATCCATCCGGATCGGCTCCGGCGGGGTCAGCGGCAGCCGGATATCGGTGAGCGTGGGCTCCACCGTGCCGCCGGCGATCTCCGCGAGCAGGGACGCGGCCCGGTCCAGCGCGGCCAGGTTCAGTTCCGGGTCCACCACCCGCTCGTATCGTTTACTCGCCTCCGACACCAGCTTGTGGCGGCGGGCGGTGCGGTAGATGAACAGCGGATCCCAGGTGGCGGCCTCGAGGACGATATCGGTGGACTCCGCGCTCACCTCCGTGGACGCGCCGCCCATCACGCCGGCGAGCGAGACCACCCCGGTGTCGTCGGCGATCACCACATCCTCGGCGTCGAGTTCGCGTTCGACCTCGTCCAGGGTGCGCAGGGTCTCACCGGGGTGCGCGCGGCGCACCACCAGGCCGCCGCCGAGTTTCGCGGCGTCGAAGGCGTGCAGCGGCTGCCCGAGTTCCAGCATCACGTAATTGGTCACATCGACCGCCGGGGAGATCGGCCGCACACCCGCCAGCAGCAGCCGCCGCTGCAACCACCACGGGCTCACGGCGTGCGGATCGATCCCGGTGACCCGGCGGACACCGAAGCGGGTGCAGCCCGATTCCGGTGCCACATCCACCGGCCACGCATCGGGCCCCTCGGGCAGGGTGCGCACGGCCGGGTCGGCGTAGTCGAGATCGAAACCGCAGGCCAGTTCGCGGGCCAGGCCGCGCACCGAGAAGCAGTAGCCCCGATCGGGCGTGATGTTCAGTTCGATCACGGTATCGCCGAGACCGAGCAGGTCGTTGGCGTCGGTACCGGGTTCGGCCGTACCGGGTTCCAGCACCAGGATGCCCGAGTGGTCCTTGCCGATCCCGAGTTCGGCGACCGAGCAGATCATGCCGTGGGAGATATGGCCGTAGGTCTTGCGGGAGGAGATGGCGAAACCGCCCGGCAGCACACCGCCGGGCAGCACGACGACGACCAGGTCACCGACCGCGAAGTTGGTGGCTCCGCAGACGATCTCCTGAAGTTGCTCCGCGCCGATATCGACCTTGCAGAACCGAATGGGTTTCTTGAACTCGGTGAGCTCGGTGATCTCGGCGACCCGGCCGACCACCAGCGGGTGTTCGATATCCCCGCTCACCCGTTCCAGCTCGTCGACCTCTTCGACCTCGAGCCCGACCCGGACGAATCCGGCGTCGAGTTCCTCCGGCGTCACCTCCCAGTCGGGGACGGTGCGGCGGATCGTTTCGGTCAGCCAGGACTGCGCTACTCGCACTGTGACGTTCGCTCTCTCGCTCGAAAAAGGTCAGGACCGGATACCGAAGGGCAGGGTGAACCGCACATCACCCTCGACGATGTCGCGCATATCGGGAATGCCGTTGCGGAACTGCAGCGTGCGCTCCAGACCCATACCGAACGCGAAGCCGCTGTACTCGTCGGGGTCGATCCCGCTGGCGATCAGCACCTTCGGATTGACCATGCCGCAGCCGCCCCATTCGACCCAGCCGGCGCCACCCTTCTTGTCCGGGAACCAGACATCGACCTCGGCCGAGGGTTCGGTGAACGGGAAGTAGTTGGGCCGGATCCGGGTGGTGGTCTCGGGGCCGAACAGGGCCCGCGCGAACGCGTCCAGCGTGCCGCGCAGATGCGCCATGGTCAGTCCCTTATCGATGGCCAGCCCCTCGACCTGGGAGAACACCGGAGTGTGGGTGGCATCGAGTTCGTCGGTGCGGAAGGTACGCCCCGGGCACACCACATAGATCGGCAGGTCGCGTTCCAGCATGGACCGCACCTGCACCGGCGAGGTGTGGGTGCGCAGCACCTGGCGCGAACCGGCCGGTGCGATGTGGAAGGTGTCCTGCATGGTGCGGGCGGGGTGGTCGGGCAGGAAGTTGAGCGCGTCGAAGTTGAAGTGCTCGGTCTCCACCTCCGGTCCCTCGGCGATCTCCCAGCCCATTCCGACGAACACATCGGCGACCTGTTCGGAGATGACGGTGATCGGGTGCCGGGCACCCACCGGGCGCCGGTCCGCCGGGAGCGTGACATCGATCGCCTCGGCGACGAGTACCGCGGCATCACGTTCGGCGAGCAGCACCCGCTGCCGTTCCTCGAACGCCTCCGAAACCCGCGCCCGCGCCTTGTTCACCCGCTTACCGGCGTCGGCCTTCTCCGATTTGGGCAGCGAGCCCAGCGACCGCTGGGCCAGCGCGATCGGCGACCGGCCGCCCATATGCTCGGTTTTCGCGCCCGCGAGCGCCTCCAGATCGGCAGCGGCCGCGAAGTCCTTCTCGGCCGCCGCGGCCGCGGCGGCCAGGGCTTCTTCGGTGAGGGCGGATTCCTGCCCGCCGGTCGCTGCGCCTGCGTCGGTGTCGTCGGCCACGGTCTACTCGTCTCTCCCCTGGGCATCGGTGAGCGGGCGCGGTCGGCTCCGACGCCCGTATTGCTGCTGGTGGAATCGTATTCGATGGCCCCCGCCGGGCTCACGCCGATATCCCCCGCCGCTCACTGCCCGGTACTCCGACACCTTCAACCGGTAAAGTCCCCTCCGATGACGAACGCCTTGACCCGCACCGAGACGCTCGCCGGACGTGCCCGCCGGCAGGCGGTCTGGCTGCTGCCGCTGCTGGCGGTGGTCGTGACGTGGGTGTGTATGTCGCGCCCGATCGATCCGTTCCGCGGCATCAGCGGCGAGTACATCGACCTCGAGGTCTATCGGCTCGGGGTCGAGGAATGGCGGGCCGGCGGCGATCTCTACGGCCATCTCCCGGAGACGGCCGCCGATATCAGCCTCCCGTTCATCTACCCGCCGTTCGCCGCGCTGGCGCTCGGGCTCTACGCACTGCTGCCGTGGGCCGCGTCGGTGATCACCTATCTGGTGGTCTCCATCGGCGCGCTGGCGATGACCCTGTTCCTGGTGGCCCGGCAGCTCTGGCCCCGCCAGGACCAGCGCAAACTCGCACTGGTGGTCACCGCGACCGCGACTCCGCTCGCACTACTGCTGGAGCCGGTCTGGTCGACCCTGGATTTCGGCCAGGTCAATCTGATCCTGATGGGGCTGGTCGCCGCCGACTGCCTGACCCGCAATCCGCGCTGGCCACGCGGGGTGCTGCTCGGTATCGCCGCCGCGATCAAACTGACCCCGGCGGCCTTCGTCCTGTTCTTCCTGATCCGCAAGGATTACAAGGCCGCCGCGACGGCCGCGATCAGCGGTGCCGTCGCCACCGCGATCGGTTTCGCGGTGATGCCCGACGAATCGGTGCGGTACTGGTTCGGCGGATTCGGCAATGTCGGTGGGCTGAGCGGGTCGGAGTTCCAGACCAACCAGTCGATCCAGGCCGTGCTGGCCCGCTTCGAGGTCACCGGCACCCTGGCCACGGCCCTGTGGCTGCTCGCCGCGGTCGCTCTGGTGGCCGTGGCGGTGGCGGCCATCCGGCGCACCGGGACACCCCCGATGATCGCGCTGGCGGTCAACGCGGTGGTGGCGCTGCTCGTCTCGCCGATTTCCTGGTCGCACCACTGGGTGTGGGTGGCGCCCGCCCTGCTGACGATGATCGGCTATGCCACGACCCGGCCCTGGTCGCAGGTGCGCGGCTGGTATGCCGCGGCAGTTGCCACCGCGGTGGTCTTCGTACTGGCCAAACACAGCGACCTGCCCGGTAACGACGGCCGGGAGCTGGACTGGTCGGCCTGGGACAAGGTGATCGGCAACGGCTACGTCTGGTTCAGCCTGCTACTGGTCGTGCTGTACGCGACCGCGAGCCGGCGGCAGCGCACGCCGGCCCCGGCCGCGCCCGCCGGCGCCACGGAATCGCTGGTCTCGGTCCGCGAACGCTGATCGTCGGCGCGCCGGCCCGCGCGCCGCCGGACGATCCGGCCGGTACCGGACCCGACCGCCGCGGCGGACCGTCCGCGTTCAGCGCACCGGTTCCGCCTCGCGCACCCGGCCCGGGAGCAGGGCGGCGGCCAGCACCCCGGCCGCGACGATCCCCGCCCCGACCCAGACCGCCGGTACCAGGCCGTCCACATAGCTCTGCGGATCGGTGTACTCGCCGTACGAGGCGAACACCGAGGCAAGTACCGCGATGCCCACCGCCACGCCGACCTCCCGCACTGTGTTGTTGGTGCCCGAGGCCACCGAGCGGTCCGCCTCCGGTACCGCCCCCATCACCACGGTCGCCAGCGGCGCGAAGGTCAGGCCCATCCCGACTCCCGCGAGCAGCAGGGGCGCCACGAATATGCCGTAGCCGACGTCCACCGAGGTGATCGCGGCCATCCAGGCCAGCGCCACGGCCAGCAGCGTCTGCCCGGTGACCAGCAGGACCCGGGCGCCGACGCGGTCGATCACCAGCCCCGCGAGCGGGGCCACCACCATCGGCGCCATGGTCCACGGCATGGTCCGGATACCGGATTCGAACGGGCTGTAACCCTGTACCACCTGGAAGAACTGGGCGAGCAGGAAGATCGACCCGAAAACGCCGATCGAGAAGGCGAAGGCCACCACATTGGCGACGCCGAAGGCCCGGATCCGGAACAGCCGGGGCGCCAGCATGGGCGCCGCAGCCCGCTGCTCCCAGGCGATGAGCGCGGCCGACAGCACCGCGCCGCCGAGCAGCGCGGTGAGCACGCCGCGTGAGGTCCAGCCGTCGTCGGCGCCGTGCACGATGCCCCAGACGACCGCCAGCACTCCCGCCGAAGCCAGCAGCAGGCCCACCGGGTCCAGGCGGCCGCCGCCGCCCCGCGATTCACGCAATGTCCAGACCACCAGCGGCAGCACCAGGACGCCGATGGGCACATTGACCCAGAAGATCCACTGCCAGCTCAATCCGTCGACCACGGCGCCGCCCAGCAGTGGCCCGGCGGCTACACCGAGCCCCGCGATGCCGCCCCATATCCCGATGGCCGCGCTGCGCAGCCGCTCCGGTACTGCGTCGGAGAGCAGGGTCAGCGACAGTGGCATCACCGCGGCCCCGCCGAAGCCCTGCACCACCCGCGCGGCGACCAGCGTCGCCGGATCGGTGGCGAGTGCGCAGGCCGCCGAGGCGGCGGTGAACACCGCGATACCCACGAGGAATACGCGCCGGCGCCCCAACCGGTCGCCGAGGGCGGAGGCGGTGAGCAGCAGGGCGGCGAACGACAGGGTGTAGGCGTTGACGAACCACTGCAGGTCGCCGAGCGAGGCGTTCAGTTCGGTGCGGATCACGGGGAGCGCGTTGGTGACCACCAGGTTGTCCAGCGTGACCATGAACATCGGGATACCGACCGCGGCCAGCACCGCGGCGAGCGGCCGTCGGCCGGTATCGGCCGGCGAGGTGAGCACCGGGGCGGTGGGTGGTGTCGGAGCTGGTGAGCTCAGTATCTCGATCATATCCCGTCCTTGTTGTAATCGACTGATAACTAATTTCCATGACGGTATGCATCGACTGATAACATGTCAAGAGCGCACGAGACGACGAGGAGGACCATGCCGGAATCGACGAGCCGGACCAGGATGACCGCCGGCGAACGGGGGGCCCAGGTACTGACCGCGGCGGTCGATGCCTTCGCGGAATCCGGTTACGCGGCCACCCGCACCGACGAGATCGCCCGCCGGGCGGGAGTCTCCCAGCCGTACGTAATCCGCCTCTTCGGTTCCAAACAGCGCCTGTTCCTCGCCGCGGTCGCCCGGGTCTGCGACCGTATCGAAGAGGTCTTCACCGAGGCGGCGGCGGGCGCCGGGCCCGAAGCCTCCCTCGACTCGCTGTCGGAGGCCTACGACCACTTCCTCGCCGAGCGCACCCTGCTCCAGGTCCTGCTACACGCCTTCGCGGCGGCCGGCGATCCCGATATCGGCCCGGTCGTACGCGACCGGTACGGCCGCATCTACCGGCTCGTCCGGGAACTCACCGGCGCTCCGACCGCCGACACCCGGCGATTCCTCTCGACCGGGATGTTGCTCACCGTGATGTCCGCGCTGCGGGTCACCGGCCCGGAGGCGATCGCGGCCGACTGGGCCCAGGAGATCCTCGCCGATCTGTACGAGCACGGGATGTGAATCCTCGCCGCCCGAGGGTCCGGACCGGCCGGCTCCGTGATCAGCCGCGTCCGAAGCGGGTACGCGAGTTCGCGTAGAGACAGATCGCGGCGGCCGTGGCCAGGTTCAGGCTTTCGGCCCGCCCCCGGATCGGGATCCGGATACGGTGCCGGGCCCGGCGCGCGATTTCCGGGTCCAGGCCGTGTGCCTCGTTGCCGAACAACCAGGCGACCGGCCGGGTGAAGAGTTCACCGGCGTCTTCGAGATCGACCTCACCGGCGGCGGTGGTCGCCACGGTGGTAATACCCGCGGCCTCGATACGGTCCAGCACCGCGGCGGTATCGCGGGCGCGCACGATCGGGACGTGGAAGAGGCTGCCCGCGCAGGACCGGACGCATTTGCCGTTGTGCGGATCCACACTGTCACCGGCCAGCACCACGGCGTCCACGCCGACCGCGTCCGCCACCCGGATGAGGGTGCCGGCATTGCCCGGGTCGGCGATCGCCACCGGCACCGCAAGTATGCGTGGAACGCTCGCCCCGGAAGCCGTGGACACGATCCGGTCCAGCGGCACATCGACCAGATCACAGACGGCCACCAGACCGGGCGGCGTGACCGTCTCCCCGAGCGCCTGCGCGGCCCGGTCGGAGACCAGGGTGGTGCGTACCCCGTCGGCTTCGGCGCCGGCGATCAGCGCATGCTCCCGGGTGGCACCCTCGGCGGAATAGAAGAGTTCGCGGACCCGACCGGCCGCGAGCGCGGCACCGACGGAATTCGCGCCTTCGGCAAGAAATCTACCGGCCCGCTTACGCGCTACGCCACGGTGGAGCTTGACGGCGGCGACCACACGGGGATTCCGCACATCGATGGGTTCATATCGGTCGGGCACCAAGAGATCGTAGAGGGTGCCGATGCCCGGAGCCGCTACCCACCGAGACCGGCCCTCGTTCCGCCGAGGCCCGTTACCGGTCCCGGAACGAGCAACGAGCCACCGCGTCGCCGCAAACCTTACGAGGAGAAGGTCTCCAGGAATTCGCGGACGAAGCACAGCGGGCAGATCGGATCGAACGGTGCCGTGGTCGTTTCGATCCGCTCGGTGGGCGGGGCGGAACGCACCGCGATCCCCTCCGCGGCCGCCGAGGCAGGCGGCAGGCCGATCGCCAGCGAAACCACGCCCGCGGCAACAATACTCAACGCCCTACGTTTCACAGTCGCTCCTCGGCCTCATCGTCGCGAGCAATCACCGTATCAACCCGGTCCGGCCGCGCCCATACCCCGAATCCGGGGTCCGGACACGACCGGACCGGAATCATCTCAGGCGTACTGGGCGACACCGTCGAATTCGGCGAGCGGCGCGGGACCGGTGACCTCGTATTCGAGCAGGAGCAGGCCGCGAGGGGTGGCCTCGTGCCCGGCCAGGCGCAACCCCGTGGCCGGCCCGGCGCCGGCGAGCAGCCGCCGGCCCGTCCGCAGTACGGTGGGCGCGACGACCAACCGGACGGTATCGACCAGGCCGGCGGCGAGCAGGGCGTCACCCAACCGGGAGCTGCCGTGAATCTGCAGTTCCCGGCCGGGCCGGCGCAAGAGTTCCGCGACCGTGGCAACCGGATCACCCGGTAGCACGATGGTCGGGTTCCACTCCGCGTCGGACAGAGTGTCGGAGACCACATATTTGGGCAGGGTGTTCATCCGCTCCGCGAACGGGTCGCCGGGATCGGTGATGGCGGGCCAGTCCCGGGCGAAAGCCTGGTAGGTGCGACGGCCGAACAGCAACCCGTCGGCGGCGTCGAGCCATTCGGAGGTCCGCCGGACGAAGACCTCGTCCAGATACGGGACCAGCCAGCCGCCCCGATCGAAACCGTCGCTGCTGTCCCCGGTGGGCGAGCCCGGCCCTTGCGCGACGCCGTCGAGGGTGAGGAACTCGGTCAGGACGAGTTTCATGCCCGGACCTCGCTCTCGACGAGTTCGGCGAGCTGACCGGTAACCGTGCCCCAGCCGTATTCGAAGCCGAGTTCTTCGTGCCGGGCCCGGGTGGCCGGATCACCGTGCCGGACCAGCACGTGATAATCGGTACCGTCCGGATGATCCCGCAGGGTGATCTCGGCGGTCATCACGATCTCCCCGGTGGCCGGACGCCAGCCGCTGTCGAGCGCGGTGGTGAAGACCAGGCGTTCCCGTTCCTCGGCCACGAGGAAGCAGGCGTCCAGATGCGGGACGAATTCGCCGTCGTCGGTGCTCATCCTGGTCACGAAGGCGCCGCCCGGGCGGACCTCCAGCCGTTCGACGCGGCAGCGGGCCGGGGCGGGCAGCCACCAGCGGGCGAGATCATCGGCGTCGGTCCAGGCGTTCCACACGCTGCGACGCGGTGCGCGGATCACCCGGTGCAGGGAGAGGTCGAGATCGGGATTCATCGGTGGGCTCCTCGGTTGTCAGCAGGAATTGTTCGAGTCGATCTGTGCGCGCTTCCCACACCTGCCGCTGTTCGGCCAGCCAGCCGTCGATCAGCGCGAACCGGTCGCGATCGAGTTCGCACCGGCGCACCCGTCCGGTTTTGATCGTCCGGATCAGCCCGCTGTTCTCCAGCACGCGCAGATGCTTCATGAAGGACGGCAAGGTGATCGGCAGATCCCGGGCCAGTTCGCCGACACTGGCCGGACCGGCGCCGAGTCGCTGGACGACCGCGCGCCGCGAAGGGTCCGACAGTGCGGCGAACACACCGTCCAGCGATTCCAAATACTTTGCCATATGGCTAAGTATTAGCGACTGCCCCCGCCCACCGCAAGTCCGGCCACGCCACCGAAGTCCGCGGACCCCTCGGCGCCGGACACCACCACACCGACCCCACCGGCAGCCCGGAAAACGCGAAAGGCCCCCTCCTCGGAAGGAGGGGGCCTTCTACACCAGCGGGTCGGGCACACCGGCCCGGACCCCGAACGACGACTCAGGCAGCCGGGGCGTTGACATCCTCGGGCAGCGCGGCCTTGGCGACGGCGACCAGGCCGGCGAACGCCTCGGCATCGGAGACGGCCAGTTCGGCGAGGATCTTGCGGTCGACCTCCACACCGGCGGCCTTCAGGCCCTGCACGAAACGGTTGTAGGTGATGTCGTTGGCGCGGGCCGCGGCGTTGATCCGGGCGATCCACAGCTTGCGGAAATCACCCTTGCGGGCCCGGCGGTCCCGGTAGGCGTAGGTGAGCGAGTGCAGCTGCTGTTCCTTGGCCTTGCGGTACAGGCGCGAGCGCTGCCCGCGATAGCCCTTGGAGGCCTCGAGGATGGAACGGCGCTTCTTCTGAGCGTTGACGGCCCTTTTGACGCGTGCCACTGGTCAGTCCTAATCGATCTTGGGGGTGCCCGGTCGAGCGCACCCGAGTGGGTCGGTTCTTCGGCGTCCGGTCGCGGATGCGGTACCGGACGGTATCGGTCCCGGGAAGGGGATCAGATACCCAGCAGCTTCTTCACACGGCGGACGTCGGACGCGGCGACCGACTCCGTGCCGTCCAGACGACGAGTCCGGCGGGTGGGCTTGTGCTCGAGCAGGTGCCGGCGGTTGGCCTGCTGACGGCGCAGCTTGCCCTTACCGGTCACCTTGAAACGCTTCGAAGCGCCGCTGTGGCTCTTCATCTTCGGCATGGCAACCTCAATCTGTGTCGTGCCCGCGCAGGGGCGGACCAGGTGTACTGATCAGCGTTATTGCGGGCTCGACGCAATACCGCTGCGGCGTTCGCCGCGTTCTGTGCGGCACCGCGCCGCAGTGTGCACGGCAGACGCCGTTGTTATTGCGCGACCGGCCGACCGGCATTCGGCGCCGCGCCGCCGGGCTGCGACCGGACCGAATCCTCGGCGGCCTTGGCCCGCGTCTTCGCGCCCTTGTGTGGGGCGAGGACCATCGTCATGTTGCGGCCGTCCTGCTTGGCCGAGGTCTCGACGAAACCCAATTCCGCCACGTCGGAGGCCAGCCGTTGCAACAGCCGGAATCCGAGTTCGGGCCGGGACTGTTCGCGCCCCCGGAACATGATGGTGACCTTGACCTTCGACCCCGCCTCGAGGAAGCGCACCACATTGCGCTTCTTGGTCTCGTAGTCGTGATCGTCGATCTTGGGCCGCAGCTTCTGTTCCTTGATCACGGTCTGGACCTGGTTCTTCCGGGACTCGCGCGCCTTCTGCGCGGTCTCGTACTTGAACTTGCCGTAGTCCATGATCTTGCAGACCGGCGGACGTGCGTCCGGCGCGACCTCCACGAGGTCGAGGTCTGCTTCCAGGGCGACGCGTAGTGCATCTTCAACACGCACGATCCCAACCTGTTCACCGCCGGGTCCGATGAGCCGGACCTCGGGAACACGGATGCGATCGTTGATGCGGGTCTCAGTGCTGATGGGGCCTCCTAGGTCTAGCGGTGTCGTCCGACGACCGCTCGCAATGAACCCCTTGTTCAACACAAAGGCCCCGGTGCGGTATTTCACCGCCACGAGGCCCGATGTCGACCGGTCCACGCAGGACATACACGCCTGCGCCGCGATCACGCCGGAGCGGTATCGCCAACCCACCCGGGAAGGGCGGAGGACCGGACCGTTTGACCAGGCGATCACTCGCCGGCAACGGTGGGAGTCGGGCTCCACTTTCATGCCCCGGACAGGACCGGGGCGGTCGTCGCCGAAAATTCTAACAGCCGAGGTTCCGATCCGACGAATCGTGTCCCGGACCCCCGACCGTAAACCGCTTGCCCCGCCGCCGGCGGCCTGCCAGGCTCGACGGCCATGAGCAGCCGACGTGACCTGCTGCGCTGGCAATTCGACTTCGTCTGGTCGTTGGCCCAGCTGCATTTCGAGGCCCTGACCGACGACGATACGCACTGGACATCCGCCGCGGTGAGCTGGACCGTACACCGCGGCGCCGACGGCCGCTGGCGACCGGATTTCGCCGAGACCGAACCCGATCCCGTGCCGGTGCCGACCATCGGCTGGCTCACCTGGCATATCGACTGGTGGTGGAGTTCGGCCGTCGCGCACGCCGAGGGCAGGCCGGTACCCGAGCACACCGAGGTGTACTGGGCGGGCGATATCGCCGCGGCACTGGCCCGTCTGCACACCTTGCGCGAGCAATGGCTCACGGTGCTCGATCGCGCCGGCGACACGGAGCTCGACGCCGCCACTTCCTATCCCTGGCCGGCGGAGGCCGGGCTGACCGTCGCGCACCTGGCCGCGTGGGTCGACGCCGAACTGATGAAGAACGTGACCGAGATCGGCCAGTTGCGCATGCTGCGCGCCGCCGGACCGGTGCACCGGCCCCCGACGGCGGTTCTCTAGCCTGGGACCATGACCGAACAGCCCGAAGGCGATGTGCGCGAACTGGCCGAGATCCCGGCTGTGGAGGTGATCAGCCGGGCCGCCGTGATGCTGATGAGCTCGGCGGCGGAAAAACTCGGGCTCGGCGACGACGACCCGGACAACAGCCCGCGCCGTGATATGGACGAAGCCCGGCGGGTGATCACCGCGCTGGCCGGGCTGATCACCGCCTCGGTGGAATACCTCGGTCCGCACGCGGGACCGTTACGGGAGGGGCTGCAGTCGCTGCAGAAGGCGTTCCGGGAGAGTTCGGCCGTACCCGACGCACCCGGCGCCGGCCCGGGTGAAAAGTACACCGGCCCCGTCTACTGACCCCGAACACGGCGCCCGGCACCACCTCGTCGACACGATCGGTGACGAAGCTCCCGTCTTCGCGGCACGCGCGCTGCCGATCCGGCCGCACGCCGCGGCGTGGGCCCCGAAACACCCATGCGTGCGGGCCGCGCACCGGGCCGATCCACCGCTTCGGCCCCGCCCGGTAGCACTCCGAGCGGGGCACCCCGGTCAGCGCAGGGCGGCGGCCTTACGCGCCAGCCGTTTGGCTTTCTGCGGGTCCGGGACCTTCGCGACCGGCTCCTCGGTCGCGGCGGCCTTCTTCTTCCCCGACGAGGCGGCCTTTCGCGCCGCCGGAGCCGCCTTCTTCGCCGGAGCGGACGGCTCGGCCAGGATCTCCTTCAGGAACTGGCCGGTGTAGCTGTCCGGGTTGGCCGCGATGTCCTCGGGTGTCCCGTCACCGACCACTGTGCCGCCGCCGGAACCGCCCTCGGGACCCATATCGATCACCCAGTCCGCGGTCTTGATCACATCCAGGTTGTGCTCGATGACGATCACCGTGTTGCCCTTCTCCACCAGGCCGTTGATCACCGCGAGCAGTTTCCGGATGTCCTCGAAGTGCAGGCCGGTGGTCGGCTCGTCGAGAATGTAGACAGTCCGCCCGTTGGAGCGTTTCTGCAGTTCGGCGGCCAGTTTCACGCGCTGCGCCTCACCACCGGACAGCGTCGTGGCGCTCTGCCCGAGCCGCACGTACCCCAGCCCCACATCGACCAGGGTCGACAGGTAGCGGTGGATGGAGGTGACCGGCTCGAAGAACTCGGCGGCCTCCTCGATGGGCATATCGAGAACCTCGGCAATGGTCTTGCCCTTGTAGTGCACCTCGAGGGTTTCCCGGTTGTAGCGGGCGCCGTGGCAGACCTCGCACGGCACGTACACATCGGGCAGGAAGTTCATCTCGATCTTGAGCGTGCCGTCGCCGGAGCAAGCCTCGCACCGGCCGCCCTTCACATTGAAGGAGAACCGTCCCGGTTGGTACCCGCGCACCTTGGCCTCGGTGGTGGAGGCGAACAGGCTGCGGATCTTGTCGAACACCCCGGTGTAGGTGGCCGGATTGGACCGCGGCGTACGCCCGATCGGCGACTGGTCCACCCGCACCAGCTTGTCCAGTTGATCGAGCCCGTTGACCCGGGTGTGCCGGCCCGGCACCTGCCGGGCGCCGTTGAGTTTATTGGCCATCACTGTCGCCAGGATGTCGTTGACCAGCGTGGACTTCCCGGAACCGGAAACGCCGGTGACCGCGGTGAGCACACCCAGTGGGAAAGCCACATCGATCCCCCGGAGATTGTTCTCGGTGGCCCCGACCACGGTGACCCGTCGTTTTTTGTTCACCGGGCGCCGCATCAGCGGGATCTCGATCCGCTCCCGGCCGGACAGATAGGCGCCGGTCAGGGAGTTCTCGTCGGTGAGCAGATCGGCGTAGGTGCCGCTGTGCACCACCCGGCCGCCGTGTTCGCCGGCCAGCGGGCCGATATCGACCACCCAGTCCGAGGCCCGGATGGTGTCCTCGTCGTGCTCGACCACGATCAGGGTGTTGCCGAGGTTCTTCAACCGGGTGAGTGTCTCGATGAGGCGCCGGTTATCGCGCTGGTGCAGACCGATGGACGGCTCGTCCAGCACATAGAGCACCCCGACCAGACCCGATCCGATCTGGGTCGCCAGCCGGATGCGCTGCGCCTCACCACCGGAGAGGGTGGCCGCGGCCCGGGACAGGGTCAGATAGTCCAGACCGACGTCGAGCAGGAAGCCCAGCCGCGCCTGCACCTCTTTGAGCACCTGGCCGGCGATGGCCGCCTGCCGTCCGCCCAGGGTCAGCGCGTTGAGGAACCGCGAGCAGTCGCGGATGGACAGTTCACTGACCTCGGCGATCGACTTCCGCTCCGCATCCGCGGTGAGGGTGACCGCCAGGATCTCCGGGCGCAATCGTGCCCCGTTGCAGACCGGGCACGGCACATCGCGCATATAGCCCTCGTAGTGCTCCTTCATCTGCTCGGATTCGGTGGAGTCCAGCCGCCGCTGCAGGAACGGCATGACCCCTTCGAAATCGGCGTAGTAGGAGCGCTTCCGGCCGTAGCGGTTGGTGTAGACGATATGCACCTGATCGGAACTGCCCTCGAGGACCGCCTTACGTGCTCGCGGCGGCAACTCCCGCCAGGGGGTGTCCAGATCGAAGCCCTGGGCCGCCGCCAGCCCGGACAGCAGCCGCAGGAAGTATTCGGCACTCTGCCCGCGCGACCACGGCGCGATCGCCCCGTCGGCCAGGCTCAGCTCTGGATCGGGCACCACCAGTTCGGGGTCGACCTCTTTGCGGATACCCAGGCCGGTGCAGTCGGGGCAGGCGCCATAGGGCGAGTTGAAGGAGAACGAGCGCGGTTCGAGGTCCTCGATATCGAGGGGGTGGCCGTTCGGGCAGGCCAGTTTCTCGGAGAAGCGGCGCTCCCGATCGTGCGCGTGCTCGTCGCGGTCCACGAAATCGAGCACCACGATGCCGTCGGCGAGACGTAGCGCCGTTTCGATGGAATCGGTGAGCCGCTGTTTGGCCGTCGGTTTCACGGCGAGGCGATCCACCACCACCTCGACATCGTGCTTCTCCTGCTTCTTGAGCTTCGGCGGATCGGTGAGCGGATAGACCACCCCGTCCACCCGGACCCGGGCGTAGCCCTGCGCGTGCAACTGGTCGAAGAGGTCGACGAACTCACCCTTGCGGGTACGCACCACCGGCGCCAGCACCTGGAACCGGACGCCCGGTTCCATCGCAAGGACCTGGTCGACGATCTGCTGTGGGGTCTGTTTGGCGATCAGCTCCGAACACACCGGGCAGTGCGGGACTCCGGCACGGGCGTACAGCAGCCGCAGATAGTCGTGGACCTCGGTGATGGTGCCGACCGTGGACCGGGGGTTGCGGTTGGTGGATTTCTGGTCGATCGAGACGGCGGGCGAGAGCCCCTCGATGAAGTCCACATCGGGTTTGTCCATCTGGCCGAGGAACTGCCGGGCGTAGGCCGACAATGATTCCACGTAGCGGCGCTGCCCCTCCGCGAAGATCGTGTCGAACGCCAGACTGGACTTCCCCGACCCGGACAAACCGGTGAAGACGATGAGACTGTCGCGGGGCAGATCGAGGTCGACCCCCTTGAGGTTGTGCTCCCGAGCTCCGCGCACAGTCAGGCGTTCCGCCACCAGGTCGGTCCCTTCTCGTCATCGTTCGTCGTTGCTGATGCCGCGCCCGTCGCACCGTGTGGGTCACACCGTGTCCGCGACAGCGCGGTGAACGGCCCGATCCGCCCGGCCGGTATCCGCGGCCCGGGCCGCAGGGCGGGCCCGCGGGTGATGGTAGGACCGGCCACCGACAAGTTTCGCCGGACGGCCGTCCCGGGCAGTTCACGGGACGTGACCCGACCGCCGTGCCTCGCTCGAGGGCGCCCCCGGCATGATTTCGGGGCGGCCGGCAACCGGCGGCACGCGCCGGCCGGGCTCACCAATCCAGAGTAGGCCAACCCCCGGTGTCCAGGGGGCGTGGCACCGGCCACTCCCACCCCGGCCCGGCCGTCAGGCGGCCGGACCCAGGATCACCGTGGAGTTGTTCCCGCCCATTCCGAGCGACAGCTTCGCGGTGAGGCCCGGACCCGCCGGGGCCGGCCCCGTCAACAGCCGGGGATGCGCCGGCGCCACCGCGGGCGGTGCCGGGACGATCCCGCGCTCGTACCCCAGCGCCGCGGCCGCGAGCTCCACGGCACCCGACGCGGACTGGCAATGCCCGACGAGTGGCTTCATCGAGTACACCGCGGGCCGGTCGTCGAAGACGCGGGCGAGCACATCACGTTCGGCCAGGTCGCACTGGGCGGTCCCCGTACCGTGCGCGTTGAGGTACCCGATATCGGCCGCGGCGACACCCGCGTCGAACAGTGCGTCCCGCACGCAGTCCACGATTCGGTCGTGGCTCGGTTCCACCGAGACCACGTGGTGGGCTTCGCTGTTCATCGCTCCGCCGAGCACCTGGGCGTAGGCCCGGCCGGATCCGCGGCTCAGGACGTACCCCACCGCGGCCTCCCCCACGCTGAATCCCCGGCTGTCCTCTTGGAACGGCCGGCAGCCCTGCAGCGATTCGACATCGACCACGGCGGCACCGAGTTTCGCGAACTGCCGTACCAGTTCCGGGGTGGCCGACAGATCCGAGGCCACGCAGACCACATCGTCCACCAGGCGGGCGGCCAGCCACAGCCGCGCCTGCAGTATCGCGACATTGGCCGAGCTGCACGCCGCCGACACTCCCATCACCGGGCCGGTGAACCCGAACGCCTGCGTCACCACGGAGATCGGGGTGGACGGCAGCAGCCGCAGAAAGTCCCGGCCGCGGAATCCGGCGCCGGCGGGACCCACGAAGTCCCGGTGATGCCGGACGTCGCCGAGCACGGCCGCGTGCACCAGCCCGACTCGCGCACCGGGTTCCCAGCCGCGGGCCCGGGCATCGGCCACCGCCTCGTCGACCGCCGCGAACACCGCGCGTCCGTACCGGGTGCCGTAGGCGGGGTCGCCGCCCTCGGGTACCAGCGCGGCCCAGCCCCCGTTCGCGGGGTCGATTCCGTAGCCGGGTTCGAACCGGGCCGCGGAGCGCCCGCTCAGGATTCCCTCCCAGAACGTTTCCCGCCCCCAGCCGTATCCGGTGACCGCACCGATCCCGGTAATCGACATAAGATCGTTGCTGAATCCGGTCCCCGCCATGACAATCTCCTCGCCGGTTCCCGCCCTCGGCACCGCCGGGAACACGTCTTGGCGTGATCAATCGAGATCACGTCCACTATGTCCGATTTTATGCGTGTGGATACCGGAGTAGAGCCGTGTTTGAATGTCCGGGTCCGCCGACGATGGGGGTTGGTATGGGAGAGCGCAGGGCGTCCGCCGCCGAGCAACTCGCGCATCGGTACCGCTCCTTGGTCGAGCACTCCCCCGACGGCATCTGTGTGCACGAACGCGGCATCGTCGTCTACGCCAATCCGGCGTGCCTGCGGATCATGGGCGCCAAGAACCTGGCCGAGGTCCTCGGGCAGCACATCGCCCGTTTCGTACACCCCGATTTCCGCCAGCCCATGTACGAGCGCATCGCCGGCCTGACCGCGACGGGTAACGCGTCCGAACCCACCGAGATGGTGTTACTGGCACTGGACGGGCGCGAGGTTCCGGTGGAGACCGTCTCGGTGCTCACCGCCTGGCACGATCGCCTCGCCTACCAGGTGGTGATCCACGACCTGACGGCCCAGAAAGCGGCCGAACGCGCCCAGCGGCGGGCCGAACAGCACTTCACCACGGTGGTCTCCCAGCTCGAGGAAGGGGTAGCGGTCATCTACCGGGACGGCACCATCGCCTCGGCCAACCCCGCCACCCGCCGCATCTTCGGAATCGACGACCGGATACCGCTGGTGGGCTCCAATATCACCACGCTGCCCTTGGAACTGCTGGACTCGAACGGCCGGCCCATGCCCAAGGAGCGGCATCCGGTGGCGCGCACCCTCGCCACCGGCGAAACCGTCACCGCGTACGTGTTCGCGGTGGTCCGCCCCGACGGTCAGCGCCGCTGGCTGGCGGTGTCGAGCCGGCTGCTGAATCCCGACGAGCAGGGCACGGCCGCGGTGTGCTCGTTCGCCGATATCACCGAATACCTCGCCAGCCGCCGGCAGCTCGAATACCAGGCCACCCATGATCCGCTCACCGGGCTGGCCAACCGGTCGCTGATCCTGTCCCAGCTGTCCGGCGCGCTCGCGGCCAGCAGCACGCATCAGGTGTCCACGGTGATGTTCATCGACCTCGACGGCTTCAAATCGATCAACGACACAATGGGCCACGCCATCGGCGACACGGTGCTGCGGATCGTCGCGCATCGGCTACAGCGCGCCCTGCGCAGCGACGATCTGGTGGGCCGGCTCGGCGGTGACGAATTCCTGGTCCTGCTGGCCGGACGTCCCGGCGACGACGAGTTGGAGCCGCTGGTCCGGCGCTTGCGGGCGGCTATGGCCGAACCGATCGTCGCGCGGGGACACCGGATCGCGGTGAACGCGTCCATCGGGGTGACCACCCTGGAACCCGGCGATACGCGCACCCCGGAAGGGGTCCTGCACGATGCCGATGTGGCCATGTACGAAGCCAAACCGCCGAGCCGGCGCGACGGCACACGCGGCCGCGGATTGCGCGGCGACAACTCGCACGTCTCGTGATCGCGCCGAGGTGACCTGCGGGAACAACATCCAATACGAACCCGCAGTAGACTCGACAACTCTGTGCACGCCATCCCGCCGTGCCCCGCCGAGCCCGTCCCGCCGTGGGTGAGAAGGAGTCAGGACTTGCCCGACAACCGCACCGAGGAACGCCCCATCGAACCGGCTCCCGACGAGGCGCCCCCGGATACGGCGACGCGGGACCTCGACCACGAACAGGCGTACCTGTCGGTGCTGTACGAGCGGCTCGACGGTATGCGCGCCTACGCCGACAATCGGCTGCGCACCGTCCTGCTGGAGACCGGCGGGACCCCACAGGCCCGCACCGAACGCGAGTCGTTCACCCAGCTCTATACCGAGGACCTGGCCAAATACGATGCCGCCGAGCACGGCCTGTGTTTCGGCCGCATCGATCTCACCGCCGCGGACGACGATCCGGAACAGCGCTATGTCGGCCGGCTGGGCATCCTCGACGAGGACAACGACTACGAACCCCTGCTACTCGATTGGCGGGCTCCGCTGGCCCGGCCGTTCTACCTGGCCACCACCGCGGCACCGGACGGGGTGCTGCGGCGCCGCCACATCCGCTCCCGCAACCGCCGGGTGACCGCGGTCAACGACGAATACCTCGATCTCACGGCCGCACACCGGGCCGGGGTCACGACCTCCGACGGCGGCGTCGGCAGCGAGAGCGCGCTGCTGGCCGCGCTGAACGCCGCCCGCACCGGCCAGATGGCCGACATCGTGGAGACGATCCAGAGCGAACAGGACGCGATCATCCGCGCCGAGCACAAGAGTGTGCTCGTCGTACAGGGTGGCCCGGGTACCGGTAAGACCGCGGTCGCCCTGCACCGCGCCGCCTACCTCCTGTACACCTATCGCCAGCAACTGGCCAAGAGCGGCGTCCTCATCATCGGCCCCAACGCCACCTTCCTGGACTACATCGGTCAGGTGCTGCCGTCGCTCGGTGAGACCGGGGTGCTGCTGTCCACCATCGGCGATCTGTACCCGGGGGTGCAGGCCACGCTCGCCGACTCACTGCGCGCCGGCGAGCTGAAGGGCTCGACGAGTGTGCTGGACATCCTGAAGAACGCCGTACGGGATCGCCAGCAGGTGCCGAGTGAACCGATCACCCTGAGCTTCGACGGCTATCCGGTGACCCTGGACCGCAAGATCGTCACCCGGGCCCGCGGCCGGGCCCGTTCCTCGCGTCGCCCGCACAACCTGGCGCGGCCCATCTTCGCGTCGATGGTGATCGAGGCACTCACCGACCAGCTAGCGCAGACCATGGGCGCCGATCCGTCCGGTAACGGCCGCAGCCTGCTCAGCGCGGCGGACCTGTCCGAGATCAGCGACGAGTTGCGCGCCGACCCGAAGGTCGGGCGTGTGCTCGCCGAGTTGTGGCCGATGCTCACTCCGCAGCAGGTGCTGGGCGATCTGTTCAGCGACCCGGACCGCCTGGAGCGTGCCGCCGGCAAGGTGCTGGAGCCGGCCGACCGGGCCGAACTGCTGCGCACCGGTACCGGCGAGTTCAGCGCCGCCGACGCCCCGCTGCTGGACGAACTCGCCGAACTCCTGGGCACCGACGACGCCGAGGAACGCGAACGCGCCCGGCGGCGCTGGCGCGCCCAGCTCGCCGAAGCGCAGGACGCCCTGGACATCCTGACCGGCTCGGCCCCGCAGGACCTCGAGGACGAACTCGACCCCGAGATCCTGATGGCCTACGACCTCATCGACGCGAGCCAGCTCGCCGAACGCCAGCAGGTGCGCAACCGCCAGACCACCGCCGAACGCGCCGCGGGTGATCGCACCTGGACCTACGGCCATGTGATCGTGGACGAAGCACAGGAACTGTCGGAGATGGCCTGGCGCATGGTGATGCGCCGGATCCCGAACCGGTGGATCACCGTGGTCGGCGATATCGCGCAGACCGGTGATCCGGCGGGCGCGAGCTCCTGGGCGGACATGCTGGAACCGTATGTGGCCAAACGGTGGAAACGCACCGAGCTCACCGTCAACTACCGGACACCGTCGGAGATCATGGCGGTGGCGGCGGATGTACTGGCCACGATCGACCCCACCGCCGAGGTGCCGCGCTCGGTCCGCGATTCGGGGGTGCCGCCGCGGGCGCACCGGTTACCGGCGGCGCACCTGTCGGCGAACCTGGCCGGCCTGCTCGCCGCCGAACAAGGACCGGGCACCGCCGCGGTGCTGACACCCGCCGCCCTGGTCGACGAATTATCCGGGCTGGCAAGCGAATACGTGCGCGTACTGACAGTGACCGAAGCGAAGGGCCTGGAGTTCGACGCGGTGTATCTGGTGGAACCGGGTGCGGTGATCGCCGAATCACCGCGCGGCCGTAACGATCTGTACGTCGCGATCACCCGCGCCACCCAGCGGCTCACCGTGGTGCACAGCGCCGACCTTCCCCCGGAACTGCGCCGGCTGGCCGAGTGACGCCGACCGGCCGCCGGAACGCGGCCGCCCCGCCCGGAAACCGAGTTCTGGGCGGGGCGGGCGATCCGTGATCGCGGTATCAGCGGACGGTGTGCACGATCAGCACATCGGACTTCGATTTACGCGCCACATCGGAGGGCACAGAGCCCAGCAGCCGGCCGGCCAGGGTGTTCAGGCCGCGGTTACCGACAACGAGCAGATCGGCCTGGGTCTCTTTGACCAGGTCGAGCAGGGAGTCGACCGGTTCGCCGACAATGGCCTTCTCGACGATCTCCTTGGCCCCGGCGGCAACGGCCTTGTCGCGGGCCGTGCGCAGGATCTCGTTGGTGGGCGCCGAACCACGCACCTGGTACGCCTCGTCCTTGAGCATATCGCTCGCGGCGGCGACGTCACGGTCGTCGGTCGGGTAGTAGGCGCAGGCCACGATCAACGTCGAGCCCGCGGCTCCGGCCAGTGACGCGGCCTTTTCCACGGCGACGTACGACGAGTCCGAGCCGTCGGTACCGACGACAATGGTCCGGTAGGCGGTCATTCTCTCCTCCAACTGTGCGGGGTATAAACGCGGCTGCACCGATTCCTCGTGGAATGTCGGACAACGGCGCAGCGACTGCGTAGACCATAGCCGGAACACCGGCCCGAATATCCCGATTCGTTGTACATCACAGACGTGTTCGACGGCGGTGACGTTTCACATTTCGCCTCGAACGAACGATGACCGCCGCGTCTACCTGGTACTTCTGCCGCCGGCGGGGGTAAACCTGTGAGGGTTCACAAAGAAAGCGAACGTCCTTGGCGCCGTGGGACTTTCCTCACAGTACCGGCGCTCGCCGCGTCCGGCGGGCACCGGCACCAATTCGGCCTCGATCAGAGGGAGAACAGCGGACCGGTAATCGTCAGACCCAATTCCTGGGTGTGCGCGAAAAACGCGAACAACATCAGGCAGGCACCGGCGAGAGCGAGGTCCTTGTTGAACTGGATCGTCTCCGCCTGGGTGGCCTCTGCTTCGGTTTCCTTCCAGAAGGCGTGCATCATGATCATGGTGGGGACCAGCATGATCAGCAGCAGCAGGGCACCCAGGTCGGCCCAGATCCCGAACAGGATGCTGATACTGCCCAGCAGCATGAGCACCCCTGATCCCTGTACCGCCAGTTCCGGCACCGGTACCCCCTTGGCACGCGCGTAACCCGCCATGGCCTTGGTCTGGGTGAAATGCCCCAGCGCCGAACTCAGGAACAGAATGACGAACATCACGCGGCCGATCAACACCACGACATCCATGCAGAGCTCCTCATCTGTCGCCGACGGTACCGTTTCGCCCGAGAGGTGCTCCGGCGATTATGAGGCCGGCATGACCTTGGAGGTCACCTCATCGCGCGAGCGTATCGAATTCTTGGCATATTCCAGTGGAGCCATTCCGACTTCGGCGGTGAACTCACGGGTGAAATGCGCCTGATCGAAATAACCGAGTTCGGCCGCCAGCGCGGCGAGATCCGCGATACGACCGCGGGCCAGTAGATCGGCTCCGTCCTGTAATCGATAGCGCCGCAACACCCATTTCGGACCCGCACCGATATAGCGGCGGAACAGCCGCTGCAGGGTGCGCACCGGTACTCCGAATCGCTCGGTGACCTGATCGACCCGGGTCAATCCGGGATCGCCGGCCATCGCGGCGGCGATCGTCAGCACGAGCCGGTAGCTGGGGTCGTCCCGGCGCGCCCGGCTGCCGAGATATTCCTCGACCACGTGGCGGCGGCCGGGGTCGCCTGGTTCGGCGAGTACCCGGTCGACGAGGTCGCCGGTACCGGGGAGTACCTCGGCCAGCGGTACGGCGCGATCCCGGAACGCGCCGACATCGAGCCCGGTGAACGCCCCGAACCCGCCGGGCCGGAACCGGACACCGAAGGTCTCCCCCCGGCCGCTGAGTTCGCGGACGTACTTCCGGGTGCAGACGCCGTTGACGAAACCTGCGCGGTGGTCGCCGTCGCATTCGAAGGTGATGTGTACACAGGGATAGGGCAGGACCTGGGCGCGGTAGGACGCCCGGCCACGCACATCCCAGCGCACCGACCAGTACCAGTCCACATAGTCCGATACGGCACCGCCCGCCGCGAGCCGGTTCAGCGAGCGGTACCGCTCCTGTTCATGGGGGTGCAGGATCGCCTTGCGGTCACCGGCCGGGGGCACGGCGGTCGCCGGTAACCCCGCGTCAGCCACGGTCGTGGCCTTCCGCACACGGAACTGTCCGTCTCGTGAGCTGTCGCTTTCTTACAAGAATCCACGCCCCCGGCGCGGCAGAGTCATGGGCATGAGCGAAACAGTCGATCCCATTCCCGCGGGCTACCACTCCATCACCGTCTACATCGCGGTCTCCGACGGCAACGCCGCCATCGATTTCTATACCGCGGTATTCGGTGCCGAGGTGATCTCGCGCAACGATATGCCCGACGGGCAACCCGCCCACGCCGAACTGAAGATCGGCGATTCCACCATTCAGCTCGGACTCCCGGTACCGGACCAGAACGTGCTCGCGCCCAGCGGCGACTGGGTACACACCTCGCTGGTCCACTACTGCCCCGATGTCGACGCGGTGATCGCCCGCGCCCGCGAGCACGGCGCCCGGGTGGCCGAGGACCCGGCCACGTTCGTCACCGGCGACCGCTACGGTGCCCTGAAGGACCCCTTCGGTCATCGCTGGGTCGTCATGACCCGGGTCGAGGACGTCTCCCGCGAGGAGGCCGAACGCCGGGTGAACGAATGGATGGCCACGCAGGCCTGAGCCCGGTGGCCGACGCGGTCCGGAGCCGGTCATCGCAATCCGGCCGCGTCCATACCGCGCAGCTCCTTCTTCAGGTCGGCGATCTCGTCGCGAAGCCGGCCCGCGAGCTCGAACTGCAGCTCGCGGGCCGCGTTCATCATCTGATCAGTGAGCTCGGCGACCAGATCGGCCAGCTCGGCGCGCGGCATGGATTTGATATCGCGCCCCTCGACGATGCCCGCGCTGACCGCCCGGCCGGGTTCGCCCTGGGCCCGCCGGCCACGGCTGGCGTTACGGCCGGAACCACCGACCTCCACCTCGTCACCGGCCTCCGAATAGACCTGGTCGAGGATATCGGCGATCTTCTTGCGCAGCGGCTGCGGATCGATACCCATTTCCGCGTTGTAGGCGAGCTGTTTGGCACGCCGGCGCTCGGTCTCGTCGATGGCGTCGCGCATCGAGTCGGTGATCTTGTCCGCGTACATGTGCACCTCACCGGACACATTGCGGGCGGCCCGGCCGATGGTCTGGATCAAGCTCTTCGTACTGCGCAGGAAGCCTTCCTTGTCGGCGTCCAGAATCGCGACCAGGGACACTTCGGGCAGATCCAGACCCTCGCGGAGCAGGTTGATCCCGACCAGCACGTCGTATTCACCCAGCCGGAGCTGCCGCAGCAACTCGACCCGGCGCAGGGTGTCGATCTCGGAATGCAGATAACGCACCCGCACATCGAGACCGAGCAGATAGTCGGTCAGGTCCTCGGCCATCTTCTTGGTGAGCGTGGTGACCAGGACGCGCTCGTCGCGCTCGGTCCGCAACCGGATCTCATGCACCAGATCGTCGATCTGCCCCTTGGTGGGCTTCACCTCGACCTTCGGGTCGACCAGGCCGGTGGGACGGATGACCTGCTCCACCACCTCACCGCCGGTCCGGCCGAGTTCGTAGTCGCCGGGGGTCGCCGACAGATACACCGCCTGCCCGATCCGTTCTGCGAATTCCTCCCAGGTGAGCGGGCGGTTGTCCACCGCCGAGGGCAGCCGGAAACCGTATTCCACGAGGTTGCGCTTGCGCGACATATCCCCCTCGTACATCCCGCCGATCTGCGGCACGGTCACATGGGATTCGTCGATCACCAGCAGGAAATCGTCCGGAAAATAGTCCAGTAGCGTGGCCGGCGCCGAACCGGCGGGCCGGCCGTCGATATGCCGCGAATAGTTCTCGATACCGGAGCAGAATCCGACCTGCCGGATCATCTCGAGGTCGTACTGGGTACGCATCCGCAAGCGCTGCGCCTCGAGCAATTTGCCCTTGCGCTCGAGCTCGGCGAGGCGTTCCTCGAGTTCGGCCTCGATATCGACGACCGCCCGTTCCATCCGCTCCGGCCCCGCCACATAGTGCGTGGCCGGGAAGATACGCACCGTATCCACCTTGCGCACGACATCCCCGGTGAGTGGGTGCAGATAGTAGAGTTCCTCGATCTCGTCGCCGAAGAACTCGATCCGGACCGCCAGCTCCTCATAGGAGGGAATGATCTCGACGGTATCGCCGCGCACCCGGAACGAACCCCGCGTGAACGACATATCGTTGCGCGTGTACTGGACATCCACCAGCATCCGCAGAAAGGCGTCGCGGTCGACCTCCGAACCCACCTCGAGCAGGACGGAGCGGTCCAGATAGGACTGCGGTGTGCCCAGACCGTAGATACAGGACACCGACGCGACCACCACCACATCCCGGCGCGACAGCAATGCGGAGGTCGCCGAATGGCGCAGTCGCTCCACATCGTCGTTGATCGAGCTGTCCTTCTCGATATAGGTATCGGTCTGCGCGATATACGCCTCGGGTTGGTAGTAGTCGTAATAGGAGACGAAATACTCCACCGCGTTATGCGGGAACATTTCGCGTAGTTCGTTGGCCAGCTGCGCCGCCAGTGTCTTGTTCGGAGCCATCACCAGTGTCGGCCGCTGGAGCCGCTCGATGAGCCACGCCGTGGTCGCCGATTTACCGGTACCGGTGGCGCCGAGCAGCACCACATCGGGCTCACCCGCGGTGATCCGGCGCTCCAGTTCCTCGATGGCGGCCGGCTGATCACCGGCCGGCCGATGCGGGCTGACCACCTCGAACCGCCCACCGGTGCGTTCGATCTCCCCGACCGGACGGAACTCCGATCGGGCCAGCGGAGTCGCTCCGTCGGCCTCGGTCCCGCTGACGCCGGCCGCACGGAGTTCGGTTGCGAATGCCATGCCCCAAGACTAGGCGCGGACACCGACAGAATCCCGTCCGCGACCTGTGCCGGAGCCCACGCCTAGCGGCCGGGCCGGGCGGCCGGGCGGCGGCCTGTACGCGCCCCGGCGGCCCAGTGGGTAGATTCGACAGCTGTGACCGAGGCACCGACCGTG
The DNA here is from genome assembly GCF_001613445.1 of Nocardia grenadensis NBRC 108939. Lineage (GTDB taxonomy): Bacteria > Actinomycetota > Actinomycetes > Mycobacteriales > Mycobacteriaceae > Nocardia > Nocardia grenadensis. Next base: position 80,127 of record NZ_BDCJ01000010.1, read on the forward strand.
GACGTCCACCGGCCGAAGGTGGAGTACTTCGATATCGCGGAACTGACGAATACCGATCCGAAGGGTTTCGTCCGCGATGTGGAGCGTTACCATCTCGAACCCTGGGGGCTGTACATGGCGCGGACCGCCGACCACCCGCAATTCCACTACATGGAGTCGTGGCTGCTCCCAGAGCTGAACCTGCGCGCGACCGTCTTCCATTTCCATCCGGCCCATCGGCGCGACCAGGACTACTACCTCGATATCGGCGAATTCGGTGAGGTCGCGCCGAAGAAATGGCGCTCGGAGGACCATTATCTCGACCTGGTGGTCCGCACCGGACGGGAGACCGAACTCCTCGACGTCGACGAACTCCTGGCCGCGCACGCCGTGGGCCTGCTGGACGCCCACGCCGCGGAGCGTGCTGTGGCCACGGCCACCCGGGCCATCGACGGTATCGCCGCCCACGGCCACGACTTCCTGGCCTGGACTGCCTCGCTGGATATGCCGCTCACCTGGCGGTGATCCACCGGTCGGCACCACGCGGCAGCCCGGCCGGCGCCCGCTTCCGCGAAGCGGGCGCGCCCATCCGGACACGTCCGCTACCGCTACTCCGGATGCGCGGCCCGCCAGGCGAGCACCCGCTGGTACACGGCATCGAACCAGGGTTCCTCGACCGCCTGGTAGGCCGCGGCCGCCTCGTCTCGATCGAGCCCATCGGCCGCGGCCGCCGCCTTCTGCTTCACCTCGGCGTATTCCGCCCGCGCGGCCGGTTCGGCGCGCAGCCAGTCGCGGAAGGCGAGCGCGAACACCTGCCCGGGCCCGCCGGCGACCCGTAGATGGACGTATGCGGGGCGCCCGGGGTCGGCGCTGCCGTGCACGCGTTTCGCCCAGCTCCCCTTATCCGCCGCGGCCCCGGCGCCGGGCTTCGGACTGTCGTGGGTGTGCTGCGGGATCGCCGGGAAGCCCGCGGCGGCCAGCGCGTCGCGGATACCATCGGCCGCGGCGAGATCCGGCACGGTGATCTGCAGGTCGAGGAGATCTTTCGCAGGCAGGCCGGGCACCGCGGTGGAACCGATATGGTCGATCCGCACCGCGGCGGCACCGGCGGCCACCCGCAACCGCGCGATCAGCCGCTGCGCCTGCGCGGCCCAGTCCGGATCCGGGTCCGCGAGCCGGAGCGCCGGACGTACCGCGCTAGCGGAACGCATATTCGCTTCGAACGGGACCAACCGCTCATCCCACAGCCGCGCCACCGCGGCTTCGACCTCTCCGGCCGGGCCGTTGTTGTCCAGCAGCACATCGGCGGCGGCCCGGCGCTGCTCGTCGGTCGCCTGCGCCGCGATCCGCGCCCGCGCATCGTCCTCGGGTACGCCGCGGTATTCGACCAGGCGGCGGATCCGGGTCTCGGCGGCGACATCCACCACCAGCACCAGGTTCATGAAGGGCGCCATATGGTTCTCCACCAGCAGCGGAACGTCCTGGACCACAATGGCGTCCGGCGCGGCGGCGGCGAAGAGTTCGGCCGTGCGCTGCCCGACCAGCGGATGAGTGATGGAGTTCAGGGTGGCGCGTGATTCGTCGTCGCGAAACGCCCTGGCCGCCAGCGCCGGACGATCCAGGCTGCCGTCGGCGGCCAGAATATCCGAGCCGAACGCCTCGACCAGGGCGGCCAGCCCCGGCGTGCCGACCGCGACCACTTCCCGGGCGATGACATCGGAGTCGATGAGTACCGCGCCCCGGGCCACGAGCGCTCGCGCAACCGTAGATTTGCCCGCTCCCATACCGCCGGTGAGGCCGATTCGTAGCATTCGCTCAGTCTCGCATCCGCCCGTGCCGGCCCGGCGACGAGGTTTCGCGCACTACCGCTCGACACGCCCAGGCGTGGCGGAACGGCGCAAATGTCCTGATTACGCCAGTGTCTGCGTTAGTGTTCGGCCTGAGTGCACGCCCCGATTCACCGCTCCTGTTACGGATAGCAAAGGAACGAGCATGCGCATCAGGTACTACCGCACAGGCCGGCACCGGCTGGGGGCGCCGGGGCGGGTGCACTGTCTCACCATTCCGGCCGTGGCGGCGTATCTGGCGAAGAACCGCCGCCCCTGGCTCAGCCTTTTCACCATCGCGCCCCGCCACAGTCTCGCCGCTCATCGCCCGCGTCCGTCGATCGTCTGGCCGCGCTGGGTCCCGGTCCCGGCAGGTTAGTACCCGACGGACAACGGTGGCCCGGTCCTCGGACCGGGCCACTGTTGTATATGCGGCGCCTCCGGCGCCACGGGGTTGAGGCCCCCTGACAGACGACGCATACGCGAAAGACCCCGGCCCCCTTATGGGGCCGGGGTCTTCCTACGTTCGGCTATCCGCTAGCGGTAGTCGCCTCAGGCGTTACCGGACAGCTTCTCCCGCAGGGCCGCGAGCTGGGCGTCGCTGGCGAGCGAACCGCCGGCCGACTCCTGCTGGCTGACGCTGGACTGCGCGCCGCTCTCGGAGGAGTAGTTCGACGAACCGCCGCCGCCCGCGGCCTCGGCTGCGGCGTCGGCCGCCATCTTCTCCATCTGCGCGGTGTGCATCTTGTGCCGACGCTCCGCCTCGGCGTAGCGGCCTTCCCACTCTTCGCGCTGCTTGTCGAAGCCCTCGAGCCATTCGTTGGTCTCGGGATCGAAGCCCTCGGGGAAGATGTAGTTGCCCTGCTCGTCGTAGCTGTCGGCCATGCCGTACTTCGACGGATCGAACTCGGAGCTGTAGTCCTCGTTGGCCTGCTTGAGGCTCAGCGAGATCCGGCGACGCTCCAGGTCGATGTCGATGACCTTGACCATCGCGTCGTCGCCCACGACCACGACCTGGTCCGGGACCTCGACGTGGCGCTCGGCCAGCTCGGAGATGTGCACCAGGCCCTCGATGCCCTCTTCGACGCGCACGAACGCACCGAACGGCACCAGCTTGGTGACCTTGCCGGGCACGATCTGGCCGATGGCGTGGGTGCGGGCGAACTGCCGCCACGGATCTTCCTGGGTGGCCTTCAGCGACAGCGAGACGCGCTCGCGGTCCAGGTCGACGTCGAGCACCTCGACGGTGACCTCGTTGCCCACCTCGACCACCTCGGACGGGTGATCGATGTGCTTCCAGGAGAGCTCGGAGACGTGCACCAGACCGTCGACACCGCCGAGATCGACGAAGGCGCCGAAGTTGACGATGGAGGAGACCACACCCTTGCGGACCTGGCCCTTCTGCAGCTGGTGCAGGAATTCGCTGCGCACCTCGGACTGGGTCTGCTCCAGCCAGGCACGGCGGGACAGGACCACGTTGTTGCGGTTCTTGTCCAGCTCGATGATCTTGGCCTCGATCTCCTTGCCGACATACGGCTGCAGATCACGGACCCGGCGCATCTCGACCAGCGAGGCGGGCAGGAAGCCGCGCAGCCCGATATCGAGGATCAGACCGCCCTTGACGACCTCGATCACGGTGCCGCGAACGGCCTCGTCCTTCTCCTTGAGCTCCTCGATCGTGCCCCAGGCGCGCTCGTACTGCGCCCGTTTCTTGGACAGGATCAGGCGACCCTCTTTGTCCTCCTTGGTGAGGACAAGAGCCTCCACCTCATCGCCCACGGAAACGACCTCGTTCGGGTCGACATCGTGTTTGATGGAGAGCTCGCGAGACGGAATGACGCCTTCGGTCTTGTAACCGATGTCGAGCAGGACCTCGTCGCGGTCGACTTTGACGATGGTTCCTTCGACGATATCGCCGTCGTTGAAGTACTTGATCGTGGCGTCGATGGCGGCGAGGAAATCCTCGGCGGAGCCGATATCGTTGACGGCTACCTGCGGCGAGGTGACGGTGGTGGGCATGTGGCGGTTTGCTCCGGACGGATTGTGATCGGTTGCGGACATTGAGACTTTCGGTACGCTGCGATACACCCAGCGGCTCCAGGTGTGATCACTTGCGCGTTCAGCGTACGCGACCCGGAACCGGGCGGGCAAACGACCCCCCGCAGCGGATCTATAGGCTTCGTATCGTGTCCGACGACCTCGTTCAAGATCGCCACGCTCAGGCCACCGAACTGCTGGGCACCGCGGGTGCGGCACGCCTCCGGATCGGCTCGGCCGAGAGCGAACGCGCGAACCGGCGCTGGTGGGACGCCGACGCCGGCCAGTACCACGATACGCACGGAGATTTCCTCGGTACCGAGAGCATCGGCGGCGAATTCGTCTGGTGCCCGGAGGGCCTGCACGAAGGCGATATGCACTTCCTCGGCGAGGTCACCGGCACACGGATTCTCGAGGTGGGCTGCGGGTCGGCGCCGTGCGCCCGCTGGCTGGCCGGCCAGGGCGCCCACCCCGTCGGACTCGATATCTCGCGGGGAATGCTGTCACGGGGGCTTGCCGCCATGGCCCGGGGCGGACCGCGGGTGCCGCTGGTGCAGGCGGGCGCCGAGGCCCTGCCGTTCGCGGACGAATCCTTCGACCTGGCCTGTTCGGCCTTCGGCGCGGTCCCCTTCGTCGCCGACTCGGCCCTGGTGATGCGGGAGGTCGCCCGGGTGTTGCGGCCCGGCGGACGCTGGGTATTCGCGGTGAACCATCCGATGCGGTGGATCTTCCGCGACGATCCCGGCCCGGACGGCCTCGAAGCCGTGATCCCCTACTTCGACCGCACGCCGTACACCGAGATCGACAGCGAGGGGCGGTGCACCTACGCGGAACACCATCGCACCATCGGTGACCGGGTCCGGGAAATAGTCGGGGCCGGATTGGTACTCGACGATATCGTCGAACCCGAGTGGCCGGAATGGCTGGACCGGGAATGGGGCCAGTGGAGCCCGCTGCGTGGGCAGTTGTTTCCGGGGACGGCGATATTCGTGAGCCATAAACCCGGCACCCCTCAGTGACCGACGGCCTAGCAGCCCGCTCTCGAAGAGTGGAGTGGGTGGGGTCCTGCCGTCGCGGGGCACTCCAGCGGTGACGGACACAAACATCTCCCGGCTCGCGCGAAGGCGAGCCGGGAGTCGGGTCCGGTCAGGATTCGTCGCCGCGGGCCGGCCGCGGCGCGCGCCCGGCCTGCTCCAGCGCGCGCCGGAGGGCGAATTCGATCTGCGCGTTGACGCTGCGCAGATCGTCGGCCGCCCATTTGGCGATCGCATCGTGGACCGCGGGGTCGAGCCGGAGCAGGACCTTCTTGCGTTCGGCCATCAGTTGTACAGCGATCCCGCATTGACCACCGGCTGCGTCGGCCGGTCACCGCACAGCACCACCAGGAGGTTCGAGACCATGGTGGCCTTGCGTTCCTCGTCCAGTTCGACCATGCCCTCGGCGGTGAGCCGGTTCAGTGCCAGGCCGACCATCCCCACCGCGCCCTCGACGATCTGCGTCCGGGCGGCCACCACCTGCGCCGCCTGCTGACGGACCAGCATCGCCTGCGCGATCTCCGGCGCGTACGCGAGGTGGGTGATCCGCGCCTCGATCACCTCGATTCCGGCGGTCTCGGTGCGGTCGCGCAGTTCCACCGTGAGTTCCTCGGCGACCTCGGCGCCGTCGCGCAGGCTGGTGCGGTCGACGTCGTGGGCGTCGTAGGGGTGGGTGGTGGCCAGGTGCCGGACCGCGGCCTCGGACTGGGTTTCCACGTATTCCTCGTAGTCGTCCACGGCGAAGGCGGCCTTGAAACTGTCGACCACCTTGTAGACGACCACCGCCGCGATCTCCACCGGGTTACCGTCGGCGTCGTTGACCTTCAGTTTTTGGGTCTCGAAGTTCCGGACCCGCAGCGAGATACTGCGGCGATCGGTCAGCGGTAGGACCGAGAAGAATCCGGGTTCGCTCACCGAGCCGATATAGCGGCCGAAGAACTGGACGACCTTGGCCTCGTTCGGGTTCACCACCGTCAGGCCGGTGATACCGAGCAGCAGGATCACCCCCAGCACACACGCGACGATCGCCCCCGCCAATCCCGCGGCGTTCTGATGCTGCGCGAATGCCGCGAATCCCGCTATCGCCACCGCCGCCAGCGCGATGGTGAGCACCAGCCAGATCAATAGCACGACGAACCCGTTGACCCGCGTGGCGTTTCGGAATGTCATGACATCCTCCCTCTATCAAAGTGATATCACCAAGATAGCACGACGGCGACCGGGCCGGATCCGCACGATAAGAATCGCGGACCGCCCGGCCCCGCGACCGGACGCCGCCGATGGCCTGCGACGATGTGCGGATGGACCAGACGGCACAGGGTGAGCGGCTACGCCTCGGCGTGATCGAGGGCGACGGAATCGGTCCCGAGGTGGTGGGTTCGGCACGGCGGGTGGTGGACGAGGCGCTGTCCGCCGCCGGCGCGGCCGGGGTCGACTGGGTCCCGTTGCCGATGGGCCGCCGGGCCATCGACGAATTCGGTACCGCCCTCCCGGAATCCACCCTGACCGGCCTGCGCGACACCGACGGCTGGATCCTCGGCCCGCACGACAATGCCTCCTATCCCCCGGAGCACCGCATCGCGCCCGGTGGCGCGATCCGGCGCCATTTCGGCCTGCACGCCAATATCCGGCCCGTGAAAGCGTTTCCCGGTGTCGCGGCGATCGCACCAGATATAGACCTGGTGGTCGTCCGGGAGAACAGCGAGGGATTCTATGCCGACCGGAACATGGCGGTCGGGTCCGGGGAGTTCTGCCCCACCCCGGATATCGCCCTGTCGGTCGGCCTGGTGACCCGGGCGGCATCCGAACGGATCGCGCACGAGGCCTTCCGGCTGGCCACCGCGCGGCGCGGCCGGGTGACCATCGTGCACAAAGCGAATGTGCTGCCGCTGACCATGGGATTGTTCCGCGACACCTGCTATGCCGTGGCGCGCGAGTACCCCGATGTGACGGTGACGGACGAGCACGCCGACGCCGCCGCCGCCCATCTGGTCCGGTCCCCCGGTGATTTCGATGTCCTGGTCACCGAGAACCTGTTCGGTGATATCCTGTCCGATCTGGCCGCGCAGCTCGGCGGATCACTGGGTACCGCCGCGTCCCTGAACTGTTCAGCCGATCGGGCGATGGCGCAGGCCGTCCACGGCGCGGCCCCCGAGCTGGCCGGGCACAATCGCGCCAACCCGGTGGCCCTGCAACTGTCCGCGGCCATGCTGCTGCGCCGGCTGGCCGACCGGCACGACCGGCCGGTCCTCACCCGGGCCGCGGAACGGATCGAACACGCGGTCGCGGCAACCTTCGCCGCCGGTATCGCCACCGCCGACCTGGGCGGCCAGGCCTCGACCGGCGAATTCACCGAACAGGTCACCGCGCGGGTCCACTTCCGGTAGGCGCGCAGGCCACTCGGCCCGAACGGCAGCTACAGCAACCGGGACAGGAACGCCCTGGTGCGGTCTTGTGCCGGATTCGTCAGCACGTCATCGGGCGGGCCGGCCTCGACCACGACTCCCGCGTCCATGAACACCAGCCGATCGGCCACCTCGCGGGCGAACCCCATTTCGTGGGTCACCACGATCATCGTCATACCGGACGCCGCGAGCTCACGCATGACCGTGAGAACCTCACCGACCAGCTCCGGATCCAGCGCGGAGGTGGGCTCGTCGAACAACATGAGTTTCGGGTCCATCGCCAGCGCCCGGGCGATCGCCACCCGCTGCTGCTGCCCCCCGGACAGCTGCGCCGGATAGGCATTGGCCTTGTCGGCCAGCCCGACCCGGTCCAGTAGCTCCTCCGCACGCGCCACCGCGTCGGCCCGGCGGACCTTTTTGACCTGCACGGGTGCCTCGATGATGTTGGCGAGCACAGTGCGATGCGGGAACAGATTGAAATGCTGGAAGACCATACCGATCTCCCGCCGCTGGCGGGCCGCGTCGCGCGGATGCAGCTCGTAGAGTTTGCCGCCTTTCTCGCGGTAGCCGACCAGTTCACCGTCCACGTACAACCGGCCCGCGTCGATTTGCTCCAGATGGTTGATACACCGCAGGAAGGTGGATTTTCCCGAGCCCGAGGGTCCGATCAGGCACAGCACCTCGCCGTGCCGCACGTCCAGCGAGATGCCCTCGAGGACCCGTAGCGCCCCGAAACTCTTGCAGACCCGGTCGGCGCGGACCATGGGTTCCGTCCCACTCATTTCGCCCGTACCTCTCCGCGCGCGTCGGCCAGCTCCTGGAGTTGTTTCGCGGTCAGCTGCCGGGATATGCCCCGCGAATAGTATTTCTCCAGGTAGTACTGGCCGACCATCAGCACACTGGTGATCGCCAGGTACCAGGTGGCGGTGACCAGTAGCAGCGGGATGGGCAGGAAGTTCACCCCGTAGATATCGCGGGCCCGGCCGAACAGGTCGGTACTGAGCGGTATGGCCGTGACCAGCGCGGTGGTCTTCAGCATGCTGATGAGTTCATTGCCGGTCGGCGGGATGATCACCCGCATGGCCTGCGGCAGCACGGTCCGTCGCATGGTCTGTGACCAGGACATACCCAGGGCGATGGACGCTTCGCGCTGCCCGTCCCCCACCGAGTTGATACCGGCCCGGACGATCTCGGCCATATACGCGGCCTCGTTGAGCCCCAGCCCGATCACCGCGAACGCGAACCCGGCCTGCAAGCTCTGCACATCGACCTCTACCAGGCGCGGGCCGAAGGGCGCGCCGAACGCGACGTTCTGGTACAGCGACGGGACCAGCCCCCAGAAGACCAGTTGTACGTATACCGGGGTCCCGCGGAAAATCCACAGGTAGACCCAGGCACTCGCCCGCAGTACGGGGTTCGGCGACAGCCGCATCACCGCCAGCGTGGTACCGAGTACAACGGCGATGACCATCGCGAGCACGGTGAGCTCCAGGGTGACCACCGCACCCGCCGCGATCCGGGTATCGCGCAGATACTGCCAGTACACATCCCAGCGGTACGCGGGATTGGTGGCCGCGCCGTAGACGAACAATCCGGCCAGCGCCAGGATCAGCGCGGCGGCCACCCAGCGGCCGGGCCGCCGCAACGGCACCGCGGCGATGGGTTCGGGCCGGGCGGTCCCACTCGGATCTGCGGTCATCGCGTCGACTCCCTCGCACCGTTGATCACGGAGGTGCGCAGGGCGCCCTCCTGGACTCCCCAGTTCAGGGTGATCTGCCGGTACTGCCCGGTGTCGATGAGGTGTTGCAGCGCGTCGCGCAGTACCGGCGCCAGCGGCGACCCTTTCGCGACGGCCCACCCGTAGGGCGCCGCGTCGAAGATCGGGCCGGCCGGTTCGATCTTGCCGCCGGTCTGTTCGATCGCGTACGCGGTGACCGGGGAATCCGCGGACATGGCGTCGACCTGGCCGAGTACCAGCGCATTGGTCACCGCGCTCTGTTCGTCGAACGCGTCGATGATGATCGGGTCCCGGCCCGCGGCGACACAGGCTTCGCTCTTGGCCGGGACCTCCTCGATGTGCTCCACCGTCGTCGCCTGGACCGCGACGCGCTTACCACAGGCGTTCGTAGGGTCGACGTGCCGGCCGGTGCGCTGTGCCCACTGCACCCCCGCGCTGAAGTAGGTGACGAAATCGACCTGTTTCTCCCGCTCCACCGAATCGGTGATAGAGGACATGCCGATATCGTAGGTACCGGCCTGAACGGCGGGAATGATCTTCTCGAACGCCGATTCGGCGTAGCGGGCCCGCAGTCCGAGCACCGCGGTCACCGCGTCCATCAGATCCACATCGAAGCCGACGATCGTGCCGTGCCGGTCGCGGTACTCGTTCGGCTGATACGGCACATTGACCCCGACCACCACCTCCCCGGCGGCGGCGATATCGGCCGGCACCCGCGCGGCCAGCGCGTCCACCGCTCGCACCGTGATCTTGGGCGGGACGGGCCCGGTGTCCTCGACATTGGTCACGCACCCGGCCAGCAGCGCGATACCGGCCAGCCCGCACAGAATCCGCCGCACTCGGGCACCGGATCGATACACCACCGCCACCACCTGCCGCTCGCCAACAATTGCGGACCCTCGGCCGCTCATCGACCTTGTCAGGCACAGTAGGCGACCCCGGCTCGCGGCACACCCCGAGTAACACAAGATTGATCTCCGGGCGCGGCGCCCGGGAAGACCACCGCCCGTACTCCGGCGCCCGACCCGCTACCGTCTGCAGATCATGGTGCAGTCGGTGGAATTACTGCTCGACGAGGCGGCCGAGCAACGTATCCGGCGGCAGTGGGAACTGCTCGCCGAAGCGGGGCTACCGGGGTTGGGACAGAGCAGACACGACGGCGCTACCGAAAACCACCGGCCGCATATCACCGTGGCGGTGGCCCGGCAGATCTGGCCGCGGATCGAGCAGGAGCTCGACCGGTTGCCGTTCCGGCCCTTCCCGGTACGTCTCGGCGGAGTGCTGGTGTTCGGGGCACGACGACCGATCCTGGTACGGGCGGTGGTCCCGTCCGAACAACTGCTGGCCTAGCATCGCCGCATCCACCAGGTGATCGAGCCGTGTCCCGATATCCCGGCCAATCTGCGCCCGAACCAGTGGACACCGCATGTCACGCTGGCGCGACGGGTCCTCCCGCAGCGGATCGGTGACGCGGTGGCCGCCGTCGCGGCCGACCGCGATACCACCGCGACCGTGGTGGGTGTCCGGCGCTGGGACGGCGACCGGCGCCGGGCATGGTCGGTCGCCGAACACGGCTGACCGGAGCCGGAGCGCACCCCGGCCCCGGCACGTAGGGTGGGGGCCGGTGGCGTACGACACCGCCGTGGAACACCGCGGCCGGGGCCGGCGTTACAGCCTGAAACCGACCACGAGAGGACGTCATGGCCACCCAGACACTGACGCAGCAGAATTTCGATGACGTAGTCACCAGTAACGACGTCGTACTCGTCGATTTCTGGGCTTCCTGGTGCGGACCGTGCCGCAGCTTCGCCCCGACCTACGATGCGTCGTCGGAGAAACATCCCGATGTCGTGCACGGCAAGGTCGACACCGAGGCGGAACAGGGCCTGGCCGCGGCCGCCAATATCCAGTCCATCCCGACCATCATGGCCTTCCGCGAGGGTGTGCTCGTCTTCGCGCAGCCCGGGGCGTTGCCGCCGGCGGCGCTGGAGGATCTGGTCTCCCAGGTGAAGGCATTGGATATGGACGAGGTTCGTAAGCAACTCGCCGAGCAGCAGGCGGCCAACGGCGAAGCAGCCGAATAGGATTGACGAACGACGGCGGGCTCCACACTTTCCGGGGATGGTGTGGAGCCCGCCGTTGCGTTGTGCTAAAGATGCGGCCGGTAGCCCGCTAGCGCAGCGCCCCCAGGCGGTTCACGCTGGCGATCATCGCCCGCACCGAGGATTCCGCGCCGTCGGTGGCGAGAGCGGCGCCCCAGCCGCGGCGGCCGTCGCATTCACATTGCACGAAGGTCGCGGTACCCACCGCCGTGCGACGCTGATGGAACCGCAGAATCTCGACGGGGTAGCCGGCTTCGTAGAGTGCCGAGGTCATAGCGGCGATGGGGCTGCCCGCCGCCACGACCGAACGGGACCAGCCCGCGAATTCGAGGGTCGCGGTGAAGGCGCCACCGCGCGCACCGGTGGACGACCAGCCCGCGAGCCGGATCGGACCGGCGCATTCGCCGTAACGGTCGTGGAATTGGTCGGCCGTCAGTTCCGCGCATTCGGTACGCAGGCTGCGCGGGGCGGCCGTGGTCAGGGCGTTATTTTCCAGAGTCAATGTGGTCATGAGCACGTAGGTCTTCCCAGAGATGGTCGGCAGGTTTGGGGGACCAGCAAAAGCAGAATAAGGGGGCCCGCAGCGAGGGGGCCGGTCCGAATCAGACCCCGCTACGGCGGGTTACTACTACGGCAAGTAGCCGACGAGCCGACTCCGCGGTACGCGAGAGGAGCACCGCACCGTCGCGATCTGCGAACATCGGCGCGGCGCACAGGCAGCCGGCAAGGATTTGCACGGGGTCGAGAATAAAGACTTCCGAGGAAGATGGCAACCATCTTCGCCCGCCGTTTCGCCTACCGCCGACGACTGTTCTCCCTGGTCACCGGTAGGCAACCCGGAGCGCTGTCCAGGCCGGCGTGACGGAACGGACTCCGCGCCCTCGATCCGGGCGCCGGTTTCGCGCCACTACCCCGCGGTGCTCCCGCGACGCCCGTGCACCCGGGTACGGCGCCGAGCGCACAGCCCGAGCGGCACCAGTCCGTCCGATCGACGCCCCGCCCCGCCGCCGGCAACCTGCCGTGCGCGCATGGCATCGTCGGCGCGGGCTCGACCGCTCGGGCAGTTCTCTGGCCGGTAATCCGCTTGCCGGATATCCGGTCGCCGCCCCCGGTGTGGCGGCGCCCCGGTGCCGGCCTTCTCGCTGCCGGTGCCGGCCGACGGTGATCTGCCACAGCCGTTCCCGTACCGGCCGCCGTCGTTGCCGCGGCGGGTGCCCGGTGTCGCTCAGAAGGCGAACGATGCTCCGTAGCCCGTGGTCTGCACACTGCCACCGGTGGAATCCGCGCGAACAGTGACGAACGGCATGGCCGAAGCGGGCGACAGGCAACGGTTGACATTCAGGGGGGTATTGGTGTGGGCGAAGGAGTACGGGAAGGTCGATTCCTCGTCGAGTTCCGCTGCGCCGATCACCGCCGCCGTAACGATCCCCGGGGCCAGGCTCACCACGGCTTCGCCCGCGAGGCCGCTCTCTACCCCGACGGCCGGTATGACCGCCAGGTTGACACCCGTACCGATCCCTACGGTGGGCGGGGCGTCTATCGCCAGGCCGAGGTCGGCATGGCCGTCTATCCCGAACGAGGTCGCGAGCTCGGCGTTGGTACCGACACTCGGCGAGATTCCGACCCAGATACCGGCGAGCTCGACGGCGCAGCCGATCAGATATCCGGCCACGATCTCGCCCCCGCGCACCGGCGAGCCGGCGTCGAGGGCCACCGAGAAGTCACCGGATACCTTGACCGCGTGGGCGAACGGCACCCCCAGCGCTGCATCGGGGGACGGCACAACAGTATTGGCATTCGCGGACGCGACCATGTGCAGGCCGCCGGATGTGATCTCCCCCGGTGCCGCCCGGGCCGCTGAATCGGCGACGGAGAGAACCCCCGTCACAGTCGTGACCACCGCGGCAAGGGCCGCGACGGCGTACGAAAACTTGCGGTTCATCGTGCTCCAGTCAGTTGTGAACAGATCGGGATTTCACACACGAACTCACCCACAGCGTCAGCGCCGCGCGTCCGCGGGTCAGAGACTCGTATCCCGCGAAATCGACCACAGCAGTCGAAGACGGTTTCGTACCGCACTGGAACACTCACCGTTTCGGTGGACCGCGGTACCTGCCGAGCATCATAAACCCGTCCGCGATCGTCGGACATGTTTACGCGCCGGAAGACTCGCCTTATCGGCAGCGATCCCACCGCGCCGAGATCACGGATGCGACATCCGCTCTCAGAAATGGGATCGCGCTCGGCTTCTTCGGGCGACCCGGATGCCGCCGCCCAGCAGGCACGACATGGTCATCGACGAGAAGATGGAGTGCGGTCGGGAGGGATCGAGGTCTTCGGTCACGTCGATACCCTCCGCTTCTACACCCGCGCAACCGATCCCGCGATTCACCCACCAAGCCGATTGCTGCCCGCCAGCAGGCGGGCAGCAATCGGGAATCACTCATCCAGGAGTGAACTCAGTGGGCTGCCGCATCCCAGCTGCGCCCGACACCGACCGAAACACTGAGCGGGACAGAGAGTTCGATGGCCGAGGCCATCTGCTCCCGGGCCAGCTCCTGCAACTGTTCCCGCTCGCCCGGCGCGACCTCGAAGACGAGTTCGTCGTGGATCTGCAGCAGCATCCGCGAACGCAGCCCCGACTCGGCGAGCGCGCTGTGCACATTGATCATGGCGACCTTGATGATATCGGCCGCGGTGCCCTGGATCGGGGCGTTGAGCGCCATCCGCTCGGCGGCCTCGCGGCGCTGGCGGTTGCTGTGGTCGAGGTCGGGCAGGTAACGGCGGCGGCCGAAGAGGGTCTGCGTATAGCCCACTTTGCGGGCCTGCTCCACCACGGCGTGCAGATAGTCGCGGATACCGCCGAACCGGGCGAAGTAGATGTCCATCTGCTCCTTCGCCTCCTGGGTGCTGATCTTCAGCTGGGCGGACAGACCGTAGGAGCTGAGGCCGTACGCGAGGCCGTAGGACATCGCCTTGATCCGGCGGCGGACCTCCGGGGAGACCTCGGAGATCGGGATGTCGAACGCCTTGGAGGCGACGAAACTGTGCAGATCCTCGCCGGAGTTGAAGGCCTCGATCAGGCCCTCGTCGCCGGAGAGATGGGCCATGATCCGCATCTCGATCTGGCTGTAGTCGGCGGTCATCAGCGATTCGTAGCCCGGGCCGACCACGAAGGTGTCGCGGATCATCCGGCCGGTATCGGTGCGGATGGGAATGTTCTGCAGATTGGGCTCGGTGGACGAGAGCCGCCCGGTGGCGGCGATGGTCTGGTTGAAGGTGGTGTGAATCCGGCCGTCGTCGGCCACGGATTTCAGCAGGCCGTCCACGGTGACCTTGAGGCGGGTGGCGTCGCGATGGGCGAGCAGATGCTGCAGGAAAGGATGCTCGGTCTTCTCGTAGAGCGATTCCAGCGCGTCCGCGTCGGTGGTATAGCCGGTCTTGGTGCGTTTGGTCTTCGGCATATCGAGTTCGTCGAACAGCACCACCTGTAGCTGTTTCGGCGACCCGAGATTGATCTGCTTGCCGATCACGTCGTAGGCGGCATTCGCGGCCTCGGCGACCTTGTCCGCGAATTGCCGCTGCAATTCGCCGAGCTGATCGGTGTCGACGGCGATACCGGCGTCCTCGAGTTCGGCGAGTACCCCGAGCAGCGGCAGTTCCATCTCGTCGAGCAACGGCGTGGATTCGATCTTGGCGAGTTCTTCGTCCAGGGCGTCGGCCAGATCGGCGACCGCGCGGGCCCGCAGCATCTCGTTCTGCGCGAGTTCGGCGTCCACCGCGTCCTCGGCGTCGAGCAGGGAGAGCTGCGGCGCGGCCTCGGTCTCGGTGCGCAGTTCCCGATGCAGGTACCGCAGCGACAGATCATCGAGGTTGAAGCTGCGCTGCCCCGGCCGGACCAGATAGGCGGCCAGGGCGGTATCGCTGCTCAGACCGCCCAGGGTCCAGCCACGACCGCGCAGCGCGTGCAGCGCCCCCTTGGCCTCGTGCAGGGCCTTGCGATGCGACGTATCGGTGAGCCAGGCACCGAGCGCCGATTCGTCCTCGGCGGTGAGGGCGGTGATATCGATATAGCCGGATTCGCCGTCCGCGGCGGCGATGGCGAGGGCTCGCACGTCACCGGCCGCCGGCGTGCTGGTACCGGACAACGAAATACCGTGCCGGGCACCGGATTTCGCGTGCTCGGCGAGCCAGTCCGCGACACTGCCGGGCTCCAGCGTGCCCCCGCTGATCTCGAAACCCGAGTCGGCCTCCACGGTGGGCGGGGCCAGGGTTTCGAAAAGCCGATCACGCAGTACCCGGAATTCCAGATCGTCGAACAGCTGGTGGATCCGCTCCCGGTTCCAGGCCCCCTGGGCCAGCTGATCGGGGGTGTAGGGCAGCGGGACGTCGCGAACCATCTCGGTGAGCTGCCGGTTGAGCACCACACTGCTGAGATTGGCGCGCAACGCGTCACCGACCTTGCCGCGCACCTCGTCCACCTTGTCGACGAGCGTGTTCAGATCCCCGTACTCGCGGATCCATTTGGCGGCGGTCTTCTCCCCCACGCCCGGGATACCGGGGAGATTGTCGCTGGGGTCACCGCGCAGCGCCGCGTAATCCGGGTACTGCGCCGGGGTGAGACCGTATTTCTTCTCGACCTCCTCCGGGGTGAAGCGGGTGAGATCGGAGACCCCTTTGCGGGGGTACAGCACCGTCACGTCGTCGCACACCAGCTGGATCGAGTCACGGTCGCCGGTGACCACCAGCACCCGGTACCCCTGCGGCACGGCCTGAGCGGTGAGCGTGGCGATGATGTCGTCGGCCTCATAGCCCTCGATCGCCATCACCGGGATACCGAGCGCACCCAGCACCTCTTTGGTGAGCTCGACCTGCCCGCGGAATTCGTCGGGAGTCGCCGACCGGTTCGCCTTGTACGCCGGGTAGGCCTCCACCCGGAAGGTCTGCCGGGAGACGTCGAAGGCGGCGGCCACATGGGTCGGTTTCTCGTCGCGCAGCAGATTGATGAGCATGGCGGTGAACCCGTACACCGCATTGGTGGTCTGCCCGGTGACCGTCTGGAAATTCTCCGCGGGAAGCGCGAAGAAGGCCCGGTAGGCCAGCGAATGCCCGTCCAGTAGCAGCAGCGTGGGCCGCTCTCCCGAGGAACCCGGGGCGGCGGAGGCGGAGGTCGTCGGCTGCGCAGTGGTCGGTGAGGTCACACCCCGAGAGTCTAGGGACCCCCACCGACACCCGCCCACACCCGTACCAGGTCGGCCCCGGCCCGGGCCCGGGCCGCCCGGAGCGGAAGGCCCCCGCCGACGACTCACTACCGGGCCGTCCCGAGTCGGCGCCACCCCTACCGAGCCGGCCTCAGCCGACACCCAGATAAGCGGCCTGTACCGCGGGGTCGTCGAGCAGCTCGCGGCCGCGCCCGGTCTTGGTGATCTCTCCCGTTTCCACGATGTAGGCACGATCGCTGCGGGCCAGCGCCTGCCGGGCGTTCTGCTCCACCAGCAGCACGGTGGTACCGGTGGCGTTGATCTCGGCGATGATCCGGAAGATCTGCTGGATCACCATCGGCGCCAGGCCCATGGACGGTTCGTCCAGCAGCAGCAACCGCGGCCGGGCCATCAGCGCCCGCCCGATGGCGAGCATCTGCTGTTCGCCGCCCGAGAGCGTGCCGCCGGCCTGCTTACGCCGTTCCAGCAAGCGCGGGAACAGTTCGAAAACCCGGTCCAGGGCGGCGTCGTACTCGGTCTTCTTCGCGAAGGGCCGGGCGTAGCACCCCATATCCAGGTTCTCCTGCACGGTCATCCCCGGGAACACGCCCCGGCCCTCGGGCGCCTGCACCAGCCCGGCGATCACCCGGTGGTGCGCCTTCAACCGGCTGATATCGCGTCCCTCGAACCTGATCTGCCCCCGGGTCAACGGCAACAATCCCGACAGGGCGCGCATGGTGGTGGTCTTCCCGGCGCCGTTCGCACCCAGCAGGGTGACCAGTTCCCCGGGGGCGACCCGCAGCGAAATACCGTGCAGGGCTTGAATTCTGCCATAGCCGACGACCATATCGGTGACCTCGAGCAGCGGCTCGGTGCCGGTATCCGGCGTGAACTGGTCCGGTGCCGTGGTCATCCCCGCTCCTCCGCTCCGTGCCCGGCGTCACCCGCCGCGTCCTGCTCCGCCCGTACCGCCGCCGTGGAGGTCGCGAGATCAGCCGCCGTCAGTTCCTCATCCGGTACGCCCAGGTAGGCGGCGATGACTGCGGGATCGGTACGGATCTGCTCGGGCAGGCCGTCGGCGATCTTGCGCCCGAACTCCAGCACCACGATCCGATCGGTGACCCCCATCACCAGCCGCATATCGTGCTCGATCAGCAACACGGTGAACCCGTCATCGCGGATCTTTCGGATCAGGTCCATGAGCGCGGATTTCTCGCTCGGATTGAACCCGGCGGCCGGCTCGTCCAGACACAGCAGTTTCGGTTCGGTCGCCAGCGCCCGCGCGATCTCGAGGCGCCGTTGATCGCCGTAGGAGAGATTGCGGGCCTTCTCCACCGCGCGCGGGGCGATCCCCACGAATTCCAGCAGTGCCATCCCGCGTTCGAGCGCGTCGCGTTCCTCCCGGCGATGCCGCCGCGTCCGCAGGATCGCCCCCGGCACCGAGGTCCGATGCCGGGCGTCAGTGCCCACCACCACGTTCTCCAGCGCGGTCATCTCGCCGAAGAGCCGCACGTTCTGGAATGTCCGGGCGATCCCGAGCCGGGTGATCGCGTTACGTTTGCTCTTGGTGAGCGGTTGCCCGTCGAAGTACACCGCGCCGGCCGCGGGCCGGTACACCCCGGTGATCGCGTTGAAACAGGTCGTCTTCCCGGCACCGTTGGGGCCGATGAGGCCCAGGATCTCGCCGCGCCGGATCTCGAAACTCACCGCCTCGAGGGCGGTGAGCCCACCGAACTTCACGGTGAGGTTCTCGGTACGCAGCAGCGGCGCCCCGACCTCGGTCCGGATCTCCCGGTGCGCGGCCACCACCTCGGCCACCGTCGCGGCGTCGGCCAGCGCCGGATCGACAGCGGTCACGTCGACCTCACCGGACGATTCGACCGGTTGCCCGGCCGCGTATCCGGCGGCCAGATCCTCGTTGTCGAACAGCGCGTCCCCCGCGTTCGGCCCGGTCACGACGTCACCTCCGCGATGGGCCGGCGGACGGCCCGCACGATCTGCCGGCCGTAGGCGAGCAGTTTCTGCCGGACCGGGAACAGGCCCTGGGGTCGCAGGATCATCATCACCACCAGTGCGATTCCGAAGTAGAGATATTTGAGGTCGCCGAGACTCTGCGCGCCGCCGGAATAGAACATGAGCACACTGCTCAGCAGCAGCACGGCGTACACCGCCGCCGGCACGGTCACCGCGAGATACACCCAGCGCCACGGGCCGGCCAGCTCGCGGGCCCGCAGCCGCCAGCCCACCAGCAGTGCCGCGACCATCACGAGCGCGACCACGAGCTGGACGTATCCGGTGGTCTCGTCATCGGTGATCTCCACCGACATCAACCGGTTCGGCAGGTACACCACCAGGAAGGCCCCGACGATCACGCCGAGTTTATTGCCCTGGCCGCCGATCACCACCGCGCACAGGAACAGCATCGAGTTGATGATGTTGAAGCCGGTCGGGTTGATGAACTGCACCTGTCCCGCGAACAGGGCGCCGGACAGGCCGCCGATCCCGGCGCCGATCATGAACGCCCACAGTTTGAACTTGAAGGTGGGTACACCCATGATCTCCGCGGCATCCTCGTCCTCGCGGATCGCCACCCACGCCCTGCCGACCCGGCTGCGTTCCAGGTTGCCGACCAGCAGCAGCACCGCCACCACGGCGAGCATGCCGACCCAGTACCACCAGGTCCCGGAATTGGCGCGGTCGACCAGGTCGGAACTGTTCGGATCGCCGACGTTACCGGCCGAGAACACACCGTTGGGCCGGGCTTCCGATTCGCCGATATGCGGATAGGCGATCCCGGACAGGCCCAGGCTGCCGTTGGTGAGTTCACCCAGGTTGTCGGCCAGCAGCCGGACGATCTCACCGAAGCCGAGGGTCACGATGGCCAGATAGTCCCCGCGCAGCCGCAGTGTCGGCGAACCGAGGATCAACCCGGAGACCGCGGTGACGAGAATGGCCAGCGGAACACAGGCCAGCCACGCCCAATCGGAGTGCAGCCAACCGCCGTCGGTCTGGTTCCACGGACTGTTCGGGCTGGTCAGTAGGCCGACGGTATAGGCGCCGACCGCGTAGAAGCCGACATAGCCGAGATCCAGCAACCCGGCCTGGCCGACCACCACGTTCAGGCCGATGGCGATCAGGGCGTACATGGCGAACTGTGCCATGACCCCGCCGAAACTGGTCCCCGGGGTGTCCAGCAGCGGCGGCGGGAACAGTGGCAGCAGCGCCAGCACCGTGAGGGCGGGGATACCCACCGCCCACTGCGCCGGGCGGCTCAGCCCGGCCCACCAGGCACGGATCTCGTCGCCCAGGCCGTGCCCCGCGGTTTTCTCGATCTGCACCGTGCTCATGTGCGGGCCCTCCCGAGACTTTCGCCGAGAATGCCGGTGGGCCGGAAGAACAACACCAGCACCAGCACCACGAACGCCACCACATCCCGCCATTCGGTGCCGAACAGCATCTGGCCGTAGCTCTCGACCAGACCGAGCAGCAGACCACCGAGCAGGGCACCGCGCAGGTTCCCGATACCACCCAGCACCGCGGCGCTGAACGCCTTGATACCGAGCACGAACCCGCCGGAGAAGATGATGGCGTTGGGGATCTTCATCACGTACAGCATCGCGGCGGCACCGGCCAGCAGACCGCCGATGAGGAACGTCAACATGATGACCCGTTCCCGCGAAACCCCCATCAGTGTGGCGGTATCGGGATCCTGGGCCACCGCGCGGATACCGCGTCCGAACCGGGTGCGGTTGATGAGCACCTCGGCCAGGACCGCCAGTGTCACCGCCGACACCACGATCACCAACGTCACATTGGTGACGTCGGCGCCGCCGATGGTGAACTGCACCGTCGGTTCGACCAGCATGATCGGCTGCTGCGCATTGGTACCGCCCAGGTCCGGCCACAGCTTCGGCAGCACGAAGTGCACGAATTCCTGGAGTACGAAGGACATTCCGATCGCGGTGATCAGGAAGGTCAACGGTTTGGCACCGCGGCGGCGCAGCGGCCGATAGGCCGCGCGCTCCAATCCGACCGCGGCCGCGCCCGACACCGCCATTCCGAAGATCATCGCCAGGCCCATATAGGTCACCGTGAGGATCACGCC
The DNA here is from genome assembly GCF_001613445.1 of Nocardia grenadensis NBRC 108939. Lineage (GTDB taxonomy): Bacteria > Actinomycetota > Actinomycetes > Mycobacteriales > Mycobacteriaceae > Nocardia > Nocardia grenadensis. The sequence continues at coordinate 100,554 of NZ_BDCJ01000010.1, forward strand.
CTGGCTGTAGACATTGCCGCTGGGCGCGAACCCCAGCAACATCAGGCCCACGTACTGTCCGAACATACCGAGCATGAACACCTCGGAATGCGCGAAATTGATCAACCGGAGTACCCCGTAGACCAGGGTGTACCCCACCGCCACCAGCGCATATATCGCACCGTAGGACAAACCGTCGACCGTGAGCCGCCAGAACTGATCGATAACACCCTGGTAGTTGAAGTCGATCGATCCCTGCGCGAGAACGGCCGCGGCGGCCGGCAAGGATGCTGTCATTGGAAATCCGCCCTCATCGTCATCGGACCCTCACCCGAGCAGCGCGCGGTGCGCGCCCCGGCGAATGCCGGGGCGCGTACCGCCCGCCGGCCGTTAGCCGACCTTGTAGACCCAGATCAGCGCGGCGGACAGTTCCCCGTCGGCATTCCACTGGTAGTGCCGGGCCAGGCCGTCACCGCTGTACCCGCGGACGAACTCCAGCAGGTCGGGGCGGGTGAGTTTGCCGGCATCGATACCGGCCGCGAGGATGGTGGCCAGGTCGTAGCCCTCCACCGAGTACACGCCCGGCGCCTGGCCGTTCAGTTCCTCGTAGGCCCGCGCGAACTCGTCCGGACCGGGACCGCACGGGCACGACAGCAGCGCGCCCTCCGAGGAGCCGCCCGCCTGGGAGACGAACTGCGGATCGTTGGTGCCGTCGGCGGAGACGAAGGTCGCGTCCACTCCACCGGACCGCAACTGCTGTACCAGCGGTGCCGCCTCGGCGTAATACCCGGAGTAGAAGATCGCGTCCGGCTGGGCGCCGGAGATCTTGGTGACGGTGGCGGAGAAGTCCTTGTCGCCCTTCTTGATACTGGCCGCGCAGGCCGGATCGGCGGCCGCGCCCAGGCCGGCGGTGATGCTCTGGGCCAGGCCCACTCCGTAATCGGTGTTGTCCCGGACCACGCACACCTTCTTGTAGCCGGCCGTGCCGACCAGGTACTTCGCCACCGACGGACCCTGCACGTCGTCATTGGCCAGGCCGCGGAAGAAAGTCTTCCAGCCGTTCTTGGTCAGGGTGGCATTGGTGGCCGAAGAGGAGACCGCGACCAGGCCGGCATCGCTGAGGATCTGACCGGTGGCCTTGGTCTCCCCGGAGAACGCCGGACCGACCACGCCGAGCACCGACGGATCGTTCACGATCTGCGGGATCACCTGGCTGGCCTTCTGCGGATCGCCCTCGGTGTCGTATTCCTTCAGCTTGATCCGGCAGCCCGGATTCGCCTTGTTGTGCTGGTCGAGGGCCAGTTTTACGCCATTGACGATATTGATGCCCAGCGCCGCGTCGGGGCCGGTCAGCGCGCCGGCCATGGCGATGGTGGTGGTCGGTGGGCAGGTCGCCGCCCCGTTCCCGGCCGGATCGGCCGCGGCGCCGGTATCGGCGGCCGGAACTTCCCTACCCGCCGAGTCGATCTGCATCAGCGGCTGGATGGACAGTCCCCCCGCTCCCGACGTCTCCGTGTTGTCTGTGGTCTTGTCACCGCAACCGGTCAGGACCAGCACGGCGGCAGCCCCGACACTCAGTATTCCGCGTACCGTGCGTCCGCGTCGGGGGGCACCCGACAGCCATATCGAACCGAGCACGATCTACCCCTATGTTCCTCATCAACCTCGGCCGGCCGAGGGAGCCGAAGACTCCGACTCGTGAGAAACATAACTCCGGCATGTTGATCCCGTGTCACATTCGGATCATCGGGATGATGTCGTCGCAAATTATTTTCCGGCTTGTGTTTCCGGGTTGTTAAGGCCGGTACGCGCCCGCCGCGGGCTCACTGCGGGGTGAGGTTCTCCAGAACGACCTCGGCCACCGCCTTCATCGTGGTGCGACGGTCCATGGCGGTGCGCTGGATCCACTTGAAGGCCTGCGGTTCACTGAGCCCCTGCGTCTGCATGAGCACGCCCTTGGCCCGTTCGACGAGTTTACGTGTCTCCAACCGCTCGGACAGGCCGGCGACCTCGCTCTCCAGCGCGGTGATCTCGTGGAAGCGGCTGGCCGCCAGTTCGATCGCCGGAACGAGATCGGATTTGGTGAACGGTTTCACGAGGTAGGCCATCGCACCGGCGTCGCGCGCCCGCTCCACCAGATCGCGCTGACTGAACGCGGTCAGGATGACCACGGGTGCAACACGTTTGGAGGCGATCTCGGCCGCGGCGTCGATACCGTCCCGGCGCGGCATCTTCACATCCATGATGACCAGATCCGGCCGATGCTCCACCGCGAGGTCCACCGCCTGCTGACCGTCCCCGGCCTCCCCCACCACCTGGTAGCCCTCTTCGGTCAGCATCTCGACCAGATCCATCCGGATCAACGCCTCGTCTTCGGCGACGACCACGCGTTTCGCCGCGGCGTCCGCACTAGTGCTCATAAACGACCCCTCTGGTTCCGATGCCTCGTCCCGAGAGCACGGACGACGGATCCCGGCCGGGGCACGGCCGTCGATCCGCCGTCACGCGATCGGGTGGTGTAAAGACTACCTTTCACCGTCATAGACGGTGCATATACCCTGCGTAACCGGGTTCCGCCGTGATCGCGGCCCCCGCGATTGGGTGTTCCGGGCGAGCAGCGGATACTATGTGCACCCGGTGCGCCGAGTTGGCGGAACTGGCAGACGCGACGGTCTCAAAAACCGTTGTCCGAAAGGACGTGTGGGTTCGAGTCCCACACTCGGCACCAAGGTCGGACGGTAATTCCGAGTCCGGCTCATTCCCCTCCATCACGCACGGTCCGCGGTGGTCCGCAGCTGCCCACCAGGTTGCTACCGCGATAAGGGGCGGGGAGATGCGGCCATCGCACGGTGGCAGACCCGCCGGTGCCGGGAAGGGCGGTCAGATCTGCGGCGTGACCGCGGGCGGCGACCAGCTGCCATCGAGAATGCCGGATACGGGCCAGTAGGCGCGCAGGACGAGCGAGAAGTGGCCATCAGGCGCGGGTAGCCAGTTGGCGAGCTGTTTCGGATCGCTGGGGCCCGCGCCACCGACGATGAGGGTGAGTGACCCGTCGTCGCCGTGGGTGAGGTCCTGATTCCTGGTTCCCAGCGAATACCGGTCCAGTTCGTTCGAGTAGAGGAAGTGCCGGCTGTTGTAGACCGTCAACGACCAGATACCCCGGACCGGTGGCAGCTGCCCGGCAGGAAAGTGCACCGTGTAGGCGCGGCCACCGTGCAGGCGATCGCCGACGGCATCGAGATCCTGGTAGAAATAGGCGGTTTCGTTCAGGGGGCCGGCGAAGATATCCGTTTTCGCCAGCGCGGTCCGGGACAGGTAGTCGGCCCCGAACGCCGCGCCGTTGTGCGGAGTGGTCCAGTGCGCGGCCACCGGGATCCCGATATTGCGGAATTCGAACAGCTCTCCCACCACGGCATCGGTATCGACCGCCGCCTCGCGTAGCACCTCCGCGATCGCGCGATCGTGCGCGGCCGCGGCGAGCACTGCGCGAAACCGCGCGTACAGGCCCTGCTCACCCGGCCGCGCCGGCACCTCGTCGAGCACCTCACCGAGGACGCAGAAGAACTGTTCCGGATCCACCCACTGCCGCTCATGCCGGCCGCGGGTCACGGAACCGGCGCCGAAGGCGGGCGCCGACGACCGGTCGGCGATTCGAACCCTCCCGTCGAACTCCGACAGCGGATACATGGTGATCCGGTCCACCAGCGGCGCGATCAGCGCACGGTCACGCGCGGTGTCGTCGAGGAAGACCCGGGGGAGCACCGCCGCGCAGCGGGTGTCGTAGCGGAAGACCTCGGTGATTCCGGCGGGCACCGTACCCGTCCACGATTCATGGGCGAGCAGGTAGAACCCGGGCGCGGTCCGGTACACGGCACCGAGCCGGGCGAACGAATCGGTGCGCTGATCCACCGCCCGATACACCCAGAACCGGTCACCGAATTCGGGCACCTGCACCACCGCGGGCTCCAGCCGCGCGTCCAATACCCCGAACCCGTGGACCACGTCCTGATCCGGGCACGCGACCAGCCGTTCCTCGGGCCGGAGGTAATCGCCCAGCATGCTCAGCGTGCCGGGCGGGCCGGCGGGCACAACCCCGGCCATCAGCCCGGGCTCGGCGAGCTGATTCATCGCGACGCGGCGATTGTGCATATTGACCAGCGGCCAGCCCCACAGGTACGCCGTCCGCGCCACCGTCCGCGCGTACGCCGGAGTCACACCACGAACCGGGGCGCCGGAATCGGCCACCAGCGGTCTCCTCTCCCTCGGTCGGCAGTTTCTCCGGGCGTACTGCGCCGACCGTACGCCGCGGATCGGGAACCCCGAGTCACCCGGATCGGGTGAACCGGGTGACTGCTCGTACGCCGCTCGAAGTGCACCGGCCGGCTCACCGTCGGACCTGGTACCGCTTTGCACGCCACTCTCACCGCTGCCCTGCCGCAGACACCGCGGCGCGGACGAGGGGCAGATGTGCGTTGACATGCTCCAGGCCGTAGGCGGATCGCAACTGCGCGAGCCGCGCCGGATCCGGTCCGTAGAGCGGCTCGACGAGCGAACCCTCGAAATCGTGCACGCCGTAGAGATAGGGCCGCCCACCCAGTTCCGCGCATGCTTCCAGCAGGGCGCCGAACACCCGCCGGGCGGACTCGACCGCGGCCGGGGTCCGGCGCACCGACATGTACACGCCCATTCCGATGGAGACCTCGGCGGCACCGATCGGGGCGAAGGCGAAGGCCGTCGCATCGGCCGGACGACGCAGGACGAGGAAGTACAGCATGACGGGAAGGCGAGCCAGCGGTACGCGCGATCGTAGTACCCCGACCAGCGGCGCGAGCCGCCCGGCGGGCACCACATAGTCCGACCACATGCGGACCCAGCCATCGGGTGGCGCGACCGGACGCCCATGAGCAAGCTCCGCACGCGCCGTGTGGCGGACCGTCACCCACCGATCGCCACCGGATCGAGAAAAGGTGTCGGGCAGCCCGATGGTCGAGGAGAGCTCGCCCCGCCGTAGCGAAGCACAGAAGCTGTCGACATCGTCGCGCGCGGCGATCTGTTCGGTGTACGCGACGAGGTCGTCGAGCCGAGGATGCGATCGGCGGTGCAGACGGAGGGTCCGCGGCAAGGGCACTGTGCGCAGCACGGCTCGCTCGATCAACCCGAGAGTGCCCAGTCCGCCCAGCGCGAAGCGGAAGAGCTCGGAATGTTCGGTGCGCGAACACCACCGGCTGACCCCGGCGCCGTCGGTCAACTGGATCCGCTCCACCTGGTCCACCTGCATGCCGTACCGCAGCGAGGTGGCGCCCAGACCACCTACCGACAGGGTTCCGCCCACACTCACCGGTAGGTGATCGGTCAGGACAGGAACAGTCCGTCCGCGGGCATTCAGATATCGCTCCACCACACGCCAGCTGGTTCCGGCCGGCACTTCGACCGCGTCTTCGCCGACTTCCCGGACCTGGTGTTCGGTACCGGCCGGATCGTAGGTGACGAGGAGCTCGTTTCCGGCGACGGTCTGCCCGTCGCAGGAATGTCCGGCGCCACGCAGCGTCAATGGGCGACCGGCCCCGAGCACGGCGGAGGGGAACGCGGTGGGCATACGGTGCACGACGCGCGGGGTAATGCGCCGACTGCCGCCGAAGTCGGTAGCGAACTCGTCTATGGGAACCTCGCAGCTGGTGGATTCGTCTGAAACATTTTCTGTACCACACGGAAAACTCGGGCGGGATTCGTGTACGGCACTACACGCGGATGAATTAACACCCGAAGTGCTGTGATATTGCACAGAGACCGGTGCCCGACGCAGGCAGCGCGAATTACCTTTGCGCTATGCATATCCTGTTCGTCTGCAATGGAAACGTGTGCCGATCGGCGATCGCCGAACGGCTCACCCGTTCCATCGCGGTCGAATACCGACTCACCGACATCACCGCTGAAAGTGCCGGCACCCGGGCCCTGGTGGGGTTTCCGGTGGAACCGCGGGCGGCCGAGGCCATCACCGGGCTCGGTGGGGATCCCGGCGGTTTCCGTGCTCGCAAACTCAGGCCCGAGCATATCGACCGCGCGGATCTCGTACTCACCATGACCGAGAACATTCGCGACGAGGTGGGCGACACGGCGGCCGGTTCGAACTCACGGACCTTCACCCTGCTCGAGGCCTACCGGGTCGCCCGCGTCACCGGCGCCCGCACCGTGGCAGACCTGCATCGCCACCGGCACAACCTGTCCCGGGTCGGGCGGGAGAACATCGCCGACCCCGTGGGCCTGTCGGCCGAGGCGTACTGCGAGGTCGGTGACCGGATCGCCGATGCGCTGGTACCGCTGCTGGTCGCCCTGGCCCCCACCGCCACGCCCGGAGATCGGCAGTGGGGTCGGCCGGCGGTGGTGGTCCAGCCGAATGCCGCCACGCCCCGGCTCTCACCGCTGGTCGCGGCCCAGCACACCGGCTGGTACGCATGAGAACTCGAGCCCGGATAGCGGTCTGAGCGGCGCGCGGGCCCCCACCGGACAGCGGCATATCGAGCGCCGCGAGGCCCCGGCCGGACCGCCGCCGTCCGCGGACGGCTACGAATACGACACGGGTCCTGACTTTCCATGGTCCGGGCACTACACTCGCCAACCGGACCACCGATCCGAAGAATCCGATCCCTGAGTTTCGACACACGACAGGAATCAGGCATGCCGAAACGCATTTCGGATGTTTCGCTTCATGTTTATGTGACACCGGAAATCCTGGACGATCTCGTCGACACCGTCAGAGCGGAACTGGACGAGCATCTGGGCGACGGTGATATCTGCGCGTGGCGCTTCACCCTGCCCGTCGCCGAGGACGATTCCCGGCACCGCGAGTTCGACAATCGCTGGCGCACCGCGAATCCGGGGGCGCAACCGCAGGGGCACGCCACCTTCGAGATCGCGCTGAGTCTGGCCGGCGATCCGGCCGAACTCACCGACGGCTATCTCGCCGCCCTCGAACACCGGCTGCTCCGCGGCCTGGACGCGCACGGCCCCGGCGCACCATTCACCTTCAGTGCCGAACAGCGCACCGATCTCGAATGGGAGCCGCTGCTGCCGGAGCGACTCTGACCCGGCAGTTCGCGTCCACTCAGCGGCGGGCCGGGAAGTGCCGGATCACGCCCTCCTGCACGGTGGTGGCCAGCAGGTCACCCGTGCGGGAGTAGAACCGGCCGGTGGCCAGCCCACGCGATCCCGCGGCGACCGGGGACTCGGTGGCGTACAGCGCCCAGTCGTCGAAACGGAACGGCCGGTGGAACCAGATGGAATGGTTCACCGTGGCGGCCACGATCCGGTCCAGGCCCCACGACAGACCGTGCGTGGTGAGGATCGAATCGAGCACGGTGGTGTCGGAGGAATAGCTCAGTGCCGCGACATGGATCAGCGGATTGTCGGGCAGGGTGCCGTCGGCACGCATCCACACCCGGTTGTGGTTGAGCTTTGCCCCGGTGCCCTTGAGAATCCAGGCCGGATCGTTCGTGTACCGCATATCGATCGGATGCGGGGCGTTCACGAACATCTCGAGTTTGTCCTCGAAGCCGGCGAAACTCTCCTGGATCCGCGGCAGGGTCTCCGGATCGGGCACCTCGGGCCGCTCGTGCGCGTGCTCGAGGCCTTTACCCCATTCCTGGAACGAGGCCAGCATGACGAACAGTTCCTGGCCGTCCTGGGTGGCGGTGACCGTGCGGTTGGCGAATGCCCGGCCGTCGCGATGCCGCTCCACGTGGTACTCGATCGGCTTCTTCACATCGCCGCCACGCACGAAATGAGCGTTCAGCGCGTGGATCGGGCGATGTCCGGCGGTCCGGCCCGCCGCGATCACCGCCTGGGAGACGAGCTGGCCGCCGAAGGTCCGGCTGGACACCTTCTCCGGGTGGTGCCCGAGGAAGACGTCCTCGGACACCTCGTCGAGATCCAGCAGTTCCAGCAGGGTGTCGAGATCGGTGTGGTTGTCCGTCTCCGTTTCGTCGACCGGCGCGCTCACCGGGCGGCTCCGCGATCCTCGGTCATCAGTGGTCCTCCTCGCCGATGCGGTGCACATGGATCAGGTTGGTGGAACCGACGGTACCGGGAGGAGAGCCTGCGACGATGACCACGAGGTCGCCCTTGCGGTATCGGTTCATGCTCAGCAGCGCCTGATCGACCTGTTTGATCATGGCGTCGGTGCTGTCCACGGTGGGCACGATGAAGGTTTCGGTACCCCATGTCAGCGCCAGCTGGCTGCGCACTTCCGGAAGGGGGGTGAACGCGAGCAGCGGCAGCGGCGTGTGCAACCGGGCCAGCCGGCGCACCGTGTCACCGGACTGGGTGAAGGCCACCAGCGCCTTGGCGTTGAGACGTTCCCCGATATCGCGGGCCGCGTAGGAGATCACTCCGCGTTTGGTCCGCGGGGTGTGGGTGAGCGGCGGGACATTGGTGGATTCGGTCTCCACCGCGTGCACGATGCGGGCCATGGTGCGCACGGTTTCGATCGGGTACTTACCGACCGAGGTCTCCCCGGACAGCATGACCGCATCCGCGCCGTCGAGCACCGCATTGGCCACATCCGAGGCCTCCGCGCGGGTGGGCCGGGAGTTCTCGATCATCGATTCGAGCATCTGAGTGGCCACGATGACCGGTTTGGCGTTCTCCCGCGCCATCTGGATCGCCCGCTTCTGCACGATCGGCACCTGCTCGAGCGGCAGTTCCACACCGAGATCGCCGCGGGCCACCATCACCGCGTCGAACGCCAAAACCACGGCCTCGAGATTGTCGATGGCCTCGGGCTTCTCCAATTTGCCGATCACCGGCACCCGGCGGCCGACCCGGTCCATCACATCGTGGACGAGTTCGATATCGGAGGGCGAGCGCACGAACGACAGTGCGATGAAGTCCACGCCCAGGTTGAGGGCGAATTCCAGATCTTCGATGTCCTTGTCGGACAGCGCGGGCACCGAGACGTCCATACCCGGCAGCGAAACACCCTTGTTGTTGCTGACCGGGCCGCCCTCGGTCACTTCGCAGACCACGTCGTTGCCCTCGACGCGAATGACCTCGAGCCCGACCTTGCCGTCGTCGACCAGCAGCCGGTCGCCGGATTTGGCGTCGTCGGCGAGCTGCTTGTAGGTGGTGGAGACGCGGTCGTGACTGCCGACGATATCGTCGACGGTGATACGCACCGTCTCACCGGTCGCCCAGACCGTCTTGTCCTCGGCGAAGCGACCCAACCGGATCTTGGGGCCCTGCAGATCGGCGAGTATGCCGACGGCGCGGCCGAGATCGTCGCAGGCCTGCCGCACCTTCTTGTAGTTTTCGGCGTGGTCGGAATGCTCACCGTGGCTGAAATTGAGCCGGGCGACATCCATACCACTCTCGACGAGCTCTCGAATACGTTCCTCGGTGGCAGTGGCCGGGCCGAGGGTGCACACAATCTTCGTCCGTCGCATCACGTGTCGAGCCTAATCCTGCCGAGTTGTCCCGTTCCGTCCGCCCCCGGGCGATCCGCCGGCAACAGCATACGGCGAATCAGCGGGCAGACCTGCGAAGCTAAGTCTGCCATATGGATTTAACTGCATTGCTACACAATGCTGAACTCCACGCTACGGCACCCGGAATCGGCATGCCCGCGGCCGCGTCCCGGGCGGGGCCGCGGCCCCGCCGCATCGCGATACGCGAGCCGCCCGGGAAACGGAACAGACCCCCGGGGTGCCGGGGGTCTGTGGAAAGTGTGTGACAGGTCAGTTCTCGCGCAGCGGGCGTCCCTGCGGATCCTGCACGCTGCCGGTGAGCATCATGATGCCGTCGATGAGCGGCCAGATCCCGCCGAAACCGCAGGTGAGCCAAGTGACCGCGATCTGGGCGATCGCGATACCGGTATCGCCGATGTAGAAGCGGCCCGCACCGAACGCGCCCAGGAAGATCTGCAGCAGGCCGGCTGTCAGTTTCTGCTTGTCCGAGTACGGCACACCGTTCATATCCCGGCCGTAGGGCGCCTCGGGGTCCATCGGGTTGTATCCGCCGGGGCCCATCGGAGGGCCGTAGCCCGCCGGCGGCTGGCCGTAGCCGGGAGGGGCACCGTACTGGCCGCCCTGCGGCGGGTACGGCTGCGACGGATACGGCTGCGGCTGCGACGGGTAGGACTGGTAGGGCTGCGGTTGTGGCTGCGACGGGTAGCCCGGCGCACCGGGCGATTTACTCAGGTCCGGCCCGGTTCCCGGTGGGCCGTACTGCGGCCCGCCCTGCTGGTACGGATCGGTCATCGTTCCTCCTTGGTCGGTGCCCCCGGCAGCGGAAGACAACCTGATGTCGCCTCCCCTGCGACAAGATGCTGCCAGACGCCCGCACCGACCGCCGAACGGAGTCCTATTTGCCTCGCGGAGCAGCGGATTCGGCCGCTTCGCCGTCCTGCTCCGCCACAGAATCATCGGATGACTCGGTCGCGGTCGCCGCCGATTCCGCCGCGGTCGCGCCGGAATCGGGCTTCGCCTCCGCCGCACCGGAGTCCGCGCTGCCCGAGTCGGTCTTCCCGGGCTCGCCGGACGCTTCGTTGTCGACCATCGGCTCGGAAGGCGATGCGGCACCGGCGGTTCCGGTATCCGCGGCCTCCTCCGGCGCGACGGCGTCGGCCGCGTCACCCGTGCGGTCCTCGTCCGCCGCGTCGATGGGCCCGTCCGCCGGACCCGCCCCGCCGGCGGCTGCCGCCGCCCGCATGGCACCCAGCTGCCACGGCCACGGCCGGGGGGCCGCGTCCGGGCTCAGCTGCTCAGGGGTTTCACGGCCCTTGGTCGCGAACAGGACATAGGCGATCGCGGCGAGGAACACCAAACCAGAGGTGAACGAGTTGATCCGGATACCCGCGATCTGGGTGGCCTCGTCGTCCCGCATGAGTTCGACGAAGAACCGGCCGAAGCAGTAGCCGGCCACGTACAGAGCGAACAGCCGGCCGTGGCCGATACGGAAACGCCGATCGATCAGCACCAGCGCGACGACCACCAGCACGTTCCAGATCAGCTCGTAGAGGAACGTGGGATGCACGATCGAATACACCTCGCCGGAGGAGACACCGTTCATCATGTCGAGCCGGCCGGAATCATCGAACCGGAGATAGATCTCCAGGCCCCACGGCAGATCGGTTTCCCGGCCGTAGAGCTCCTGGTTGAAGTAGTTGCCGAGCCGCCCGATGGCCTGTGCCAGCAGAATCGCCGGGGCGACGGCGTCGCCGAGGGCGGGCAACGGGATCTTGTAGATCCGGCAGGCGATCCACGCACCGATGGCGCCGAAGAAGACCGCGCCCCAGATGCCGAGCCCGCCCTGATAGATCTTCAGCGCGTCCATCGGGTTGCCGTCGGCGCCGAAGTACTTCTGCCAGTCGGTGGCGACGTGGTAGAGGCGTCCACCGATCAGCCCGAACGGGACGGCGAAGACCGCGACATCCAGCACGGTGCCGGCTTCGCCGCCGCGGGCCTGCCAGCGTTTCTCGCCCCACCAGATGGCGACGATGATGCCGATGATGATGCAGATCGCATACGCCCGCAGCGGGAACGGTCCGATTTCCCAGACACCCTGCGGCGGACTGGGCAGATAGGCCAGTAGATCGGCGGCGTGCGGTACGGCGCCGCCGGGGGTTCCGGCGGTCGCGACGGTTTCCGGTGCGGCGATAACGGTCACGGGGCAACCGTAGTCGAGCCGGTTATCCAGGCAAGTACGGGCTCCACCCGTGTGTCCCGGGCCGCACGCCGATCAGGACGCGACAGCCGCCCCGCGGACCCCGCCGGCCAGCTCGCCGGTCAGGGCGCGGACCGCGTCCAGACCCTGCGCGGCCGCCGTGACGAGGGCGGACCCGACGATCACGCCGTCGGCGTACGCGGCGATCTCGGCGGCTTGCGCGCCGGAGCGCACTCCCAGGCCCACACCGATCGGAATCTCGCTGTGCTCGCGGATCCGGGCACACAGGGCGGGCGCCATCGTCGAGACGGCGTCCCGGGCGCCGGTGACACCCATGGTCGACGCGGCATAGACGAAACCGGAGCCGGCCTCGAGAGTGGACGCCAGCCGCTCCTCGGTAGAGGACGGGGCGACCAGGAAGATCCGGTCGAGATGATGGGCCTCGGAGGCGGCGAACCAGTCACCGGCCTCCTCCGGGATCAGGTTCGGGGTGATCAGCCCGGCGCCGCCGGCCGCGGCCAGATCGCGGGCGAAACGGTCCACACCGTACTTGAGCACCGGGTTCCAGTAGGTCATCACCACGGCCTGCGCGCCCGCGCTCGTCACGGACTCGACCACGGAGAACACATCGCGCACCCGGACCCCGCCGCGCAGCGCCTGATCGGCCGCGGCCTGGATGGTGGGCCCGTCCATCACCGGATCGGAGTAGGCGACGCCGACTTCGACGATATCGCAACCGGATTCGACCATCGCGCGCACGACCCGGCGCGATCCTTCGAGATCCGGGTATCCGGCGGGCAGATATCCGATGAGCGCGGCCCGGTTTTCGGCCCGGCAGGCGGCGAAGGTGGGGCCGAGTCGGGAATCGGAACTCACTGACCGTTCTCCTTGCCGGTATCCGGATCGTCGAAAAGCCCGAACCAGCGGGCGGCGGTGTCCATATCCTTGTCCCCGCGACCGGACAGGTTCACCAGGATGATCGCACCCTCGCCGAGTTCCCGGCCGAGTTCGATCGCCCCGGCGACCGCGTGCGCCGATTCGATGGCCGGGATGATGCCCTCGGCGCGGCTCAGCAGCAGGAGGGCGTCCATCGCGGCGGTATCGGTGACCGGGAGATACTCGGCGCGGCCGATATCCTTCAGGAAGGCGTGCTCCGGGCCGACCCCGGGGTAGTCCAGCCCGGCGGAGATGGAATGCGAGTCGATGGTCTGGCCGTCCTCGTCCTGCAGCAGGTACGAGTAGGCGCCCTGGAAGGCACCTGGCGAGCCGCCGGCGAAAGTGGCCGCGTGCCGTCCGGTCTCCACACCGTCACCGGCCGCTTCGTAGCCGATCAGCCGGACCCCGGGGTCGTCGATGAAGGCGTGGAAGATCCCGATGGCATTGGAGCCACCGCCCACGCAGGCGGTCACCGCATCGGGGAGGCGCCCGGTCAGCGACTGCACCTGGGCGCGGGCCTCGAGTCCGACGACCCGCTGAAAATCGCGAACCATCACCGGGAAGGGGTGGGGTCCGGCGGCGGTACCGAAGCAGTAGTAGGTGTCGTCGGCATTGGTGACCCAGTCACGCAGCGCCTCGTTGATAGCGTCCTTGAGCGTCTTCGAGCCCAGGGTCACCGAGATGACCTCGGCACCGAGCAACCGCATCCGGGCCACATTGAGCGCCTGCCGCGCGGTATCCACCGCGCCCATATAGACGATGCACTTCAGGCCCAGCAGCGCGCACGCGGTAGCGGTGGCGACACCGTGCTGCCCGGCGCCCGTTTCGGCGATGATCCGGGTCTTGCCCATCCGCTTGGCGAGCAGTGCCTGGCCCAGCACATTGTTGATCTTGTGGGAGCCGGTGTGGTTCAGATCCTCGCGTTTGAGCAGGATCCGCGCACCCCCGGCATGCTCGGCCAGGTTCACGCATTCGAAGACCGGCGAGGGCCGGCCGGTGTAGTCGCGCTGCAGCCGGTCCAGTTCGGCGAGGAAGTCCGGGTCCAGCCGTGCCTTGTCGTATTCGGCGGTGACCTCCTCGATCACGGCCATCAGCGCCTCGGGCACATGCCGGCCGCCGTAGACGCCGAAATGGCCGCCCTCGTCGGGTTCGTGCTCGCTACGCTGTGCGACCCCCCGGCTGGCGGCGGGCAGCGGAGCACTGGTGGACGAGGGGCCGCCCGCGGGCATCATCGCCCCCGCCGGGCCGGTTTGGGGCAGGAGGGGTGCGTGCCCGCGGTGACCAGTTCGGATACCGCCGCGCGCGGATCACCACTGGTGACCAGCCCCTCCCCGACCAGTACCGCGTCCGCGCCGGCGCCGGCGTAGGCGAGCAGATCGGCGGTCCCGCGGACCCCGGATTCGGCGATCCGGATGACCTCGGTGGGCAGGCCGGGGGCGATCCGGGAGAAGCAGTCCCGATCGACCTCGAGAGTTTTGAGGTTCCGGGCATTGACCCCGATGACCGTCGCACCCGCGGTGAGCGCCCGATCGGCCTCCTCCTCGGTGTGCACCTCGACCAGCGCGGTCATCCCGAGCGATTCGGTGCGGTCGATGAGCGAGGCCAGGGTGTCCTGCTCCAGCGCCGCGACGATCAACAGGATCACATCGGCGCCGTGGGCACGGGCCTCGTGGATCTGGTAGGGACCCACGACGAAATCCTTGCGCAGCACCGGGATATTCACACTGGCCCGAACCGCGTCCAGATCGTCGAGCGATCCGTGGAACCGGCGCCCTTCGGTGAGCACGCTGATCACGCGCGCCCCACCGTCCTCGTAGGCCTTGGCGAGACTGGCCGGATCGATGATCTCGGCGAGTGCCCCCTTGGAGGGGCTGGCCCGCTTCACCTCGGCGATCACGCCGATACCGTCTTCGAGAAGGGCGGCCTTCGCATCGAGCGGCGGGGCCGCGGCGGCGGCCGCGGCCTTCACTGCCGGGAAGTCCAGCACCGCTTCCCGAGCGGCTACATCCGAGCGGACCCCGTCGAGAATCGAGTCGAGTACCGTCATCTGGCTCGAATCCTTTCTGGGGAGACGCGAGTTATTGCCTGCAGGATTCCCCCAGGCGATGTCTCACCGATGCTGAACAAGAGTAAATGGAAGCGCGCGGCGCCGTGACGCCGGGGGCGGATCACACCGCCCCGGCCGACCTGCTAATGGACGTCGCCGGATTCCCTCGAATCCGCTTTCCCGGCCGTACCAGGCCGGTTCTCGCCGCCGCCGGACGCACCGGAAATGTTTCCCGGCATCTCGGAATGGGTATCGCGCGTGTCCGGTGTGTCGCCCGGTGCCGCCGCGGTATCGGTCGGGTCGGCACCGGCGTCGAGGGCATCCCAGAGCACTCGTTCCGGCAGGGGCCCGCCCGCCGTACCCTCCTGGACCGCCCGCGTCGCCGCCGCCTTGCGGGTGGCGGGTGCGTCGTATTTGCCGGAGAGCGGTTTCGCGCCGGTCGGCATCCGGGCCAGCAGCAGTCCGGCGCCGAACGCGGCCACCGCCCCGGCCAGCGCGAGCACGGCGGCCCCCGGTGCCGTCACCAACTCCTGGACCTGCGCCCGGCCGGGCAGTTCGGCCAGCGTCGCCGCCCGCTGCTCGGTGGCCCCGGATCCGGTGAGCAGCGCCAGCGCCGGAACAGCGGTCACCGCGGCGATCAACGCCACCAGGACCCCCACCGCCCGGCGCACCCACCCGCGGGTCGCCAGGATCGCGGCGATCGCGGCCAGCAGCACCAGCGCCAGCGGCGTCAGCGCGCCGAACCAGACGCCACCGTTCAATTCGTCGGTGCGCGGTTCGGTGAGTCCATCCGCCGAGGTGACGGAGACCCAGGTCAGTCGCGAGGACCCCCACAGCGCGGCCGCGGCCACGGCGAGCAACCCGATCGCGGGCACCGGGTACCGGCTGCCCGGAGCGGGTCCGGCCGGCTCGGTGGCGGGTAGTTCCGCGTCGCCCCGGTCGACGGGCCCCGGCCGGGGCGCGCCGGTTTCGGTACCGCCCGGGACGGCACCACGCGTGTCGCCGGGACCGGAGCCGGCGGCCGGATCGCCGGGCGCCGTCATACGCCCCCGCCGGGCACCGCGGCGGCGGATGCGCGATCCCCGTCCCGGCGCGGGTCGGCATCGGTGCCCTCGTCGAAGGCACGCACCGTTCCGGCGGCGGCGACCGCGCGCAGCACGGCCATCGCCTTGTTCCGGGATTCGGTGTCCTCGTACTCGGCCTCGGAGTCGGCCACCACACCGGCACCGGCCTGCACATAGGCGATACCGTCTTTGAGCAGCGCGGTGCGGATGGCGATCGCGGTATCGGCGTCACCGGCGAAATCGAGGTAGCCGACGACCCCGCCGTACACGCCGCGCCGGGTGGGTTCGAGTTCCTCGATCAATTGCATGGCGCGGACCTTGGGCGCCCCGGAGAGCGTGCCCGCCGGGAAACACGCGCGTACCGCGTCCAGGGCGATCTTGCCCGGGGCGAGCCGGCCGGTGACCGTGGAGACCAGGTGCATCACGTGGCTGTACCGCTCGACGTGCCGGTATTCGGTGACGCGCACCGTGCCCGGGACGCACACCCGGCCCAGATCGTTACGGCCGAGATCGACCAGCATGAGATGTTCGGCGTTCTCCTTCTCGTCGGCCAGCAGACCTTTCTCGAGCAGCAGATCGTCCTCCTCGGTGGCGCCGCGCCACCGGGTACCCGCGATCGGATGCGTGGTCGCGACCCCGTCCTGCACCGCCACCAGCGCCTCCGGGCTGGATCCGACGATGGAGAACGCGGTGTTGCCGTCGCCGTCCGGGATGTGCAGCAGGAACATGTAGGGGCTCGGATTGGCCGCGCGCAGCATGCGGTACAGATCGATCGGCGCGCCGCCGTAGTCCATCTCGAACCGCTGCGACAGCACCACCTGGAATGCCTCACCGGCCTCGATCTCGGAGACCAGGCGACGTACGCTTGCCCCGAACTCGTCCGGGGTGCGGGCCCGCCGGAACTGCGGGTCGGGCTGATCGAACACCGACACTGTGGAGGGGGCGGGCGCGCCGAGCGCGGCGGTCATCCGGTCCAGCCGGGCGACGGCGTCGTCGTAGGCCGCGTCGACGTTCTCGGAGGTGCCGTTCCAGTTCACCGCATTGGCGATGAGGGTGATCGCGCCCTCGTGGTGATCGAACGCGGCCAGATCGGTGGCCAGCAGCAGCACCATCTCCGGCAGCCGCAGATCGTCGAGCGCGTGCTCGGGCAGCCGTTCCATGCGGCGCACCGCGTCGTAGCCGAGATAACCGACCATGCCGCCGGTGAGCGGCGGCAGACCGGGCAGCCGTTCGGTGCGCAGCAGTTCCAGGGTCTCGTGCAGCGCCGCGAGCGGATCGCCACCCGAGGGCGCCCCCGCCGGCGTGGCGCCGAGCCAGGTGGCGGCGCCGTCAACGGCGGTGAGCGCGGACGGGCTGCCCGCGCCGATGAACGACCAGCGCGACCACGATCGGCCGTTCTCCGCGGATTCGAACAGGAAGGTGCCCGCGCGGTCACCGGCGAGTTTGCGGTAGGCCGACAGCGGGGTCTCCGAATCCGCCAGCACCTTCCGGGTCACGGGGACGACCCGGTGTTCGGCGGCGAGTTCGAGGAATCGTTCGCGGGAGGTAGTCGCGGGAGTGGGCGCGCCGTGCATTTGCCCCATCTTTCCAGTTCCGGTCCGCGGCGTCACGACGCACCCCGCGTGACCCGCCGCCACGGGTACTGTCCCGGTATGAAGATCGGCTCGCTCGCGCCCTCGTTCGAACTCCCGGATCAGAGCGGCACGCTCCGCTCCCTGGCCGCCCTGCTGGCCGACGGGCCACTGGTCCTGTTCTTCTACCCCGCCGCGAACACCCCGGTGTGCACCGCCGAGGCCTGCCATTTCCGCGATCTCACCGCCGAATTCGCCGCGCTCGGCGCGAGTTGCGCCGGGATCAGCGCCGACGCGGTGGATGTGCAGGCCGGGTTCGCGGGATCGCAGCGGCTGGAATACCCGCTGCTCTCCGATGCCGACGGCACGGTCGCCGAGGAATACGGCGTCAAACGCGGCCTGCTGGGCAAACTGATGCCGGTGAAACGGCATACCTTCGTAATCGGTACCGACCGCCGGCTCCTGACCATGATCAGCAGCGAACTGCGCGCGAATGTGCACGCGGACAAGGCGCTGGAGTTCCTCCGCGGCCATACCGGCGCCTGATCCGCCGCGGGGCCCGGCGCGGGGGCCCTGTGAATGAACTCACCTTCGTTTCCGAGATGCCACACGACCGAGCGAAGTCGTGGCAAACTCTCCATAGCCGAGCGACCACTGCCGCAATCGTCGCCGGGGTGGAGAGAAGGCGGACAAGTGACGGATTGGCTGAACCCGGTCGAAGGACGCGCCTGGCGCGCAGTGGTCGCACTGTTGAACCGCCTGCCGGGGGCCCTGGACACGGACCTGCAGCGCGAATCCGGTGTCACTCATTTCGAGTACTGGGTACTCACCCTGCTCTCGGAGGCGCCGGACCGGCGGCTGCAGATGAGCGAACTCGCGCAAAGAGCTAACTCATCGCTATCCAGGCTGTCGCATGTGGTGTCCAAGCTCGAGCGCATGGGGTGGGCGACCCGCACGGCGGCCACCGGACGGCGCGGGGTGGTGGCCCTGCTCACCGACGAGGGGCAGCAGAAGGTCGTGGAGGCGGCGCCCGGCTATATGGATGTGGTGCACCGGCTGGTGTTCGAGGCCCTGGACGCCGAACAGACCGCCGCCCTGGCCGATCTGGGCGAAACCCTCACCACCCATCTGGGCACGGTGCTCGGGCGGTCCGGCCGGCCCACCACCTCGGATTCGCGGCGCTGATCCGCCGGTCTACTCCCGGGCCTGCAGGACGTCGGTGTCGAAGCAGGTGTGTGTACCGGTATGGCAGGCCGCGCCCACCTGGTCGACGATCAGCAGCACGGTGTCGCCGTCACAGTCCAGCCGCACCTCATGCACATACTGGGTGTGTCCCGAGGTCTCGCCCTTCACCCAGTACTGCTGCCGGGATCGCGAATAGTAGGTGGCGCGGCGGGTCGCCAGGGTGCGTGCCAGGGCCCGGTCGTCCATCCAGGCCATCATCAGCACATCGCCGGTGGCGCGTTCCTGGGCGACCGCGGCCACCAGCCCGGCCTCGTTACGTGTGAGCCGGGCGGCGATCGCCGGATCGAGGATCTCGTCCATCACCGCACCACCAGATCCGCCGCCCGCATGGCGTCCTTGACCTGCGGGATGGTCAGATCGCCGAAGTGGAATACGCTCGCGGCCAGGACGGCGTCCGCGCCGGCCTGCACGGCCGGGGCGAAATGTTCCACCGCACCCGCGCCACCGGAGGCGATGACCGGGATCGAGACCGCGGCCCGCACCGCGCCGATCATCCGCAGATCGAAACCGGCCTTGGTGCCGTCGGCGTCCATCGAATTGAGCAGGATCTCCCCCACTCCGAGTTCGGCGCCGCGGATCGCCCATTCGACCGCGTCGATACCGGTGCCGCGCCGCCCGCCGTGCGTGGTGACCTCCCAGCCCGACGGAGTGGCAGGCTCCCCCGCGGGCACGGTCCGGGCGTCCACCGACAGCACGATGCACTGCGACCCGAATCGCTGCGACATCTCGTGCAGCACCTCGGGACGTGCGATGGCGGCGGTATTGACCGAGACCTTGTCGGCTCCCGCGCGCAGCAGCCGGTCCACATCCTCGACGGTGCGGACCCCGCCGCCGACGGTGAGCGGGATGAAGATCTGCTCGGCGGTACGGGTCACCACGTCGAGCATGGTGCCGCGGTCGCCGCTGGAGGCGGTGACGTCGAGGAAGGTGAGCTCGTCGGCGCCCTGGGCGTCGTAGGCGGCCGCCAGCTCCACCGGGTCACCGGCATCGCGCAGGTTCTGGAAGTTCACGCCCTTGACCACCCGCCCGGCATCCACGTCCAGGCAGGGGATCACCCGAGTTGCAAGCGTCATGGGTTCCTCATCGAAGCTGTGGGGTGCGGTCCGCGGCGGCCGCAGCGATGGCGGAGGTATCGCGTCATGGGTTCCCCTCCCCGCGCGGGCCGGCCGTATCGACCCGGTCCGAGACGGCGGTGTACCCGCTGCCCCGAGTCGCGGCGATCATATCCAGCAGTTCGGCGTGCACGCCCGGCGCGGCCGCCAGCACCGAACCGGATTCGATGGTCCAGTCCACACCTTCGAGGTCGGTGACCACGCCGCCCGCGCAGCGCACCATGAGCGCCCCGGCCGCGTTGTCCCACGGGTGATGCCCGAAGACGATCGCCCCGCCCAGCGTGCCCTCGGCGGTGAAGGCCAGATCGATACCGGTGGACCCGTGCATCCGCACCCGCGAGGACAGCGCGCTCAATGCCCCGAGCACCCGATGCCGGAACAGGCCCGGTACCCGCCCGGTGGATTCGATGTTGAAGGCCCCGAAACCGATCATCGCCTCGTCGAGCACGGCCGGCGCCAGCGGCGGCTGCGGCTTGCCGTCGAGCAGCAGCGGGCCACCCGCGACCGCTGCGTACCGGCGGCCCAGCGGCGGGAACCAGGCCAGGCCCAGGACCGGCTCCCCGTCCCGCACCAGCGCCAGCAGGGTGCCGGTGAGCGGGTGCCCGTTCGAGTAGTTGAAGGTGCCGTCGATGGGGTCCAGTACCCAGGCGGTACCGCTGGTGAGCGCGGGCCCGCCGAACTCCTCGCCGTGCACCTCGATCCCGGTCCGGTCGACGAGCCGGGCGGAGACGGTGCGTTCGAGTTCCAGATCCAGTTCGGTCGCGAAATCCCGTGACCCCTTGGCCACCGCGCTGGGCGCGCCCCGGCCTTCGAGGAAACGGCCGCTCACCCCGTCGAGGATCTCGGCGGCGGTGGCCAGCAGAGTGGTCAGTTCGCTGTCTGTTCCGGTCATCGTCTCGGCCCCCGATCGTCGCGGTTCACCGGACGGCGGCCAGCGCCTCGGGAAGGGTGAACCGGCCCGCGTACAGGGCCTTGCCCACGATCGCTCCCTCCACACCGTCGGGCACCAGGTCGGCGATCGCGGTGAGGTCGGCCAGAGCGGACACCCCGCCGGAGGCGATCACCGGCGCGTCGGTGGCCATGCACACCTCGCGCAGCAGATCCAGATTCGGTCCGGTGAGGGTGCCGTCCTTGGTGACATCGGTGACGACGTACCGGGAGCAGCCGTCGCGTTCCAGGCGTTCGAGCACCTCCCACAGATCGCCGCCGTCGCTGACCCAGCCGCGCCCGCGCAGCCGGTACTCCCCGTCGACCTTCTGCACATCCAGCCCGACCGCGACCCGCTCGCCGTACTCCGCGATGGCCGACGCACACCACTGCGGGTCCTCGAGGGCGGCGGTCCCGAGGTTGACCCGGGCGCATCCGGTGGCCATCGCGGCCTTCAGCGATTCGTCGTCGCGGATCCCGCCGGACAGTTCGACGGCGACATCGAGTTCGCCGACGACCCGGGCGAGCAGTTCACGATTGGACCCACGGCCGAACGCGGCATCCAGATCGACCAGATGGACCCATTCGGCGCCGTCCTCCTGCCACGCCAGAGCCGCGTCGCGGGGCGAACCGTAACTGGTTTCGCTGCCCGCCGCGCCCTGTACCAGGCGGACGGCCTCTCCATTGGCGACATCGACAGCGGGCAGCAGCACAAGACTCACTCGGAACAGCCTAGTAGGTACGGCCCGGCGCTCCCCATCCGCAGTCCGCGCACGACCGGGCGGAGAAGACGACGGACCGGTTAGCCGTGTGTTCGCCCGGCCCGCGCGGCGACGCGGGCGAGCGCCCGCAGGCCGACGCACTCGGACGATCGGCCGCGCGCTAAGGTGACAGCACCCACTGGGGCGGTCGAGGTGCCCGCTACACTCGTCCCGAACGCGTGAGTGGTCAAGGACGCGGCATGTCACGATTTCGAGAAGGTTCGGAGTAGGCGCCATCGATACCGGTCAGTTGATCGCGGATCACTACCGCCTGGTCGAGCAGATTGGTAGCGGCGGCACAGGCGTGGTCTGGCGTGCCGTCGACGAGCGTCTGCAACGGTCGGTGGCGATCAAGCAGATCCACATCAAACCCAGTCTGCCGCCCGCGGAGCGCGATGTGCTCCGGCAGCGAGCGACCCGGGAGGCCCGCAACGCGGCCCGGTTCCAGCATCCGAATGCCATCGTGGTCTTCGATATCACCGAGCACGGCGGCGATCCGTGCCTGGTGATGGAGTACATGCAATCCCGCAGTCTGGCGCAGGTGCTGTCGGCGCAGGGACCGCTGCCGCTACCGCAGGTCGCCCGGATCGGCGAACAGGTGGCCTCGGCGCTCATCGCGGCGCACCAGGCCGGCATCGTGCACCGCGATGTGAAACCGGGCAACGTACTGCTCGACGATCACGGCACCGTGAAGATCACCGACTTCGGTATCTCCCGGGCCACCGGCGATGTCACGCTCACCGAAACCGGCCTGATCTGCGGAACCGCCGCGTATCTCGCGCCGGAGGTGGCGCGCGGTGCCGATCCGACACCGGCCGCGGACGTGTTCGCCCTGGGCGCCACGCTTTTCCATGCGCTGGAAGGCGAGCCGCCGTTCGGGTCCGGCAACCCGCTCAAGGTGCTCTACGCGGCGGCCAACGGTCAGGTGAGCGAACCGCAGAACGCGGGCCCCGCCACCGATTTCGTGCTGGATCTGCTCAGCTCGGATCCGCGGGACCGGCCGACCATGCGCGAGGCCCGGGAAGCGCTGACCCGGTTCGCCGGGTTCGAGAACTCCGCGGCCGAGCACGGCGGTTTCGTACCGGCCCGCGAAGCCTTCGATCGCAATGGCGGCAACGGCCACGGCGGTGCCGCGGTCAGCACCATGGAATCGCCGGCTCCCGGCCGCAACGGCGGCCCGGCGGAGGAGGCCCCGCCGCGGCGCCGCCCGGAACCGCGGTCGGCCGGGCGCAACGCGCAGGAGTCGCGGCCGCCACGCCGGCCGGCGAACCACCCGCCCACGAGCACCCAGCCGGTCGCGGGGAAATCGGGTGGTAACGGCGGAGTCAAACGCGCGGTGGTCATCGGCGGTATCGCCGGGGCCGCGGTCGTCGGCGGTGTGCTGTTCTTCAACTCCACCGATTCCGGTGACAACGGTTCGGCTCGGGCGGACACCACGACCAGCGCCACCGTCTCGAACTCGCCCGATACCCCGGCGGCCAGCGGTCCCACGGTGGGTGCCACGGCCAGCACCGGCTCGGTGGAATGGGTGCAGGCCGGACAGCTGATCGAGCAGTTCTATCTGGATCCCACCGGGTCCTGGTCGCTGCTGACCCCCGCCGCCCAGCAGGTGTACGGGAGCCAGCAGGACTTCCAGCAGTACTGGTCGGCCCGCACGGTGCAGAACTTCAGCCGGATCGAGGCGTTCAAGGGCAACAACCCCGACGGTTCGGTGGATATGCGGGTGAACAACCTCAGTTACGGCGGCCAGACCCGTACCCCGACCCTGCGGATCATCAGCTCCGGCGGCAATCTGCTGATCGACAGCGATACCCGCTGACGGCCGGCCGGCTCCGGGACACCGGATCTGCTGGCGGAGTTCGCCGCGGCCCCGGCTCGGTATCGCGCCGGGGGCCCGCCTCGGTCTCGCCGATCTGCTCGTACACCAGCAGGACATCCCGCCCGCTCGGCCGGCCCCATGACATCCCCGCCGACTGGGTGCGCGCCGTGATCGACCGGCCCGACCCTTTTACCCGTCCCGAGCGGTATACGAAGGGGTTACCGTTCGCCGCGACAGATTTCGACTGGGTGAAAGGGTCCGGTCCTGCGGTACGGAGCCGGGGCGAGGCGCTAGCGTTGGCGATGGTCGGCCGTCCGGTGGTCCTCGACCAACTCGAGGGCGAGGGGGTGGCGGAACTGCGTCGCCGCTGTAGCTGAACATCAGGGTTCGCTCCACCGATGGGAGACGCGTAGATGACCGAGTCCGCGCTGTCCGCGATGGGCAGGATGGTCGGTGAATGGAACACGACCACCAGCCTGTACCCCGATATCACCGGGCATACGGTGATCGAGTGGATGCCCGACGCACGGTTCCTGGTGGTCCACTACACGGTCCCGGAGGCCGGGATCAGCCTGGTACAAGTCGTCGGGGCCGACGACTTGTACCAGGACCGTCTCGTGATCCTGCAGTACGACCAGACCGGCGAACACCGCATCTACCAGGGGTCGTTCGATGGACCGCTATGGCGGGTGTGGCGTGACGCCCCCGGCGCATCCCAACGGTTCACCGGAAACCTGGACGAGGCGGGGAACACAATGCGCGCCACCTGGGAGCGGTCGGACTCCGAACTCGATCCCCGCAGCTGGGATCACGATTTCGATATCGTCTTCACCCGTATCTGCTGATGTCACCGAGAGAATCTGCTCGGTGACCACGGTCCGACAGGTGTACGTGCGCCTTCCGTCCGTACGTGCGTGGACTGCGACCGGGCTTCGCGCGAGGGCACCCATTAGGCTGGGGCCGCACCCTGTGCTGATGTTCCAGGCCGAAGACGAGGACCGAAAACACCATGACATCCCGTATCGAGCTCGCCCGCGTGGATCTGCGCGGTCGCACTCCCACGACCGCGCAACTGCGCACCGCGCTGCCACGCGGTGGTGTCGATGTGGACTCGGTACTGCATCAGGTGCGGCCCGTGGTGGAGGCCGTCCGTGATCGCGGCGCGGCCGCGGCGCTGGAATTCGGCGCGAAGTTCGACGGGGTCACCCCGGACTCCGTGCGTGTCCCGGCGCAGCGGCTCGCCGCTGCCCTGGACGAGCTCGATCCGGCGGTACGCGCCGCGCTGGAGGTCGCGATCGACCGCACCCGCGCGGTGCACGCCGATCAGCGGCGCACCGACACCGCCACCGAGGTGGTGCCGGGCGGGACCGTGACCGAGCGCTGGGTCCCGGTGGAGCGGGTCGGGCTGTACGTGCCCGGCGGTAACGCGGTCTACCCGTCCAGCGTCGTGATGAACGTGGTCCCGGCCCAGGCCGCCGGGGTGGAATCGCTGGTGGTGGCCTCGCCGCCGCAGCAGCAGTTCGGCGGGCTCCCGCACCCCACCATCCTGGCCGCCGCCCGGCTGCTGGGAGTCGACGAGGTGTGGGCGGTCGGCGGGGCGCAGGCGGTGGCGCTGCTGTCCTACGGCGGCACCGATACCGACGGCGCCGAGCTGCTGCCGGTCGATCTGATCACCGGTCCCGGCAATATCTACGTGACCGCCGCCAAACGGCTCTGCCGCGGCCTGGTCGGGATCGACGCCGAGGCCGGTCCCACTGAGATCGCCGTGCTGGCCGACGCCACCGCCGACCCGGTGCACGTGGCCGCCGACCTGATCAGCCAGGCCGAACACGATGTGCTCGCGGCCAGTGTGCTGGTCACCGACAGCCCCGAGCTGGCCGATGCGGTGGACACGGCGCTGACCGCGCAGCTGCCGGTGGTGAAACACGCCGATCGGGTCACCACGGCGCTCACCGGGACGCAATCGGGCACCGTGCTGGTCGACGATATCGAGCAGGGCCTGCGGGTGGTCAACGCCTATGCCGCCGAACACCTGGAGATCCAGACCGCAGATGCCGCGGCCGTGGCCGCCCGGGTACGCAGCGCGGGCGCGATCTTCGTCGGCCCCTACGCCCCGGTCAGTCTCGGCGACTACTGCGCCGGCTCCAATCACGTGCTGCCCACGGCCGGATGTGCCCGGCATTCGTCCGGGCTCAGCGTGCAGACTTTCCTGCGCGGAATCCACGTGGTGGAGTACAGCGAGACGGCCCTGAAAGATGTGGCCGGACATGTCGTCGCGCTGGCCGATGCCGAGGATCTGCCCGCCCACGGCCAGGCCGTCCGCGCGCGTTTCGAGGCGCTGTCGTGACCGCCCCCGACGCCGCGGCGACCCCCGCGACCACGATTCCCGGATCCGCCATCGGTCTCGACGCGCTCCCGCTGCGCGCGAACCTACGCGGTAAATCCCCGTACGGCGCACCGCAAC
The DNA here is from genome assembly GCF_001613445.1 of Nocardia grenadensis NBRC 108939. Taxonomy (GTDB): domain Bacteria; phylum Actinomycetota; class Actinomycetes; order Mycobacteriales; family Mycobacteriaceae; genus Nocardia; species Nocardia grenadensis. Next base: position 126,134 of record NZ_BDCJ01000010.1, read on the forward strand.
TCAGTGTGCCGGTGCAACTCAACACCAACGAGAACCCGCATCCGCCGAGCCGCGCGCTGATCGACGATGTGGCCGAGGCGGTCCGGGCCGCGGCCGTCGATCTGCACCGCTATCCGGATCGCGACGCGGTAGCCCTGCGTGCCGATCTCGCCGCCTACCTCACCCGGCAGACCGGGGTCACGGTGGACACAGCCAATGTGTGGGCGGCCAACGGGTCCAACGAGATCCTGCAGCAGCTGCTCCAGGCGTTCGGCGGGCCCGGCCGGCGAGCACTGGGTTTCGTGCCCTCGTATTCGATGCATCCGATCATTTCCGAAGGCATCGATACCGAATGGGTCGAGGCGAAACGGGGCGCGGATTTCGCGATCGATATCGACGCCGCGCTCGCCGCCATCGCCGAACGGCGGCCCGACGTGGTCTTCGTGACCAGCCCGAACAACCCCACCGGGCACAGTATCGCGCCCACGGATCTGGCCCGGATCCTCGACGCCGCCCCCGGAATCGTGATCGTGGACGAGGCCTACGCGGAATTCTCCGCCGCGCCCAGCGCCGTCGGCCTGATCGACCGATACCCCGCCAAACTGGTGGTCAGCCGGACGATGAGCAAGGCTTTCGCGTTCGCCGGCGGTCGGCTCGGCTATCTCGTCGCCGCGCCGGCGGTCATCGACGCGCTGCTGCTGGTGCGGTTGCCCTATCACCTGTCGGTGGTGACCCAGGCCGCGGCGCGGGCCGCGCTGCGGCATGCCGACGAGACGCTGGCGAGCGTCGCCGAACTGGCCGCGCAACGCGACCGGGTCGTCCGGGCGCTGACCGAGCTGGGGTACGAGGTGGTCCCCAGTGACGCGAACTTCCTGCTGTTCGGGAAGTTCGAGGATGCCGCGCGCGCCTGGCAGCACTATCTGGACGAAGGTGTGCTCATCCGTGATGTAGGAATCGCCGGTTATCTGCGCGCCACCATCGGGCTGGCCGCCGAGAACGACGAATTCCTGCGGGTCAGCGCGAAACTGGCCGCCACCGAACCGATAGCGCACAGCTGAGCACCGAGACGGAAGTGAGTATGAACCGAACCGCGCGGGTGGAGCGCACCACCAAGGAATCCGGCATCGTGGTGGAACTGGACCTCGACGGCACCGGCAAGACCGATATCGCCACCGGTGTCCCGTTCTACGACCATATGCTCACCGCGCTCGGCGCCCACGCCAGTTTCGATCTGACCGTGCGCGCCGAGGGCGATATCGAGATCGAGGCGCATCACACCGTCGAGGACACCGCGATCGTCTTCGGACAGGCGCTCGGGCAGGCGCTCGGCGACAAGAAGGGCATCCGCCGTTTCGGCGACGCCTATATCCCGATGGACGAGACCCTGGCGCATGCCGCGGTGGATGTCTCGGGCCGGCCCTACTGTGTGCACACCGGCGAACCGGATCACCTGCTGCACGCCGTCATCCCCGGCGCACCGGTCCGCGGCCGCAACGAGCCCGGGGCACCGTATTCGACGGTGCTCAACCGGCACGTCTTCGAATCTATCGCCCTCAATGCCCGGATCGCCTTGCATGTCCGGGTGCTCTACGGCCGTGACCAGCACCATGTGACCGAGGCCGAGTACAAGGCGGTGGCCCGCGCGCTGCGCGCCGCCGTGGAACCCGATCCCCGCGTCCAGGGTGTGCCCTCGACGAAGGGAGCGCTGTGATGCGGTCCCTTCGCCAACGCTGCGGGCTCCGCGGACCGCATGTACCGCCTGTGAAGGAAGTGTTATGACGTCGGTGGTTCTGCTGGATTACGGGTCCGGCAATCTGCATTCCGCCGAGCGGGCGCTGGTCCGGGCGGGCGCGCGGGTCGAGGTCACCGCCGACCCCACGGCCGCGCTCGCCGCCGACGGCCTGGTGGTCCCCGGTGTCGGCGCCTTCGCCGCCTGTATGGCCGGTCTGCGCGAAGTGCGCGGTGAACGGATCATCGGGCAGCGGCTGGCCGGTGGGCGGCCGGTACTGGGTATCTGCGTGGGGATGCAGATCCTGTTCGACCGCGGTGTCGAGTTCGGCGTGGAGACCGAGGGGTGCGGGGAATGGCCCGGCACCGTCGACAAACTGGACGCACCGGTGCTGCCGCATATGGGCTGGAACACCGTCACCGCACCCGCCGACAGCGTGCTCTTCGCGGGAATGGACCCCGCCACCCGCTTCTATTTCGTGCACACCTACGCGGCCCGCAACTGGGAGCTGCCCCCCAGCGACCACCTCGCCGCTCCCGGACTGACCTGGTGTGAGTACGGCAGCGGCCGGTTCTTGGCCGCGGTGGAGAACGGCGCGCTCTCGGCGACACAGTTCCATCCGGAGAAGTCGGGTGACGCCGGGGCGCAGCTCCTGTCCAACTGGGTGAAATCGCTCTGATCCGGGCCGATTGTCAGGCCGCGCATTTCGCGTTGGGCGGCGGCGGGGGCGCGGCCACCACACCGCGGGCGACATCGACCACATAGTCGCGGTTACCGTCGAGTGGTTCGGTCCCGAGTGCGAGCCGCTCCACCACACAACCGGCCTCGAAAAGGGCCGGGCCGACATTGTGGCGGCCCGGTTCGACCGTTCCGTGCAGAGTGCGGCCGCTCACGATCGAGTACATGGTGCTGGGTTTCCCGGCGAGCATCAGCGCGGCCCGCATCTGGGTACTGGCCGCGAACGGCACCACCTCGTCGGCGGTTCCGTGGATGAGGAAAGCATGCCGGATACCCATCCGGCCGGCCTGGAGCGCCGGTGACCGTTCCGCATAGGCGAGCGGGCAGGTCACCGGGACACAGTTACCCGCGTCCCGCTGGATCTGCGCCTGCAGCGCGGGATAGTCCGACGCGGGCCCGGCCCAGTGCGTGGCCAGATCGGACGGGCCGAAGGTATCGACCCAGTAGTCGAACAATCCGGCCGGTCCGTAGGCGGCGGCCAGGCCGGAGGTCATCGCCCCCTGGCTCCAACCCCACAGGATGGTGCGCGCGACGCCGGGATGGGCGCCCTTGTACCACTGGGTCGCGGCGACCAGGTCCTGCCAGCCGGCCCACAGGTTCCACTCCCCCGTACGCCACTGCGCGCTGCCGCGCATATCCATGGACAGGACCGGGGTCCCGGTCCGCGCGGCGATGGCGGTGACGTACTCGGCGTACTGGGCCGACGACCCCTTGTGCCCGTGCGCCGCGACGATCAACGCGTTCCCGACCGCGCAGCCGTACGGTTCGTAGACGAGGCCGGTGGCCTGCTCACCGTCGACCGGAATCGAGACCGGCCGGGGCTGGACCGAGCACGCCTGGGTCGCGCCGGCGGGCGCGGCGGCCGGCAGCGTCGCCGTCAACGCCGTCAACAGCACCCCGGTCAGGAAGCTCATCACGCGTCTGCTCATCCTTCGAATATTCCACGGCGCGGCAGACATTCGCCGCAACCGGGCCGCGACCGGCCGGGATGTCGGATTCTGCCGCTAGCATCCGGGCCATGTACTCGATCAGTACCGCGCAGCGCCGGGCCCGGATCGGCGTCCGGCACCGGCTCGCCGGCGGGCACCGCGGCACCGACCCGGCCGAGATCGTGCGGTCGCTGGTGGTGCTGCACGCCACCGACCCGGCCACCGTCCATCTGTCCGTGGCGGCACGTGGTCACCATCTCGGCCCCGAGCAGGTGGAGCGGGCCCTGTACGAGGACCGGGCGCTGGTGCGCATGCTGGCCATGCGGCGCACCATGTTCGTCGCACCGGTCGACCTGGTGCCCGTGCTGCATGCCTCCTGCGGCACCGATCTGGCGGTCAAACAGCTCCGCACCTACGCCCGGTACCTGGAACAGGCGGGTATCGGCGCGGGCGACCCGGCGGGCTGGCTCACCGAGATCGCCGATCGCACGCATCGGGCCCTGCTGGCCCGGGGCAGCGCGACCGGAGCCCAGCTGAGCAAGGACGTTCCCGAACTGCGTACGCAGATCAATACCGCGCCGGAGAAGTCGTATTCACGGCCGACGAGTATCACCAGCTGGGTGCTGGTCTTGCTCGGGACCGAGGGCCGGATCGTGCGGACCCGGCCGAACGGCACCTGGTCGAGCAGCCAGTACTCCTGGGCGCCGGTGGAATCCTGGCTGTCCGGACCACTTGCCGAACCCGGAATCGACGAGGCCCGTGTCGAATTGGTCCGGGCCTGGTTGCGCGCGTTCGGTCCGGCGCCGATCGGTGATATCAAGTGGTGGACCGGATGGACGCTCGGTCAAGTGCGCAAGGCGTTGGCCGGGGCGGATATCGTGGAGGTCGAGTTGGACGGCGGCCCCGGCGTGCTCCTGGCCGACGACCTGGAACCGGTGGACGATCCGGCGCCGTGGGCGGCGCTGCTGCCCGCGCTGGATGCCACTCCGATGGGTTGGCAGTCGCGCGCCTGGTATCTCGGTGAACATCAGCCGCGGCTCTTCGACCGCAACGGCAATATCGGGCCGAGCATCTGGTGCGACGGCCGGATCGTCGGTGGCTGGGCCCAGCGCAAGGACGGCGAGATCGTCACCCGGCTCCTGGAGGATATCGGCGCGGACGCGACCGCTCTGGTCGACGCGGAGGCCGAACGCGCCGCCGGCTGGTTCGGGGAGATACGCCCGATCCCGCGGTTCCGCACCCCGCTGGAACGAGAACTCACCGCATGAGACCGGGCATTCGGGCGAAGTAGATTGTCCGATATGCGAATGCAGCGTCGTCCGGTCGTGTTCTTCGCCCGCAGCGCGTTCGACGGCCCGGTCTGCGGTACCGGGGCGGGCGGGTCCATCGGCGCACCATGATCCGGGACTGCCGATTCCGCGGGACTCCAGCTGCCGGCGGGTGCGGCCGTACCGCGGTCGCCCGTGCGGCCGGACCCCTGCCCGCAGTGACCGGCGGATCACGATCCACGACTCCCGAACCGGGCGTGACCGGCACCGTACCGCGACGGTCACGGCCGGCCACGGGCCGCGGACTCCGTATGCGCGTCGAGGATGCGGGTGAGCAGACCGACGAGCGTGCGCCGCTCGGCCGCGGAGAGGGCGGCGAGCAGTTCGTCCTGCGCCCGGTCCAGCCGGCGGTCCAGGTCGGCGAGGTGTGCGATGCCCGCTTCGGTGAGGGTGACGATATTGCGCCGGCGGTCCTCCGGATCGGCCTCCCGTGCCGCGAAACCGCGAGCGACCAGTTCGTTGAGGACCGCCACCATATCGCTGCGGTCGATACCGGTACGACGCCCGAGTTCGGCTTGGCTGGCGGCGCCGGCCTCGCGCAGTGTGGTGAGTACGGCGTAGTGGTATCGCCGCGATCCGGTATCGGCCAGCGCCTGTTCGGTGGCGCGGGCGGCGAGCAGCGCGGTCTGGTTGATCAGCCGGGTCGGCAGGGAACGCAACCTGCCGGGGACGTCCTCGTGCGCGATCTTCATAACCGGAATCTAGCAAGCGATTGTTGGCGACTCCCACAAACCGACCGGACCGGTCAGCGGGTCGCCCACGACGCGGTGATCAGCGCCTCGGCATCTTCGTCCGGGATATCGATATCGAAGACCTCGCCGAGCGCCTTCGCCAGCTCCGCGAGTTCGAGCTCCCGGCAATCACTCGTTCCGTCCGGATACTCCGTGGTCAGCGTGCGGCCGTCGAGCGTGTGATGGACGCCGGGAAGGAAACGCTGCACGAACGGCCGCTGGGTGAAGGGCGAGCGCGGCGACGTGGCCACGAAATGATTACCCACCTCGTAGTCGATCCGGTACTGCGGTTCCGGCGTGAACGTGTAGCGGTCCACCCAACCGGCCGACGCGAACTGGTGCAGCACCCATTCGTCGCCACCCAGCTCGCCCAGGGTGCGCTCGAGACGGAACCGCCAACCACCGAGCGTGAACTCGTCCGGGTGTTCGACCAGCGGATAAGGTTCGGACGGGCCGGCCCCGAACCCCACATCGGCCAGCCAGGCCCGGTCGTCATCGGAAACGGTGATCCGCAGCAGCGCGTGGGTGGCCGGGCGCAGCCCGCCCGACCCCATGGTGACACGACCGGACAGACCGGTGACACCGAACCCGAAACGCTCCAGCGCCGCCGCGAACACAATGACGTTCTCGTAGCAGTATCCGCCGCGCCGCCGCCGGACCAGTTTGTCTTGCAGGGTTTCCAGATCCAGCGGTACCGGCCGTCCCAGCACCGCCTCCAGGTTCTCGAACGGCACCGTGGTGGTATGCGCGGCCACCAGCTCCCGCAGCACGGCCAGCGTCGGGGTGCGCGGGCCGGTGTATCCGATCCGCGCCAGATACGCGTCCAGATCCAGTGCCGCACCGTTCCAGTGGTAGGCGGTATCGGCCGGTTTCGTCATGTCATCCCTTTCGCCGGGTACGGAACGAGCAACCGCGCGCACTCGCGGGATGTTCCGCAGCGCAGCGGAGGCCGGCCGGCCCGCCGGATTGCCGCGGCGGACGCGATCGATGTCTCCGAGCTCACGCGGCGCCGGTCGCGGCGTTCATGGCGTCGTCGAGCTCTCGGCATTCCGCGCGTACGCCTCATCGAAAAGCTCCCAGCCGTCCCGGTGAGCGACTGCGCGGGCGTCCGCCATCCAGCCGCGCCGCACGGCTCCGTCGACGAATGCCCGGACCACGCCGGGCTTGTTCAGATTCAATGACCGGTCACCGGTCCAGATGACACCCGATACGGACACGCCTCCGTCGGGCACATGACGCTCACCGCCGGGGCGGAAGACCAGTGTTATGCCTGCCACCGACCCGCGCGGCCGGAGCCGCAAGATTTCCTCGCACCCGGGCACATGCCGGTGCGTGGTCCTCCAGAAATACTGCCGGCCTCCCACTGTGAGTACACGGTGGCGCCCGTTTTTCCTCATCGCGCGATGCTAGGCGCATGGCCCGCGTGCTGCCATCGGGATATCGACCGAGGCCGGACGGTTCGCGGGGCCTACCGCCACGACGCCGGTCCACGCGGAGTCCGCGGCCATGTTCCGGGGTGAGCCCGTCGGGGCATCGCGGCGGGGTCTGCGCCGCGATGGAGTCGCGGCAGCGGCCCGGGCCGAGAACGCAGAAGTCCGCGTAACCCACCGGTCCGGAGGCGGGTTGCCGGCGCCGATCGCCTTCCGTTGCCCTGGTGGATGCCGAAGCCCTGTGTGGGTGGCCGCGAACCGGGCTGTATCGATATCGCTACATATCGAGGCCCAGGTCCAGCACCCGGACCGAATGGGTCAGTGCGCCCACCGCCAGGAAATCGACGCCGGTCCGCGCGTAGTCGCCGGCCATATCGAGAGTGAGGCCGCCGGAGGATTCCAGCTTCGTCTGCGGTGCGACGGCATTGCGGCGCTGGACCGCGGCCTGGGTCTGCCAGAGCGGGAAATTATCGAGCAGGACCAATTGCACCTGCTCGGCGAGTACGGCGTCGAGCTGGTCGAGATCGTCGACCTCGACCTCGCAGTCGATATCCGGCGCGGCGGCACGGACCGCCCGCAGTGCCTCGACGACCGAACCCGCGGCGACGACGTGATTGTCCTTGATCAGCGCGGCGTCACCCAGACCCATGCGATGGTTCACGCCGCCGCCGGCGCGCACCGCGTACTTCTGCAGGGCGCGCAGACCGGGCAAAGTCTTCCGGCTGTCCCGGATCCGGCAGCCGGTGCCCTCGACCGCCTCCACCCAGTCGGCGGTGGCGCTGGCGATACCCGAGAGATGACACATCAGGTTGAGCATGGTGCGCTCGGCGGTGAGCAGGCCGCGGGTCGGCGCCACCAGCGCCAGCACCGTCTGCCCGGGCGCGATCCGGGTACCGTCGGGCACCCGCTCGGTGACCTCGTAGCCGCCGACGCCGATCACTTCGTCGAGCACCAGCAGCCCGATATCGATTCCGGCGACGGTACCCGGCTGCCGGGCCACCACCGCGGCCTTCACCGCCGCGTCGGCGGGAACGGTGGCCGCGGTGGTGATATCGGGCCCGTAGCGCAGGTCCTCGTCCAGCGCGGTCCGGATCAGACCGCCGACTTCCTCGGGGTCCAGACCGTGATCCACTGTCATTGCCTTCTCCTCGTTCTCGATCCGGACGTCCGGGTGCGCGGGGGCGTTTCGTCGGCGGGCACCGGCCCGGCCGCCTCCGGTAGCGGGCGGATCGCGAACGCCGCGGCCGGTCGGCCGCTCACGACGGTGCCGCCAGTGGCGTCGGTTCGGTGACCACTCGCGGCGCCCCGCCCTCGTCGAGGCGCATCACGATCGGCTGGGCCGGGCCCGGTGCCGTCCGCGGCTGATCAGAGCGCGTGTGGCAGCCGCGGCTCTCGGCGCGCACTCGCGCCGCCAGCAACAGTGCCCGCGCGGTCACCGTGAGCGCGGCGTCCTCGAACCGGGCCACGATCTCCGCGGATGCGCCGGACCGGAGCACCGGCACCGCGGTCGTCGATACGGCCTCCTCGGCGCCGCGCGCGGTGCCGAGGACCCGGGCCGCCCGGGCCAGCCCGGCGCCGTCACGGACCACCGAGGCGTGCTCGGTCATCGTCTGCTGGAGCTCCGGGCGCGGCAGCACCGGCCGGACCTCTCCGGACCCGCCCGGGACGCCGGCCGGTTCACCCACCCGCTCCAGCGCCGCGAGCCCGGCCCGCTCGCCCATCACCAGCCCCTCGAGCAGGCTGTTGGAGGCCAGCCGGTTGGCGCCGTGCAACCCGGTGCGCGCGACCTCTCCGGCCGCGTAGAGCCCGGACACGCCGGTACGTCCGTGCAGATCGGTGACCACACCGCCGCACTGGTAGTGCGCGGCGGGCGCCACGGGGATCAGATCGCGGCGAGGGTCGATACCCGCGGCGCGGCAGGACATGGTGATGGTCGGAAAACGCCGGGTGAACTCGGGTATCTCCCGGGCGTCGAGGTACACGTGATCGGCGCCGAGCGACCGCATCCGGGCCGCGATGGCCCGGGACACCACGTCCCGGGGCGCCAGATCACCGCGCGGATGGACACCGGCGGTCACCGAATCGCCCCGCGCGTCCACCAGGCGCGCGCCCTCACCGCGCACCGCCTCGCTGATCAGCGGCTGCCGGCCGAAACCGTCGGGTGTGTACAGGACGGTGGGATGGAACTGCACGAATTCCAGATCCGCCACCGCCGCGCCCGCCCAGAGCGCCAGGGCCACACCGTCGGCCGTCGCGCCGGCCGGGTTGGTGCTCAACGCGTACAGCTGCCCGAGACCGCCGGTCGCGAGCAACACCGCCGGCGCGTGCACGCGACCGCGGCCGCGTTCGGAGACGGCGCGCACTCCTCGGACGCCGGACGCGCCGGTGACGACTTCGAGCACCGCCGTACCGAAGAGCACCGGTAAACCGGCCGCCGACAGCGCCCGCTGCACTTCTGCGCCGGTGGCGTCGCCGCCCGCGTGGATGATGCGGCGGGTGCTGTGCCCACCCTCCCGGGTCCGTGACACCTGCCCGTCCCGGCCGAGGTCGAAGACCGCACCCAGATCGGTCAGGGCCGCCACCGCGTCCGGGCCGCCGGCGACGATGGAACGCACCGCGTCGGGATCGCACAGCCCGCCGCCGGCCGCGAGGGTGTCGGTGACATGGGAGTCCACCGAATCCCCGTGCGGCGCGACGACGGCGATACCGCCCTGCGCGTACTGCGTGGCGGTATCGGCCGGGCCACCCTTGCTCAGGATCAGCACCCGCGCCCCGGCCCGCGCGGCCGCGCGGGCGGCGGTGAGCCCGGCCACCCCGCCGCCGATCACCACGAGGTCGGCGCGGGCCTCCCACTCGCGATCGAGTCGATGGGTCATCACGTACTCCACGTCCGTGGGGACGGCGGTGTCACGCCCGGGCCGGCGTCATTCCCCGCCGCCCGGGGTGCCGATCTCGATCATCCGCTGTACCGAATGCCGGGCCAGCGCCGCGGTCTCCGGATCGACGCGCACCTCGTCGCGGTTCTCTTCCAGGCAGCGCAGCAGCGCGGCCGGGGTGATCATCTTCATGTACTTGCAGGCGGCGCGGTCGTTCACGGCCCGGAAATCGATACCGGGGGCGGCCTTGCGCAACTGGTGCAGCATGCCCACCTCGGTCGCGACCAGCACCTGGTTCGATTTCGTGGCGCGGGCGGCGTCGATCATGCCGCCGGTCGACAGGATGTGCACCCGGTCGGCGGGGAATTCGCCTTCACCGGCCAGGTACAGCGCCGAGGTCGCGCAACCGCATTCGGGGTGCACGAAGAGTTCGGCGTCGGGGTGCGCGCGGGCCTGGTCGTTGAGTTCGTCGCCGTTGATGCCGGCGTGCACATGGCATTCGCCCATCCAGATGTGCATGTTCTCGCGACCGGTCTCGCGCTTCACATGCGCGCCCAGGAACTGGTCGGGCAGGAAGAGCACCTCGCGACCGGGATCGATCGAGGCGACCACGTCGACCGCGTTGGAGGAGGTACAGCAGATATCGGTGAGCCCCTTCACCGCCGCGGTGGTGTTCACATACGACACCACCACCGCGCCCGGGTGCTCGGCCTTCCAGTCGCGTAGTTCCTCGGCGGTGATCGAATCCGCGAGCGAGCACCCGGCGCGCTCGTCGGGGATCAGCACGGTCTTCTCCGGGCTCAGGATCTTCGCGGTCTCGGCCATGAAGTGCACACCGCAGAAGACGATGGTCTCCTCGGGTGCCTCGGCCGCGATCCGGGACAGCGCCAGCGAGTCACCCACGTGGTCGGCCACATCCTGGATCTCGGGCAGCTGGTAGTTGTGCGCGAGAATGGTGGCATTGCGCTGCCGGGCCAGGCGTTTCACCTCGGCCGCCCATTCCGGTGTCGCCTCGACCCCGGTGTAGCCCGCCGGCCCGTCGCTGATCCGCTCCCGCAGTGCGGTACCCGGCGCCGGGGCCAAATCTGCTCCCATCGTCGCCATGGTCGCTCCTTCCTCCGCGCGATCGGCCTGCCGATTCGCACTCAACCAGGTTTTCGACTTATGATCGAAAACGTGGACCAGTTTAGCACCATCCATGAATCGCTCACCGCGGTGTTCCAGGTTCGCCGCTTCCCCGTTGGCAATTCCGCAGGTCACAGCGATACGAAGAGCGGGGACCGCCGTGCGCCCCGCCGCCAGCGGGAACTCGCGGTCCTCCTGTGGCAGCGCGCGCTGGACCCGCAGCGTGGTACCTGGTCGCTCCCCGGCGGCCGGTTGCGCAACGACGAGGACCTGGACACCTCGGCGCGCCGGCAGCTGGCCGAGAAGGTGGATGTGCGCGAGGTGGACCACCTCGAGCAGCTGTCGGTGTTCAGCGCCCCCGACCGGGTTCCCGGTCCGCGCCGGATCGCCTCGGCCTATCTGGGTCTGGTCCCCCTCACCGCCGACCCGCAGCTGCCGGAGGACACCTCCTGGCACCGGGTGGCCGCACTACCGGAGATGTCGTTCGATCACGGCACCGTGGTCGAACACGCCCGGGCACGACTGGCCGCGAAACTCTCCTACACCAATATTTCCTTCGCCTTGGCGCCGGATCGGTTCACCATGTCCACCCTGCGGGAAATCTATTGCGCCGCATTGGGTTACGACGTCGATACGACGAACCTGCAGCGGGTCCTTACCCGGCGCAAGGTGATCACCCCCACCGGGGACACCGCCGCCCCGGGACGGGCCGGGGGACGCCCCGCCTCGGTCTACCGATTCAGCGATTCCGGTCTGCGCGTCACCGACGAATTCGCCGCGCTCCGCCCGCGCAACTGACACCGTGGCGACCGCGGGCTCGACCGAGCAGACAGGCGAGGGCCACGCGGACCGGGGTGCTCGTGCGGCCGCGGCGGAATCAGGTCCGCAGCTCCGGCCGCGGTACCGGCTGTTTCTCCGGACGCCGGGCCCCGCGGTCCAGCGGCCAGACGATCACCTCGACGGCCCAGAACAGCAGCAGGAACAGCGTCACCACCAGGGTGGGGACGAACAGGAACAGGATCGACAGCACCGCGATCACGGTGAACGCCGCCACAGCCGCCGGGGAGGCGCCGCGCAGTCGGCTGCCGAACCGCACCGCCGCCCACATCATCCAGCGCCGCGGCAGCGATACCGCGCATTCGCGCAGCGCCCGCCGGAACAGCCCGTCGGCGTCGACCTTGCTCACCAACTCCGAGCGGAGCAGATAGTCGTGCAGGATGGCCGCCCGCGTGTACACGCCGTAGCGGGGTATCAGCCACACCACCGGCCGCGGCACCGAGGCGAAATCGGTCCGGAACCCGACGGGTACTTCGAAATGTTCATTCGCGCCCGCGTAACCGAGCGGTTCCCGGACCTTCCAGAACGTCCCATCGATCTCCTCGACCACGAGCGCACTGGTGAACCCCACGAAGCAATCTCCCTGTCGTCGTGCCGAATTCATTCAGCCTACGACCATGGGCGACGACCCCGGTAGCCGGCCGCACGGCCGCCCACCGGGATACCTCGTACCGACCGGCCGCCGTCGCTACGCCGCGACCGGGACCGCAACGCGCATCCGTCGTATGCCAGCGCCGGCGAGCGTATTCCGCCCGTCCACCGCGACCGGACGGGTGCACACCGCCGGTACGAAGTGCAGCCGCCCGTCGTGGTTTCGTGGCTTCGACGCCGGTCCCGGCAGTTCAGCGCTGCGGGCTCGATGGGGCGGCGGGCGCATCACCGCCGGCCTCTCCGCCGGGACCGGCCGGCGCCCCGGCTCGGGCCGGATCGCCGGTCGGCACGGCGCCCGGTGGGACCGGGCGATACGCGACGTCTTCGGACTCCGGATCGGCATAGGGCCGAGGCCGGGAGTCACCGAAGGCACTGACGAAACCGGTCCCGAGATCCTCGGTCGGGCTCAACCCGGCCAGCAGCAGGATCACCAGGCCGGCCAGCAGCGGCTGCACCACCAGCGCGAGCTGAGTGCCCAATTCCACGGGCAATGCCACGATCTGACCGACCGGTGGATCCTCGAGCCGCGGATTGTCCCAGGTGACAACCATGTCCCCGGCCCACGCCATGATCCAGGCGCCGGCCACCGAGCCGAGCAGCAACCCGGCGCACTGGAGCGGACCACGCATCCGGCGCCACCGCCATGCTGCCACCGCCGACAGGAACCCGGTGACCGCTCCGGCACCGGCGAACAATGCCGTCGCGTCGAACCGGTGCAGGCTCTCCCCGACCAGCGCGGCACCGCGGCCCGGCTCCACCACCAGCACCCGCTCGGTCGGCGCCAGCAGACCCCACAGGGCTCCCACGAGCACGCTCACCAGTACCACCACGAGCAGCAGCACGAGGGCGGCGCGCATTTCCCGACGCGTCCCGGCCCGGTTGCGCCCGGACACCGCTACCGCCTTTCCAGGCGGGCGGAATCGATCCGGCCGTGTCGGGAGCAGGACGCCCACCAGCCGTCGGGATCGATCTGCACCACCATCCGGCGGCCGCAGTGCTCGCAGAACCGCGGCGGTTCCAGGCCCAGTGCCACCGCCCGGGCGATCGGTTCGTCGAGCCCGGGCACGATCGGCCGGCCCGTGAACGGGTTGCAGCGCGCGTCCATATCGCCGACAGTACTCACGACCTCGCTCCTTCCCCGGCCGACATCGCCGATCAGAACGTTTCGTTGAGCGCTTTGATCGGCATCTCGAGTTCACCGAGCAGGTCCAGGTCCTGTTCGGCGGGACGGCCGAGGGTGGTGAGGTAGTTGCCGACGATCACCGCGTTGATACCGCCGAGAATGCCCTGGCGGGCGCCGAGATCGCCGAGGGTGATCTCCCGGCCCCCGGCGAACCGCAGCAGTGTGCGGGGCAGGGCGAGCCGGAACGCCGCGACGGCACGCAACGCATCGGCGGCCGGGAGGACCTCGAGGTCGCCGAAAGGGGTGCCCGGCCGGGGGTTGAGAAAGTTGAGTGGGACCTCGTCGGGTTCGAGCGCGGCCAGGTCGGCGACGAATTCGGCACGCTGTTCCAGGGTTTCACCCATACCGAGGATGCCGCCGCAGCAGACCTCCATTCCGGCCGCACGCACCATCCGCAGGGTGTTCCACCGTTCTTCCCACTTGTGTGTGGTGACCACGTTCGGGAAGTAGGAGCGCGCGGTCTCCAGGTTGTGGTTGTAGCGGTGCACACCCATCGCGGCCAGCCGGTCGACCTGGTCCTGGGTGAGCATGCCGAGCGAACAGGCGACCTGGATGTCGACCTCGTTGCGGATGGCCTCGACTGCGGCGGCCACCTGGGCCATCAACCGTTCGTCGGGTCCGCGTACCGCGGCGACGATGCAGAATTCGGTGGCGCCGGTCTTGGCGGTCTGTTTGGCCGCCTCCACCAGGCTCGGGATATCCAGCCAGGCCGCGCGTACGGGGGATTGGAACAGGCCCGACTGGGAGCAGAAATGGCAGTCCTCCGGGCAGCCGCCGGTCTTGAGGCTGATGATGCCCTCGACCTCCACCTCGGGACCGCACCACTTCATCCGTACCTCGTGGGCGAGTTCGAGCAGGGGTTCGAGTCGGTCGTCGCCGAGGCGCAGGACGTCGAGGGTCTGCTCGCGGGTGAGTCCGATTCCGCGCTCCAGGACCTGGTCGCGCGCCAGGGCCAGCACGTCCGCGGTCGTCGCGGTGGTATCGGATGCCTGTGTCACGGGCAGATCCCTTCGTCCGAGAGTTTTTCCTGGTTCCAGTCCGTGCGGGACCAGAACTTGAACGGTGTTCAGTGCAGGGTAGCGCCAAAGCTTGAACGGTGTTCAGGCTGGGGTAGCGTCAGGAGGAATCAGCGATATCGGGAGGTCCGCACCGTGCAGTTACACCGGGACGACGTCGTGGACGGCGCCCTCGCCATCCTCGACCAGTACGGCCTGGCCGACCTCACCATGCGTCGACTCGCGGGCGCGTTGCGGGTCCAGCCCGGCGCGCTGTACTGGCATTTCCCGAACAAACAGGCACTGCTCGGCGCCGTGGCCGACCGCATCCTCGCCCCGATGGAGCACCCGGCGCGCGCCGGCGACTGGTCGGGAGCACTCGCCGAACTGGCCCACCGGCTGCGCGATTGCCTGCTCACCTACCGGGACGGCGCGGAGCTGGTCTCGGCGACCTACGCCTCCCGCCTGACCACCAGCAAGGGCCGGGAACGACTCGCCGCCGCGGTCATTCGCGCCGGAATACCGCGCGCGGAGGCCGAACTCGCGGCGTACACGCTGCTGTACTACGTGCTCGGGCACACCGTCGACGAACAGTCCCGGATGCAGATGGATTCCGCCGGCGCCCTCGCCGCCGACGCCGGCACGCTCGCCGCATCGGAGGATCCGACGGCCCGCTTCGATTTCGGCCTGCAACTGTTCACCGCCGGTATCCGGCACCGCCTCGGCGCCGAGATCCGCTGACCGGAGCGGGTGCGCGGCCCTCGACCGAGGGACACTCGGCACAACCTTGAACATCGTTCAAGTATGGTGCCCCCGTGACCTCCGATCCACTGGCCTGGCTCGACGACCGCGCCGCCGCGCGCACGACCGCCGGACTGCGCCGACACCTACGACCGCGCCCGGTCGGCGCGACCGGCCTGGATCTGGCGTCCAACGACTACCTCGGGCTCGCCCGGCACCCCGAGGTGATCACGGGCGCCGTCGAGGCCGTGCACCGGTGGGGCGCGGGGTCCACCGGTTCCCGGCTGGTCACCGGTACAACCACCGAACACGAACTACTCGAAACCGAGCTGGCGGAGTTCACCGGCTTCGCGGCCGGGCTGGTGTTCGCCTCCGGCTACGCCGCCAACCTGGGTGCCGTCACCGCACTGGCCGGCCGGGGTTCGCTGATCGTCTCCGATGCCGGCTGTCACGCCTCCCTCGTGGACGCCTGCCGCCTGTCCCGCGCCCGGGTCGAGATAGCCCCCCATCGCGATATCGGCGCGGTGCGCCGGCTGCTGGCCACGCGCAGCGAGGAACGTGCGCTGGTGCTCACCGATTCGGTGTTCAGCGCCGACGGCGACCTCGCACCACTGACCGAACTCCACCGGGTGACCCACGCACACGGCGCGGTGCTGCTCGTCGACGAGGCGCACGGGCTGGGTGTGCGCGGCGCCGGCGGACGCGGTCTCGTTTACGAGACCGGACTCGCCGGCGCACCCGACGTGGTGGTGACCGCGACCCTGTCCAAAGCCCTCGCCGCCCAGGGCGGCGTGGTCCTCGGCGCCGGGCGGGTACGGGCGCACCTGATCGATACGGCCCGCACCATGATCTTCGACACCGGTCTGGCGCCGGCGGCCGTGGGCGCCGCCCGCGCCGCGCTGCGGGTCCTGCGCCGGGACCCCGGACTGCCCCGGCGCGTAGTGGACCGGGCGGCCGAGATAGCCCGGATCGCCGGTGTACCCACTCCGGATTCGGCGGTCGTCCCGGTGGTGCTGGGCGATCCCCGGATCGCCTACGAGGCGGCGCTGGCCTGCCGCGAACAGGGCCTGGAGGTCGGCTGTTTCCGGCCGCCGTCGGTTCCGGAGGGCACATCCCGGCTGCGGATCACCGCCCGCGCCGATCTGTCGGCCGCCGACCTCGCCACTATCGCCGCCGTACTGACCCCGGTTCTCGCCCGGGCCCGCGGCGCCGGGGCGGTGGCGAGATGACCCTGCTCTTCGTCACCGGCACCTCGACCGAGGTCGGCAAAACCGTCACCACTGCCGCGCTGGCCGCGGTCGCCCGCGGGGCCGGTCACGAGGTCGCCGTCTGCAAACCCGCCCAGACCGGTATCGCCCCCGGCGAACCAGGCGACCTCGCTGTCGTCACCGCGCTCGCCGGGCTGACCCGGACCGTCGAGCCGGCTCGCTACCCCGAACCGCTGGCCCCCGCCACGGCCGCCCGCCGGTGCGGCGCCCCGCTGCTCACCCTGGCCGAAACCGCCACCGCCATAGCCGATCTCGGGTCCGCCGATCTGGTGCTGGTGGAGGGCGCGGGCGGACTACTGGTCCGGCTCGGTGAATTCACCCTGCTCGATCTCGCCCGCGAACTGGCGGCCCCGGTGCTGGTGGTCGCCGCTCCCGGTCTCGGCACCCTCAATCACAGTGAACTCACCATCTGGGCGCTGCGGCAGGCCGGGGTGGAATGCGCCGGACTGGTGGTGGGTTCGTGGCCCGCACGACCCGACCTCGCGACCCGGACCAACCGCGCGGACCTGCCGCGGGTCACCGGCGTCGAACTCGTCGGTACCGTACCGGCGGGGGCGGGGTCGTGGAGTCCGCCGCGCTTCCGGGCGGCGGCCCCGGGCTGGTTCGACCGGTCCTGGACCGCGCGGTATCTCGGACCGGCCGGAACCGTACCGGACATTCGCCCGCCGATCGCCGCCACAGCTCCCTAGAGTTCGGATATGGCCACCACGCGCACCCACCGGGAGACCACCGTGCCTCGCACCGCCTACTCGGCCCCGACCGACGGCGAAGCGATACACACCCGGATCGTGCCGAAGGGATTGCCCGCGGGAGTGGCGGCGAACGACGAACTCGGCCGCGGTGTTCGACCGGGCGAATGCCGCGCGCTCGCGGCGAACCGGGACCGGGCGTACCCGGCCGGGTCGCCGCTCCCCTGCCGGTAGTCGGCCGAGGAAGGCACCGTATGCCCCCGCATCGGATCGGCGAACCCGATCCCGCCGATGCCGCCACCGCCCCGCTGTGGCGGGCGGTGCAGGCCTTCCGGCTGGTCACCCTGCTGTACGCGGTGGGCCAGCAGATCGCCTCCGTGCGGTACTACGAGAACCCGCGGTTGAGCTGGGTTTTCATCACGCTCATGGTGCTGTGGTCGGGGATTTCGGCACTGTTGCTCGCGCAATGGCACACCCCCCGGACCGCGCGCATCCGCACACTCGTGGTCGCCGGTGACCATCTCGTGGTCCTCGGCCTGATCGCGGCGACACCGCTGGTCGCCGACTACGACTGGTACCACGGACATCAGCCGCTGCCCACCACCATGTGGTCGGCGAACGCGGTGATCTCGGCCGCCATTCTGCGCGGCCCCATCGCGGGAGTCGTCTCGGGGCTGGTGGTCGCGGCCACCATCATCACCATGCGGCAGCAATGGGGCCAGGACGTCTGGGCCGATGCCACCGCACCGGTACTGGTCTCGGTGGGCCTGGCGCTGGGTCTGGCCGCGAACACGGCGCGGCGCGCCCAGGAACAACTCCAGCGGGCGGTACGGCTCACCGCGGCCGCCGCGGAACGGGAACGGCTGGCGCGCCAGGTACACGACGGCGTCCTGCAGATCCTCTCCTACATCACCCGGCGCGGCACCGAGATCGGCGGCCCGGCCATCGAACTGGCCGAGCGCGCCGAGGAGCAGGAGATCGCGCTGCGGCGGCTCCTCTCCGAACAGGGCGCCGCGACCGGCGGCGACGTGACGACCGTCGACCTGCGTCCCCTGCTCACCGCCTACGCCGCGCCGGATGTGGTGGTCTCGACTCCCGGCGATCCGGTGCGGCTCGGCCGCTGGACCGCCGAGGAGATCGCCGCCGCCGTCGCGGCCGCCCTTACCAATGTGGAGTTGCACGCGGGTCCCGCGGCCCGGGCGTTCGTCCTACTGGAGGACACCGGCGCGGAACTGATCGTGAGTGTGCGCGACGACGGGCCCGGGATCGCGCCCGGTCGGCTCACCGAGGCCGAGAACGAGGGCCGGATGGGAGTGTCGCGATCGATCACCGGCCGCGTCGCGGCACTGGGCGGCACCGCCGAACTACTCACCGCGGCCACCACCGGCGAAGGCACGGAATGGGAGTTCCGTATCCCCCGCGGCTGACCCGGTCCCCCGTGTTCGGCACACCGGCGGGCACCGTGGCTCTGGCAGGATGAGGACGACGCGAACGCGGAAGGAGCGGCGGCGTGAGCGAACCGGCGACGGAGACGATATCGGTGATGGTGGTCGACGACCACCCGATCTGGCGCGAAGGGGTGTCCCGCGATCTCACCGAGGCCGGTTTCCGGGTGGCGGCCACCGCCGAGGACGCCGCGGCCGCCACCCGCCGGGCCGCCGCCACCCGGCCCCGGGTGGTGCTGATGGATATGCAACTTCCCGACGGCAACGGGGCACTGGCCACCGCCGAGGTGTTACGGGTGTCCCCGGAGAGCCGGGTTCTGGTGCTCTCGGCGTCGGGCGAACGCGACGATGTGCTGGACGCGGTGAAGGCCGGGGCCTCCGGCTATCTGGTGAAGAGCGCGTCGGCCGCCGAACTGGTCGCCGCGGTCCACGCGACGGCCGCCGGACAGGCGGTCTTCACTCCCGGGCTGGCCGGCCTGGTCCTGGGCGAGTACCGCCGGATGGCCACCGCCCCGGCCGAGCCCGGCGCACCGCACCGGCCCGCGCTGACCGATCGGGAGACCGAAGTGCTGCGGCTGGTCGCCAAAGGCCTGTCCGCCAGGCAGATCGCGACCCGGTTGGACCTGAGCCATCGCACAGTCGAGAACCATGTGCAGGCCACCCTGCGCAAACTACAGCTCGCCAACCGGGTCGAATTGACCCGCTATGTCATCGAGCAAGGCCTCGACTGAGCACGCCGCGCACCTGCCGGTGCAGAGGAAGACATGGCCGGCGGCAGCCTTCCTGCATTCGGCGTCCTCGACACCGCTATCGCCAGCAGCGGGAGGTGCCGCGAGGGGCGGAGTAGGCCGAGCCAGTGTTAGCTGAGCAGCAAATCTGGTTGGGCGTAGCGACCGGATAGTCGCGCCGCCCGAATCGTGGACTAGGCGGTAGACGTGATCCTTTCGACGGCGGACCGACACTCGATCGATCACGGTCCCCGCCCAGCACAGGAGTTGCTGGCGCATCTCGACGAGTACATCTCCGGTATGCGCCGCGAGGAGCCCTACGTACTGGGCTTTCCCGGCAATCTCGATTTCGGGTTCGGGCGGCTGTCCGGTCTGCTCGATATATTCGCCAACAATGTCGGGGATCCGGGCAGTGCGGATAAGTCGGATGTCGGCGCCAAGATGATGGAACGCGCGGTCATCGACTTCATGGCCGGACTGGCCAATGCGAAACCTGAGCAGATCTATGGCTATGTGGCGGCCGGTGGGAGTGAGGCCAATCAGTTCGGTTTGGATCGTGGGTGCACGAGGTTGCCCGAGGCCAAGATCTTCTGCAGTCGGGACGCGCATTACTCGATTCGTAAGAACGCGCGGCTCATGCGCAA
This sequence comes from Nocardia grenadensis NBRC 108939, assembly GCF_001613445.1. Lineage (GTDB taxonomy): Bacteria > Actinomycetota > Actinomycetes > Mycobacteriales > Mycobacteriaceae > Nocardia > Nocardia grenadensis. The sequence continues at coordinate 146,180 of NZ_BDCJ01000010.1, forward strand.
AGAACTCGTGGTCGTCGACTGCGACAGCACCGGTCGGATGGATGCCGATGCGCTCGCCGCAGCCTGCCGAGGCGAGGCAGGACGCGGCGCGGTGGTCGTGGCGACCATCGGTACGACCATGGCCGGCGCGATCGACGATATCGACGCGATCATTCGGGCCGCGGCCCCGGCCGGTCAGGTCTACGTCCATCTCGACGCTGCTCTCGGTGGGCTACTGGCGCCCTTCACCGAGCATCGGCGAACATGGGGATTCCTCCGGGACGAGGTCGGCAGTATCTCGGTGAGCATGCACAAAATGCTGGGGATGCCCGTGCCGTGTGCAGTGGCCATGTGCCGGTCCGGCCTGGTCGATTCCCGTGTGGAAGGCGAGTACGTCGGCGCCACCGATGCCACACTCGGCTGTTCTCGCAGCGGGCTGGCCAGCGCGCTGCTGTGGTACTCCCTGGCATCCAAAGGGGTGGCCGGGCTCGAGCACAATGCTCGTACCGCGCTGGAGACCGCGTCCTACACCGCAACCAAACTCGAGGACGCCGGACAACACCCGGTCCTGCACCCGGAATCGATCGTCGTGGTGTTCGACCGTCCGGTCGACTGGATCTGCCGGAAGTACCATCTGGCCACAGAAGGCGACCGCGCCCATATCGTCACCGTGCCACATGTGCGCAAGGCGGTCGTCGACGAACTGGTTCGCGATATCGTCGATTCGCGGAACGCGAGCCGTGCTGTGACCGGACTCGACGCGACAGTTGCGGATCAACTGTCGCAGTGGCTCACCGACTACATCGGACGCCCGCACGACGACTTGGGCCGTCCGGGTGCTATCTGCCCGTTCGTCGAGCCGGCGTTGCGCGCGGGAGGCGTTGTCGTCCGCACCGCGGCCTGGGAACCGGCCTACGGGGCAGACGAGCTGGCCCGTATTATCGAGGACGCCGTCGCCACCTTCGAATCGACCGAGTGGGTCGTCTCCGAACCCAATCGGCAGGCGGTCGTCGTCGCGCTACCGACCATGCCCGAACACCAATGGCCGCTGGTCGACGAGATACACCGGCGGGTCAAACGGCAAATCGTGGAAGCCGGCCTGATGCTCGGTCAGTTTCATCCGGAATGCTGCGCGCCCGCGGTCCGAAACAAAACCTTCCCGGTCGATCGCGCACCTGTGCCGGTATTCGTCGTACGGCGAATGGCGGTACACGACATCCTGTTCCTGGCCGACGACCCGCACTGGTTCCGATCCTATCGTTCCCGATTCGGCGACCTGTACGACAGCGGACGGGTGCGCGATTCCAAGTTGCTCGCCGACTACGCGCGGGCTCGAAACCTCCACCGGAACGAATCACCGGAACTCGAGTAGCCGACAGCATCGATCCGAGTAGTCCTACTCATCCACCCGACTCGTCCACGACCCACCATCGAATCATGACGACTTCGATGGATCCGGCATTCATCTCTCGCCTGTCCGGCGAGTTCATCACGACCGCCGAAAATTTCAGCGCGCTCGGCGATCGGCTGAGCTCCCTCGGCCATGATCTGGAGGTGTTGCACCAGCATGTCCGGGCAGAGACCCGGGCACAATCGGATGCGGCAGCCACCACCGATGCGATGTCCCGGCCCGCCGGGCCCGTCCCGGGAACCGCGACTCCAGCGGCCCCGGGGACGGAAAACCCCGGATACCCGACAGCACCGGCCGTGGCCACGGACCGACCGGGAAACCGGGCGCAGGGGAGCCCCGACCACCTCTGGGGCGCCCCGGCGCACGCCGCCCGCCGGCAGCCTCGGCCGGCCGCGCCACTGCACAGCGGATACCCGGCCGCGTATCCCGTGTATCGAGGTCGCCCGCCCGCCCCACCGGGGCCCCCTCATCGCGGCCCCGCCCGTTCAGCTGCGCCCCGCACACCATGGTGGCAACGTGAAGGCGTGATCAGCCGGTTGCTCGCGGTGGCAGGGGTGGCGGTGACCCTGATCGGTGTCGTGATGCTGCTGGTGCTGGCCGCCCAGGCCGATATCTTCGGTCCGGTCCCCCGGGTCGTCGCCGGGGCAGTGTTCTCGGCGGCCCTGGTCGGCGCCGGGATGCGGGTGTACCGGCGCACCGGCGGCCGGGTCGGCGGAGTCGCGCTGGCCGCCACCGGTTTCGCCGGCGCCTATCTGGATGTGATCGCGACGACCACGATCTACGGCTGGCTGCACCCGGTACCGGGCTTCGCCGTCGCACTGGGTGTCGCCGCGGCCGGGGTGGGCCTGGCGGTGCAGTGGCGTTCCCAGGCCCTGGCGGTTCTCGTCGTCGCGGGTGCCGCGGTCCTGGCCCCGTTCGTCAGTACCGAGCTGTCGCTGCTCGCGTTCCTGATCGTGCTGCAACTGGCGTGTGTGCCGGTGCAGTACCGATACGACTGGCCGTTCCTGCATCTGGTGCGCACGGTCCCGGCCGTACTCGCCACCCAGATCGCCGTCGTCGCCGTGGCGATCGGCACCGACGATCCCGGACGGAAGGTGCTGGTACTCGTGGCCGCTGCCGCGGTCGCCGCGGTGGGCCTGGTGGGCACCGTCGTCGTGGTCCGGCACCGCCCCGGCGATATCGTGGCCACCCTGACCTGTGCGCTGGCCACCACTCCGTTGCTCGCCGCGTCCGCTCTGTTCGACCGACCGGCCGCCACCGCGATCTCGTCGAGCTACGCCGTCGTCCTGCTGGCGCTCGCCGCGACCGTGTTGCTGCCGAAGGTGCGCGATATCGTCCGCGTACCCGGCCATACCGCGACCGTCGCTGCCGTCGCCGGTTCGTTCGCGCTACTGGAAACCCTCTGGGGCGTGACCACCGAATCGACACTGGCCCTGGGCCTGTTCCTCGTGGCCGCCTGCTATCTGGCGATCGCGGGCCGCACCCGTAACCGGGTCGCGGCGGCGCTGGGCGCCGGGTACGCCGCCCTCGGCGGGCTCGCTTTCCTGGCGGTCGCCGGACCGAACACCCTGTCCACCGAACGGATCGCCGTAGGCGGACTCTCGGCCGGGACCGCGGCCTCGGCGATCGCCGGGCTCGGCGTGGTCGCGGTCGCGCTGTGGGGTTCGGGCCGGTTCACCGCGCCGCGGAATCCCGGCGGAGCCACCGACTCCCGCGCCACTCTGCTGTGGGTCGGCGGCAGCGTCGCGGCCCTCTATCTGGTGACCGCCACGACCGTATCCCTCGGGGTGATCTCCGGTTTCGCCGACGGTTTCGTGATCGGCCACAGTATCGCCACCATCGTCTGGATGGCCGGTGCGCTGGCCGCCCTGCTGTACGGGCTGCGCCGGCTGAGCGGGGGAACGCCGACGGCGGCCAAGGTCGCTCTCGGCTCCGGGCTGCTGGTGACGGCCGCGGCACTGGCGAAGTTGTTCCTGTTCGATCTGGCCACGCTCGGCGGCCTCGTCCGGGTGACCGCGTTCCTGGTGGTCGGGGTGCTGTTGCTCATCGCCGGCACCCGCTATGCCCGGGCATTCGCCGAAAACGGTGCCTACCGGACCGATTCCGGCCCCGCGGCCCCGTACTGATCCGACCGACACCGCCGCGACCCGGCCTCGGTGGCATCTCGCCACCGAGGCCGGTGCCGGTTCAGGAATCCGCGCGGGCCGCCGCGACCATGGCGGCGGTGACGGTCGCGATATCGGCGTCGTCGCTGATGTATGGCGGCATCGCGTAGATCAGGTTGCGGAACGGCCGGATCCAGGCGCCCGCGGCGACGGCGGCCGCGGTGGCCGCGCGCATATCCACCGGCCGATCCAGCTCGATCACTCCGATACCGCCCAGCACCCGTACCTCGGTCACTCCTGGCAGCGCCCGCGCCGGGGCCAGCCCCGCACGCAGGCCGGCGCCGAGCCGGGCCACCTCGGCCTGCCAGTCGCGCGCGAGCAGCAGTTCCACCGACGCGACCGCGACGGCACAGGCCAGCGGGTTGCCCATGAACGTCGGGCCGTGCATGAGTCCGCCGTGCGCGGCGCTGACGGATTCGGCGATCTCGCTCGTGCACAGTGCGGCGGCGAGGGTCAGGTACCCGCCCGTGAGCGCTTTGCCCACACACAGGACATCCGGTGCGACCCGCGCCTGCTCGGCGGCGAAGAATGTGCCGGTCCGCCCGAATCCGGTGGCGATCTCGTCGAACACCAGCAGGACCCCGTGCTCGTCGCACAGCCGGCGCAGGTCGGCCAGGTAGCGGGGATCGTGCCAGCGCATCCCGCCCGCCCCTTGGACCACCGGTTCCACCACGATCGCGGCCAGCTCGGACGCGTGCCGGGCGACGGCTCGTTCCAGCTCCCGCACATAATCGTCGCGGTAGTCCCGGGGTGGCGCGGAGACGAAGAGCTGTTCGGCCAGGACATCGGTCCACAGCGCGTGCATCCCGCCCTCCGGATCGCACACACTCATCGGTGTGAAGGTGTCGCCGTGGTATCCCCCGCGCCAGGTCAGCAGCCGGCGCTTCGCCGGGCGCCCCACCGATCGCCAATACTGCAGGCACATCTTCACCGCGACCTCCACCGAGACCGAACCGGAATCGCAGAGGAACACCCGGTCCAGCCCGTCGGGGGTGTGCCGCACCAGCAGTTCGCACAATCGGGCCGCCGGTTCATGGGTGAGCCCACCGAACATCACATGGCTCATCCGGCGCGACTGCGCCACCAGCGCGTCGTCGAGGACCGGGTGACGGTAGCCGTGTACTGCGGCCCACCATGAACTCATTCCGTCCACCAGTTCGCGGCCGTCGGCCAGCGTCAGCCGGGTTCCCGCGGCCTCGGTGACGACCAGTGGTTCGGTGGAGGGCGGAAAGCCGCCGTAGGGATGCCATACATGGCGCGCGTCGAGGTCGGAGATCTGCGCGGCGGTGAGTCCGGCGGGGGCGTCGAGCACGGCGATCCTCCACGTCGTAGCGCGACCGCGTTCGGCCACACGAAACCTTGAACGCCGTTCAAGTTACCAACCCCGGACATAGCGGAGCCACAGCAGGCCCCCGACGCGCAGCCGCGGGGATATCGGCACCGCCGGAGGAGCCGCCGCCGGACACCAGGCCGTCCCGCCTACCTCGCTCGTCACCCCGCCCCGTCCAGCACCGCCGCCACCCGGGCCAGCAGCCGCCGCAGCTCCAGCGCCCCGTCCTCCCCCACATCCGCCCGTATCCGATCCTCGATCCGCGCGATCCGCTCCCCGGCCAGTTCGAGCGCGGCGAGCCCGGTCCCGGTGCAGACCACGCGCCGGGCCCGCCGGTCCTGCGGATCGATTTCCCGGCGAACCAGCCCGGCCAGCTCCAACTGGCTCACCAGTTCGCCCATCGACTGCTGGGTCATCCCGGCGGCTTCCGCCAATTCCCCCACCCGCGATCCCGCCGGATCCAGATACCGGAAGACCGCGTAGTGCGCGGGGCGCAACTCCGCGGCCAGCCGCGGCCGCAGTTCGGCGTTCAGTTCCGTTTCGACGGCCCGGGCGGCCAGTGTGAGGAGTTTCAGCAGCGACGGGGTCGTTGACATATTACAAAGGTAACCTTTCTAATAGAGGCATGTCGGATCGGGTCATCTCCTTTCGCAACGGTCACCGCGTCACCGTGGTCGACGAGGGCACCGACGCACACGGCCCCTATCTGCGGTTGCGTCACGAACTCCCCACCCCCGGCCGGCAGGCGGGCCCGCACTGGCACCCCGTGATCGGCGAGAGCTGGACGGTGCGGCGCGGCTCGCTCGGCTTCCGCGTCGACGGCCGCGAACTCACGGCCGGCCCCGGCGATACCGTGCGCGCGCCGGCCCGCACCGTCCACGAATTCCGGAGTGTCGCGCCCGATACGGTGCTCGACCACGAGATCCGCCCACCGCTGCGACATCTGGAGATGTTCGCACTGTGGAGCGCCCTGGACCGAGCGGGCGCGACCACCCGCTCCGGCGTCCCACGCAATCCGCTGGCACTCGCCCTGCTCTGGGAACTACAGGACGGCTACCTCGCCGGAATCCCGGCCTGGCTCCAGCGCGCGGTCCTGGGCGGCCTCGCCGCAATCGCCCGGCGAACCGGTTACGCACGCCGCTGGACCGGCCCGGCCGACCGGGGCCGAGCAATCGGCCAGTGACCCCCGGCATCCGCGCGCCGAAATGACGCTAGGGTCATATCCATGGACGCGTCCGACTCGCTGATCGAGGAAGTGACACCGCCGGTGGTGTATCCGCGTGGTATCCGGCCATCGGGCGACGCCGAGCATCCACGCTGATTCCGGCCGTTCCCAGCACCCGCGCGCCGGCCGGCTCCGGCGCTTTCCACCCGCCGCGCTCCTCAGGACCCGACCGAGAACCGTATGCCCGCAGACCCGCCGAGCTTCCGCCGCAACCCGCGCGCCACTCCGGTCCGCAGCACCTATCGGCTTCAGCTGCGCCCGGACGGACTCGTCTTCGCCCAGGCCGCGGCCATCGCGGAATACCTCCAGCAACTGGGTGTCTCGCATATCTACCTCTCCCCGGTGATGACGGCCGCGCGAGGCTCCACCCACGGCTACGACGTCACCGATCCCACCACCGTCTCCGCCGCGCTGGGCGGCCCGCTGGGACTCAAGGCACTCGCCGACGAGGTGCACAACCGTGGGATGGGCCTGATCATGGACCTGGTGCCCAACCATGTGGGGGTCGCCGATCCGCAGCAGAACATGTGGTGGTGGCATGTGCTGCAGTACGGTCGCACCTCGCAATTCGCGTCGTTCTTCGATATCGACTGGAGTCCGGGCAACGGTGTGGGCGGGCGGCTGGCGCTACCGGTCCTGCGCGGCGCGAACGATCCGGCCGCCCTCACCGTCGACCGGTCCGGCCCCGAACCGCTACTCGCCCTCCACGAACTCCGTTTCCCCATCGCGCCCGGCACCGACGGCGACAACGCACTGCGGATCCACGACAAACAGCACTACCGGCTGGTCAGCTGGAAATCCGGGATCTGCGGATATCGCCGGTTCCTGTCGATCAGCGGCCTGGCGGCGCTGCGCCAGGAGGACCCGGTGGTATTCGAGGCCACCCATCGCGAGCTCGCGGCCTGGTGCGAACACGATCTGATCGACGGTGTCCGGGTCGATCATGTCGACGGCCTCGCCAACCCGGCCGGATACCTCCAGCGCCTACGGCAGCTGATCGGACCCACCCGGCTGCTGCTGGTGGAGAAGACCCTCGCCAACCGGGAACCCCTCGACCCCACCCTGCCGATCGACGGGACCACCGGCTACGACAGCATCGCCGATTTCGGCGGGGTGCTGCTCGAACCGGCCGGGGAACAGATCCTCACCGAGTTGTCCCGCCACATCACCGGGCACGGCAGCGATCGGGTGTGGGTCGGCGAGAAGGAACACCGCATCAAGCGCGCGGTCGCGGAGAGCATCCTGGCGCCCGAGATGCGCCGCCTGGTCGCGGCCATCAAAGCCGACGCGGGCGCCGACGATTTCGACACCATGGCGCTCACGAATGCCACCATCGAGGTGCTGTCCTTCCTGCCCGTCGCCCGGGCCGACTACACCCCGTTGTCCGGGATGGTCAGCGCCGTGATCGCCGAGGTGGAGAAACGCAACGCGGAACTACGGGCGCCACTGGCGGTCCTGGTGAGCGCGCTGATCGCCGGCGGTACCGCGTTCACCCGGTTCCATCAGGTGAGCACCGCGATCGGCGCGAAAGCCGTGGAGGATATCCTCTTCTACCGCGCGGTCCGGCTGGTGGCACTACAGGAGATCGGCGGTAACCCGGCACGTTTCGGCCGCAGCGTCAACGAATTCCATCTCGCCAACGCCTCGCGCGCCCGCCGGTGGCCCGCGTCGATGACCACCCTGTCCACCCACGACACCAAACGCGGCGAGGATGTGCGGGCCCGGATCGGGGTGCTGTCCCAGGTCCCCCGGATGTGGGCCCGCGCGGTCACCCTGTGGCTCGAGAAGCTTCCCCCGCCCGACGGGGCCACCGCACTGTTCCTGTTACAGAACATGTTCGGGATGTGGCCGGCCGATGGACGGCCGGCGCCCTCGGTCCCGGGTCTGCGCGACCGGGTGCACCGGTTCGCCGAGAAGGCGATGCGCGAATCCGGGGAGCACACCTCCTGGGAGGAACCCGATGCCGACTTCGAGAACGCGGTCCACGCCTGGCTCGATCAGGTGATCGACGGGCCGGTCGGCCGCCAGCTCACCGATCTCGCCCACGATCTGGCCCCGCACGCCTGGTCGGATTCGCTGGCGCAGAAACTGCTACAGCTGTGCGCGCCGGGAATTCCCGATATCTACCAGGGGTGTGAGGTCTGGGAGGATTCGCTGGTCGACCCCGACAACCGCCGCCCGGTCGATTTCGGATCCCGGGGCGGGATGCTGCACACCCTCACCACGACACCGCCGCTGGATATCACGGGCGCCGCCAAGATGTGGCTGGTCGCCTACGCGCTGTGGTTGCGGCGGGAACGTCCGGAATGTTTCGTCGGCGGCACCTACACCCCGGTGTTCGGGCACGGTGAGCACGCCGACAAACTCGTCGCCTACGCCCGGGGCCGGGTCGACGCCGACCCGGAGATCATCGTGGCCGTCACCCGGCACAGTGTCGCGATCGGGGAAACCGGCTGGGGCGATACCTATATCGAACTCTCGGGCGGATCGTGGACCGACCGCCTCACCGGGCATACGTTCCAGAACCGGGCCCGCACGGAGAAACTGTTCGCCCGGCTTCCGGTCGCGCTGCTGGTCCGCTGACCGTGCCGCCGTCAGGACCCGGTCGCCGCGGCATCGATCCGGGGGAACGGCGCCTGCGCTTCCAGCAGGAAACCCAGTTCCAGCAAGGTGCGTTCGCCGCCGTAGGGCCCGCTGAGCATGACCCCGACCGGCAGCCCGGCCGCGGTGAGCCCGGCCGGAACGGCCAGGGACGGCGACCCGGTGACATTGTTGATCGGTGTGTAGCCGACGAAGTTCGTAACCCGCTCGATCGACTCGGCGAACGGCACCCCCGGATTCAGGTATCCGATCTCCGGTGTGGTGTGGGTGAGCACCGGCGAGAGCACGGCGTCGTAGCGGGTGAGTACCGCGTCGTAGTCGGCGCGGGCCCGGTTCAGCCGGTACAGCGCACCCGGGGTGGCGAACAGCCGCCGGCGGAAGGCGGCGGCCAGTCCCTTGGTGAAGGTCTCCAGCCGGGCGGCGTCGAAGGAACGGCCGTGACTCAGCTTTCCGGTGACCCCCGACATCTGCGCCAGGAACCCCCAGTACTGCAGGAAATCGGCGACGAGTTCCGCCGAGACCGGCGAGGGTATCGGCTCGATGGTATGTCCCGCGCTCTCCAGGATCCCGGCGGTCGCGGTCACGGCGGCCAGGGTCTCGGCGTCGGGTTCCAGGCCGTTGCACGCCGTGGTCAACAGGCCGATCCGCAGTTTCCGGGTGGCGGGCCCCTCGACGCTGCCGATGGGTGGGAGTTTCGGATTGCGCCAATAGGTTTCGGCGGCGGCGTGATAGGCCGACTGATCGCGCATCGACCGGGACAGCACACCCTCGGAGACGAGTTTGATCGGCAGCTGCCGCGCCTGGGCGTTGTCCAGATGCCGGAACCGGCTGGGTTTCAGCGAGACCAGACCGGCGCAGGCCGCCGGGATACGCAATGATCCGCCCCCGTCGTTACCGTGCGCCACCGGCACCACACCCGCCGCCACCAGGGCGGCCGATCCACCCGAGGAACCGCCGACGGTGTACCCGGTGTTCCACGGGTTGCGGGTCGGGTCACCGTGCTCGAACTCGGTGGTGGAGGTGAAGCCGAATTCGGGCATGGTGGTCTTGCCCAGGATCGTCACCCCCGTACTCAGCAGTTGCGCGGTGAACCGGTCGTCCTTACCGGCGGGATGCGCCGTGATCGCGGCGCTGCCGTGGCGACTCGGCAGCCCGGCCATATCGGCATTGTCCTTGACGAAGGCCGGCACCCCATACCACACGCCGTCTCCGGCGGCGGCCGGTCGCGGCTCCGGGCACCGGTAGGCGATCGCGTTCAGCCGCGGATTCACCACCTCGGCCCGGGCCGAGGCCGCGCGGGCCAGTTCCTCCGGGCTCGCCACACCGGCGCGGACCAGGGCGGCGAGCGCCACCGCATCGTGTTCGCCCAGCGCGTCGTCGGTGAAGGCATGTACTCGATCGGTCATGAATCGGCTCGCGTGTACCTCGGGGACCCGGATATCCGATCCGGAACCAAGTGGACGTGTGTTCAACTCGACCCAGACTAGTACGCGGCGGAACCGCGTGAGTGTTGTCGCGCCCGGCGCGGCACGGCCTCGGCGCCTATCGACGCACCGAGCGCCACCATCCGGCGGACCACAGCAGAGCACCCACCGCCGCCCCCAGCAGCACCCCGGTCTGCGCCGACCCCAGGACGACCGCCGCCACCAAGAACACCAGCAGCCCCACGACCAGCGCCTCCAGCTTGTACACCGGCCAGCGCGACCCCGCGATATCGACAACCGCCGAGCCGCGGACGGCAGCACGCGGGGAAGTGAGATGGGATGCGGTCATATGATCAGGCTACCCGTGGCGGTGGTGTTCGGTCCATCGAACTTTTGTCTTCCGGCCCACACACTCCGCCGTCCGGAGTGGGCGGCCCCACGGACCCTGTCCGGCCAGGTCCAACCACCCGGGGAACAAGCGGGCCCGTACGGGACGTTTTCCCCGGTATGCCATTGACTGGAGAGTACGCACCGTCCACCTCCGACTGGGCCCGTGAGCAGGCCGAGAAGATCGAGAACTCCGGCGGTACCGAGGGCACCACCATGCGGGGCATGCCGGTGGTGGTGCTGACGACCGTCGGCAACAAGACCGGCAAACTTCGCAAGACCGCGCTCATGCGGGTCGAACACGACGGCGAGTACGCGGTCGTCGCTTCGCTGGGCGGCGCGCCCAAGCATCCGGTCTGGTACCACAATGTGGTCGCCGAACCCCACGTGGAACTGCAGGACGGCACCACCACCAAGGACTACACCGCCCGCGAGGTGTTCGGCGAGGAGAAGGCGCTCTGGTGGGCGCGGGCGGTCGCCGCCTATCCGCCCTACGCCGACTATCAGCTCCAGACCGATCGCCAGATCCCGGTCTTCGTCCTGACCCCGCGCTGACGGATCCGGTTCGGGCGTGGTTCCGGCAGGCCGGTAACACGCTGTCCAGATGAACGAAAGCGCAGGACACGGCCACCCGCCGCGCGCTCGGGCCGCGGCGGGTGGCAGCATGGACCGGGTGTCCGATGTGCTCACTCACCTGCCAGAAGCCCGTCCCGCGCTGACCGCGGACGAGATCGACGCCGCAGCCAAACGCATCGCCGACATTATCGAGCCCACTCCCCTACAACTGTGCCCGCGGCTGTCGCAGCTGACCGGCGCCCAGGTGTACCTCAAACGCGAGGATCTCACCGTCGTCCGCTCCTACAAGCTGCGCGGCGCGTACAACCTGGTGGTCCAGCTCAGCGACGCCGAGCGCGCGGCGGGTGTGGTCGCGGCGAGCGCCGGTAACCATGCCCAGGGCGTGGCATTCGCCTGCCGGGCCATGGGTATCACCGGCCGCATCTACGTTCCCACCACCACGCCCAAACAGAAGCGCGACCGGATCCGGGTGCACGGTGGCGAATTCGTCGAACTGATCGCCGTCGGTGAAACCTTCGACGCCGCGGCCGCCGCGGCCGCCGACGATGTCCGGCGTACCGGCGCCACCATGGTGCCCCCGTTCGACGACACCCGGACCGCTGCCGGGCAGGGCACCATCGCCGCCGAGATCCTCGATCAGCTTCCAGCCGCGCCGGATCTGGTGGTGATCCCGGTCGGCGGCGGCGGCTGCCTCGCCGGTATCGGCACCTATCTGCGGGAACGAACCCCGGAGACGGCGATCCTCGCGGTCGAGCCCGCCGGCGCCGCCTCGATGACCGCGGCACTGGTCGCGGGCGGGCCGGTGACCCTGCCCGAGATCGATCCGTTCGTCGACGGCGCCGCGGTCCGCCGGGTCGGCCGGGTCCCCTACGAGGCCGTGGCCGGGTTCGGCGGGCGAGTGGTCTCGCACGGCTCGCTGCCGCTGCTCATCTCGACCGAACCCCCCGGCGGCGCCGGCTCCTTCCGGCTGCTGCGGGTGGACGAGGGAGCTATCTGCACCGCCATGCTGGACCTGTACCAGAGCGAGGGGATCATCGCCGAGCCCGCGGGCGCGCTGGCGGTCACCGGGCTGCTGGATTCGCCCCCGGAACCCGGGTCCACCGTGGTCTGCGTGGTCTCGGGCGGGAACAACGATGTGTCCCGGTACGGAGAGGTCATCGAACGTTCCCTGGTGCACCAGGGGCTCAAGCACTATTTCCTGGTGGACTTCCCGCAGGAACCGGGAGCGCTGCGCCGGTTCCTCGACGAAGTACTGGGCCCCGACGACGACATCACCCTGTTCGAATACGTCAAACGCAACAACCGGGAAACCGGTGCCGCGCTGGTCGGTGTCGAACTGGGCGAACGTACCGGCCTGCAACCACTGCTGGACCGGATCGCCCATTCCCCGATCCAGTGCGAACGGCTCGAACCGGGCTCCCCGGCCTACCGCTATCTGACCTGAGCGATCAGGCCGCGGCCTCCCGGGGTGCGCCGCGGCCGATCCGGGCGGCCGTGCGCGCGCCGGACATGACCAGGGGCAGCAGCCAGGCGAACGCGGACTGATCCACGGCCAGGGTCTCCATCGCCAGGCGATTGTGCGCGAACCCGAGCGAGATACCGCTGTCCGGGTCCGCCCAGCCGAACGATCCGCCCAGGCCGATATGACCGAACCCGCGGGGTGCGCCCAGGGTGGGCATGGCGTGATACCCGAGATGCCACAGGGGTCCCATGTAGAGGAACAACCCGGTATCCGGCCGGAACCGTTCGATCCGGCGGATCGCCTGTACGGTGGCGCCGGACAGGTACCGTCGGCCACCGGCGAGCCCGTTGCAGGCCAGTGGTTCGTACACCGCGGCCAGGCCGTTGGCACTGCACACACCGTTGGCGGCCGGCATCTCGCTATCCAGCAGCGGCGGGTTCGGGCCGGTCAGGATGGCCTCGGCACCGGGAATGAACAGGGAGCGGCTGCTGACCCCGAGCGCACCGGGAATGGCCTGCAGCAGGGTGACCAGCCGGGAACCGCGCGGGGTGCCGGCGAAGGAGAAACCCGCACCGAAGCTTTCGGCCGCCACGGTGACCGAACCCGCGGGCGGGCGGCCCAGGTGCACACCGTCGATGCCCAGCGGGAGCGCGACCTCGCGCTGGAACAGTTCCTTCATACTGACGCCGGTGACCTCCCGGGCCAGTCCGGCGAGCAGCCAGCCGAAGGTCATCGCGTGATAGGCGGGCACGCCGAGCAGCCGGTCCGGGGTGGCGGCGGCCAGCCGTTCGGCCATGAGGTCGTGGTCGAGCAGTTCGGCGCCCTGCGCCGCCAGCGCGCCGACACCGGACAGACCGGCCGAATGGGTGAGTACCTGCCGGACGGTGATCTTGTCCTTGTTGTTACAACCGAACGCGGACCAGTATTCGCAGACCGGGGCGTCGTAATCGATGAGACCGCGATCGGCGAGCCGATGCACAACCGTGGCCGCGATGCCCTTGGTCGCCGAGAACACCACCGCGCCGGTATCCCGGGTCCAGGGCCGGCCCGGCGCGGACTCCCCTGTCCAGATATCGAGAATCGGTTCCCCGTGCCGATACACCGCCAGCGCCGCGCCTACGCCCTTCCGGCCCCCGTAGACCCGGTTGAACGCGGACGTCAGCCGCCGAAATTCTGCTCCGGCGTGGCCGGAATAAGCAACGCTGCTCATCCTTACACAGTAAGGTCATCCGAGGTTTCCGGCAATGTCCGTCCCGGACGGTACGTCTCCGATACACTACTGCACCTGCGAAGCACGACGTGCCGAAGGACCCCACGCGACCCCTCCCCGGCACCTCGCGGGTGATCGTCCGGGACAGCTGAACCGGGGAGTACGGCCGGAACTCCGCACGCCCCCCGATGGCGATCACACCGGCGCGGGGTCGTCGAGGCCGCCGATATCGCCCTGAGATCTCACCGAGGTGAGCCGTTGGGTCGTTTGAGGAGATCCATCTGCTTGTAGACGTCACCCAGGTGGTCGAGATGACGGCGCATCAGCGTCATAGCCGTCATCGAATCGCGCTGTTCCACCGCCGCCAGGATCGCCCGATGGTCGGTATCGACACAGTTCCAGAATCCCTCGGGCGCGGTATCGCGGCGGAACCGGCTGCTGAGCACCCGGAAAACCGGAACCGTCACCAGGTCCAGCAGTGGGTTGTCGGCCGCACGCAGCAGCACTCGATGGAACTCGTGGTTGCTGGCGTAGGTTTCCGGGCCGATCGCACCGGTGGGATCGAAGAGCGCGGCGCGTAGTTCGCTGAGCTGGGCTTCGGTGTGCCGGAAAGCAGCGGCACCCGCGGCGGGTACCTCGGTCAGCTGGCGCACCTCCATCAGTTGGTCGACGGTGACGCTGTCGGCGGCGGCCAGCAGCGTGACCCCGGTTTCGAGATGGGCGCTCATCCGGCCGATATTCGGAGTGGACACGAATGTGCCGCCGGTGACACCGCGGGTGGTGTGCACCAGATTCCCGCTTTCCAGCGAGCGGATGGCCTCCCGCACCGTGCTCTGCCCGACGCCGAACTCCGCCCGCAGCTCGGCATCGGGCGGCAGTCTGGTACCCGGGGTGAGTTCACCTTCGAGAATGCGGGCACGCAAGGCGTCGGCGACGACCTCGTAGGCCGGACGCCGGCCGGACTTGTTCACCTCTGCCACCACACCTTTCATTCCGCGTCCGCAGGCGCCGCGGACTCGGTGTCCTCATTACGGGCCCGGGAGCATATCAGTCGATCGGCGTTGCCGGAGCCGGTCGACGGGCCAGTATCCGACGAGCGTGCCGGGCCACGGCCTCGTCGATCAAACGCCCCTCGCGATCCGTCGCGGCACCACCGCCCGCTGCTTCGAAGGCCGTGAGAACGTCGCGCGCCCGATTCACCTCGGCGCTCGTCGGTGTCATACCGTCGCGCGCCGGCGCGAGCTGCCGGGGATGGATACAGGCCCGGCCGTGGAAGCCCGATTCCATCAGGCGCCTGGTCTCCCGGGCGAATCCGGCGGCCTCGCCGACAATCGGCGAAGCGGCCGCCAGCGGGGGACGCAGTCCGGCGGCGGCCGAGGCGGCCACGACCCGGGAACGCGCCCAGAGCAATTCGTCCCCGCCGGTCACGGTGATACCGAGATCGGCGGCCAGATCGACTTCGCCGATCTGGAGGAACGCCACCCGCGGGCCCGCCGCGACGGCGCGCACGTTCCACAGCCCGGTACCGGTCTCGAGGAGCGGCGAGACCGGGGTCCGGGCACGGCCGAAGCGCTTCTCCACCTCGGTGAGCAGCCCGTCGAGACGATCGAGTGCTGCCCGGTCGTCGCATTTGGGCAACCAGATGCCGTCGGCCCCACCGCGGACCGCCGCCGTCACATCGGCGACGAGTCCGGCACCGGGATCGACCCGCACCCAGACCGGCACCTCCGTACGCTCCGGTGATTCCAGCCAGGCCGCGACCGCCCGGCGTGCGGTGTCCTTGGCTGCCAGGGGCACCGCATCCTCGAGATCGAGAACGACCGCGTCGGCACCGGAGGCTGCCGCCTTCGCGAACCGTTCCGGGCGGTCACCCGGAACGTAGAGGTACAGCAGCCCGGTACTCATCCGATCGTCACCGACCCGCCCACCAGGGCCTTCGCTATCACAGTCCGCATGATGTCGTTGGTCCCCTCGCCGATCGACATCAGCGGCGCGTCACGGTAATACCGTTCCACATTGAATTCCGTGGAGTAGCCGTAGCCGCCGTGCACTCGCATGGCCTCCAGGCTCGCGGTGATCGCGGTTTCGGAGGCGAAGTATTTGGCCATACCCGCCTCGGCGTCCACCCGCGCTCCCGAATCCGCTTTCGACGCGGCCCAGTAGGTCATCAGCCGGGCCGCTTGGAGCTGGGTCGCGATATCGGCGAGTTTGAGTTGGATGGCCTGGAATTCGGCGATCGGTTTACCGAAGGCCTTGCGATCACGCGCGTAGGTGAGCGCGGCATCGTAGGAGGCCTGCGCGATGCCGACGCTGCGGCCGGCGATATTGAGCCGGCCGATCTCCAGGCCGGAAAGAGCCTGCTGCATACCCCGGCCCTCCACCCCGCCCAGCAGCGTCGACCGGGGCACGGTGACCTCGTCGAGGAATATTTCACACGATTCGGTCCCCTTGTAGCCGAGTTTGCCGAGATCGCGCGAGACCGTGAAACCCGGTGTGCCGGTATCCACCAGCAGGATGCTCATCCCCTTGTGCGCCGGTGTGGCGGTGGGATCGGTTTTCACCAGCACGGGCAGCACATCGGCGTGCCGGGCATTGGTGATCCAGGTCTTGGTGCCGCGGATGATGTAGTCGTCACCGGATTTCGTCGCGGTGGTGGCGATGCCCTGCAGGTCGGTACCCGCGCCGGGTTCGGTCAGCCCGATTCCGGTACGGCATTCCCCGGATGCCAGCCGGGGCAGCCACTGCTGCTTCTGCTCGGGGGTGCCGTGCCGGGCGATCATCCAGCAGGCCAGGTTGTGGCTGCCCAGGATTCCGGCGATGCCCATCCAGCCGCGGGCCAGCTCTTCGTACACCAGGGTGAACGAGACCATATCGAGTTCGAGTCCGCCGTACTCCTCCGGAGTGGTGATACCGAACAGGCCCATCTCGCGCAGGCGGGCGACGATCTCGGTGGGATAGCGGCCGGAGCGCTCCCATTCGTTGGCAACCGGGATGATCTCCTTGTCGACGAGCTGCCGCAGCGCGGCGCGGAAGGCTTGCTGGTCCTCGGTGAAGCTGAAATCCATGCGTGGGATCCGTTCTGGTCGGGTGACAGCGCCGGGCGGGTCACAACCGTTGGTGATCGGGGATGAGTTCGGCCGCGAGCCCGGTCACCGCGGCCACCGATTCGGTCTCCCACAGGTGGAACACCGTATGCGCCAGAGACTCCGCGGACGGACCACCGCCGGTGTTCGCGAGGAACTTCGCGCGCACCGCGGCGTCGTCCATCGGCCGGGCGGATGTGCCGCGGCTGGCGGGCACCCGGCCGGTGACGGTCGTTCCGTCGTCGAGGGTGAGGACCGCGTGTCCCGCAGCGTCGGCCGCGGGACGGGCATCGGGGACCGTGGTGGCTGCCACCCGGGCCGCAGTGGCCGCGACCTCGGGCCGGGCGATAGAGGACGCGGCGTAGGTATCGACGGTGATCCGGCGATCGTGGATCAGCGCGGCCACACTCCAGGGCAGATCGAACTTCGCCTCGTAGGGGCTGCGCGGGCGGCGACGGCCGGTATCGGGTCCGCAGACGATCGCGGCGCTGTCCGGGTGCACATCCACCGCGATCGAGGTCACCCGCTCCGGTGGCATCGCCGCGGTGTCCAGCGCGGCGGCGACCGCGTCGAGGGCGGCGTGCATGAGCTGGCAGCTCGGATAGGGCTTGATTCCGATGGACGCGCATTCCCAGCGTTCGCCGAGGTCACCGAGAATCTCGTCGGCGTCCGCGGCGCGACCGGCGAGTGTGCGGTAGAGGCCGCGCCGGCCCTCGAGTACCGAATCCGGGCCGACCGCGCCGGCCACCGCGAGCCGGGCGGCCAGCACGCCGTTGAGACCCGCGCTGCCCGGATGCAGGGTTTTGGTATTCGCGCCGGTATCCAGGAATTCGAGCAGCCCGCCGGACGAGGACGCGGCGATCCCGATGGCATCGGCCACCGTCGCCGCCGCCCCCTGGTATAGCAGGGTCGCGGCGACCGCGGCGGCCGGCGGACCCACCACTGCGGTCGCGTGCAGACCCCGGGAGTGGAAGCCGTGCGGTGCGGCGGCGCCCAGCCGACACGCCACCTCCAGCCCGGCGACCAGTGCCGTCACCGCCTCCGCACCGCCGGCCCCGGTCTCCTCCGCCACCGCGAGAACCGCCGGTGCGACCACGGTCGTGGGGTGTACCAGGGCGCCCGCGTGGGTGTCGTCGAAGTCGAGGACGTGCATGAGTACACCGTTGGCAAAGGTCGCCGCGGGCGCCGAGAGGGCCGCGGTATCGCCGAGCGGATGGGCCTGCGGTGGCCCGCCCAGTCCACGGGCCACGGGCAGGGCGGGCCCGGCCTGGCCGAGCCGGCGCGCAGCGATGGCATTACCGACACCGTCGAGTAGATGCCGCTGCGCGGCGGCGCGGACGTACTCCGGAATCGAGTCGATGGTCAGCGATCGTACCCAGGCCGCGAGATCGGCGGCGATCACGGCCGACTCCCACCGGAAGCGGAACCGAACGCGCCCGCCGCGACGAGTTCGCGGACGGTATCGGCGCTGTAACCCAGCCCCGTCATCACACTGTCGAAACTCTCGTTACGTTTCGGGGCGCGCCGATGGCCGGCCGGTTCACCGAATCGCACCGGCGACACGACCTGGCGGACCTCACCCCACACGTCGTGTTCGGTGCTGGCGATCAGGCCGCGAGCGAGAGTGTGCTCCTCGGTGAGGGCCTGGGCGACATCGTTGATCGGCCCGGTGGGCACGCCTGCCGCAACCAACAGCCCGGTCCAGTGCTCGACGGTGTCCTCGCGGAAACGCTTCTCCAGTAGCGGGATCAGTTCGTCCTTGTGGACCCCGCGGGCCGCGAAATCGGTGAACCGGGGATCGGTGAGCAACTCCGGCATTCCGATTGCCTCGGCCAACCGGACCCAGAACTTCTCCTTCGCACAGCCGACCACGAACCACCCGTCGGATGCCTCGAACGCCTGGAAGGGCACCAGTGACGGATGCGCCGAATTCTTCGTCCGGCCGGGTGTGTAGCCGGCGTTGAGGTGCCAGGTGGCCGGGTAGGTGAGCATGGAGATGGCCGTGTCGTACAGCGAGACATCGCAATCGCCGCCGACCCCGTCGCGGCGTGCGGCGTGCAGTCCGGCCATCAGGCTCAGTGCCGCGACGAAGCCGCCACAGTAATCGACCAGCGACAGACCGGATTTGGTGGGTGGGCCGTCCGGATCACCGGTGAGGCTCATCCAGCCCGCCAGGCCCTGCAGAATGTAGTCGTAGCCCGGCTGTTTCGCCCGCGGACCGGTCATCCCGAACCCGGTGAGACTGCAGCAGACGATGGCCGGGTTCAGGTGGGACAGATCGGCGTAGGTGATCCCGATCTTGGCGGGGACGTCGCCGCGCAGGTTGGAGTACACCGCGTCACTGGTCCGCACCAGGTCCTCGAAAACCTTGCGGCCGGCCGGCTTGCCGAGATCCAGCGACAGGCTGCGCTTGTTGCGGTTGAAGGTTTCGTAGAACAGCGAATCCTCCCCCTGCGCGTAGGGCGGGACGTAACGGCCGACGTCACCCCCGGAGCCCGGCTCCTCGATCTTCAGTACATCCGCGCCGAGGTCGGCCAGATGCACACTGCCGAACGGACCGGCTCCGTACTGTTCGACGGCGATGATGCGCACATCCTCGAGCGGCCTCATCGGCTCGCCACCTCCTCGGCCGCGCCGGATACCAGATCGTGCAGCGGGGCCGCTTTGACCTCGGGAAAGTAGTTCTGGCCGATACCGCTCTCCCGGGTGGCCACCATGACCGAACGCCGCCACGAGATCACCACCTCGCCGTCCTGGTTCACCCCACGGGTCACCATGGACACGATTCCCGCGTATGGGCGCGACTGCGAGCGGCGCAGACCGGTGCACACACTCTCGGCGTAGATGGTGTCACCCACATAGACCGGATGACTGAGCTGCACATCGGTGAACTCGAGGTTGGCCACCGCGTTCTGACTCATATCGATCACCGACAGCCCCAGGACCAGGGCGATGGTCAGACCCGAGTTGACGATGACCTTGCCGTCGGTCACCGGATTCGTCCGCGCGAGGTGTTCGTTGAAGTGGTTCTGATTCGTATTCATCGACAGGCAGGTGATCCACGCGTTGTCGGTTTCGGTGATCGTGCGTCCCATCGGGTGCTGATACACGTCGCCCACGACGTAGTCCTCGAAGAAACGCCCGAGGGTGGCGGGGTGGGTTGTCAATGGTCCTCCTCAGGGGATGCGACGGCACCGGGGTGGAGCGCGGCGTGACACGGACCACCTTAAACATCTGATGTTTAGGACGTCAACAATAGAGACTTCCTGGATGTTCTTGAGAACTTTTGGCGACTACTAGCCAAATACTCGGATGTATTGCATGATGCCACCAGCGGCCTATGGCTCAGGTCACTGCGCCGGTACGGATTCCTCCAGGCACCGCGGTCGTCTGAACAACGGAGAGAGCGAGTTTCGATGAAACGAATCGGAGTGGATGTCGGCGGTACGTTCACCGACCTGGTCCTGTGGGACGACGACGGGACGGTGACCGTACACAAGACACCCTCGACGAACCACGACCCGTCGATCGGCACCATGGACGGGATCGATGTGCTCGCCGAGCGCGCCGGTATCTCGGTCGCCGAGATCGAGATGTTCTTCCACGGCACCACCGTGGCGACCAATATCGTGCTCGAACACAACGGTAGCGACGTCGGCATGATCACCACCGAGGGTTTCCGGGACCTGCTGCACATCGGGCGCAAGAAGCGTCCGCTCAACTACTCCAACTATCAGGACCTGCCGTGGCAGAAATGGCAGCTGGTGCCGCGCCGCAACCGGCGCACGGTGCCCGAGCGGATGGACGCCGCGGGCACGGTCCTGACACCGCTCGACGAGGACGCGGTACGGCAGGAGGTGCGGTTACTGCGCGAACGCGGTGTCGCCGCGATCGCGGTGGCGTTCCTGCACGCCTACCGCAACCCGGCGCACGAACGCCGAGTCCGCGAGATCATCATGGAGGAATACCCCGGCGTCTTCATCTCGCTCTCCAGCGACGTCGCCTCGCAATACCGGGAGTACGAACGTTTCTCGACCACGGCCCTCAACGCCTTCGTCGGCCCCAAAACCTCCCGCTACATCGAGAATCTGGCCGGTAAGGCCAAGGCCGCGCAGGTGGGCGACGATGTGCATCTCATGACCTCCGCGGGTGGTCTGGTCACCTCACGCAGCGCGACCGAGATCCCGGTATCGCTGCTCACCAGCGGCGTGGTCGCCGGACTACTGGGTGGCTGCGCGATCGGCAAGGCCTCGGGATACCCCAGCGTCATCACCCTCGATGTCGGCGGCACCTCCGCGGATATCGGCGTCGCGCCCGATGGACAGTTGCGGATGAAACACCTGCTCGACACCCGTATCGGTGACTACCACGCGATGGTGCCCATGGCCGAGGTCGACACCATCGGCGCCGGCGGCGGATCCATCGCCGCCATCGACGAGGGCGGGATGTTCCGGGTCGGGCCACGTAGCGCGGGCGCCGTCCCCGGGCCGGCCTGCTACGGCCGCGGCGGAACGGAACCGACCTCCACCGACGCGATGGTGGTCATGGGGTGGCTGCGCGAGGACAGCTTCCTGTCGGGTTCGATGCGGGTGAAACCGGAGCTGGCCGCGACGGCGGTGCAAACCCATATCGCCGATAAGCTCGGCGCGGACCTCGAACATGCCGCCATGGGGATCTTCCAGATCCTCGCGCATTCGATGACCGAGGCGATCTCGCTGCACTCGGTCCGCAAAGGCTACGACCCACGGGAGTTCTCACTCGTCGCCGAGGGCGGCGCCGGCCCGCTGTTCGCCTGGCAGATCGCCGAACACCTCGGTATCCCGCGGGTCATCGTCCCGGGCCATCCGGGCATCACGTCGGCGGTCGGGCTGTTGACCACCGATATCCGCTACGAAGTGCCGACCACGGTGTGGACCTCCTCGGCCGAACCGGATCTCGACCTGCTCCGGCGTGAGATGGACCGGCTGGCGGCGGAAGCGGTCGCCCAGTTACGCGCCGACGGTATCGCCGAAGAGAACATCTCGCTCGAGCGCAGCGTCGACTGCCGCTATGTCGGGCAGGGCTACGAACTGCGGGTACCGGCCCCGGACGGCGAGATCACCGCCGAATGGGTGGCCCGCACCGCGGCCGTCTTCCACGAGGCCCACGGCCGGACCTACTCCCAGCGGTTCGATGACAAACCGGTGCAGCTGGTGAATATCCGGGTCACCGGGGTCGGCGCGGTGGAGCACATCCGGATCGCGGAAATCGAACAGGGCACCGCCGATGCCACCGCGGCCCTGCAGTCCACCACCCGGGCGCTGTTCTGGAAGAACGGCTCCACCGATCCGGAATGGGTGGACACCCCCATCTACGACCGCGAACTGCTGAAAGCCGGCAACACCTTCGCGGGCCCGGCCATCGTGCAGCAGTTCGACTCGACCACCATCGTCGGAATCGGGCAGCAGGCCACGGTCGACACCGTCGGACACATCATCATCGAGAGGAGCGCCTGATATGGCGAAGAGCCTGATGCCCCGTGAGGGCGTATCGCTGGCAGGCACGGCGACCCGCACCTGGAACACCGTGGAGGTCGACCCGATCACCCTGCGCGTCATCGGCGGGGCATTGAACTCGATGGCCAAGGAAATGGCCCAGGTCCTCTACCGGATGGCCTATTCGAGCCTGATCCGGGAGGCCGAGGACCTCGGCGCCGGCATCTTCGATGTCAACGGCCGCGAACTGTGCGAATCGGATTCCACCCCGATGCACTGCGGGTCGATACCGGCCTATATCCGCGGTATCAACCGGCGGCTCGCGGGCACCTATCAGGAGGGTGATGTCATCCTGCACAACCACCCGTATCACGGCGCCGCGCATTCGCCCGACTACGGCGTGGTCATCCCGATCTTCTGGGAGGGCGTGCACATCGGCTTCGCCGGCTGTACCGGCCACGTCTCCGATGTCGGCGGCAACTTCCCCGGGCTGTGCATGGACGTGGTCGATGTCTGGGCCGAGGCCAAGCTCATGAACGCGATGAAGATCTACGACTCCGGTGTGCGCAACGAGATGCTGATCCAGCACATTCTCGACAATGTCCGCACGCCGGAACAGAACCTCGGTGATCTGGAGGCACTCATCGCCTCGGCGCGTATCGGCGAGAAGCGGTTCCGTGAGCTGCTGGGCAAATACGGGCTGGACGTGGTGATGAGTGCCGCCGAACGGTGGATGGACTATTCGGAGGAGATGCTGCGCAGCCGCATCCGGGAAATCCCCGACGGCAGCTATGAGGCACCGATCGGTTACCTCGACGACGACGGGAAGAATCGCGACACCCCCCTCGAGGTGCGGGTCCGCGTCCAGGTCGACGGCGAGGACGTACTCATCGACCTGACCGGGTCCAACGATCAGGTACCCACCGCGTTCAATGTCCCGTTCGAGGGGTCGGTGCTGCCGGTGGCGGTGAGCGCCATCCGGACCATCCTGCTCGACGAGGAACTCACCGAGGAGTTCGTGCCGCAGAACGACGGCTGCTTCCGTCCGGTCCGCGCGTACGCACCCGAAGGCAGTATCTTCAACCCGAACTTCCCGGCCTCCTGTTTTGCGCGCTTCTCGCAGGTCAACCGGGTGTTCGACTCGATCAACCTGGCGCTGGCGCCGGTGGTGCCGCATAACGCGATCGCCGGCTCGTCGGCGGCGCTGTGTGCCATCGCCTACTCGGGGCTGGCCGCGGACGGCGAATCGTACTGGGTCTATATCGAGATCAACGAGGGCTCCTACGGCGCACGCAACGGTAAGGACGGTATGGACGCCGTCGATTCGCTGATGGCCAACACCCGCAACAATCCCATCGAGGAAACCGAACTCAATCACGCCATGCGCGCCGAGCGCTACGAACTGCGCGGCGAGTCCCCGGCACCGGGACAGTGGCGCGGCGGAATCGGCAGTGTGCGGACCTGGCTCATGCAGACCGACACCTACTTCGGTTCCGAGGCCGACAATCGCAACGACGCGCCGGCCGGCGCCCTCGGCGGGTCCGCCGGTGTATCCGGCTCGTTCATCCGCAATCCGGGCACGCCGGAGGAAGAGGTGCTGTTCTCGAAGGTCACCCAGGAGGTGATCCGGGCCGGGGAGCGGCTGGAGATCAAGATGCCCTCCGGTGGTGGGTTCGGCGATCCATTCCGGCGGGACCCGCAGGCAGTGCTCTCCGATGTCTGGGACGAATACCTCACCGCCGAGGAGGCCCGCCGCGACTACGGTGTCGTGATCGATACCGGAACCTGGACCGTCGACACCGCGGGTACCGAAGCGTTGCGCGCCGCGCGAGTACCGGCGTGAGCCTGCGGTCGGGCGGGGCCGGCGAGTCCGGCCCCGCCGGGCCGTCCGCGGCGGCGGCCGACGTCGCCCGGCAGCTGAACACGGTCATCTCCTGGGTGCCCGAGCGGTTCGGGACCGATACCGAGGTCGCCGGCGGCCCGCTGGCCGGGTACCGACTCGGAGTCAAGGACAATATCGAGATCGCCGGGGTGCGGTCGACCTGCGGCTCGGAGTTCTTCGCGGACCGGATCGCCGAACGTGATGCCGCCGTCGTCACCCGATTGAAGCGAGCGGGCGCGACGATCACCTGCACCCTCAACCTCGCCGAATTCGCAGTGGGGGTCACCTCGCAGAACTCGGCGGCGGGCGGCCCGCGCAATCCGTGGGATCCTTCGCGGGTCCCCGGCGGGTCCAGTGGCGGGTCCGGCGCCGCGGTCGCGGCGGGCCTGGTCGATATCGCGCTGGGCACCGACACCGGCGGCTCCATCCGGCTGCCCGCGGCCTGCTGCGGGATCATCGGCCTGCGTCCCTCGCCCGGATACATCGATACCGCCGGGGTCTACCCCGTCAGCCCCGATTTCGACACCGTGGGCCCCCTCGCCCGTACAGTCGCCGCGGTGCGCACCGCCTATTCCGTACTCGTCGGCGAGGATCTCCCGGCTCCGTCGCGCGATCGACTGCGCGTCGCCGTGCCGTGGCCTTTCATCACCACCGAAATCGACCCGGCGATCCGAGACGCCTTCGACACGGCCGCGCGGTTGCTCGGCGATATGGGTCACACCATTATCGACGCGCCCGTACCGCACAGCGACTCCGCGCAGGATGTGGTGTACACCCTGCTCTATTCGGACCTGGCCCGGTTACACGAGCAGCGGCTACGCGCGGAACCAGACCGGTTCCAGCCGGCGACGCTGGAACGGATCTCGCTGGGCCGCAGCATCTCCCACGACCAGCGCGTAGCGGCGCTGACGCAGCGCGATCGGTTCCGGGCGGCGATGACGGACTACTTCCGGAATGCCGACGTGATCCTCACCCCGACCATGCCGGTCGATGTTCCACTCATCACCGAGTCCGCCGCTGTACTCGCGCAGTCACGCCGTATGGCTCAGCTGACGTATCCGTGGTCGCTGCACGACGGTCCGACACTGAGTGTTCCCATCGGGTTCCACCGGCGATCCGGTATGCCGATAGGCGCCCAGCTGACCGCCGCACGGGGCCGGGAAACCACCCTGTTCGAACTGGCCGAACAGCTCGAACAACGGACCACCTGGCATCGACGCCGCCCGCCCGTCCGGCTCGGGTAGCGCAGCCGTCCCGGCCGCGATACCCGATCACGATCGGCCGGGACGGCCACCGACCGGGAATTTCGTTACGGCTACACCCGGCCTGCGGCAATTCAGGTGACGCAAGGAAACAAATCGGTAAAGAATACCGCCCCTCCGGATAGAGAAAACGAACATACTTGCTACCAGTGATCCGCCGGCCGGTCCGGCCCCTGCGGCACTCGGTAGCCGATATTGCCCAGAACCCCCGGTCAGGCCCGTATTCCGATATCCGTAGCCCGTTCACTCGCGCGCCTACCCGAAAACAATCGTCTATACCCGCGGGACCGGCACCGGACAATATCGACGACACTGAATATATATCTGAAACGCGCTTTCTCGGACCGAATATCCTCCGTCGATATAGTGGCCCCATGACCTCCTTGGCACCGCCGGTCGCGCGGGACCAGGTGCGCGGCGACGCGCTCCCGGTCGCCGACGCGGCCATCTACGCAGGCTGGTTCTCCTGCCTGGCCGACCCGACCCGGGTCCGGTTACTGCACCAGGTCGCCACGAGCCCCGCCGGCATCCACATCGGCGAAATCGCCGAAGCACTCGGTATCGGACAGCCGACCGTCTCCCACCATGTCCGCAAGCTCACCGACGCCGGGTTCGTGACAGTACACAAAGAGGGCACTGCCACCCTCGTCACCGTCGACCCACACCGCTGCACCGAACTGCCGCACACCGCCGACGCGGTGATGGGCCTGCTCACCCCCCGGCCGCCCTGCCCGGACGAGCCGCCCGGCGATATCACCGTCCGGGCGCTGACCGACGCGGACTGGGAAGCGGTGCGCGCCATCCATGCCGAACGGGGGGCGTCCTACCCCGCTGTCGGGGCCGCCGACGTACCCGACCGGGAGACCCTGGACCGCCAGTGGCTGCCCGGGCACCGCTGGGTCGCCGAAGCCGACGGCCGGATCGCCGGGTGGGCGGCCCTCACCCCGGTCTCGGGCCACGAGTTCTATCGGGATATCGCCGACAGTTGCGTGATGGTCGCCGACGAGCTCGAGGGTCGCGGGGTCGGCACCGCACTCCTGCGCCGCCAGGTCACGGCCGCCGAGGACGCGGGCCTGCGCGTCCTGCAGACGACCGCGTTCCCGGAGGACCGGATCGGTATCTCCCTGTACCACGCAGCCGGCTTCCGCACCGTCGGTATCCGCGAGCGCAGCGGCCGCTCCGAAGGTCGCTGGCGCGACGCGGTACTGCTGGAGCGGCGCAGTCCGCTGAACTGATCGGCCCGGCCGGGGCCGTGGCGGCGCGGCTCCGCCACTATGGCCCGGTGCGGACCGGCCGCCGGATCACTTTCAGCCGCAGGGTGGACAGACCGCACAGCACGCACAGCTCCGCTACCCCGGCGCTCGCCCAGGCGCCAGGCCACACTGTTGACCACTCGGACCACGAGATCGAGCAGGAGTGCGCCGATCGCGAACGACAGTGCCCCGGGTGGGGCGGCCGGGTTCCGGGCCGGGCAGCGGCAGCAGTCCGGCCGCCGCCGGATAACAGGCGAGGGCGCGACCGGTCGCGGTCAGGTCCGATCACACCGTCCGGCCCGGCCGGGGCACCGGTTCGGCTCCGCCCGGGCCGACACGGACGGGCACGACCGCCCGCCCGGCCCCTCGGCGGACGGAACACGCGATCATTACCACTGTGGAGCAACGACAGGCGGCGCACAGTACCGAAGATGTGGTGGGGCTGGTAGCACAGACATTCCTCCGGGATCGCGACGAGTTCATCGACCAGTTGTCGCACCTGATGCGCACTCAGGTGCCGGCACTGGACCAGGACCCCCGGCTCCGTGAACTGATGGAGGACGGTACGGCCGACAACCTGATGGAAGCTCTGCAGTTCCTGCAGAACGAGGCCGACGAGGACGATGTGCGGGCCCCGGAACGCGCCCTGGCGTACGCCCGGATCCTCGCCCAGCGCGATGTGCCGGCCTCGGCGCTGATCCGGGCCTATCGCATCGGCCAGGCCGGTTTCCTGGACACGGGTATGCGCTACGCGATCGAGTTCGGCGGCGGCGGCCCGGTGACCACCTCGGCGATCGTCCATATCGTCAACCGCACCTCGGTATACATCGACCGGGTCTGCGAGCAGGTCGGTGTCGCCTACGAACAGGAACGCGACCGCTGGGTCGGCAACCGGGGCGGGCTCCGGCAGCAGTGGGTCACCCGGCTGCTCAACGGCACGGCCACCGATACCGAGGCCGCGGAGCGGGTACTGCACTATCCACTCACCCGCGGGCATATCGCGATCGACACCTGGACCGATCCGCATATCGACCCCGCCACTGCCGTGGAGGTTTTCGACCACCTCCGCACGGCGCTGACCACCGTGTTCGACCGGGCGCACGGGAACCTGCTGGTACCGGTCGACGAACACGAGGCTCGGCTGTGGTTCGCCCTCCCGCACGAGACACCCGTCGACAGCGCCGCGATCGAACAGTTGCTCTCCGACCGGGCCCTCCCCGTTCGGATGGCCTTCGGCGGTTACGGCACCGAGCTCGCCGGATTCCGGCGCACCGCGGGTCAGGCCGACCGGGTGCGCCGGCTCGCGCTGCTGGCCGGGGAGCACGGCGCCCGGGTCCTGACCCATCCCGATGTATCGGCGGTCGCCCTGTTGGCCGGCGATATCGATACGCTGCGCGAATTCGTCGCCGACGAGCTGGGCGAACTGGCGGTGGACAACGAACGCAACCTCTGGTTGCGGGAGACACTGCGCGTGTTCCTCGCCGTGAACCGCAGTTACGCGGCGGCCGCCACGCGCCTGGCCGTCCATCGCAATACGGTCCAGTACCGGGTCCGGCAGGCGCTGAACCTCATCGGCGTGAGTATCGACGCATCCGGCGCGGATCTGTATCCGCGGCTGGCCCTGCAGGCCACCCATCTGCTCGGTGCCGCGGTGCTGCGACCGGAGACGGGACAGAACTGAGCCGCGGGCACCGTTGCGGCTGTTCCCGGCGGGGACAATCCGGAGCGCACGACGGGGATTTCGCCGCGTGTGCCACCCACATGTGCTCAGCGCACAAATGCCGGCCGAGCTTTCATGCGGCCGGAATATGGTCCGCACCACAGCTCGCGTCGTAAGGTTCAGTTATCTCCGGAAACCGGCGTCCACCCGGGTAGTTGGCTGGCCGGCAACCGGTTCACCGCGCCCGCCACGGTGGTGTCGCGGACCCATCCATCCGTCGTGCCGGCGTCATCGCGCTGCCCTTTTCCAGGAGTCCTCCGTGCCCTCGATCCAAACCGTCCGTGGTGCTGTGGACACCGCCGATCTCGGTGTCACCCTCATGCACGAGCATGTCTTCGTACTCAGCTCCGATGTGCAGCAGAACTATTCGCAGGAGTGGGGTTCGGAGGACGAGCGGATCGAGGACGCGGTCCGGCAGCTGACCGCCGCCTACGAGGCCGGGGTACGCACGATCGTGGACCCGACCGTGGTGGGTCTGGGTCGCTACATTCCGCGGATCGCGCAGATCGCCCAGCGGGTCCCGCTGCAACTGATCGTGGCCACCGGCCTCTACACCTACAACGATGTGCCGTTCTTCTTCCACCACCGCGGGCCGGCACTCGACCCGCTGGTCGGTACCCATGTCCCCGATCCGATGGTCGATATGTTCGTCGGCGATATCCGCGACGGTATCGCCGGGACCGACGTCCGGGCGGGCATGCTCAAATGCGCGATCGACGCGGAGGGGCTGACACCCGGCGTCGAACGGGTGATGCGGGCGGTGGCCCGGGCGCACCACGAGACCGGGGTGCCGATCACCGTGCACACCCACCCTGAATCGGGGTCCGGGTTCGAGGTCAAACGCGTCATGTGCGCCGAGGAAGGGATCGATCCGAGCCGGATCGTCCTGGGCCACAGCGGTGACACCACCGACCTGGACTATCTGACCGCGCTCGCGGACGCCGGATTCGTCCTGGGCATGGACCGCTTCGGGATCAATCTCGAGACCACCTTCGAGGCGCGCGCCGATACCCTCATCGAAATGGTGCGCCGCGGCTACGCCGAGCGTATGGTGCTCTCGCAGGACGCCAGCTGCTATATCGACTGGATAGAACCGGCCCTGCGGGCGGCGGTCCTGCCGCAGTGGCACTACACCCACCTGTTCGACGACGTCTTCCCCTATGTGCTGGATCGCGGGATCGAGGAGCGGCAGCTGCAGACAATGCTCGTCGAGGTGCCTCGCAGGTTCTTCGCCGCCGGGTGAACCGGCGGTCGCGGCACCGCGACCCCACCCGACCCGCGTGCGCGGACCGGACCGGACGCTAGGGTGGTCGATCATGCCTGGTCTGCCCGTTCCGCGCGCCCGCGCGCTGCTCGCCTTTCTGCTCGTCGCCGTCGCCCTGCTGGCGACCGCGTGCGGCAGCGGCGGTGACGGCGCCGCCCGCGACCTGTGCGCGCCGCCGGGGCCGGAGGCGGCCACCGCGGCCCCGGCGAACCTGACCGCGCCGGGTGCGGGCAAGGAAGATCGTTTCACCACCGAGTCGACCGAACCACCGGCCGCGGTGGACGTCTCCCGGCTGGGCCTGATCCGGCCCGGCGTACTGAGTGTCGGCACACTCTCCGACGCGCCGCCCAGTATTTGTGTGAACTCCGCCGGCGCGTTCACCGGTTTCGACAACGAACTGCTGCGCGCGGTGGCCGCGAAGATCGGGCTGCGGGTCGAGTTCTCCGGAACCGAGTTCGCCGGCCTGCTGGCCCAGGTCGCGGGCAAGCGGTTCGATATCGGGTCGTCCAACATCACCACCACCGACGCCCGGCGCGAGCTGGTCGGTTTCACCAACGGCTACGATTTCGGCTACTTCTCGCTGGTGGCCAAGGACGGCGGCCCGGTGCGCGGGTTCGCCGATCTCGGGCCGGGTTCCCGGGTAGCGGTGGTGCAGGGCACGGTCCAGGACGAATACGTGGTCAACGAACTCGGCCTGGACCCGGTGAAGTTCCCCGACTACAACACCGCCTACGCCAATGTGAAAACCGGCCAGGTGGACGCCTGGGTCGCCCCATCGGCGCAGGCCCGGGGCGCGATCGCGCCGGGCGATGCGACCTCGGTAGTGGACAATTCGTTCAGCCTGGACAATTTCATCGCCTGGGCGGTCGCCAAGGACAACAAGCCGCTGATCGACGCGCTCAACTCCGGTCTCGACGCGGTGATCGCCGACGGCACCTACGCCCGCCTCTACAGCGACTGGGTGCCCCGCGAACTGCCGCCCGGCTGGAAGCCGGGATCGAAGTCCGCGCCGGTCCCGCAGCTGCCCGATTTCGCCGCCCTCGCCACCGAAGAGGGCCCGCAGCAGCAGACCACGCAGGCGCCGAAATCGACGCTGGAGCAGCTCCGCGACACCTTCTTCGACTGGTCGCTCTACCGGCAGGCCGTGCCTGATCTGTTCAAAACCGGTCTGCCCAACACGCTGATCCTCGCGCTGGTCTCCGGTGTACTGGGGACCCTGATCGGCATGCTGCTCGCGGTGGCCGGCATCTCGCGGACCCGCTGGTTGCGCTGGCCGGCCCGGGTGTACACCGATATCTTCCGCGGTCTACCGGCGGTGGTCATCATCCTGCTCATCGGCCTGGGCATCGGTCCGGTGGTCAGCGGTCTCACCGGCAACAATCCGTACTGGCTCGGCGCGGTGGCACTGGCACTGCTCGCCTCGGCCTATATCGGTGAGATCTTCCGCTCCGGTATCCAATCGGTGGAGCCGGGACAACTCGAGGCCGCCCGGGCGATCGGCTTCGGCTACCGGCAGGCGATGACGCTCGTGGTGATCCCGCAGGGGGTGCGCCGGGTGCTGCCCGCACTCATGAACCAGTTCATCGCGTTGATCAAGGATTCGTCGCTGATCTACTTCCTGGGTCTGCTGGCCACCCAGCGCGAACTGTTCGCGGTGGGCCGTGATCTCAACGCCCAGACCGGCAACCTGTCACCGCTGGTGGCCGCCGGCCTGGTCTACCTACTGCTGACCATCCCACTCACCCATCTGGTGAACTACATCGACCGGCGGATGCGCACCGGCCGGCCCGATCAACCGATCGACCCGGTCGAGCAGTCTGCCATCACCGAAGGCCGGGGGTAACCGATGAGCGCCTCACTGACCGGCACCGGACTCCACCTACGGCTGGGCGGTAATCAGATCCTGCGTGGGGTGGATATCCACGTCGACGCGGGCACGACCACCACGGTGATCGGCCCCTCCGGTTCCGGTAAGTCCACCCTGCTGCGAGTGCTCAACCGGCTCCACGAACCCGATGCCGGGGATATCCTGATCGACGGCGAATCGGTGCTCGCCGAGAACCCCGACCGGCTGCGGCAGCGCATCGGGATGGTCTTCCAGCAGTTCAATCTCTTCCCGCACCGGACGGTGGCCGACAATATCGCGCTGGGACCTCGCAAACTGCGCGGCCTGTCCAAAGACGAGGCCCGCACGCTGGCGCTGGAACAGCTCGAGGTCGTGGGCCTCACCGGTAAGGCCGATTCCCGGCCCGCCAACCTCTCCGGTGGTCAGCAACAGCGGGTGGCGATCGCGCGGGCGCTGGCCATGAAACCGGACATCATGTTCTTCGACGAGGCCACCTCCGCCCTGGACCCGGAGCTGGTCAAGGGTGTGCTCGCGCTGATGTCTGAGCTGGCCGCGGGCGGTATGTCGATGATCGTGGTGACGCACGAGATGGGATTCGCCCGCAGTGTCTCCGACCATGTGGTGTTCATGGACGGCGGTGTTGTGGTGGAGTCGGGCAGTCCGGACGCACTGTTCGACAACGCCGGAACTCCGCGGCTGCGCAGGTTTCTCGACCAGGTTCTCTGACAGCGTGTCTGATAACTCGTGTGGGTTACCGGACACCGCCCTTCTCTGGCGTCCTCGGTTCACACCCGGCGGCCTCGATGTTTCCCGCTCCGCGAGTCCGACCACGCGGCGAACCTGATGGGCATGAGCGACCTCCCTTGCTCCGCCCCAGGATAACGGATCAGGATACGCCGGTCGGCCGGCCGTGCTGTATAGGACACGGCCCGGCACCCGATCCGTACGGGCGGCACCGGCGGCACGGATCGGTCCACGGTGATATATATCTGCCGCGACCGGGTCGCACGAGCGGCCCGGAACCGTTCGGCGTGGTGGTGCGTCGAAGGGGTAGGAAAGCAGCTCCGCGGAAGTGAGGGATCGATGAGCGATGGCGACCCGGCCCGGCCGGCCACCGGCGTATTGCGCGACAGTGTGGCGGAATTGCTGAGCACGCTCGAACAGCAGCGGCAGGCCATGACCGAGGTGCGGCAGCGACTCGCCTCCACCACGGTGAGTGTCTGGTCGGCGGACAACCTGGTCCGGATCGACGCCAATACCGCCGGCGTGCCGGTGGAGGTGCACCTGACACCGGAGGCGTTCAAACGATCGACCCCGGAGAAGCTCGGCCGCTCCATCCTGGAGACGGCGCAGCGGGCGGCCCGGGAGGCCGCCGACCTGTCCCGGGAGGCCTGGGCACCGGTGCGGGAGATGGCGGGCGAGATCCCGGACCTCCCCGATATCGCACCCGGTATGCCGAGTATCAAATCGCTGACCGCCGATCTGTTCCCCGACCCGGTCACCGAGGCGGAGCCGCCCACCCCGATGGATCGGGAGGAAGAAGACGAGTTCTACCGCAGCCGCGGCTATCTGGAGGGGGGGCGATGACCGATATCCGGGTCGACGAGGAAGCCCTGCAGGCCGCCCGCCCGGCGATCACGAGGGTGGCGGACAAGGTCGCCGACGCGGTGCGCGCCGCGCTCGCGGTCATCGAGGCCGAGGGCGAATGCTGGGGCGCCGACGAGATCGGCCAGGAGTTCGGCGGGAAGTACGCGCCCGCGGCCGCCGAGGGCCTGACCGGCCTCGATCTGCTGCAGCAGGCGGTGAACGGAGTAGGGGACGGCGTGGGCGCGGTCGCCACGGACTTCGGGGTCCAGGACGACAACAACGCCACCGGCGTCGAGCAGGCGGCACAGTAGCCGGCCGCCCGCACGTTCAGCTCGCCAGGCAGCCCGGCCCGAGCAGGGCCTTCAGATCGCCCATGAGCGCCGAAGACGGCTCCACTCGCAAACTGTCGTCCAGTTTCAGCAGGGTCGTCTTCTCGCGCGCGCCCACATGCCGGACGTGCACATCCGAGGTCCCGGGATGCCGGGACAGCACCCGCTTGAGCTCGCCGATCTTATCGGGGGTGCACATCCGGGTGGAGATGGTGACGGCCAGCGGTTTCGCCACCCCGATCGCCGACAGATCCGGTACGGCGAGATCATTGGCGATGAGCGAGATCCGGTCGTCCCGCATGGAGACGCGGGCCTTCACCAGGACCACCGCGTCCTCCACCACATCCATGCCGTACACCGAATAGGCCTGCGGGAAGAACAGCACCTCGATACCACCGGTGAGATCCTCGAGCTGGCAGGACGCCCACGCCAGGCCGTTCTTGTTGATCCGGCGGTTCACCGAGGCGAGGATACCGCCGACGGTGACCTGGGTACCGTCCTTGATATCGCCCTCGAGGATGGTCGGGATCTGGGTATCGGCCTGGGCGGCGAGGACATGGTCGACACCGTTGAGCGGATGGCCGGAGACATAGAGCCCGAGCATCTCCCGCTCCAGCGCGAGACGGTGTTTGCTCTCCCACTCCTCGTCGGGCACCTTCACATCGAAGACCGACGCCACCGATTCGCCGCTGTCGTCGTCCATTCCGCCGAACAGATCGAACTGACCGATGGCCTCGGCCTTCTTGGTCGACATGACCGCGTCGATGGCGTCCGAATGCACCAGCATGAGCCCCTTGCGGGGATGGTTCAGCGAATCGAAGGCCCCGGCCTTGATGAGCGATTCGGTGACCTTCTTGGTGCAGGCCACGGTATCGATCTTGTTCAGGTAATCCGAGAAGTCGGTGAACTTCGACTTCTCGGCACGCGCCGAGATGATCGACGACACCACGTTGGTACCGACATTGCGGACCGCGCCCATGCCGAAGCGGATGTCCTTGCCGACCGAGGCGAAGTTGTGCTCGGACTCGTTGACGTCCGGCGGCAGCACCGTGATCCCGAGGCGCCGGCAATCCGCCAGGTAGACTGCGGCCTTGTCCTTGTCGTCGCCGACGCTGGTGAGCAGCGCGGCCATGTACTCCGCGGGGTAGTTGGCCTTGAAGTAGGCGGTCCAGTACGACACCAGGCCGTAGGCGGCGGCATGTGATTTGTTGAACGCGTATCCGGCGAACGGGAGGATGGTATCCCACAGCGCCTTGATGGCGGCCTTGGAGAAACCGTTCTCCTGCATACCCTTCTCGAAACCTTCGAACTCCTGCTCGAGGACCTCGGCCTTCTTCTTGCCCATCGCGCGGCGCAGGATATCGGCTCGTCCGAGCGAGTACCCGGCCACCTTCTGGGCGACGTGCATGATCTGCTCTTGGTAGACGATCAGACCGTAGGTTTCGCCGAGGATGTCGTGGAGCGGTTCCTCCAGCTCCGGGTGGATCGGTTTGACCTGTTGGCGCCCATTCTTGCGGTCGGCGTAGTCGTTGTGCGCGTTCATGCCCATCGGGCCGGGGCGATACAATGCGCCGACGGCCACGATGTCCTCGAAAGCGGTGGGCTGCATCCGGCGCAGCAGATCGCGCATCGGCCCACCGTCGAGCTGGAACACGCCCAGGGTGTCGCCGCGGGCGAGCAGTTCGAAGGTCAACGGATCGTCCAGCGGCAGCGAGTCCAGATCGATCTCGACACCGCGGTTGGATTTGGCGTTGTCGATCGCGTCGCCGAGCACCGTGAGGTTGCGCAGGCCCAAGAAGTCCATCTTCAGCAGGCCGATGGCCTCACAGGACGGATAATCCCAGCCGGTGATGATGGCACCGTCCTGAGCCCGCTTCCACACCGGGATAGCGTCGGTGAGCGGCTCCGATGACATGATCACCGCGCAGGCGTGCACGCCCGCGTTGCGGATCAGGCCCTCCAAGCCCTTCGCGGTGTCGTAGATCTTGGCGATATCCGGATTGGACTCGATGAGCGTGCGGACCTCGGCGGCTTCTTTGTAGCGCTCGTGTCCGGGATCGGTGATCCCGGCAACCGAGATGTCCTTGGCCATGATCGGCGGGGGCAGCGCCTTGGTGATCTGGTCGGCGATCGCGAAACCCGGCTGCCCGAACAGGACCCGGGCCGAGTCCTTGATGGCCGCTTTGGTTTTGATGGTGCCGAAGGTGATCACCTGGGCGACCCGGTCGCTGCCCCACTTCTCGGTGGCGTAGCGGACCATCTCGCCGCGCCGGCGATCGTCGAAGTCGATATCGATATCGGGCATCGATACGCGCTCGGGGTTGAGGAACCGCTCGAACAGCAGACCGTGCGGCAGCGGGTCGATATTGGTGATCTTGAGCGCGTAGGCGACCAGCGAACCGGCCGCCGAACCACGACCCGGACCCACCCGGATGCCGACCTCGCGGGCATAGTTGATCAGGTCGCCGACGACCAGGAAGTAGGCCGGGAAGCCCATCTCCAAGATGACGCCGATCTCGTAATCGGCCTGGTCGAGATACTTCTGCGGGACGCCGTCCGGGAAGCGGTACTCCAGCCCGCGCGCGACCTCCTTGCGCAGCCACGACGCCTCGGTCTCGCCCTCGGGGACCGGAAATTTGGGCATCCGGTCGCGGTGGGTCCAGATCTCCTCGTAGGACTCGACGCGTTCGCCGATCAGCACCGTGTTGTCACAGGCGCCGGGCACCTCGGCATCCCAGAGTTCCCGCATCTCCGCGGCCGACTTCAGGAAGTAGCCGCTACCGCCGAATTTGAACCGATTGGGATCCGACAGCGTCTTACCGGTCTGGATACACAGCAGCGCTTCGTGATTGGTCGAATCGGATTCGTGCACGTAATGGCAGTCGTTGGTGGCAAGCGGCGGGATACCCAGCCGCTTGCCGATTTCGATCAGGCCGGAGCGAACCCGCGTCTCGATGGACAGGCCATGGTCCATCAGCTCGAGGAAGAAGTTGTCCTTGCCGAAGATCTCCTGCCACTTCGCGGCCGCTTCCAGCGCCTCACGCTCGTGCCCCAGCCGCAACCGGGTCTGCACCTCGCCGGAGGGGCAGCCGGTGGTGGCGATAACGCCTTCGGCGTGCGCGGCGATGAGCTCTTCGTCCATCCGCGCCCATTTACCGAGCTGGCCCTCGATACTGGCCAGCGAGGACAGTTTGAACAGATTCCGCAGACCGGTCGCGTTCTCGGCGACCATGGTCATATGGGTGTAGGCACCGGAACCGGAGACATCGTCGCTCTTCTGGCTGGGATCGCCCCACTGGATACGCTTGGTGTCGAACCGGGAGCCGGGGGCGATATAGGCCTCGATCCCGATGATCGGTTTGATACCGGCCTTCTTCGCCGAGTGGAAGAACTCGGCCGCGCCGTACATATTGCCGTGGTCGGTCATTCCCACCGCGGTCATACCGAGCCGGTCGGCCTCGGCGAACAACGGCGAGATCTTGGCGGCACCGTCGAGCATCGAGTACTCGGTGTGGTTGTGCAGATGAACGAATCCGGACGAGGCGGCCAAGATCTGTCCTTCCTCCCAATGGCTCGGCGGGGGTTGGTGTAGCGAGTTTATGCGCACCGTCCGACCGGTTCGGCGCCGGATGGGCGTGCCCGTGGGACCCGGGCGTGTCGGCCAGGTGTCCCGACGCGGGAAACCGATTCGGCCCCCGGCACGCTCGGTCACTGGTAGGGTCGTGCCGCGTCACATCCGGCGGATCTCCGCCCGGCCCACGATCGACCCCCGCACGTGTACGACCGACCAGCGAGGTGAACGATGACAGCACGCAGGACCGCGCTCGCGTTGCCCGCCGCCGCGGCGCTCACGGTGGGCACGCTGGTGGCCACCGCCGCGCCCGCCGCGGCCGACGGCGGTTCGTTCCAGACGATCTACGCCCTCACCGACGGCCCGTGCGTCGCCCAGGTCGACACCTCGGTCAACGGTCCCGGTTATCCGGAGCACGCGTCGTTCACCGTCTCGACCATCATGTTCGGCATCGGGTCGTGCACCCTGCCGATCACCCTGAACTGGCGCAACCTCGACACCGGCGAGACCGGGTCGGCCACCCAGCACGCGAACGGCCCGGGGCACTGGATGAACGACGGCCGCTCGGCCCTGTTCCGTCCCGGGATCGGGCGTTTCACCGCGACCGTCACCGTCGGCGCGGCCCACCTCCCCCAATCGGGGGCGGTGGAGTTCACCGTCCAGAAGTACCAGGGGTGATCACCGGCCCCCGCAGACAGCTTCCGGCTCGTTCGGCGTAATCGCTCCCGGGCGCCCCCGAGCGGCCGTGACCCGGCCCCTTCCACCCGGCGCGATCGCCGCGCCGGATCTCCGATCTCGGCTCGCCGACGCGGGCCGGTCATCGCTTCCGGAGAAGGTTTCCCGCGGCAATGGCGGTTGCCGCGGGAAGCGTGAGACGATGGCCGGCCCCCGTCGGCGAGCCGGACCGGTAACGATCGGCCGGCGACCCGGTCACGCAGCGACCGGTGGCCGGACGTGAGAGGTAGGCCGAGCCGCGGTGGGCACGCACGGTGCTCCGAAGGCCGGGCCGAGCCGCCGGTGCGCCTGCTCGTAGCATGTGCCGGAGTCGAGCGTCGGCGAAGCCGCGCGGCGGATCGGCGGATCGGTACCGCGGCGTGACGGGACAGAGAGTGCGATGACCGCGACCTTGCTCGCCGTATCCGGCGCGGCCGTACTGATCGCCGCGGCACTGCTCGTCTGGGCGCGTCCGCGGCGAATGGTCACCACCCCCGCCGAACGAGCGGTACACACGGCACTGCACACCGCCTCCCTGGCGGCCCGGCCGCTGCGCCGGGGCCTCACCCGGGAGTCCGCGCAGGAGGCCGCCCCGCATCTGCGTGCGCTGGTCGGGGCCGAGGGGCTCGGGGTGAGCGATCCCGAGGGCGCGCTCCTGGCCTGGGACGGTGTGCACGAGCCGCCGGCGGCCGAGTTCACCGGGACGGCCCGGCGAGCCGTCGCGGCACAGCGGCCGGTGCTGGCGCAGCTGCCCGATACCGAGCATCCGGGGCGCACGCTGGTGACCCAGCCGTTGCTCAGCGACAACGGCACCGTCGTGGGGGCGCTGGGGATGATCACCGGGAGCCGACCGGGCCCCGGTGCGCTCGGCGCGCTGGCCGAAGTCGCCCGATACGCCAGCGGCCAGCTGGAACTCGCCGAACTCGATGCCTCCCGGGCCCGGCTCGACCGTGCCGAGGTCCGGGCGCTGCGGGCCCAGATCAGCCCGCATTTCATCTACAACGCCCTGAACACCATCGCCTCGTTCGTCCGTACCGACCCGGACCGGGCCCGGGAACTCATCCTGGATTTCGCGGACTTCACCCGGTATTCGTTCCGCGACGCCGGGGAGTACACGGTGCTGGCCGACGAACTCAGCAATATCGAACGCTATCTCGAACTCGAACGCGCCCGGTTCGGGCCGGCGCTCCAGGTACGGTTGCGGATCGCCCCCGAGGTACTCGGCGTCACCCTGCCCTTCCTGGCCCTGCAACCCCTGGTGGAGAACGCCGTACGGCACGGGCTGGCGGCCACACCCGGCGGTGGCACGGTCACCATCGAGGCACTCGACGCCGGCACCGACTGTGTACTCAGCGTGGAGGACGACGGCGCCGGTATGGATCCCGACCTGTTGCGGTCCGGGTCCTTCGATACGGCCGCGGAGGGGGCGCATATCGGCCTGGCCAATGTGGACGACCGGCTGCGAGCCGCCTTCGGCAACGACTACGGACTGGTGGTCGATACCGCGCCCGGCGCCGGGACGAGAGTGAGTATGCGGGTGCCCAAGTTCCGCCCCGGAATCCGGCCGTGACGCGAAACCGGCCGTGCCCCGCTCACCCTCACAGAGCGGGGACCGGCCGGCCGGCGCCGAGCGGTACGGGGTCCGGAGGCCGCCGACACAGCATCCGGACCCGCACTCAGTGCGCGATCGCTTTTTCGGCGCCGACGCCGGTCAGTGCCCGGACCTCCATTTCCGCGGCCTTGGCCGGATCTTCCGGGTTCTTGCCGCCGAGGTAGGTGCCGATCACGCCGAGCACGAACGCCAGCGGGATGGACACGATCCCCGGGTTGGACAGCGGGAACCAGTCGAAGTCCAGATCCGGCAGCATCGCGGTCGACGATCCGGAAACCGCCGGGGAGAACACGATCAGCACGACCGTGGAGATCAGCCCGCCGTACATGCTGAACAGGGCGCCGGTGGTGTTGAACCGCCGCCAGAACAGCGAGTACAGGATCGTCGGCAGGTTCGCCGAGGCCGCGACCGCGAACGCCAGCGCCACCAGGAAGGCGATGTTCTGACCATTGGCCAGGATGCCCAGGGCGATGGCCAGCACGCCGATCACCACCGCGGTGATCCGGGAGACCCGGACCTGCGCGGCGTCATCGGCTTTGCCGCGCCGGATAACATTGGCGTAGATGTCGTGGGCGAACGACGCCGAGGCCGTGATGGTGAGGCCGGCGACCACCGCGAGGATGGTCGCGAACGCCACCGCCGAGATGATGCCCAGCAGGATCACGCCGCCGAGTTCGAAGGCCAGCAACGGCGCCGCGGCGTTCTGTCCGCCGGCCGCGCCGAGGATCCGGTCCGGGCCGACGATGGCCGCCGCGCCGTAGCCGAGCACCAGGGTGAACAGGTAGAAGGCGCCGATCAGCGCGATCGCCCAGACCACCGAACGGCGGGCCTCCTTGGCAGTCGGCACGGTGTAGAAGCGCATCAGCACATGCGGCAGACCCGCGGTACCCAGTACCAGTGCCAGGCCCAGCGACACGAAATTCAGTTTCGACATCTCGCTGCCGCCGTACTGCGCGCCAGGGGCCAGGACATCGCGCGCGGCCACCTTCGCGTCCTCGGACCCGCCGATCGCGCTCTGCGCACCGGAGAGGATGCCGGAGGGATCGAACCCGAACTTCGCCAGCACCATCACCGTCATCACCGCGGCGCCCGCGATGAGCAGGACCGCTTTGATGATCTGTACCCAGGTGGTCCCCTTCATCCCGCCCACCAGCACGTATACGATCATCAGCACACCGACCACGGCGATCACCACGGCCTGCCCACT
Organism: Nocardia grenadensis NBRC 108939; assembly: GCF_001613445.1. Taxonomy (GTDB): domain Bacteria; phylum Actinomycetota; class Actinomycetes; order Mycobacteriales; family Mycobacteriaceae; genus Nocardia; species Nocardia grenadensis. The sequence continues at coordinate 186,754 of NZ_BDCJ01000010.1, forward strand.
CTTACTGGACACATCCAGCAGCAGGGCCACCAGACCACCGGCACCGGCCATCTGGGCGAGCAGATAGAACAGCGAGACCGCCAGGGTGCTGATCGCGGCCGCGGTGCGCACGGGCCGCTGCTTCAGCCGGAAGCTCAGCACATCGGCCATGGTGAACTTGCCGGTGTTACGCAGCATTTCGGCCACCAGCAGCAGCGCCACCAGCCAGGCGACGAGGAAGCCGATCGAATAGAGGAAGCCGTCGTAGCCGTACACCGCGATGGCGCCGGCGATCCCGAGGAAACTCGCCGCGGACAGATAGTCCCCGGCGATGGCGATGCCGTTTTGCGGCCCGGTGAAACCGCGGCCACCGGTGAAATAGTCGGTGGCACCGGAGGTATTGCGGCCCGCCCAGAACACCACGACCATGGTGACCACGACGAACAGCGCGAAGATGGCGATATTGGCCACCGGATTGCCGACCGTGGCGTCGGCGGCGTACAGCATGGTCACGACCGGATTCCTTCCAGTTCGGCGCGGAGCGCGGCCGCCCGCGGGTCCAGTTCCCGGTTGGCGAAGCGGACGTAGAGACCGGTGATCACGAAGGTCGAGAGAAACTGGCCCAGCCCCAGCAGCAGTCCGATATTGACCTCCCCGAACACCGGAGTGGCCATGAAATCGTGCGCGTACGCGCCGAGCAGCACATAACCGAGGTACCAGAGCAGAAACAGGGCGGCCATGGGAAAAATGAAGCGGCGCAGCCTGTTACGGAGTTCCTGGAACTCCGGGCTCGTCTGCGCGGCGACGAAATCGGGCGGGGGGCCGGCCCGCTCCCCGCTTCTGTCGAGATCGATATCGGTCATGCCGGGTCCCTCATCATGTGACGTGTACTACCTGAGCAGAAGGTAGCGACCCGAAGGCGATTCGAGACCCCTGTGACGGGAGTCACTCGGTGGAGGCGGGTAAGTGTGCGGTGAGCGGTCGCTGGGCCGCGACGAACGGTCGGGCCAGATCGCTGTCGCCGATCAGTCCGTCCGGTGTCCGGGCACGCGATCGGCGCCCATACCGAGCCGCTCCGGAGCGTGCATCCGGACGAACGCCCGGCCCACCCCCGGCGGCCGCGGGGTCCAGCGGCTGACCAGCACCATGGTCGCGAAGGCCAGCGGGACGGCCACGGCCGCGGGATATCCGAGCAGCGCCGCTACCCAGCCGCCCGCGGGCCGGTCAGAAACTCCACCGAGCACGGAGACCAGGGTCGCCGCGCCCGCCACGCTGCCACCGATCACCAATCCGGCGGCCGCACCCACCGCGGTGAGACCCCGCCACCAGATTCCGAGCACCAGCAGCGGGCACAGGGTCGCGGCCGCCAGCGAGAACGCCAGCCCCACGGTGCGGGACAGGTCCAGTGACACCACGCCCAGCGACAGTGTCAGCGGTACCGCGCCGGCGACCAGCGCCGCGACCCGGAAATCCCGGATCCGCCCGCGCAGCACATCCGTACTCAGCACGCCGGCGATACTCACCACCAGCCCCGAGGACGTGGACAGGAAAGCGGCCATGGCGCCCGCCGCGACCAGCGCCGCCAGCAGCTGCCCGGGCAGCCCCGCCAGCGCCGAGGAGGGCAGCAGCAGGACCGCGGCGTCCGAGGTCCCGGTGATCAGCAGTTGCGGTACGTAGAGCCGGGCGAAGACGCCCAGCAGCACCGGGAACAGGTAGAACGTGCCGACCAGCGCGATCACGGCCAGCGCGGTGGAGCGGGCGGCCCGACCGTCACGGTTGGTGTAGAAGCGCACGAGGACATGCGGCAATCCCATGGTGCCCAGGAACGTGGCGATCATCAGCGAGTACACCTCGTACCGCGGATGCGGTCCGGCGAAACCGCCGCCGGGCAGCAGCCAGTGCGCGCCGTCGGCCGGGGCACCGGCCACCACCGGCACCGTCGCGCCCGGTTCGAGCACCAGCCGGGTGTCCCGAGCCAGTTCGTGGATGCCCGCCGTCAGCAGGACCGGGCCGTCCACCGCGCGGTCGTCCAATACCCCGTGCACCGAGACCCACTGCGGCGCGGCCAGTCGCACGAGTACCGGGGTGGTCACCTCCACCGTGGTCTGTTCGCTCACCGTCGGCGGGGCCGGCGCGCCGAGTTCGCGATCGCCGCCGGGCCGGTCGGCGGCGAAGAAATGCACCAGCAGGACGAGCGCGGGCAGCGCCACCGCGGTCAGTTTCAGCCAGTACTGGAAGGCCTGGACCAGGGTTATCGACCGCATCCCCCCGGAAACGACATTGGCCACCACGATCACCGCCACCGCGACCGCGCCCACCCAACCCGGTACGCCCAGCAGAATGCGCAATGTCAGCCCGGCGCCCTGGAACTGCGGGATCACGTACACCGCGCACACCAGCACCACCACCACGGCGGCGAGGCGGCGCAACCGCGGCGAACCCCACCGGAACTCGGCGAAATCGGGCACGGTGTAGGCCCCGGACCGCCGCAGCGGTGCCGCCACGAAGAGCAGCAGCGCCAAGTATCCGGCGGTGAAGCCCACCGGGTACCACAGGGCATCGGCGCCGTATTTGGCGATCAACCCGGCGACCCCCAGAAAGGACGCCGCGGACAGGTATTCACCGGAGACGGCGGCAGCATTCCAGCGTGGGCCGACACTGCGGGAGGCCACCAGGAAGTCCGAGGTCGTGCGGGCCCAGCGCACCCCGTACACACCGAGGACGACCGTGGCCAGCGCCGCCGCGAGCAGCGCCGCCACCGTGAGGCCGGGCGCGGTCACCATCCCGGCCTGCCCTTCGGCCGGGATGGTGACCGCGGCGCGGGCGGCTCAATCACCGGTGAGCTCGAGGAAATCGTTCTCGTTACGCTCGGACAGCCGCAGGTACACCCGCCCGGTGAGCCACAGCAGCGGGTAGGCGGCGCCGCCCAGCACCAGCCACGGCAGCCGGATACCCAGCACCACGGCCTCGGCGACCGCGGTCACACCGAACAGCAGCGGAAGCGCGGCGAGGAGCAGGGCGGTCACCAGGCCACAGCTCAGGGCCAGCCCCAGTTGCGCCCGGATGAGCCCGCCGATCAGCGCCTCGCCGATCTCGGTCTGCTCGGCGACCTCCACCCGGGTCCGGACGCGGCGCGCGCCCCGGCGTTCGGCGAGCACCACCCGCCGGCGGGGCGGCCGCGGGGCGGGGCCGATCATCGCCGGTCCGGCGACGGATGCGGTCCGTGCACCAGCCGCTGTTTGAGTTCGCGCACCTGGCGGCGGCTCACCGGAAGCTCCACCCGCTGTGCCCCGCGCAGACACACCAGCGTCCCCGAACCCACCGTCCGCAGCCCGGTCACCCGCCCGAGCGCCACCAGATACGAACGGTGCACCCGCAGGAAATCCTCACGCCAGCGGTCCTGCAACGCCGAGAGCGGGATGCGCACCAGATGGGAACCGGTATCGGTGTGCAGCCGGGCGTAGTCGCCCTCGGCTTCCACCCAGTTCACCTGGGACCGGTGCACCAGTGTGGTGACCCCACCCAGCTCGACCGGAATAACTTCGTGGCCCCCGGCCGTGCCCGGCTCCGGCTCCGGGTCGGTGTGGGTCCGGCGCTCGGCGATCCGCCGCACCGCGGCTCTCAGCCGCTGCCGGCGCACCGGTTTGAGCAGGTAGTCCACCGCACCCAGATCGAACGCGGCCACCGCGTGATCCTCGTGCGCGGTGACGAAGACGATCGCCGGCGGGTGCACGAATTCGGCGAGCACCCCGGCCAGTTCCATACCGTCCAGGCCCGGCATATTGATGTCCAGGAAGACCGCGTCGACCGCGTGCGCGCGCAGAATCCGGAGCGCGCCGGTCGCGTCGGCGGCGCCGTGCAGCGCGGTCACCACGGGTTCGGCGCGCAACAGATAGAGCAACTCGTCCAGCGCCGGCTGCTCGTCGTCCACGGCCAGCACCCGCATCCGCCAGACCCTTCCTGCTCCTTCGACTCGACCATGGTAGTCATCGGGGTCCGGCCGCGGTGCCGGTACGGGGGTTCCGGGCCGATCAGGATCCGAGCCGGTCCATCTGCCGCTGCATCTCCTCGGGCTCGATATCCTCCACATGGGTGGCGACGGTCCACTGATGCCCCCACGGGTCCACGAACGAACCGGTCCGGTCTCCGTAGAACTGCGTCTGTGGGGCGCTGATCTCGATGGCGCCGGCGGCGAGCGCCGCGGCGTGGGCCGCATCCATATCCGGTACGTAGACGTAGAGGTTGACCGGGGTGCCACCGATCGAATGCGGATCCCGGAACGCCATATCGGGGGCCGGGTCGCCGAGCATCAGCACCGAATTGCCGATCAGGAGTTCACAGTGCAGCACCGTGTCGTCGGGGCCCGGGATACGCATCCGTTCGATGGCCCCCAGCACCCGTTTGTAGAATTCCACCGCGTCCGTGGCGCCGGCGATCGCCAGACCGGGGGAAATAGTGGGATAGCCTTCGGGTACAGGCGGGATATCGGACATCACGGGACCTCCGGTCTCGGAGAGTTGTGTCGGATATCTGTGAGCCTATGCTCGGTGCCCGCCGCGGGCCCTGGCCGGACCCGGCCGCCCGATCAGTCGCCCCAACTGACGTTCGTCTCGATGACCTGACGCAGCACCGTCGAGGTGCGCGGGTCGCGGTAGGACTGGTGGCCGCCGATCGAGATCGACCCGGCCACCGGCAGCGGCAGGCCGAGATCCACGGTGATATCTCCGCTGCCCTGCATCGCGTAGTCCTCGATATCGAGCATGCCTGCCTCGTTCGGCAGATCCCAGATACTCGATTTCGGCGTCTGGGTGACGTCGAGCCGAATGGACAACCGCCCACCGTCGCGGGCGACCAGGGTCGCCGTGGTGACCTGGTCGAGGTCGACACCGCCGCCCACGGTCTGCTGCACCCGCCAGACCGCGCCCACTCCGACCGGTTCGTCGGGGAAGGTGATGGATCGGTAGACCGCCTGGTAGAAGGCCTGTTCCAGGGCAGCGCGCGCCGAATTCGACGTATCGGGGGCGGGCGCCAGCCGCAGCGCGGTGATCCCGCCGAGTTCACTCATCTCGAATCCGGCGTGCGTCCCGTCGGCGGCGGTCAGTGCCTCCGACAGTGCCGGATCGGGAGTGGTCACCGAACCGAGGGTGAGCTCCACCCCGCCCGCGTCGCTGGTGGCGGTCATCGGGATGGTCAGCGCCGGACTGGAGAAATCGCGGACCTGTTGGGAATCGATCTGCTGCTGGATACGGTGATCCGTGCGCAACGTCACCGCCTGGATCGTGCCGTCGTAGTAGGACGGCCGCAACATCGACCGGGGCTCCTCGCCGTGGTCCACGGTGGTGACCACGGCCGCCGCGATCGGCACGGTGACCTCGCCTATTCCGAGCGGTTCGGTGCCGTCGGCGTCCGCTCCGGAGTCGCCGCCGTCGCTGCAGCCGGAACCGAAAGCGGTGAGACCCACCGCGAGAACCACCATCAGCACTCTGGACCTTGCCAGGCGGGGCGTGGGAAACGAACACAACACCGTCACGCCCGACAGCCTACGAGGCGTACCTGAGCGTGGGCTGGGACATCGCGCCGACCTCCGGAAGCACCGGCCGGCAGCGGCGCCCCACGCCGCGACACACCCGGGGCGGCGGCCCGTCACCGGTGCGCGCGGGTGCCCACGGTACTGGGCCGTTTCCCCTCGAGAGATGATGGTCGGCGTGAGTGAGGACCGGCCTACGCCAGAGCAGGACCCCGACGACCACACCGGCGGGACCGGCGCGCAGCCGCGGCAGCGGCTACGGCTACTGCTGGCGATCGCCGCGACGCTGTTCGCGCTCGACCTGGTCACCAAGATCATCGTGGTCGCGCGGATACGTCCCGGCGAATCGGTGTCGATCATCGGCGACTTCGTGGAACTGGTGCTGGTGCGCAATCCGGGTGCCGCGTTCTCCATGGCCACCGGCATGACCTGGTTGCTGACCCTGATCGCGACCGCGGTGGTGATCGGGGTGCTGCGTATCGGCCGCACCCTGCGGTCGACCCTGTGGGCGATCGGACTCGGCGGGGTCCTCGGCGGCGCGCTCGGCAACCTGATGGACCGGCTGTTCCGCGAGCCGGGCCCGCTGCAGGGTCATGTGGTGGATTTCGTCTCGGTCGGCTGGTGGCCGGTGTTCAATGTGGCCGATTCCTCGATCGTATGCGGGGCGATCCTGCTGGTGACACTCACCGTCTTCGGTTTCGAACCCGACGGCACCCGCTACAAGGACAAAGAGAAGGCCGTGTCCACCACGGATCCGGCCTCGGCCGACGAGCCCGGCCCCGGCCGGGACCGCTCCACCGGTGACGCCACACCCGAGGACTCCGCGTCCGGCGCCGCCCCGGAATCCACCGCCGGCCCGGGGCCCGGAACGTCCGCCACCGCCGACGGCAAGGAGACCGCCGCATGAGGGAGACCAGGACGATGCCCGTCCCGGACGGACTCGACGGAATGCGGGTGGACGCCGGCCTCGCGCGGCTGCTCGGATTGTCCCGGACCGCCGTCGCGGCTCTCGCCGAAGAAGGGTCGGTGGAGCTCGACGGAGTGGCCGCCGGCAAATCCGACCGTCTCACCGCGGGCGCCTGGCTCGAAGTGGTGTTCCCCGAACCGCGCCGGGAGCTGAGTATCGAAGCCGAACCGGTGGAGGGTATGAAAATCCTCTACGCCGACGACGATATCGTCGCCGTCGACAAACCGGTCGGCGTCGCCGCACACACCGGAGTCGGATGGAGCGGGCCCACCGTGGTCGGCGGGCTGGCCGCGGCCGGCTACCGGATCTCCACCTCCGGCGCGCACGAACGGCAGGGCATCGTGCACCGCCTCGATGTCGGCACCTCCGGGGTGATGGTGGTGGCCCAGTCCGAACACGCCTACACCGTGCTCAAACGGGCGTTCAAACAGCGCACCGTGGACAAGCGCTACCACGCCCTGGTCCAGGGTCACCCCGATCCCAGCAGCGGCACCATCGACGCTCCCATCGGCCGCGCCCGCGGTAACGACTGGAAATTCGCGGTCACCTCCGACGGCCGGCCCAGCGTCACCCACTACGACACCGTGGAAGCGTTCCAGGCGGCGAGCCTGCTCGATATCCACCTGGAAACCGGCCGCACCCATCAGATCCGGGTGCACTTCTCCGCGATCCGCCACCCCTGCTGCGGTGATCTCACCTACGGCGCCGATCCCCGGCTCGCCGAACGGCTCGGACTGCAACGCCAATGGCTGCACGCCCGATCACTGGGCTTCCAGCACCCCGCCGACGGCCGCTACCTGGAGATCACCAGCGAATACCCCGACGACCTCACCCACGCGTTGCGCGTGCTGCGCGACGCCTGATCGCCTGTGTCCGAGGCACCCGCAGCCCCGCCGCACCGGCCCCGCAATCTCCGCCGGGGGCTCGGCTACGGCGCGGCCGCGGCCGCCTGCGGCGTCGTCGTCCTCGCGCTCGGCTATCTGATTCCCCCGGCCGAGGAGATCGTCTCCACCGACCGCCTCGGCCCCGACCAGGGCGAGTCCATCGGCGAATACCTCGACCGGGCCCAAGAATCGCTCACCGGGACCGACACCGCGGACCGGTGGGCGCTGGTGTCGTTCACCGAGTACCGGCCCGCCGCCGCGCTCCGCGACCAGGTCGGTGATCTGCGCATCGGACAGGCGCTGTACCGGGTCCCGCTGCCCCGGGTGTCGACCCCGCTGGTCGCGGTCCAGACCCCCGCAGGTGACGTCGCGCTACAACGCTCCGGCGCCGACGCCGCCTGGCAGCTGGCCGACCAACGCCGCTACGTCGGCGACGACCGCACCGCCCGCATCCTGGACGTAGCCATCACCCGGCTGCGCGCGGGCTGCGCCTGCTCTCCCGGCGTCGTTGTCCGCGCCCCGCTGCCCCGGCTCCGCGACCTCACCGCACGCCCCGGAATCCGCGCGGTGGAGGCACTTCCGGGCGACGCCGTCGCCGGACGGTTCGCCATCGACCCCCTGCTTCCCGACAGCACCGACCCCGTCGGCCCGCCGCCGGACGACGTGCCCGTCCCACCGGCCTGATCAGAAGTCCAGCGTCACCACACCGTCCAGATAGCGGCGGCAGCGACCGGTCAGCAACACCCGGTCCTCGACCAGTTCGACGTCGAGCGAGCCGCCCCGCCGGGACAGCTGCCGCGCGGTCATCCTGCTGCGCCCGAGCTCGGCACTCCACAGCGGTGCCAGCTGGGCATGCGCCGAACCGGTCACCGGATCCTCCGGCACTCCCACCCCCGGCGCGAAGAACCGCGAGACGAAATCCACCTCGTCACCCCGGGCGGTGACCACCACCCCCCGCTGCACCTTCGGAAAGGCACTCAGGGCGGGTGCCAGCTCCCGGACCTGCCGCTCACTGTCCACCACCACGACCACATCCGCGCCCGAATACACCCGCACCGGCTCCACCCCCAAGGCCGCCACCAGGGCCGCATCCGGTTCGGCCGGCACGGATGCCACCGCGGGCAGATCCAGCACGTACTCGTCGTCATCGGTGCGATCCACCCGCAACCATCCACTATGGGTGAAGAACCCGACCCGGTCCTCACCCGGCTGGATATCGCACAGGATCTGCGCCGCCGCCGCCAGCGTGGCATGCCCGCACATCACCACTTCGGTCATCGGCGTGAACCAGCGCAGGTGATACGCGGGCCAGTCCCCCGGCGACGCCCCGGCCTCCGGAGGTAACCGGGAGGTATAGAAGGCCGTCTCGGCGAGATTGTTCTCCTCGGCCAACTGTTGCAACACGGTATCGGGCAACCACGTGGGCAACGGCATCACCGCTGCCGGGTTCCCGGAGAACGGTGCGTCGGCGAACGCGTCGATCTGGTGCAGCAGAACCTCCATGCCACGAAGGTACTGTGTTTTTCGGCGCGCCTGCGGCGCGCGGGGCCGAGGCCCCCTTGGTCCCGTCTTTCAGGGCCTCGCCGAACTCGGCACCGAAGGGGCGCCGCTGTTCGTGAAGGCGATCAGACGCCGGGTCGGCCGGGCGGTCGGGTCGGCATCCGACCCGAACGTCGAATGCCGATGCAACCCTATGCGTCGAGCGCTGCGGGGCCACACCCATCCTCACTGTTCTACGAGACACCTCAAAGGGTTGAGGCCCGTCTCGCCGGCGCTTACCTCAGGATTCACCCGGCGCCGCGGGGATCAGCTTGTGCGACTCGCCTCGCACACTCGCCTGAACCCACCAGGCGACCTCCACCAGCACGATGCCCACCGCACCACAGGCGAACGCGGCCGTGGTCAGGCGCAGGTTGGACGGGTCGAGCGCGAAGAATTCACGGGTGAAGGGCACTGTGAAAAGCACAAGGTACGCCGCCACCGAAACGGCGATCAGCACGACTTTCCACCAGGTGTAGGGGCGGGCGACGATCGCCAGCACCCAGACCGCGATCATGATGAGGGTGATGAGCGCGGTGGTGCCGGCCTGCATCTTCTGCTGTTCACCGGCCTCGGGGCCGGCGTAGGCGATGAGGTAGGCGACGAAGGTCGCGGTGCCGATGACCACGCCCGAGGGGATCGCCAGCCGCATCACCCGGCCGACGAATCCGGTACGGGCCCGTTCGTTGTTCGGGGCCAGCGAGAGGATGAACGCGGGGATACCGATGGTGAACCAGGCGGCGATCGTCACGTGCCGGGGCAGGAACGGGTAGCCGATGGGTTCGTAGCCGAAGATCTGCGAGCCCACCCCGGCGGCGCCGACCAGGAAGGCCAGCAGCACCGAGTAGACGGTTTTGGTCAGGAACAGGTTGGAGACCCGTTCGATATTGCCGATCACCCGGCGGCCCTCACCCACCACATACGGCAGGGTGGCGAATTTGTTGTCCAGCAGTACGATCTGCGCGACCGCCCGGGTGGCGGGGCTGCCCGCGCCCATGGCCACACCGATATCGGCGTCCTTGAGTGCCAGCACGTCGTTGACCCCGTCGCCGGTCATGGCCACGGTGTGCCCGCGGGACTGCAGCGCGCCTACCATGGCCCGCTTCTGGTCGGGGCGGACCCGCCCGAAGGTGGTCCGCTCCTCCAGCACGCCGGCGAGTTCGGCGCGGTCCTCGGGCAGGGTGCGCGCATCGACGGCGTGGTCGCCGCCGGGCAGGTTCAGGGAGGAGGCCACCGCGCCCACCGAGACGGCGTTGTCGCCGGAGATCACCTTGATCGACACGTCCTGGCTCGCGAAGTAGTCCAGGGTGTCGCGGGCGTCGGGCCGTACCTTCTGTTCGAGGACCACCAGGGCGACCGGGGTGATGGTGCCGGGGGCGCCGGTCGCATCCACGGCGCGGTCGCCGCGGGCGAGCAACAGCACGCGCAGGCCGGTGGCGCCGAGCTCCTCGGCGGCGCGGGCCTCGGCCGACCCGGTGTCGAGCAGCACATCGGGTGCGCCCAGCAGCCAGTCGCCGTGCTCTCCGTAGGAGAAACCGCTCCATTTCTTGGCCGAGGAGAACGGCGCCACGGCCGTGTACTCCCAGCCGGGTGTCTCGGGAAGCGCTTCGGCGATGGCCGCGACGCTGGCATTGGGCCGGGGATCGTCGGCGGCCATGGCGGCCAGCGCCCGCCGGGCCTGGTCCTCGGCGTCCGGACCGGTGTCGATCATCCGGAGTTCGGCCAGGCGCATACCATTCTCGGTGAGGGTGCCGGTCTTGTCCGCGCACACCACATCCACCCGGGCCAGTCCCTCGATGGCGGGCAGCTCCTGCACGAGGCATTTGCGCTGGCCCAGTCGCACCACCCCGACCGCGAACGCGATCGAGGTCATCAGCACCAGGCCCTCGGGCACCATCGGCACCAGCGCGGCCACCATCCCGGTGACGGCCGGCCGCCAGGTTTCGCCGCTGGACACCAGCTGGTTGTAGATGCTCAGGGCACCGGCCGGGATCAGCAGATAGGTGATGACCTTGAGTATGGTGTCGATGCCGTTGCGCAGTTCGGAGTTCACCAGCGTAAACTTGCTGGCCTCGTCGGCCAGTTTCGCGGCGTAGGCGTCTTTGCCGACCTTGGTCGCCCGGTAGGCGCCCGAACCGGACACCACGTAGCTGCCGGAGAGCACCTGCGCGCCGGATTCCTTGGCGACATCATCGGATTCGCCGGTGAGCAGCGATTCGTCGATCTCGAGCAGTTCGGCTTCGACCACCTCACCGTCGACCACGATCTGGTCACCCGGCCCGAGTTCGATGAGATCGTCGAGGACTACCTCGCTCGGCGCGACCTGTTCGGCCTTACCGTCCCGGCGCACAGTCGGTTTTGCCTGTCCGACGATCGCCAACCGGTCCAGGGTGCGTTTGGCTCGGATCTCCTGCACGATGCCGACCGCGCTGTTGGCCACGATCAACAGGCCGAACATTCCGTCGATCACCGATCCGGTGGCCATCACCAGGACGAACAGCACCCCCAGGATGGCATTGATCCGGGTGAACACATTCGCCCGGACGATATCGCGCACCGAGCGGCTGGCCCGGTCCGGCACATCGTTGGTGAGCCCGTCGCGCCGGCGCTGCGCCACCTCCGCGGCGCTGAGACCGGGCATCCCGACGGACTGCACAGTTGTCGACATGGCTGTCAGAGTAGCCAGCGCCGCGGCGCGCGGCTCACCAGGCGACGTTGATCGGGCCGGGTGTCCAGGTCCCGGAGTGGTCCTCCTGCGTCGTGCGCGGGCGGGCCGGGACCGCGTCGGGGGCGATGGGGAGGAACTGTTGCAGCTGGCCCCAATCGCGATCCCAGTCCTGATCGAGATAGGTCGGCAGGGTGCGCGCGTACAGCAACAGACCGGTCCAGCCCAGCGGGCCGCCACCATCGTGGTTCTGCCACAGATTGGTGTCGTGCGCGCCGATCCGGTCCGGCAGGATGCGGTATTTCGGCACCTCGGCGATCCCGACGCGGTGGTCGAAGGGCCGCTGGCACGGGAACTGCAGGCCCACCGCCCAGTCCAGCAGCACCGGATCGGTGGATCCGACGACCGTGTTCAGATCCTGGGTCCGCGGTATCCGCGGCGGGGTGAAGGCCAGCCACTGGCGTGGGTCGCGGTCGCGATCGGCGGCGACGATCCGCACGGTGTCGGCATCGGCGTAGGGCGCCAGCGGAACCCGCAGATTACGCCACGACGGCGCCGGGCCGATATCGATCGGATTGACCCGGCGCAGCGGGACCGGGTCCGCGGCCGAACCACCCGGCGCGGTGGTGGAACCGAATTCCAGTTCCAGGGACTGCCCGTGGGTCACCACACCGTCGGCGTCCTGTGACCAGATACGGCCCGCGGCGCTGAGGGCGAGAATATCCGCGCGGTCGGCGACCGGGGGCAGCCGATACCAGCCGGAGGTCAGTTGGGCCGGGCCGTCGGCGTGATCGCTGCCCAGGACGGGAGTCTCCGGATCCAGGCCGAACGGCAGTGTGGGGCTGTCGGTTTCGGTCGCGACACCGGTGCCCGCGGTCGCCGCGCCCACCGAATCGGCGATGGCGGCATCGGCGCCTTCCTCGGCATCGGCGCTCAGGTCCGCCGCGACTCCGGTGGGACTGAAACCCGTTCCGGTACCGGCCAGGGCCGACACGGGATCACCGGAGAGCGGAGTGAGCATACCGCGGTTGGGGTCGGTCTCCACCAGTACGTGCGGGGCCAGGCCGCAGGTGTTCCCGGCGAGAGCGCTCAGGTTGGAACTCGCCAGCGAGAAGGCCGGGTACTGGGAGACGGCGCCCTTCGCGAACGACGCCACCTCGAACAGCACCATGAACGCGGCGGCCACCGTCAGGGCCGGCACCTTGGCGAACCGCCAGCCCCAGCGCGAGATCCGATGCCGTCCGTCATCGGGTGCCCGCACATGCCACCACGCCGCCAGTGCCAGCAGCACCACCGCGCCCAGCAGGAAGACCTTGTTGAAGGCGATACCGGACACCGAGGGCTGTTTGTCCCACCACGGGATGCTGTAGGAGGAGACGTACCACCAGGCGTTGGGCCCGGCGAACACGAGAGCCAGCAGGAACGATACCGCTGCGGCGAACAGTGCCCGGTTGCGTGGTGCGCGCATGACCCGCGGTCCGATCGCGACGGCCGTCAGCACCGCCACCGCTCCGGCCAGCCCGGCGAAGACACCGAGGTGATGGGTCCATTTGGTGGGTGTGGTCATCATCAGCGCCATGGCGCCGACGGTGACGCCGAGGATGCGGCGCGAGGGCCCCACCGCGGTGGTGGGGATCCGGCCGCCTTTCCGCAGCAGGGTGAGCAGGCATACCGCCAGCCCTGCGATCATCACGAAGATCCCGAAGCGGCGGGCCACCGAGCCGTCCACCGTACCCATGAACAGGTACTGGTAGCGCAAGTATTCGTCGAACCAGAGCACATGCGGGCCGGCCAGTTCGTGCACCCGGCGCATCTCCATCATGGCGCTGAACGGCTGGTCGGCGAAGGCCACCACCAGCACGAGGACACCCGCGGCGGCCAGCGGCAGCAGTTGCGCGAACCAGCCGATCCGCGGCGCGCGGGCGGCGAGGATCCTGACCAGGGGTCGCAGTCCGGCCAGCAGGGCGGCCACGCAGATGATGCCGTGCGGGCCGGCGGTGCAGCTGAAGGCGGCGATGAGGATGGCGACCGCGAACGGCAACAGCCGACGGGTGGCGATCCCGCGCTCGACCGAACACCAGGTGAGCAGGACGCCCAGCGCGACGATGGGTTCGGGCCGCAGCCCGTTGTTGTAGGGCAGCCATACGGCCAAGAACACCAGCGCGCCGGTCCACGGGACGAACCGGTTGCGATGTAGCGCGGCCCCGAACCGGGGCACCACCTCGCGACTGATCACCAGCCAGGCCAGGATGCCGGCCAGCAGACTCGGCAGCCGTACCCAGGGGCTGGCGGTGGTGAGATCGGCCATCAGGCCGATGAGGTCGTAGTACGGGGTGCCGATCGGGTTCTCCGGGACCCCGAAGTAGCGAAAGTAGTTCGCCATATATCCGGCGGCCTGCGAAGTCCGGCCCATACCGAACTGGTAGCCGTCGTCGGAGGTGGTGGCGCCGATGAAATGCCAGAGCACCAGCGTGCCGAGCACCACCACATCGACGGGACGGAAGGTCCACCAGCGGGCCGGCAGGAACCGGCGGGCGCGGCGCCCGTCGAGACCGTCCAGCCGGTGCAGCGCGAACAGCGAGATCAGTGTCGCGGCGACGGCCACCCAGATCGCGATCTGTTTCAGCGGAGTGGGGCTGGAGGTGAACCGGCTGTCGACCTCGGCGGTGACCAGGGTGCCCGCGGGGTCGGCCAGATCGCTGAACACACCGACCAGCTGGGGGCGGAAGTCCCCGCTGAGCACCACCGGCTCGGATCCGGTGAGCGAGGCCACGGATTCGGTCATCCCGGCGTATACGTCGAGTTCGCAGTTCGGGGGCAGTTCCGCGACCGGGACGCTGAACAGCGATTGGTTACGCAGGACGACATCGAGTTGCGCACCCGTCTCCGGTGTCGCGGGCCGGACCCGGGCCAGGAAGCCGTAGCGTTCCAGGTCGGGTGCGCCGTAGGGGGCGGTGGCGGTCAATACCCCGCCGCCCGGCCCGAGTTGCTGGATCGCCGCGCACGGCACCGTGGCCGTGTAGTCCAACGGCGCGTACGCGACCAGCGGGGCCTCGACGGAGGCGGCGGAATCGTCCTGCGGCCAGGACAATGTGGCGGCGTCGACGCGGACCGGCAGCAGCGGTACCGCTATCGCCAGCAGTGCTCCGATGAGCGCCGACACCAGCGCGACCGGCCGTGCCCAGCCACCCCGCGATCGGGATCGGGGACGGTCGGAGAGATCTGTCGGCTCGGGCGCCGCCACCACCATCGTGTCAGCCACGGGGCGCAATCCTAGCCGGGACCGCACGCACCGCTGCGGCTGCGCTCACCGATACCGTCGCAGCCATAGAACGAGACCAGCCGGTCCGCCCGTAGCGGACCGGCTGGTCTGTACGCTGCGGGATCAGGCCACGCAGGCCGGGGACTGCACCTGGGCCTGGGCGAGCATATTGCAGGTCCAGGTCTTCTCGACCTTCCACACACCGTCCTCGGCGACGAACGGGACATCGACCACGTTCTGGGTGTCGCCCAGCTTGAAGTCGGCCTTGGCGTTGATGGTGTCGGCGAAATCGTTGACCTCGGTGACCTCGATGGTGGCGCCCGAATCCGTGTAGAACTGGGCCAGTTTGCCCGGCAGTTCCGGATCGGCCTCGGCGCCCTGCACCATTTCCAGCTTCTCCTCGTTGGGCACGGCCGGGTCGAGGGCGCGCTGGAGCTGAGAGTTCAGGTCGGCCACGGTGGGCACCGGCGGCAGGTCGGACATCTCTTCCGAGGCGGCCACCGACGCGGACGTCGTGCTCGCGGCCTTGCTGTCCGAGTCGGAATCATCGCTACCACACGCCGTCAGGGTCAGCACGGCCACGGCGGCCACGCCGGCGATCGCGATACGTCCGGTCTTGCGAAGCTTCAACTGCTCGTCCTTTGCGTTCGAGGGTTCGGTGTCGTGCACTACGACAGAGCCACCGGAACCGGCGACGCTGCCCGGACCAACCTACCCGGCGGGCCTTCAGGACAAGCTGGCGAGCGGATCCGCTGAGCACAACTCCGTATTGTCGGCAGCGAAAGTACGCGCGATCCCCGGTCCTGTCGAGCGGGTCTCGAACCGGACGGTCACTCGTCCGTGGCCCGCCCCCTGCACCCAGCCGAATCCGAATTCGGGATGTCGCACATCCGAGCCCGGCCGCCAGATCGTAGCGCTACCAGCGGAAACGCTGGAAGCCCGCGGGCCGGGCGGGTTTTCGGCCTCCCCACCCGACGGTGGAGCCGAACCGGCCGTCCTGTCCACGGAACTCGCCGGTCCCGCCGGATGTCTTACCGAATCCACAGAGGTCTCTTCGGCTGCCGTCAGAGAAGCCGGCCCACCGGCGGCCACGCCGGACGATCCGGTGAGCTCGCCACCCTGTCGGTCCAGTTCCGGGAACAGCGATTCCTGCCGGATGGTGGACAGCCCGGCGTAGCCGACGCCGACCAACCGGATCGGCCCCAGCTCCCGCGGATCGATAGCGGCCCGCTGCGCGGCGGCGGTCAGGGTGGGCAGATCCTCGGTGGCGTAGGGCAGGGTGGTAGAGCGCGTGGTGATACCCATATCGGCGCGCCGGAGTTTCAGCACCACCGTCCGGGCGGCGCGGCCGTCGCGGGTGAGCCGGCGGTGCGCGGCGGCGGCCATCTCACCGATCGCCGGTCGCAGCCGCTCCAGCGTGATGATGTCGTGTTCGTAGGTGGTCTCGGCGCTGATCTGTTTCGCCTCGGCGCGTTCGGCGACCGGGCGGTCGTCGATACCGCGGGCGAGGCGGTGCAGCGCCGCGCCGATACTGCCGCCCAGAATCGATACCGCCTCGGCCTCGGGCAGCGCGGCGAAGGCACCCACGGTTTCGATCCCGAGGGTGCGCAGGCGGCCCTCGGCCACCGGGCCGATACCCCAGAGTTTGCGTACCGGCAGGGCGGACAGCAATGCCTGTTGCTCGCCCGGTGCGATCACCCGGATCCCATCGGGTTTGGCCATCCCGGAGGCGATCTTGGCCAGCTGTTTCCCGCTACCGGCACCCACCGAGGCGACCAGGCCCGTGCGCTCCCGCACCGCTGCCCGCAGTCCGGCGCACAACGCTTCCACCTCCGCCGCGCTCGCCCCGGCCAGTTCGGCCGGCTCGGCGAACGCCTCGTCGAACGACAGGGTCTCCAGCACCGGGACCCGGGCGCGCAAGGTTTCGAAAACCCGGCCGCTCAGCACGCTGTACAGCGCACCGCGCGGCGGGACCACCACCGCCGACACCCCGACCAGCCGTCGCGCCTGCTGCATCGGCATGGCCGAACGCGCACCGAATACCCGAGCCTCGTAGCTGGCCCCGGCCACCACCCCACGCGCCCCGGTCCCGCCGACCAGCACCGGGCGGCCGCGCAGGGTGGGGCGGGTGAGCTGTTCACAGGAGGCGAAGAAGGCATCCATATCGATATGGAGCACCCAGCGCCGGGAAGTCTCGCCCAGCAGCGGCAGGGCCGGCCCGGCGCCGGTGCCGGGATGCCGGTCGGTCACCACGGGGCGGCTCGCGATGCACCGGCCGGCCGCCACTGCGGCACCCGGCGGCGGCCGCGCCCGCCGCGGCCGCTGCAGGTGACCGTGGAGTCCATGAGCGCAGAATGTACGCGGCCGTACCGACAGGAGACAGGATGCGAAGCGGTCCCCGCCCGGTTGCCACGAGTTCTCTCGGCCCGCCGACCTGTCACGGGGCCCTGCCGCCGGGCCGCCCGCCCGCCACGATCGACCCGGCCACCCGGCGTTTCCGGGATCGCTGGACCCGGCCGGGATACCGCGCCCCGGCCGACGGATATGTGATGATCGGACGATGAAGATCCGTAAGGCCGTCATTCCCGCTGCCGGTATCGGTTCCCGACTACTTCCGCTGACGAAGGCGATCCCCAAGGAGATGCTGCCGGTCGGCGACAAGCCGGTGATCGAACACACGGTACGTGAGCTGGTGGCCTCCGGGATCACCGATATCACCATTGTGGTGAGCGGCGGAAAATCGCTGATCCAGGACCATTTCCGGCCCAATCCCGCGCTGGTGGCCCAGCTGCGCGCCGACGGCAAGACCGCCTACGCGGACGCGGTGGAAGAGGTCGGCGAACTGTCCCGGCTGGGTCACATCACCTATCTGGATCAGCACGGCCCATACGGGAACGGGACCCCGGTACTGAATGCGGCCCGTACCGCCGCCGACGAACCGATGCTGGTGCTGTGGCCCGACGACGTCTTCGTCGCCGAGGAGCCACGGGCCCAGCAGCTGATCCGCGCCTACGAATCGACGGGCTGCCCGGTGCTGGCACTGATGCCGATGAATCCGAACGAATCGCAGCGCTACGGCGTCCCGGTGGTCCGGGAGGACCTGGACGACGGTCTGCTGCGCATATCGGGCCTGGTGGAGAAACCCAAACCCGAGGATGCCCCCTCGGCCTTCGCCGCGATCGGCGGCTATGTGGTGACGCCTGGGATCATCGACGAACTGCGGGCGCAGACGGAGAACTGGTACACCCACCGCACCGGCGAGGTCTATCTGACCGATTCCATCAACGCCTATGCCGCCAACCATGCGGTCTACGGGCAGGTCATCCAGGGCCGCTGGTACGACACAGGAAACCCCGGCGACTATCTCATCGCACAGTTCGCCTCGGCGCTGGCCCACCCCGACTATGGGCCACTGCTGCGCCGGCAGGTCGACTGACCACGGTTCGGCGGCGACGCTGCCGCCGCAGCCTCAGAAACGGCGGATGCTGTAGATGTAGAACTGGTCGATCGGGGTGAGCCCGACCGGTACCCCGGCGCCGTAGGCATTGAGCACCTGGCCGAAGCCGGCGTAGATCCCGACATGGGAAGCGTCGGAATTGATGATGATCACATCACCCGGCGAGAGGGCGTACCGCGGCACCGAGGCACCCACTTCGGCCTGCTCCCACGTGGTGCGCGGCAGCGTGACACCCACCTGGCGGAAGGCCCACTGCACGAGACCGGAGCAGTCCCAGGTATCCGGGCCGGTGGCGCCCCATTCATACATCTTCCCGGTCTGCGAGGTCGCGGCGGCCAGCGCGCCGAGCCCGTTGCTGCTGGAGACCGGTAGCGCGGCCGAGCCGCTGGCGCTGAGCGATCCGGATCCGGAGGCCGATCCAGTGGCCCCGCTGCCGGTCTGCGCCCACCCGGGGCCGGCGGCGACAGCGCCGACGGCCGTCGCGAAAAGCATGCCGGCGATACCCCGGCGCAGTGCAATTCCGATCACTTGCCCACCCTTCTGCCCGTCGGTGCCCGGGACACCGTGCGGCATCCCGGTTTTCTCGCGGCATCCGTCACGGGGGTGGGGACACCGCCAACCACAGGGGTCACGCCGGGTGAATCGGCTCCGGCGCAACTTCACTCAGGTAGAACCGAACGAAATGATCACCGTTCCCGGTGGTCCGAGGAACCGGACTCAGCGGTATCGAGGATGATTTTGCCCGGCCCGCAGGGGGTCGACAAGCTTCTAGCAAACATCTAGCGTGTGATGAACATCACAAAAATGTTTATTGCGTTTGGGTGGCCACATCATTCAGCGTCTTGAGAACCACATCCTTGGTGGCTGTCGGCGACTCCAGGTAGACCCCCACCTGCCAGACCGGATCACCACCCGGTTCCGCGGCGAAGAATCGGCTGAAATCCACCGTGAGCTTGCCTTCGTCATTGGTCGCGGTCTCCACGTAGGAGGTACGGTCGTCGAACTTCCGCGCCTTGTCCGGCGCATCGAACCAGTCGGCATCGAACCGGGCCTGCGTGGCGGCATCGCAGATCGCTGGGCATTTGCGGAGGATGAGGTTGACCCTCTGTCCCGCAGCGGAATTGCTCTCGTCCACACAACCCCACGCCTGGGCATCCGGGATCTTCTCGATCGACCCCTTCATACATCCCCAGGAACCGGGCGCCCGAAAAGCGAAGGGCCAGTCCTCGAACGCCATCGTGTACGTACTCTCACCGGCCTGCCAGGTAGGGCCGAGCACGGCGACCGGCGCCAGCCCCTCACGTAGTACCGGTTCGCCCACGGAGGGCAGGGCACTGGTGGTGGCGGTGGTGGAGGTAGCGCGCACCGAACTCGACACAGGCGCGGAACCGGTCACCTCCGTGGATGTTCCGGTCGCGGTGTTCTCCGCCGACCCCCGCGACTGCAGTGCCACCAGCCCGACGACACCGATGAGGACCAGCACCACCACCGCGACGAGCACCCCGATCAAGGGCCCATTGTTCTTCGGCGGCGGACCGCCGTATCCTCCGCTCCCCAGCGGCGGCATCTCCCACGCGCCCTGCTGCGGAGCGGGATGCGGCCCGTGGCCCGCGGCCTGCCCCCACGGCACGCCCGGATTCTGCTGTCCCCCCTGGGCCGGGTACCCCTGCTGCCACTGACCCGACGGAGAACTCTTCTGTTGTCCCTCGGGGGAATGCTGCCACCACTCGTCGGGGTTGTCCGAAGCCATAAGCCTTCACCCTAGTGCGCGCCACCGGCCCGGTCAGGGGCACGGATACCGCAGCTCATTCTGTTCGCCGGCCGGACAGCCACCTGCGCGAACTGCTGGGACGTGGCCGGGACCTGGTGCACAGAACCTGGTGCCGGGGGCCACTGGCGGCCTCCTCGCCGGCAGCCCCCATATGAGAATTCTCGGGTGACCGAACAGTCGAAGGGCGTCGAAACGGACGCGACGGCAGTGTGGTTCCGGCGAGGCGTCGCCGTCTCGTCTCCGCCGAACGGCACCGGCGCCACGCTGCCGGCCGGAGCGGTGATCCGGCCGGCAGCACTGGCTCAGCCCGCCTTGACGATCCGGGCCCGCGCCCCGCCGGTGAGTTCCGCGGCGTCCGGACCGGCCGGCCCGAAGTCCAGCTCGACCGCCAGGATCTCCCCCGCGATCAACTCGCGATGGGTGCGCGCCCAGTCCTCCCGGTCGGCCGATACCTCGAGGGTCGCCGTGATGCGATCGGAAACGTCGAGGCCGAGCGATTTCCGGGTCTCCTGCAGATCCCGGATCACATCGCGGGCCCAGCCCTCGGCCTCCAGCTCCTCGGTGACCACCGAATCGAGCACCACCAGGCCCGCGTTACCGGGCAGGGCGGCGGTCGATTCCGGTTCGGCCGCCACCAGTCGCTGGGTGTACTCCTCGGGCAGCAGTTCGATGCCGGCGGCACTGACCACACCGTCGGCGCTCTCCGACCAGTCGCCCGCCTTGACCGCCTTGATCACCCGCTGCACATCCTTGCCCAGGCGGGGGCCGGCGGCACGCGCGTTGACCGCCAGCTCGAACCGACCGTGCGCGGCGACATCGGTGGTCAGATCGACCTTTTTGACGTTCACCTCGTCGGCGATGATATCGGCGTAGGGCGCCAGCCGTTCCGCATCGGAGGCGGCGATCGTCACCTCCGCCAACGGCAGCCGGACCCGAAGTTTCTGCGCCTTGCGCAGGCTCAGCACGGTCGAACACACACTGCGCGCCTCGTCCATCGCGGCGACCAGTTCCGGATCGTGCGGCAGCGCATCGGCGGCCGGCCAATCCGTCAAGTGCACCGAGCGCTCACCGGTCAGACCCCGCCAGATGACCTCGGTGATCAGCGGCAGCAGCGGAGCCGCCAACCGCGTCACCACCTCGAGCACCGTGTGCAGGGTGTCGACGGCGTCGCGGTCCTCGGCCCAGAACCGGGCCCGCGACCGGCGCACATACCAGTTCGTCAGCGCGTCGGCGAAGGTGCGCAGTTCCTCGCAGGCGCCGGCGATATCGAACTCCTCCAGCGCCGTGGTCATCACATCGCGCGTCTGCGCCAGCTTCGCCAGGATGTAGCGATCCAGCGCGTTGGTCGAATCCGTCCGCCACACCCCCGGCTCGGCGGCGTAGAGCTGCAGGAACGTCCAGGCGTTCCACAGTGGCCGCAGCGCATGGCTCACGCCTTCGCGGATACCGCGCTCGGTGACGATGAGATTGCCGCCGCGCAGGATCGGTGAACTCATCAGGAACCAGCGCATGGCGTCGGAACCGTCCCGGTCGAACACCTCGTTCACATCCGGATAGTTGCGCTTGGACTTGCTCATCTTGAGCCCGTCGTCGCCGAGCACGATGCCGTGCGCGACGACGTTCTTGAACGCCGGGCTGTCGAACAACGCCGTGGACAGGACGTGCAGGTTGTAGAACCAGCCGCGGGTCTGGCCGTTGTACTCGACGATGAAATCGCCGGGGAAGTGCGAGCCGAACCACTCCGTGTTCTCGAACGGGAAGTGGACCTGCGCGTACGGCATGGACCCCGATTCGAACCAGCAGTCCAGCACCTCCGGCACCCGGCGCATGGTGGACTGCCCGGTCGGATCGTCCGGGTTGGGCCGGGTCAGCTCGTCGATCGCGGGACGATGCAGATCCGTGGGCCGCACTCCGAAGTCGCGTTCGAGTTCGTCGAGGGAACCGTAGACATCGATCCGCGGATAGGCGGGATCGTCGGACATCCACACCGGGATCGGGCTGCCCCAGTACCGGTTCCGGCTGATGTTCCAGTCACGCGCGTTCTCGAGCCATTTTCCGAACTGCCCGTCGCGGATGTGCTCGGGTACCCAGCTGATCTGTTTGTTCAGCTCCACCATGCGCTCGCGGAACTGCGTCACCGCCACGAACCAGGAGGGCACGGCCATATAGATCAGCGGCCGGCCGGAACGCCAGCTGTGCGGATAGGAGTGGTCGACGGTCTCCTGCCGCAACAGTTTTCCGGCGGCCTTGAGGTCTTTGATGATCACCGGATTGGCGTCGAACACCATGAGGCCCTCGTACGGCGGCACCATGGAGGTGAACTTGCCGCCCGGATCGAGCGGCTGCACCAGCTGGATACCGTTCGCGCTACAGACATCCATATCTTCTTCACCGAAGGCGGGTGCCATGTGCACGATGCCGGTACCGGAATCGGTGGTGACATAGTCGGCCGAGAGCACCCGGTGCGCATTCGGATGCCCGGCGAAGAAGTCGAAGGGCGGCGTGTAGCGCAGATCGACCAGCGCGGCCCCGTCGTACTCCCCGAGCACCTCGGGCTGCTCACCGAGTTCTCGCGTGTAGTGGCCGACCCGCTCGGCCGCGAGGACATAGCGTTTGCCATCCGCCCCGCGCAGCTGCACGTAGCGCAGGTCCGGGTGTACCGCGACGGCGAGGTTGGACGGCAACGTCCACGGCGTGGTGGTCCAGATCAGCGCATTGGCGCCGTCCAGATCCCGCAATGGATGGTCCGCGGGAACCGCGAGCACCATATCCACCGTCACCGCCGGATCCTGGCGCATCCGGTAGGCGTCGTCGAGCTTGGCCTCCTGGTTCGACAGTGGTGTCTGCTCGTACCAGCTGTAGGGCAGCACCCGGAAGCCCTGATAGATCAGGCCCTTGTCATAGAGCGATTTGAACGCCCACATCACCGACTCCATGAAGTCGAGATCGAGTGTCTTGTAGTCGTTGTCGAAGTCGACCCAGCGGGCCTGCCGGGTCACATAATCGCGCCATTCACCGGTATACCGGAGCACCGAAGACTTGCACGCGGCATTGAATTCCGCGAGCCCCATCGAGTCGATCTGTGATTTGTCCGTGATACCGAGCTGCTTTTCCGCTTCGATTTCCGCCGGCAGCCCGTGGGTGTCCCAACCGAAACGTCGCTCGACCCGCTTACCGCGCATGGTCTGGAAACGCGGAATGACATCTTTGACATAGCCGGTCAGCAAATGACCGTAATGCGGCAGACCGTTGGCAAACGGGGGCCCGTCGTAGAAGACGAACTCCTCGGCGCCGGCCCGGTTGTCGATACTGGCGCGGAAGGTTCCGTCGGCGGCCCAGGTGTCCAGCACGGCCCGCTCCAGCTCGGGGAAGGACACACCGGATCCGCCGCCGAGATCGACGCGCGGATATGCGCTGCTACTGGATTTCTCGTCCGCCATCGCGGATACACATCTCCTCGTGCCCGGCGCGCCTTGAGGCGCGATATCTCGGCACGGGGACGATCGCGGCGCAGCGGGTGCGCCGGAACCGCGGTACCACCCCGCTTGTCCGGCCCCGGCGAACCGGGTGGACCTCTCGTTACGAGCTGTGACGGGCTCACCCGTTCGGTTCTACTGAGCGTGCGCGACCTGGGAAGCGCCGCACGACGCCGTTCTTCCGAAAGCTCCCCGGTGATGGCCGGATCGTCGCCGACTTACAGGTTTGATTCTAACCAGGACGGTCAACCACTTATACAACCGCCCGCGGAGCCGCAGCATCTCGCAACCCGGAAGGACGTTTTGGTTCTCGCCCGTTTTTCTCGTCAGCGCTTCGCGTGCTGATCCCGCGGGGGCAGTTCCTCATCGGGTGCGCGCATGGACAGCGCGCTCGCCAGCAACACCACGGCGCCGGCAACGCACACCGCGATACAGCCCCACGCCCAGACCACCGATCCGGTCGCCAGGGACAGGATCAGCAGGGCCAGGCCGATCGTGGCCAGCGCCAGTGTCAGGACAAGCATGATGACCCCCAGAACAGCAGGCCGGGCGCCCGTGCGCTCCCAGCGGTATCGGGCGTTTACTCGCCTTTGCCGAACGAGGCGGGAGCGAGCTGGTTGGCCCCGGTATCGAAGGAGTCACCCTCATCGACGGGCACCGCCGAACCACGGTTCTCCAGCTCTTCGAGCTGCGATTCCAGATACGACTTGAGCCGCACCCGGTATTCCCGTTCGAAGGTCTTCAGGGTCTGGATCCGGCTCTCCAGCACATTGCGCTGCTGGGTGATGGTCCCCATGATCTCGGTGTGCTTGCGCTCGGCGTCGGCCTGCAGCGCGTCGGCCTTCTCCTTGGCCTGGCGCAACTGGCTGTCGGAGCGGGTCTGGGCGTCGCTGAGCATGGCATCGGACTTGTGCCGCGCGTCCGCGATCATCTCGTCCGAGCGCACCCGTGCGTCGTTGACCATCCGCTCGGAATTGGCCCGGGCGTTCGCCAGCAAATTCTCGGCTTCGCTCTTGGCATCGCTGGTGAGCCGATCGGCCATCTCCTGCGCCAGGCTCAGTACCTTGGCGGCCTGCATATTCGCATCGGCCGCGGCATCGGCGGCCGAGGGGGCGGCCGGAACCACCGGGATGGGTGCCGACGGTGGCGCCTGGACCGGGGGTTTGATCGGTTCCGGAGGCGGGGCCTGCTGCACCGGTTTGCCCAGGCCCGGCCCGGCCGGACCCCGGCTTGCCTTGGCATCGGCCAATTCGGCATCGAGCTCGGCAACCCGCTGGCGAAGGTCGGCGTTCTCCTCGATCAACCGGGAAAGTTCCTGCTCCACCAGATCCAGGAAGGCATCGACTTCGTCCTCGTTGTAGCCGCGTTTGCCGATAGGCGGTTTGCTGAACGCGACGTTGTGCACATCGGCTGGGGTCAGCGGCATGGAAGGATCCCTTCGCGCGTTGGCAGATCTAGCGGCTCTGGCAAGTCTTCACGGCCCATTCTGTCACACCGGAGCTACCGGCTGTCCGAGCCGGCTCACCACCGACATCAGGATGAAGACCAGGAACAGCAGAACCATAATCGACAGATCGAGCCGAATTCCGCCCAGGGAGACCGGTGGGATCAACCGCCGCAGCAGCTTCACGGGAGGATCGGTGATGGTGAAGATCACCTCGAGGATCACGACGACCACCCCGGTGGGACGCCAGTCGCGGGCGAAGCTCCGGATGAACTCGACGATCACCCGGCTGATGAGCAACAGCCAGAAGATGAACAGTACGAAGTACAGCACCGCGAACAAGGCCACGACCTCACTCTGCCGCAAAATCGGCGCGGTGCAAAATGCCCGCGCCGATCTTGTTCGTACCATGCGGCGCCCGGCCGGGCGAGCCGCTCGCTATTTCTGGTTGTAGAACCCGGTTTCCGCGATGCGGCGACGCTCTTCGGCCGATACGTCCACATCGGCCGGGGAGAGCAGGAACACCTTGGTCGCCACCTTGTCGAACGACCCACGCAGGGCGAAGGCAAGCCCGGCGGCGAAGTCGACGAGGCGTTTGGCATCGGCATTGCTGAGGTCGACCAGATCCATGATCACCGGGTTGCCCTCACGGAACCGCTCCCCGATGATCGCGGCTTCGCTGTAATCACGCGGACGCAGCGTGGTGATCTTGGACAAGGGACCTCCGTCCTCGAAGATCGCGGGACGGCGGGCGGCAACCGGCTCGGGGCGGACCCGCTCGGCCAGCCGTCGCTCCTCGGCATCGGGATCGACTGCCAGCGCTCCCCTGGTCGCGCCGCGCAGGGAGGAACCGCCGCCCGGACGATACCGGCCGGAGGCGGCGGCGTCGATCCGGGTGGGGCGGCGTGGTCCCTCGTAATCGTCGTCGTAGGCGTCGCCCGGGTAGTCGTCCCGGCGCGGCGCGGGGTAGCTGGGCTGGTAGGACGACTTGTAGGGCACGTCGCGGTAGTCGGGAGCGTCGTAGCGGCCCTCGGGGTACCGGTCGTAGTCCGGGCGATCGTCGTAGTCACGGGGGGCGCGGTCGGAGTAGTCACGCGGCCGGCGCCCGCCACGATCCTCGACACCACGCGGGGTGCGATCGTCGACGTAGTCGTCCTCGTAATCCTCGAGCGGAACCATGCCGAAGTACGCCTTGAACTTGTGCAGCGTGCTCATGATCGTGCCTCGCTGCCGCTCGGCCCCGTCACGAGCATGCTCGTGGCTGCGCCCACAACTCGCTCGCTGCGCTCGCTCGATGACCGTGCCGCGCTGTCGCTCGGCTCCGTCATGATCACGCTCGTGGCTGCGTCGAGTACTCGCTCGCTGCGCTCGCTCATTCTGGTCGACCTTCCTTCGGCCCCGGTGGCGGCCGGGTGTTGAAGTCTTGCTCAGCCCTCGTCGTGTCCCAGCATATGTGTCGAATGTGACTGATGAGGTTTGTTTGCTACGCCGAGGTTATCGGCCGGGCACCCATGAGAGCGGTACCGACACGCACACACGTGGATCCATGGGCAATAGCTCTTTCAAGATCATCGGACATTCCGGCGGACAACGCCGTCGCCCCTGGATGTCCGGTACGCAGCCGGGCGTGCAATTCGGCCAAGCGGGCGAACTCCGCGTCCGGATCGGCGGCCCGCGGTGGAATGGCCATGATCCCGGCCAGGCGCAGTTCCGCGGCGTCCGCGATACGGTCGGCCAGCGTCGGCAAGGCGGCCGGATCCACCCCACCGCGCGCCGGGTCGGCGTCCAGGCTCACCTGGATCAGCACCTTCAGCGGAGTGCTCCGCTCCCCGGCATCCAGGGCCGCCGCGGTGGCCGCGGCGAGCGCGGTCGCCAGACGTTCGCTGTCCACCGAATGCACCGCATGCGCCCAGCGCACCACCTGGCGTGCCTTGTTCCGCTGCAGCCGGCCGATCAGATGCCAGCGCATCCCGGGGCGGTCCAGCTCCGCGGCCTTGGCACCGGCCTCCTGCGGGCGGCTCTCCCCGAAGTCGCGGCGGCCCAGACGATACAGCGCGGCGATATCGGAGGCCGGGAAATATTTCGTCACCGGCAGCAGCCGGACCTCCCCCGGATCCCGGCCGGCAGCCGCGCACGCTGCATCGATACGTGCGAGCAGACGCGCGAGGTTATCGGCCAGTTCCGCGGTACGGGAGTCGTTTCCAGCCCCCGTGCCGTGACTGTCCGGGACGGACTGCCCCGGCCGGTCGGTGGAATCCGCCGCCGTTCGGGTGGATTCGGGCTCGCTACGGCCCCCACTCATCTCCACGTGCCGATCCGCCACGGTCTCTGCGCCGTCATCGGTCTCCCATCTCCCAGTGACCGAGCATCGGCCGTGCCTCGAACATTATGCGCGAGTTGATGTTTCGCGCCGACCGCGCGGTCGCGACGGCCGGACGCGGCGCCGCGGACCGCTCGGCCCTTCACGCTGTACCCGATTCCATCCAGATCACACTGCCCAATCGTCCGGTCGGCGCGCCGCGGCGGTGACTGAAGAGTGTGGTGTCCTCGATGGTGCAGCGCGGATCCTCGGCGACCGCGGCAACCCCGGCCGCGGTGAGCTGGCGCCGGATACCCGCGCGCAGGTCCAGGCCGGGGGTGCCGCGCACCGTGGTGGTGGCGCTACCGGGCAGGTGCGCTTCCACGTCGGCCCGCATCTCGGCCGGCACCTCGTACTGCCGGCCGCTGGCGGCGGGACCGAGCAGCGCACCGATCCGATCGAGCCGGGCGCCGGCGGCGACCATCGCCTCGAGCACCCGCGGCACGATACCGATACGCGCGCCCACCCGCCCGGCGTGCACGGCGGCCACGACTCCCGCCTCCTCGTCCGACAGCAGCAGCGGGACGCAATCGGCGGACAGCACCACCAGCGCCAGTCCCGGCCGTGTGGTGACCAGGGCATCGGTACCGGGAAACGGTTCGGTACGGGGCCCGTCCACCGTGGCGACCGTGCGGCCGTGGATCTGTTCCATCCAGATCACGTGATCGGCGGGAAGGCCGAGCGTCGCGGCGAGCCGGGCGCGGTTGCGCCGCACCGCCGCCGGATCGTCGCCGACGTGATCGCCGAGGTTGAACGAATCGTAGGGCGGCGCGGAGGAGCCTCCCGCGCGCGTGGTGACGACCCGTCGAACGGTGAGTACCGATGCCGCTGTCATGCCACCGAGCCTAGTGGCAGTTCGCAGCGACCCCTTCTCCTCCGGCGGCGGCACGCGCACTCACGACAGCCTACCGCCCGCGCACTCGGCGCGGACGGATCACCGTCGGTGCCACGGCACCTGACTCAGCGGCGCATGAAATCCGGGACGTCCACATCGTCGTCGTCATCGTCGGGCAGATCCGACGGCGGCTGGATATGGGACCGGCTGTTGTGGGTCAGCGTCGGATCCACCGGCGGACGAGTGCGTTCGGTATCGCGGTAGCTCGGTGCCGGACCGCGCGCGATCGCCGAACCGGGATCCGATGATCGGGTCGAGGCCGGCTCCTCGGAATGGCCACGGGCCGCGCCGAGTTCGGCGGTCCGGGACTGGCCGAGTTCGGCGGTTCGCGACTGCGCCGAGATCTCCGCGGTCCGTCCGGAACCCAGCGATCCCCGAGTGGTCGCCGGATCGAACGTCCGCCGGGCGGGACCACCGCCGTCGAATCCCGCGGCGATCACGGTGACGCGCACCTCGTCGCCGAGCGAATCGTCGATCACCGTACCGAAGATGATATTGGCCTCGATATGCGCGGCCTCCTGCACCAGCGAGGCGGCCTCGTTGATCTCGAACAGGCCCAGATCGGAACCACCGGCGATCGAGAGCAGCACCCCGTGCGCACCGTCCATCGAGGCCTCCAGCAGCGGTGAATTGATCGCCGCCTCGGCCGCTTTGACCGACCTGCCCTCCCCTCGGGACGATCCGATACCCATCAGCGCGCTACCGGCCCCGGACATCACACTCTTGACGTCGGCGAAGTCGACGTTGATCAGACCCGGGGTAGTGATCAGGTCGGTGATGCCCTGCACACCGTTGAGGAGCACCTCGTCGGCCGAGCGGAAGGCATCCATCAGGCTCACCGCGGCATCGCCGAGTTGCAGCAACCGATCATTGGGAATGACGATCAGGGTGTCGCAGGATTCGCGTAGCAGGTTGATACCGACCTCGGCCTGATTACCGCGGCGCTTCCCCTCGAAGGAGAAGGGCCGGGTGACCACACCTATCGTCAGCGCACCCAGTTTGCGCGCGATACTCGCTACGACGGGCGCGCCGCCGGTGCCCGTGCCGCCGCCCTCACCGGCGGTCACGAAGACCATATCGGCGCCCTTGAGCACCTCTTCGATCTCGTCCTTGTGATCCTCGGCGGCCTTACGACCTACTTCGGGGTCGGCGCCGGCGCCGAGCCCTCGAGTGAGCTCCCGCCCGACATCGAGCTTCACGTCGGCATCGCTCATCAGCAGTGCCTGGGCGTCGGTGTTCACCGCGATGAACTCGACACCCTTGAGGCCCTGCTCGATCATTCGGTTGACGGCGTTCACGCCGCCGCCGCCGATACCGACGACCTTGATCACGGCAAGGTAGTTGTGCGGGGGCGTCATGAGCTCTCGCCTTCCTTCGATCCAAAGTCTGTCGTTTTCGGATGCCCGATATCGTTCCGCGCGATCACTATCCGCGGACCACGATCCGAGCAAACCCTGAACCTCAACCATAGGGTTGGAGTTATGTCAAGTATCCGACTGGTGCGGAACGCTATTCGCCGCCGTCGCGATCCGCTCGCAGGCGCGCCGAGACGATAACCAGTTTCTTCGGCGAACTTCCTTCTACCAAGGCGGTACGCGACGTATCGTGAACGGTTGCCCAGCGGCCCGCGCCCACATCGTGGGACGCCCCCGGCTCCCGCCACATGCGGTCTCCGGGTGAGCGTCCGGGGCCGAGGCGGAGCTGCGTACCGAACAGGGTCGAACCGAACAAGATTGCTGGGAATCATTTTACCGTGACCAGACTGGGACTCGAGACGTCGAACACGGTTCCCGGCTGAGTGAGCAGCGGCAGCACCACCGCCGATTTGCGTTCGCCGTCCTCGCTGTTGCCCCACAGTACCGTGCGACCGTCGCGCAATGTCAGGGAAATATCCGACGCGCCCGCGGCACGGATGGTTTTCACCTGCACCTCCAGCGCCGGCGGCAGCACCCGGGCCACGGCGACCGCGGACCGGGTGAGCTCGTCGGTACTGCTCGGCCGGGCGGTGACCAACTGCGGCACCCCGATCGGCGCGGGCTCGATCGCG
The DNA here is from genome assembly GCF_001613445.1 of Nocardia grenadensis NBRC 108939. Lineage (GTDB taxonomy): Bacteria > Actinomycetota > Actinomycetes > Mycobacteriales > Mycobacteriaceae > Nocardia > Nocardia grenadensis. Next base: position 217,026 of record NZ_BDCJ01000010.1, read on the forward strand.
TACTCGATACCGCCGGCGTCCAGCAGATGCGCGCCCTCGGGAGAGTCGTAGTACAGCACCGGGGTTCGCGGCTCGATCCGCACCCGCACGGTCGACGGCAGCACCCGCTGCACCCGGGCGCTGCGGACCTTCGGGATGGTCGCCACCCGCGCGGCCATCGCCGCGGTATCGATCCGCAGGATCGAACCGGTCTCGGGGACCTGGAGCAGTTCGCGGATCTGTTCCGCCGGGATCTCGCCCGCTCCGTCGATCCGTACCTCGCGGACCGAGAGCAGCGGCGAGAACCAGGCGAGCGCGGCCAGTGTGATCACCAGGGCGAGGGCGGGCAACGCCCACAGCCGGAAACGCCGCAATCCGCCCACCCCGAATCGTCGCGTTCCGGCCCGCACCCCGCCTCACCGCCCGTACTGCGGACGCGCGCGTAGTCCGTCCAGGACCTGGCTGCCGAGCATGGTGACATCGCCGGCGCCCATGGTGATCACGACATCACCGGGCTGGGCGAGACCCGCGACCTGGCGGCCCACCCGCGACATATCGGGTTGGTAGTGCACGGGTTTGTGCACCGCCTGCGCGACCAGCGCGCCGTTGACCCCGGGCAGTGGCTCTTCACGCGCCCCGTAGACATCGAGCACCACCACTTCGTCGGCCAGATCGAGGGCCGCGCCGAATTCGGCGGCGAAGGTCGCGGTGCGACTGTAGAGATGCGGCTGGAAGACCACGATCACCCGGCCCCGACGGGCCAGCGCGCCATCGCGCGCCTCCTGCTCCACCAGTTCGGCGGCGGCCCCGAGTACCGCCCGGACCTCGGTGGGATGGTGGGCATAGTCGTCGAAGACCCGCACCCGGTTCTCGCGGCCCACGAACTGGAAGCGGCGGTGGACACCACCGAAACCCTCCAGCCCCTGGATGATCTCGTCCACGTCGGCGCCGGCGGCCCGCGCGGTCAGCAGCGCGGCCAGCGCGTTGAGCGCCATATGCCGACCGGGCACGGACAACCGCAGGGTGCGCGGGGCGGGTTCGTCGGCGAGCTGGAAGTGAGCGATACCGCCGACATCCCGCGGTTCCCAGCTGTGCAGCCGCACCCCGACCGGAACCGGCGCGTCGGGCAACTCCCCGGTGCCGTACCCGAGGACCCGCACGCCGCGGTCGGCCAGCCGCTGCCCGGTGCGCTCGGCGAGCTCCCGGGCGCCGGGGTCGTCCAGGCACACCACCAGCAGTCCGCCGTCGGCGAGGCGATCGGTGAAATCGTCGAACACCTGCACGTAGGCGGCGTCGGAACCGAAAAAATCCAGGTGGTCGGATTCGATATTGGTGACCACCGCGACATCCGGGTCGTACTGTAGGAGGGAGCCGTCGCTCTCGTCCGCTTCGGCGACGAAGATATCGCCGCTGCCGTGATGGGCGTTGGTGCCCGCCTCGTTGAGTTCACCACCCACCGCGAACGACGGGTCCAGCCCGCAGTGCTGCAGGGAGACGATGAGCATCGACGTGGTGGAGGTTTTCCCGTGCGTCCCCGAGACGAGCAGCGTGCGATGCCCGCTCATCAGCGCCGCCAGCACGGTCGGCCGCAGCAGCACCGGGATCTCGCGTCGGTGCGCCTCCACCAGTTCGGGGTTGGTCTTGGGGATGGCCGCGTAGGTCGTCACCACCACCGTCGGCCCGCCGGGCAGCAGATCCAGCGCACCGGCGTCGTGCCCGATCCGCACCTGGGCGCCCCGGGCCCGCAGGGCGAGGACACCGCGGCTCTCCTTGGCATCGGAGCCGGAGACCTCGCCACCGCGCGACAGCAGGATGCGGGCGATCCCCGACATGCCGGCGCCGCCGATACCGACCATATGCACCCGGGCCAACTCCGGCGGCAGCGCGCCGGGACCGGTCTCCGGTGCGGTCATCTGCTCCCCGCTCACCGGCCCGCCGCCCGCAGCACGATCCGGGCGACCTCGTCGGCGGCATCGCGATGGCCGGCGCCGGCGGCGGCACGGCCCATCTCGGCTATGCGTGCTGGATCCGTGAGCAGCGGTATCACCTCGTCGATCACATATTTCGGGGACAGTTCGGGGTCGGCAACGATTCTGCCACCACCGGCCGCGACGACGGGCCGGGCATTGAGTTCCTGTTCACCGTTTCCGTGCGGCAGTGGTACGTAGATCGCGGGCAATCCCACCGCCGATACCTCGGCGACGGTCATCGCCCCGGACCGGCAGACCACCGCGTCGGCGGCGGCGTAGGCGAGATCCATCCGCGACAGGTAGGGCACCGCCACATAGGGCGCGGCGGGATCTACCGATCCGATATCCAGCGTGTTCTTGGGACCGTGGGCGTGCAGGACGGAGATACCGGCCGCGGCCAGTTGCGGGGCCGCGCCCGAGATCGCGTCGTTGAGCGACCGCGCCCCCTGGGAACCGCCGAACACCAGGAGCACCGGACCGGTCGCGGGCAGCCCGAAATGCTCCCGCGCCTGCGCCCGCAGCCCGGCCCGGTCGAGTGAAGTGATCGCGGCCCGTACCGGGATGCCGACAATCTCGGCGTCGAGCCCGGAATCCGGTACCGCGGCCAGTACCCGGGTCGCGCGCCGCGCGCCGACCTTGTTGGCGATACCTGCCTTCGCGTTGGCCTCGTGCACCACCACCGGCACCGCGCGCCGCCGCCGCAGGGCCCCGCGGCCCGCGGCGAGATAGGCGGGCAATGCCACATAACCACCGAACCCGACGATCACATCCGCCTCGACCGCGTCGATGATCTCGCGGGTACGGCGTACCGAGGCCCGGACCCGGCCGGGCAGCCGCAGCAGATCCGCACTGGGTTTGCGCGGCAACGGCACCGGCGGGATCAGTTCGAGCGGGTATCCCCGTTCGGGTACCAGGGTCGTTTCCAGTCCGCGCGCGGTGCCGAGCGCGGTCACCCGGATCCCGGGATCCAGTCGCCGCAACGCGTCGGCGACGGCCAGGGCCGGTTCGATATGCCCGGCCGTACCGCCACCGGCGACGATCACCGATATCCCGTCCGTGCGCGATGCCGTGTGCTCGCCTGCGGACTGAGGTGCGCTCACCTGTTTCTTCCCCGTTCTCGTGCGTGTGTCACCGAATAGCTGGGTTCCCAGGCCCGGGTGGCCCGCAGGGTGTCGGTACCGCGGCTGTTGGCGCGCGGCCGGGCCCGTACGGGCTCGTCCCGCGGCTCGGTGCGGGCCGGGCGGCGCGCCGGGCCCCGGTCACGGCCGGCCGCGGCGCGGGCCCGCACCGGATGGTAGACCTCCGGTTTCGGCAGTCGCAGCAGGCGACTGACCCGCCCGTCCTGTCCGGCGTGCAGGGCCGCCACCGCCTCGGGTTCGTGCCGGGCCGCGTTGGCGATGATGCCGAACATGAACAGGGTCAGTGCCAGCGACGAACCGCCCGCCGAGACCAGCGGCAACTGCAGTCCGGTGACCGGCAGCAGACCCACCACGTAACCGATGTTGATCAGTGCCTGCCCGGTGATCCAGGTGGTGGCGGTCGCGGTGAGCAGACGCAGGAAGGGGTCCACCGAGCGGGCGGCGATCCGCAGACCGGCGTAGACGAACAGCGCGAACAGGCCCAGCACGAGCGCGCAGCCAAGGAACCCGAGTTCCTCGCCGATGATGGCGAAGATGAAGTCGTTGTGCGAGTTGGGCAAATAGCTCCATTTGGCCCGGCTCTGCCCGAGCCCGCGACCCCACAGACCGCCGTCGGCCAGCGAGTACATCGCCTGGCGGGCCTGATAGTTGATGCCCTGGGGGTCGTCGGCGGGATTGAAGAAGGCGCGCATCCGGTCGGAGCGGTAGCCCGCCGAGAGCGCGAGCGCGAGGGCGGCGATGGCGCCCGAGGCGAGGATGGCCACGAACAGTCGCACCGGCAGGCCGCCGAACCACAGCAGCGCCAGCAGGACGATCCCGAGGGCGATGGTGGTGGACAGGTTCGGCTGCAGCACGATCAACAGGCACACCAGCAGGCCGGCCGGAACCAGCGGCACCAGCAGATTCTTCAAACCACCCGGATCGTTGGCCGCCCGCCCCGCGGCGCGCCGCGAGATCAGCAGGTGCGCGCCCCACACCACGAACGTCACCTTCACCAGCTCCGAGGGCTGGATCGAGAACAACCCCAGATCGATCCAGCGGCGGGCGCCGTTGACCGTACTGCCGACCCCCGGGATCAATACGAGGACCAGCAGCAGTACCGATATCGCGAACACCGGGAAGGACAGCTGACGCAGCCGCCGGAACGGTATCCGCAGCGCGAGATAGAACAGCACCGCGCCGACCATCGCGTACATCATCTGTTGTACGAACAGCGAATACGCCGACCCGCCGTCGGCGTAGGACTCCACACTGGAGGCCGACAACACCATCACCAGACCCAGCACGGTGAGCAGGGTGGCGATGGTGACGACCAGATGGAACGAGGCCAGCGGCCGCGCCAGCCAGGCGCCGAATCGGCCCACCTGTACCTGTCGCGTGCCGCGCGGTCTCATAACCGCCGCCCGAGGTCCTCGTCCTTCAGGTCCTCCACCGCACCGGCGAAGCTGCGGCCCCGGTGGGTGTAGTCGGTGAACATGTCCAGCGATGCCGCCGCGGGCGCGAGCAAGACGGTATCGCCGGGTCCGGCGAACGCCGCCGCCTCCCGCACCGCACGCTCCATCACCGCGTCGGCGATATCGGTATTGCGGGTCCCGGTGATCGCTTCGTCCATGACTGCCTGCCCCATACCGGCATGATCCCGCGTATCCAACTCGACCACGGGGACTTCCGGCGCGTGTCGCGCCAGCGCGGCCGCGATCACCGGGGCGTCGGCACCGAACAACACGACGGCGACCAGCCGCTCGGCGACCTCCTCCACCAGATCCTCGACACCGGCACCCTTGAGCTGGCCGCCGGCGATCCAGACGACATGCTGATGGCCCAAAATCGACGACCGCGCGGCATGCGGGTTGGTGGCCTTGGAATCGTCGACGAACTCGACGCCGCCCAGTTCACGCACCAGCGCCGACCGGTGCGGGCCGACCTTGTGCTCGATCAGGCCCTCCCGGACGAACTGCGGCGCCACATCGATGGCCCGGGTCAGCGCGGCCGCGGCCAGGGCGTCGGCGACACCGGCCGGGCCGGGCGGGCTGATCTCCTTGGCCTCGGCCAGGATCGCCGCCTTGGTGAAGGCCCGGTCCAGCAGTTTGCCGTCGACCACGCCGAGCTCACCGTCGGCCGGAACACCGATCCGGAACCCGATCGTGCGGCGCGCCTTCGAGCGGCGGGCCAGGCGGGCGGCCACCGGGTCGTCGAGTCCGACCACCCCGACCCGCCCCAGCAGGGCCCGCGATTTGGCGGCGGCGTAAGCGTCGAGCCCACCGTGCCAGTCCAGATGGTCCTCGGCCACGTTCAGCACCACCCCGGCCTCCGGTCGTACCGACGGCGCCCAGTGCAGCTGGAACGACGACAACTCCACCGCCAGCACCTGCGGTCCCGGATTGCGGCGCAAGGCGTCCAGGATCGGCAGTCCGATATTGCCGCAGGCGACACTGGGGATACCGGCGGCCCGCAGAATGGAATGGGTCATCTGCGTGGTCGTGGTCTTCCCGTTGGTCCCGGTCACCACCAGCCATTTGCGGACCGGACCGTAGATCCGGGCCTGATCGACCCACCACGCGAATTCGACATCGCCCCAGACCGGGATACCCTCGGACACCGCCGAGGCCAGCACCGGGGAGTCCGGCCGCCAGCCCGGACTGGTGATCACCAGCGCGAACCGCGACCAGTCGGTGTTCTCCATTTCGGCCGCGGGCGCGATATCCAGCCCCAGTCCGGCGGCTTCGGCCAGAGCCGCGGCGCCGCTGTCGGTCACCACGGGCCGGGCGCCGATATCGCGCAGCGGCGTGACCAGCGAACGACCCGAAACACCCCAACCGGCGACCAGCACCTCGCGGCCGCGCAGGAATTCCAGCATCGGGCCCGGCGAACGCAGGGCCCTGGGCGTATGTTCCTCCATCGTCAACTCACCCGACCGCGGAGAGATATTCGCTGTAGAACAGGGAGAGTCCAGCGGCCGAGGCCATCGCGGCCAGTAACCAGAACCGGATGATCACCGTGGTCTCCGCCCATTTGCTCAATTCGAAATGGTGGTGGAACGGCGCCATCTTGAACAGCCGGTTGCGAGTGGTCCGGAACACCGCCACCTGCAGCACCACCGACGCCGCCTCGGCGACGAACAGCGCACCGATGACCACCATCAGCAGTTCGGTGCGGGTGGTGATGGACAGCCCGGCGAGCAGCCCGCCCAGGGCCAGCGATCCGGTATCACCCATGAAGATCTTGGCGGGCGCGGCATTCCACCACAGGAATCCGATGCACGCCGCGGTGCCGGCCGCGCAGACCAGGGCCAGATCCAGTGGGTCGCGGACGTTGTAGCAGCCGGTCTCGGGTTTGGTCTCGCACGAGTGGTAGTACTGCCAGAACGTGATGACGACGTAGCCGCCGAGCACCAGGCTCATCGACCCCGCGGCCAGACCGTCCAGGCCGTCGGTGAGGTTCACCGCGTTCGACCAGGCCACCACGATGAGGCAGACGAAGGCCAGGAATACGACCACGCTCATCGAGACGGTGTTGATATCGCGCACGTACGACAGCTGCCGGCTCGCCGGGGACAGTCCGCTGCCACCCGGGAACTGCAGCGCCAGCACACCGAACACCACTGCCGCCGTGATCTGGCCCAGGTATTTGCCCGCGGCCGTGAGCCCGAGATTGCGCCCCTTGCGGATCTTGATGAAATCGTCGATGAACCCGACCACGCCCAGCGCGGTGGCCAGGCCCAGGACCAGCAGCGCGGAGGCGGTGGGACCTTCGGCCTCGTAACCGATTCCGATCAGATGGGAGCCGAGATACCCCGCCCACATGCCGATGATGATCGCCACGCCGCCCATGGTGGGAGTACCGCGTTTGGACTGATGGCTGGCCGGTCCGTCGACCCGGATCTCCTGCCCGAAACCCTGCCGGGCGAATATCCGGATCAGTAGCGGCGTCAACAGGATCGACACCGTCAGTGCGATCGCCGCCGCGAACAAGATCTGTCTCATCGCACTGCCTCCGTGCTCACCCCGTCGGCGGCGCCGGCGCCGCCGGATGCCGGTGTGCCGGCACCCGTGTTCTGCTCACCCTCGGCCAGCAGTTGTTCGGCGACCGCCCACAGGCCGACCGATTGCGATGCCTTCACCAGCACCACGTCACCCGCGCCGACTTCGGCGGCGAGCAACTCCACGGCCGCTTCGATATCCGGGACGAGCACCGATTCCTCACCCCATGAGCCTTCCATGACCGCTCCCTGGTGCATGCCCCGGGAGGGTCGTCCGGTCCCGACCACGATGAGCCGGTCCACATCCAAGCGGACCGCGAGGCGGCCGATCCCGTCGTGTTCCACCACCGACTCCGGGCCGAGTTCGGCCATTTCGCCGAGGACGGCCCAGCTCCGCCGGGGGGTGTCGCCCGTCCGGGCCATGGTGACCAGCGCTTTGAGCGCGGCCCGCATGGAATCCGGGTTGGCGTTGTAGGAGTCGTTGATCACCGTGACCCCGGCGGCGCTGGTGCGTACGTCCATACGACGCGCCGACGCCGCGCGGGCGTCGGTGAGCGCGGTGACGAGGGTGTCGAGGTCGGCGCCGCACTCCAGGGCCACCGCGGCGGCCGACAGCGCGTTACCGACCTGGTGTTCCCCGTGCACGGCCAGGGTGACCGGACGGGCGCCGAGCGGGGTGTGCAGTGTGAACGACGCCCTGGCCTGCTCGTCCAGAGTGATTGCGCCGGCCCGGATCTGCGCGCCGGCGGCGTGCCCGACGGTTACCACGCGGGCCGCCGTACGCGCGGCCATCGCGCTGACTTTCGGATCGTCGGCGTTCAGCACGGCCAGACCGGTTTCGGGCAGCGCCTCCACGAGTTCACCCTTGGTCTGCGCGATCGCCTCGCGACTACCGAATTCGCCTAGATGCGCCGTACCCACATTGAGGACCACCCCGATACTCGGGGGCGCCACCCGGGCCAGCGCGGCGATATGCCCGGGCCCGCGCGCCGACATCTCCAGTACCAGGAACCGGGTGTCCGGACCGGCACGCAGGGCGGTCCAGGGATGCCCGAGTTCGTTGTTGAAGGAGCCGGGTGGGGCCACCACCGGTCCCAGCGGTGCGAGCACCGCCGCCAGCAGGTCCTTGGTGGAGGTCTTACCCGAGGATCCGGTGACGCCGACCACGGTCAGCCCCCCGGCCGCGACCAGCCGCGACACGCTCTCCCGGGCCAGCGCGGCCAGCGCGGTCAGCACCGCGGCGCCGGCGCCGGTCGAATCATGGCTCAGCGCGAGCGCGCTCGACGGCACCGATCCCGGCGCGGGAGGCACGACGATGGCCGGCACGCCGACCGGGCGGGCGGCCAGTACGGCAACCGCGCCGGCCTCGATCGCGGCGGCCGCGTAGTCGTGGCCGTCGACGCGCTCGCCCGGGATCGCCAGGAAGATATCGCCGGGACCGATTCGGCGCGAATCGAATTCGACCGACCCGGTCACCCTCACCTCCGGGTCACCGACGTCGTGCAGCGTTGCGCCCACGACCTCGGCGATATCCCGCAGTGTCATTTCGATCATGAAACTGTCAAGTCCTCCGCGCCCGTCGACCACGAACCGTTGTCCGCGCCCCCGGAACTGTGTCCCAATGCCGAATCGATCGCCGCCGCGAGTACCTCGCGGTCGTCGAACGGATACTTCACCCCGTTGATCTCCTGCCCTGCTTCGTGGCCCTTGCCGGCCACCAGCACCACATCGCCGGGGTGCGCCCAACCGACCGCGGCCGCGATGGCCGCGGCCCGGTCACCGATATCACGGACCTCGCCACGCTGCTCGTCGGCGACACTCTGCGCGCCCGCGATAAGCGACGCGCGGATCGCCGCCGGATCCTCGGTCCGTGGGTTGTCGTCGGTGACGATGAGCAGATCCGCGCCGCGGGCCGCGGCCGCGCCCATCGGGCCGCGTTTACCGGTGTCCCGGTCGCCGCCGGCGCCGACCACCACCGCCAACCGGCCCCGGCTGCCCGCCGTGGCCAGGTGGGTGCGCATCGTGGCGATCACCGATTCCACGGCGGCGGGTTTGTGGGCGTAGTCCACCAGGGCCAGGAACTCCTGCCCGCGTTCCACCCGCTGCATCCGGCCGGGTACATCCACCGTGGCCAGCGCGGGCGCGGCGGTCCCCGGCGCCACTCCGGCGGCCGCGCACACCGCGACCGCGAGCAGACCGTTGGCGACGTTGTAGTCACCGGGCAGGCGCAGCCGCACCGGCGTCTCGCCGTCCGGTCCGGCCGCGGTGAACTCCTGTTCCCCGCCGTGGGCGCGGGCGGGACCGGCCAGCGACCAGTCCGCCGGTCCGCTGGTCGCCACTCGGATCGGCGCGTCGAGGCCGTCGGCGAGGCGGCGGCCCCAGGCGTCGTCCACACACACCACGGCGGTACGAGCGGCGACCGGGGACTCCGGTTCGAACAGCCGGCGCTTGGCGGCGAAATAGTCCTCGAAATCGGCGTGGAAGTCCAGATGGTCCTGCGACAGGTTGGTGAACGCGCCGACCGCGAACCGCACCCCGTCCACCCGGCCCAGGGTCAGGGCGTGGCTGGAGACCTCCATCACCACCGCGTCCACACCCTGTTCCACCATCAGCGCGAACATGGCGTGCAATTGCGGCGCCTCGGGCGTGGTGAGCGCGCTCGGGACCCGGCGGCCCCCGATTCTGGTCTCGATGGTGCCGATCAGGGCGGTGGACAGACCCCCGGCGGCCAGTCCGGCCTCCACCAGATAGGACGAAGTGGTCTTACCGGAGGTACCGGTGATCCCGATGATCCGTAACCGCTCCGACGGATGACCGTAGATCGCCGCGGACAACTCGCCGAGGACGGCGCGCGGGTTCTCCCGCACCAGGACCGGCACCGGCAGGTCACCGGCCAGTTCCGCCCCGGCGGCGTCGGTGAGTACGGCGACCGCGCCGCGGGCCACCGCGTCCGCGGCGAACCGGGCGCCGTGCGCCCGGGAGCCGGGTAACGCCGTGAACAGATCACCGGGTAGAACCGCGTCGGAGCGCTGTTCTATCCCGGTGACGGATAGGTCGGTGGCGACCGGTGGCCGAAGTTCGGCGTCGATCAGATCCAGCAGGTCGGGCAGCGGTGTCGACAGCGGCCGGGCCGGCCGCAGCGAGGGCTGGCTGGACTGCGCGGGCACAGGATTCCTCTCTGCATGATGAAGCGCGGATACGACGACGAGTCAGGTTACCGACGCCGGGTCACGGTCGGGTAAGCCGGTTCGCCGAATCACGACGCCTGCAGGACGAACTGCCGTTCCGGCTCGCTCGACGGCGGAATCCGATCCCGCTGCAGTGCCCAGGAGGCGATGTCGTGGAACAGCGGTGCGGCCGACTGCCCGCCGCTGCCGTCGGAACTGCGGACCGGCGCGTCGAGCATCAGTCCGATGACATAGCGCGGGTTGTCCGCGGGTGCGATACCGGCGAAGGTGATCCAGTACGAGGAGCTCGAATAACACCCGCAGTTCGGGTCGACCTGCTGCGCCGTCCCGGTCTTCCCGGCGATCCGGTAGCCGTCGACCGCGGCGGCGGCGCCGGTCCCCATCTGCACTCCGGTCGGATCGTTCTGCACCACCGATTGGAACATGGTGCGTAGTGTGCGCGCGGTGTCGGGGCTCACCACGCGCACGCCGTCGGGCGCCGGTTCCTCGGTGCGGGTCCCGTCGGGGGCGACGGTGGCGCGCACGATACGCGGCGGCATCCGGAGCCCGTCGTTGGCGATGGCCTGGTACATACCGGTCATCTGCAGGGTGGTCATCGAAAGGCCCTGCCCGATGGGCAGGTTCGCGAACGTACCACCGGACCACTGGTCCCGGGCGGGCAGCAGGCCGGAACTCTCCCCGGGCAGCCCGACCTCGGTGCGCCGGCCCAGCCCGAAGCGCTCGAGCATATCGGCGAACCGGTCCTCGCCGACCCGCTGCGCCAGCATCAGGGTGCCCACATTGGAGGACTTACCGAAGATCCCGGTCGTGGTGTAGGGGGCCACACCGTGTTCCCAGGCGTCACCGACGGTCACTCCGGACATATCGATGCGGCCGGGCACCTGATGCACCTCGTCCGGCGTGGTGAGGCCGTATTCGACGGCCGCGGCCGCGGTCACCACCTTGTTGACCGATCCGGGTTCGAAGGGCTGGGTCACCGACGGGTTGTCCAGCCCGGCCGGATCCCAGTGCTGCGGACCGAGCGCCGGATTGAATGTGTTGTCGTTGGCCATGGCCAGCACCTGGCCGGTCTTGGCGTCCAGCACCACCGCGGAGGCCGATTTCGCGCCCGAGCGGTCCTTGGCCTGCTGCACCTGCTGTTGCACATGGTTCTGCAGGTAGGAGTCCAGGGTGAGTTCGACATTGTTGCCGTCGACGGCGGGCTGACGGTCACGGAGACTGCCGGGGATCACGGCCCCGTCGGAGCCTCGGTCATAGGTGTAGGAGCCGTCGGTGCCGGCGAGCGCCGAATCCAGCGAGGCCTCCAGCCCGACCCGGCCGTGGCCGTCCCAGCCGGTGGCCCCGACGATATTGGCCGCCAGCGAACCCCCCGGGTATTCGCGCAGGTCCTGGCGTTCGGTACCGACCTCGGGGAACTTCGCGGTGATCTCGTCGGCCTTCCGCGGGTCGACGTTGCGGGCCAGGTACACGAAGGTCTGGTCACTGCGCAGTTTCTCCAGCAGATCGGATTCCTTGGGCCCTTCGTCACCGAGGATCCGATGGATGGTCCCGGCGATATCCTCGAGCCGCCGATCCGGGTCGGGCGCCGAGTCGTCCTTCGCCCGGGCGTCGGCGAGATCCTTGCGCACCCGGACGGGCTGGAAGTTCAGCGACTGGGCGGTGATGGTGAAGGCCAGGGATTTGCCGTTGCGGTCGGTGACGGTGCCGCGGGTGGCGGGAAGATCCTGGTAGGCCGTGCGCTGCCCGGCCGCCTGCGCCGACAGCGTGGGCGCGGCGATGGTCTGGATCCACAGCAGTTGCAGGGCCACCACGGTCAGTGCCACCAGCATGATCAACCGGCCCACGCCGAGCCGGATCCGCACCGGCCCGTTCGGCGCGGATCGCCCACCCGGACGCGACCGCCCGGGTGGCTGCCGGGACCGCCCGGGCGTGGACCGGGCGACCTCGGCGGATCGCTTCTTCGATTTTCCGCGATCGGTCGCGGCCCGGGATCTCGGCGCGGAATCGCGCCCACGCCCCGACCCGCGCCGGTTCATCGGATCTCCTCACCCGCCGTAACGGGCGGCAGCGGCGCGACCGAGGTGGGTTCGACAGCGCCGGGCGTATCCGCCGGCGCCGGGGACGCGTCCTCGACCGGAACGGACGCTTCGGCCGGAGCAGTACCCTCGACCGGAGCGGGAGCACCCTCGACCGGAGCGGGAGCGGTTCCGTCGGGCGGCGCAGGCGCCTCGGCCGGAGCAGCACCCTCGACCGGCGGTTCCGCGCCATCGGCCGGGGCGGCAGCGCCCGGGACGTCCTCGCCCGGCTGCGGCACGGGCGTCAGATCGGTCTCCGGGGCCGCGAGCACACCGCCCGAGCCCGGCGCGGCCGAGTCCGATCGCGGCAGCGTCGGAACCGGCACGATCCGTTCGCCCGGATCCCCACCGGAGCGCGGAGCTCCGCCGCGGGGTGCGTTCAGCGGCGGGGCCGGCGGCCCCTGGGCGGGTTTCGGTTCGCCCACCACGGTGACCGTTCCATCGGGGGCGACGACCAGTCGCGCCGGATCCACGGCCGGGATCATGCCCAGTTCCCGGGCACGAGTGGCGAGTTCGGGCGCCGAATCGGCGGCGGCGACCTCCCGCTGCAAGGCCGCGCGTTCGTCGGAGAGCACCCGGTTGGCCTCACGCGCGTCGCTGAGCTGGTAGCTGTCCTCGGCGGCACGGGTGGTCAGTACCAGCGTGAGCGCTAGACCACAGCCGAACATGGCCAGAATGGCGGCGACGAACGGTCCGCGACCCGCCAGTTCCGACCGCGGCGCGACCGCCGGCGCTGTACCGGACGGCCCGGTGCGCTGCCGCCGCCGGGCGTAGGCCCGCTGCGCGGCACCGGATTTCACCCGCTCCGCGTCGTGTACCCGCCGAGCCGGCCGCCCGGTCTCGGTACGTGTGCTCACGCTCATACCTGACACCCCCGTATCGGTGTGATGGCCCGCGGTTCCGGCCCGCGTACGCCTGTGCTGTGGTCCGTAATGCCCAGCCGGTGCTCCCCTGACACCACGATTTCGCGGACACCACTGTGATATCCGCATCCGGCACCCACACCGTCGTACCGCGGTCGCGCCACGCGGACAAGCGAATTCGCTGCTCCGCGGGCCACCGCTGCGGCGTGGCCGGTGCCGGTGCCCGGTGTCATCCCGCCTCCTGCACGATCTTCTCGGCGGCGCGCATCCGGACCGGCGCGGCGCGGGGATTCTCCTCGATCTCGGCGGGGCCGGCCTGTTCGGCGCCCCGGGTCAGCATGCGGAACTCCGGCCCCATACCCGGGAGTTCGACCGGAAGCCCCACCGGTGTGCGGGATTTCGCGCGCTCGGCCAGCTCGTGCTTGACCACCCGGTCCTCGAGCGACTGATAGGACATGACCACGATCCGGCCGCCCGGGCGCAAGGCCGCCAGCGCGGCCGGAAGCGCCGCACGCAGCGAATCCAGTTCCCCGTTCACCTCCACCCGCAGTGCCTGGAAGGTGCGCTTGGCCGGATGCCCGCCGGTCCGGCGGGCCGGCGCGGGGATGGTGTCGTAGAGCAGGCTCACCAGTTCGGCACTGGTACGCAGCGGCTGCCGGACGCGGCGTCGCACGATCTCGGCGGCGATCCGGTTCGCGAACCGTTCCTCGCCGTAGACCCTCAGCACCCGGGCGATCTCGCCCTGGCTGTAGGTGTTGAGCACATCCGCGGCGGTCGGGCCGGTGGTCGCGTCCATCCGCATATCCAGCGGAGCGTCCACGGAGTAGGCGAAACCTCGCTCCGCCTCGTCCAGCTGCATGGACGAGACCCCGAGATCCATCAGGATGCCGCTGACCGAACCGGTGGCCGGCAGACCGGCCTCCGCGAGTGCGGCGGCGATCCCGTCGTACCGGGTGTGTACCAGGGTGATTCGGTCGGCGTAGGGCCGGAGACGGTCGGTGGTGAGCTCGAGCGCGCGGGTATCGCGGTCGAGGCCTACGAGCCGGAGGTCGGTGTGGGTGCGCAGGAAGTACTCGGCATGACCGCCGAGCCCCAGCGTCGCATCGAGGTAGACGGCGGTCGGGCCGCCGAGTACCGGATCGAGCAATTCGGCGGCGCGGGTGAGCAGAACAGGGACGTGTCGCGTGCCGTGCTGCTCACGGTTCAAATCGGCCTCCCGGATCCGTGCCTCGCTCCGTGACGACCCGATTCGGGTCGCATCCGCACCTCAGGTGGATGCGGATCACCGGCGCCGAAGCGGGCGAACAATTGATTGCGCGAGATGCGGCCGCGCCACCGTTCGATCCGGCGCGTCCACGGGGTGAGCGACAGAAGGAAAATCGGTGACGTGACGAATGCCGCGGGGTCTCTGACCGAAGCGGCACCTGGCGTCGGGGAAGTACGTCAGGGTCCGCGTCCGGGCAGAGGCCGCGTGGCACTCGCGCGGGCTAGAAGATTCCGCCCAGTGCCTCGTCTCTCGCTTGTGCGTAGTCCTCCTCGTGCTCGGCGAGGTAGGTCTCCCACGCCTGCTTGTCCCATATCTCCAGGAAGTCGACCGAACCGATGACCGTACAGTCGCGGGTGAGGTTGGCGTACCGGCGATGTTCGGCCGACAACACGATCCGGCCCTGCGAGTCGAGCCGCTGCTCGTCCGTGCCCGCTGCCAGCGCCCGGACGAAGGCCCGCGCCTGCGGGTTGCTCCGGGATGCCGACGCGGCGCGCCGGGCGAGCACACTGAACTCGTCCTTCGGATAGACGGCAAGGCTGTGGTCCTGTCCTTTGGTGACCATCAACCCTCCCGCCAGATCGTCTCGAAACTTTGCGGGCAACGTGAGTCGCCCTTTGTCGTCCAGACGAGGTGTGTAAGTACCGAGAAACAACCCGATACCTCCTACCGGACCACCTCGAATGGTGTTGACCGGCTACGCCGGTCGAGTGCCTCACGGCCTCTCCTGTAGTGCGCGCTCCACATTACCCCACTTTCCCCCACTTTCAATCGAAACACGGGGTGATGTGCCTCCCCGGCCGTTCGATTTCGCAGGTCACCCCAGCTATCACCGGCCGAGCGAACATTTCGCAGGCCCTGCCTCCCTGCGCGCGTCCCCGGCCACCGACTCCGGCGGACCCCGTCAACTTCCAGCAAACCCACTGTTCACGCCTGTGCGGCCGGAGCAGTGGGGCGCGGTGGAGGAACACGGTGGGGGGAGATGGGAAAAGGTGGCCCCCGGCACGTAGCGCCGGGCCGCGGGCACCCGGGCATCCCGCGAGCGAACGGTCCGGCGCATACACGGACAGCGGTGCCGCACCGGGATGGGTGCGGCACCGCTGTCCGTCGATTACCGGGTCGGCGCGAACGCCGGGTGGCCTACTCCTCGAACCTTCGGCGGAAACGATCCTCCATGCGCTCGGTGAATCCACCGGAACGACGCGGACGCCCACGCCCGCCGGCTGCCCGCTCCGATGATCCGGTACCGCCGGAATCGCTCGATGTACCGCTGCCGCGGTCCGGCGTGGCGCCCTTGGCGCCGCCGAGCAGGAGCAGCACTCCGGCACCGAACATGACGATGAACCCGATCAGACTGATGATCGGAAAGCCGCCGGGTCGCACCGGAAGGGCGACGCCCGCGACGAGTAGGACGAGGCCGAGTACGAACAAGGCCGCGGCCTGGAGTCGACGGCGACTCGAGGTTGTACGAAGACGTCCACCACGGACGGACGACGCGAACTTCGGGTCCTCAGCATAGAGCGCGCTCTCGATCTGTTCGAGCATGCGCTGCTCGTGCTCGGAGAGTGGCACGGTACCTCCCCCGGCACTAGGTCGTGGCTGTCGCCTCCGGGTAGGCGACAGATAACCCCTTGGCGGCTATCTGTCATCAATGATACGAGTTCGCCAAGAGTGGTACCACCATATGGGTGCAGCCGAACGAAGTTCGTCGCCGGATCGAATCCGGCGACGGCCGAATCCAGAGGTCCGGGGGCGGCGGCGGTTCCTATCGGAGCGAGTCGTCTCCGTCACCGGCGGCGCGCAGCCGGGCGGCCGGGGCGATGAGATCCTCGACGTCGTGCAGGAAGGCGGCCACCCGCGAGGAGAACTCGTCGGCCGCCGGATCGTCGATCGCCCGGGGCAGCCCGGCCTCCAGCGCCGCCCGGGTCGCGGAATGGCCGCTGAAATAATCCGCCCACATCACGAATTCGGGGGCGGCGCGCTGCAACATCACCCACGCGTTACGGGAGCGGGCCCGCGGCGCGGTATCGGCGCCGGTGAGCGCCAGCACCGCGCCGGCCCCGCGCAGGGCCGCCAGATAGGCCCCGCGGAAACGTTCCCGCGGATCCCGCTCCCCCGCCGCTTCCATGAGCAGCCCGTCGGCGCGCCGCAAGAGCATCCCCGCCCGTCCCGGTTGCACCGGGTGCACGCTTCGATCCGACATAGCCGTCCCTCCGTATCTCGCCTGTCACCCCCGCGGCGGTCCACCGGTATGGCAGGCTGAGCGTGCACCGCGGGGGCGAACAAGTTTTCGAACGTTTGGCTCGAGCTTGAATATAGAGACGACCACCGACATGTTCGTGCGCCGAAACCCGCCGCCCTGCCGACCGCGAAAGAGCCCACCGATATCGCAATGACAGCCGTCAAGTCGAACCACCTTCCCGTCCCGGTCGTCGTCGACCTCTCGGTAGCCGCGCTGCGCGCCCGGTTGCACGACGCACTGGCGGTCTATATCGCAGCCATGGACTATCCACACGGCACCGAGCACCATCGGGCACCGATGTGGACCGAGCACACCCACCGCGCGGGCTGGCACGCGGTCGCCGCGGTGGTACCCGAGGACAACGGCGAATTCGATCTACGCCATTCCCCGCTCGTCGCCATCGCCTACGGCTATCGGGGCGGCCCCCATCAGTGGTGGCAGCAGCAGGTACACGCGGGGATGCGCCGCTCCGGGTGGCCGGAGCCGGCCGCGGCGCAGTTGCTCGGCGACTATTTCGAACTCACCGAGCTCCACGTGCACCCGAGTGCGCAGGGCCGCGGTATCGGTGCGACCCTGCTCCAACAGTTGCTGCGCGACCGGCCCGAGCGGTCCGTGCTGCTGTCCACCCCGGAGGTCGGCGAGGAGGACAACCGGGCCTGGCGCCTCTACCGGCGGATGGGTTTCCGCGACGTCCTGCGTGATTTCGTGTTCGCGGGCGACAACCGCCGCTTCGGGATCCTCGGCCGGTCGCTGCCGCTGCTGCCATGACTGTGATGATCATCGGTTCCGGCCACAACGCGCTGGTGGCGGCCTGTTATCTGGCGCGGGAGGGCCGCCGGGTCCACGTCCTGGAAAGCGATACGGTCCTGGGCGGGGCCGTATCGACCGTGGAGCGTTTCCCCGGCCATCGGGTCGATCGGGGCTCCTCGGCGCATCTGATGGTCCGGCACACCGGGATCATCGAGGAACTCGAGCTGGAGCGCTTCGGGCTGCGGTACCTCGACTGCGATCCCTGGGCCTTCGCCCCGGCCTGCCCGGAGACCGGAGCGCCGCCGATCGTATTCCACCGCGATCCGGAGCGGACCTGTGCGTCGGTGGCCGCCGCCTGTGGCGACCGCGACGCCGCGGCCTACCGGCGCTTCGTGGACGTCTGGGCGCCGCGGGCCCGGCGGGTGATGCGTTCGTTCGGCGGCGCGCCCACCGGGGGCCGGCTGCTGCGGTCGTTCTGGGGGCTGGACGCCCGCGACGGCGGCAGCGCGCTGTCCCGGGAGTTCCTGCAGTCCGGTGACGCGCTACTGGACACCTGGTTCGACGACGAGCGACTGAAGGCGGCACTGGCGTGGTTCGGGGCGCAGTCGGGGCCGCCCATGTCCGAACCCGGCACGGCACCGATGGTGGCGTTCGCGGCGCTCATGCACACGCTGCCGCCCGGCCGGGCGGTGGGCGGCAGCGGTGCGCTCACCGAGGCACTGGTGGCCCGGCTGCGCGGCGACGGCGGCGAGGTCACGGCCGGTGACGCGGTCACCGCCCTGACCCGCCGGGTCGACGGCTGGCGGGTCCGCACCGCGGCCGGACGCGAATATACCGCCGATACGGTGATCGCGGGCACCCATATCCTCACCACACTGGAACTCTTACGCGCGGGCGGCTTCGATCCGGAACCCCTGCGACGGTGGCAGCGGCGGATTCGGGTGGGCCCCGGAATCGGCATGGTGGTGCGGGCCGCGACCAGCGATATCCCTCGATACCCGGGTGCGACACCCGCCGAATCGGCGACCGGACTGCAATTGCTGGTCTCGGATCGGCGCCGGCTGGCGCTGGCGCACGGCAGTGCGCTGGGCGGCCGGTTACCGCCCCGGCCCGTCGTACTCGCCATGAGTTTCAGCGCATTGGACCCGAGTATCGCACCCGCCGGGCAGCATCAGCTCTCGCTGTGGTCGCAGTGGCACCCCTACCGGCTCGCCGAGGACGGCGGATGGGCCCGGCACGCCGAATCCGAAGCGGACCGGATCATCGGCGAACTGGATCGGTACGCGCCCGGGTTCGCGGACTCGGTGCTGGACCGGCATATCCAGACGCCGGTGGACCTGGAGCGCGAGATGGGGCTACGCGGCGGCAATGTTATGCATGTGGAGATGAGTCTGGACCAGATGATGCTGTGGCGGCCGCTGCCGGAACTGTCCGGGCAGCGGGTGCCCGGCGCGCCCGGGCTCTACCTGACCGGTGCGTCGACCCATCCCGGCGGCGGCGTGTCCGGTGCCAGCGGGCGTACCGCCGCGCGCCTGGTACTGCGCGACAGTCGCGGGATCCGCCGGTGGGTACGCCGCTAGCCGGTCCGGCGGCCGGGCGGTGGCGGGACCTCCTGCCCGCCGGTTTGCTCGTCGTGCTGGTCGGCACCCAGATCGCCTACCCGCTGACCACTGGTCCGGCCCGTGACGCGGTGACGGTGGCCGTGGTCCTGCTGACCGCCGGTACGGCCCTGCTGCACGCGGCGGTGACGCGCGGGATCGGCTACGCGGCCGGATTCCTGGTGATCGTCTCCGGAGTCGGCCTGGTCGCCGAGGCGGTGGGCACGGCGACCGGGATACCGTTCGGCGCCTACGACTACGCGGACGGACGGATCGGACCACAACTGTTCGATGTTCCGCTGGTGGTCCCGCTCGCGTGGACCGGCGGGCTGTATCCGATCTGGGTGGTCACGGGCCTGCTGTGCCCGCGACCGGCGGCGCGGATCGGCGCGACCGCGGTGGGCGCGGTGGGCTGGGATCTGTTCCTGGATCCCCAGATGGTGGCCGACGGTCAGTGGCATTGGCAGAACACCGATTCGGGGCTGCCCGGCCTGGCTGCCGTCCCGTACACCAACTATCTCGGCTGGCTGGCGGTGGCGGCGGTGATGGCCGCGGCACTCACTTTCTGGGAGCGAACCGCGCGCGGAGCCGAACGGCCCGCGGTCCCGATCCTGATGTTCCTGTGGACCTGGCTCGGCTCCGCGCTGGCCCACGCCGTGTTTCTCGGCCTGCCGTATTCGGCCGGCTACGGGAGCGTCGTCCTCGGGTTTCTCGGGGTTCCGCTGCTGGTCCGGCTGGTACGCGACGCCACCGGACGCGGGGCCGGGCACGATCGGCGAACCGTCGGGCCCGTCGCATGGCGTCGGTGAGTTCCGGCCTGGCACCATGTCATCCGTGCCTCCGAGTCCCGTTACCGCGAAACCCGGCTCCCCGGTCCCCGCTCCGCGCTCGCGCCGCCCACTGCGCGCGCGGATAGCCGCCGTCCTCGTCCTGGCCGCCCTGCTCACCCCGGCGCTGGCCGGCTGCCTGCGCGTCCAGGCCTCGATGGGTCTGTCGTCCAACGACCGGGTGTCCGGCCGGATCGTGGCCGCGGTCGTCCCGGAGAACAGTGAGGACAAGGGTCCGCAGCTCACCGCCCCCGATGCCCTGGCGGCCAAGGTGCGTATCGAGCCGTACAACCAGGACGGCTACATCGGCAGCGAGGTGTACTTCGACGATCTCAACTTCGGCGAAGTGGAACAGCTGTCGCAGCTCTCGGAGCAGACACAGGGCCTGTTCGACCTGAAGTTCCAGCGCAACGGCGACCTGGTGAGCCTCAACGGCCGGGTGGACCTGGAGACTCTGGCCCCGCACGGCTCCGATGTGCAGCTGAGTGTGGCGTTCCCGGCCCGGGTCGCCAAGACCAACGGTAATCGCGAGGGCGATTCGGTGGTCTCGTGGAAACTGCCCGCCGGCGAGGTCAGTACCGTCCGCGCCGAGGTCGGTTACGCCGATCCGAACACGCGGTCCTTCGCGGGCTGGGCCGGCATCGTCGGCGGTATCACCCTCGCGGTCGCGGCCGTGGTCATCGCCCTCGCCTTTGTGGACCGCAATCCGCCCCGACCGGGCGCGCCGGCCGGTTTCTCCTTGCGACGCTGGTGGGACGAGGTCAAATCCAACGCATGAGACCGCGGGCGCGGCGGTGGTGCCGGCGCGCGGTGACCGGCGGGACCGGTTTCGCCGTGGCCGGTGCCGTGCTCACCGCCTGGAACCTACGCACCGTACCGCGGCTGTCCCCGCCACCCGCCCCGGTCACCGAGAACGTCACGGTCTGCGTACCCGCGCGGGACGAGGCCGCCCTCCTACCCGGTCTGATCGCCGATCTGCGCGCGCAGATCGGGATAGCTCGATTGCGCATCCTGGTCCTCGACGATGCCTCCGGCGACGACACCGCCGAGCACGCACTGCGGGCGATGGACGGCGACCCGCGCTGCGAGCTGCTGCGCGGTACCGCCGGGCCGCCGCCGGGCTGGACCGGCAAAGCCGCCGCCTGCGCCGCCCTCGCCGAGCACGCACGGCGGGCCGGCGGCGGAACCGGGGTACTGGTCTTCCTCGATGCCGATGTCCGGCTCGCACCCACCGCGCTCGCCGCGGCGGTGACGTGTCTCCGGGAGCGCGGCGTCGCATTGCTGGCGCCCTGGCCGCGGCAGGAGGCGGAGACCGTGGCCGAACGCCTGGTGCAACCGCTGCTGTGCTGGTCGTGGGCGTCCACGCTGCCGGTCGCCCGGGCCGATCGCGGTACCCGGACCTCGACCGTGGTGTCCTGTGGCCAGTTCCTGGTGTTCGACGCGGCGCGATATCGCGCGATCGGCGGTCACGCGACGGTCGCCGGCAGCCTCACCGAAGATCTCGATATCGCGCGGGCCCTGCGCCGCGCCGGCCACCGGACCGCGGTGGCGGCCGCGGGTGGCCTGGCGCGCACCCGGATGTACCGGAACGCGCAGGAACTGGTGACCGGCTACGACCGCTGGCTCTGGTCGGCCTACGGCGGTTCGGCCGCCGGCGGGGTCGCGGTGGGCGCCCTCGCCGCATGGGCGTACTGGCTGCCTCCGATAACGGCCGTAGTGGGCCGCGGCCGGCTGCGCCGAATCGGCCTGCTCGGATACACCGCCGCGGTCACGGGTCGGCTACTGGCCCGCACCCTGGAGTCGGGCCGCGGACCGGACCGCGGCGACCTCGCCGACGCTCTCGTCCACCCCGTCTCGGTCGCCACCTACCTGACGCTGTGGCAACACTCACACCGCGCCCGCCGCCACGGCGCGCTGACCTGGCGGGGACGCCGTCTGATACCCGGCCAAGAGCTGGATTCTCGATGATTCTTGGTCTTGTGCCCATCGGGCACCCGGCCGGATGATGAACCCGCCCGGCACGACCGGCGGGCGGGGCCTCGCGGCCCGGGTTTCGAGGAGGCTGCACCATGACCATCGTCGGCCACACCAGCGTCGATACCACGTGGACGCAATGGCTCGAGCGGTGCTCGATCCGGCTGCGCAGCCCGCACGGCACCAACGAACCGGTCGCCCGCCACCAGCTCGGCGAATCACCGGAGCTGCTGCCGGGCCTGCCCGGTACCTGGTGGGTCATCGACGGCCGAGTGTTCATCGCGGCCAAGCCCGGCGACCGCCTAGACCACGCCGGTGAGCGGATCGCGGGGATAGAGATCCTCGACCCGGTCGAAGGCGCCCCCGGACTCATTCTGCGCCACGACGACCACGCGCTCGAAGTGGTCCGCCGGGGCGCCCGGATCGCCGTCCACGTCTACGCCCCGGCCGACTGAGCGCACCGCCCGGCCGGCGTCGCTCAGGCGCTGATCGGCGCGGCGGTGACGCCGTACCCCAGATTGGCCAGCACCTCACTGGTCGCCTTGGCGAAGTTCAGGGTGATGAAGTGCAGGCACGGTGCGCCCTCGGCGATCAACCGTTCCCCCATCTCGGTGGCGATCTCGATACCCGCGGCCCGGACCGCGGCGCGATCCTCCTCCGCTCCGGAACCGGCGGCCCGGTGCAGCCGTTCGACCACCCGTTCCGGCAGCGGCCGGCCGCACAACTGCTCGGCACGCTCGACCGTGCGCAGCGAGGTGATCGGCATCAGTTCCGGGATGATCGGTTTGGCACCCTCCACCGGATCCAGGGCGGCGACCCGGTCGCGCAGCCGCAGATAATCGTCGACGTCGAAGAACATCTGGGTGATGGAATACTCCGCGCCCGCACGCAGCTTCGCCGTCAGATGGGCGGTGTCGTGGTCGAGATCGAGCGAACGGTGGTGTCCCTGCGGGAACGAGGCGACCCCCACATGGAAATCGCCCAGGTCGCGCACGATGCGCACCAGTTCCTCGGCGTACTCGACCCCGTCGGGATGTTTATGCCATTCGCCCAGCGGATCACCCGGCGGATCACCGCGCAGCACGAGAATATTGGTGATTCCGGAATCGGCGTAGGCCCCGACGATCGACCGCAACTCGGCGACGCTGTGCCCAACCGCCGTGAGATGGCCGACCGGTAGCAGGGTGGTCTGCAGGGCGAGCTCACCGGTGACCCGCACCGTGCGTTCCCGGGTGCTCCCACCGGCACCATAGGTCATCGAGACGAACGCCGGATGCATCCGCTCGAACGTGCGCACCGCCCGCCACAACCGCTGCTCGCCCGCCTCGTCGCGGGGCGGGGAGAACTCCACGGAGAACGGCACCGCGCCGCCGGCGTGCCGGTCCAGGCTCTGCACGACCGAAGGCGTCGTGGAGACGTCCGGTGACGTGGGGGATGGCCGACCGGGGGTCGGGAGTCCCCGCGCGTTGTCGAAACTCACCGGCCCAGTCTAGAGCCGTCCGGTATCGATCCCGATTCCCTCCCATCGCCGCCACCGGATCCGCGCCATGGGCGCGCGCGTATTCTGCGATCAAGGTCCCGCCGCCACGGCGGGCGCACGTGGGTGGCTCCCGCGGCTACCGGCGCCACCGGTTCCGGTAGCCGCGCGCCCACGCATTCGACGATCTGGGAGGTCACCCTGTCAGCCGGAACCGGTATACCGATGCGGTCGGGGCCCATCGTGGCCGTTCCCGGGACGGCGGCGTTCGCCACGGCCGTGGAGCAGACGCTCACCGAATTCTTCGCCGGCCGCCGCGACCCGGTCGCCGAATTGGGCCCGGTATTCGCCGACAGTGTCGAGGCCCTGGAATCGTTCACGCTGCGCGGCGGCAAGCGCACCCGACCGGGTTTCGCGTGGATGGGCTGGCTGGGTGCGGGCGGCGATCCCGCGAGCGCCGAGGCGGTGGCCGTGCTCCGGGCCTGTTCGGCCCTGGAACTCGTCCAGGCCTGCGCGCTGATCCACGACGACATCATCGACTACTCGCGCACCCGGCGCCGCTTCCCGACCGTGCACGTGGACTTCGAACAGCGGCATCGACAGGCGGGCTGGGCCGGAGATTCCGCCCACTACGGGGAATCGGTGGCCGTCCTGCTCGGTGATCTGGCACTGGCCTGGGCCGACGATATGGTGCACGACGCCGGCTTGGACGCGGCGGCGCTGGCTCGCTTCGCCCCGGTGTGGGCGCGGATGCGCACCGAGGTCCTGGGCGGGCAGTTGCTCGATGTCCACGGCGAGGCCAGCGGCGACGAATCGGTGGCCGCGGCGCTGCGGATCAATCGGTACAAGACCGCCGCCTACACCGTGGAACGTCCACTGCATCTCGGTGGGGCGCTCGCCGACGCCGACCCCGGGCTCATCGCCGCCTACCGCACCTACGGCACCGATATCGGGATCGCCTTCCAGCTTCGCGACGATCTCCTGGGTGTTTTCGGTGATCCCGCCGTGACCGGTAAACCGTCCGGTGACGATCTGCGGGAGGGTAAACGCACCGTACTCGTCGCGGAGGCGCTGCAGCGCGCCGCGGAAACGGACCCGGCCGCCGGCGACACCTTGCGCGGCGCGATCGGTACCGACCTGTCGGACGCGCAGGTCGGCGAATTGCGCGCGCTGCTCCTCGAACTCGGGGCGGTCGACGCGGTGGAGGCCAGGATCAGCGCACTCACCGAGCAGGGTCTGGGCGCGATCGACGCCAGTTCCGCGACGCCGGAGGCGAAGACCCGGCTGCGCGAGATGGCCTTGGCGGCCACCCGGCGCGCGGCGTGACCGGCGGTAGGCCGGACACCGCCGCGGCGGCGCACCGGTACGAGCGGAAGGACCCGTCGTGAAGTCGGTACCGGGGCCGGTGGAACAGGTGGTCGTGGTCGGTGCGGGCCTGTCCGGGTTGTCGGCCGCCCTGTATCTGACCGGCGCCGGATGTGCGGTCACCCTGGTGGAACGCGATGACCATGTCGGCGGCCGGGTCGGCCGGTACCGGTTCGCCGACTACGAAATCGATTCCGGGGCCACCGTGCTCACCCTCCCCGGACTCGTCGACGACGCACTGGCCGCGGTGGGCGCCGACACCTCGGGCACCGTGCCACCGTTGCGGATCCGGCCGCTGACCCCGGCCTACCACGCTCGTTTCGCGGACGGGTCCGACCTGCGGGTCTTCTCCGATCCGGAGCGGATGAGCGCCGAGGTGGCGCGGGTGTGCGGACCGGCGGAAGCTGTCCGGTATCGGCGGTTACGGGACTGGCTGGGTCGCGTGTTCCGGGCCGAATACGATGAATTCCTGGCCACGAACTTCGATTCGCCGCTGGATATGGTGCGGTACCCGGAGAAGCGGGCGGCGCTGTTCCGGCTGGCCGGGCTCGGCGGCTTCGGCCGGTTGGGCTCCCGGGTCTCCCGGACGCTGCGCGATCCGCGACTGACCCGGCTGTTCACCTTCCAGGCGCTGTACGCGGGAGTGGCCCCCGAACAGGCGCTCGGCGTATACGGCGCGATCCCCTATATGGACACCGCTCTCGGCGTCTACTTCCCCGACGGCGGAATGCGCGCGGTCGCCGAAACTTTGGCGGGCGCGTTCACCGCGGCCGGCGGCCGACTCGAACTCGGCACCGAGGTCACCGGAATCGACTACCGCCGCGGCCGCGGGCCGGACCGGGCCCGGCGGGTCCTGCTGGCCGACGGTCGAGCGCTACCCTGCGACGCGGTGGTCCTCACCGCCGACCTCGGGGCGCTGGATCGTTTCGGCGTGCGCCCCCGCCGCGGATTGCGGGCCTCGCCGTCGGCGGTCGTCGCGCATGGCACCGTCCCCGCCGGCATCACCGAGAACTGGCCGGTGCAGGCCCATCACACCATCGACTTCGGCGCCGCCTGGGCGCGGACCTTCGCCGAGATCACACCACGCCGCGGCGGCCGGCTCATGAGCGATCCGTCGCTGTTGCTCACCCGGCCCGCACTGAGCGACCCCGGCCTGTATCTGACCCGCGGCGCGACCCGGTACGAGCCGTTCTCCCTGCTCGCCCCCTGCCCCAACCTGGATTCCGCGCCGCTGGACTGGCCGCGGCTGGGCCCTTCCTACCTGAGCGAACTGCTCGCGGTCCTGGAGCGGCGTGGGTATCACGGGATCACCGGGCACTTCACCGTCGACCGGCTCGACACGCCCGCGACTTGGCGCGATCAGGGCATGCTCGCCGGAACTCCGTTCTCGGCCGCGCATCTGTTCCGCCAGACCGGCCCCTTCCGCACCCGTAACCTCGCCCCCGGCAAGGAGAACGTGGTCCTGGCCGGATGCGGTACGACGCCCGGCGTCGGTGTCCCGACCGCACTGCTGTCGGGAAAACTCGCGGCACAGCGCGTTGTGGGCGAGAATCGCGGGGTCCGGACGCGCGCCCGGCCACCGTCCGGCCGCCTTCCGTGACGGAAGCCGTAAACTGAGCGCCGACCTATTCGCCCGCGGTTGCGACCGCCGACCATTCAGGGGGGAACGACACCAGATGCCAGCCCCCCATACGCACACCACCACAAGCGCCGTTCCGGTCGCCGACACGGATTCGCCCGTCTCCCCGCCGCCCACCCGCGCGACCGCGGGTACCGGTCTCGCACCCGGGTTCTGGGGCCGGCTGCGTATCTGCGGCGATTTCCTGCGCAGCCCGGAAGGCCATGCGGCCCTGCTCGGCTTCGCCGGTGCCCTGATGATCACCTTCGGCGGATTCGGCGCCGGCGGCGTCCGCAAACGCGATCCGCTACTCGAGGCGGTTCATCTGTCCTGGTTGCGGTTCGGCCATGGCTACGCACTGTCGATGATCTGCGTCTGGGTGGGCGTGCTGATGATGGTGGCGGCCTGGGTCCGGCTGGGCCGGATCACGCTCGGGTTCGGTGGCCACTCCGGTGAGGTACGGCTCAACGAACTGCGCGCCATCGTCGGTATCTGGATCGCGCCACTCATGTTCGCGGTCCCCATGTTCAGCCGCGATGCCTACTCCTATCTGGCCCAGGGCGCGCTGCTGCGCGACGGTTTCGACCCGTATCAGGTGGGCCCGGTCGCCAATCCGGGCATCCTGCTCGACAACGTCAGCACGGTCTGGACCACCACCACCGCGCCCTACGGCCCGGCGTTTCTGCTGTTGGGCCGCGCGATCACCGCGGTCACCGGTGACAGCGTGGTCGGCGGCACGATCGCCCTGCGGTTCGTGATGCTGCCCGGCCTGGCCCTGATGATGTGGGCCGTGCCGTACCTGACCAAGCACCTCGGCGGGAGACCGGCCGTCGCCCTGTGGCTGGCGGTGCTCAACCCGCTGGTGCTCATCCACCTCATCGGCGGCGTGCACAACGAAATGCTGATGGTCGGCCTGATGTGCGCCGGGATCGCGCTGGTGCTGGAACGCCATCATGTGGCCGGCATCGTGGTGGTGGCGATCGGAGTCGCCATCAAGGCGACCGCGGGTGTCGCGCTGCCCTTCCTGGTGTGGATCTGGATGCTGCACGAACGCGAGCGCCGTGCCGAGGACGGCCAGCGCGCCGCCCTGGCCACCAGCAGCCGGGAGTTCCTGGCCCATCACTGGAAGATGTTCGCCAAGATCGCGAGTCTCGGTCTCGCGGTATTCGCGGCGGTGTTCGTGGCCGCCTCGGCGATCGCCGGTGTCGGGATCGGCTGGCTCACCGCGCTCTCCGGGTCGCGCAAGATCATCAACTGGCTGTCGCTGCCCACCGTCATGGCACACGCCGTCACCTGGATCACCCCCTTCGGGCTGGATTCGACCCTCGAGGTGACCCGCATGCTGTGCATGCTGGCCCTGGGGGCGCTGCTGGTGTGGACCTGGTGGCGGTTCAAGCTCAGCGAACGCGACGCCGTCCTGGGCATCCTGATCGCCTTCGTCGCCATCGTGATCCTGTCACCGGCCGCGCTGCCCTGGTACTACTCGTGGCCGCTGGCGCTGGCCGCCGGTTTCGCGCTCTCCACCACCACCCTCATGACCCTGGTCGGTGTCTGCACCTGGCTGATGCTGGTGTTCCAGCCCGACGGTTCGATCGGCCTGTACAACTTCTGGCATGTCGCGGCCGCGACCTTCGCCTCCGTGGTCGCCGCGCTCTCGCTGCGCACCGTCGATCCGCTGCGGTTACGCGGTACGCCCCGGGCGGTTCCCGCGCCCACTGTTTCCAGCGGTCTGTGAACGGCCGCAGCGGTGTGTGGCCCGGCGCACCCGCGCCGCGGACCGACCCGGCCGACCCGGCCGCGCTGCGGGACGCCTACCGGTACTGCCGCCGGGTGGCCGCGGCGCACGGACGTTCCTACTATCTGGCGACCAGGCTGCTGTCGGCCGACCGCCGCCCCGCGGTGCACGCGCTGTACGGTTTCGCACGCACGGTCGACGATATCGTCGACGATCCGTACGCTGCCGGCGAACCGCAGCGGGCCGTGACCGCGCTCGACGCGGTCGAGCGCCATCTCCGCACCGCCTGGTCCCAGTCCGTCGGCAGCGCGGGGGCGCCACGCACCGATCCGGCCCTACCCGCGACATTCGATCCGGTCATGCCCGCGCTCACCGATACGATCGACCGGTTCGCGATCGACCGGCGCCACTTCTGCACCTTCCTGGACTCCATGCGCATGGACATCCCCGGGTCGCCGCTGTTCCGCAACCGCTACCCGACCCTGGCGGCACTACACGAGTACATGCGCGGCTCGGCCGCCGCCATCGGCCTGCAGTTGCTGCCCGTCCTGGGCACCGTTTGCCCGGCGGCCGAGGCCGAGCCCGCGGCGGCCGCGCTGGGCGATGCCTTCCAGCTCACCAATTTCCTGCGTGATATCGGGGAGGACCTCGACCGCGACCGGATCTATCTCCCGGCCGCCGAACTGGCCGCCTTCGGAGTGGACGAAGCGCTGCTGATCGACGGCCGGCGCACCGGTCGTACCGATCGCCGACTGCGCCGGGCGCTGGCACATCTGATCGCTGTCAACCGCGATCTGTACCGCTGCGCCCGGCCGGGTATCGAGTTGCTGAACCCCCGGGTGCGGCCGGGTATCCGTACCGCCGCGGCTCTCTACGCGGGCATCCTCGATCGTATCGAGGACAGCGGCTACGCCGTCTTCGCGCAGCGCGCCGTCGTACCGCGGCGCCGGAGATTACGGCTCGCCGCGCACGCGGCCCTCGGTACCTGAGGGCCGCGTGCGTGGTCCGGAACGGTTCAGAACGGTTCGGCGGCGGCGCGGCGCAGCACCTCACGCGCCAGTGGCCCGTGCAGCGCCTCCACCGGTTTACCGGGCAGCGAGTCGTCCTCGGTGAAGATCCATTCCAGGATCTCCTCGTCGGTGTACTTCGCGTCCCGCATCACCGTGATCAGACCGGGCAGAAACCGGACGATCTCGCCCGTATCGTCGAAGAAGATCTCGGGGACACCGACCACGCCGTCCCGCCGGACGGCCAGCAGCTGGTTGTCGCGCAGCATCTGATGCACCCTGGTCACCACAACGCCCAGTTTCTTCGCGACTTCGGGCAGCGCGAGCAGGGGTACCGAGGCGGGCAGGACATCGGTACTACAGGGAAAGGCACTCACGGAAGACAACGGTAGACGCTGCCCGCCTCCCTGCCGTGAGACACCCGCGACGACTCGGCCGATACCATCGACAGCAGCCGCGCGGGGCGGCCACCGTGTGGGACACGGTAGGAAAGTGGAGAGGTTCGTGACAGCCGGAGCAGAATTGATCGGCGCCGTACTGGATCGGCGCTACCGGATCGACGCGCCGATCGCCCGCGGTGGGATGTCGATGGTGTTCCGCGGGGTCGACACCCGGCTGGGCCGCCAGGTCGCCATCAAGGTGATGGATCCCAAGTTT
Source organism: Nocardia grenadensis NBRC 108939 (assembly GCF_001613445.1). Lineage (GTDB taxonomy): Bacteria > Actinomycetota > Actinomycetes > Mycobacteriales > Mycobacteriaceae > Nocardia > Nocardia grenadensis. The sequence goes on from NZ_BDCJ01000010.1 coordinate 246,733, forward strand.
TCCGGCGACCCCCAGTTCCTCAGCCGTTTCGAATTCGAGGCCCGGGCCGTCGCCGGTCTCAAACACCCCGCCCTCGTCGAGGTCTACGACCAGGGCACGGACGGCGAGTACCCGTTCCTGGTCATGGAGCTGGTCCAGGGCGGCACCCTGCGTGAACTGCTGCGCGAGCGCGGCCCGATGCCGCCGCACGCGGTCCGCGCGGTCGCCGAACCGGTCCTGGCCGCGATCGGCGTCGCGCACGCCGCCGGGCTGGTGCATCGCGATGTGAAACCGGAGAACGTGCTCATCTCCGATTCCGGCGATGTCAAGATCGCCGATTTCGGTCTGGTGCGCGCGGTGGCCGCGGCCAACACCACCTCGGCCAGCGTCATCCTGGGCACCGCGGCTTACCTCTCGCCGGAGCAGGTCACCTCCGGTAGCGCCGACGCCCGCAGCGATGTGTACGCCTTCGGGATCCTGATCTTCGAACTGCTCACCGGCCGGGTGCCGTTCACCGGCGACAATTCCCTGTCGGTGGCCTACCAGCGGGTGGAGAACGACGTACCGAGCCCCAGCGAGTTCATCGCCGGCGTCCCGCCCGAATTCGACCGGCTGGTCGCCCGGGCGACCGCCCGCGAACCCGGGCACCGATTCGCCGACGCCGGTGAGATGGTCGCCGAACTGCGGGCCATCGCCGCCCGCCTGGAGCTGCCCGCCTACCGGGTCCCCGCCCCCCAGGACTCGGCCGAACACACCAGTGCCCGCCTTCCGGTCACTCCGCCCATACCCGAGCCCGCCGCGGTCGGCGGGCCCCAGGCCACCCGGATGGTCACCACGGTCCGCCCCCGGGCCGAACCACCCCCGCCCACCTACATTCCGCCTCAGCAGCCCACGCAGTACAGCGCTTATCAGGAGAGCCGGGCCCACCATCGGCGCAACGGCATGATCTGGGCCGCCATGGTGGTCGTACTCACCCTGCTGGTCGGTATCGGCGGCTGGTGGCTCGGCATGGGCCGCTACGCCACCGTCCCGTCCGTCGCCGGTATGACGGCCCAGAACGCCACCGCCGAACTCCAGGACGCCGGATTCGAGACCGGCACCCGGAACAAGGCCTCCGATACCGTTCCCATCGGCGGCGTCGTGGGCACCGATCCGGGCCCGGGTGCGCGCGAGACCAAGGGCTCCACGGTCGACATCCTGATCTCCAGCGGCAAACCCCAGGTCCCCGCGGTCTCCCCCGGCGCCGACTGGGACGAGGTCCAGCAACTGATCCGCGACCAGGGCCTCCAACCCGTCGACGGCGGCGAGGTCGCCAGCACCGCACCCGAGGGAACAGTGGCCCGTATCGATCCCGGCCCGGGCACCGTTCTCCCCGCCGGCGCCCGTGTACAGGTCTGGAAGAGCAACGGATCCAAACCCGTCCAGCTCCCCGACCTGCGCGCCGACACCCCCGACGAAGCCCGGCAGAAACTCACCGACCTCGGACTCACGGTCGGCGGCGAACGCCCCGTCTACGACAAACTCGTCGAAACCGGCCGGGTCATCGGCACCGACCCCGCGGTCGGCACCACCGTCGATGCCGGCTCCTCGGTCACCCTACTGATCTGCGAAGCCGTCACCATGCCCTCGGTCACGGGGAAAAAGGTCTCCGAAGCCCGCCATACGCTGGAATCCCTCGGCCTGACGGTCCAGGTCCGGCAGTTGGCGCCGCTGGATTCCTCGGCCGTGGTTTCCCAGAACCCACCCGCGAACGCCAACGTCGAGCCCGGCGCGACGGTCACAATTGTTGCCTTCCCCTGACAGACCACGCTCAGTCGGTAGCCGACAACCGCGACAGTGGTCTCCAGTGCGCGCGAGCCCTGGACGTCCAAGCCGACGCAACCCGCATGCGTCGAGTGTTGCGAGACACCTCGAAGGGTTGAGTCCTCGCCCCTTGGCCGGAGGTGCTCCGTGGCCGCGCTCTATGGACGGTCCACCGCACATCGCATGAGCCGAAGGCTCGAGTCCCGAGGCCGAAACGGCGAGACACAAGGGTGTCTCGACCCCACGGCGCCGGAGGCACCGCCGACTAACGCAGCATCTCCGCGACCAGGAAGGACAGTTCCAGCGACTGCTGGGTGTTCAATCGCGGATCGCAGGCCGTCTCGTACCGCCCGGACAGATCGAGGTCGGAGATGTCCTGGGCCCCACCCAGGCATTCCGTCACATCCTCACCGGTCAGTTCGATGTGCAGGCCGCCCGGGTGGGTGCCGAGGGCGTGGTGGACCTCGAAGAAGCCCTGGACCTCGTCGACTATGCGGTCGAAGTGCCGAGTCTTGAAACCGGTCGAGGATTCGTAGGTGTTGCCGTGCATCGGGTCGCACTGCCAGATCACCTGGTGACCGGTCGACTGGACCTTCTGCACGATCGACGGCAGGATCTCGCGGACCTTCGTATTGCCCATCCGCGAGACCAGGGTCAACCGGCCGGGTTCGTTGTTCGGGTCGAGCCGTTCCACATACTCCACCGCTTGTTCCGGGGTGGTGGATGGCCCGATCTTCAGGCCGATGGGGTTGGACAGCAGCTCGGCGAAGGCGATATGCGCACCGTCCAGCTGGCGGGTGCGCTCGCCGATCCACAGGAAATGCGCGGACAGGTCGTAGAGGACCGGGTCGCCGGCCGAGTTGTGCGCGAGTCGCAGCATGGCGCGCTCGTAGTCCAGGACCAGGGCCTCATGGGAGGCATAGATCCGGGCCGACTGCAGGCTGGGGTCGTTGACCCGGCAGGCGGTCATGAAACGCAGACCGCGATCGATTTCTCCGGCGAGCGCCTCGTAACGCGCACCGGCCGGCGACTGCGCGACGAAATCCCGGTTCCAGTCGTGCACCTTGTGCAGATCGGCCATTCCCGCATTGGTCAGCGCCCGGACCAGGTTCATCGCGGCGCTGGCGTTGGCGTAGGCGCGGACCAGGCGGGACGGGTCGTGTTCCCGGACGGTGCTCTCGGCGACAAGGGAGTTGACCATATCGCCGCGGTAGGACTTCAGACCGAGCGCGTCGGTGTCGGAGGAGCGGGGTTTGGCGTACTGTCCCGCGATCCGCGCGACCTTGACCACCGGCAGGCTGGCCCCGTAGGTGAGCACCACAGCCATCTGCAGCAGCGTCCGGATATTGCCACGGATGTGTGGCTCGGTGTTGTCGGCGAAGGTTTCCGCGCAGTCCCCACCCTGCATGAGAAATGCCTCACCGCGCGCGACCTCGGCGAGCCGCTCCCGCAGTTCGTCGACCTCCGCGGGTACACAGATCGGCGGCACGCTCTCCAGCACCGTGCGCATGTTCGCCGCCTGGTCCGGGTCCCAGGACGGCTGCTGCAGTGCCGGGCGCGAGAGCGCCTCGTCGAGACGTTTCCGCAGGTCATTGGGCAACGGCGGAAGCTCGGGCAAACGGTCGATGGGAACGTCGACGGTCCAGTTCACCCGTCCAGGATACTTTGCCGGGTTCATCGTCCCGCCTCCGGCAGGGCCGGTCGGGCACTGGTGACCTGCGGGTGGAGGGCGGCCGCGCGGGGATCTGCCGGTCATCCGGCCTGGGTAGGCTCGGGTCACTTGTTCGCAGCCGATGGGAACCCACCTTTTGAGATACTTCTACGATGCGGAGTTCATCGAGGACGGCCGTGTGATCGATCTGGTGTCGATCGCGTTCGTCTGTGAGGACGGGCGCGAGTTCTACGCCGTGTCCTCTGAGTTCGACGCCGGCCGTGCGGGTCCCTGGGTCAACAGATATGTGCTGCCGAAGCTGCCGCCGGAGACCTCTCCGCTGTGGCGGACCAGAGAGCAGATCCGCGAGGATGTCTACCGCTTCCTGATTCCGCGGCCTACCGTGGCGCCGGAATTGTGGGCGTGGGTCGGCGCCTACGACCATGTGGTGCTGTGCCAGCTGTGGGGGTCGATGGTGGATCTGCCCTCGGCGATGCCCCGCTACACCAACGAGTTGCGCCAGCACTGGGAGGCGCATGGCCGGCCGGAATTGCCGCCGCCGCCCCGGGACGCCCACGACGCGCTGGCCGACGCACGGCACAATCTCGCCAAATTCGAGGCCATCGAGGCAGCTCGCAGGCTCGCCCGGTAGCAGCCGGCCGGGTTCCCGCCCGGCTCCCGGAAAGACTCAGGCCCCCTGGTACCAGGGGGCCTGAGTGCGGTGCGGTTCGGGTCAGTGCCCGTGCTGCCCGTTATCGCCGTTCGAGCGGCCTTCCTCCTGCACTCGTTTGAGTACAGCGATCTGCCTGTGCTCTTCTTCCAGCTCGTTCGCGAAATGCTGTTCGCTCTCCCCGCGCGGGTCGGGCCGCAGGAAGCTGCCGGTACCCGGCTGTCCGGCCGAACCCAGCTGGTTCATCTTCTTGGGCACCACGGCACCCTGGTATTCCAGCGGGAGCGGGTGGCCGTGCGCATCCACCGGACCCAGCGGCTGGTGCACCTCGATGTACTCGCCGTGCGGCAGGCGCTTGATCACACCGGTCTCGATACCGTGCTCGAGGACCGCGCGGTCGCTGCGCTGCAGACCGATGCAGAACCGGTAGGCGATGAAGTACGCCAGCGGCGGCGCGACGAGCAGGCCGATACGGCCGATCCAGGTGGTCGCGTTCAACGAGATGTCGAACTTGAGCGCCAGGATGTCGTTGACACAGGACAGCGTGAGCACCACGTAGAAGGTGATGGCCATCGCACCGATCGCGGTACGGACCGGAACGTCACGCGGGCGCTGCAGCAGATTGTGCCGCGCCGTATCGCCGGTCAGCCTCTTCTCGATCCACGGGTAGGCGATCAACACCATGAACACCAGGCCCATGACCAGCGCGACCCAGAACACCGCGGGCACGGTGTAGCGGCCCAGGTACAGCTCCCACGGCGGCATCAGACGGGCCAGACCGTCGGTCCACATCATGTAGAAGTCGGGCTGGGACCCGGCCGAGACCTGCGACGGGTTGTACGGGCCCAGGTTCCAGATCGGGTTGATCTGCAGCACGCCGCCCATGACCGCCACGAAGCCCAGGGTAAAGGCGAAGAACGCGCCCTGGTCCGCGGCGAACACCGGGACGATACGGGCGCCGACCACATTGTTCTCGGTGCGCCCCGGCCCCGGGAATTGGGTGTGCTTCTGATACCAGACGATGGCCACGTGCGCCGCGATGAGCGCCAGCATGATGCCCGGGAACAACAGCACGTGCGCGATGTAGAGGCGCGGGATGATGATCTCGCCGGGGAAGTCGCCGCCGAACATCAGCCAGTGCAGCCAGGTGCCCACCACCGGGACGCCGATGGTGATACCGGAGAACGCGGCCCGCAGCCCGGTACCCGACAGCAGGTCGTCGGGCAGCGAGTAACCGAAGAAGCCCTCGAACATCGCCAGGATCAGCAGCAGCGAACCGATCACCCAGTTCGCCTCACGCGGCTTACGGAACGCGCCGGTGAAGAAGATGCGGAACAGGTGGATGATGATCGAGGCCGCGAACAGCAGCGCCGCCCAATGGTGCACCTGCCGGACGAACAGACCGCCGCGCACCTCGAAGGAGATGTTGAGGGCGGTCTCGTAGGCCCGCGACATACCGACACCGCGCAGCGGCTGGTAGGCACCGTCATAGGTGACGTGCGCCATCGACGGGTCGAAGTACAGCGTCAGGTACACACCCGACAGCAGCAGGATGATGAACGCGTACAGCGCGATCTCACCCAGCAGGAACGACCAATGGGTGGGGAACACCTTGTTGATCGATCGCTTCATGAAGGCGGCGGCGCGATAGCGCTCGTCCACTTCGTTGGCTTGTGCCGCAAGTTTGCGGCCGACAGCCTCTCCAGCACTCATGATCGACGCTCCCAGAAGGCCGGGCCGAGGGGTTCGATGAAGTCACCGTTGGCGACCAGGTACCCCTCTGAGTTTACGGTGATCGGCAACTGCGGCAGCGCCCGGGCGGCAGGACCGAAGATCGGCTTGCCCCATTCGGTCGCGGAGAACTGCGACTGATGGCAGGGGCACAGGATCCGGTTGGTCTGCTGTTCGAACAACGAGGTCGGGCAGCCGAGGTGGGTGCAGATCTTCGAGTAGGCGAAATAGTCGCCGAAGTTGAAGCTTTCCTGACCCTTACGTTTGATCGCGTTCTTCGCGTCCTCGGTGCGCAGCCGGATGAGCATCACGGCGTTGCGGATACCGCGCAGCGACTGCAGGGTGGCATGCTCGTCGCCACGCCAGGATTCCTTCCACGGGAAGACCGTCTCCATGGCGCCCGCGTCCAGATCCTCGGGACGAACCAGCACGATGTCCTGCGGACGGCCGGTGTCGCGCCGGATGTAGACGGTTTCGCCCGGGTAGTCCGGGGTCCAGCCCGACACCCACAGCGGCGACTTCTCACGCTGCGCCCACGGGTTCTTCACCATGCCGCCCACGAACACCAGCAGCGCGCCGATGCCGAGGATACCGACGCCCGCGCCGGCGGTCCGGGTGATGAGCTTGCGGCGGCCCAGGGTGGAGGTGTCGAGGGCGTCGCCCAGTTCGGCCGCCAGCGTGCGCCGGTCGACCTCGCTGGACTTGCCGTCGTGCCGGTCCTGGACCGACAGTTCCGCGGGAATGAACTTCTTCCGGATCAGCACCACGGCGATACCGATGGCGAGGATCGAGATACCGAAGGTCAGACCATAGAGCGGAGTGGTGAGCGAGTACAGGCCGTGCCCGTCGTCTTCCTTGCCCTTGTACTGCCAGGGCCAGAACAGGAAAACACCCACCAGGGCGGCCGCGGCCAGACCGGAGATCGCGAACCACAGGGCGACCTGCCGTTCGGCTCGCTTCTCGGCCCGGGTGCCCGGCACCGGCCAGCGTTCCCGGCGGTAGGCGACCTCCACGCCGTCGCGGGCGGTGCCGAGGGCGACCAGCTCTTCCCGCGACATCGCGTCCAGTTCGGCCTCGGTCGGTTCCGCCGGGGTCGCGGCCGCGGAATCTTTGTCCAGGCGACCCATCTCGTTTCGCTCCTGTTCTTCACTCATGGCAAGCGCCCTTCCATTGGGACATGCCCGGACGCCCTCCGTGGCTACGCAAGCTGCCGCCTCCGGGCGCTGACCCGGTCATGTCCGTGATCCGATCCAGATCGCCGCACCGACGACGGCCACGATGCCGACGGTCCACATGACCAGACCTTCGGTCGCGGGACCGAAACCACCCAGGCCCCAGCCGCCCGGCGGCTTCGCCTCGGCCGCGTCCTTGACGTAGGCGATGATGTCGCGCTTCTCCTCCGGCGAGAGCTGCCGGTCGGAGAATTTCGGCATGTTCTGCGGGCCGGTGACCATGGCGGTGTAGATCTGCTGCTCGGAGGCCGGATCCAGCGGCGGGGCGAACTTACCCGAGGACAGTGCGCCACCGCGGCCGGTGAAGTTGTGGCAGGACGCGCAGTTCATCCGGAACAGCTCGCTACCGCGGCCGATATCGCCGCCACGCAGCGATTCCTGGGCGATCTCACCGTTGGCGTCGCGCACCACCGTCGGGCCGCCGCCGTTGGCCGCGACATAGGCGCCGAGTGCGTCGGTCTGGTGCGCGTCGAATTTGGCGGGTTTGCGCGAGGCCTGCGCTTCGTTGCGGGCCATCGGCATACGCCCGGTGGAGACCTGGAAGTACACCGCTGCCTCGCCGACACCGATCAGGCCGGGACCACGGTCGGGTACACCCTGCAGGTTGGCGCCGTGGCAGGTGACGCAGGAGGTCTCGTACAGCTGCTGACCTTCGCGGATCAGCGCCACCGAGTCTTCGTTGGCCGTGGCCACCTGCGGCTCGGGGGTGAGCGCCGAGGCGAGGAAACCGGCTCCGACGAGACCCACCATGAGCGCGAGGCCACCCGCTATCCGTCGGCGGACGCGGCGCTGCCTGCGCTTTTTGCTGGCCTCGCCGTGCCCACCGCTGGCGGGCGCTGGCGCTGTCGGGGGCGATGAACTCATCTGTGTCCCTTTGGAGTAGACGGAACCGTGGTGGGCAGTGTTGGCTGGGGCGCCCGAGCTACGCCTGCGTGGTGACGCTGCGATACCTCCTCCGGCGCTGACACTCGGATGCCGGCCGGCGTCACTGGACGAAATAGATCACGGCGAACAGCCCGATCCAGACGATGTCGACGAAGTGCCAGTAGTACGAGACGACGATCGCGGCGGTGGCCTGAGCCGGGGTGAACTTGCTCATCGCGGTGCGCGCGAGCAGGAACAGGAACGCGATCAGACCGCCGATGACGTGCAGGCCGTGGAACCCGGTGGTGATGTAGAACACCGAACCGTAGGAGCTGCCGGAGATCGACGTCCCATGCTCCACCAGGTGGATGTACTCGTAGCCCTGACCGAGCACGAAGAACAGGCCCATGAAGAAGGTGAGGACGTACCAGCGGCGCAACCCGAAGACGTCACCGCGCTCGGCCGCGAACACACCCATCTGACAGGTGAACGACGAGGCGATCAGGACCGCGGTCACCGGGATGGCCAGGCCGAGGTTCAGCTCCGTCGGCGGCATCGGCCACTCCGGAGCCTGACTTCGCGCGACGAAGTACATCGCGAAGAGGCCGGCGAAGAACATCAGCTCGCTGGACAGCCAGATGATGGTACCGACGCTGACCATGTTGGGCCGGTTCAGCGAATGCACACGCTGGGTTATGGCCGATCCTGAGGTACCTACTGCGGTCGTCACGGGGGTAAGTATGACTCTTCGTAGTACGACAGTCGAAGTCGGGTTCCAAACTTGATCGGCCGTGTCGTGATCGACCGGCGCCGTGCGTCTCTCACGGCGGTGCGGCGTGTCGGCCGCTCCCCTGCCGCCCAGACCCCGCCAACAGCGCCGATGACGTCGTGCGGTGCGCCCGGCAGTGGGCGGTTTAGGGTGTTGCACAACCGTTCGGTCACAGATATCGGTGCGACGAGGAGATTGAGATGAGCGTGCGCAGCTGGCCCCAGATGCTCGGGGCGCTCGCCGACGGACAGGACCTCACCGCGGACGATACGACCTGGGTGATCGACGAGATCTTCACCGACAACTCCACCGCGGCGCAGATCGCCGCGTTCGGGGTGGCGATGAAGATCAAGGGCCCCACCCCCGCCGAGCTGGGCGGTATGGCCCGCGGCATGCTCGGGCACGCGCGGCTGGTGAAAATCGACGGCGACGCGGTGGACATCGTCGGTACCGGCGGCGATCGCTCGGGTTCGGTGAACATCTCCACCATGTCCTCGATCGTGGTCGCGGCAGCCGGGGTGCCGGTCGTCAAGCACGGTAATCGGGCCGCGTCCTCCAAGAGCGGTGGCGCCGATGTACTCGAGGCCCTCGGGGTGAAGCTGGCCCTGGGCCCCGAGTCGGTGGCGCGCTGTGTCCGTGAGGTCGGTATCGGATTCTGCTTCGCTTCGCTGTTCCACTCGGGTCTGCGTTTCGCCGGCCCGGCCCGGAAACAGATCGGGATCCCGACCGTCTTCAATGTGCTGGGCCCGCTCACCAATCCCGCCCAGCCGAGCGCCGGCCTGGTGGGCTGCGCGTTCCCTGACCTCCTGGCGACCATTGCCGGGGTGTTCGCCGAGCGGGGCGCCGGTGCCCTGGTGGTTCGCGGCCGCGACGGCCTGGACGAGATCACCACCTCCGATGTCACCGATGTCTTCGTGGTCGCCGACGGGGCGATCCGGGAGGCCGTGATCGATCCGGTTCGGCTGGGGATCCCCCGGGTCCACCTGGACGAGCTGCGCGGCGGCGACGCCGAGGTGAACGCGGGGGTGGCCCGCGATGTACTGGCGGGTGATCCCGGTGCGGTGCGCGACGCCGTCCTGGTGAACTCCGCCGCCGCCCTCACCGCCTACGACCTGTCCCGCGGCGCGGACGCCGCGGCCGATCTCGACGATCGGCTGATGGCCGGGATCGAACGTGCGGCCACCGCGATCGACAGCGGCGCGGCCGCCGCCCTGCTGGACCGCTGGGCGGCGCTCACCCGGACCCTCGGCGACGACTGACCCGCCCGGTTCACTCGCCGATCGAGAAACCGGCCTCGATATCGGCGCGTGAATACGATTTGAACGCGATATGGGTCACCGTGCGCTGGACGCCGGCGACCTTGTCGATCCGCGCGGTGACCACCTCGGCGACCTCCTCGTGGTCCCTGACCCGCACCAGCGCGATCAGGTCGACGTCGCCGGCGCACGAGTACACCTCGGTCACGCCCTCGGTATCGGCCACCGCCTGCGCGGTCTCCGGAATACGCCCGTTGTCGGCCTGGATCAGAACGATGGCGGTAATCATGGCAACAGCCTAGGCAAATCGTCCGCACGGCTTTCGAACGAGCCGATCCGCGACCCGGCCCACAACCAAAGCGCTGATCCAGCGAACAACCCCAGACCACAGCCGCGCGGCCCACGAAACGCCCCGACCGACGACACAGCCCACAACCAAAGCGCTGATCCAGCGAACAACCCCAGACC
>NZ_BDCJ01000011.1 GCF_001613445.1 Nocardia grenadensis NBRC 108939
GGCCCTCAGGAGCGTTGTTCGTCGTAGGACTCGGCAGCGCGGCCCGCAGCCGCGGCGGTATCGGCTGCCTCGGCCCAACCCAGCCAGCGTCCCGCGCCGTGGGCGGGTTCGGCGTAGCCGTCGGTGGTGCGCACGATCCGCGCACCGGGGCGTTCGAGCCAGCGGACGATCACCGCGACCTCGTCCGGGGACGCGCCGAGTAGTGGCGGTAGCCGGAGGTCGGCGCCGGTGAGGGGCAATTCGCCCGGGTCCGGCGCCCCGGGTTCCGACCCGGTGGGGCGTACGGTCTGCGCGGCGGCGACGATCTGCTCGACTACCGGCATCGGCGGGATGCCGCGCGCGGCCGTGCCCGCCCCGGCGAGCCGGCCGTGCCGGATTACGGCGAATTCCCAACCGCCGGCGCCGTCGGGATGCGCGACGATCAGTTCGGCGGGACGGGCCACTGCGGCCAGCCGCTGGGTGCGGCGTAGCGCGCGGATGAGGGCGGCGGTCCGGTCCCGCAGCCGCGCCGCGGATTCGTACTGTTCGTTCGCCGCGTAATCGTCGATCCGGGCCAGCAGGGTGCGGACCGCGGCATCGTCGGCGCCGGTGAACAGGGCACGAGCGGCCGCGGGGGCCGCCGCGTAGGCCGCCGCCGCCCGCGGTTCGGGGGCCGCGGCCGGGCAACCGCCGACGGCCATCGGAGCGCAAGTGTGCAGGGCCGTCCGGGACAGGCGGGTGGTGCAGGTACGCAGACCGCAGTACTCGGCCAACGTGGCAGCGATCTCGGCGGCCGCGGCACGGGCGTGGAAGGGGCCTACCGCCGGACCGCCGGGGTCACGCACCAGCGTCAGCCGCGGGAAGGCCTCGGCGGTGAGCGCGATCCACCAGGCGCGTTTCGGGAATTTGGACCGCCGGTTGTAGGGCGGGGTATGCGCGACGAGCAGCCGCAGCTCCCGGACACCGGCCTCCAGCCCGTGCGCGCACACCACATGATCGACCCGGGTGGCCAGCTGCACCATCTCCCGGATCCGGCCCCGGGTCTCCGAGCCGGTGAAATAACTGCGCACCCGCCGGCGCAGATTCACCGCGGTGCCTATATAGAGGACCTCGTCCGACGGTCCCCGGAAGAGGTAGACACCGGGCGCGGCGGGCAGGTCGACGGCGAGGGCGCGTTTGGCCCGCTGCCCGGCGGTGACCTCGGGCAGATAGTCGATCAGTTCGGTGAGGCTGTGTACCCCCTGGTTCCCCACCCGGCCGATCAGCGCGTGCAGGACATCCACGGTGGCGCGGGCGTCGTCGAGCGCGCGATGGGTCGGGGTGGTGCTCGCGCCGAGCACCTGGGCGAGCACCCCGAGCCGTACCGACGGCGCCTCGTCACGGCCGAGCACCCGCCGCGCGAGCCGGACCGTGCACACCACTTGGGCGCGCGGCCACGGGGTCTCGGTGCGTGCCGCGGCGGCTTTGAGGAATCCCATATCGAAGCGGGCATTGTGCGCGACGAGGACCGCGCCGGCGGCGAACTCCAGGAATCCGGGCAGGACCGCTTCGATGGGTGGCGCGGCCCGCACCATCGCGGTGGTGATACCGGTGACCTGCACGACTGCCGGCGGTATGGACCGTCCGGGATCGACGAGGGTCGCGAATTCACCGAGCACTTCGCCCCCGCGTACCTTGACCGCGCCGATCTCGGTGATCGCGTGGTCGGCCGGGCTGGTGCCGGTGGTTTCCAGATCCACCACCACGAAGGTCGTGTCGTAGAGCGGAGTGTCGAGTTGGTCGAACGCCAGTTGCCGGGCAGGCAGCGGGGCGGGTTCGGACACGGCGGCAGGCTACCGGCCGGATACGACAGGTTCGCGGTACCGGACCGTAGTGCGCGATCCCGAGATGGGCGTCGAATCTGTCCGTATTCCCCGTCGGCGGACCACTCACCACCTAACTGTGCCCCAGTTCACATTCAATGTCCATTTGCTATTCAATTGCTCTGTTCGGTGGAAAATGGTCATGGAATCCAAAAGCAGGAGGCCGCGGCGGAGCAAACCGGAACGGACGCCTCAGCGCAGTCACTGTCCCCGCAGGGAGATCCGCCCGCTCGAACTGGGAAAAACGATCGATTCCGCTGCCGGCAACCCCGCCACGGGCGACGTCCGCACATCCTCGCCTCACCCCCACGTAACCTCGGCGCAATTCGCCCCGACCCTGTGATTTCGCTCGCACAATTTGCCAGGCGAAAGCTGCGGGTCGCATGTTTATCGAGCCCAGGGGCTTTACAAATAGCCGTGATCTGTTCGTAATCTTTTCGAGACCTCGCGGAGTTCGGCGTGCCATCGGCGGTGCGACCGGGCGGGGGAGATCGGAAGGACCGCATCATGGCGTTCAACACCGTCAAGCGACAGGCACGGCGCGTAGCCGTAACCGGAGCCGTCGGCGCTGCCACCCTGGGCGCACTCCTGCTCCCCGCCGCACCGGCCGCCGCCCAGCCGGTGACCATCGACGGCTTCGGCACCTTCGAGGTGCCCAACGAGATCCCGATCCCGGCGGGCATTCCCGGCGTGCAGGCGCCCGGCGCCGCGGTCGCACCGCCGTTCGTCACCCCCACCAAGACCGCGGGCCAGTTGGCGCTCGACGCCGCGCTCTCGAAGGTCGGCGCCCCCTACGTCTACGGCGCGGCCGGCCCGAACGCCTTCGACTGCTCCGGCCTGGTGCAGTGGTCCTACAGACAGGCCGGACGCGAGCTACCGCGCACCAGCGACGCGCAGCTCGCCTCGGGTGCCCCCGTGTCGATGAACGCTCTGCAGCCCGGCGACGTCGTGTCGTTCTACGGCGGCGGCCACTCCGGCCTGTACGCCGGCGATGGCAATGTCGTGCACGCCTCCACCGCGGGCTCCCCGGTCGCGGTCGCGCCCATCTCCTCCATGCCGGTCGCCGGCGCGCGGCGCTACTGAGCGGCACCCGTGGGGCCTCCGGCGGGACCTGCCCGGCTCCGGCCGTCGGCCGGATCACCGGGCGGGATCACACTGGACACCCCGCGGACCCGTCCGTAATCTAATCGAGACCTTTACGGGCTACTTCGCACAGAGCGTCATACGGAGAGCGGGGCACGGCAGGCTGTGGCAGGACACGAACAGCGGCAACGACGTCGGCGGGATCGGCGTCGCGGGCCCGGCCACAGGCGAGACCGGCATCCGGCACGCACCGCTCTGGCGGCCGGGCTCCTGGCCGCGGCCCTCTACGGCGGCGGCCCGGCGGGAGCCGATCCGGTCCCTGCGCCGACCTCGGCGAGCGAGGCGGTCCAGCAGATGATCGACCTGTCCCGGCAGGCCGAACAGCTCAATCAGCAGGCCCTCACCGCGCAGGCCGACCTCGACGCGAAACTGGCCGTCCAGCGCGACGCCGACGCCAAGGTCGCCGCAGCCGGAGCCGCCGTCGACGCCGCGCGCAACGAGGTGGCCCGGTACCGGCCGATGATCGACCGCACCGCCATCGCCGCCTATCAGGGCGCGCGCACCAACCGGTTGTTCTCGGTCCTGGTCAGCGACTCACCGCAGCAATTGCTGGACCAGATGTCCACGCTGGACGTGGTCGCCACCCAGACCTCCGACCAGCTGAAGCAGTACAAACGCGCCACCGACGCCGCGACCACCGCCCAATCCGCGGCCCGTGCCGCCGCCGATACCGCCCGTGCCGCCACCGAACAGGCGAATACCGTGCGGGACGATGTCGGGCGCAAGCAGACCGATCTGCAGAACGCGGTGGCGCGGGTCATCGAAGTCTGGGGCAGTTTGTCGACCGCGGACCGGGCCGCCCTGGCCGGCTCCCCCTTCCCACCCGGATTCGACCGCGACAGCCTGCTGCGCGATCTGGTACCCGGCAGCGGCACCAGCGCCCTGGCCGCCGGGCTCACCCGTGTCGGCGATCCCTATGTCTGGGGTGCCACCGGGCCCGACCAGTTCGACTGCTCCGGCCTGGTGCAGTGGGCATTCAAGCAGGTCGGCAAGGACGTGCCGCGCACCAGTTCGGCGCAGGCCGCCTACGGCACCCCCGTGGGCCGCGACGAACTGCAGCCCGGCGACGTCGTCTTCTTCTACGACGACATCTCCCACGTCGGCATCTACGCCGGAAACGGGCTCATGCTGCACGCGTCGACCTTCGGCGTCCCGGTGGCCGTGGCCCCCATGGATTCCACGCCATACCACTCCGCCCGGCGCTACTGACACCCGGAGCGACCCGGTCGACAGCACGCCAATACTGTTGGTCGCATGGCTCGAACTCTGCTGGTTACCAATGATTTCCCGCCGCGGCCGGGCGGTATCCAGTCGTATCTGCAGGCGCTGGCCGGGCAGCTGCCCCCGGACGATCTGGTCGTCTACGCACCGCGGTGGCGCGGGGACAGCCACACCCGATTCGACGCGAAACAGCCCTTCCAGGTGGTCCGCCACCCCACCACCCTCATGCTGCCCACCCCCGCGGTGCTGCGCCGCGCTCGAAAGGTACTGCGCGCCGAGGGCTGCGAATCGGTGTGGTTCGGCGCGGCCGCACCGCTGGCCCTACTCGCCGCGCCGCTGCGCCGCGCCGGCGCCCACCGAATCCTGGCGAGCACCCACGGCCACGAGGTCGGCTGGTCGATGCTGCCGGCCGCCCGGCAGGCGCTCCGGATCATCGGGGACCACACCGACGTCGTCACCTATGTCAGCAAATACACGCGTCGCCGGTTCGCCGCCGCGTTCGGACCCGATGCCGCCCTCGAATACCTGCCGCCCGGTGTGGACACCGAAACCTTCCGTCCCGATCCGGCCGCTCGCGCCGAACTGCGGAAGCGCTACGGTCTCGGCGACCGGCCCACTGTGCTCTGTCTGTCCCGGCTGGTCCCGCGCAAAGGCCAGGACGTACTCCTGATCGCCATGCACCGGATCAAGGAACGAATCCCGGACGCCGTGCTCGTGATCGCCGGCAGCGGCCCCTACGAGGACCGGCTGCGCGGCCTCGCCGACGCCCTCGGCCTCACCGACGACGTGGTGTTCACCGGCCGGGTGCCCGCGGCCGAACTCGCCGCCCACCACACCCTCGCCGACGTCTTCGCCATGCCCTCCCGCACCCGCGGCGCCGGCCTCGATGTGGAAGGTCTCGGCATCGTCTACCTGGAGGCCTCGGCCACCGGCGTCCCCGTGGTGGCCGGTACTTCGGGCGGTGCCCCGGAAACGGTGCTGGACAGCGAAACCGGGCGAGTGGTGGACGGCCGCCGCGCCGACCACGTCGCCGACGCGATCGCCGATATCCTCGCCGACCGCGACGCGGCCGCCGAAATGGGCGCCGCCGGAAGGTCCTTCGTCGAACGCCAATGGCGCTGGGACACCCTGGGCGCCCGCCTCCGCCAGCTGTTGTGATGCTGTGTTTATTTGCGGCGCCTGCGGCGCCGCGGGGTCGAGGCCCCGGAAGGTCCCGCCGTTCAGGCCTCGAGACTCGCGCCTGCGGCGCATGCACTTCGAGGCCTGAACTGCGGGACCGGCCTCGACCCTGTCAGGGCCTCGCCGAACTCGGCACCGGGAGGGCGCCGCTGTTCGTGAAAGCGATCAGACGCCAGGCCGCCCGGACGGTCGAGTCGATATGTGATCACGAACATCGAAGGCCGACGCAACCCGTACGCGTCGAGTTCTACGAGACACCTCGAAAGGTTGAGGCCCGTCTCGCCCCTTGGCCGAAAGTGCTCAACGGTCGCACTCTATGGACGGCCCACCGCGCATCGCATGCGCCGAAGGCTCGAGTCCCGAGGCCGAAACGGCGAGACCAAGGGGGCCGCAACCCCGCGCCGCCGCAGGCGGCGCCAAAAAACACAGCGCCGATGAGCACTTTCTTCGCCATCTACTACGCTCACCCGGGTGAGCAGTATCCAGGTCGCGGACCAAACCTTCCTCGCCGCTCCGGGCCCCGCGGTGGCGGCTGCGCTGGCAGGCCCGGGACACTGGCGGCGCTGGTGGCCCGATCTCGAACTGGATATCCGGGAGGATCGGGGTGACAAGGGAATTCGCTGGTCGGTGTCGGGCGCGCTGTCCGGCACCATGGAGGTGTGGCTGGAACCGTCGCTGGACGGCGTGATCCTGCACTACTTCCTCCATGCCGAGCCACCGCAGCCGCTGCCGCCGCGCAAACTGGCCGCCGCCAACCGGGCGCGCCGGGTGGCGGGCAAGGTGATGTCGTTCGAGATCAAGGACCGTCTCGAGGACGATCGCCCGGCCGGAGTCGCTCCGCACGACAACTGACGGATTTCGTACCGTACCGCCGAAAGGAACCCCTGAAACCCAATGGCCGACCGGACCCAGAGATCGATCGTCATCGCGGCACCCGCGCGGCAGGTGATGTCAGTTATCGCCGATCTGGCGTCCTACCCGGAGTGGGTATCGGCCGCCAAATCGGTGGAAGTCCTGGAGACCGGGCCCGACGGTCGGGCGCGTACCGCGCGCTTCGTGCTGGACGCGGGCGTGGTGAAGGACACCTACGTGCTGTCCTATACCTGGCAGCCGGATGAGCTGGCCGTGAGCTGGACACTGGTGAGCGGTGACCTGCAGAAGACGCAGGAGGGCCGCTACGAGCTCGTCGAGCACCCCGGTGGTGTCACCGAGGTGCTATACGAACTGACCGTGGATCTGACGATCCCGATGATCGGGATGTTCAAGCGCAAGGCGGAGAAGGTGATCACCGATACCGCGCTCAAAGAACTGAAGAAACGGGTCGAAGGCTGACCGGGCCGCAGCGCTCGGGAGACGATGCCCGCGGCGGCGGCCGGCCCGCTCGCGGCGCGCGGTCGCGCACGCGGCTCGAATTGTTCGTCGGTAAGGGCGGTGTCGGCAAGACGACACTGGCGTGTGCGCGTGCCATGAGTTGCGCCCGGGCGGGTCAGCGGATTCTGGTGGCCTCGCTCGACCAGGCGCATTCACTGGGTGACGCGCTCGGTTTCCGGTTCGCGCACGATCCGGGCGCCGTCCCCGGGATCATCCGGGTCGTTCCGGGCCTCGAGGTGATCGAACTCGATTCGCTGGCGCTGCTCGAGGAGCGTTTCGGCGCACTCACCGAGCTGCTGCGCACCGATCCGGGTCACGATCACGGTATCGACCTGGCGGCCCTGGACCCGGCCGAACTCACCGGTCTGCCGGGGGTGCAGGAGCTGCTGATGCTGGTGGAGATCGCCCAGTACGTGGCCGACGACGAATGGGACGCGATCGTCCTGGACTGTCCGCCGACGGCCGATATGCTGCGCATCGTCACCATGCCCGAGACCGTGCTCGGGTATCTGGACCGGGTCTGGCCACCACATCATCGGATGATGAGCTCGATCGGTACCGATATCCGCCGGGCCGTCCTGGCGGCGACCGTGCAGCGGGTCGTCACCGCGGTCGGCGAGGTCCGGGATCTGCTCGCCGACTCCGACCGCACCAGTGCCCGGCTGATCACCCTGGCCGAACGGGTCGCGGTCGCCGAATCCGCCCGGGTGCGCTCGGCGACGGCACTGCTCGGATTGCGGCTGGATGCGGTGGTGGTGAACAAGGTGCTCGCCGCGGTACCGCCACCCGGACCCGAACCGCAGCATCCCGCCGTGCGCTGGTACCTGAACCGCTGCGCCGAACAGTGGGATGTGATCTCCGGGTTGCAGCGGTCGATGCCGGAGGTCCCGATACTCGTCGCGGAGCATACCGGCGCCGAACCGGTGGGGCCGGTCCCGCTGGCGGCGCTGTCGTGCGTGGTCGCGGAGTCGGAGATGACGCCCGGAAGCGGAACCGACGGTGTCCGGCTCGACAGCGGGGGCGGGGCGCGCGACGATCCGGGTTCGGCGCCGATACCGGGAGACGGCACCGCGAGCACCGTGCCCGCGGTGCGACTGGAATCGGGGGCGGGGTTGCAGTCGGTGTACGCGATGCGTATCCATCTGCCGATCGCCGATCCGGCGACACTGCGCCTGGGACGAGTGGAGGACGATTTGATCGTGGGAGCGGACGGCGTCCGCCGCCGGCTACGCCTGGCGCCCGTCCTACGCCGCTGCACCGTAAGCACCGCCGAGCTGGACAACGGATACCTCGTCATCCGTTTCCGCCCCGACCCGCAGGAGTGGCCGAAGTGACCGGAACCCGCTATCGCCAGCCCGAGGGCGTCGCCGAATTCGCCGACGAACTGCGGCTGCTCGCCGAAGCCGTACTGGAACGCGTCGAACCGGTCCTGCGCGAGGCCGCCGCCGAGGGGCAACCCGAATGGAACAGTTGCACCTGGTGTCCGCTCTGCGCCGCGGCCGCACTGGTCCGCGGCGAACATCACGAGGTCCTGGCCACGGTGGCCGCGCACGGCACCGCGATCGTCACGGTGCTGCGGGAAGCCCTGGCCGGGGTGCCGGTGGATCCGGTGGTGGCGCATCGGCACGGGCCGGAGAGCGGCACCGGGCACGAAAAGTCCCGCCGTGGCGCGACCGGCGCCCACGCGGCATCCGGCGACTCCGTCGCGGCCGATGGTCACGGCGCGGCGGCCGACGGCACCGGCGCCGCCGCGAATCCACCCGGCGATCACCGCGGGAATTCCGGAAAAACGCGCTATGTCGGCATACCCGTGAACTTCAAGCATTGACTTCCTCCCCACGCCTGAAGGCGAAGGATTCCCGCAGTCACCTGCGGGGTTTCCTGTTTCACCGGCGATTGCCGAAGGGCTGCCCCTTGCGGTCTTACGTCGCCTCCGCAGGCGTTTTAAGTCTCCACCAGCCCGGCGGCGACAAGGATATTCTTAGCGGCGTTCAAATCCCGATCATGTCGGGTGCCGCAGCCGGGGCAGGTCCAGTGCCGTGTCCCGAGGGAAAGCGTGGCGAGCAGATGTCCGCACGCGCTACAGGTCTTCGAACTCGGATACCAGCGATCAACCACAACCACCTGGCGGCCCGCGCGTTCAGCCTTGTATTCCAGCATCGCCCGGAACTCGCTCCACGACGATTCGCTGATCGCTTTCGCCAGGCGACGGTTGCCGACCATGTTCTTCGGAGCGAGGTCTTCCACTGCGATCGTGTCGAACCGTCGCACGAGTTCGCTGCTGGTCTTGTGCGGGAAGTCCCTGCGGGCATCCCGCACACGGGAGTGCTTACGCGCCACCTTCACCCGCTGCCGGGCGCGGTTCTCCGAATCCTTCTTCATGCGGGACAGGCGCCGTTGCTGGCGCCGCAGCCCGCGTTCATGACGGGCCATGTGTCGGGGGTTGGCGATCTTCTCCCCAGTGGACAGGACCGCGAAGTCTTTGATGCCCAGGTCGACACCGACCGATTCCCCGCTCACCGGCTATGGCGCGGGGTCGCCTGTTTCGACCGCGAAGGTCACATACCGGCGGCCATCCGGGTCGCGGGACACGACCACCATGGTGGGGTCGAGGGTGGCGAGGTCGATGTTCGGCCAGGACCGCGCGATCCGCAGCGGTGCCGCGGTTTTCGCCAACCACAGGGTGCGGTCCTTGATCCGGAACGCCGAGCGGGTGAAGTGCGCCGACTGGCGGCCGTGACGGTTCTTGAACCTCGGGTATCGCGCGTTGCCCTTGACGAACGCCGCGAACGCCGCGTGCTGGTGGCGCAGGGTTTGCTGCAACGGCACCGACGACACCTCAGACAGAAACGCCAGCTCTTCGGTTTTCTTCCACTCCGTCAGGGCGGCGTCGGTTGCCCGATACGAGGTCGGCTTTTGTTCGGTGGTGTAGTGACGTTGCCGTTCGGCGAGGGTCTTGTTCCAGACCAGGCGTACGCAACCGAACGTACGACGCAGTACCGCCGCTTGTTCGGTATCCGGGTATGCCCGGACCTTGTACGCCGTTCTCATTCCTTCAGACTTACAGGAGCGCGCAGCGTGTGTAAGAACTTTTCCCGATTCCTCCTGACGGCCGAAGCCGGGGGCTTCCTCAGAGGTTTCCAGTGACCGGCTCCCGCTCCGGCGCCCCGCTGACCGCCGGTATCGATATCGGCGGCACCAATATCCGCGCGTCGGTGGTCGACGCCGCGGGCGAGGTCCTGGACACGGTGCAGTACCCGACCCCGCATTCGGCGGTCGCGCTCGAGGCCGCACTCGATCGCGCGGTCCGTGAACTCGCCGACCGGCATACGCTCGACGCGGTCGGTCTGGCGGTCGCCGGTTTCATATCCCAGGACCGCACCACGGTGCGCTTCGCCCCGCATCTGCCCTGGCGGGACGCGCCCGTGGCGAAACGGCTCACCGACCGCCTCGGCCTGCCGGTCCTGCTCGAACACGATGCCAACGCGGCGATGTGGGCCGAGTACCGGTTCGGCGCCGCCGCAGGCGGGCACAATGTGGTGCTGGTGGCGATCGGTACCGGAATCGGTGCCGCGCTGCTGCTCGACGGCACCCTGTACCGGGGCACCTACGGCGTGGCCCCCGAACTCGGGCATCTGCAGGTGGTCCCCGGGGGACGTGACTGCGGATGCGGGAAGCGGGGCTGCTGGGAGCGGTACTGCAGCGGGACCGCCCTCGCCGAGACGGCTATCGAAATGCTGGCCACCGAAACCGCGTCCTCGGCGCTGGCCCGGGAGCTCGTCGCCGACCCCGGCGCGGTCACCGGCCGCCGCATCGCCGACGCGGCCCACGACGACGATCCGCTCGCCATCCGGGTGATGGCCGATTTCGCCCGGTGGCTCGGGCTGGGCCTGGCCTTCGTCGGCGATATCTTCGACCCGGACCTGGTCGTCATCGCGGGTGGGGTGAGCAGCTCGGCGCCGCTGTTCCTCGACGAGGCCCGGGAAGAATACGCGGCGGCGGTCACCGGCCACGGCCACCGGCCGCTCGCCCGGATCCGGACCACCCAGCTGGGCGAGGCCGCGGGCATGATCGGCGCCGCCGAACTCGCCCGCTCCGCGCTCATCGCCGGCATGTGAAGGCCGGGGCACCGGGCCGGAACATCCGGTGGTTCGCCCGAAAGAGGGTCTTGTCACGTTCACGTAACCGAAACGCACCGGTGAAATCTCGGCAGCGAGTGTGAGTGACATTGTTCGCGGGGCTTGGATGTGATCTGTGACCGGCGGTAGAGTCGGCTGGCAGAGGCATTCCCCCAAATCCATCCCGGTTCTCGGAGTAAGGACGTCATGTTCTACTGGCTGCTTAAGTTTGTGCTGCTGGGTCCGTTCATCCACCTCTACAACCGACCCGAGGTGGAGGGCGTGGAAAACATCCCGGCCGAGGGCGCGGCCATCATGGCGGGGAACCACCTCTCGTTCGCGGATTGGCTTTTCGCC
Source organism: Nocardia grenadensis NBRC 108939 (assembly GCF_001613445.1). GTDB lineage: Bacteria > Actinomycetota > Actinomycetes > Mycobacteriales > Mycobacteriaceae > Nocardia > Nocardia grenadensis. Next base: position 11,231 of record NZ_BDCJ01000011.1, read on the forward strand.
CCGCTGTCGAGCCCGCGCCGGATCAACTATCTGGCCAAAGCCGAATACTTCAATACCCCTGGCCTCAAGGGGCGGTTCCAGAAGTTCTTCTTCAGCGCCTCCGGTCAGTACCCGATCGACCGCAGCGGTGCCGATGCCGCCGAGGACGCGCTGATCGCGGCCCGCGCCCTACTCGACGAGGGCCGTCTGGTCGGCCTCTACCCGGAGGGCACCCGCTCCCCCGACGGCCGGTTGTACAAGGGTAAGACGGGGATGGCCCGGCTGGCCCTGGAAACCGGGGTTCCGGTGATTCCGGTGGCGGTGATCGGCACCGACGAGGTGAGCCCGCCCGGACCGTTCCGCTGGAAGCGCCGCAAGGTGACGGTGAAGTTCGGTAAGCCGATCGATTTCTCCCGCTACGAAGGTATGGGCGGTAATCGCTTCGTCGAGCGCGCGGTCACCGACGAGGTCATGTACGAGCTGATGCGGATGTCGGGCCAGGAATACGTGGATGTCTACGCCTCCAGCTTGAAGAAGAACGTGCCCTCGGGACCTTCCTCCCATATTCCGCGCATTCCGGAGTCCGCCGCGAGCTGAACGCGACGCGTACCATCGGGCGGATGACGGTTCGCGCCAAGATATGCGGTATCCGGTCCCGATCGGACCTGGAAACAGCGGTGTCCGCCGCCGCGGATGCCGTCGGATTCATCTGCGGCACAACCCATTACAGCGAAGACGCATTGACGCCCGGAGTGGCCGCGGAGTTGTCCGCGGCCACTCCGTCGTTCGTGAACCGCGTCCTGGTCACCCATCTGGAGGAGGCCGGCGCCATCCTCGACTTGGCCGCCCGGGTCGGTGTGGACACCATCCAGGTGCACGGCCTGGTCGATCGCGCGACACTGAGGGCCGTCCATGCCGCGGCACGTGGGCGCGCCATCGTGCGCGCGGTCCACGTGACCGGCACGGACGCGGTGGCCCGGGCCCGGGATATCGCGGCAGACTCCGACGCGGTGCTGCTCGATTCCCGGACCGCCGACCGACTGGGCGGGACCGGCCGCACCCACGACTGGTCGGTGAGTGCCCGAATCGTCGACGAACTCTCCCGGATGGGACGGCCGGTGATCCTGGCCGGGGGCTTGACCGCCGACAATGTGGAGCAGGCGATCGCCGCGGTACATCCGTTCGGTGTCGATGTGAACAGCGGTGTCGAAACCGACGTCGGCGACAAGGATTTCACCGCCTGCCAGGCCTTCGTCAAGACGGCGCACGAAAGCGATCGAGGCCGGCCGGTTCCACTCCCACCGCGCCGAGTACCAGAGCTCCAGCGAACAGGGTCGCGGCGGTGACAGCGGACCCCACGACCGCTGCCCCGATCACCGTCGCCACCACCGCCTCGTCGCCAGGATCAGCAGGGTCAGGCCGCGACCGGTTCGCTTCACGACAGCAGGAAGGTCACCACGGGCAGGATCACCGCGGTGAATGCCGCGAACACCGCCGCCGCGGTCCGTGCCTTGGGCACACATGCCGCCAGGTGTCGGCGATCTCGCCGCGGCGGAACGGTTCCTCCTCCACCCGCGCCTCACCGCGGCGCAGTCCGGCCAGCGTGCGTCAGACGGTCAGCGCCCGAACACGACCGACCCGGTTCCCCTCTACCACAGCGATTTCCGGACGGGATGGCAGCAGCGCGGTGTGCGCAGGCGTATATCGGCTGGATCCGCGGATCGTCCTCCAGGAGCAGCGAAACCACCAGGGAGGTGCCGTGTAGCAATGCCTCGGCGGCTGTTTCGTCGGCGGTGGCCAGATCGGCGAGCGCGTGCGGTGCGGCGGTGGTGGCGGTCAGCGATACCGGGCCCACCGGGCCGGATAGCCGCCAATCGTGGGTCTGCGGGTCACACGTTCGGATCGCAGCTCCCGCAGTCACCGCACCACTACCGGATCGGTGGGTGCGGTACCCAGGCAGTTCAGCGCCCGCGGACGCCACGACAGGGCCCCGGAATCCCGAGGCTGTCAGGAAGTGCAAAGTAACTTCGGTGGCAGCGGTTTTCGGGCTGTGATCGGTAGGTAAATCGTCAGACGAAGTCTATGTCGATGTCGATGGTCGGCTTCGGTGTCGGGTCCTGGGCGAACGAATACGGGATTCCCCTCGAATCAAGGGCGTCGAAGAGTTCCGGCGGATGCTCCGACCTATCCGAAAAAAGGTGACGCGGTCAATGGAATCGGTCAGTAGAGGCGATAACTCTGTTCCCGATTGTGTGGAGGTCACTCGATGAATCTGAGCTTCGATGTATGGTTTGACACTTTCGGGGTTCTGGAGTGTGAACAGATCTTCGTTACGCCGGAATAGATTCGAGGTCGGGTTCGTAAGCGGCTCGGCAAGCGACATGCCCACCTTCATCTCGTCATTATGCGTTGCGACGGCTAAAGAGTCGTTGAGCGTAATCGTTGCCCGCTCGGCGACCTGCGGCTTGAAAACCACTGCGATCGTGCCATAGCTGGACAAACGACCACCATAAAGATCTCGGCCCAGCGGATCGCGTGTGACATATCCGTGTATCGGCCGACCTTCCGGCGCCAGGTCGGCACCGTACCCGAAGAGCGCCTTGTGCGAAGGGACGTATCCCTTCAACTGATGGTCGAAGATACTGGTTTTACCCGTGTCGAAGAAGCTTCAGATTCCGGGGCCGACAGGTCGATCGGGGACCGGAATTCCCAGGCCCCGCTGTCGGTGCACACCATATCGCGGCGCACCGGAGCGCGCACCTCGTCGGCTCGCGGCACCGGCCCGGTCTTCCTCCCGCCGATCTAGCCATATTCCACAGGCGCTCAATGGTTTCGACCACCCTCCCACTCGGGCAACACACGGATGGGCGTTTACGTCTACGCTGTGGACCGAGGCACGGCGGCGGGGAGACGTGCGGCGGGGCCGGAGGGAGACTTTCGATGTTCAGGACATTGCTGGGCGCGCTGGGCGCGCATACCGCCGAGGTGGAGACCGAGTTGTCCACCCCCGGAGTACAACCGGGGCAGGCGGTGCACGGAATCATCCGGATGCGCTGTCATGATCGGCCGGTCCGGGTGAAAGGCGTCGCGGTGGAGTTGGTCACCCGGGCCGAACGCGAGTACGACGACGGCGAGGCGCTGGTGGATATGGCCTTCGCCCGGCAGCCGGTGTTCGGCCCGTTCGAACTGCTGCCCGGGTATCCGCTGGAAGGGCGGTTCGAACTGCTCGTGCCGTGGGAAACACCCATCACCTTCTACAACGGCAGGCACCTGCACGGGACCGCCGTCGCCGTCCGCACCCGGGTGGACGTGGACGGCGGATTCGACGCCACCGATACCGACCCCATCGGTGTGGGCGCGCTGCCGCCCCAGCACGTGGTGCTGGCGGCGGTGGAGGCCTGGGGGTTCGGCCTGCGGCACGCCGATGTGGAGGCCGGCCGGGTGGACGGGATCCCGCATTCGCTGCCGTTCTTCCAGGAGATCGAATTCGGCCCGTCACCGCGTTTCCCGCGCCTGAACCAGCTCGAGGTGACCTTCCTGGCCGACCCGCACGGTATGTACGTGGTCATCGAAGCCGACAAACGCGCCGCGCTCTTCGCCCCCGGCCGCGATGTCATGGACACGATCCGAGTAGATTTCGCCACATTCGAACAGGTCGACTGGGTCGAAGTAATCGGCCGGCGACTCCACGGCCTGGCTTGAGCCCGCCCACCGAACAACCGCCCCACCCCGCCCCTCGACGCCACCCCGGCGCCGAGTTCAGCGAGGCCCACAAAGGGTCGAGGCCCGTCCCGCCGTTCAGGCCTCGAAGCGCATGCGCCGCAGGCGCGAGTCTCGAGGCCTGAACGGCGGGACCTTCGGGGGCCTCGACCCCGCGGCGCCGAAGGCGCCGCAAATAAACACAGCAAAACCCAGTATCGCCACGGCAGCCCAGCTGTGGTTAGCTTTCGTGCCATGAGCACGCCGCACATCGTTTCTCCTGCCGAGTACCTGCCTCGCGACACCGCGGATGTCGTTCGCACCGTGCGGAATTCCCGGGAACGCTCCAGGCCGCTCACCGTTCACGGGGGCGATCCCGCCACCGACGGCCTCACCCTGCCCGATCAGCAGACCGTGGTGTCGCTGCGCCGGATGAACGCGATCGTCGATCTGAATCTCGGCCGTCGCACGGTACGGGTCCAGGCGGGGGCGCGGCTGTCCGATATCGACCGGCGGCTCGGCGCGCACGGTCTGGGCCTGCCCGTGGTGGGCGACCATCGGGATATCACCGCGGGTGGGTTCGCCTCGGTGGGCGGGGTGAGCACCGCCTCGCACCGACACGGCCTGTTCATCGATCAGATCGTCGACCTCGAGTACGTCGATACCGACGGCCGGATCGGCACCTGCGGGCGCACCCATCACATAGAACGGTTCCATCGCATCCTGGGCGCCGGCGGCCGGGCGGGCATCATCACCGCGCTCACCCTCGACACCGTGCAGGTCGACAAGGACAACACCTGGTTGTCCACCGATTCGCACCGCTTCCTGGATTTCGACAGTTTCGTCGACTACGCCTACGCCGAGGTCACCCGTCCCCGGGACGCGGTGCTGCAGGTGGGTCGCTGGGTGGATACCGCCCCGCTCAAGGTGTCCCGCCCGGTCATCGCGGGTCAGATGCAGCTCGGCACGGTGCGGTTCGGCCAGTGGTCCAGCCTTTACCCCACCGCGCCCACCCGCTCCCTGCGGGCCCGCCGTGAGGTCGGCAGCCGGGCCCGGAAATCGCTGGGCGCCATTGCCTCGGCGACCCCCGGTAAGGCCGGTATGCCGGTCCGCAACGCCGCCGCGGGTGCGGTGATGTTCACCCCCAAGGTCCTGACCCTGCGCGACGCCGAATACCTTGCCGATACGGTGATCAGTTCCTCCGAGCGCGGCCCGGCCTACCGGGTGGGCGTCTTCGCCCCGCTGTCCAACTACACATCGGTGTTCTACCGGCTGCACGATCTGTTCAACGGCCATCGGGAACGTACCGGCTGCTTCACCGTCATCTCGGCCATGACCTACGGGGTGCGTTCGCCGTATCTGCGCTACGAATCCGCCGCCAACAACCTGCCCGCCGCCGACCACGGCCTGATCACCTTCACCTGCCGGCTCCGCCCGCACGCCCTGCCGTCGGAACAGCTGCGCGATATCGTCACCGGCATCGAGGAGATCTGCCGCTCGGAGAACAGCATCCGCTACGAATCCGTCGACTGAGCTGTGTTTATCTGCCCCGCCTCCGGCGGGGCGGGTCGGGACCTTGTGACCCCGATTCTTCACTCCGCCGCTCCAGAATCGGGGGCGGGCTCCGACCACGGAGGTCGACCATCCAGAGGAGACAGAAGGTACATGCTGTCGTGCGCCTGGACCGGTCCGGGGAGGTTCACGGCACCTGAGTGCTCAATGGTCACCGGCCTATGGACGGCTGACCGCACACGCTCCAAAGCCGGGGCGGGACCGACCTATGGACCGCTGACCATCCGGAGTAGACGGGGGTGTTGCGGGCGTGTGCCCGACCGAGTACGGGCGGGCCGACACCATCAGTGCTCACCGTTCGCCGCTCTACGAACGGTAGACGGCCCCGGCCACGGACTTCGCCCCTCCGGTAACACCGGGGCGTGCCGACGTACGTCTTGGTCGACGTGGGCGCGCTCACGTCACTGTAAGTGCTCAATGTCGCCGTTCTATGGATGGCCGACTGCACCCACACCATGGGAACCCACCATCCTCGAGACGCAAGAACCCCGCTGTCCGGAAGGCCGGCGGGGTTCTCGTCGTGCGGGTGCGGGCGCCGGAACGCCGCCACCGGCTCAGTGCTTTTCGGGGCCCAGATAGTACTCGAAGACCAGGCCGCCGGCGGCGGTCAGGACCAGGATGACACCGAGCCCGAGCAGCCACGGCTCGAAGAAGGCGAAGCCCAGGGCGGTCACCGAGGCGGCACCGGCCAGCAGGATGGGCCAGAAGCTACCGGGCGAGAAGAAGCCCAGGTCGCCGGCGCCGTCCACGATCTCGGCGTCCTCATAGTCCTCGGGGCGCAGGTCGAGCCGGCGGGCGACGAAGCGGAAATAGGTGCCGATGATCAGCGACAGACCGGCGGTGAGCACGATCGCCGTGGTGCCGGCCCATTCGATCCCGGTCCGCGACTGGGCGGTGAAGAAGCCGTAGATGACGCCCACGAGAATGAAGAACACCGTGAGCAGTTCGAACAGCCGTGCTTCGATCCTCATCTCAGATCAGTCCTCACTTGCTTTCGGTGGTGTCGGTCTTGACCGTGCGATCGGTGTTGAACGGCTGGGTCGAGGTGGCCACCGGCGACTCACCGATGGACTCGAGCGCGGCGGCATTGGTCATACCCGATTCCCGCGCCTGGATGTAGCGCTGGAACTTATCCGGCGAAACCGCGCGGACCTCGAAGTTCATCATCGAGTGGAAAGTGCCGCACATTTCCGCGCAGCGGCCCACGAAGGCGCCTTCCCGGTCGATCTCACTGATCTGGAAGACGTTGTCGGAGTTGTTCTCCTTCGGGTTCGGCATGACGTCCCGCTTGAAGAGGAACTCCGGAACCCAGAACGCGTGGATGACGTCCGCGGCGGCGAGCTGGAACTCGATCACCTTGCCGGTCGGGAGCACGAGGACGGGAACCTCGGTGCTGCTGCCGATCGTTTCGATCTTGTTGTAGTGCAGGAAGGACAGGATGTCGTTCTCGGGACGGCCGTGCACCGGGCCGGGCTGCGGATGGCCCTCTTCGTTGGTCCGGTTGGCGTACTCCTGGAGCTGCTGCTGGTTCGCGTTCTCCCGGGTGGTGTCGACACCGTTGTAGGTGAACCCGTTCTTCAGGTCGACATCGCGGTAGCCGAACTTCCAGTTCCACTGGAAGGCGGTGACGTCGACGACCACATCCGGGTTGTCGACCTTCTCGTGCACGTAGTTCTGCACGACCACAGTGAAGTAGAACAGCACCGCGATGATAACGAACGGGATCGCGGTGTAGGTCAGTTCGAGCGGCACGTTGTAGCCGGTCTGCCGGGGGAACTCCGGCGAGTCCTTCTTCTTGCGGTGGAAGACCACGGTCCAGAAGGTCAGGCCCCAGACGAGCACACCCATGATGAGGGCGGCGACCACCGACCAGGTCCACAGTTCCCGCATCCGGTGGGCCTGCGGGGTGACACCCGAGGGCCAGCCGAACCGCAACCACACATTGTCGATCGAGCAGCCGGATACGAGCATGGTGGTGATCCCGAGGGATACCGCCAGTCCGGCCCGCCGCAGGACACGACCCCGCCGCCGGGCAGGCCGTGCCCCGATCTCGTCGCTCGCCTTGTGCGCCACGCTCAACGCCTTCCTGGTCGCCACACATTCCGACACCGCATCCCCGGGGCGGGACCCGCCGCCGGGAACGCTGAAAAACAGCTCGTTCGGGCTACCCGGGCGGCTCCGCGCACCGCGCGACACCACCCGGAACAGTCCGAGTACTACGCAGCGTAGACCAAACACGCGCCCGGTACGCCGTCGGGTCGGCTTCGACACTCCGTACAGTGGCGCACGGGGCGGACGGAGGTGTATCGCACGGGGAATCGATACGTGCGGCATACTCGGACACTAGATTTCGCCCACCGCGCCGACTCCCCCGGGCGCGGATCCCCGACCAGTAGAAACGAGGTTAGCGCCGCAGTGTGTGGACTGCTCGGATTTCTGACATCCGATACCGCGACACCGGAAACGGTGCAGCGGGTATACGACGCGCTGCACTGTGTGCGGCACCGCGGGCCGGACGAGCGCGGCACCTGGCACGACGACCAGCTGATCTTCGGTTTCAACCGGTTGTCGATCATCGATATCGAGCATTCGCACCAGCCGCTGCGCTGGGGTCCGGCCGACGACCGGCAGCGGTACGCGCTGACCTTCAATGGCGAGATCTACAACTATCTGGAACTGCGCGAGGAACTGGCCCGCGAACACGCGGCCGAATTCGGTGACGAGTCCATATTCGCGACCGAGGGCGACGGCGAGGCCATCGTCGCGGCGTTCCATTACTGGGGTCCGGAGGCGGTGCGGCGGCTGCGCGGCATGTTCGCCTTCGCGATCTGGGACACCCACACCCGGGAGCTGTTCCTCGCCCGCGACCCGTTCGGTATCAAACCGCTGTTCCTGGCCACCGGCCCGGGCGGTACCGCGTTCGGCAGCGAGAAGAAGAGCCTGCTGGAACTGCTGCCCGATCTCGGGCTGGACGAATCCCTCGACCACCGGGCGCTCGAGCACTACACGGTGCTGCAGTACGTCCCGGAGCCGGAGACGCTGCACGCCGGTATCCGCCGGCTGGAGTCGGGCAGCCACGCGGTGGTGCGGCCCGGCGCGCAGCCGGAGATCACCCGCTATTTCGTTCCCGGATTCGGCGTACGCCCCTTCGCCGCGGGCTCCGAACAGGCCCGCTACCGGGAGATCGCCGCGGCGCTCGAGGATTCGGTCGCCAAACATATGCGCGCCGATGTGACCGTCGGCTCCTTCCTGTCCGGCGGTATCGACTCCACCGCCATCGCGGCGCTGGCCATGCGGCACAACCCGAAGCTGATCACCTTCACCACCGGCTTCGAGCGGGAGGGCTATTCCGAGGTCGACGTGGCCGCGGAGAGCGCGGCCGCGATCGGGGCCCGGCATATCGTCAAGGTCGTCTCCCCGGCGGAGTTCGCCGCCGCCATCCCGGAGATCGTCTGGTACCTCGACGACCCGGTGGCCGATCCGGCGCTGGTGCCGCTGTACTTCGTCGCCAAAGAGGCACGTAAGCACGTCAAGGTGGTGCTGTCCGGTGAGGGCGCCGACGAACTGTTCGGCGGCTACACCATCTACCGGGAGCCGCTGTCGCTGGCACCGTTCGAGAAACTGCCCCGCGGGCTGCGCCGGCTGGCCGGGAGGGTCTCCGATCTCATCCCGGACGGCACCCGCGGCAAGAGTCTGCTGCACCGGGGTTCGCTGACCCTCGAGCAACGGTACTACGGCAATGCGCGCAGTTTCAGCGACGCCCAGCTGCGGTCGGTGCTGCGGGAGTTCCGCCCGGAATGGACCCATCAGGATGTCACCGCCGCGATCTACGACCGGTCGGCGGGCTGGGACCCGGTCACGCGGATGCAGCATCTGGATCTGTTCACCTGGTTGCGCGGTGACATCCTGGTCAAGGCCGACAAGATAACCATGGCGAACTCCCTGGAACTACGGGTGCCGTTTTTGGATTCCGAGGTCTTCCGGGTGGCCGAGCAGATCCCGCTGGAACAGAAGATCACCAAGGACACCACCAAGTACGCGCTGCGGCAGGCGCTCGAGGGCATCGTCCCGGGCCATGTGCTGCATCGCGCGAAGCTGGGGTTCCCGGTGCCGCTGCGGCACTGGCTGCGCGGCACCGAACTCTACGACTGGGCCCGACAGCAGATCGCCGAATCGCAGACCGATCATCTGCTGGACAAGGCCGCGATCACCGCCATGCTCGACGCGCACCGGGCCGGGGATTCCGATCACAGCCGGCGCCTGTGGACCCTGCTGGTGTTCATGATCTGGCACGGGATCTTCGTGGAGGACCGGATCAAGCCGGAGATCTCCGAGCCCACCTATCCGGTCCAGGTCTAGCCCCTACCGACAACGAGGCCCGCTCACCTCGATGAGCGGGGCCCTCGTTCGTTGTTACCGGCGGTTCAGCGCAGCAGTGATTCGAGTTCGGCGGCCGCGTCCCCGCCGTAGGCCTCGCCGAGCCGTTTGAGCGCGGCATCGGCGTCCAGCGCCCATTCCTGGGTGCCGACCGTCTCCAGCACGAGTACCGCGACCAGCGAGCCCAGCTGTGCCGCGCGTTCGAGGCCGAGTCCCGCGGCGTGGGCGGTGAGGAAACCGGCCCGGAACGCGTCACCCACACCGGTCGGGTCTACCTTGGCGTACTCCGGCACGGCCTCGACGCGCGTCTGGCTGCCGTCGGTGTCGACCACCAGCACACCGTCCTTACCGAGGGTGGTGACCCGCACACCCACCCGGGCGGCGATCTCGTCCTCGGTGAGGCCCGTCTTCTGCTTGAGCAGGCCCCATTCGTACTCGTTGGTGAAGAGGTAGGCACTGCCCTCGATGAGCTGTACGGCCTGGTCGCCGTCCAAGCGGGCCAGCTGCTGGGAGGGATCGGCGGCGAAGGGCACGCCCAGTTCCCGGCATTCGGCCGTATGCCGCAACATCGCCTCGGGATCGTTCGCGCCGACCAGGACCAGGTCGAGTTTGCGCTCTTCGGCCAGCGCGGTGAGCGAGATATCACCTGCTTCGCTCATCGCGCCGGGATAGAACGAGGCGATCTGGGCCATATCCTCATCGGTGGTGCAGACGAACCGGGCGGTGTGCGCGGACTCGGACACCCGGACCACCGAGCAGTCGACACCGTGGGACTCCAGCCACTGCCGGTACTCGCCGAAATCGCGTCCCACCGAACCGATGAGCAGCGGCGACTGCTTGAGCAGGCCCATGGCGTAGGCGATGTTGCCGGCGACCCCGCCACGGCGGATCACCAGATCGTCGACGAGGAAACTCAGCGAGACATGCTCGAGCTGATCGGGCAGCAGCACATCGGCGAATCGGCCGGAGAAACGCATGAGGTGGTCGGTCGCGATGGATGCGGATACAGCTATGGACACGTAGGTCGGCCCCTTCGGAATCAGCGCGAACAAGAAAGTGAACGGGGCTTTGCCCCCTGGGGTTCACCGTATCAATTCGCCGGGGCTACGACTACGTGTCGTAACCGGCCTCGTGACAAGTAATGGTCACGTAACCCGGGTGTATCGCAGACTGCCGGGCCGGCGCTGTCACCGGCCCGGGGCACTCAGTTGAAGGAGTCGCCGCAGGCGCAGGAGCCGGTGGCGTTGGGGTTGTCGATGGTGAAGCCCTGCTTCTCGATCGTGTCGACGAAGTCGATCGCGGCGCCCTGCACATACGGCGCGCTCATCCGGTCGACGGTCAGGGTGACGCCGCCGAATTCGGCGGTCAGATCGCCGTCGAGGGTGCGATCGTCGAAGAAGAGCTGGTAACGCAGCCCCGCGCAGCCGCCCGGCTGCACCGCGATCCGCAGCGCGAGGTCGTCCCGGCCCTCCTGATCGAGCAGCGCCTTGGCCTTACCCGCGGCAGCATCGGTCAGCTGCACACCGTGGGTGGTGGTGGCGGTGTCGTTCTGCACACTCATGAACTCTCCTATGGACAGCGTGGTCGGTCCGTGAACAGCGCACGGTTCCGGGTGTCACAACACCCTCGGACGGGCTGCTATTCCCCATCTTGCCATCTCCGGGGCCCGCGGCCACACCACCCGTGCCACCGATTGCGACGCATCGAGGTGAGCCGAGCCATGACCGCCCCGGCGGAGTGACCGGCCGCACCGCGGCCCCCGCCCCGTTCACGGCCGGGGCGGGTGACCGATTAGCCTGGTTACCGTGAAGTTGTTCCGACGCGGTGAGCCCAACGGTACCGATGTGACCGCTGACGGCTCGCGGGCCGCGACCGCCACCGCGAGCGCCACCGAGGCCGATGCGGCCTCGGCCAAGGCCGCGCCCACGGCAGGCAAGGGCCGGCCCACCCCGAGTCGGCGCGACGCCGAGGGCAGGCGCCGAGGGCCGGTCGCCCCGCCCCCCATGACATCGAAGGAAGCGCGCGCCCGGCGCAAGGAGACGCGCGGTTCCAAGGAGGACCGCAAGGCGGCCTCCGCCGAGCGTCGTGCCGCCGCCCAGGACCGGCGCGCCCGGATGCTGGCGGGTGAGGACAAATACCTGCTGCCCCGCGATCAGGGCCCGGTACGCGCGTTCGTCCGCGATATCGTCGACGGCCGCCGCAACCTGGTCGGCCTGTTCATGCCGATGGCGCTGCTGCTGATCCTGTCCATGTTCGCGGCTCCCGCGTGGCAGTCGATCGTCACGCTGGCCATGCTGGTCATGATGGTCTTCATGATGGCCGAGGGTTTCCTGCTCGGCCGGGTCGTCAACCGTCGGGTGCGGGAGCGCTTCCCGAAATCCACCGATACCGGTTTCCGGCTCGGCTGGTACGCGTTCGTACGCGCGTCCCAGATGCGCAAGATGCGCGCGCCCAAGCCGCGGGTCTCCCCCGGCGACGCGATCTGATCCGCGGGTGCCCGAACCCGTCCCTCCTTCTGGACAGCGCACGCTCGTGCTCGGGGGCGCGCGCTCGGGTAAATCCGCGTTCGCCGAATCCCTCGTCACCGGCGGCGCGGTGCGCTACCTGGCCACCGCGATCCCGGATCCCGCGGATACCGATTTCGCCGCCCGGATCGCCGCGCACCGAGCCCGCCGTCCCGCGTCGTGGACAGTGATCGACGCCGCCGATCCGGCGGCCGAACTGCGCACCCCTCATCCCGGCGCCACTCTGGTCGACGATATCGGCACCTGGCTGACCGCCCGCCTCGACGCCCGCGCTGCCTGGGACGCCCCGCGCGGCACGGTCGGGCCGGATACCGATGTTCTCGTCGACGCCGTAGCCGGCTCTCGCGACCGGCTGGTGCTCGTCACCCCAGAGGTGGGACTGGGCGTGATCCCCGCGACCCGGTCGGGTCGCCTGTTCCGGGACGAGATCGGCACATTGAATCAGCGGCTGGCCCAGGTCTGTGACGAGGCTTTTCTCGTGGTCGCCGGGCTGCCGCTGCGCCTGAAATGAGCCGCGGCCGCTCGGGCGGCATCCCGGGCGACGGGCCTGCCGCCCCGCTGCCGCGGTCATGTCGGAGCGCGGTGCTTGAATCGTGCGGTGCAGACCATGCCGCGCGCCGACATCTGGGCAGCGATCCATCGGGAACGGGCCGCCCTGGCCGACGAACTGGCCGATCTGACCCCACAGCAATGGTCGGCTCCCTCCCTGTGCGGCCGGTGGTCGGTACAGGAGGTCGTCGCCCATCTCACCGCGGCCGCGAGCACCGGGCGGCTGCGGTGGATCCGCAGCATGATCGGCGCCCGCTTCGACGCCGACCTGCACAATGAGCGTCGCCTGCGAGAGCAGCTGGGCGCCGGCCCGGCCGATACGCTCGAACGGTTTCGCGCGGCGGTAACGAACACCACCGCGCCGTCCGGGCACACTCCCGCGTGGCTCGGCGAGATCGTGGTGCACGGCGGCGATATCCGGTACCCGCTCGGACTGACCGGCGCCCCGACGCTGCCGGGGGTGACCGAGGTCGCCCGTTTCTTCGCCGCGCGCGATTTCACGGTCGCCGGCCGCACCGCCACCGCGGGCCTGCACCTGCGGGCCACCGACGGACCCTTCGACACCGGCACCGGACCATCGGTGCGCGGCAGCACGCTCGCGCTGGTCATGGCGATGGCCGGGCGCGCCGCGTACTGCGCCGAACTCGACGGTCCGGGGGTGGCCACCCTGCGCGAACGGATCGGCGGCTGACACCTCGCCACCGGCACCGTCCCCGGGCAGGGGCGCCACCGCCCGGGTACCGCACGACGTGCGCCGCGCACCGGGCAATATTGTCCGGGAAGTGGACACGCCCGCCGAGAGAGATCCCGGCGCGGTGGCGCCGCGACAGCACCCGATCGGAAGGCTCGAACAGTGACAGAGGGATTCGCACCCGTGGCCCCGCCGGATGCCGGTGCCCGCGCGGCCGCCGAGCAACGGCAGTCGTCGCTGACCAAACCGCCGGGATCGCTGGGACGGTTGGAAGAGCTGGGCAACTGGGTGGCGGCCTGCCAGGGTGTCTGCCCGCCGAAACAGTTCGAGCAGGCGCGGGTGGTGGTGTTCGCCGGCGACCACGGGGTGGCGCGGCACGGCGTCTCGGCGTACCCCAGCGAGGTCACGGCGCAGATGGTCGCCAATTTCCGGGCGGGCGGAGCCGCAGTGAACGCGTTGGCCGGAATCGCCGGGGCCACCGTGCGGGTGGTGGATATCGCGGTGGACGCCGATACCGATCCCACGGTGAGCACCCACAAGGTGCGCCGGTCCAGCGGCGCGATCGATCGCGCGGACGCACTCACCGCCGAGGAGGTCACCGTCGCACTCGCCGCCGGCGCGGCCGTCGCCGACGAGGAGATCGACGCCGGGGCCGACCTGCTGATCGCCGGGGATATGGGCATCGGTAACACCACCCCCGCCACCGCGCTCATCGCCACCCTCACCGGGATCGAACCGGTGCGGGCGGTCGGGCGGGGCACGGGGGTGGACGATCACGGGTGGATGCGCAAGGTGGCCGCCGTCCGCGACGCCATGTGGCGGGCCCGGCCCGTAGCCCGGGACAGTGTCGAACTGCTCCGTGTCGCCGGTGGTGCCGATATCGCCGCCATGACCGGGTTCCTGGCCCGGGCCGCCGCCCGACGCACCCCGGTGCTGCTCGACGGGCTCATCGTCACCGCGGCCGCACTCATCGCCGAGGATCTGGCGGCCGGCGCGGCGCACTGGTGGCTGGCCGCCCACCGGTCCACCGAGCCGGCGCACGCCGAAGCGCTGAGCAAACTGAAACTCGCCCCGGTACTGGATCTGGATATGCGCCTCGGTGAGGGGTCCGGCGCGCTCACCGCGCTCCCCGTCCTGCGGGCCGCCGTCGCAGTGCTCGCGGAGATGGCGACCTTCGCCGACGCCGGAGTCAGCACCGCGGATGCCGAACCGGCCACCGTCGATCTGCAGAAGTGACCGCCGCGACGAGCCGAGCACGATGCTGACCCCGCTGCGTCTCACCTTCTCCTGGCTCACGGTGCTGCCGGTGCGCGGACCGAGCGAGGTGGACCGCCGGGCGGCGGGCCGGGCCATCGCGCTCGCCCCGGTCGCCGGATTCGGGCTCGGTCTGGTCGCGGCGGCGCTGCTGTGGGTGCTCGCGCCCGCAGGGATCGCCGCCGGATTCGTCGCGGTCGCGGCCCTGGCGCTGCTGACCCGGGGTATGCATCTGGACGGGCTCGCCGACACCTTCGACGGCCTCGGAGTCTATGGGTCACCCGAACGCGCGCGGGAGGTGATGAAGAGCGGGGGCGCCGGGCCGTTCGGGGTGGCCGCCATCGTGCTGGCCGCCGGTGTCCAGGCGGGGGCGTTCACCACGCTGGCGGCCACCGGTCACTGGGCGGCGGTCGTGGCGGCGGTGGGTCTGGGCCGAGTCGCGGTGGTCGCCGCCTGCCGCCGCGGGATCGCCCCGGCGCCCGGCACCTGGTTCGGGGCTATGGTCGCCGGAACGCAGTCCCGTCCCGCGGTTCTCGGCTGGGCCGCCGCGGGTACGGCGGCGGCGGTTTTCGCGGTACCGGAGCTGCCGTGGTCCGGGCCGCTGGTGGCGCTGGTGGCGCTCGCCGCCGCGATCCACCTGGTCGGCCACGCGGTCCGCCGGTTCGGTGGGCTCTCGGGTGATCTCCTCGGGGCGGCGGTGGAACTCACCACCGCACTGGCGGCCCTGGGTTTCGCGCTGGTTGCCCACTCTGTCTGAGCCACCTGAACGCTGTTCGGTCCACAAAGCTCGGTCCCGTCCGATGTCGCCAGGCCACAATAGTGCGAACGCAGAGTCTCACCGGTCCACCGCGCCCCATAAGGTGGGGGTATGTCAGCCGAGCGCTTCTACTTCCGTCAACTCCTGGCCGGCCGTGATTTCGCCGTCGGGGATCCGATCGCCACGCAGATGCGCAATTTCGCCTATCTGGTCGGTGACCGGGACACCGGTGACTGTGTCGTCGTAGATCCCGCCTACGCGGCCGGCGATCTGGCCGATATCGCCGAGAACGACGGACTGAAACTGTCCGGGGTGCTCGTCACCCATCACCACCCGGACCATATCGGCGGCACCATGATGGGGTTCACCCTGCGCGGGGTACGGGAACTGCTCGAGCAGGCCACGGTTCCGGTGCATGTGAACGATCAGGAGAAGACCTGGGTCGCCGATGTCACCGGCATCGCCCCCAGCGAGCTCACCGGCCACGGCCACGGCGACAAGCTCAGTGTCGGCGCCTTCGAAATCGAGTTCTTACACACCCCGGGACATACCCCGGGCAGCCAGTGCTTCCTGGTCGACGGCAAACTCATCGCCGGCGACACCCTGTTCATCGACGGTTGCGGGCGTACCGATTTCCCGGGCGGTGACTCCGACACCATGTTCCGCAGCCTGCGCTACCTGGCGGATATGCCGATCAATCCGGAGGTCTACCCGGGTCACTGGTACTCCCCGGACCCGCACGCCTCCCTGGACTCGATCCGCGATAACAACTATGTGCTGCGGCCGCGGTCACTCGCCGAATGGCACGCCCTCATGCCGGGCTGATCGGCGCGGCCCCGGGCACCGGGCCCCGCGCTCGGTATACGGGTGAACTGCGAGGTCCGGTCAGAGCACCCGCATCCACTGGTGCACATCGGCGAAGGTCCCGCGCTGGATACCGGTGAGCGTGTCACGCAGCGCCATGGTCACCTCGCCCGGCTCGCCGCCACCGATGGTGAATTCACCGTCGGGCCCGAACACGGAACCGACCGGGGTGATCACGGCCGCGGTGCCGCAGGCGAAAACCTCGGTGATCTCGCCGGATTCCGCACCGGCCCGCCAGTCCTCGACGGAGATCTTGCGTTCGGTCACCGGGTAGCCGGAATCGGCCGCCAGGGTCAGCAGCGAATCCCGGGTGATCCCCGGCAGCAGCGACCCGGACAGTTCCGGGGTGACCAGCCGCGCGTCCGATCCGGAGCCGTAGACGAAGAACAGGTTGTTGGTGCCCATCTCCTCGACATAGCGGCGTTCGACCGCGTCCAGCCACACCACCTGATCGCAGCCCTTGGCGGTGGCCTCGGACTGCGCCAGCAGCGACGCCGCGTAGTTACCGGCCACCTTGGCCTCACCGGTGCCGCCGGGCGCGGCCCGCACGTACTCGGTCGACAGCCACACGCGCACCGGTTTCACCCCGCGCGGGAAGTAGGCGCCGGCCGGGGAGCCCAGCAGCAGGTATTTATAGGCGGAGGCGGGCTTCACGCCCAGCCCGGCTTCGGTGGCGAACATGAACGGCCGTAGGTAGAGCGATTCCTCACCGCCCGCTGCGGGCACCCACTCCCCGTCGACCTCGAGCAGCTGGCGCACCGATTCGATGAACAGTTCCTCGGGGAGTTCGGCCATCGCCATGCGGCGCGCGGACCGGCGGAACCGGGCCGCGTTGGCGTCGATCCGGAAACAGGCGACCTGCCCGTCCGGCTGGCGGTAGGCCTTGAGCCCTTCGAAGATCGCCTGGCCGTAGTGGAACACCATGGTGGCCGGATCCAGGGTCAGGGCGCCGTAGGGTTCCACGACCGCGTTGGTCCAGCCGTCGGCCTCGGTGTAATCGATGGTGACCATATGGTCGGTGAAATAGCGGCCGAAACCGGGCGCCGACAGAATCTCCTGTACCCGCTGCGCCGGGGTGGGCGCAGGATGAGGTATACGGGCGAACTGTGCAGCAGCGGTCATGACCAGCAGTCTATGTCCTGGGTCCGCACCGAATCCGCGGTGGTCCGTCTCGCGTGCCGGGCATGTCCGTACCGGCCGCGCCGCAGCCGGTCACGACGACCCGGCCCGACCGTCTCAGCTGGTGTGTGCTTCGACGAACGGAGGCCGCACCACCGCGCAGCGCAGCGACCGGCCGCGGACGTCCACCGTCACCTCGGTGCCGACCTGCACCGCCGGGTCCAGCAGCGCCAGCGCGATCCCGATCTGCCTGGTCGGCGAGAAGGTCCCGGAGGTGGTCACCCCGATCTTCGTGGCGTCGAGCAGCACGTCCTGGTTCTCCCGCGGGATCCCGCGGTCGAGTGCTTCCAGGCCGAGCAGGGTGCGGCCCGGTCCGGCCGCCCGTTCCGCTTCCAGCGCGGCCCTGCCCCAGAAATCCGGTTTGGCCCAGCCCACCGCCCACGACGCGCGCGCCTGCACCGGCGTGATCTCGGCCGACAATTCGTGCCCGTGCAGCGGATAGCCCATCTCGGTACGCAGGGTGTCGCGGGCACCGAGCCCGGCGACCTGGCCGCCGGTCGCTCGCACCTGCTCCACCAGCGCCCGGAACAGGGCCTCGGCGCCGTCCCAGCGCGGCAGCAATTCGTAACCGTGTTCACCGGTGTAGCCGGTCCGGCACACACGCACCGGCTGCCCCGACCAGTCCGCGTCGACGAACGCCATGTAGGACAGATCCACCGGGAGACCCAGCGCGGTGAGCACCTGCGCCGACCGGGGCCCCTGGACGGCGAAGACACCGTAGTCGCGGTGTTCCCCCGTGACTGTGATCGCCGGCGGCGCGGCCACTGCCAGCTTCTGCACCACCGCGGTGGTATTGGCCGCGTTCGGCACCAGGAAGATCTCGTCGTCGCGCACGAAATAGGCGATGAGATCGTCGACCACGCCACCGTCGGCATTGCAGCACAGCGTGTACTGCGCCCGGCCGGGCCCGATCCGGCCCAGGTCGTTGGTCAGCGCCGAGTTCACGAATTCGGCCGCGCCCACACCGCGTACGGTCGCCTTCCCGAGATGACTCACATCGAACAGCCCCACCGACTCCCGCACCGCGGTGTGCTCGGCCACGGTGCCCGCGTACGAGACCGGCATCTCCCAGCCGCCGAACGGGGCGAATTTCGCTCCGAGTTCGACATGCACTCCGTGGACAGGGCCCTGTTGCAGCTCGGCGTCACTCACCGGGCGAGCTTATCCCGGTGCCGGCCGGGGCCGGGATCACACCGTGCCCGGCCCGCGGCCACCGCGGCGGGTCAGGCCTCGAACCACATGGGGATCAATGTGGGTCCCTCCTCCGGCAGGGTGTGGGTTTCGCCGGTGCGAACGAAACCCTGCCGGGTGTAGAGCCGCGACGAGCGTTCGGTGCTGGCCTCCAGATACGCCGGGAGCCCCGCCGCGCGGAACTGCCGGGTCCGTTCGGTGAGGATGGCCGCGCCCGCACCGCGCCCGCGGAACTCCGGCACGGTGATGATCAGTTCCAGGTAGCTGTGCGGGAACCTGCGCGGATGCTCCCGGGCCAGCAATTCGGTCACATAGGCCGACCGCTGCAGCGGACGCACGTCCGGCGCCCGTTCCGCGTGGCCCCGCATCGTGGTGGCCTCGGCGATGAGCCGGTCGGCCGAGGTGAGCTTCTGCCAGATCGAGATCGCCCAGATCTCGCCGTCGCCCCCGGCGACCCAGATCTCGTCGTCGCGCAGGCCGCGGTCGATGATCTGCGGAACCCATTCGTCGAGGAACTCGTCCACCGGGTAGTCGCGCAGGATCCACTCGGTGACCGCCTCGTCCAGGGTTGCCTTCCGGAACGCCTCCGTCAGCGGTTCGAGATCACTCGTTCCGACGCGCCGCACGGTCAGTTCTGTTCCCATACCGCCTCCTGTGAATGGTGTTACCACCAGCGAACTTATGTCCTCAATCAGCGGAAAACCACTATTTCGTCACGGTATTTCGTGTGATGGAATAGCGCGGTGACAGCGTGTGCGTTATGTGGTGCGGACCTGCGGCAACCGGCCCGCGGCCGCCGGCGGCGGTACTGTTCCCGCTCCTGCCAGGCCCGCGCCTACCGGGCCCGGCGCCGGGCACCGGCCGCCCCGCCGCGCCCGCGGCCGCAACGGTTGTCGAAACTCGTGATCGCCCACGCGGCGGTCGCCCTGGCCGACCGTGCGGGCACCGACGGCCTGACGATGCGCCGCCTGGCCGGCGAGCTGGGGGTGGCCACCGCCGCGCTGTACCGGTACTTCGACGACCGGGCCCAGCTACTCGTCGCCATGACCGATCTGGTGCTCGCCGAAACCCCACCACCGCCGCCGCATCTGGTCGACCGGCGGGCCCGGATCAGGTACGAGGCACAACAGGAATGGCAGATCTACCGACGGCATCCGTGGATTCTCACGGTGCTGGCCCGGATCCGCCCGCCGCTGGGCCTGTCCCTGTTCGACACCCTGGAACGGACGCTGAGCGCGCTCGACGAACCGGACCTGTCCAGGACACAGCTGATCTCGACGTATCTGAGTTACTCCGCGCTGGTGCAGGGGCTGGCCCTGGTGTGGACCGCCGAACGGTCCGACCGGATCGGCGGCCCGGAAGCGACCGCCGACGTGCCCGCCGAAGTGGCCGCGCTCGTCGACCCGGTCGCGCGCCCGGCCCTGTACAAGGCGTTCGGCCCCACCGGCCCGCCGCCCGACCTCGATTTCGACGAACTGCTCACCGACGCGGTGGACATGCTGCTGGACGGCGTCGCGGCACGCCGTACCGGGTCCACCGAATAGCCTGGGGGTCATGACCGCAGTCGCAGATCGTCCGCTCGGACCGGAATTGGCACGTACCCAGACCCTCGAACCCGGCACCGATGTCCTCGTCGTCGGCCTGGCCACCACCGATGACGGTCCCGTCCTCGTCCCCGAGGACCTCTTCGGCGATGTGCTCGACACCGATGTGCGTACCCGGCTGCTCGACCAGCTGACCGCGGTCGGCGCCACGGGCAAGGCCGAACAGCTGGTCCGGATTCCCGCGCCCGCCGGCCTGGACGATGTCGCCAGCGTGCTGGCCGTCGGTCTCGGCGCCGCCGCGGATATCGACGCCGAACAGATCCGCCGCAGCGCCGGGGTCGCTGCCCGCTCCCTGACCGGGGTCGCGCGTGCGGTCACCACCCTGTCCGGTCTGGATATCGGCGCCGCCGTGGAGGGTTTCTACCTCGGTGCCTATTCCTTCACCGAGTTCCGCTCCGCGAAGTCCGCGCCGAAGCCGGAGGCCGCGCCGCCGGCCCGTATCGAACTGCTCGTCCCGGAACCCGAATTCGGCGGCGACGCGCTGCTGCGCGCCCAGCTCACCGCCGAAGCGGTGGCCACCGCCCGTGATTTCGTGAACACCCCGCCGAGCCATCTGTACCCGGCCGAATTCGCCCGCCGCAGCGCCCTGCTGGCCGAGGGCGCCGGCCTCGAGGTCGAGGTACTCGACGAGAAGGCCCTGGAAGACGGCGGTTTCGGCGGCGTGCTGGGGGTGGGCAAGGGTTCGTCGCGTCCGCCGCGTCTGGTCCGGCTCACCTACCGGGGCGGTGAGAAGAAGGTCGCGCTGGTAGGAAAGGGCATCACCTTCGACACCGGCGGTATCTCCATCAAACCGGCCGCGAATATGGAGAACATGACCTCGGATATGGCCGGCGCGGCCGCGGTCGTGGCGACCACGCTGCTCGCCGCGCGGCTGAGCCTGCCGGTCACCGTGATCGCGACGGTCCCGATGGCGGAGAACATGCCGTCGAGTACCGCCCAGCGGCCCGGTGATGTGCTCACCCAGTACGGCGGTACCACCATCGAGGTCACCAATACCGACGCCGAGGGCCGGCTCATCCTGGCCGACGCCATGGTCCGCGCCGGTGAGGACGGCCCGGACTATCTCATCGATGTCGCGACGCTCACCGGCGCCCAGATGGTGGCGCTGGGCACCCGCACCCCGGGTGTGATGGGTACCGACGAATTCCGCGACCGGGTGGCCCGGATCTCGCAGGCCGTCGGTGAGCACGGCTGGCCGATGCCGCTGCCCAAGGAGTTGCGCGCCGATCTGGACTCCAAGGTCGCCGATATGGTCAACGCGACATCGCATCGGTGGGGCGGCATGCTCGTCGCCGGCACGTACCTGAAGGAATTCGTGCCCGAGGGCGTGGAATGGGCCCATATCGATATCGCCGGCCCGGCGTACAACACCGGTGGGCCCTTCGGCTACATCGGCAAAGGCGGCACCGGTGTCCCGGTCCGCACCCTCATCGCCGTACTGGAGGATATCGCCGCCGAATAGCGGCCGGCGGTTTGCCGGGCGGCCGTCCGGTCGTCCCAGCAACCGAGAACGGGCCGGGGCCGCGCCGCCGAGTTGCGGCGGCGCGGCCCCGGCGCGGCCCCGGCGCTTCCGCTGGCGCTTCCGCTGGCGCTGCCGCTGGCGCTTCCGCCGGCGGGCCGACCGGCGCGCCCGGCCTCCGAGATCCGGGCTCGCCGGGCCACTGCGCGCGCCTGGTTACCGACGATCCCGCAGGCAGCCGAACCGGCCGCGAGATTCGGCAGGACGCACGTGCCCCGCGCGGCTCGGGCCATGCGAGCGGCACCGGCCGGAACAGTGGCGTGCCCACCCGGTCCCGGCACGGTGGGAGGTCACGGCTCGCCGAGTTCGCGCTCGACATCCCGTCTGCGCTCGATCCGCCGGCGTGCGTCGTAATCGCGCATACGCTGCGGATACCCGGTCCGCTCGACGTCGTATACGGGAATCTTCAGATCCCGCGCGAGGCGGCGGGCGCCGCCTTCGCCGACGACCCGCCGGGTCCATTCACCATCTACGGCAACCAGCACGACCGTGACATCTGTCACAGTGGTCTTCGGTTCGACAAAGCCCTCGACCCCGGTATGTGTGCGCACCCATTCGCGCAGATAACGGGTCTCCCCGCCCCGACCTCCGGAAACTCCGCTGCGCCCGGCCCTGACACGACGGAAACGGTCCAGCAAACCCACTGCAGCCGACCTCCTGCTGACCACCCGAAACCCGCCGGATCCGGCGGTGATTCCATGGTGCCAGCTACCAAAATTGGATGCCCTCCGGTAAACGCGTCGCGCGGCGAATGCAAGGATGGTGGACGGAACAACAACCACACGGATCTCCGGCGCCGCGCAGAATGAACGCCGGCTGGAACACCGCCGCGACCCGCGACAGGATTCCACCGGAACGAACTGTTGTAGACCCGTCGAGCAGTTAGAGGAGTCAACGGACATGGCCTTCTCCGTCCAGATGCCCGCTCTTGGTGAGAGCGTCACCGAGGGAACGGTGACACGGTGGCTGAAGCAGGAAGGAGACACGGTCGAGGTCGACGAGCCGCTGCTCGAGGTCTCCACCGACAAGGTCGACACCGAGATCCCGTCCCCCGCGGCGGGTGTGTTGACGAAGATCGTCGCCAATGAGGACGACGTCGTCGAGGTGGGTGGCGAACTGGGTGTCATCGGTGACGCCGGCGAGGCCGCCGAGCCCGCCCCGGCTCCCGAACCGGCCGCCGCCGAACCCACGTCCGCTCCCGCCGAGCAGACCCAGCAGGCCCCCACGGAACCGGAGCCCGCCCCGGCCCAGGCCCCGGCCTCCGCCGCCGATTCCGCCGCCTCCGGTACCTCGGTGAAGATGCCGGAGCTCGGCGAATCGGTCACCGAGGGCACAGTGACACGGTGGCTCAAGGCGATCGGTGACGAGGTCGCGGTCGACGAGCCGCTGCTCGAGGTCTCCACCGACAAGGTCGACACCGAGATCCCGTCCCCCGTCGCGGGCACCCTGCTGGAGATCACCGCGCAGGAAGACGATGTGGTCGAGGTCGGCGGTCAGCTCGGTGTGATCGGCTCCGGCGCTCCCGCGAGCGGTTCGGCTCCCGCACCGGCGCCCGCCCCCGAGCCCGAACCGGCTCCCGCGCCGGCCCCGGCTCCCGCACCGGCCCCGGAACCGGCACCTGCCCCCGCTCAGGCTCCCGCACCCGCGGCTGCCGCTCCGGCCCCCGCCGCCCAGGCTCCCGCCCCGGCCGCCGCCGGTAACGGCGCCACCCCGTACGTCACCCCGCTGGTCCGCAAACTGGCCGAGGAGAACGGCGTCGACCTGGCGTCGGTCACCGGTTCGGGGGTCGGCGGCCGGATCCGCAAGCAGGATGTGCTCGCCGCCGCCGAGGCCAAGAAGGCTCCGGCCGCCGCGGCACCGGCGGCCGCCGCGCCCGCCGCCGCGGCACCGGCCAAGGCGGCCGCCGCCCCCAGCCCCGCGCTGGCGGCCCTGCGCGGAACCACAAAGAAGGCCAATCGGATCCGGCAGATCACCGCGACCAAGACCCTGGAGTCGCTGCAGACCACCGCGCAGCTCACCCAGGTGCACGAGGCCGACGTCACCAAGATCGCCGCATTGCGCAAGCGGGCCAAGGCCGATTTCGCCAAGCGCGAGGGCGTGAACCTGACCTTCCTGCCGTTCTTCGCCAAGGCCGTGGTGGAGGCGCTCGGGGTGCACCCGAACGTCAATGCCAGCTACGACGCGAACAGCAAGGAGATCACTTACCACGCGTCGGTGCACCTGGGTATCGCGGTGGACACCGAACAGGGCCTGCTCTCCCCGGTGATCCACAATGCCAGCGACCTGTCGCTGGCCGGCCTGGCCCGGGCCATCGCCGATATCGCCAACCGGGCCCGCACCGGCGGCCTGAAGCCGGACGAGCTGGCCGGTGGCACCTTCACCATCACCAATATCGGCAGCCAGGGCGCCCTGTTCGATACCCCGATCCTCGTCCCGCCGCAGGCGGGGATGCTGGGCACGGGTGCCATCGTGAAGCGCCCGACCGTGGTCACCGACGAGTCCGGTAGCGAGTTCATCGGCGTCCGCTCGATGTGCTACCTGCCGCTGACCTACGATCACCGCCTCGTCGACGGCGCGGATGCCGGCCGGTTCCTCACGACCATCCGGCACCGCCTCGAAGAGGCGGCGTTCGAGGCCGATCTGGGCCTGTAAGGGGCGATGGCGATGTCGGTTGTGGTGGCCGGTTCGTCCGGACTGATCGGAACCGCGCTCGTCGCGGCGTTGCGCCGCGACGAGGAACAGGTGATCCGGCTGGTCCGGCGCCCGGCCGCCGCGCCCGACGAGCGTCACTGGGATCCCGCCCAGGGTGAACTCGATCCGCGGATCCTGGACGGCGCCGACGCGGTGGTGAACCTGTGCGGGGCCGGTATCGGCGACAAACGCTGGACCGGCGCGTACAAGCAACTGCTCCGCGACAGCCGGATCACCCCGACCGATGTCCTCGCGACGGCGGTGGCCCGGGCCGGGGTCCCGACGCTGGTCAATGCCAGCGGCGTCCACTACTACGGGGATACCGGCGTGCGCGCGGTGGACGAGAGCGGCCCGCTGGGAACCGGTTTCCTGCCCACGCTGTGTCGCGACTGGGAGGCCGCGACCCACGCGGCCGCCGAGGCCGGGACCCGCACGGTGCTGCTGCGCAGCGGGGTCGTACTCACCGGCGCCGGTGGCATGCTTCCGCAACTGCGCACGCTGTTCCTGCTGGGTCTGGGCGGCCGGCTGGGCAGCGGACGCCAGTATCAGCCGTGGATCTCGCTCGACGACGAGATCGGCGCGATCCGGCATGCGCTCACCAACGAATCGGTACGGGGCCCGCTCAATGCCGTGGGCCCCGCCCCGGTTACCAATGCCGCCTTCACCCGCGCGCTCGGTAAGGCCCTGAATCGGCCGACACCGCTGTTCGTCCCGGGTATCGCGCTGCGCCTGGTGGTCGGCGAGTTCGCGGAGGAAGCGATCCTGCACAGTCCGCGGGCCCTGCCGCGCGTGCTCGAGGACACGGGGTACGAGTTCCGGCACGCCACCGTCGGCGCGGCACTGGCCGCCGCGGTGGGCCGATGACCGCCGGCGTCACCTCGGTCCGGGAGGCGCGCACCGAGGACCTTCCCGCGATCCTGGAGATCCATAATCGCGCCATCGCCGAGACCACGGCCATCTGGGACGACGAACCCGTCGGGCTGGACGAGCGCATCGCCTGGTTCCGCAACCGCACCGAACACGGCCGGCCCGTACTCGTCGCCGAAGTGGGCGGCGAACTCGCCGGGTACGCCAGTTACGGGCCGTGGCGGCCCAAATCCGGGTATCGCCACACCGTGGAGAATTCGGTCTATATCGCCGACCGGTTCCAGCGGCGCGGGATCGGCGCCACCCTGCTGACCGAGCTGATCGGCCGCGCCGAGAAGTCCGGTGATATCCACGCCATGGTCGCGGCCATCGAAGCGAGCAATACCGGTTCCATCGCCCTGCACGAACGATTCGGTTTCCGCACGGTGGGCGTACTTCCGGAGGTTGGCCGCAAGTTCGGCCGCTGGATGGATCTGACGCTGATGCAGCTCAGCCTGGAGATGAGCGTAACGTCATGAAGGTGAACAACACCCGCACCGCAACCCGGTCGGCTCGTTACGACAGCACCCCCGTCGACGTGCGTGAACTGGGTCTCATCGATTATCAGCAGGCGTGGGATCTGCAGCGTGAACTCGCCGCCTGCCGGGCGGACGGCGCCGGTACCGACACCTTGCTCCTGCTCGAACATCCCTCCGTCTACACCGCCGGCCGCCGTACCGAGGAGGCCGATCGGCCCACCGACGGCAGCCCCGTGATCGATGTGGACCGAGGCGGCAAGATCACCTGGCACGGTCCGGGACAGCTGGTCGGCTATCCCATCATCCGGCTCGCCGAACCGATCGACGTGGTCGACTACGTCCGGCGCCTCGAACAGGCCCTCATCCGGACCGTCACCGATCTCGGCGTCGAATGCGGACGGGTCCCCGGACGCTCCGGTGTCTGGCTGCCCGCGTCCGGTTTGCTGCCCGAGCGCAAGATCGCCTCGATCGGGATCCGGGTACAGCGGGGGGTCACCCTGCACGGCATCTCGCTGAACTGCAATGCCGATCTCGGCGCGTTCGGCGCCATCGTCGCCTGCGGGATCCGCGATGTCGGTTCGACCAGCCTGAGCCAGGAGCTCGGCCGCGAGGTCACCGTCGCCGAGGTCACGCCGCGTATCGCCGAGACCCTTCCGGCCGCGCTCGACGGTGCGATCCCGGTCACCGAGCACGATATCCCGCGGGCCGCCACCCCGGCCGTCGCGGACCACGCCGCCGCCACCGCGGCACGCGATCCGAAAGGTGCAACAGCATGAGCGAGTCAGGCCCGGAGGCGGCAGCGCAGCGTAACCACGGAGGGCCCTCGCTCATGCCCGATGGACGCAGCATGACCTCCGCCCAAGCTCCCACCGGCCGCAAACTGCTGCGTATCGAGGCCCGCAATGCCGAGACCCCGATCGAACGCAAACCCGGCTGGATCCGCACCCGCGCCACCATGGGCCCGGAATACACCGAGCTCAAGGGCCTGGTGAAACGTGAGGGTCTGCATACGGTCTGCGAGGAAGCGGGCTGCCCCAATATCTTCGAATGCTGGGAAGACCGCGAGGCCACCTTCCTCATCGGCGGCGAACAGTGCACCCGGCGTTGCGACTTCTGCCAGATCGATACCGGCAAGCCCTCGCCGCTGGACCGTGACGAACCCCGCCGGGTCGCCGAGAGCGTCCAGGCCATGGGCCTGCGCTATTCGACCATCACCGGCGTCGCCCGCGACGACCTGGAGGACGGCGGCGCCTGGCTCTACGCCGAAACCGTGCGGGCCATCAAGAAACTCAACCCGGCCACCGGCGTCGAACTACTCATCCCCGATTTCAACGCGAAACCGGATCAGCTCGCCGAGGTCTTCTCCTCCCGCCCGGAGGTACTGGCGCACAACCTGGAGACCGTGCCCCGGGTGTTCAAGCGGATCCGCCCCGCCTTCCGCTACGAGCGATCGCTCGAGGTACTCACCGCGGCCCGCGCCGACGGCCTGGTCACCAAGTCCAATCTGATCCTCGGTATGGGCGAAACCCCCGACGAGGTCACCCAGGCCATGCGCGACCTGCACGAGGCCGGCTGCGATATCCTCACCATCACCCAGTACCTGCGCCCCTCGCCGCGCCATCACCCGGTGGACCGCTGGGTGAAACCCGAGGAGTTCGTGGAGCATTCGAAGCTCGCCGAGGAAATCGGTTTCGCCGGAGTGATGGCCGGACCGCTGGTGCGGTCCTCCTACCGCGCGGGCCGGTTGTACGCCCAGGCCATGGCCCACCACGGCCGCCCCATCCCGGAAGCCATGGCGCATCTCGCCGCCGAGGGCACCGCCACCCAGGAGGCCAGTGCCGTCCTGGAACGGTTCGGGTCTCGGGTCTGATCGCTTGCGTCCGCCGGCGGATAGGGTCCGCCATCGGACGGCCCACTCGCGCCGGGTGATTCGCTGGCGGATCAGCGATGAGTTCGCCCGTGTCGACCCGTCGGGAACGGTGACATCACCGGATACCCAGGGAGACACAGCATGCTCATCGTCGCCGGACATCTCACCGTCGATCCATCGGCCCGCGCCGCCTACCTCGACGGGTGCATCGGGGTGGTCGAGCAGGCCCGCTCGACGCCCGGCTGCCTGGATTTCGCACTGAGCCCCGATCTCACCGATCCTGCGCGCATCAATATCTTCGAGCGCTGGGTGGACCTGGAATCGGTGGAGGCGTTCCGCGGCTCGGGTATCGGCGACGAACAGAATTCGGCGATTCGCGGCGCTTCGGTAGCCGAATACGTGATCGCCGAAATCCGTTCGCTGACCTGAATGCCGGCTAGAACTTGATGCGCTGCAGTAGCGCCGGGATCTTCGAGGCCGACATGAGTGCCTTGAACTGCCAGCTGTCGTCGCGCGGGAGTATTCCACCGCGCTGGGTGATCGAAGGCGTCGTAGCGGGTTTCGCCCTCTTCCATCAGCCCTTCGGCGTTGAAGTGATAGCGGTCGACCGCGGGGCATTGGATGAAGCGGCCGTTACCGTAGAGCACGGGAGCGCTGCTGTCGTAGGAGCGTGTGGGTGCTCGCGGCCACCGTATGCTCCTGGCCGGGAACCGGCCGGGTGGCGACCACGACAGCATCCGCACCGGCCGATATTTCGCTGATCCGCGAGCGATCGTTCGCGTCACCCTGTACGGCGACCACACCGGGCGGCAGCAGGACCGGTCGCCCGTTCCGGAAGACGGCCACCGGGTCGTGTCCGCGGTGAGCAGCTTCGGCGACGACCCGGGAACCGACCATCCCGGCGGCTCCGACGACAACGATCTTCATCGTGATATCTCCTTCGTCGCGAGAGTGACAGGGGTGCCGCGCCGCCTGACCGGCCCGGGAAGCTGGCCCGCGACGATCGCGGCCAGCGCGAGCCCGAACCCCGCCAGCTGAATCGGGCCGAGGGTCTGGCCGAGCAGGGCGGCACCGAGAACGGCGGCCACCAGCGGCGAGAGCAGTGTGAGGATCGCGACGGAGTTCACCGGCAGGGTGGTGACACCGCGGAACCACAGCACATAGGCGATGAGCCCACCGAACAGGCCGAGCCAGAGATACCCGAATGCAGCGGACAGCCCGATCGCCGGCGGAGAGCCCTCTATCAGGAGCGTGAGTGGCGCCAGGAAGAGCCCGCCCGCCGTGAGCTGCCAACCGGCGAAAGCGGTCGGGCCCACCCCGGCGGGCCGGCCCCAACGTTTGGTGAGCGTCAGGCCCAGCGCCATCGAGGCCGCGCCGCCCAGTCCGGCGGCGACCCCGATGAGGTCGAACGCCGCGGCCGGTCCGAGCACCACCAGACCGACGCCCACCAATCCGGTCGTGCCCCAGGCCATCCGCCACCCCGACGGGCTCTCGTGCAGCACGGCTACCGCCAGCAACGCGACGACCAGCGGTTGCGCGGCCGCCAGCGTGGCGGCGACCCCGCCGGGCAGCCGTTCGGCCGCAATGAACAGCAGCGGGAACAGCAGGCCGATATTGAGCACCCCCAGGACCGCGGCCCGGCCCCACCACGCTCCGCGCGGCAGGGTCGGAGTGATCGCCAGGGCGATGAGTCCGGCCGGTAGCGCGCGCAGCAGACCCGCGAAGAACGGATGCCCCGGCGGGAGCAGCTCGGTCGTGACGATATAGGTCGTGCCCCAGGCGACCGGCGCGAACGCGGTGAGCGCGGCCCGGGGCAGATCGCCCCGGCGCGAATCCCCGACGCCCGCGGGGAGTTTTTGGGCAGCTGGACTTTTCACTCTCGAAGTCTCGCTCCGCGATTTCGATGAGTCCAACACATGTTTGTCACTCGAACGATCTCGATACAAGATTGATCCCATGGAGCTGCAACAGCTGCGCTATGTGCTGGCCGTCGCCGAAACACACAACTTCACCCGAGCCGCCCAGCGCTGCCTGGTCGTCCAATCAGCGCTCAGCCACCAGATCGCCCGCCTGGAGCGCGAACTCGGCGCGAAACTGTTCGAGCGCACCAGCCGCCGGGTCCGGCTGACCCCCGCAGGCGTTGCGTTCCTCCCGGCCGCGCGCCAATGCCTGGACGCCGCCGAACGCGCCGTCGCCGCGGCCGCCGCCGCAGTGGGCGAGGTGCGCGGCCGGCTCGCTGTCGGCCTGATTCCCTCGGTCACCGCGGTCGACCTCCCCGCCGCGCTGCGCGAGTTCCGCGGCCGTTACCCGAATGTCCGGATCAGCCTCCGGATGGGGGCAAGCGACGAGCTCACCGATCAGGTACGCGAAGACGCACTCGATATCGCTTTTCTCGGTCTGCCGACCACCGCGCGTCCTCGCGGTGTCACTGCTCACGAACTCGCCCGTGATCGCCTGGTCGCCGTGGTCGCTCCCGAACATCCACTCGCCCGCGAGGCCTCGGTCGACCTGCTGCGCCTGTCCGCCGAAACCTTCGTCGACCTCCCGGCCGGGACCGCCGGGCGCGCGCAATCCGATCAGGCGTTCGCCGCCGCCGGAATCGACCGTGAAGTCGCCTTCGAGGTGTCCTCCGCCGAGTACATCGCCCGCCTCGTCGAACAGGACCTGGGCGTGGCCATGCTGCCTTCCGCCTACACACCGCAGCTCACCGGCGTGGTCACCGTCGAGGTCGCCGATGCCCCCGCCCGGGTCGAGTACCTCATCTGGAACAGCTTCTCCCGCAGCCCGGCGGCATCGGCGTTTCTCGCCGTCCTCGATATTGCGGACCACTCGGACGCAGCCGGTGGCAACTGACCCCGGCACAGCCGACCCCGCTCGCCGACTCCGCGCAAGTGATGCCGCGTTGACCACGCGCGGGCCGGTGCGTATCCGGCGGGCCGGTAGCGGATCGGCCAGGACAGCGCTGCCGATGAATCGACGGTGCGGCGGCGATGACACCGTCAGCCTGGATGACCCGATCGCGGGCGGCGTACAAGGCGGCGGTGAAAATGGTGCTGGACGCCACCTCGATCCGGATGCTGCTCACTCCAACGGTGCTGGAACTTGTGTGGCGTCGACCGAGCAGAGAGCGGTGGCGCGTGTCTTTATCAAAGGTCGGCCGCGCCTTTACCGTAGATGACAGCAACAACCGCTTGGTCGTGTAGATTCTGAGCAGCGGAGCCGGATGCAGCGGCGGGAAAGAGCTCAGGTAGTTCGGAAGAGCGGGTTCCGATCGGACTTCCTCGCGCAGCACTCGACACTCGACGCCATGTGGTGATCGTTCAGTTGTTTTATGGCTGGCGTCATCCTGCACGGTCCGGCGAAAAGAGACGAGAGGTCGGCAAGGTACAAGAAAGGAAATTGCCACAATGCTGGGGTCTATCGTAATTCATCTCGGCCCTGTCTTTAACATAGATTTCAACCTCATGTATCAAATGTTGCAGAACCTCGGTTGATCCGGCACCGACCTCGCCCCACGGGGATCTCTGGTGTAGTCAGCGCCGGACCAGTATCATTGGCCCCGAGATAGCGCAGCACCTCCCAGTGCCACTTCCCTTACTGAAGGAGAGACGCAGCCATGATGAACGGACTTGTCCTCCATTTCGGTGATACGTTCAACACCTCGATCATGTTCTTCTATCAGATGATGCAGATGTACGGATGACCTTTACGCTGCCAATGGCAGTGCCGTCGATATCTATCACCCAGGTTAACGGCAATGCAGCGCAGTTAGTGTTTCTGTCCGGTTGTCAACCGGGTAGGGGTGCACGCTGATGCGGGTTTTATAGGTTTTACGATCGATGTTTCCTTGTGCGCGGTGCGAACGAACAGTGGAGCTCCTGCAACGAGGACGATCTCGGTCGACAACCTCTCTACCCGCAGTTCCCCTGTCCCATCTCAGATCACCCGAAACCCACCACCGCGACTTGACACCCACCTCGATCCGCCGACTCGCGGCATTGCACCCGACCCCCGTACCCGGCGGAAGCACACAAAGGGTCAGAACGGCCGCTGGGTGCAGATAATTTCGGCGAGGTAGGCGTAGTCGTCGGCCCGGCCGCTGGAGGCACGGAAGACCAAGCCGAGAGTGCGTCCCGGCGCCGGATTCGCGAAACGTGCGGTTTCGAGTGCGCCGCGGCCGGTCTCGGCCGCGACCGCCATCTCCGGGATGAGAGTGATCCCGAGCCCCCCGGCCACACACTGGACCACCGTGGACAACGACGCCGCGCGGGTGTCCCCGACCCCGCCCGGGTGGACTTCCGTGGAACGGCACAGCTCGAGGGTCTGGTCTCGCAGGCAGTGCCCCTCGTCGAGGAGCAGCATCGGGAGCGCGCTCAGCGCCGCGGGTTCGAGATCGGCCCGACCGGCCAATGCGTGGCCGGCGGGGGTCACCAGAACGAATTCCTCTGTATACAGCGGAATCTCGACCAGACCCGCAGCCTCGGCGGGAAGGGCGAGCACTGCGACGTCGAGCAGTCCGGCGCGCAGTTCGTCGATCAGGCGGGCCGTTTTGTCCTCGATCACCTGCGGGGTCAGCGCGGGAAGTTTGCGATGCAGGGTGGGCAGCAGAGCTGGGAGGATGTAGGGGGCTGCAGTGGGGATGATTCCGATGCGGAGTACCCCGGCGAGGGTTTCACCCGTCGCCGAGGCCAGGAAACGGTCCGCGGCTTCCAGCGTGGCCGTGGCGTCGGGGAGCAGCCGGGCTCCTGCCGCGGTCACCAGTACGCGCCGGGTGCTGCGCTCGATGAGCTGCAGTCCGAGTCCGCTTTCCAGTGAGGCCAAGGACTGCGACAACGTGGGCTGGCTCACCTCGAGCCGGGCCGCGGCCGTACCGAAATGCCGGTATTCGGCGACCGCGACGAACGCACGCAGCTGCGACAGGGTGGGCTGATAAGACTGATCGGACATACCTATCAGTCTAGTGCCACTCATCACTTTTGCCTTTTGCCGGTGTTTCGGCAAGATTAGTTACGAGCTTTCGCCTTACCGGCTGGAAATCGACCACGCCGGTACCACTGATACAAGAAGGAGTTTCGGGCATGCCCCTGCTGACCATCGGCGACCAGTTCCCCGCCTACGACCTCACCGCGGTGATCGGCGGTGACTTGTCCAAGGTCGACGCTCAGCAGCCGGACGACTATTTCACCCGGGTCACCAGCGCCGATCACGCGGGCAAGTGGCGGATCGTGTTCTTCTGGCCGAAGGACTTCACCTTCGTGTGCCCGACCGAGATCGCCGCGTTCGGCAAGCTGAACGAGGAGTTCGCCGACCGTGACGCCCAGGTCCTCGGCGCGTCCGTGGACAACGAGTTCGTGCACTTCCAGTGGCGGGCCCAGCATGAGGACCTGAAGACCCTGCCCTTCCCCATCCTGTCCGACCTCAAGCGTGAACTGGCCACCGCCACCGGCGTTCTCAATGCCGACGGCGTCGCCGACCGCGCCACCTTCATCATCGACCCGAACAACGAGATCCAGTTCGTGTCGGTGACCGCCGGTTCCGTGGGCCGCAATGTCGACGAGGTGCTGCGGGTGCTGGACGCGCTGCAGTCCGACGAGCTGTGCGCCTGCAACTGGAAGAAGGGCGACCCGACCATCGACGCGCGCGAACTGCTGGCCGCGAGCGTCTGAGCGGAAGGAGAACTGGTGAGTATCGACAATCTGAAGAGCTCGCTTCCCGAGTACGCCAAGGACCTCAAGCTCAACCTCTCGTCCATCTCGCGGACGACGGTGCTCAACGAGCAGCAGCTGTGGGGCACCCTACTGGCCGCGGCCGCCGCGACCCGTTCCACGGCGACCCTGCGGGAGATCGCCGAAGAGGCGGCCGATGTGCTGTCCGCCGAGGCCTACAACGCCGCGCTGGGCGCCGCCTCCATCATGGGCATGAACAATGTGTTCTACCGGAGCAAGGCGTTCCTGGACGGTAAGTACGACGATCTGCGGGCCGGTCTGCGCATGCAGATCATCGGCGCCCCCGGCGTCGACAAGGCCGATTTCGAACTCTGGTCCTTCGCGGTGTCCTCGATCAACGGCTGCCGGCACTGCCTGGAAGCGCACGAGCACACGCTGCGTGAGGCGGGTGTTTCGCGCGAGGTGATCTTCGAGGCGTTGCGTGCCGCGGCGATCGTGGCCGGGGTCGGGCAGGCCGTCCAGGCCACCGAGGCGCTGGCGACCGCCGCGGTCTGAGCCCGACCGGGCGAACCGCGCGAGCCGGAACCGGGCGACGAGGAAGCTCCTCGCCACCCGGTTCTGTTCGTCGATCGTGGGCGGCCGGAGTGCCCGGAGAATCCCGGTGCGCCACCCGCCGTGCACGGTCGGCTCCGAAAAACTCCGGCGCACCACCAAACCGGAAGCAGGACCCACGCGAATTCCCTCCCGATGCCGTTCCAGGTGCCGAGGTCAGAAGACCCCGGCCGACGACACGAGAGGTTCGCGACTGTGACTGCACGGCGATGGACACGTACGAGCGCACTGCGCTGGGGACTGGCGGCCGCGCTGGCCGCGGCCGGGCTTGCGGGCACCGCGAGCCCCGCCACCGCGGCCCCCGATGCGGCGCACGTCGTCTCCGCGGAGAACGTGAGCGACCGGCAGCAGACCGTAACGGTCTTCTCCCCCGCGATGAACAGGCCGATCCCCATCCAGGTGATCCGCGCGGCCGATACGTCGCGGCCGCGGCCGACACTGTACCTGCTCAACGGTTCCGGTGGCGGCCCGAACGAGAGCGGCTGGGACAAGCAGACCGACGCCTTCCAGTTCCTGAGCGGTAAAGACGTCAATGTCGTCACACCCTACGGCGGCGCCAATTCCTATTACACCGACTGGATTCGCGACGACGCCGCCCTCGGCCGTAACAAATGGCAGACATTCCTCAACGAGGAACTACCGCCCGTGATCGAGAAGTTCCTCGGCGCCGACGGCAACCGGGCACTCGCGGGTGTTTCGATGAGCGGCACCTCGGTATTGAACCTGGCCATCGCCAAACCCGGCTTCTGGAAGAGTGTGGCCTCCTACAGCGGCTGCGCCCAGACCTCCGACCCGGTCGGCCACGAGTTCGTCCGGCTCACCGTGGAACTGTGGGGTGGCGGGCAGAGCGTCGAGAACATGTGGGGTCCGCAGAACGGGCCGCTGTGGCGGGCCAACGACCCACTGGTCAATGCGGAAGGACTACGCGGCACCGAGGTCTACCTCAGTACGGGCAGCGGTATTCCGGCAGCGCCGCACGACACCCCCTTCGATCGCCGGGTACAGGAAGGTCGCATTCCACTCCCGGTGCAGCTCGCGTTCGGCGGGCCGATCGAGGCCGCCATCCGGTACTGCACGGTGAACCTGGCGAACCGGCTGCGTGAGCTGGACATCCCGGTGACGCTGGACGATCGGCCGGTCGGCACACACTCCTGGGGTTACTGGGAGGACGATCTGCGCACCTCCTGGCCGTTCGTGGCACAGTCGATCGGTATAGGCTAGCTCTTCCTGCCGGCGATGAGCGCCGCTCGGGCGGGGCTCATCGCCGGGCACGACCTCGGCGCCACGCCGGCGGCCGCCACTATCCGTTCTGCCGCGGCAGCCTCGGTACCCGATCCCGGGCCGGGCATACCGATCATCGGATCCGGCGGCGTGCGTGGAATCGCCTACGGAAGAGGCAGACACGAACTACCGGCGTCGAGTCCCTGCCCTCGCACATCGACTTCGATGTATTTCGCCGAGGTGTACTGCCCCGGGGTGAACTGCTGTGCGGTGATGTTCTGACGGCCGGGATATTTCGGCGTCCATTCGAAGGTCGCGGTCCCGTTCTCGGGGTGATAGACGGCCTGGCCCAGGCGCTCTCCGCCACCCGGAACCTCCCCACCACTGTTGATGATGGTGACCTCACCCGCCTCGGACGGCGGTGCGTCGACCGTCGCGGTCACCGTATAGGCGCACCCGGCCTGCAGCCCGTCCGGGCCGGCGGCCACCTCCACTCCCGTCACGGCCGCTCCCGCACCCGGTGCCGCGTACGCTGCCGCAACGCCCAGAGCCCCCAGCGCCGCGGCGAAGCCGAAATGTCGGATATTGCTGTACATATCGAACCTTTCGTGATCTTCGGTAGGACTCTCCGACCCTCCCACACCCGTCCGGCACCCGCCCGGTCGGGCGCCGGACGCGCAGTTCACGCTCCGATATCGGCGGTGGCACGAAAATCACTCGGCCGGATACCTCGATGCCGTTTGAACGCGGCACTGAAACCGAACGCGTCCGCATAACCCACGGCCCTCGCCACCTGCGCCACCGTCAGGCTGTGATCGGCGAGCAGCTCTTCCGCCTCGTCCATCCGGCATTCGGTGAGATACGCCAGCGGCGACTGCCCCATGATCTCGGAGAACCGCCGTGCGAACAACGCCCGCGATACCCCCGCTTCCGAAGCCAGCGAGGCGACCGTCCACCCGGCGGCGGGCTTTCCGTGCATGGCCTCCAACGCCGGCCCCACCACCGGATCGGCCGGCCCGCGATACCAGCCCGGTGCGCCCGCGTCCTGCTGGTCGAACCAATCACGCAGCGTGCACACCAGCGCCCAGTCGAGCAGCCGGTCCATCAGTGCCTGCGCACCCGCCGGCCGGCGCACCGCATCCGTGGCCACCGACTCCATCCACGCGCACACCTCCACCTCGTCGGAGACCACCAGAATCGGCGGCACCGCGCGCAGCAGGCGTTCGTGGCGCCGCCCCGACGCCCGGTAGGCGCCGACGATCAGCGCGGTCTCGCCGGCCAGGTCGTCGCCCCAGCGGCCGTCGTCCAGCGCCGCATCGCATTTGGCGTCCGGCGCGAAACAGGCGACCTCGTATTCGTCGTGGGGCAGGCCCACCGTGTCCGCGTGGTCGGCGAAGAGGAAGGGTTCCGGGCCCCGCACGATCGCGGTGTCGCCGGCCTCGATCCGGCGCTCGCTCCCGCCGGGCAGCAGGAGCGTGCCCCCGCCGCGCAGCACGGTGATCATGGTGAGCGGTGCGCGGTCGGCGAACCGAATACTCCACGGTGCTTCCAGCACCGCATTGGTGAGTACGGCACCTTCGGCGCGGATGCCGCTCAGCAGTGTGCTCAAGGGGTCCACCCCACCGAGGTTAGACGAACTCCTATCAGATGTAGATCTTTACCCATAGATCGTCCATCTGATGGCGTGTGGAATGAGATCAGACCGCACAACCGAGCATCCGGAGAGCCGGATCGAGATGGAGGACCCCGTGTCGCACAGCACGATCGACGACGCCCCGACCACCCGCACCGCACTGGTCGTCGTCGCTCACCCCCGCCCCGACTCGCTGACCGCCCATATCGCCGCTCTGGCCGCCCGGCGGCTCACGGCGGCGGGCTACCGCATCGACCTGCTCGACCTGCACGCCGAGAACTTCGATCCCCGGATGAATACCGCCGACCTTCCGGAATGGGGAAACCGGGAGAAGACCTACTCTCCGGAGGTCGAGAACCATATGCGGCGCGTCCTCGCCGCCGATGTCATCGTCGCGGTGTTCCCGGTCTACTGGGTGCAGGTCCCGGCGATCCTCAAGGGCTGGATCGACCGCGTCTGGAACTACGGATTCGCCTACGGCCGCAGCAAACCCCGGCTCGCGGGCAAACGGATGCTGTGGCTCGGCCTGGCCGGTGCCGCGGACGACGACAGCGCCGTCGACCTCATGCAGCAATCGTTGGGCATGCAGCTCAACGACGGTATCGCGTACTACTGCGGGCTGGCCGAGTCGTCGGTGGGGCTGTTGCCCGGTGCGGAGGAGAAACGACAGCGCCTGGACGCCGACGGCAATCTGCTGCTCGACGAGGCACTCACCGGCGCGGTGCGCCAGGCCCACTACGCGGCGCTGGAAGACCGGGCGGGGCGTTTCGTCGACGATTTCCTCACCGGCGACCGGGTGCCCGCCTGACCTACGCGGACCCGGCCGGAAGTCGGCCCCGACCGGGCGGGCCGGCGGGGATTGTCCGAGGACGCTGGGGGCGCGCCGCTCGCCGCTTCGCGGTCGGCCGACGTGGCATTCCTGATCACGATCGGCGCGAACTCGGGCGCGATCCGATTCCGGTGCCGGAACAGATCACGGCGCACCCCGCCTCACGGGATCGGTTTTCCGACGATCCACTCGTGACCGAACGGATCCCGCACCCGCCCCTGACGCGCCCCGTACGGCTGATCCGCCACCTCGAACACGATCTCGCCACCCGCCTCCACCATCTGCCGGGCGAGGCGGTCGGGATCGGCCGACAGTACGGAGAGAAGAAGACCGCGACCGCCGAGCCGCAGTGGGTCGTGGTCGATATCGTCGGCGTCCTTCACCTCGAATACGGCTCCGCACGGAAGTTCGAGCGCGGCGAAAACCACCCTG
Source organism: Nocardia grenadensis NBRC 108939 (assembly GCF_001613445.1). Taxonomy (GTDB): domain Bacteria; phylum Actinomycetota; class Actinomycetes; order Mycobacteriales; family Mycobacteriaceae; genus Nocardia; species Nocardia grenadensis. The sequence continues at coordinate 49,330 of NZ_BDCJ01000011.1, forward strand.
CCATCCGCCTCGTGCCGCTGTTGAAGATCGGCAGCGAATACGTCGGTGTAGTAGCGGATCGCCGCGTCGGCGCCCTCGATGATCAATTTCGGCGTGATCTGCTCGATACTCATGAGTGGAGTATGTGCCGAGCCGCCACGCACCGACTTGGAGATTTGTCTCCTGGAGTGCGGGCGGCGCGGACACCAGAAATTCCTACGAGAAACTATCCGGTCACACCTCATCGCGCAGGCGCCGCACCCCCGAGTGCGACGAGCACCCGGAATGCAGGTCCCGCGGGCGACCGGGAAGCGTGTCCCGCGCGATGGCACGCGAGACACGCCCGTCCTGGGGTAGTCCGGCTCTCTCTGTGGCAGAGGGCTCAGAAAGGTTGACCCTGCAGGAGCGCGAACGCGCCCGCGATGAAGAACAGGGGAATGAAGAGGGCGGTGGCGACAGGATCGCCATTGAGGTAGCCCTGACGAATATTCTCCATGGCGGCCGCGGAACCCGAATTCATATCAATTGACCCTTTCGCTGCGTCGTGCTCGACACAGTCCACAGTACTGGGGCATCCCCTCGACCATCGACGGGAAGTCGATGCGCCGAACTCGGCCGCGTGCCACATCAATACCGTGTGGACGATATCGGCTCCGGCGGCGCGGCTTTCGGATTTCTTCGCAATCATGGACATGATCAGTCCCGCCATACAGGTGCACGGGCAGTCGCGGTGGGAATACGTGCGAAACGGCGACGATATCGCTCGCGGTGCTTACGCCCCCGGTGACCAGAGCTGCGCTGGAATCAGGACAGTCCACACCTGCCCCGGCGCGAAGGGGATGGCGGTATCGGTGGAGGTTGTATAGGTTGTGCCGGCCTGTGGGGAGGGCCGGGACCACTCGGCCCGGAACGCTCGACCGTCGCGGAGTACGAGTGCCCGACCGCTACCGGTCGTCCGGGCCAGCGGTGAGACGCTGCCCGCGGTATCGCTGATGGCCGAGTCCTGCACCTGCACACTCTGCAGCACGACCGTACCTGCCATGACCTGTCCGGTATCGGCACCGGTGTAGGCGGCACCATCCATGGACACCAGCCACCGCTGATGTTCGGGTGACCAGTCGAAACCGATCAGCGTATCCGGATACCGCGCTTCCTGATGTTGTGTGGGCCGGCCACCGGCAGGCGTGGGACCGAAGTACGGTTGCGAAGCCGGCGGCCAGCCGCCGCCCACGGGTAACCGATCCGAGCGGACGAACAGGTTGTGCGGGGCGTCGCGACTGTAGTCGCGGTAGTACGCGCCGGGTTGCCGATCGGCCGAGGCGTTCTGCAGCGACGAGCGATCGACGGAGGCAACCAGCTCGGGCGCGGCACCGGAGGAGGCCAACGTCGGGTCCCCGAACTGGTCCAAGAGCGTCAGATCCGTTTCCCGCACGCTTCGGATAGGACCGATCACCGGGGGTTTGTCGGTCGAGAACACCGCAGCCAACCGGCTGGAACCACCCTCGACCGGCTCGACGTAGACCATATCGGCGGCTGCGAGCCCGACCGGTGGCCGTGCCCGCGGGCTGTTGTCTATCTTCGCGACCAGCACGGGCGCCCCTACCCCGGAGGTCGCCGGACCGGGCGGAGCGCGCTCGGGTCGGGTGCCGCTATTGCACGCGAACACCGCGCACATTCCCAATGTCGTCAGGAACGCGGCAATCCAAATCCACCATCGCTGTTGCATAGGTTCGGCCCTCTGACGCAGCCGATTCTACGCCGCGCTCGACCATCCACATCGCACTGCCGGTCACGGCTGATCGCCGAAGAGTGTGGCCGCCCCTTCGTCGCAGCCGGCGTGCTGGCAGCCGTGGGACCGGCGCCGCTACTGCTGACCGCGCCTGCCCACGCCGAAGCGGACACCGTGCACTTCACCGCCGGAACCTTCAGCTGCGCCATCTACGGCGACGGAACGGTCGGCTGCGATATCGCGCAACCCACCCGCCTCCAATACCGCTTTCTGCCGATCCCGTTGCAGACGAGCGAGATCGTCATCGACCAATCGTGGCTGCCCGCGCACCCGACCTTCGACGGTGGCACGCCGTATACGCCGCCCGGCGGAAACCCGCAGATCAGCGACGTCAAAACCGGGGTAGGCACGTGGGGGCCCTACGTCGAACACGCCGGCGCGCGCTGCGATGTAGGGCTCCACGGCAGCTTCGGGTGCCAGTCCAAGGGGCGCGGGTTCACCGTCTACGGCGGCACCATCTCGGCCTGACCCGCGCGGCGCGGTCCGGACCACGCCTCTCGACCACACCGCGCGGGTTACCGGAATCGACCGGTCGCCGGTAGGCCCACAGCTCGGTCCGGGAGGTGACCGAGTACCGCGTCAGCCGATCGGGCTGTTCCCGAGTGCTTCCACAGCGGCCCGGGTGGCGGCGGCCACGAGATCGTTGGCCGGTTCGGCATCCTGCTCGGATTTGGTGGTGAGCACCGCGATGACCAGCGGAGCCCGCCCCGGCGGCCAGGCCACGGCGACGTCGAGGGCGGAACCGTACGCCGGGGACCCGGTTTTGTTGCCGACCTTCCAGTCGGCGGGCAGTCCCGCCCGGATGCGATTGCCACCGGTCGCGCTGGCGACGAGCCACGCGGCCAGTTGCGCGCGTTCGGGTTCCGCGAGGGTGTCGCCGACCACGAGCGCGCGATAATCGGCGGCCAGCGCCGCGGCGGTGGTGGTGTCGCGTTCGTCGCCCGGGATCGCGGTGTTCAGCTCGGTTTCCCAGCGATCCAGTCGCGAAGTGTCGTCACCGAGGGTGCGGAGGAACGCGGTGAAGCCCGCGGGCCCGTCGAGCAGTTTCAGGATCTGGTTGCCGGCGGTGTTGTCGGACACGGTGATGGCGGCGTCGCACAGGGCGGCCACCGTCATCCCGGTATCGACGTGCTGCTCGGTCACCGGCGAGTTCGCGACGAGGTCGGTACGCGGGTACCGGATCACTCGGTCGAAGAACCCCGACGACAGCGGATGCTCGTGCAGCAACGCACCGCACGCGAGACCCTTGAACGTGGAAGCCATCGGGAACCGCTCACCGTCACGGTAGGCGACACTGCGGCCGTCGGCGGTGTCCACCGCGAACACCCCCAGCCGCGCACCGTGCGCCGCTTCCAGATCGGCGAACTGCTGCGTCGTCACGGTGTGGTCGGTAGTACTGGCCGGCGCGGTCGCGACCGTGGTGCCGGGACTTGCCTCGCATGCGGTCGCCGCCGAGAGCGCGGACACCGCCAGTGCGGCGGCGGCGAGCCGGCGGCGGTCGAATGAGACGAGCTGAACGAGTGCGGAGAATTTCACCCCCGCAGCACACCACCACACCCGGGCGCCGGGCCAATACACAACTCCCCCGTGAACAAGTCGGACTTGATATCGCCGCAGTTCATCCGGGCGGTATCCGACCTGATAGGCACGGCCGACCACGCTCGGCGGTCCGCGGTGCCGTACCGGAGCACCCGGTCACGTTCACATCGGGACCGACGCGAAACCGAATTCCCGCAATATCCGGCCCGCTCGCGCATCCGCCCATGCGGTGGCCACGAAATCGAGCGTGTCCCCGGGCAGATTGTCCGGGTCGGCCCAGATGAGTTCGCTGCACTTGTGTGGCCCACGGATCTCCGGTGTGCCCTGCCACGACTCCGCGGCGAAGAAGATATCGACCCGAGGTTCTCCGGCCCAGCGGAACATCGTGCCGCTCGGGCGTAGATCATCCGGGGCGAGGGTGATACCGAGTTCCTCGGCAACCTCACGGACCACCGACTCGGTCAGCGCCCGGCCGCGGTCGACATGGGCGGCCGGCAGCCCGAGCCGCCCGTCGGCGTAACCACGACCGGCCCGCCGCAACAACAGGATTCGGCCGTGCTCGATGAGAAAGACATGGGCCGCCACCGGGTAGCGGTCGTGCTTGGTATCGAACACATATCCCGACATGGGCTCCTCGTTCCGAAGTTTCCGCGGCGGCGGCCGGGGTCGCGTGGCAGGTCGGCGTACACCGTAACGCCCCTGCGGCCCGGACCGGATGCGGTGCCGAGGGTGTTTCATCCGGCGAGCGACGGCCGGGCCGCGATGACCTCGACCGCCTCACCGCCGGATGTTCTCGATCAGCTCCGCCAGCTCCCGGACGCGGCGATCCGCTCCGCCGTACCGCGCGTCCATCTGCCCCTGCAATCGCGTCAGCCGGTCCACCGCCTCATCTCGCCGGCCCATATGGAGAATGCACTCGGCGAGCCGGCGTTGGCAGTACATGACCTGATCGTCGTAGGGGCCGCGTTCGGCGGTGAGGTCATCGATCAGGGCCCGGTAGAGATCACCGGCCTCGCCCCAGTCCTCCGAGTCGAACCGCAACCCGGCCAGTTCGATCCGAGCGTCCACCACATCGGCATCCCGCGGCCCCAGCACCGGGATCGCCTCGCTGACAACCGTTTTCAAGTGTCTGATTGCAGGATGGTAGCGGGACTCGTCCGCCAACCGGCGCGCCCGGTCGATTGCTCGGTGGAGATCGCCACGACTCACATCTCCAGTGGGTACCGGAGGAGCTGAGACACTGGGACGCGGCTCGTCCGGGAGGATGACCGCGGAGTGGTCGTCGGCGGGGACGGCGGCAGCGACCACGTACATACGGGCGGGACTGTTCACGTCGTTGACGAGGTCACCGAGCGGTGTGGCGTGGCGCATCAGTACGGTGTGGACCGTGCCCGCCCCGGCCGGGCGGCTCTCGGGCTTCTTCTTCAGCATGCACATGATCAGCCCGGCCATACGGCGGGAGTTCCGGGGCGCTCGACCCGGATGTCCGGCACCGCTCTGGATACCTGCTGTGACCACACCGTGTACGCGTTGTCGCCGGTGACCACCCGGAAATGATCTGCCGGTAGTACTGGTGGGTCGGGTGTGTTCGTCTCGAGTGTTCTGCTTTCCGCCCGAACCGAGGACCGGCGACGGGCGACCGGCCCGGCACGGCCGGGTGTTCGCCTTGGCCGATCCGGGGACGCATCCCGCGCTCTCGGCGGCGACCGGCTCCGATACCGATTGTTATGGCCTCGCCCGGGCGGTGTCGTGGCCGGGGTTGCATCCCCGGCTCACCTGCGGCCCGTGTATCCCACATCAGCCAGAATCTCCCGCAATTGCCCGGCATCGTCGCGCGCCGAAGGTGCAGATTCAACAGTGTCGAGGTAGTCGATCGCATCCAACAGGGTGGTCGCGGTACGGGTAGAGCGAATCTCATCGATCAGGGGCATCACGCGCCGGACCGTATCGCTAGTGTCCCTCCACGCACGCGCTCGAATTTGTGCGTTGAACAGCGCGGCGAGGTGGTGGTAGCGGGAGCGGACCTCTCGGTAGGGAGTGAATTCGACCGAGGCAGCGAAAGTATCGACCGCTGCACTCCAGTCGGCACAATTGCTATGGATAACGGCCTCGTGCCAAGCCATTTCCCGGTCGTCGATCCACCAGGCCCAAGCCGGGTCGCCATCACGGGTGCCATCGAGGTATAGGGAGCATGCTCGGCGGAACGAGTGTTTGGCCGAGGCCTCGTCGCCCGCCTGCGCCAAAGCGCGGGCCTCACGAATGCGGAACAGCGCTTCCAATCGGGGAGAGAGCGCCCGAGTTTCCAGCACCATTCTCGCGATACGCAGCGCTTCCGCCGGGCGGCCGAGGTCACCGGCGTGCATGGCCATGTTCTGCAAGGTCAGCAGCTCGATGCTCCGATCGCCCGCCAACCGGGTCAGGTGCAATGCTTCGTTGTTCACTTGCCGCACGAGTTCGTGTTTGCCTGCGTCGTAGAGCAGCCATCCCGTGACCTCGCCGATCTCGCCGGCCGCCGCATACAGTTCGCGCTCGGTCTCCGGATCGCAGCGCACGCTCCCCAGTTTCCGGTGCACCGATCGGAACAATTGGAGAGCGAATTCCGACCGCAGACCTATGCCGTGTTCGTCAACAGCGCTCTCTGGCCGCCGACCCAACTCATCGGACTGGCCACCGGGTACCGGCAAGGTCCGGCGAGACCACCAATTACAACTCGCACGCCGCGCTGAAAGCACTGAACGAGCTGAGATTCGCCACGTTCGAGCGCGTGGAGTACGACACGCTGGGAACAGTAGTGGTGCGCGAAAGCCGGGAGCGCACATAGAACCTGAGCAGCCGTCGCGGCAATCGTCGACAAATCCGTGCGCCGCGATACCGCGTTCCTACGGCGGGTATCGGCGAGCATCGGTGAATACGTCCTGACCCCACGTCGAGGACTACCCCGATTGCCGGTGCTGCTGTGCCCGCCGCCGGGCGGATGCCCGCCGACTTCGGTCGCCACTCGGGCGCTGTTGGCCGTGCTTTCGAGCCGCCCAGGTAGCTCAGCCGTGAACTGGTTGGGTACGGCAGACAGCGCTGGTAATCTGCGGGACATGGTCGATTCCGGGGGAAATCCGAACCAGCCCGCCGACATCACGGTGGTACCCGACGAAGTCCTGGCGGTGGGACAGTTCGTCGCCGATATCGCGCGGAACCTGCGATCAGGTCTCGATTCGGCCAGTAGCGAAGTGGACGCCGTACTCGGCGACGGTTGGCGCGGCGACGCTTCCGACGAGTTCAGCGGCGGCTGGACCGAGCTCCGCGACGGCGGCATCAAAATTCTGCAGGCCCTCGAAGGTATGGCCGCCGAACTCGGCGTGCAGGCCGGCACCTACGAAACCACCGACGACCACAACTCCCAGCAGTTCCCGAGCCTGAACCTGTGAACAACCCCGAATTCACCGTCGACCTCGAACGCCTCGACCAACTGGTCACCCGCCTGTCAAACCTGGCCGGATACCTCACTGAACAACTCGACCTCATCGACGACAAAGTCGCTGTCCTCGACGGCGCTTGGGAAACCCTGGCCGCGAACGCCTACCGTGACGCCCACCGGCTCTGGGCGGTGGGCGCCCGCGAATTCGGCACCGGCCTGGCCGATATCAGCGACGCGGCCCGCGCCGCCCACGACCGCTACACCCGCGCGATCGAACTGAACCGCACCATGTTCGGCAACAGGTGAGACCACCGTGTACGTGAACTGGCAGACCTACTACGACGCCGCCAAAAAATGCCACGACCTTGCCGCTGAACTCCGTACCGCCGACAAACCTGTCCATGATGCGGTCAAGGGCCGATGCACCGGCATGGCCGGTGATGCCCCCGGCTGCAAACAATGGGGCGAAACCTACGACGAACGCGCACGCACGGTCCTGCAGACCTGCACCAACCTCGCCGACGCCCTCACCAACTTCGGCTACCTCCTCTATGCCACCGGCTACAACCACGGCGTAGCCAATAAGAGCAATCCCGACCGACCACAGGTCGCCGACGTCACCGTCCACTCTGTGCAGATACCCAGCTCGGTCGCCGACAACGGCAACGGACTGGGCCACCAAGGCGGAGCAGCGGAGTTCTTCGACAGCCTCCTCGACAAGGTGACCGCCGAGTTAGGGAAGCTCCCCAACGGCGACCTCGACAAACTCGCCACCGCCGAAACCGTGTGGAAAACCTTCGGCAACCACGAGACCGTCACCGGCGCCGCCGCCCGCATCTCCGCAATCGCCGACCTGCTCACCGGCATAGACGAACCGCAGACCAGGCAAGGCATTGCCAATGACTTCGCCACCATGAGAACAGCCGCCGAAAGCCTCGCGGACGCGGCACAGGTAATGGCCGCGCCCATCGGTGAATACCGCACGAACACCGAGGAAACCAGTCGGCAGATCAGCAGCGAGACCACCACGTTTCTCGTCGAGTCGGGGATCATCATTGCCGCCGCAGTCGCTGTTTCCTGGCTCACTGTCGGCGGTAGTCTGGCAGCCGGCACCACCGGTATCGTCGCGCTCGCCGGTGACACCGCCCTGACGATCAGCCGCATTTACCGGGCCAGCCGGCTCTGGGCCCTTCTCGGCCTCGCAGGCGCCGCCGCAGCCGTCGTCGCCTTCGATAAAATTCCGGACCTCACACAGGTCACCACCAGTCTCGCTGCCATTATCGCCGCTCGTGCCTACCTCGACACCGAGGCCGAGGGCCCCGCCGGCACCGATGGCACAAGCACCAGCGACCGGCCGACCAAAACAGACAAGATAAAAGAACACCTGACGGATCGTGACCTCGACGCTGCGCGTCGGGAACTGAACGGCGAAGTAGTGGCGAGAAAGCCCGACGGTACGCCATGGGATCATGTCCGGGAAGTACGAGACGCACAGAACGGCCTCGTCAAGCGTATCGACCAGATAAAACGCCAACTGGGAGACTCGCGAACCAACCCCGCCGATCGCGCGGAGTTGGAACGGGAGCTGTCCGAGGCGAGCCGACTACTCGACTACAGCGAACAGTTCGTCCCACGTGGATGAACTGGTTCAGCCGCAGAGGAGGAGAGGAACACAGTGACAAATCGCGATCCACGGTCACTATCGCAGATCGATGGCCAGGCCTGGCCCGCGCCGGACGCGAATGCGACCCGACTCATGAAAACTGTGCATGCGCTGAGAGACGTCCCTCTGCCAGATCTCACCGTCGAAGACATTCGCATCCTCCTGTCGCAAAGAGAGGGTGTCGATGTGCTGACTCCGGTGGCGCTGGACATCCTCGGCGCCAATCCCCTTACCGAAGGTGACTTCTACCCAGGCGACCTTCTGACGGCACTCTTGGGCTGCCATTCACGAGAAACCGATTCCGCCGAAGTCGTTACTCGAATCGAGCAACTGATCGAACTAATTTCGGAAAAGGGCGATCTCGAAAAGTACGACGCGCCGCATGACACGATATGGTCGTCCATCGTCAATTGGCGTGGGGCCTTTGACCTCTGAGCTGAGGGCTCGCAACTGGCCTGCGAACCCGATAGCTCGGCGGACCCTGATCAACTACCTTTCGGCCCTGTTTGCCGATGCCACGACAGAGAGCAGTTCTTCGACACTGCTCAGCGGCGCCGGGCTCGACTTCACCGGCGCCGACCTGTCCGGCCTGGACCTGCTCGGCGCGGAACTCAGCGAAGCGATCCTGACCGATGTGAAGCTGATCGGAACGGATCTGTATACGGCATGGCTGACGGCAGCCGACATCCGCCGGGCAGACCTGAGTAGCGCCGACCTCCGCAAAGTGCAGGGTCGCGGCTGTCACGCCCAGCATGCCGTCTTCCACGGTGCGGATCTGCAGCGCGCCGACCTGTCGGTATCGGAATTGGCGGGTGCGGATTTCCACGAGGCCCACTTGCAGCGAGCCACATTCTCGGGAGCGGATCTTCGCGAAGCGAACTTCAGTGGTTGCACGTTCGAGCGCACGAGACTCTCTCGTGCAAGGATTTCCGGCGCCCGCCTCGAGGGCGCCGCAGGCATGGTCGTCGGCCCAGTCGATGTGGGTGGGGACACGCCGACACTCCTGGATAGGACCGAACTGCAGGATTGGCTCAACTCCGTCGGCGCAGTAGACGTCCGAGTCCGTCAACCCTAGCTTCGGTAATCACTGACCGATGGGGAACAGTCGTGAACATGTTCCCATTGGAGTAGGGAGCACAGTGGGAATAGCGGTTATCGTGCAGAACCAGATACACCAGCCCATAGAAACAATAACCGGCACAACCGCATCCACGCTGCCTGAAGTAGTACTCAGGGAGCCCAGGAAGCCGCTGATGCAGGGAATTCACAGATACGCGGATACAATGTACAACTCGTACCAGCTGAAATTTCTGCTGGAGGAGTTGAAAGATTTCGAACCGCAAAGTGAAGACGAAAGAGCGGCCATCTCATCGCTACGTCGTGCCGCGGAGCTTGCCATAAGCAAGCACGGCTACCTGTGGTTCAGCGGAGATTGAGAACTGATCTACCGATGTGGTGCCCGGTGGGTGGACACCTACACCGGGCATACCGCACGACCCTCCCCCTCGGATCACGGCCTTTACCCGCCCGTAGCACCGTCGCCGGCGCGGCCACCATCATCACGATCGACGGAACATATCTCAACGGACGAGTAGTGAAGGTGCACCTGCCTAAGTGATGAATATCGTTCTGGAGAATTTTCTGCTGTATGGAATTTACGACGACTGGGCACCCCTGTCCGAGTTCGAGAAGAACATACGAACTTTGACTCCGTCCGAACATTCCAGGCAAGCGGTGCTGGAGCAAATTCGCGAGCTTCTCGACAAGGGATATATCCGCGCAGGAGCCTTTCCCGGCGGTGGCCGGTCCTGGGAACCATGGGAAGTACCCACAGCGGAGGCGATTCAGCGGATCGCCCGCGGGTTCAACGGCGTTCCCGGATACCTTGATATCTCGGAAGAGGAAACTGGCTCGAGCGAGGTGTTCCGAGCAGAAATCACCGAGCGCGGCCGGTCGCGCCTGCAAGCACTCGGCGACCCATACGAGAACTACGGTGACCCGTGGTACGACGATCCCGCCCTCAATGCCCGGGAGTGGGGGTACCCGCCCTTCCATGCAGCCGACCGCGGGCGCCTGTAACTATTCCGCGCATTGGAACCTTAGAGTCGGACTCATACGGAGCAGTTCCCGTGGTTGCACTGTGCAAGTCCATCTCTCGCACGGAGATCCCCACGGCACGAGGATTCTCAGTCGCGCCGGATGGGACAGGTACGTTCTCGCCATACCTCGAGCCGACGTGGAAGCCGTGGAGGACAGTTATCAACATGCATCCAGTGAAATAGGAGTGAAGTGGGAATCGACATAATTGTTCAGAACCAGATACATCAGCCGATCGAAACGGTCACCGGCCCGGCCGGGTCGACCCTCCCCGACATAGTTCTCCGGGATCCCCGTATGCCGATGTTTCAGGGAATCCACAACTATGCCGACACCATGTTCAACTCGTACCAACTTCAGTTCCTGCTGAGGGAACTGAATGATTTCGAACCGAGAAGCGAAGGCGAACGAGAAACCATTTCATCGCTGCAACGCGCTGCCGAATTGGCGATCCGTGAACACGGCTACCTGTGGTTCAGCGGCGATTGAGAACTGATCTACCGATGCGGTTCCCGGTTGGTAGACACCGACACACCGGGCATACCGCATGACCTGTCCCCTCGGATGACCGGTCGCTACCCGCCCTTCCACGTCGCCGGCCGACGGCGCCTGTAACTATTCGGCGCACCGGAACAACCACCAGGTTGCCTCCTCGCAGCGTGTATGCGGCATATCGAGGTGGGGACGTGGATGTTTCCGGCCGGTGCGCAGCTCGAGCGCGGGTCATCCGATCGGTACCTGGGCTGACATCCGAAGCGCGTTGCCCGGCGACGAAATAACTGGTCTGCGTCGCGACGAGGCCGCGATCACCGATTCCCGCGACGAACGCCGACCTTCGGTGGCCGGACAGGGCCGCTCACATGTGGAATGCGCCGCTGAAGTCCAACGGGTCCGCCCGCAGGTGCCGGCCGCGGGGTGTAGCGTCGACCAGCTGCCCGTTCTCGACCACGACGCGACCCCCGACCAGGACAGTGACGGGTTTGCCGCGAAGACGCCGCCCCTCGTACGGGGTGTAGTCGGTGGCCATATGCAGCTCGCCGATGGTGACCGTCCACTCGAGTCCGGGATCCCAGATCGCGATATCCGCATCGGCGCCCGGCATGAGCGAACCCTTCCGGGGGTAGAGGCCGTTGGTCCGCGCGGGATTCGTCGCGGTCAGCTCGACGAACCTGCTCGGCGACAGCCCCGCCCCATCGACATAGTGGGAAAAGATGACCGGGAGCCGGGTTTCGACGCCCGGTAGTCCATTGGGCATATGCCGGACATCGTGACGGTGCGAATTCTTCTGCGCCGTGTCGTAACAGCAGTGATCGGACCCGATGGTGGTGATATTCCCGGTGAACAGCTGCCGACCGAGGCCCTCGACGATATCGGCGGATCGCAGCGGCGGACAGCAGACGAAACGTTGCGGTGCAGCGCCGGCGTATTCGGTGTCGTCGAGCGTGAGGTGGTGTGCGACGGTCTCGGTGAAGGCGACCACACCTCGCTTGCGGGCGTCGACCACCAGCTCGACCGCGGCGGCACTGGATTGATGCACGAAGTAGACCGGCGCACCCTGTGATTCGGCGATAGCGAGTATCGCGGCGACCGCCGCGGTCTCGGCGAGTTCCGGTCGCGTCCGCGACATATGGGCGGCATCGACACCACCGGCGGCTGCCGCGGTGTTCTGCGCATCGGTGACGATGGCGTCGGATTCGCAGTGGATGACGACCATCCCGCCGAGATCACGAGTCACCTGCATCGTGTTCAGGATCGTGTGTTCGTCCGCCATCGTCTCGCCGGCATAGGTGGTGAACATCTTCACCGTGCGGATACCGGCATCGGCCATGACCGCCAGTTGCCCTGCCGTTGTCTCGTCCCATTCGACGACACAGGCGTGCAGCGCCGAATCACACAGTCCCTCCACCGCCTTGGCGCGCTGTGTCTCCGCGGCGTCGAGCGGCCGCTGGCCCGGACGGGGAATGGCGAAGTCGATGATTGTCGTGGTACCACCGAAGACTGCCGCGGTCGTACATTCGAGATAGGAATCCAGCGAGGTGAATTCGCCGGAGGTGAAGCCGACGTGGCAGTGCGGATCCACTCCGCCGGGCAGGACGAGTTTACCGGTGGCATCGATGACCTCGGCGGATTCGCCGGCCGGCGTACCGGGTGCGACCACCGCCACGACCTTGCCGTCCTCGATCACGAGGTCGGCCGGTGCGGACCAGTTCGATTCCACCACCGTGCCGCCGCGCACGACTTTCCTCATTTGTCCTCCAGATATGCCAGCCATCCGCCGCGGTCACTGATATCGGTGACACCGGGCGCGCCGAGTGCGCTCTCTCGCATCCGCATGGCCAGCGACCCGCTCCCGTCCGCGAGTTCGATCACGCCGAGTTCGAGTTCGGCCGGCTCCCGGGGCAGTAGTTTCTCGCGCAGCAGGTCGTAGTCGACCTCGTACAGTTCACCCGGTACCACGGCGCCACCGGAGCCGACGGGATGCAGACCCGGGAATTCGTCGCGGACAGAGTAGAATCGGTACTTCGGGGCCGTATCGACCTTGCCGAGAAAGCGCGCGCCGGTCAACGCGTCGTTGAGAGTGCCGCCGGACATCGCCTGCCCGTTGACGAACATTGTGACCCGATCCATGAGATTTCCTTTACTGCGTCGAGAGCCGGAGAAGGCGGGCGGGCGAGAAGGCCGATACGTCCGGACCGGTCTCTCCCCCCAGGGCCAGTGCCGTGAGCAGCTCTGCCCACAGGGGTGCGAAGGTGAACGAGTAGGTACCGCCGGCGACGAAAAATCCGGGTGCGCCCTCGACTTCGCCGATGACCGGCATTTCGTCGGGTGTGGTGACAACAGGCCCGGTCCATACCTCGAGAAGTTGCCCACCGGACAGGTCCGGTAGCAACCGGGCCACCTGGGCGATATTGCCGGTGGTGCTGTGCTCCAGGACCGGCGCGGGATCGACGGTGTGGAACGGGCCCGCCGGCCAGCCGCCGCCGAGGACGAGCCGATCACGGCGATCCTGTTTGATCGACATACCTTCGCCGACATGCTGGACCAGCACCTCGAGCGTCTTCGGGGCGGCGGCCAGGGAATGCATCTGCAGTGACATGGGCGTGAGCTGCAGTCCGACTCCGGCCAGCGCGGCGATATCGGCCATCCATGGGCCAGCCGCATCGATCACGACAGGTGTGTGCCAGCTCCCGGCAGGCGTGCCGACCTCCCATATACCGTTCGCTCGATGCAGCGACGTGACCGGCGTGCCCGTATGCAGGCCCGCGCCTTCGGCGACCGCCCGGCGCAGCAACGCCGGGCCCGCCATATCGGGTTCGGCGAAGCCGTCCCAGGCGCACCAGGTGGCACCTTCGATCGTCGGGCCCAGGAGCGGCAGGGCGCGACGCGCTTCGGCTCCGGTCAGTACCTCTGTCGGGATCCCGGCGGCGCGTTCCCACTGGTGCTTGGTGTGCAGTCGGCGCACTTGATCCTCGGTCTCGGCGACCATGTATCCGCCGCAGCGAACGAGACCGAGATCGGGCACGGAGGCGGCGAGCGAGTCCCACAACCCACTGGTGGCCTTCTGCAGCGGGAGGAGACGTTCGACGTCGACGGCCGGGCCCTGGCCGGGGCGGCGGGCGTGGATGGTCTGGATGTGCAGGTTTCCCGCGGTGGTGCCCGAACCTGCCGTGTTCGGTGTCGTGCGGTCCAGCACCACGACCCGGGAGCGGGCCCGAGTGAACGCCAATGCGGTGGCGGCCCCGACTATTCCGGCACCGATGACGACTACATCGGCCTCAGTATGCATTCCCGGCTCCCAGAGTACGGGCCGACGCCTCGGCGATACCGGATTCGTCGATGATGTTGCGCAGTGCCGCGAGAGTCGACGCGTCCGTAACCGGCAGCAGGGGTTCACGCACCGCGCCGCCCGGCTGGCCCAGCAGGTTCATCACCGCTTTCAGCTGCGGTATGGGCGAGGCGAACACACCGCTGTAGTCGCCGTTGATCAGCCGCCCGGAGAACGCGCGGTATCGGTCGGCCCAGGCGCGCGCGGATTCCGCGTCACCGGCCGCCACCGCGCGGTAGAACGGCACCGCGAACGGTGCGCCGACGCCACCGCCGTCGATATTGCCGTCACCACCCAGCCCGAGCAGCGCGGCGAGTCCGCGCCGGTGCAGGAAGCTGCCGAATACCCGAACCCGCCCGGCCACCGCTTCCACCGTGTCCAGCATGGACAGCCAGTTGCCGGTGCTGTCCTTGATCGCGACCACGTTGTCGAGATCGGCCAGCCGGGAGAACAACCCCGGACTGGTGCCCATATCGACGGATACCCCGCGCGGCCAGTTGTAGACCATGAACGGCAACGAGGTCGCCGTGGAGACGGTGGTGAAGAACTGCATCGTCTCGTCGGGCGAGGTGTGGACGTAGGGAGGGGGTGTGGCGAGCACACCGTCGGCACCGGCCGAGGCGGCGTGCACCGCCAACGCCGAGGATTGCCGGGCGGTGTACGCGCTGATCCCGATTACGACAGGGAAGCGACCGGCTACTGCTTCGACCGCCACCTCCGCCACGGTCCGGCGCTCCTCGCCCGTCTGGCTGAACCACTCACCCGTGCTGCCGTTGACGAGTACCCCGCTCACCCCCATTCCGGCGTACAGGTCCATCAGCGCCGCGAGCGCCTCCGTGTCGAGCTCACCCGACGCGGTGAACGGTGTGGGGGCCGCGGGCCAGTATCCGGACCACGAGACATCATCGCGATTCATATGCTCATACCTTTCGAGCGGAATATCCACCGGAGATGGTCGTTTTGCCCACCACCATGGGATCGATTGCATACACTGCCGTCACACGACCTCCGCCGTCAAGCCGGAAACATGACGGTAACCGCGGCGGTGTCGAATATCGGATGCCGGGAAACGGAATGGAGACAAGAGGAGTCGATGGCGGTCACTTTGATCGATGTCGCGATCGCCGCGGGCGTATCGCGCAGTACCGCGTCACGCGCGTTGAGTGGATCCAACCTGATCTCGGCCGAGACCCGGGCTGCGGTGGAAACCGCCGCCCGCACGCTCGGATACCGGCCGAACCGTGCCGCGAGCGCGCTTCGGTCGAACCGATCGCACCTGATCGGCCTGGTGATGAACAACCTCCTGAACGCGACCTTTCACACGGTCGCGGAAGTGGTGCAGAAAAGAGCTTCGGCCGGCGGGTTCCAGGTGATCCTGTGCATCACCGACGCGGATCCCGGCCGGGAGAACGATGTGCTCGCGATGCTCGGCGAGCATGCGGTGGACGGCACGATCGTCATCGGCAGCGGCCGCAGCGCCGCCGCGTCGAACACGTTGCTGTCACACGGTCGCGCGGTGGTCAACCTCATCAGGTCCGTACCGGGGAGCAAGGCCCCCACCGTGCTCGCCGATGATCTCGACGGCGCCCGGGACGCCACCGCGCACCTGCTGGCACTGGGACACCGCCGGATCGGCTACATCGGTGGCACCGCGGACGCGACCTCCGGCCTGGAGCGGTTCGAGGGTTACCGGTTGGCGCTGGCCGATGCCGGAATCGAGGTCGACGACGACCTCGTCCGCAAAGGGCCCTTCACCACGGAGTTCGGCGCGGCGGCGGTGGACTCCCTACTCGACGGCCCCGCGCCGATGACCGCGTTGTACGCCGCCAATCACGAGGCGGTGTTCGGGATCCTGCCCACCCTGTCGGGGCGCGGGGTTTCCCTGCCGGACGAGTTGTCTCTGGTTTGCCATGAGGACATGCCGTGGCTGGCGATGTGGAAACCGGCGATCACCGTCGTGGACAATGGTGCCGCTCAACTGGCGAATGTCGCGATGGATCTGCTCTTCCAGCAGATCAACGACGCCGCCGAACCGGACGGCCGGACGTATCGGATCGGCGCGCGCCTGATCGAACGCGAATCGTGCCGGGCCCGCGCCGGAGCCCACCCGAATTCATCGTCCGATCCGCCGTCTCGTTAACAATTGATTACTTCGGTGCCGGACCCGTTAACCATATTGACGGCACCCGCGGGTTTTGCCACTCTCAATGCAATCGATCCCACAGTAATGGGCGAATCGATTTCGATATTTCCCCGACCTCGGCTGCGGTGCAGTTCATCTCGAAAGGCTCGTCAATGCGCAAGATCATCGGATTCGCGGTAGCGGTTGTCACCGCGGCCGCCGTCACCGGATGCGGCTCGACCGAGGAGGCCGCCGCCCCGGCGGATTGCTCGCCGACGCTCGGTGCCGCCGACCTCGCGGAGGAGGGCACGCTGACCATGGCGACCAACGCGACCCTCCCGCCCATGCAATACGTGGATGCCGACGGCGAGGTCGCCGGTATGCGGATCGACCTCGGCAAGGAGATCGCGAAGCGCCTGTGCCTCGCGCCGAAGTTCGTCAACATCGAGTTCGACGCGCAGATACCCGGTGTGCAGGGCGGCCGCTGGGACATGATCGATACCGGGATGTTCTACACACCGGGACGTGCCGAAACCATCGATCTCGTGCCCTACGAAAAGCAGGCGGTGTCCATATCGGTGCCGTCGGGCAATCCGGAGTCGATCTCCAGTGTCGATGATCTGGCAGGCAAAACGATCGGCGTCGAAGCACCCGGATACGAGTTCGACACGCTGACCGAGCTCGCCGCGCAGTTCACCGCGAAAGGCAAGCCGGCGCTGAACGTGCAGACCTTCAAGACGAACGCCGACGCCTATCAGGCATTGTCCGCCGGCCAGATCGACGGAGCCTCGATCGTGGAGTCGGTTACCTCCTTCTACCAGAGGGACGGCCGGTTCGAGACCGCCGTGGGCGGCATCAACGAAGCGCCGCTGGCCCTGGGCTTCGCCAAGGGCAGCAAGGCGGCCACCGAGGTGGCCCGCGTACTCACCGAGATGCGCACGGACGGTTATCTCCCGGACCTGTTCGGTCAGTACGGCGTCACCGGCTACGACGGTGATATCGCCGTGCGTAAGGGTCCGCTCGACAGCTGATCCTCAGCTCTATCCGAAAGGCATCCCCATGTGGTCCTGGGACGCATTCTTTTCCATCCTGACGAGCCGGCAATTGCTCGAGGGCGCGTGGGTCACGATCTGGCTGACGGTCGTGAGCATGGTCCTCGGCCTTGTTCTCGCGGTCGTGGTCGCCGCCGCACGGTCGTCGCGGCTGCTGCCGCTGCGCGCGGTCTCCGGGTTCTATGTCTGGTTGATGCGGGGCACTCCCCTGCTGGTTCAGCTCGTCATCATCTACACCGGGTTGCCGCAGGTCGGCATCAAGCTCGGCGTTATCCAAGCGGCACTGCTCGGCTTGGTGCTCAACGAAGCGGCCTACCTCTCCGAGATCGTGCGGTCGGGTCTCATGTCCGTGCCCGCCGGTCAGACCGAGGCCGCGCGAGCGCTCGGGATGTCGCCCGCGAAGGTTTTCCGCGTGGTTGTCCTCCCCCAGGCACTTCGCGTGATGATCCCACCGCTCGGAAACAGCTTCAACGGGCTCCTCAAAACCACAACACTCGTCTCGGTGATCTCCGTTCAGGAGCTTCTCCGGCGAACACAGTTCCTGGTCCAGGTCAATTTCCGGGTACTGGAAGGCCTCTGTGCGGCAGCGTTGTACTTCCTGGTCCTGACCACCCTGTGGGGTGTGATCCAACGGATGCTCGAGGCTCGAGCCGGGCGGGGTTATGACCGCAACTACAAACGTAAGGGCGCCCCGGACCCGAAAATCCTGGACGAGAGCACCGTGGAGGCAGAGGCGGTGAACCGATGACCGATATCGCGGAGAAAACTCCGATGATGGTCGAAGTCCGGAACATGACCAAGGCATACAACGATCTGGTCGTGCTCGACGGGATCGACTTCTCCGTGAGCAAAGGAGAAGTGGTCCTGCTACTGGGTCCTTCAGGAAGCGGAAAGAGCACTCTTCTCCGCACGTTGAACTGCCTCGAGACGGTCGAATCGGGCACAGTGCGCGTCTGTGGCGAGATGATCGGATTCACCGACGACGATCGGCGGCGGCCTCTTCCGGAAACGCAGCTCGCGAAACAGCGGCAGCACACCGGGATGGTGTTCCAGAGCTTCAACCTGTTCCCCATGATGACGGCGCTGGACAATATCGCGTCGGGGCCACGTCATGTCCTGGGCACGCCGAAGGATCGCGCGCGCCGGCAAGCCCGGGAATTGCTCGAATTGGTCGGGCTGGGCGACAAGGGCGACAACTATCCTTCGCAGCTTTCGGGAGGACAGCAGCAACGCGTCGCCATCGCCCGGGCTCTCGCCATGAAACCGAAGGTCATGCTGTTCGACGAGCCGACATCGGCGCTCGACCCCGAAATGGTCAAAGAAGTACTCGATGTGATGGTCCGCCTGCGGGACGAGGGTATGACCATGGTCGTGGTCAGTCATGAAATGGGCTTCGCCAAGGCAGCGGCCGACCGAATCGTTTTCATGAGCGACGGAAAGATCGTCGAAGACGCCGACCCGGACCAGTTCTTCGATAACCCCCAGAACCCCAGGACCCGGCAGTTTCTGCGCCAGATCCTCTGATGAATTGGCGGCAACGACCCGAATCTAGGCCGGGCTGGACAAGTACGCGCACACCCCGGCGCTGGTCCCGGAGCCGGGACCTCGGTGACCGATTCGATTTCGGCACGCACCACCCAGGAGACCGACGCGCTGCTGGTGCCGGTCGCGGGCCGCGACAGGAAGACAAGCGCAGCACGCCTGGATCCCGCTGCGCAACCACAACACCGCCAAGACCAGCACCAACCTGCTGGATACTGTCGCGGCGGCCGGGTGAGGTTCCCTCAACCTCTGGAGGGATACGCCTATCTCGGCGATCCAGAGGGGGTCTCGTCAGGCTCAACGTGAGCCGACCACAGAGCTGATGCAGCACTCGAAAGCCAATTCGGAACGAGCTCACCAGGCCCTGACCGACTACCTGTCAACCTTGCTCGCCGACGCCAGGCGCGAGAGCAGGTCTTCGACGCTGCTCAGCGGAGCAGGACTGGGTTTCACCGGAGCCGATCTGTACAGTCTGGACCTGCTCGGCGCGGAGCTGAGCGAGGCGGTCTTGACCGAGGTGAAACTGGTCGGCGCGGACCTGTATACGGCATGGCTGGTGGCAGCCGAGATCCGCGGGGCGGACCGGAGTGCGCCGACCTCCGCAAAGTGCGGGGACGTGGCTGCCACGCCCAGCAGTCGGAGACCGTTCCTGCCGACCGCTGCTTCCCTGGACATCGACGCCCCATGATTCTCAGGTAATGCGGCGATGATGGCACCCGGGTTCAGCGTGCCCAACCGGGGCGGGTGCCCATTTTTCTCAACGGCTGACGATAGTGCCCGGCCATGTGCAGGTGATGACGATGCACCGCTCGAAGGAGATGGGATACTCCCACGTCGTTCTCGCAGGTATCGGCGGTAGGCCGACGGCCACGGGGGTGAACACCGAAGTGTTCACCGACGGAGTGGATTGATCCACTTCACCTCGGGAAAGCGAGCAAAGTCGGTGTCGAAGGAGCACACCGCCACACCGTGCTCGACGGCCAGCGCCGCGAGATGCGCGTCGGGCACCAGGTTTCCCGTTGCGTAATGGTCATCGACCAGCCGGCCCAGGACCCGGCGGTGCCGATCCGTCGGCAACGGGACCCATGCCATATCGTGGTCGAGCCATTCGTCGACATAACTCCACGCCTCGCGGCCGGTCATCGGCGCGGTGAAGATTTTCGGGTGCGTCGCGATTCGCACGAAACCGACCAGGCTGTGCCAGGGGAATCCGACCCGTACGTCACCGTTCATTGCGTCTTCGAGCCAGGAATGCGCCACCTCGTGATGAGGGCTGCCCTCGTCGACTGCGTACAGCAGCACGTTGACGTCGAGGATCACGACCGACCGGGGTATTGCTCGTCGAGCAGGTCGAAGACCTCCGAGTTCCGGGACAGGTCCACCCGCGTGGCCATGGCGCGTGTGCGCTGGCGGAACGGGCGACGCGGAGCCGCCGGCCCCTGGTGGATTCCGGCGCGTACCAGCTCGTTGATCGCTTCCCCGAGCCCGATTCCGCGCTCACGCCGGAGCCGCTCCGCAGCAGCCGCCACATCGCTGTCGAGTCGGATCGTAGTGCGCATAGCGGGCATATTACATCACTGATGTCGACTGGTCGACATCAGTGATGTAAATGCTGCGCCGACCTCCACCAGAGCGACTCCGGGCGGGTCGGGCATCATCATCGCCGCCGCAGTTGCTGTTTCCTGACTGTCCCGGCGATGGAAGCCATTCCACATGTGTATGATTTCTTGCATCCAATGCAAGAAACCAATCGGGGGCCTGTTATGAACACGACGAGCTTGGAAAGCCGGATTCGGGACGCCGCTACATCGCTCTCCAAAGCGCACCGACGTCTCGCGGAATACATTCTGGATCCGCAGAATGCTGCCGGTCTGCTGACGGCGGCGGAGTTGGCGCGGGCCGTGGGCACCAGTGAAGCAACAGTTGTGCGTTTTGCGAAAAGCCTCGGCTATTCAGGTTATCCCGAGTTGCGCCGACTGCTGCAGGCCTCGCTGCGGAGCGAGGTGACAACTGTGAGCCGATTCGCGTCGACCCTGGATTCGGCGCCGAGTGATTCGATGCTCAGTGCTTACCTCACACAGGACGTGGAGGCGCTCCTGCAGACCGGCGGCATCATCGACGACGAACAGTTCGATGCGGCGGTCACCCGGCTCGTCAACGCACGACGCGTCCATGTGGTGGGGCACCTGATGGCCTTTCCGTCCGCCCATCTGCTCCGGTCCGGACTGAGCATGATCGGTATCGACGCCTTCGTCCTGGGTGGCGCCGGAACGGATTCGGTGATCGACCTCCACAACTGTGACGAGCGCGACGTTCTGGTGAGCATTTCGTTGCGCCGATACAACCAGTCGACCCTGCGAGCGATAGAACTCGCGAGCGAAGTCGGGATGAGTTCGATCGCCATCACCGACGACGTACTCAGCCCCACCGCGACCAGATCGCAGCTCGCGTTGATCGTGGCCACCACCCGGACAGAGTTCTTTCAGTCGACCACATCGGTCACCTCGCTGGTCAACGCTCTGGTCACTGCTTGCAGTGTGGCTCGGCCGGAGTTGTCTCGGACAAAGCTCGCGGAGCTCGAGGCGCATTGGGGGCGTGCACGCACCTTCTACTCGGACTGATACCGAGCGCCGAGAGTACCAGGAGTCCGGCTCGCAGGACCGCCTCGTTGTCGCGCCCGATCAGTTGTAGCCCGACAGGCAGGCCGGGGGCTCCTGCGGTAAAGGAAGCGTCAGCGCGGGAAGTCCGGAGAAGTTGGCCGGCCGGGTGTTCCGGAGCAGCGTCTCGCGCACGGACACCCGCTCACCGCCGAGAACGACGGACTCGGTGCCGAGCAGCGGGGCGACCACCGCAACTGTGGGAAGTAAGACGACGTCCACATCGCCCAGGCCGTCTGCGGCGCGCAAGCGGCACTCCAGCATGCTGCTGCGCGCCGACTCGTAGTCCGGACGGGAGATCGACGCGGCCTGTTCCAGTCTTTCCCGAACTGCCGGTTGCAGGCCTTCGGGCCGCTCGCGCAGGGTGCCGGCGTGAATGCGGTGCGCTTCGAACCCCTGAACGACCGGCCCGTGGATATGCGCGTCCCGCAACCCGGTCAGCGGCGCCCGCCGTGTCAATTCCAGGTCGTGCACCACCTGACGCCATACTCTGTCCACTTCCTGGGACAGGACATAGACCTCCGGCGCATCCGCAAGACCAAGACGCGGTGCCGGCCGGCGGGGGTCCACCGCGGGCCCGCCGGAAAGTGCTCGCCACACCGCGACCAGCGCTGCCAGCGAATCGGCGATTATGCCGACATGGTCCAGCGAGGGCGAAAGAGGAAAGACACCGCGGATGCCGACGGACCCGAACGCCGGTTTGAACCCGTACACCCCGCACAGCGCCGCAGGAATACGGACCGACCCGCCGGTGTCGGTACCGAGGGCGTACCGGGCGAGACCGGCGGCCACGGCAGCGGCGGAACCACTGCTCGATCCGCCGGTGATGCGCTCGAGATCGTGCGGATTCCGGCACGGGCCGTACGCATTTGCCTCCCCGGTGCATCCGTAGGCGAACTCGTCGCACCGGGTGATGCCGGCGATATGAAAACCGGCGCGCCGCAGCGCGGTTACGCACTCTGCATCCCGCGTGCCGCGGACCGTCGCGCGGGTGGCGGATCCGCACGAGAACGGCGCGCCGGCAACCTCGATATTCTCCTTCACCAGGATCTCGGCGGCCCGTGGTGCTGCCCCTTCCTCACGTCCGGCGGGGAAAGGGCAGCAACCACTCAGGGCGTTCAGCGCTCCCATCAACCCACGAAAATGTTGATCGATTTGGTCTCGGTGTACAGCTCGAGCGCATCGGGGCCCAGCTCCCGTCCCCAGCCGGAGGATTTCCATCCACCGAAAGGGAGCGCCGGATCCACCGCATGATAGCCGTTGACCCATACACTTCCGGCTTGAAGTCGCTCGGCGATGCTGAGCACAGCAGCCAGGTCACGTCCCCAGATACCTGCTGCCAGGCCGAATTCACTGTCGTTGGCCAGGGCGACGATACCGTCGTCGTCTGTATAACGGTGGACTACGAGGACGGGGCCGAAGACCTCACTGGTGGCGATCTCCGCGTCGGCCTGCACATTCGAGACAATGGTCGGTGGATAGTAGTATCCGTCGACGTCCTCGGGCACGGGCACCTGGTCTATCGTGGCACCTCCGGCCCGCGCACGTTCGACGAAAGCCGCTACTCGGTCACGCTGTTGCGCACTGACCAGTGGTCCCAGGTCCACGGCGGGGTCGAGTCCGTTACCGATCACCATGGCGTGGGCGATCGCGGATACCTCGGACAGGACCCGGTCGTACAGCGCCTCATGGATATACGCCCGCGAACCGGCGGTGCACACTTCTCCCTGATTGGTGAAGATCGCCCGGCAGACACCGGCCGCGGCCGCTTCCACGTCGGCGTCGGGTAGCACGATCGTCGGCGATTTACCGCCCAGCTCGAGGCTGACCCGTTTCAACGTTCCCAACGCCATATGCGCGACCGCGCGGCCGGTCTCGACCGAACCGGTGAAGGCGACCTTGGCGACGTCGGGGTGCCCGGCGAGCGCAGCTCCGGCGGTGTTCCCGAAGCCGGGGACGATATTGACCACCCCGGGTGGGAACCCGCAGTCGCTGATCAGCCGGCCGAGCATCAGCGCCGTCAGGGGCGTGAGTTCGGAGGGTTTGAGCACCACGGTGTTGCCGGTGGCGAGCGCGGGCGCGAGCTTCCACGAGGCCATATTGAGTGGGAAGTTCCAGGGAATGATCTGGCCGACCACTCCGAGCGGCTGCCTGCGGGTCTGGCCTTGCCAGCCCTGGAGTGTCGCCGGGGTGACCGAGCGCCCGTCGATCTTGTCCGCCCAGCCCGCGTAGTACCGGAACACCTCGACCGTGGCGGCGATATCTCCGCGTGCCAGTTCCAGCGGCTTTCCGTTGTCGAGAGTCTCCATCAGGGCGAATTCTTCCGCCATCCGGCTGATGCCCTCGGCGAGCCGCCACAGCAGTCCGGCCCGTTCCGAGGGGCGCAGCGTCGACCACGGACCGGTGAAGGCTCGCTGTGCCGCACTCACCGCTGCGTCGACATCCGCGCGACGAGCTTCTGCCACCTCGGCGATGACGCTGCCCGATGCGGGATCGACAACGGGAATGCTCGCCGGGGATTGCGGCACGACGAACTCGCCGTCGATGAACAACCCGTACGGGATGGTGCCGACGATCTCCAACGCGCGTCGCCGATTCTCCGCGACCACAGAATCAGGGCTGGTGCTTCCGATCACGGTCATGACAGATACCAATCGAATCCGGTGACCGCCGCGTCGACATGACCGTCCGCGTCCGCATTCAACTCCCGGCGAACCTCGTCGGAGACACGGGCCCCGATCGAAAACGGTCCGGGGCCGCGACTCCGCAGCCGGATCGCCGCGGCACCGGCGTCCGAAATCGGTTGGCAGAAACGCAGTCGTGCCCGGTCGAAATGAACATCGGCACATTGCGCATCGATGCGGCGGTCGACGTGCGCTTCGCTGTCGGCCGGTACCCCGTATGCCTGTCCCAGCGCCTGTGCCGCCGAAAGGGCGTCGGCGACGGCGACACCGACGAATTCGATATCGATCGCGCCGAGGCGGTGCTGCCCGATCACACCGCCATCGGTCAGTGTGCGCCGCCGTTCGGCGGGCGGCGAAGAGCG
The DNA here is from genome assembly GCF_001613445.1 of Nocardia grenadensis NBRC 108939. Taxonomy (GTDB): domain Bacteria; phylum Actinomycetota; class Actinomycetes; order Mycobacteriales; family Mycobacteriaceae; genus Nocardia; species Nocardia grenadensis. The sequence continues at coordinate 74,054 of NZ_BDCJ01000011.1, forward strand.
CTCGATGACGATCGGCGGGCGAATCGGCAACTGACCCGATCGCGGGTAGATGATCCGGGAACGAGAGACGAAACCGTTGTCGTGCACCCGCTGCATATCGATCGGATCAGCGACATCGAATCCGCGTTCCCTCAGCCGGTGTGTGATGCCGTCCAGGTCGTCGGTCTCCAGTGCCAATGTGGCCAAGCCTTCGCCCGATGCGAGGAATTCGACTGCGTAGCGGCACACTTCGGAACCACTGACCGTAGCCTCCCGCTTGTCGAGAATTTCCAGCAGTTCGAGGTAGAAGAGATCGAAGTAGCACAGATCGTTGGCACTGCCGAAGCCTTGATGCCGTCCACCTTCGACCGCATGAAATCCTCTCTTGCGCAGATGTCGTGCGGTCTGGTGCCGGTCTTCGACGAACGCGGTGACGTGATCGAACGCAATCATGCCTGCACCGCCATCTCGAGAACTTCCTCGTCGACGCCGTACTCGGCCAGCGCGGCGGCGCGGCTCACCTTGCCCTCCAGCACATCGTCGATGATCGCGGCGCGGTCCCTGTCGGCCGGGGAGCCGTAGCCGCCGGCACCGGGGGTGACCATATCGATCGGCATACCGGAGGTCAGTTCGCAGATGCCCATCGCGGGTGTGACGGCTCCCTCCGCCACCACGGTGACCGACGGAGCACCCGCTCCGCCATCGGCCAGCCCCCAGGGTCGCGACGTCCTGCGGGTTGTCGTCACCTTGAGAACAGCCTCGTGATCGATCGGTCGCAGAACCCGGCGGATCGCCAGCCCGCCCCGATACTTCCCGACGCCGCCCGAGTCGCCGACCAGTTCGTATCGCTCCACGAACAGCGGGTACTCCTGCTCGAGCGATTCGATGGGCAGGTTACTCGTGTTGGTCATATACACCTGTACGCCGTCGAGTCCGTCGCGATCATGGGCGGCACCGAACCCGCCGCCGAGGGTTTCCTGGTACACGTAGTACTTCCCGGTCCGCGGATCGACGCCGCTGAGCGAGATCGACGAGTTTGCTCCGTTGGACGCCGCGGTGACCTGCGCGGGCACTGCCTGCGCCAAGGCCCCGTAGATGAGATCGACCACCCGCTGCGCCGTTTGGCAGCGTTGGTTCACCGCCGCTGGGCTCTCGCTGTTGACGATGCTCGCGCGCGGGGCCTCGACATGAATGGGGCGGTACATGCCCGAATTCGGGAGAATCGTGGGATCGACGATCGTCTTGACCGAGAAATATACCGTGGCGAGCAACGCGGTGTAGATCATGTTGACGCTGCACGGCAGCTGGCCGGGGTTTCCGGTGAAGTCGAACGAGATCTCGTCGCCGTCGACGGTCACCTCGACCACCATATCGAGTTCGCCCTCGAATTCGTCGCAGTCGAAGGTGTCGGTGAAACGGTAGGTACCGTCGGGCAGTTGCGCGATACCGGCTCGGGTCTGGCGTTCGGCGTAGTCCTGGAGCTCGGCACCAGCGGCAGCGAACAGCTCGGCGCTGTAGCGCGCACAGAGCTCGCGCAGCCGGGTGATGCCGACACGATTGGCTGCGACCTGCGCCCGGGCGTCGTTGAGCCGCTCTTCGGGAACCTGGCAGTTGAGCAGAATCAGATCCCACACATCCGATTGGATTTCCCCACCGATGTAGAGCCGGACCGGCGGGATCCGCAGCCCCTCCTGGAATATGTGTTTGGTGCCGCGGTCGACGAAATCGGCGTGGTGTCCGGTGTTGGCGGACCAGCCGATCAGTGTGTTCTCGACGAAAACCGGTGAGACGACGACGATATCCGGGAGATGGCTGCCGCCTCCGGTGTAGGGGTCGTTGCCGATGAACACATCGCCGTCCGAGAGCGCGGACAGCGGATACCTGGACATGACCTCACCGACCACACCCATAAGCGACGACAGGTGCACGGGTACATGCGCGGCCTGCACGATGATGTTGCCTTCGGCGTCGAAGAGCGCGGTCGAGCAATCGCGGCGTTCTTTGATATTGGTCGAATATGCCGCTCGGATAAGGGTTTCGCCCATTTCCTCGACAATGGACTGAAGGGCGCTGCCGATCACCTCCAGTGTGATCGGGTCCAGCTGGGCGGATGACGCGGTGGTCACTGCAACTCCTCGATGACGATATTGGCGTAGGCATCGATCGTGGCCTGCTGACCTGGCAGGACAACGGTCGTCGAGTCCATCTGTTCGATGATCGATGGACCTTCGATGTGCGTTCCCGCGGTCAGGCGACCACGGTCGTAGACGGGGGTGTCGATCCGGCCGTACTCGGCACCGAAGTAAACCTGCCGGGACTCGGCGCGGGCAGGTTCGGGATCCGATGCGCTCTGGTCGGTGCGCGCGGTTTTCGCCTGGACCACTTTCCCGACTGCCGAGGAACGGAAGGTGACCGCCTGGATCTTTGCGTCGGGGACGGTGTATCCGTACAGCGCCTTGTGCGCGGCCTCGAACTTGCCGATCAGTGCGTTGATCGCGTCGGCATCGACTGTTGTGCTGTCCAGTTCGACGGCGAGTTCGTAGTTCTGCCCGAAGTAGCGCATATCGACGGTGAGGCGAAGTTCCCGATCCGGATCGCTGATCTTCTCCGCGCGGAACCAGCCCTCGGCCTCGGCAGCGAGATACGCGACTGCCGCCTGGATATCGCCGAGGTTCTCGCGGGCGACATCGACGATCTTGGTCAGTGACAGATCGGTACGGAGGTCGGTCACCATCAACCCGTAGGCGCACATCACGCCTGGAGCCGGGGGCACGATGATCTTCGGGATCGACAGTTCCCGGGCCAGGCGCGCCGCGTGCAGCGGGCCGGCCCCGCCGAATGCGGTGAGGGCGTAGTCCCGGGGGTCGTGACCACGCTGCACCGAGATGACCCGGATCGCCTTCGCCATATTCGCGGTGACAACTCGGATGATCCCGTCGGCGACATACTCGGTACCGAGTCCCAGCTGTTCGGCCAGCCGGCCGACGGCCGCATGGGATGCCTCGGCATCGATGGGCAGTCTGCCGCCGAGCAGGTGCCGGGGGTTCTGCGTCTGGAGGACGACATTGGCATCGGTAACCGACGCGAACTCGGCTTGGCGGCCGTAGCAGGCCGGTCCCGGGTCCGCACCCACACTGCGCGGTCCGACCTTCAGCGCGCCACCGCTGTCGACCCAGGCGATCGATCCGCCCCCGGCCCCTACTGTGGTGATATCCAGCATGGGTGTCCGGAGGGGGTAGCCGTCCACGTCGCTGTCCTGGGCCAGCGTCACCCGGCCCTGGTGGATCAGGGCGGCATCGGTAGATGTTCCCCCCATATCGAAGGTGATCATGTTCGGCTCGTCGATCAAGGTGCCGATATGGGTGGCCGCGACGAGCCCCGTGCTGGGGCCCGACAGCATCATGCGGGCCGGCTGACTGCGTGCGGTGTCCAGCGAGATGATGCCGCCGTTGCTCTGGGTGATGTGCACATCGGCGGGCACGCCGAGGGCGCGGACTTTGTCACGCAGCTTGCTCAGATACTTGCTGACCACCGGTCCGACGTAACTGTTGAGCACCGTTGTCGACATTCGCTCGTACTCACGGAACTCCGGGACGACCTCGTGTGAGGCGCTCACGAACAGGTGCGGCGCCAACTCCGCCAGGGCATCGGTCACCACCTTCTCGTTCTTCGGGTTGACGTAGCTGTAGAGGAAACAGACGGCGACGGCTTCGAGATCCCGGCCGGCGAGCTCGCGCACCACGGCGCGGACTTCCGACTCGTCCAGCTCTCGGAGGGCGTTGCCGTGGTAGTCGAGCCGCTCGGCGACTTCGAAGCGATGGCGACGCTGCACGAGCGGCTCGGGTTTGGCCGCTCTGTTGTCATAGAGGCTCGGCCGGCGCTGCCGTGCGATCTCGAGCAGATCCCGGAAGCCCTCGGTCGTGACGAGCGCCGTGCGCGCACCCTTCCTCTCGAGCAGGGCATTGGTGGCGACCGTACTTCCGTGGGCGAAGAACTCCACTTGATCGGCCCAGGACGAACCGGCCAGGGACTCGAGGAGTTCGGCGACGCCGTCGACGACCGCCTGCGATGGGTCAGCGGGGGTGCTGGAGAGTTTATGGGTGAACAGTTCGCCGGTCACCGCGTCGATGGCGCAGATATCGGTGAATGTGCCACCGGCATCGACGCCGACGCGCAACGGATGGGTAGTGACAGATCCGGTCTCTGTAGACACGGGTGTTCCCTCGCTTCCTACTTGCTTTCCAATGATTTCCGGGCGGTTTCGCCGCTGACCGCCCATGTGAGCAGCGAGATCCCCGCTATCGCGCACATGTAGATCACCGCGGCGATCGGGGTGCCGAACTGGCTCGTGAGCCATAGCCCCAGATAGCTGGCGGTTCCGCCGAAGATCGCCGCGGTGATGCCCTGCCCGACCGATACCCCGGAGACCCGCACGCGGGTGGGGAAGAGTTCCTGGTAGGCGGCCGTCTGCGCGCCGAGAACGAGAGCGAGGACAGTGCCCAGCGCCAGCTGCGCGGTGAGAACAGCCGCCAGACCGCCCTGCATCATGAGCAGGAAGAGCGGCACCGCGGTCACGATGAACAGCGCCTGGGCCGCCATCATCACGCGCCGGCGCCCCACCACATCCGACAATGCACCTGCCGGTACCTGAATGAGAATCATCCAGGCAAGGGTGATGGTGGTGCACAGCGATGCCTCGGATTTCGGCAGCAGGCCCGCACTCCCGACATAGGCGGGATAGAAGGTCAAGATCGTGTAGTACGCCACGAATCCACTGGCCCCGATTCCCATGATCCGCAGCACTTGGCGCGAGTACCGTCGGTCCCGGAACAACTCGGCAACCGGCGCCTTCGCGACCTCGCCCGAGTCCTGAAGCGCACGGAACGCGGGGCTGTCGTCGAGCTTCATCCGGATGTACAGGCCGACGATGCCCAGCGGCAACGCCGCCAGGAACGGAACACGCCACGCGCCGTTCGCGATCGCCTCGGAACCGATAGTGAATTCGAGGACCGTCGCGGTCAGCGATCCCGCGAGAAAGCCGACCAGCGTCGCGAGTTCGATGGTGGCACCGAGTGCGCCCCGCCACTTGGCCGGCGCGTATTCGGTCACCATCGCACCTGCGCCGGCGTATTCGCCGCTGGCTGCCAACCCCTGGGCCAGACGCGCCAGCACCAGGACAACCGGCGCCCAGACACCGATGCTGTCATAGCTGGGGATCAAGCCGATCGCGGCCGTGGCGACGGACGTGGTGAGCACCAGAATCGTCAGGGTGCGTTTGCGGCCGACACGATCGCCGAAATGTCCCGCGAATGCGCCGCCGACCGGACGCGCGGCGAACGCGATACCGAAAACGGCGAAGGTTTCCAGCAGCGCGGCAGAGGAATCGTCGGCGGAGAAGAAGGCGAGAGCTATGTAGGTCGCGAAGTACCCGTAGACGGCGTAGTCGTACCACTCGACGAATGTCCCGGCCATCGATGCGGTGATCACGCGTTTTGCGCCGTGCCGGCGCGGGTCGCTCCCGGCGTCGTGAGTCACCGGCTCACCCGAGGTTGAGGTTGCGGTCATGTCAGGCCTTTCTGGGCACTGGGTCGCACTGAAATCACAGATCCGGTCCCGCCCTCATCAGCGGGGCCGGATTCATGCAAGAAATATTGCGCAACATCAGCTCAAAAGCAAGTAAAATCGACATTACGCTGGTTATGGGCGTTCTCAGCAAGAGATAGCCATAGTAGGAGACCGCCGGGCCCAGCGAGTCCATGCCCGTGAAACACCACCCGAGCGCGCGCCTCTACTACTTCCGGCCACAACCGGATCTCACCTTCGGGCAGCCGGCGCCGATCCCGCCACCAGCTCTGCAATTCGAGGTTTCTCCGCTTCCCTGGAGGACTCTGAGCATGGTCCGATGGGGCCGACAAGGAGCCCCATGTGGCAGCAAGTCCTCCCGAACCACCCCGCGGTGGGCGACGGTGGCACCCCGCTGCAGCGCGCCTGGACCCACCCGACCCGCTTGGATATCCTGGAGAAGTAATTCATATATCCGATTGGAGAGCTATGACCAAAACACTGATCGACATTCCGGACGAACTGATGGAGCAAGCCCGGAAGATCACCGGCGGAGCGACGAAGACAGAGACCGTACGCACCGCCCTGCGACTGCTCGTCCGCCAGCAACAGCAGCATGACGCCATCGCCTGGTTCGCCGATAATGAACCGTTTCTATCGGAGCACGAGATCGCCCGGGAAAGCACTCAGCAGCCACCACGGTGACCCCCGCAGTTCGCGCCCTGTATCTGGCCGATCACAGCGCTGTCTCCCGCATCCAGCGTCACGTATCGGTCCGCGAGGCGTTCGACCGACTCAACGACTCCGCGGCAGTGATCTGCTCCTGCGCCGTCACCACCGATGAAGCGGCGTTCAGCGCCCGCAACCCCGACGAACTCCAGCAGGTCCTGCACATCTACACCGAGGTGTTCCGCTACCTGCCGATGGATCCGGCCGTCGACCCGATAGTCCGCTCCATCCGGCAGCGGCTGTGGGCCGCGGGCCAGGGGCGCTCCGCACAGACCACCGATATCCTCATCGCGGCAACCGCGGTCCACTACGGCGCCACGGTCCTGCACTACGACAAGCACTTCGAACTGATCTCTGCCGCATACCCCGGCCTGCGTCAGCACCGGATCGTGCCACGCGGCTCGATCCGCTGAGCTTCGCACCGGCGGGACCGGCCGTACGATCTCTGCCGACTTCGCTGTCAGAATCTGCTGCAAAGCAGGAACAACGCGCTCATTGATTTGCCTGAGGATACGAGCAGTGCGACCGAGCACCGTAGTCGTCGTGTCGGTTTGTGCCGTGGCCGATCACCTATTACCGGTCACTATTCGGGTGCGCCGGGCGGCAGATCGGGGGTCAGTTCCCGGCCGTTCCAGGTGAACCGCGCCGTGGTCACCGCATCGTCGTCGTCCCCACCGACGATCTGGTGGATCGCGATACCGCTGAGTTCCTCGTATATGCACCATTCGTGGTCGGAGGTGAGGACCAGATCCAGGTCCAGTGCCGACAGCAGGGCGAAGATCTGGCCGCGGTTGGCCGTGTCGACACCGACGAACACCTCGTCCAGCAGGATCACCCGAGGAGCTCGCGGTGCGGCCTGGTAATGCGCGGCCACGGCCGCGAACAGCGGAAGATGCAGCGCGATCGCTTTCTCGCCACCCGAGAGCGCACCGTGCAGTTTCTTGGTCAGTTCCTGGAATCCGTCACCTTTGCCACGGTCGATCTTCACCACGAAGCGATGCCAGGCGGTGTAGTCGAAGACCTGGCCGAGCTGCTGTTCCCAGCTGGTCGCCGTACCGTCGGCTTTGGCTTCCTCGATGCGCTCGCGCAGGAAACGGTGCAGTGATTCGCGGTCGGAGTGGCCGAGGCCGGCCGGGTCCTTCAGCAGGAGGTCGCGGGCGGCCTTGGTCCCTGGTGGGAGGTCTTTACCCACCTGCCACACCAGCTGCACGGCAATATTCGACGAAGTGCGGACCTGCCGGAGACGGGTGTTCATCGCGTCGACGAGTTCGTTGGCCTGGCGGATCCGTGCGGCGAGGTGCCGGCGGGTGTCGCCGGTCAATGTCCGGTCGAACAGCAGACGCTCCTGGTCGGTGATCTCCTTCTTGCTCTCCGCCGCCTCGGCGGTGAGGATGCGCAGCAGTTCACTACTGCCCACGCGGACCCCGTCGACGACAGCGGCGAACACTTGGACGTCCTCGTCGGTCTCCAGGTCGAGGTCGGCGCGGCCGCCGAGCGCGGTGCGGCATTCGTGTACCGAATCATTGAGGCGGCGGGCGGCCTCGCTCAGATTGGCGGGTGCGTAGGGGGTCGTGGGCCAGGCCGCCGCGACCGACCGGGCGGCGTCGAGGGCGGCACGGACGCCGTCGGAGGCGGCGAGTGTTTCCCGGAACGCGGCCGGGTCGGGCAAGTCGCTGTCCGCGGGCAAACCACCACCGGCGAGGTGGCGGAAGCGCCGGGCGTGCTGATCACGGAGCCCGGTCGCGGCCTCGACCGCGGCGGCCGTGCTCTGGCGCTGCTCGGCGAGACCGCCGAGTTCACCGGCGAGCTCGACGAGCCGCTGCCGATGACGCTCGATACTGTCGCTGTACTGGCCGATCTGCGTGCCCAACCTACTGATCTCGGCCAGTACCTCGCGGTATTCGCGACCCACCGACTGCTCGACGCCCTCGCATTCCGCGGCCGAGACGCGATATTCGGCCTCGGCTCGTGCCGCGGTCTCGGCGTCCCGGGCGGCCTGCGCGGCCGAACGTTGCGCCTGATCGGCTCGCGCGGCAGTCAGGTTCCGCGCGGAATCGGCCTGCCGCCCGGCGTCGAGCCAGGCCGCGGCCTGTCCGGCGAAATCCTCCAGCGCGTCCCGCAGTGTCGCGAGCGCGGTGGTTTCGGTGGGTAAGCCGGTCTCCGAGGCCAGGACCGCCAGCGAGTGCAGGACCTGTTTGACCGCGGCCTGTGTGGCGGACAGGGTTTCGACGCGTTCCCGTACCTGGCCTTCGGCCGCCCGCAGATCCGATTCGGCACGGATCAGCCGCTCCTCGGCCCCGGTGAGCCGGTCGTAGCCGGGACGATTACCGACCTCGGATTCGAGCAGCTCCTGCTGCGCGGACAACTGGCGCAGCCGCTCGCGCGCGGTCTCGATCACCGCATCGTATTCGGCGATCTCGCCGGTGAGCTCCCCGATCCGGCGTTGCCGGAATCGCTGCCGGGTGGCAGCGCCGATATAGGTGGGATGTTCCTTGCCGGCGGTGCCGGTCAGGTTCCCCAACCGCCAGCTCCCGTCCGCGCCCACACCGGCCACCGCGTCGGCCGGTACCCGTTCGCCGTAGGCAATGGCTGCCAGCAGCCTGTGCACGGATTCCGGCCGCACCCCGGCGTCGGGCACCGCGACCAGCGCATCGGCCAGGTTCGCATCGGCCACCGGCGCAAGCGCGGTGGGGTCGGCGAGGACGTCGTGTCCGTTCACCGCGCCGCCCGTACTCACCCAGGCGTCCAGGAGGCCGGCGGCTTCCAGTGCCGCCTCGATCCGAGCGCCGGTCGCCGCGGCGATCTCCGGACGGAAGTCGACCAATCGCCACAGCGGAGCGCCGTGCATCCGGTTCCGGTCGGTGGTCCGCCAATCGGGTGCGGCCGGTTCGATATCGTGTTCGCCGGCCAGACGCTCGCGTTCGGTGACAGCCGCGGCGCGCTCGGCACCCACCGCCGCGATTCGCTGCTCGCACGTCGACGATTTTCTGGTCAGCTCCTGCAGTCGCGACCTCGCCGCCCGGTTCACCACCTCGACCAGCTCTGATTCGTGTTCGGCCAGCGCAGCCAGGGTTTCGGGGTCCTCGATCACCAGCGCCCGGCAGGTCTGCGTCCATTCCCTGATGCGGTCGCGCAATACCGCGAGTTCGCGTTCGCGCTCCTGGACCGCCGTGGCCACGTGCTCGGCCGCGGCAGCGGACCGGGCGCGTCCTGCTTCCAGAGCCGATTCGGCGGCATCTCGCTCCCGTACCGCCGACTCGCGCGCCCGCAGCATGCTCGCGACCGTGTCGAGCGCTTCGGTCCGGCTGCGCACCGCACCGCGCAAGAACGGTCGCGCGCCTTCGGCGTCCGCTCGCTGCGTCAACTCCCCGTACACGCTGGTCATTCCGGCCCGGTGTGCGGCGTTGCGGGCTTCCTCGGCGGCCTGCGACGCCAGACTCTCCAGGGTTTCCTGGTCATCGCGAGCCTGCTGGACGCCATTGCCAGAATGCTCGGGTTCTCCACCACGTACACCCGCTCGGCCGCCGCCGGCCACCGCCGGGTGAGCCGCAACTGCTGCAGTGTCAGGACGGCCGCCACACCGGTATCGGCGCAGATACGCAGGATATCGGGGACAGTCCCGGATTTACCGCGCAGTGGGGCACCGGCCAGTAGCACCGTGGAGGACAGTTCGTCGTCGGTGATACCCGCACATGCCCACAGGTCACGAAGCGCGGCGGCGCCGGCGGGGCGCTCCCGGTCGTACAGAATCGTCAGCGCGCGGACGACCATCGTATGCAGCCGGCTGCCTTCGTCGAGCGCGTGCGGATCACGGACCGTCGATTCGGCGAATACCGGTAGCGGCAATCCGGCGGCGGGCACCGCGCGCAAGACGCGCAGCGCACGTTCCAATTCCCGCCTGGTCCGCTCGACCGATCCGCCTACCAGGCCGGCCCCCCGCACGGCCGTGGCCCATGCTGCCAGCGCCGGCTGCGCGCGGACCACCTCGTGCCGGGCAAGCCACTCCCACAGCGCCGCCCGCTCCGCGGCCGCCGCGCTCCGCTCGGCCGAACGGTCGGCGAGCGGGCCGAGCAACTGTTCGACGACGGCCCGCCCATCACATCCGACCCTGTCGAACAACACCTCGTCCAGGCGCGAAAGACCGATCGACCAGTACTCGCCGGGCAACCGAGCGTCTCCGAGCAGATCGGCGACCGCGCTGCGCTGCGTATCGGTCAACGGGCCCACCTTGATCCGATGCACCGGGCGCCCCTCGGACAGACGCCGGTGCAACACCTCCCACACCGGCCCGAGAGCGGATGATAAGCGGTGAACCGAGCCGGCCGCGCACTTCCCATCAGCCGCGTCCTCGATATCACATCGGCGATCCATCAGCCCATTTTCCCGAACGACCTTGTTCTCGTTCAGTTCTGGGCAACCGGCATCTGCTATCGGGCGGCGCCTGGGCCGAGCACCCCTGTCGCGTACCGCGCGTACTGATCCTGATCGTCCACGCTTCGAGCTGTGGGCCCCGCTGATCGACCCGACGACTTCTACGACTACCCACATAGGCGATCTCGGCTGGTTCGACTCCTACTCGGCGACGTGGACCTACTTCCGAGGCGATTCGAGTTGACATGCCCGGCCCATATTCGATGTGCATCGGAGAGCGGTATTCGCACTGCGCCGCGCGGATCGTAGAACCCGCGAGTGTCGGCCGAGAGGCACTTCGTGACCGCCTTGCCGAGTCGTCAGGTCCCGGTGGGTGGCGCACTCATCGCTGCCGACAGGAACGTGATCGCCCAACGCCGGGTCGCCTCGCCGGCCGCTGGGGACTGGCAGACCGGGGGGCGCCGGTTGTAGAGCTCGACGCGGTCCACGGCCGTCACAGCGAGGATGCCCCGCATCCGGAACCACAGCTCCTCGGAGGAAAGGCCGGGCAGTGCGCGTCCGAAGGCCGCCAGGTAGCGATTACCGACCTTCTCCTGGGAGGGGCCGGTCCAGGTGCGCATTTCCTCGGCCGGGTCGCCGAAGATCATCACGATCAGCCGGGACGTGCGGGCGCCGCCCTCGTCGCCGACCGGCCCCTCGTCGAACAGCGGCCCCACAAACGCCTCCACCAGTTCGGTGACCGTCGGGTCCGGGGACCGGGCGAGCAGTCGGTCGAGCTCGGCGCACTGCGCGGCGTTGATGGGCTCGATCACGCGGCGAACGACCTGGGCCAGGAGTTCGGCCTTCGAACCGAAGTGGTACCCGACGGCAGCCAAGTTCGCGCCGGCGAGGTCGGTGATCGCGCGGATGGAGGTGCCGTGGAAACCGCGCTCGGCGAAGATTCGTTCGGCCGCGTCGAGGATCTGGGTGCGGGTGTCCGGTGACGCCATATGTGCGTACTATACATATGTTCGAATAAAACGAACGTATGACTGAAACGAACGTATGAGAGAGAGTTGTCATGAAGCTGCTCGTGTACGGTGCCGGGGTTCTCGGCAGTCTGCTCGCCACCCGGATGCACGAAGCCGGACATGAGGTCTCGCTCCTGGCCCGGGGTGAGCGCCTTGCCGCATTACGTCGGCACGGCATGCAGCTCGCGGAGGGAAACAGCCCCCACGTCAGGCGAGTACCGGTTCCGGTGGTCGAGCACCCGGCCGACAAGTACGACCTGATCGCCGTCACCGTCCGCACCCATCAGGTGGACACGGTGCTGGAGTCACTCGCCGGTGTCGAGGGCGACGTGCTGTTCCTGCTCAACTGGGCGGCCGGCGCGGAGCCACTGGGCGCGGTGATCGGGTACGAGCGGGTGCTGCTCGGAGGCTTCCCCGCCGCCGGCACGATGGACCACGACGTGGTCCGCTATCGTGCGACCGATCTCATGACCCGCCTGGTCCCCATGCCGATCGGCGAACCCGACGGCCGGACCACGCCGCGACTGGAACGGATCCTGCGGGCGCTCGGTACCGCCGGGATCAATGCCGAGGCCGAGCCGCGGATGGATGCCTGGCTCAAGACCCACGCCGCTTTCGCGGTGCCACTCGAGCAAGCGGTACACGCGGCGGGCGGGCCGATCGCACTCGCCGATGATCCGGACGCGGTCCGCGGCATGATCCGCCGTATAAGGCAACACCTGGCCGCCATGCCGACTCCGCCGGTCCCCCGCGGGTTCGTCGCGTTGACGATCCTGCCGGAAGGGCTGCTCACCGTCGTACTGCGGCGCTTCTTGCGGAGCTCGACCGCCGCGTACAGCGGGCTCAACAGCGCCTCTGCCGCATCTACGGCCGAGCTCGAACGGATGGCCGAACAGATGCGCGTCTATGAAAGGGGCCGACAGACTCGGTGAACCATGGGATCTGGACACTTCCGTGATGATGACCGCGCCAGGCGACGGCAGCGTCATTGTTGTGCGGCGGTGAGAAGCACGCGGTTGCGCAGCAGTGGGAGGCCGGCCTGGCCGAATGGCCCGTCCCGCGAAGCGCTTCGCCCTACTCGCCGATTGTTCGATGCCGGGCCCGAACCCGCTGAAACCATCATGTGGCCGAACGGCCCGAATCGAAGCACTGCGCCACAGACCTCGATGACCGGGTAGTGCGACAGCGCGATCACGTCGAATAGGGCCGTCGACCGCGTACTGTCTCCTGCTCCCGATCCTGTGGCAGGATCTCTTCGCCGCTACGATCAACCACGCCCGGTGGAAATCGCCCTGATCACCGACGACGGTATCGAGATCAGCACCCTGATCAACCCGGAACGCGATCTCGGAGCCGCCCGCGCGGACTACGGGATCGCCGCCGCCGACGTACTCCTCGCACCGACCCTGCCTCTGGCCTGGGTCGCACTCGCACCATATCTGGCAGGGCGAACCCCGGTCGGCGCCGATATCGACCGTCACCTCCGCTGTATCGACACCGAACTCAAACGCAACGGTTCCGCCGTAGCCATGCCCATAGGCACCGACCTGACCACATTCGAACCGACGCCGGCGGACCGGAACCGCCTCGCGGCACCGCGTGCGATCGACCGGGCCCGCGCCGTCCGCGATAGTGTCGCGCGCCGGCCCGTACCGCCGCCGAGTGCCGGTGTTTTCCTGCCCGCCGCTCCCGCCACCGGATATCTGCTGTGCCGGGGCGGTGGAGCGGACTGTTTCCGGGCCGACGGCGTACTGCCCCCCGACAAGCCCCGCGAACAAGTCCTCGCCGAACATCTGCACGCCACGGCCGCGAGGATCAGGCCCGACGACGACACCCGTACTCTGCTCAACGACCTCGAACGCAAGCTCGGATATCCGCTGCTCGCTCCCGATTCCGACCGAGCCACGGCCGATCTCGCCGCGATTCTGATAACGGGCGCGCGTGTGTGCTTCACCGGTAGCTTCACCGACGACACCGGAAAACCCTGGGACCGCATCGAGCTGGAGCGTCTGTCCGAGAAGTGCGGACTCGTGCCCGTCGCCACCGTCACCAAGACGAAATGCGAGGCACTGATCGCTGCCGAGGCCGGCACTCTGTCGGGGAAGGCCAAACAGGCGATCAAGTTCGCGAAACCGATCTTCACTGCCCAGCAGTTCCTCGGCTGGGCGCGGAGCCGGTAACCGGTTTCCGGTGCGGCCTACCCGCGGTGCGATGGGTAGGGCCGGGAACCCGGATCAGCGGAGGGGGAGGTGGCCGAGGACCGCGAACATGGTGACCGACAGGTGATAGTCACCGACCGCTACGCCCGCGTCGATGGCGGCCACGAGATCGTCACGTTCTTGCGCTGTGATCGCCTCCCGGGCCAGCGCGGCACCGCCCACCTCGTCGAACATCGGGCGCGCGGTGGCCGGATCCCAGATCACCGCTTCCGAACCCATATCGTCGATCTCGAATCCGGCCGCCACCAACCGGCCGCGTAGGGTCCGGCCGGATCTGGCGTTGGGGGTGGCCTCGAACATCGCGGCGGTCAACCGCGCGACCACCGCGGGGTCGCCGGGGTGCAGGATGGCGGTCTGCCAGTCGCTGTCCACCAGCACCACCCGGCCACCCGGCCGCAGGACCCGGCCGATCTCCGCGGTGACGGCGGCCGGGTCGTCGAGGTGCTGGTAGACACGCTCGCAGCGCACCGCGTCGAAATAGTCGTCGTCGAACGGCAGCCGGTAGGCGTCGGCTTCGACGAACCGGCATCGCGCTCCCGCCGGCGCGGCCCGTTCCCGCGCCACGGTGAGCATTACCGGATTCGGTTCGACACCGACCGCTTCCCCCTCGGGTCCGACCCGGCGGGCGAACTCCAGCACTTCCGACCCGGTTCCCGAGCCGATATCGAGGGCCCGCTCCCCGACGCCTACGGCCAGTGCCTCGTGGGCCCAGTGGCGCATACGCCGGATTCCGGGGAGGGCGGCCTGCATATCGAGGGCAGCGACGAGCAGGGCCATGGGATCGGCGCCGGACGTCGCGTCCGCGGCGCGCGCGGCCGCGATGGCATCCAGGTGGAACGACGGCGCCCGTGCGGGCTGCTCGGGTTCGCTCGGCACGGGTTCCGACATTAGCGAGGTCGGGGCGGGTCCCGGCACACGCCGGGCATCGATTCGGTGGCGGTTCGGGTGCGAATGAGACGCCGTTTGCGTCGGTACGGCCACGGCCGGCGAAGCACTCGGCCTTGTATGCCGTCGAGCCGGAAGCGCACCGCCGCCGACCGAACGAGGAAAAACCGTTGTCCTCGCGTTCTGTGGTGTCCCTGAGCATCCGGGCAAGCGGCCCGGACAAGCGTCGGTGTTCGCTTCCGCCTCGCCGTCGGCACCGCCCCGCACGGCAAACCGACCGACCGGCCGATCGCGCGCCCGCTCGGATTCTTCTCGCCCCGTCTCGAGCAGCTGCCCACCGCGAGGCGGCCGGGACGAGTCATACATCTGGATCGGTGGCCGCACAGCGGGCGCGGTTCAGTTGTTCAGGCAGAAACCGAGGTCGCGAGGGTCGCGGGCACCGAGGCGAAGCGCACCAGCGGGCAAGTGAGGCGTCGATGCTTCTCAACCTGTGAGAGACAACATATCTCGCTGTAACACTCTCGCGGCGGCGGGACATATGACAGCGTAACCATTCTCGGTCCCGATACTCGGGACACCAACGAAAGGAACACTGTGAGACCAAGATTCAGCACCTTCGCCGCTGCTGTCTCCATCGCCGCGGCCGGGGTCGGCGTCGCGGCCGGTGCCGCGTCCGCCGCACCGCTGCCCCTGACCGAATCGGCTCCCGTGAATCAGACCGGGACCGAGATCCAGGACGAGGGCACCGGATCCGCCGAACAGCTGCTGCCGGCTCTGCTGCCGCTGCTGACCGGTTCCGCGGGTGGCACCGAAACCGGTGGCAACGCGGGCGGCGGCGCCTGATAGAGAAGTACTCGTACATCCTCCCGTCGATATCGTGGCCCCTGTTCGCCGGGCGTGGCCCGCTCCGGTGAGGACGTACAGCACCACCCCAAAATCTGCGTAGGTCTCGGATGATTCATCCCTGACCGGCGGCCCCGGAGAGCTGTCGAAGCTTTCCGGGGCCGTTTCTTTTCCCCGGCCGGAAGGCCGAGCGAGGTCCTGGACGGGTAAGGCGTTGTCCCGCATCATCCCACCCATCGTCCGCGAGAGTGCCGCTTCGGAGTGCAGGAGTCCCGCTTCCAGCGTTGACCCCGGTCGAATGCCCAGGCCGACGTCCAGGGCCACCGGTGCCGGTCACCGGGTCGGTAACGCATCCCGCGCGCGAATGCACTGCCCGAGTTCATGTGCGCGGCTCGTCGAGAACTGGTTCCATCCCCGTTTTCCAGCATGTGACCGGTGAATTCCGCGGCGCCGACCGCAAGGCCGGGGCCGGCCTCCGCCACCGAGCCGGAGCGGTCCGGTGCGGGCACAGCCGATGCCCTCCAAGACCCAGGGTTGCGGCCTACCTATTCGACCTCGACCGTCCGGGAGCTGGGTATCCGACTCGGCCGGCGGCTCGCGGGTCCGGCACCAGAACGAGCGCTCCGGGTGCGGCGGTGAAGGCCTCCCGCAGATGGTCCGCGAGGCCGACCGTATCTCCCTCGCTCGAGCTGTCACTCCACGCTTCCATGCCGCAGTGGAATGCCGCGACCACGATGTCGAGGGCCAGCCGGGGACGTTGGTCGGCGGGAAGTCCGGCGCCGAAACGGCGGTGCAGGATCTCCAGCGCCTCGCGGACCGTGCGGTCACAGAATTGGAGGTTGTTCGCGCCCATGGAGGGCGTGGACCGGGCGAGTCGGTGGCTGCGGGCGGCGCGATCGGCCCAGTCCGGCGCGGGCATACGTTCCAGTGCCGCCAGCACGCTGTCCTGCAGGATCTCGTAGAGCGATCCGCGGGGTTCGCGGGTTTCCAGTTCGTTGAGAAAAGCGGCCCACATATCCCGCAGCGGCGCCATGGCG
Organism: Nocardia grenadensis NBRC 108939; assembly: GCF_001613445.1. Taxonomy (GTDB): domain Bacteria; phylum Actinomycetota; class Actinomycetes; order Mycobacteriales; family Mycobacteriaceae; genus Nocardia; species Nocardia grenadensis. Next base: position 90,689 of record NZ_BDCJ01000011.1, read on the forward strand.
ACGTCTTCTTTGCTGGTGAAGGTGCGGAAGAAGGTGCGTTTGGAGACCTCGACCGCGTCGCAGAGTTCGTCGAGCGTGGTGTTGTCGAACCCGTTCTTCGTGAACAGTTCCAGAGCGGTGTCGACCAGTGCCCGGCGGGTGCGTAGTTTCTTGCGCTCGCGCAGCGGCGGCCGGTCCAGCGCAGCGTCGGCCATGTGGACAGGATAGCGTCCGGCCGCCCCTCGATTACTATCGCCCCTTGACGCCATTTGCCTCTGAGTGGCATTTTTGAGGACGGTATCGAACCCAGTGCCACCCCGCAATCCTCTGCACTCGAAAGGCGCTGTCTCATGCGCGCATTGATCGTCGACCGCTCCGTACCGGCCGGATTACGTATCGACGAGGTAGCCGATCCGGTCCCGGCGCCGCACCAGGCGGTGATACGGGTGACCGCGACATCGCTCAATTACGGCGAGGTCCAGTTCGCGCGGGGTGACGCAACCCAGGACGCGGTATTGGGCTGGGACGCGGCCGGGATCGTGGAGCAGGCTGCCGTGGACGGCTCGGGCCCACCGGCCGGGACACCGGTGGTCACCCTCGGCTGGTCCGGCGCCTGGGCGGAGTTCCGCGCCGTGGACACCGAGCTCATCGGCACGGCCCCGGCCGGCGCGGAACCGGCGGCTCTCAGCACCGTTCCCGTCGCCGCGACCACCGCGCTGCGCGCCCTGCACCGGCTCGGGCCGCTGCTGGGGCGGCGGATATTGATCACCGGGGCGACCGGCGGCACCGGCCGGTACGCGGTCCAGCTCGCCCGGCTCGGTGGCGCGCATGTCGTCGCGGCGACCGGCGACCCCGCCACGCACGGTGCGGGCCTACGCGAACTCGGTGCGGACGAGATCGTCACCGGCGCCCGTGACCTGGACACTCCGGTCCACGGTGCTATCGATCTGGTCGGCGGCAGCCAACTGGTCGACGCCTACCAGCATCTCGCCGAGGGCGGAACGGTGGTCGCGGTCGGGCATTCGGCCGGCGCGGACGAGACGTTCCCTTATGGGGCGTTCTTCGGCGATCAAGGTCGGCACGACCGATCGGTCACTTCCTTCTTCCTTCTCGGGTGCCGCGACCTGGGCCCCGATCTGAGCTGGCTGGCCGGGCAGGTCGCGATCGGGGCCCTCCGGCCGAGTATCGCCTGGCAGGGAGATTGGACCCGGGTCGGCGAGGCGGCCGAGGCGCTGCTGTCGCGCCGCCTGCACGGGAAAGCGGTGCTGGAAGTGAGCCGGTCGCCGTCGTAGCGGACACATCGTTCCTCCGGGATCTCCGGGGCGGAGCCGGGAGGCCGAGGCGAACCGCGGGCGGATATCCGTTGCGGACGGTCGTATTCACGCTTATAGTCGGCGTGATCCGATCGGAGCTCCCCGGAAATACAGCCGCAGAGTGGGAGCCCGCGCCCGAACGCACCGGGCGATGGAGTGGGCGGTGTATTCAGCCCACCCATTTTCCGGAGGAATTCCATGCACATCGGACTCGGACTCCCCATCGCCGACCCCGTCGTCCTACTCGACTGGGCGCGCCGGGCCGACGCGGGACCGTTCTCGACCCTCGGCCTGCTCGACCGCCTCGTCTACGACAACCCCGAACCGCTGGTGGCGCTGTCGGTGCTCGCCGGCGCCACCAGCCGGATCGATGTGCAGACCGAGGTCCTGCTCGCTCCGCTGCGCGATACCGCCCTGCTGGCGAAACAGGTCGCCACGCTGGACCGTATGTCCGGCGGCAGGCTGGTGCTCGGGCTCGGTGTCGGCGGTCGCGCCGACGACCATCTCGCGGCAGGCGTGGACCTGCGCACCCGCGGCCGCCGGATGGACGAGCAACTCGCGCGACTGCGCGATTTGTGGTCCGGCGAACCGTTCGGCGGCGACTGCGGCCCGATCGGGCCGGCACCGGTTCGCCGCGGCGGACCGCCGATTCTCATCGGTGGGTTCCGGCCCGCCGCGCTGGAACGCGTGGCTCGCTGGGGTGACGGATTCTTGTCGGCGGCACCGGCGCAATGGTGCGCAGGGCTGTTCGATTCCGTCCGCCGGTGCTGGCACGAGCACGGCCGGCCGGGGGAACCGCGGATCGTCGCCCAGGTCAATGCCGCGCTCGGACCACAATCGGTCGTCGACGAGGCCCGGGCGGCCACCGGCGCCTACTACGCGTTCACCGACCAGGCCGAATACATGGTGTCGGGGATGCGTACGACGCCGGACGAGATCCGCGCGGCGATTCGGCAATTCGCCGACCTCGGCGCCGACGAGGTCATGCTGTACTGCTACGGCACCGACCCGGACCAGGTCGATCGCCTGGCGGACCTGATCGGCTGAGCAGTTGAGCCGAGGCCGCCAGGGCCGCCGGCCGAGCAGCAGCCGACCGCTCCGTATCGGCGCGGTCCGGTCGTCGCCTTGGGCGGCAGCCGGCCCGCGCTGTGGGCGGGCTCGCCGGAAAGCCGGGTCTGCGGTCACGCCGGGGCGGCCGGTCCACCCATCGACAGATGGTCACCCGCCGCTGGTCGGAGTCCTACTTCGACGGAGGGGTACTGTTGCCTGGCCGAGTGTTCGCCGACCACAGCTGTCCGGCGGCACGGCCGGTACCGGACTTCGTCCCGCCAACGGCTTCTCCGCGCCCGCTCGGCTCCCCCATATCCCGTGCCGGCCCGACCCGGCCGTGCGGCCGCGGCCGCGCTCAGCGAACGGAGGCAGCCACCGTGGCGACGGCAATGCGCACCGACCGGTCCGCTAACTCGGTGGTGGCGGCGCTGCGCAACCCGAAACTGCTGCGTACCGAGGTGCTGGCCGGGCTGGTCGTGGCGTTGGCCTTGATCCCGGAGGCGATCGCCTTCTCCGTTATCGCGGGCGTGGACCCGCGGGTGGGGTTGTTCGCGTCGTTCACCATGGCGGTCACCATCGCATTCACCGGTGGTCGACGCGCCATGATCTCGGCGGCGACCGGCGCTGTGGCATTCGTGGTCGCGCCGGTCGTGCGCGAGCACGGGGTGGACTATCTCCTGGCCACGGTGATCCTGGCCGGTGTGCTGCAGATCGCGCTGGGTGTGGTGGGCGTCGCGAAACTGATGCGGTTCATCCCGCGCAGCGTGATGGTCGGCGTGGTCAACTCGCTGGCGATGCTGGTCTTCCTCGCCCAGCTCCCCCAGTTGATCGGAGTGCCGTGGCTGGTGTATCCGCTGGTGCTGGCGGGGATCGTGATCATTGCGGTGCTCCCCAGAGTCACCACCGCGGTGCCCGCGCCCCTGGTGGCGGTGGTCGCGCTCACCGCTGTCACCGTGACGTTCGGGCTGCACGTGCCCGATGTCGGTGGCCAAGGCGATCTGCCGTCGGCTCTGCCGCTCCCACTGCTCCCCGAGATGCCGTGGAACCTCGAGACGCTGCGGATCATCGCCCCCTACGCCTTCGCGATGGCGGTGGTCGGACTGCTGGAATCACTGATGACCGCCAAACTCGTCGACGACATCACCGATACCCCGTCGAACAAAACGCGTGAGAGCTGGGGACAGGGTGTCGCCAATATCGTCACCGGGTTCTTCGGCGGCCTGGGCGGCTGCGCGGTGATCGGCCAGACCGTGATGAATGTGAAGATCGCCGGGGCCCGCACCCGGATCTCCACCTTCTTGGCGGGAGTATTCCTGCTGATCCTGGTGGTCGGGCTCGGCGGGCTGGTCGCGCGGATCCCGATGGCGGCCCTGGTGGCGGTCATGATCATGGTGTCGGTCACCGCGATGGACTGGCATTCGCTGGCCCCCGCGACGCTGCGGCGGATGCCGGTCGCCGAGACCACGGTCATGCTGCTGACGGTCGCCGTCACCGTCGTCACCCACAACCTGGCCTACGGCGTGGTCACCGGTGTCGTCACCGCGATGGTCGCCTTCGCGCACCGCGTCGCGCATTTCACCGAGGTCATACCCGTCGCGACCGCGGACCCGGAGGACACCACTCGCGTCTACAAGGTGCGCGGCGAACTGTTCTTCGCCTCCAGCAACGATCTCGTCCACCGATTCGACTACAGCGGCGATCCGGCCGATATCGTGCTCGACCTGTCCGAAGCGCATATCTGGGACGCCTCCACCGTGGCCGCGCTCGACGCCATCACCACGAAGTACGCCGCGAAGGGCAAACGCGTGGAGATCCTGGGCCTGAATCCGGCGTCCGTAGCACGGCACCGGCGGTTGTCGGGGTATCTGACCGGCGGGCACTGAACCGGGTCGTCGCGCCGGGGCTCACCCGATCGGACCGGATTACGGCGGCGGTGCCGCGGCACCATGGGGATCGGCCGCTCGCACAGCCGGATCCGACAGGTCGGGGCGGACCGGACCGGAGTGGTCGTGGTGGGCCCCGACCAGCGTGAACCGCCGGCGAAGGCGATCGCGCTCGTGGACGGCGGGCTGCGCGCCCGCGACCTGGGCCCCGCCGCATGACCCCGCCGCGACCGTCGGCCCGGCCGGAGCGCGGCACCCCTCGGTCCCGCCCGCGCGGCCACCGGAGATAATGCCGCGATGGACTCCGCGACAACCGGTGCTCTCGACGGTATCCGGGTACTCGAGATCGGGACGCTGATCTCCGGCCCGTTCGCCGGCCGCCTACTGGGTGATATGGGCGCCGAGGTGATCAAACTCGAGCCGCCGGACGCTCCGGACCCGCTGCGCACCTGGGGTCAGGCCGAACTCGACGGACATCATTTCTTCTGGACCGTGCACGCGCGCAACAAGAAGGCCGTCACGCTGAACCTGCGGGAGGACGCGGGACGGGACCTGTTCCTGGAACTCGCCGCGAAATCCGACATCATCGTGGAGAATCTGCGGCCCGGCACGCTGGAACGATGGGGTCTCGGTTACGACACACTGCGGGAACGCAATCGAGGCATCATCCTGGTCCGGGTGTCCGGGTACGGGCAGACCGGCCCGGAAGCCCAGAAGGCCGGATACGCCTCGGTCGCCGAAGCGGCCAGCGGCCTGCGCCATATGAACGGTTTCCCCGGCGGCCCGCCGCCGCGGCTCGCGCTCTCCCTCGGTGACAGTCTGGCCGGGATGTTCGCCGCCCAGGGAGCACTGGCGGCGCTGTACCGGCGCACCGTCACCGGGGAGGGGCAGATTGTCGACGCCGCGCTCACCGAGGCCTGTCTGGCGGTGCAGGAATCCACCATCCCCGACTACGACATCGGCGGGGTGGTCCGCGGCCCGTCGGGTACCCGGCTGGAGGGTATCGCGCCGTCCAATATCTATCGCACCGCCGACGGGAGCTGGGTGGTGATCGCGGCCAACCAGGACACGGTGTTCCGCCGGCTCTGCGCGGCGATGGACCGACCGGAGCTGGCCACCGACGAACGGTTCGCGAACCACACCGCCCGCGGTCGCAACCAGGACGAACTCGATGCGATCATCGGCGAATGGGCGGCGCGGCGTCGGCCCCGGGAGATCATCGCGACGCTCGGTGAAGCCGGGGTGATCAGCGGGCCCATCAATACCGTCGCCGAGGTGGTCACCGATCCGCAGCTGAACGCCCGCGGCATGATCGCCGACCACTACGACGAGCGCATCGAACGGAATGTGAAAGGTCCGGGGGTCGTACCCGTCCTCTCGGCTACCCCGGGGACCATCCGCAATGCCGGGCCGGCGCGGCCGGGTCAGCACAACGACGAGGTGTACTCCGGTCTGCTCGGGAAATCCGCGGCCGAGGTGGCGGCGCTGCGGTCCCGGGGAATCGTCTAGCGTGTCGGATTCCGGCGCCGCGGTCCGCCGGGGTGCCGGGGTGATGCGCCACTCGGAGGCCGCACCGCGGAAGTAGCGCACCCCGGCGGATGTCCGGCCCGCCGAGCGGGATCCGCCGGCCCCGATCCCCCGAGAGCGGCCCGCTCCACAATGTGTAGCGGCTATTATCGGACGGTGGCGTGAGACACCGTGCGGCACACTTTCGTCCGCGACGATCGGCCGGATGGGTGTCGGCCGCCTCGGGTGATCGGTGCGCCGAACCGGTCGCCATCCTGCCGGGCGACAGAAGAGTGACGCATGACCAGGTACGCGCATTTTGTAGGTAGCCTCCCCCACGAACTGATGACCGGAGGTGATCGCGGCGTCCTGGACTGGTTCGCCGCGCGCACCGACGGCCGTCCGGTCACCGCGATCCCCTGCGATCTGGATCCCGACTGGATCCTGGTCTACCTGAAGGATCTGGGGAACCGCACCGACACCCTGGAGCTGTTGCGCCCGGGCGGGTTCGACGGATATTCCGATTTCCCCACCTACGGCGTCCGGGCCGGCCGGACCCTCGAACCGCGAGATGTGTCGATGAACCGGGTCGAGCGGATCGGTGAAGTGGTGACGGCCTTCGAGTCGTTCCTGCGCGACCGGCCCGAACTGGCCGGCACCAAACTTCAGCTCAGCCAGCCCCATCCGCTGGATCTCGCCATGTTCGTGCACGCCGGTGGCGCCGTGGCCACCGGCCTGCCGGTCGGACTCGCGTTACGGCGGTCGAATCTGGCACTCACCGCATTACGGAACCTCCCGGTGTTCACCGAGGCGGTGCTACAGGAGATGCGCGAGGTCCGGCGGCGACACGGCGATCTGATCGTCTGGCAGGTGGAAACCCCTATCTCGCTGCTCGGCATGGTCAAGGCGCAGCAGTTGAAGGCGCTGTGGGCGCTGGCGCCGGCGGTCGCGGGACAACTCGCCGGGTTCCTGGAGAAGGTGCACGAGGTCGATCGCGAGCACGGTATCGAGACCGAGACCATCGTGCACCTGTGTTACGGCGATTATCAGCACGAGAGCCTGCTCGGTCCGAAGAATCTGGCGCCTGCCGTCGCGCTGCTGAGCCGTACCGGCCGCCGCCTCGCCGAACGCGGCGTGCCCGTCCCCCGGGTACACATCCCGTGCGCGTACGGCGCGCATCCGGCCCCGGCCGATCCCGAGTTCTACGCGCCATTGGGCGGACTCGGTCCCGAATGGCGAGTGATCGCGGGGGTGGTCTCCACCGACGATCCCGACCGGAGCGCGCAGGCCCTGTCCCTTTTCGAGCAGGCCCGCGGTACCACCGCCTACGGGGTGGCCGCCGCGTGCGGTTTCGGCCGCAACACGGCCGAGGAGGCCGAACAGGGTGCCGCGACCATCGCGTCGCTCGTCCGGGCGCCGGAGGGCAGCCGGGGCTGATCCGCCGGACGAACGGCGCCCGACCCGGCGGTTGCTCCCTGCCGCCGGGTGGGGCGGCTCCGCCGCCTTCGCCGACCGTATGTACCGATACCGGTCTTCGCCGTGGCGAGAAGGCCGTCACCGTCCGGTACCGCCATCGCTGCGACCTCGGCGAAGATCCGGACCGGAAAGACGAGCCGCTTCCGCTCGCCTCGGCGCGGATCGATGCGACCCGGCCCCGGCATCCACCCAGCGATTGCGATATCGCCCGCGCGGACTATAGTTCTGCCCGAACTGACGAGAGGCACGCATGAAACAGGCTGTCGCTGTGACAATTCCATGGGCCCGGTCGTGCCAGACGGTCGACACCCATGCCGAATTGCCCCGAACAGCGATATCCGCCCGCCGATCGACCGGTGCATGAACGGGATGGCGACCCACTCGACCGCACCGAAATTCATCGTGGCCGCACGACACGTTCGACCGTGCTGTAGTCAGTGAAATTCATGGGGGAAACAGCCAGGGCGCACGAGTCGGCACGACGAGTTCGCTCCGAATCCCATCTCGTTCGAGCCTCGTAACCGGAGTTGTATTCTTGTCCACACCACGCCGTGCCCCGCTATCGCAGTCATCGATGATCACAGGGGCGTTTCCCGCTCCCGCCGGCCCCGTCGCCGAACCCCCGAGCCCGCGGTACCCGATGTACACGCAGGAGTTCGCCACGGACCCGCACCGCGCGTACCGCGAGATACGAGAGCAGTTCGGGCCGCTGGTTCCGGTGGACCTGGCCCCCGGAGTGCCGGCCACCCTGGTGATCAGCCACAAGATCGCCGTGCGTATCCTCAACGATCCCGACCACTTCCCGGCCGACCCCCGGTACTGGCAGGAGACCGTGCCGCAGGACTCTCCGGTGCTGCCGATGATGAAATGGCTTCCGGCCGCCCGGTACAACGTCGGTGACGTCCACGCCCGCTATCGACAGGCATCAGCCGACAGTATCGACGGCGTGGACCTCAACGCCTTGCCGGCGACGGTCGAGCGCATCGCCACTCCGTTGATCAACGACTTCTGTGCGAACGGCGCCGCCGATCTGATGAATCAGTACGCCTTCCCGTTGGCGCTGGAGATCATCAATCACATCTGCGGCTGCCCCGACGATATCGGCAAGCGGATAGCGGCCGGTATGGCCGCGCGGTTCGACACCGTACGGGCCGAGGAGGGTATGGGCATCCTCAAATCCGCGCTGATGGAACTGATCCATCTCAAACGTGACCGGCCGGGCGACGATGCCACCTCACGGCTCGCCGAACACAGCACCGGCCTCGACGATGTCGAGGTCTTCGCGCAGTTGATGAGCTTCTACGGGGCCGGTTTCGAGGCTCAGCGCAACCTCATCACCAACGCCCTGCTGCTGATGATCACCGAGCCCCAGTACGGGCCCGGGGATACCTTCGGGGGGAACCTGTCGACCGACGACGCCATCGACAACGTCCTCTTCAACGATCCGCCGATGGCCAATTTCTGCACGACCTATCCGCGTCAGCCCATACCGGTCGCCGATACCTGGTTGCCCGCCCACCAACCGGTGCTCATCAGCCTCTCGGCCTGCAACAACGACCCCGAGATCCGCAACGACTTCGACACCCCCGGTGGCAGTTTCGTCGGGAACCGCTCCCACCTCGCCTGGAGTGTCGGGCCGCACGCCTGCCCCGCGCAATCGCTGGCCCGCACCGCCGTACGCAGCGCGATCGATGTGGTGCTCAACGCCATTCCCGATCTATGCCTGGATACCCGGCAGGAACTGGTCTGGCGGCCGGGCCCGTTCCACCGGGCACTGGCCGGGTTGCCCGTCGTCTTCGAGCCCGCTCCCCCGCTGCCCGTGCTGTAGCCCCGCCGGAATCTCCGAGCCGCCGGGTGTCCACCTGCCGACGATCGCGGTCGCCCCGGCGAGTTCACGGGCGGTGTCGTAGTCGAAGACCACATGCCCGCTCACTACGTCGACATCGCGCTTCAGCCGCTGCATCGGATGGTCGCTGAAGTAGCGATCCCGGGAACTGGTCCGCGCGGCAACATTTACCGGCAAATACTGGCATTCACTGGACTTCCCTGGAATCGCCCCCTACATTTCACCCCATGCCCACCGCCGAGGCGCTCGAAGCGCGCATAGCCGAGTTACGCGCGCAGGTGCGCCGGGCCGCCGGGTCCGGAGATCGGACCGCGGCCCGGAGGTTGCGCGCCCAACTCCGGGTCGCCGAAACGGAATGGGATGCCGCGGTTCTCGGGGTACCGGAAGAACCCGCGCCGACCCGGCAGTCCACGGCGGCGGTCCCGGTCCGGGAGCACGTACATCGCGCGCTCACCCTGCTGTCGGTGCCCGCGGCCCCGAAACTGGTACTCGCCGTACACGACGCGTTCTTCTCCGGAGAACTGGTCCCGGCGCGGCTCACCAGCCTGCGCCGCGACGAGGAGCGGTCCTTCCGGGCCGCGCCGTACGCTCGCCCGTACTACATCTGCGCAGCCATGACCACCGATCTGCTGGCCCCGGCCCGCGGCCTGCTGGCAGTGAGCACCTGGTCGTCGGCGCAGCGTATGGTCGGGCCGTTGAGTCCGCGGGTGGACCTGCTCACGGGCGCCATCCGCCTGGCCCAGTACATGATCGACCACGGATGCACATCCGCCGGCCAACGCGTGCTGTGGCAGCTGGCGGTGTCCATCCCCGGCGCGACCGACCGGAAGGGGATCGACCCGGAGCTCGTGCGGGCGGCCGCGGAACGGGAACTAGAGGTGCACAGAGACGACGACACACAGCAGCGGGCCGACGCCGCGGAGCGGGCGGTGCGGCAACTGGCGGATCCCGCGGCGCAATTGTTCGGCGTTCGGCTCGCGGTAGCCGACCGGCGACGGAACGAGGCCTGACATGACGCTTGCGGAAAAGACACTGACCAAACGGCTCGACGACTTGCGCGGCGACGCTCCGGCCACCCGACACAATGCCCGGACCATCGCCGCGCTCACCGCCAATCCGGGCTGCGCGCGCCGGGCGCTGCTGGACGCCGCGGCGGTGGACAAGACCGTGATCGCCCGGGAACTGGGTTTCCCGCCGAAATTCGGTCAGTCGCCGTTCGCGATCACCCGCGGCAACAGCTTCGAGGCCATGGTGAAGGCGCACGGCTGCGCCGAACTGCTGCGGCTGCTGCGCGAAGAACTCGGGCTGACCATTCCGGAGGTCGGCTACCACGATCTGGAGACCGTCGGCGACAACGCGAGCAATTCGGTGCGCTACCAGCGCACCAAACAGTTGCTGGGCCAGGCGTTGACCTCGGGCCAGGGCACTCTGTTCGATCATCCGATGTTGCGCTTGGAGATCGCCGGCGCCACCGCCTACCTGGAACCGGATGTGGTGGCCCTGCAGATCGGTGGCCTGTTCCACGTGGTGGAGATCAAATCGTTCGCCGTCGTCGACGGGCAGGCCGATCCCGCGCAGGTGGCCTCTGCGGCCCGGCAGTCGGCGGTCTACGTGCTGGCCATGCGGGAGCTGCTGCGCGAACTCGGGCAGTCCCCGGAACTGGTCGCGCACAATTCGATCCTGGTGTGCGCCCGGGATTTCACCAACCGCCCGACCGCCGCTCTGGTGGATCTGCGTAAACAGCTCGCGGTGATCGGACGCCAGCTGTCCCGGCTCACCTCGATCGACACCCTTCTCGATCTGGTTCCGCCCGACGCCTCGTTCACCCCGGGCGACGGGCTGGCCGGCACCGTCGCGGCGATACCATCGCGCTACGCCCCGGAATGCATGTCCAGCTGTGAACTGGCCTTCGCCTGCCGCTCCGAGGCCCGCACCCAGGGCTCGGTGGACACCCTCGGCCGCGGCGTATGCGACGACCTGGGCGGTATCGACAACCTCGACACGGTGCTCGCCCTGGCCGACGGCACCCTGGACCCGGGTCCCGAACACGCCGATATCGCGGAGATGCTCCGCCGGGCGCGGGCACTGCGCCTGGAGGTCGCCCGATGAGCGTGCTCAGCGCGCTGGCGAAAGTGACCGCGGTACGTAGCGGTCGCGCCGAACCCATCGCCGACCGGCGGCACTACCACCTCTCGGACCGCCCCCTCGTACTCGTGCCGCTGCGGCTGGCCGGTGAGTCCGCGGCACCGCTGGCGGTCGCGCTCGGGTCGTCCCCGCACGACGCGACGGTGCTGATCGTGGCCCAGCCCCGCGACCGGGTGCTGCGCCTGCGGTTCATCGAATACTTCGCGGACCGGGTGCTGCCCTACATCTCGTCGTTCTGCGAGGACGCCGAGGAACTGACGGTGAAATCGACCGGCGAGGCCTACCTGCGGTACCTGGACGCTCCGCAGCTGCTGGTGCCCAATCCCGGCGGCGCCGAATTCCTGCGCCTGCTGGGCCGGTCGGTGCGGTTCCATCGCACCGAGGGCGACAACGCGGTCCCGGAATCCCTTCCGCTGCTGGGCCGCTGGCTCACCTGGTTCGGTGACCGCTCCGATTTCCCGGGATCCAGTGTGTGCCTGGCGATGACTTCCGTCCTCACCACCCATTGGGCCTCCGGGCAGTCCGCGCTCGAGGACGGTAACCTCGCCGCCCTGCTCGGCTGGATAGACCCGCCCGCCGGCATGACGGGGCCGGAGGCCGCCGCCCTGGCCGAGGATCCGCTGGCCTATCCACCCGCCGGCCCGGCCACCGACCCCGGTTTCGACAACGAGGAGCTGGCGCCCCTGATCGCCGCCTACGACGGCGCCGAGCACGAATGGGCCAAGGTCGTAGCCACCGAACGGCTCGAACAGGCTTTGCGCGGACAATTGGAACCGACCTGGCAGCTGATGTGGCGGGCCGTGGAACTGCTGCGCGCCCTGCCGGAGGGCGCGAGCGTGGCCAAACGCTGGACCGACGACCGCGCGGCGTTCTCCTGGTTCGTGGCCGATATCCCGGAAGGGTATCCACAGGCCCGCCGCGATTCGGCGGTCTCGGCGACCCGGCGCCTGCTCAAACAGGAACAGGCGTTGGACACCTTCCAGGCACAGCGCGCCTTCGACGATCCCCGGGTCCTGATCGAATACCGGCTCGTCGGCGAGGCGTTCCAGGGCACGGTCAGCGCCTGCGAACCCGAGCGGCGGGCGAAACCGAAATCCCGCGAGGTGCCGCGCCCGTATCTGTGGGTGCATACCGCCGACCCCTTCCGGGCCCGCCTCGGCGAGACCTTGATCCGGATCGACCGGCCCGCGCAGAAGGCCGAGGTCGTCGCGGTGGAGGAAGATGTGATCCAGCTGGAACTGGTCAGCGGGATGGGACAGGGCAAGAACCCCGCCGCGGGCAGTGTCCCCGAGGAGGGCGACGCGATCGGCTTCGCCCGCTTCTCCCCCAGCGGTTTCGGCGGTCCGCCCGCCAAACTCCCGCCTCGGGAGGAGACGCCGTGGACCCACGGCGGCCCGCCGCCCGACCCGACCCTCGAACTCGCGGAGGAGTGGTCGTGAGTACTGCGGATGAGGTGGTCGGCCGGATCCTCGCCGACCTCGACAACGCCGCCCACCGCGCCTTGGTGGTGGATTCCCCGCCGGGCGCCGGTAAGTCCACCCTGGTGGTACGCGCGGCCCGGCAGCTGGCCGCGGCCGACGACGAACAGCGGATGATCGTGGCGCAGACCAACGAACAGGTCGACGACCTCATCGATCGGCTCGCCACCGCCGACCCCGGCCTGCTGATCGGGCGGTTGTCCGCCGGCGACTACCGTCGCAGCGCGCGGATCGACCGCGACAATGTCGAGGTGGCCAACCGGCCCGCCGATCTGGAGAAATGCGCGATCGTGATCGGCACCGCCGCGAAATGGGCGACGCTGGACGAGGGCCGCTGGTCGTATGCGATCGTCGACGAGGCCTACCAGATGCGCTCGGATATGTTGCTGCGGATCGCCAACCGGTTCGAACGCGGCCTCTTCGTCGGCGACCCCGGCCAGCTGGACCCATTCGCCACCGTCGACGGTGACCGCTGGGCGGGACTGTCGTGGGATCCGACCATGAGCGCGGTGGCGGTGATGCTCAACCACAATGCCGGTATCCCGGTGCACACCCTGCCGGTGTCGTGGCGGCTGCCACCCTCGGCGGCCTCGGTGGTGTCCTCGGCGTTCTATCCGTTCGCGCCGTTCGCCGCCGGAACCCGCCCCGAACAGCGCCGGCTCGAATTCACCACCCGCGGTCTGCGCGGGCCGGTGGACGACGTACTCGACGAGGCCGCCGCACACGGCTGGGCGTACTACGAACTGCCCGCCCGGCATACGCTGCGTACCGACGGCGAAGCGGTGGCCGCCATCGCCGACCTCGCCTGCCGGTTGCTGGAACGCGGCGGTGTCGCGCATTCCGAACACGGCAACCGCGAGATCGACGCGACCCGTATCGCGGTCGGTACCGCGCACCGCGACCAGGCCCAGGCGGTACGCGACGCGCTGGCGGGAACGGTGGCGGAAACGGTCACCGTCGATACCGCCAACCGGCTGCAGGGCCGCGAATACGATGTCACCGTCATCCTGCATCCGCTCTCCGGCCGCCGCGACGCGGGCGCGTTCCATCTGGAGGCCGGGCGGTTGTGCGTGCTGGCGTCCCGGCACCGGCACGCCTGTATCGTCGTGGGCCGCGCCGGGATCGGGGAACTCCTGGATGCGCACCCTTCCGCGGAACCGGTCTATCTCGGGGTGCCGGTGAAGTTTCCCGACGGCTGGGAGGCCAATCAGGCGGTGCTGAGCAGGCTGGCCGAGCATCGCATCGCCGCGCCGGTCCAGGCCCGGTGAGCGAGGCCGCGACTCGCGACACCGGTGGAACCGGCGGGCCCGCGCCGACCCGCTGACAACCCTCCGGCCGTCGGTCGCCCCGGAAGGGACCGCCTCGTCCGATGCGGCTCGCGCCGGTGGGAAGGTGACTCATTGCGTCCGCCCCGCGGGACGCGCCGGTCCGGCACGCCGCGTGGCCGGGCAACCAATTGCGCAGCGATTGCCGTCCGCCGGTTCCCGGGGCACTATGGCGGGATGCGAGTCCTCATCGAGCTGCGCCCCTCCCCTGAACTCATTTCCGCCGCAATGGATTCCGCGGGCGAAGTCGCCGCCGCCGCGCTCACCGGTGAGGTACCCGGTTTCACCGTCGACTCCGGCTACGGTGCCGTGTCCGTCCCCGCTGCCACGGCGGCCAGCGATACCCGCGGGGACGGCGGCTCGTATGTGGTGCGCGGGGAGATACCCGACGACGACCCGGCCGCCCGGGCCGCGGTGGCGGGCGCTCCGGGGGTGACCGGGATCTTCGCCGATCCGGTGATCGAACCGGTGCTCACCTGCGGAGACACCGGCCCGGTCGGCACCTGGACGGACGTCGCCGAGCGGCTCGGCCGCGCCGAGCTCACCGCCGCCGGACTGACGGGTGCGGGTGTGGCCGTGGCCGTGCTGGACACCGGGATCAACGCGGCGGCGGTGCGGCGGGCCGCCGGTGCCCCGATCGCGATCGACGCCGCCCGGAGTTGGAACCCGGCCGGGGTCCGCGGCATCGCCGGCGAGTTCCCGGTCGACCACGGCACCATGTGCGCCTTCGACGCGCTCATCGCCGCACCGCAGGCCACCTTCCTCGATATCCCGCTACTACAGAGCACGCGTTCCGGCGGTAGCCGGATGGACGGACTGCTCTCCGACGCACTCGCCGCATTCGCCCATCTACGTACGGTGCTGACCGCGCAACCGGCGGACCGCCGGGCCCTGGTGGTCAGCAACAGCTGGGGTTCGTTCGCACCGCAGTGGGATTTCCCGGTCGGTGATCCGGGCAACTACTCCGACAATCCCGATCACCCGTTCAACGCCATCGTGGCCTCCCTGGACGCGGCGGGAGCCGATATCCTCTTCGCCGCCGGGAACTGCGGCCGCGACTGCCCCGACGGACGCTGCGCCTACCCCGAGCGACCCATCACCGGAGCGAACTCGCATCCGGACGTGCTGTCGGTCGGTGCCGTCGACACCGGTGGTGAGCGGGTCGGATACTCGTCGCAGGGTCCCGGCCGGCTCGCCGATCGCAAACCCGACCTCTGCGCCTACTCCCATTTCCTGGGTTCCACCGCCTTCGGCGCCGACGCACCCGATACCGGCACCTCCACCGCCTGCCCGGTGCTGGCCGGAGTCGTCGCCGCCTTCCGTACTCGGTGGACCACGGCCGAGGTATCGCCCGCCCGCCTGCGGGAACTGTTGCGCAACACCGCGGGCGATCGGGCGGGCGCCGGATTCGACTACGACTACGGGTACGGCATCGTCGAGCCCCGGGCCCTGCTCGCAGAGCTGCAAAAAGCCGCGGCCCGCGCGTAGCGTGGGGAAATGCCGCTGCTGACCGTCTCGCTGCCCCCTGGCTCGGTGCTGGCCGACGCCCTGCGGGAACTGGGACTGGCCGAGGACGAGGTCGACCGCGAATACGGTTTGATCGCGGTCGACCCGGATTCCGGCCGGTTCGCGCTCCGGGTGGCCGCGAGTGCCGCAGCCCGGCTGGCCACCGGTAGCGCGGCCACGGTTTTCGCGGACCCACCCGTCGAACCGCTGGGCGACGCCGGGTCCATGGGACGCGACGAACCCGGCCCTTGACCGAAACCCGCTGGTCCTCGGGTGATTCCAGCCTCATCCCCGGTGCCGGGGTGCTGTGATCGGTCACCGGATGTGGTATCCGTAGCTCGTGGAAGGTGTGGAAGGTACAGAGTTCGGTCGTTACCGACTGCTCGATCCACTGGGGGCGGGCGCCATGGGGGAAGTGCACCGCGCCTACGACACCGGGACCGAGCGCATGGTGGCGGTGAAGGTGCTGTCTCGGGAATTCGCGCAGGACACCGTCTATCGCCGGCGGTTCCAGCGTGAAGCCCAGCTGGTGGCCCGGCTGGACGAACCGCATATCGTGCCCATCCACGATTTCGGCGAGATCGACGGCCGCCTGTTCCTGGAGATGCGCCTGGTGGAGGCCCCCAACCTGGCCTCGCTGCTCGCGGACCGGGGAGCGCTGCCCGCCGCCGAAGCCGTCGCCGTGGTCACCCAGATCGCCGCGGCCCTCGATGCCGCGCACGCGAGCGGGGTGGTGCATCGGGACGTGAAACCATCGAACATCCTGATCACCGCGTCGGGTTTCGCCTACCTCATCGATTTCGGGATTGCCCGCAGCAGTCAGGACACCACGCTCACCCGCGCCGGCACGATGATCGGCACGCTCGCCTATATGGCACCGGAACGGCTCACCCTGGACCAGGTCGACTCGCGTTCGGATGTGTACTCCCTGGCCTGCGTCCTCTACGAATGCCTGGCCGGTTCGAAGCCGTATGTCGGCGAGAGCGTGGAACGGCAGATCGCCGCGCACCTCACCGACCGGCCGCCGCTGCCCTCGGCCGCCGGTCTGCCACCCGCTTTCGACGCGGTCGTCGCGCGTGGGCTGGCGAAGGATCCGGACCAACGCTATGGGTCGGCCGGGGAATTGGCGTCGGCGGCGCGCCAGGCGCTGGACCCGGCAGGTTCCCTTGGAACGGGTACATCGGCGGCCGTTACCGCGCCGGTGGACGACCCGTCGGACGACTATCCGGAGGACGGCGCGGCACCGGGCACCGATTGGCGGGTGGACAACTCGCCGGTCGGCACCCCACCGACGCCCTTCGGACCGCCGGACAGCGGTCCCGATGTCACCGCACCGGCCGCCACGCCACTCGCCCTCTTCCCCTCGGCCGCCACCCCGCCCGCCGGCCTCGCACCGGGCAACGATCCACTCGCGGGTCCATCGCCGGAGGACCACCGACCAGCCGGCGGCCTCTGGCCGGACAACAACGCACCCGGCACCGGTTTCTCGCCCGACAACAACCGACCCGCCGGCTTCCCACCGGGCGGCCACCCACGCGCCCCCGGCTTCTCACCGGCCACATACCCTGCCGCCCCGCCCGCCGACCGTCCGACCACCCTCGGTACGCCGGATGACATACCGCCCGGCACACGGTCCCGTATCCGGGCCAAGACCACGGCCGCGGCCGCCGCGCTCGTGACCGCGGTGGTGAGCGTGTCCGCCCTCGCCTTGACCCGAGAGGACACCACCACGGTCACCGACGCACCGGTACCCACGGCACCGTCGAAGGTGTCGGCCACCGCGGTGCCGGGCGATCGGGCAGCCGAGGTCGCGCCCGCCCCCGCACCGGAGCTCACCGGACAGGAGCCGACCCTTTCGGAAACCCGGTCGATGCCGGTGGTTCCGTCCGCACCCCCGGCCGTTCCGGAAACCACCATCGTGGAACACGTACCCACCACGCCTCAGGGTGATCCGGTGGAGGAGCAACCGACCACGCCGCCGAAGCCGCCACTGCCGACCACCAGTGTCGCCGCACCGCCGACCACCACCACTGTCGAACCGACCGCCTCGCCGACTTCTCCCACCACGACCACCGATCCCGGGACGAGTACCACCACCCCCTCCCCCGGCGAGACCACGACGACCCCACCGGAGACCACCGGTACCGGCGAGGAGACGAGCGCCGCCGCGAACAGCGCGACCACCGAACAGCCACGGACCCGGGGCAGCGCGATCTCCTCTTCCGGCCACGTTCCCGCCACCGTTCCGGCCTCGTCGCCCGCCGCCCTGCCGCCCACGGCGGCCTCCGGCCCGGCCGCCACCGCCACGCTCGTTTCCCCGTCCCCGGATTCCCCCGAGGACCCGGTCTCTTCGTCCGCCCCGGTCCCGACCTCCTCCATCCCGGCTTCCACCCGCCTTCCGGCCCCGCCACCGGCTCCGGCTCCCTCCTCCGGACCCTCTTCCACTCCCGCGCCCGACACCGCCTGATCCGGTACAGGCCGGCGCTGCGGTCGTCGCCACGACCGGCAGCGACGCCCTGGCAGGCGACCGCCCCGCGACGGCGGACGCGCGGCGACCGACGGAATGGCAACGCGGCAGCCGTCGAAGTGACACCGCCGCCACCACGAACCATGCCGGGTCGCCACACGTTCGCCGATTTCAGGGGATACCGCTGGTCATCGGCCGATCGGTGATACGCGCCGGCCCGCGGCAATAATCGTGTCGAGCAGCATAGTTCGAAAGCGGAGGTGGCGATGAGCGCGGAACCGGTGGGTGCCGAACGCCGGGCAGTGGTCGTGGGCGCCGGGGTCGCGGGACTCACGGCCGCGATCGCGTTGCGACAGCGCGGCTGGCGGGTCGAGGTCCTGGAACGGGCCGCCGGAGTGGTACCGGCCGGTTCGGGACTGAGCCTGTGGCCCAACGGTCTGCGCGGTCTCGATGTGATCGGTGTCGGTGCCGCGATCCGCGCACAGTCGCTGGCGGCGACCGAGGGCGGGATGCGCGATACCGCCGGCCGCTGGCTGTCCCGTACCGATATCGCCACCCTCCGCGACCGTTACGGGGACCTGGTGGTGATCCACCGCAACCAGCTGTCGGACATTCTGCGCACCGCACTGGGCACCGGATCGCTGCGGTTCGGGTGCGCGGTGGAGGCGGTCGAGTTCAGCGGGCATGGGGTGAGGTTGCGGCACAGCGCCGGGACCGCCGAGGCCGACCTGGTGGTCGGCGCCGACGGGATCAACAGCGCGCTCCGCGCCACCCTGTGGCCGCGCGCCCGGCGCCCGGTGTACGCCGGGTACACCGCCTGGCGGACCATCGTCACCCCGGCCGAACCGGTATTCGCCGGCGGCGAGACCCTGGGCCGCGGGCAGCGTTTCGGTATCGCGCCGCTGCGCGACGGATGCGTCTACCTGTTCGGCACCGCGAATCTGCCGGCCGGGCAGCGTGATCCCGGCCGGGAACTGGACGCACTGCGCCGCCGGTTCGGCAGCTGGCACGACCCGATTCCGGCGCTGCTGGCGGCGGCCGACCCGGCCGCGATACTGCGGCACGATATCTACGAACTGCCGCCGCTGGACACCTACGTGCGGGGACCGGTGGCATTACTGGGCGACGCGGCCCACGCCATGACCCCGAATCTGGGCCAGGGCGCGAACCTCGCCGTCGAGGATGCCGTCACCCTGGCGGCCCTACTCGACCGAGCACCCGATATCCCCGGCGCTCTCACCGAATACGACCGAATCCGCCGTGCCCGGGTACAGCCACTGGCCCGGCTGTCGCACCGGATGGGCGCCGCACTGCAACTCGCGCTGCCGGCGGCGACTCCGCTGCGCAACACCGTGCTGCGCCTGGCCCCGGACGCCGCGGCCCTGCGTGCGTTGGGTCCGGTGCTGTCCTGGACACCGCTTGCCTGAGCCGCCCCGGCCACGCTGCGGCGGATCGGGACAGCGGAGGTCCGGCCGCTAAACCCACTCTTTGCGGGCCAGCTCGAGAATTGTCGGATGCATGAGCGTCGACGGCTGTTCGCCGGTGTCCCGGCGATCCGGCGCGAAGATCGTCGCGGCCCGCAGGCTCTCCTCGTCCATCGACCGCAGCGAGGCCGGCGGGTCCAGCGCGAGCCGCGGCTCGCGGGCCCGGGTGGCCTGGATGAAACCCCAGTCACCGAAACTGGGGACGTCCACGTGGTAGGGCAAGATATTCAAACCAGACGTACGGACGGTGGCCGCGATACACCAGTACGAGTGCGGAGCGAAGAACGGCGAACCCGCCTGCACCACCATGGTGCCGCCGGGGGCCAGCACCCGGGCCGTCATCGCGTAGAACTCGGTGGAATAGAGCTTGGCGATGGAAGTCTGGTCGGGGTCGGGCAGATCGACGATCACCGCGTCGTAGTCGGCACCGGCGGTCCGCAACCAGGAGAAGGCGTCCGCCGTGACCACCCGCACCCGCGGATCGGCGAAGGAGTTCCGGTTGAGTTCGGTGAGGCGGGGGTCGGTGCGGGCGAGCTCGATCACGGCCGGATCCAGTTCGACCAGCGTCACCGACTCCACATCGGGATACGCCAGGATCTCACGCAGGGCCAGCCCGTCACCGCCTCCGATGACCAGCACTTCGCGGCGCGGCCCGGCCAGCGTCGGATGCACCATCGCCTCGTGGTACCGGTACTCGTCCACCGACGAGAACTGCAGATCACCATTGAGGAACAACCGGGTGTCCCGGGTTCCGAACGGCGAGACCGATTCGGTGAGCACGATCTTCTGGTATTCGGTCTGCCGCTGCCAGACGATCGGATACGCGAACAGGGCCTGCTGGGCGGTGGCCTCGAATCGGTCGGCGTAGACATAACTGCCGACCAGGACCGCCGCCACCAGCAGGGTCACCGCACCGAGAACCACCCGCACCAGCCGGGACAGATCGGCGCGGAACCAGATGAGCACCAGGACCAGCCCGGCCACCGCGTTCACCACTCCGACGATCAGACTGCCGCGGATCTGCCCGAACACCGGCAGCAGCAGGAACGGGAACGCCAGACCGCCGAGCAGCGCACCCACATAGTCGGCGGCGAACAGATCGGCGACCGCACTGCCCGCCTCCTGTTTGCGGATCCGCTGCAACATCTCCATCAGCAGCGGGATCTCGGCGCCCACCAAGGCCCCGATCACACAGGACGCGGCCACCAGTGCCGCCGTGTACAGGTCGAGCCAGGCGTAGGCGGCGTACAGGCCCAGCACCGAGAGACCGCCCACCAACGCCAGCGCCAACTCCACCACCACGAAAGCAGCGGCGGCCCGCTGTCGCAACGGTTTCGCGGCCAGGGCACCGACCCCCATCGCGCAGACCATCACGCTGAGCGTGATCGACGCCTGGGTGGCGGTATCGCCGATCAGATAGCTGCCCAGCGTCACCAGAGACAGTTCGTACACCAGCCCGCACGCGGCACAGACGAACACCGTGGTGAGCAGGGCCAGTCGCGCGAACCGTCCGGAGACGGGCGGCGCCTCGGCCGGTTCGGCGGCGGACGCGTACGCGTCCCCGACCGGCGGGACTTCCGGCGCGACGGTGCCGGCCGGGAAATCGTGCGGTGCCAACTCAGGTCAGCGCGGACGCGACCACCGCGGACACCGCGATATGCACCGCCGCACTCACCCACACCCCCGGGTGCAGTTCGGGCTCGTTCACCACACCCCGGAACTCGCCGGGAGTGGCGAACTCCAGCACCAGGAACGCCAGCGCCATCGCCACCAGCCCGATGACCCCGTACACCGCGCTGGTGACCAGCGCCTGCCCGACCGCACCGTCGGAGGTCCAGATGGCGGTGGCGACGATGATGCCCACACCCAGCATATTCGCGGCGACCAGCAGGGCGGCATTGCGGTTGCGCTCCACCCAGATCTGATGACGCAGGTCGCCGGGAGTGAGCACATCCACCAGGACGAACCCCAGCACCATCAGCACGATCCCGAGGCCGGAATAGGCGGCCGCGGCGCCGGCGTTCGCGGGCAGGTCTTCGAGCATTGTTTCCTCCTGGGAATGGGTCCGGACGCGCGGACGGCGGCTACTTTCCGTCGCCGGGACCGCCGCCACGGAAGCCGGTGTTGTCGCTGGGCCAGCCGAAGACACCGACCGCACCGTGATGCCGCCGGTGCCCCGTCCGGTAGTCGTCCAGCAGGACCTTGGCCCCGGTACCGTTCGGGGAGATCGCGATGATGTCGTCCCGGTACTGCAGGTAGGTGGTGGCGCCGGCGGTGCGCCGGTCCAGCTGGCGTACCCCCTTGGTGATGTCGTCGGCCGTCGCCGTCGGTGACCTGTCGGACATATACGCCACCCCGTTGTTCGCTTCGTCGAGCTGCGGCGCGCGCGTGTAGTGCGACCCGATATAGGACCGGACACCGGCGTCGTCGTCATCGGACCCGCATCCGGACAGCACCACCGTGAGAATCACGACGCACACAGCGAACAGCCAGGACCTACGACTCACACCAAAACCTTCCCCCGTCCGGCGCACAGTCCCTCCGGTGCCGCAGCTATCGCTCAGTTCGACGACTGCGGGTAGATCATAATCGCACTCCGGTACAGCACCTGCCCGATCGCGGCTTCCTTTTTGCCCGATTCGCCGAAATCCTCGAAGGAGAGCCGGGTACCGTCCGCGGCGGCGTAGTCGTGATAGGCGACAGAGCCCGAGGGGGTGAGGCCCGTGGTCGCCTCGCTGACGTACCGGGCCTGCCCCGACTCGTCGAGCCGGAAGGTCTTCCCGTCGTATTCGATCTCGTTCCCCCCGGCCGCCGGAACCCCCGGCGTCTCCGTCCAGAGCACCAGTTCCAGATCCGGATCCTCTTCGACCGACAGCCATTTGCGCGTGCCCTTGGCGGTATCCAGCAGATGTTCACTCCACTGGTATCCGCCTTCTTTCAGGCGCAGCGAACCACGGACGGTATAGGTCTCGCCGAAGATATCGACGATATCCCCGGCCTTCAGCGCCCGCGGATCACCGCGCAGCGCATCGGAGTCCTTGTCGGCGAACGGGTCGACCGGACCGGTCGGCGCCGCCGGCTCGTCCTTCTTCCGGACGAGCAGATACAGCGCGACACCCGCACCGACAAGCACGATGATCAGCACGACGAGCAACAGCGCGTTGATGACAGTCTCCCTCCGGCGAACTCAGCGGAGACTAGCATTCACCGCCGGAGGTTTCCGGCCCCTGGGAGCGGGATCGGAAACCTCCGGGCGGTTCGGCATTGACTCAGGTCGCCTGGGGTTCCTTGGGCGCCTGCACCGCGGGAGGCGCCGGCGGCTGTGACTGGGTGACCTTCGGTTCCGGCAGTCCCGGTGACTCCGGGGCCGCCGGGGTCGCACTGGCGGCGTCCAGCCCACTCGGGTGCAGGAAGTTCTGGAATTTGCCGTACTGGGCGTTGTCCAGGTTGGTCTGGTCCAGCGCGACCACCTGCCCGTTCTCGATGTAGAACAGCCCGGCCCCATTGTTGATCAGGACCGCGCTGTGCCTCTCCCAAGCGATCACATCACCGGTGCGCGGTGCGCCGTCCACGATCTCCCATGGTCTTTCCGGGGTCTGCGCCGCCGGCGTCCCCTCATAGGCCGTACTCGCATTGATCGCCGGATTCCCCTTCTGGTGCGTTAATGCGTCCGAAACGGCCTGGGACACCTCCAGCGGTTTTCCGCCCGGTCCGGTCAGCGGTTTGCCATCCGGACCGGTGAGTTTGGGATCCACCATTGCGCCCGGGGTACTTATCACGGGCGGCGTACCGGCGTCGGGCGCGGTCACCGCCGGCTGAACGCCGGCGCCCTGATCGGTGGGAGCCGCGGCGGTGGTCACACCGGGAGACTGCTGACCCGGTCCGGGAGCCTGCCGGTCGCGATCGCGCCGATCGTCGTCCCTGTCGTCTTTGTCTTCTCTGCCCTGCTGGTCACCGCCCCCGAACGGACCACCATTGCCACCCAGGCCGCCCATCGCCGACATGAGCCCCATCATCGGGATCATGGATTCCAGGCCGGTGCCGCCGGTGTTCGCCGCCGGCTGCACAGCGGGCTGAGCGTTGGTGTTGCCCGTCTGCCCGCTTTCGCCGTCACCCCGGAGGTATTCCTTGATGGCGTCGACCTGCGACTGTTTTTCGTCTTTCCCGGTTTCCGCGGTGTCCGTCGCGTCCGACTCATCCTCGGTCTTCTGAGTGGAGTCGCCCAGAATATTGGAGAACTCCTTGTCCAGGTCCTTCAGCGCATCATCGGAGTTGACGGGTTTCTGAGAACTCTCGTTGTTGTTCCCATTATTGCCGTTGTCGCCGTTGTTGCCATAGTTCGCGTCGTTCCCGGAATTTCCATTGTTATTGCTGCCGTTGTTCCCGCCATTACCGTTGTTGCCGTTATTACCGCCGTCGCCTTTGTCGTCGTCGCCTTTGTCGTCGTCGCCTTTGTCGTCGTCGCCTTTGTCGTCGTCGCCTTTGTCGTCGTCGTCCTTCGGCTTTTCCGATGCCGGATCATTGCCGGCATGCCATTCGCCGTCGTCGACGAGGTGTTCGTACCGGTCCTTGTCACTCTTGGCGAGTTGTTCCATCCTGTCGCAATACTCATCGACGAGAGTGACGCAGCCGTCCACACCGTCGCGGATGATCTTGTACAGGGGCGCCTCTTCGACCAGATGCTGGATCCCCACTTCCGATAAATCCAGGTCCTCATTGGCATCCTGGACCGGCTTTTCCAGCTCCTCGTTGACCCCGATCAGGCTCCGCGCGATCCCCTCGTTGACCGCTGAGATCTTGTCGACCATGCTCTTGAAGGTCGTATGGTTGTAGTCATCGATCAGCAGGACATCGTCAGCGAAGCTCTTGTCGACCTCCATCCAGGCTTCCTTCATGGTCGCCAGCTCTGTAATCAGCGTGCCCTCGGCCTCATACGATTGCCCCGCCGCCTCGTGGAGTCTTGTTACGAAAGGCTCGTTCAGCCCGTCGTCCAGCAGCGCTTTGTCACCCTTCGGATCCATGAGGAACTTCGGTTTGTTTATGTCACCGGTGCCGATCTGGTGAGTGAGGTAGTTCAGCTCCAAATTCGCCCGCTCGATTGTCAACACAAGCTGTCGAGACGGTTTCACCCCGTCAGTTCCGATGGGTTTTTCGATCCTCAGCCACGAATCATCGTATGTGCCATCCTCTTTTTTCAGAGAGATGTAGGTACCGTCGTCTTTTATGAGATCGTCGGAATCTTTCGGCACATAGTCCGGCCCAAAAGTATCTGCGAGGCCGAGAATATCATCATTTTTCCGGCGATCGTCCATATCGGCATGAGTCGTACTGTCCATCCACAGAAATCCGTGATGATCTGTGGTCTGCCCGTATGCTTTGCCGCTTTCGGTGATCTCGTAGGGGACGTCGCCTGAATCCCACTGATCGATCCTCCTGGGGTCCCCACCCCAGGGGTCCACCTCGTACAGGGTGACAGCGCCGCCGGGTCCGTCCTGCGCATAGTAGAAGCCCGTGTCCGGTGGATGATCGGTTTTTGTGAGGGAACCGTCGTCCTTGTTCACAAAGTAATCGGTCATATGCACTCCCTCGAGATCCAGGACTCCGCTGCACACATCTCAGTCAGCCGACAAGCCCGGGGTCTTCACCTCTCAACATCGGCCGACCGCCCACCCGAAACGAGATGTGCCGCGCGTCAGATCTGCTCCGATTCCCCGTTCACACCGGCCCCGCCCTGCCTGTCGATGTGCTCGAACTCCGTTGCGGCGCTTTGCCCGACATTGCCCCCGCCCTGCTGTTTGTCGGCTGCGGCAGTCCACCCCTTGGTCCGGGCTTCCCGCTTCCGGCGGGCAGCGACCGCATACGCGTGAACGCCGTAACCCGCCCCTTCGTAGAGCTGGGCCTCCCACTCCGGGTCGTCCTTGGACTTATCGCGGATTGGGGCGACACCGTCGAGGGCTCGACTCGCGCGACCACGGACATCGTCCGGTTGTTGATTGAAGATGCTGTCCATGTCGCCGGTGTCCCTTCCCGATGAGGCTTCCAGACCGATTCTCGTACATCCCCACACTTGGGGAGCGCCGGTCGAAGCCCCCTCCCCCGCCGGAACGTCCGAATGACGCGTGCGCATGTCCTCGGCTCAGAATCCGTTCCTGAACTCCGCTTTCTCCGCACGCTGATAATCGGCTTCGCTGGGAAGCCCGAGAGAATCCGCAATGTGTGGTAGAACCCCACGCTCGATCAGTATTGCCCGCCGGCCGACCTCGGATTTCATACGAGCGAGCCGAGCAACTCGCACGACCTCCGCCGCCAGCCATGCGTCCGTGTTGTCCACAACCTCGTCCCCGAGATGCAGACCAACTATGACCCCGGCCGTGTTGCAGGCTACGCCAACCGAATAGTCCGCATTGAAGACCTCATAGATCCGCCGACCCGGGTTGCGGGGCGGTGACGCTTCACCATCTTCCGCGGCGCTCATAACCGACACGACGCTGATGCCACTCGGGACTGCGCCCGTCCGGTCAACGACGCCGCGGCACCCATGGCACCTTCGGCAGATCGGGCCAAGCCGCCTCCTGGATCGTCTGCTTGTGCTGGTGGGCAGCATCCACAGTGCTCTCGTTGATGGCGGCCATGATGTCGGCCGCCAGTTCGCGACTGTCGGTGAAGTGCGCGATCGTACCGGGCGCGATATACATGTCGGTCAACCGGAACATTCCATCCACTTCCGGGATGACTCGACCACTCGGGGACGGCCGCCGAGCGCGGATGCGGTCGACGCGCTCCAGCATGTCATCGGCCGCATGGACGAATTCGCGCCCCAAGGCGAGGGCCTCGATGGTCTTCGGATGCCTCATCATGAGCCCCCTGGCCGGGTATGCGCCTGTCGAGAGCACCGCACGCGACCGGACCGCAACACGATCTCTTCCTCGGAATCCAGGCCATCTGCAGAGAGTCGCCGAGCCGGCCGCACGAACTGCCGCAACACTCCTCCTCCCGTCGACAGCGCTGATCCAGCGTTCCATACCATCCGAGGAATTCTCAAGCCTGGGAAGGCGGCGCCCACTCCGATATGGCAACTAGCGTACAAAGTCCCGACCACAGCCGGAGCAACACCGTCGAAGCCCTACTCGAGCCCTCGCGCGAAACAGGACCGTGTCATCCGGCGCTCCATATCGGCACACCATAGACATTCAGTTTGTCGATACCGTGGTCTGCCGAGAAACCCACCCCTAATGCGGAGTAATGCCAGGCAGCTCCGACTGCTCGCGCGGCCGCTGCCATGGCGTCCACCGCATGGGTGGAGCCGTGGTGCCGCGTCGCCAGCTCACGAGTGACCTCGGTCAGGTCGATATCGCCCAATGCGAGCGGGTTGAGTGTCAGGGTAGAGGCACCGGGCCCACGGGCCCGGCAAATGAAGTAATGGTACCGATGGAGCGCAGTGGGATCGGCACCACACGCGACGAGCTCGGACAATATCTCCCACGCCGGATCACCGAAGTACCTGACCAGTTTCATGGGTGTGGCAATGTGGGGCCGGACACTCATATAGACCTTGTATACGACCTCACCGAGTGCGTTGGCCTCCAAGGTAGCGAGAAGGGGCCTGAGGAGTGGTCGCCCTTCCTCGGGAACCGTAGCCAGCCCCGCGAAACCTGGCAGTTGACGACACAGTCCCTCGAGAGCAGCCGGCGACCTCAGCGGACCGCAATATACTTTGATGCCGGAAACCGGGAGGGCAGCCATATCGCGATAGACGACCCCAATGAAGGTCGAGCCGCTGTACCAGGTCGGGACCAGGGCCGGTTCGGGATGAACGTACTCGATGAGGGACCGGAACAACCCCGTGGTCTCGTCGCCCCCGGACGCCAGCCGCCGCACGAGTTCTCCGACCGCGATCCGCTGGGCGGTGAGCCTGGATTCAAAGGTCGTCTCCTGCGTCGCGGGCTCCGTGACGTACCGAACCGCGCGGGTGGTGCGTCCTCTGCCACCGGTTACGCTTGCCTCGAACGGAAGGCCCGAAAGAGTGAGCGTACTCGCCTGACGTCCATCACCGCGCTTCGTGTTCAGTTGCCCCCCGGAAGCATGTTCCAGCACCTCCCGAACCGACCCCGGATCATGCGGCAACTCCATTCGTTCCAGGAGATCGATCAGATAGGTCCCGACCGCGTGGACAGTGTCGATCATCGACTGTCTTCGGTGAGGGGCGCCCTTGCAGCACAGCCTCGGGTATGCCTTTCCAGCCGATCCGCGCAGGCCTCACCGGCATTGCTGTTGTCGGGCATAGTCCTCCCATGTTCTCTCCGCCGCCTGCCTCGAAATGATTGTCACGACTACCCAGCGATGAGAACCGGCTTCGGTACCGACGTGCGATGCCGGCGCTTCCTCCCAGGGGCCTCAGCGTTGCGAGTCGTCACCTGCCCGGTCCGGTTTCCTGGCCACGATGGCGCCCGTGCCGGACCCGAACTCGGCGAACTCCGATTCGGCGAAACCCACCTCTTCCAGAGCAGCCATGTAGTTCCGGATATCCACGGCGGCGAAGCGGTCGACGTTACTCGTTCGGCGAACCCTGTCGCTCGCTCGGAAGACTGCCCGTACGAGGGCGGACGGATGGGCGTCGGCGAGCACGAGCCGCCCACTCGGCCGCAATACGCGCCACATCTCCGCAAGTGCCGCCACTCGATGCCTTTCGGGGATGTGATGCATGACAAAGGTGCAGGTGACCACGTCGAACGCCGCATCGGGTAGCACCAATTCCTGTGCCGGAGAACAGAGGTAGCGGTGACGCGGATCGTGGTGCCGGTTGTATGCGATGGCCTCCGGAGAGGGGTCCACGCCGGTGGCGCTGCCGCCGGGTCCCGTCCGGTGACCGAGTGCGCGGACGAGCTTCCCGGGACCACAACCCACATCGAGGGCGTCTTCCCCCGCCCGCAGGCCACTGCGGGCGACGATTTCCTGTAGCAACCGCCCCTGCCCGCCGAGGAAGTACACCGCGGTGAACAATTTGTACCGGCGCAGGCCGGACAGTATGAGACCGGTATCCGGTTCGTCGACGAACATGGAATTACGTACACGCTGATCTGAGGTCATGCACCGATAGTCGCCGCTCGGTCGACCCTCGACCAGAATCAATCCGGCCGGATGTGTCCTTTTGCGGACAGACCCTGGACTACTGTCCGGCAACGGTCCAAGTCGAGAGGAAGAGCATGGAAACACCGGACCGTCGGGTCCGCCGTACCCGGGACGCCCTGCACCGGGCGCTCATCGAGTTGATGATGCGGCGCCCCTACGACCGCATCACCGTGAGCGATGTGATCGCCCGGGCCGATGTCGGCCGCTCGACCTTCTACGCCCACTACCGTGACAAGGACGAGCTGCTCGTGGTGAGTTGCGCCGAGCACCTACGCAAAGAGATCGCCCACTCCACGGATCGGGGGCCGTGGGCTCCGGTGCGGGTGATGCTCGACCTGGCCGCCGGGTATCCCGAGGTGTACCGACCGCTGGTGGGCCCGAAGGCGTCGGCGACCGCGTTGCGCGGCTACCGGCAGAGTATGGCGACGATCCTGCGAGAGCATCTCGCCGAGCAGCCGGGCCTGCCCGCCGATGAGCTCACGGTCACCATGGTGTCGTGGGCACTGGTGGGCTTGCTCACCGCGGTCGCCGATCCGTCGACGCCGATACCGCCCGGGACCGCTTGGCGGCATTTCGAAACCACGTTCGCCCGGCGGGTGGACCGGCCGGGCGCGGATTGACCGATCCGGGGACGACAGAGCCCTGCCCGCCGCGGGCAGGGCTCGAGACGAGTGGCGGTCAGGCGGTGGCCCGGCGAATCGCGGCCCACGCCCCGATCAGCGCCGCCAGCGCGACCACCGCGGGCAGCACCACCATCGGCACCACCCGGGGTGTATCGGCGAACCAGGAACCCACCGCGGGCCACCCGCGCTGCCAGGTCACCAGGATGGCGGCGAGGCCGCCGACGACCAGGAAGGCGGCGCCGGTGGTGAACAGCCCGGTGACCCGCCAGCGCTGGTAGATCGCGCCGAGCAACAGGCTCACGCAGGCGACCAGGCTCAGGAACGCCACGTAGGTCCCCAACTGGATCAGCCGGTTGTCGGTGAAACTGCCCGGCAGCCCGAACATCCTCATCCGCACACCCCACCCGTCGGTGTGGTCCTCGACAATGGCCAGCACCCACAGCAGCAGGGCCGTCCCGGTCACCTGCACCACGCCGACCAGGGCGGTGGCATTGAAGAAGTCGCGGCGGGTGACACCGAGACCGAGGGCGAACGGGAAGGTCTGGGTCATCGCGCCCATATAGAACGCCATGGTCACGCCGAGGATGGAGTAGATGCTGCCGGTGGTGTTCGCTTCGGTGGCGTCGACGAGGGCGAAGATCACCCACGGGATCGCGAAGGCCGCGAGGAGGATGCCCAGCGGCCAGGCCAGGAGCAGCGGCCAGGCCACCGTGTGGATCCGGGAGACATTGAGGGCGCGGGCGATCATGACTGTTCCTTGCCGTGCACAGGAGTGGTTTCGACGATGAGCTGCTGCAGTGAGACCGGTTCCACCAGCAGGCCCAACGCTTTCGCGTGCCGGGTGTCCTCGGCGTGGTCGGCGGTGCGCAGCCGGACCCGGCTCTGTGTGCCCAGTGATTCCCGGCGCAGCTCCGGCCGGCCGGCGACGAAACGGTCGATATCGGAGGTTGGTCCGGCGACGCTGAGGGCCGAATCGCGCAACTCGTCGGCCGAGGCGTCGGTGACGAGCCGGCCGCGGTCGATGAGCAGGACGTGTTCGAGGAGGTCAGCGACCTCGTCGATCAGATGGGTGGACAGCACCACGGTGCGCGGATGCTCGGCGTAGTCGGCGAGCAGGCGGTCGTAGAAGAGTTGCCGGGCCACGGCGTCCAAGCCGAGATATGGTTCGTCGAAGAAGGTGAGCGGAGCGCGGGACGCCAGACCGACGATGACCCCGAGCGCGGAGGTCATTCCGCGGGAGAGCTTCTTCACCTTCCGGTCGGCGGGCAGATCGAAATCGCGCATCAATTCGCGCGCGAAGTCCTCGTCCCAGTTGGGCAGCAGATGCCGTGCCGCGCCGAGCACATGCCGGACCTTGTAATCGGCCGGGTATGCCTGACTCTCCTTGATGAAGGACACCGAGCGCAGCACTTCGGCGTTCTCGTGCGGGACCGCCCCGTTGATGCGGACTTCGCCGGAAGTCTGGAACAGCTGTCCGGTGAGTACCTGCATGAGAGTGGTCTTCCCGGCGCCGTTACGGCCGAGCAGCCCGTAGATGGTGTTCTCGCGCAGATCGAAGGTCACATCGTCGAGCGCGGTGACCGAGCCGAACCGCATGGTGACCCCGCGGGCGCGGGCCAGTACCTCGTTGTCGAGCGCCGGGTCGATGAAAGTGGTGTTCATTGGGTCCCCTCCCGCTGGTCGAGCAGGGTCTTGAGTTCGTCGATACCCAGGCCGAGCTTGTCCGCCTCGGCAATGAGCGGGTCGATGTATTGCTGCGCGAAGCGTTCTCTGCGCCGCAGCCGCAGCGCACCGCGCGCACCGGCGGTGACGAACATGCCGATCCCTCGTTTCTTGTACAGAATCCCGTCCGACACCAGCTGGTTCAGGCCTTTGGCCGCGGTCGCCGGGTTGATCCGGTGGAAGGCCGCGAGCTCGTTCGACGACGGCGCCTGACTCTCCTCGGACAGCGATCCGTCGATGATCGAGTTCTCGACCATCTCCGCGATCTGGAGAAAGAGCGGCTTACCGTCCGCGAGCACGGGTCCTCACCTTGCCTGGTAGAGTGGTTCATTACTCATGTAATGAACCATAGAGCCTGGAGGTCTTCCCGCGCAAGCCGCGACGCACTGTCTACCCGCCCGGCTGTCGCGGACCGACGATGCCGGGTACGGAATGCGACCGAGAAAGCGCTGGTGGCACTAGGGTGGTCACGCAGATTCGCCGGATCGAACGCAGGGGGTTCGCATGCTGTCACGCCGTAAGCTCTTCGCCGCGACCGCTCTCGGCGCCGCCGCGGTGAGCGTGCCGCGCACAACAGCCCGGGCCGCCCCCGCCGTACTCCCCGGTCAGGGCGCGTACCGTGCCCTGACCCTGCGCGGGTACAACCGGCGATTCGTCGCTCGCCCACAGCGGATCCATCTCCCGGCGACCGCGCAGGAAGTGCGCGCGGCACTGGCGAGCTCGGTACGGGACGGCCTGCGTCCGGCCGCCCGTTCCGGGGGCCACTGCTTCGAGGACTTCGTGGACAGCGCGGAGACCCGCTCACTGATCGATCTGCGCGGGTTGAACCACGTCGACTGGGACGCCGAACATCGCGCGTTCTCGGTGGGTCCCGGCCTCACCCTGGAGCAGTTGTACACGGAGCTGGCGCGCTGGAACGTGACCGTACCGGGCGGTATCTGCCGGGCCGTCGGGGTCGGCGGGCATATCAGCGGCGGCGGGTACGGCCCGCTGTCGCGGCGGCACGGTCTGGTGGCCGACCACCTGTACGGGGTGGAGGTGGCCACCGTGGCACGCGACGGCAGCGTCGCACTGACGACGGCGACCAGGAACGGGCCGCACGAAGACCTCTGGTGGGCCCATACCGGCGGAGGCGGCGGCAATTTCGGGATCGTCACCCGTTACCTGCTGCGATCCCCCGGATCCGACGGCGCCGATCCGGCGACCGCGCTCCCCCGGCCGCCGCGTTCGATGCTCAGCACCGAGCTGACCCTGCCGGTCACCACCGAGGAGTCGTTCGTCCGCTTCATGGGCAACTATCTCGATTTCTACGCGCGCCACCGCGAGCCCGGGAACCGGTTCGCGGGCCTGTACGCGCCGATCAGCTTCCGGCCCACCCTGACCGGATTCGGCGAGATGCTGATCATCCAGGCCGACGACGGGCCGGACGCCCGGGCGCTGGTGGACGAGTTCGTGGCGACGGTCTGTGCCGGGGTGGTCCCGGGAGCGACGGTCCCGCCGGCCGTCGAGAAGACCTACGCCGATACGGTCGCGCATGTCTACTACGCGGGCACCGACGACCCGCCCCGGGTCAAGACCAAGGCGGCCTACCTGCGCCGGCCATACACCACCGACCAACTGCGCAGCTGTTACCGCCATATCGTCTCGCCGGCCTTCGTCGGCGAATCGGCCCTGGAGTTCCTACCCTTCGGCGGTGCGATCAACGCGGTCACACCCGACGCCACCGCCATGCCGGCACGCGACTCGTTCATGAAAATGCTCATCCACGCCGCCTGGCGGCTACCCGCCGACGACGAACGCCATATCGGGGTCGCCCGGCAGTTGTACCGCGAGCTGTATTCCGCGACCGGTGGTGTGCCGGTCCCCGACGACCGCAACGGCGGCAGCTACATCAACTACCCCGACCCCGATCTGGCCGACCCGGAATTCAACCGGTCCAGCACTCCCTGGCACGCACTGTATTACGGTGCCAACTACCCGCGGCTGCAACGGGTCAAAGCGGAATGGGACCCGAACAATGTCTTCCGGCACCGGCTCTCCATCGCCCTGCCCTGAATCGGCTCAGGTCAGGGCGAGCACGCGGCACGGGCCGCCGGTGCCGCCCACATGTTTGGGCGCACCCACCACCACGGTTCCTCCCGCCGGTGGGACCGCGGCCAGGTTGACCAGCAGTTCGACACCGTAGCGGCCGGAGTCGAGGATCTCGGTATGGGCTCCGAAATCCGGGTCGGCCGCCCGGTCGAGGCTCAGGGTGTCCACGCCCGCACCCACGATCGCGCGTTCGCGCACCAGGAACTCCGCGGTCTCGGCGGCGAATCCCGGCGCGTGCGGAACACCCTGGTCATCGAGATTCAGGAAGGCGCCGGGCGCCTCCAGCCGGCGTTCCCAGCCGGAGTACATGGCCACGAACGCCCGTTCCGGGATCCGGCCGTGCCGGGTCTCCCAGGCGGCGATATCGTCCGGCGTCACCGCCGCGTCGGCATCGGAACCGGCCCGGGCACTGATATCGATCACCACCAGCGGCGCGACCAGATCACGCGCCGCGAGCATATCGGTGGACTGCGCGCCGCGACGATGTGTCGGCGCGTCCAGATGTGTTCCGGTGTGCTCCCAGTAGGCCAGCAGATTCTGGTCGAATCCGCCCGCCGCCTCCCAGGCGACCGGAACCATCGAAAACGGTGGCACGCCGGGCCATGTCGGGGTCCGGGCGCTGAGCGCATGCGTCAGATCCACCACTGCGCCGTTGGCGGCACGCGCGGGGATCGCCGGAGCGGCGACGCCCAGGGCGCCCGCGGCACCGGCGGCACGGAGAAAGGCCCGCCGACCCGAGCGCGGCGCGTCGTCGGCGGTCGCGCGGAGGTCTCGAATGATCTGGGGTGTGCACATTTGGCGGGCAGCCTAAGTGAACCCGCGCCGGAACTCGGGTATGCCGCGCCGATCAGGAGCCGTGGTGGTAGGAGAGGTCCGGCCACGGCGGACGCCGCAGCACCGCCAGCGCGGCGATCACGGCGGCCAGCAACCCGATCCATTCACCAAGCTGCGCTATCCGGTTGACGTCCACCGCCGGAACCCAGGTGGCCACGCTGTCGCGTACCACGAAGATCCCCGCGGGCCGCATCGCCGAACCGGGAAGCCAGCCGCGGCGGGAGACAGTGATGACGATGGCACCGTCCGCTGTCTCGAACGGTTCCCCGTAGACCGGGGCGGGCACGGAATCGACCGAGGCCGGTGCCAGTCGTTCCCGAATCACCATGTGTCCAACTCCGATTCTTCGTGCCGGTGCGCACCGCGGCCGGTGCGGCGGTACCCGGAAGACTACGTTTCGGGGCGCGGCACCGGAGCCGATCCGGTCACCCCTCCCGGAATCCGATGCCGTCCCGGGCGATTTGCTGCCACGCGTCAACTCAATACGACAGAGCCGTCCGGGTCGATCCGCCACGCGGGGTTGTACGCGATTTCCCAGACCACGCCGTTGGGGTCGGCGACATGACCGTTGAATATTCCCCCGAATTCGCTGTCCCGCGGCTGTTTGAGCACGGTGCCACCGGCGGCGACCACGGCGTCCACGGTATCGCGCACCTCATCGCGGCTGCCGACATTATGCGAGAGGGTCAGGCCCGAGACCGCGGCGCGGTCCGAACCGTCGGAGATATCGGCAGCGAACTTCGCCGCCTCGAAGAAGCCCAGGACCAGACCGGGCGCGATCTGGAAGAAGATGATCTCGTCGGGGACGTCGAGCAGCGGTTCCCAGCCGAGACCGTCGACATAGAAGCGGCGGGCCGCGTCGAGATCGGCCGTCGCGAGCGTCAGGAAATGCGCCTGCTGTTCCACGAAACCTCCTGTTCGAATGCCCGATCGTAGCCGCGGGCGGGGCGCGAGCGGACCCTGCCCACGGGCCACGGCTCCCTGTAGCCGCGGGAGATAAACCCGCTACCGGGAATCCGCCGACTGGCGCGAACAATTCTCGGCGCCGAGAATGTCCGTTAACCGCAATATGTCGCGCTCGAGTGTCCACCGGAGTGGGCCGCGGGCCCGAGAGCGGTATGTCCCCGATTCGTTGCCGTGGCCTCGCCGGCCACGCAGAGAAAGGATCCGGATGAGCCCGACCACCGTGGAAAAGCTCGAGGTCAGGCTGCCGCACCCCGAGGGCGCCAGTCCGGGCCTCAACGCGATCATCGATGCCGTCGAGGAATACATCCAGCGGTCGATCCTGCTGCTGGCCTCCGGCACTCCGGGCGACCAGTTGGATTTCGTTGCCTGGCTGGACGGCAAGGGATTGCTCAGCGAAAAGGGACTCGACGAGCCCGATGGTGAGTCGGTGCTGGTCGACGACTATTCCGACCGGCGCCAGGAGGTGAAGGACCGGACGGCCGAACTCGAACGACAGAACCGGGATGTCGACGACTCCCAGGTCTCGGCCTTCCACACCTCGAACCAGACCTACCAGAACATCGTGGCGATCGTGGAGGATTTGCAGGACGCCCTGAACGGCGCGCACCCGACGACAAAGGGCGAGGACGGGGTGTACCGGTTGTCCGCCGCCACCGAAGCCGGTTTACTCCGTTCGCTACTCATTGCCGTCGGCCGGGTCTACGACGAAGTCGAGAAAGCGGCGATCGAAATCGAGAACCGTGCCCGCGATGTCGACAGAGCGGTCCCGCAGGTCCCGGAGCGCTATCGCACCGGCGGCGGGGTGCCGCTGAGTCCCGTCTACCGGCCGACCCCCAGTACCGCCAGCTACCGGATCACCGATCCGAACGACCCCACCGGCACCATCCTGTCAGCGGCCAGAGGCGAACTCGGTGTCGCCGAGTCGGGCACGAACTATGTGGCGGGCAAGCCCTACAACATCAACGGGCCCTGGTGCGCGGCCTTCACCAGCTGGTTGTGGAAGGAGGCCGGCTACGACGTCGACTGGACCAACCCCAACTATGTACCGGCCATCTGGAACGACGCCCACGCGATGAAACTACAGGCGACCGCCGCCGAGGCCGAACCCGGTGATCTGATCGTTTTCGATTGGGAAGGCGACGGCACTCCCGACCATATCGGCATCGTGGAGAGAAAAGACGGCGAAACCATTTACACAATCGAAGGCAACTCCAGCGATAGGGTCGCGCGCAGGGAATACGAAGCGGGCTCGGGCAATATCGTCGGCTTCGTCAAGCAACCGCCCACGGGCCCGGTGAGCAGGTAGCCGCGGCCGATCCCCGTTCGGCAGCGACGAGCGCTGCCCGAGCATGGCGACCATCGGCCCCGATCTATGCGTATACGTCCACTTTCCGTGGATCCACTGAGCTTCGCGGTCGGCGCCGGCCTGATCGCAATCGGCTGGATTGGCGGCCGGTTCGGCTCGCGGCCACGGACCGGATCGAAGAACGCACTCACCGCCCGCTGCGGCCACGGCCACGACCTGGCGATGCACGACCGCGAGACCGGTAAATGCCACGCGGAACTCCGTCGCAAGGACATTCACGGACTGCGCGTATGGGTCGGCTGCTACTGCCGCCCCTACACCGGACCCATACCGCTGGAAGAGGTGTTCAGCCCGCCGATTCTCCCGCCGGAATCCTGACACGACCGTAGCCGGGTGCGGTGCCCATGCCGCCCCACCCGGAAAGCGACCCTCGACCCACGGCTCGACGGACAGGGCGTTCCGGCAGGAGCATTCGACGACGATGCGGAACATCCGCAGCACCCCTCGTACGTACCGGTGCTCCTACCGGGACCCGAACGGATCAGGTCAGGCCGCGGCCCATTTCTCGGGATGAAGATGATGCTGGACGAGTGCGTTCGCGTGCCCGTGCCCGAACCCGTGCTCGGACTTCAGCAATTCGACGAGTTCCTTGTGCGAGGTCGACCCGGCGGCACGGAGAACCTCCTTCCACTCCTCGATGCTGCGGCCGTACTTGGCCTCGATGGACAGGAAGTAGGACGCAGGTCCCTTCGGTGTGGTGGCCATTCTCGATCTCCTCGCTGGTTACGAACTCGGTAGGTGAGACGGGGGGCTCGTCGAGATCTCATCGCCCGCGCCGACTATGTGTCGCAGGTCACTCGAGGTTCGTTACCGGTGGAGTTCCTCGCCCGGAGCGGTATCTCGCGGTCACGTGAGGTCGATATCGGCACTGCGCTGTACAGGCGGGGACCTACCCGACCGCAGCAGAGAACCGGGCCCAGGGCGTTTGACACACAGAGGTGAGCGATTTCCGGATCCGCCGACAACAGCTCGCGAATCACGCACGCACAAGGTGACCCGACAGAGGCGAGTCCACCCGCCGAGTGATCTCGGTCTGCGATCACCGAGCGGGTGGACTCGATGCCGAGCACTGCGTTACCGAAGGGGCTGTTCAGGCCCATTCGCGCAGGTCGGGTTTACACGTCGAAGTAGCCAGATGCGAGTCCCCGTAGGCCGCCGGTTCGCATGGTCGGGCACATCGTCAGCAAATATTTTGACGCGCGGTAATGCCGGTTCCAGGTGATCGGGAGTGCGGACGCGATCTCGGCTGCGCCGATAACTTTCGGGTGAGCATGTCGTCGATACCTCTGGATATACCGACAGGCAGGAGTTCAGGCATGACGAGACCGTTTCGATTGGGCATGACCTCGGTGCGGGCGAACGGTGTGGATCTGGGCATCGAGAGTTTCGGCCGCGAGGACGATCCGTTGATCCTGCTGATCGGCGGCACAACGATGTTGTCCTGGCCCGACGCGTTGTGCGAGCGGCTCGCGTCGGACGGGCGGCGCGTGGTCCGCTACGACCTGCGTGACTCCGG
Organism: Nocardia grenadensis NBRC 108939; assembly: GCF_001613445.1. GTDB lineage: Bacteria > Actinomycetota > Actinomycetes > Mycobacteriales > Mycobacteriaceae > Nocardia > Nocardia grenadensis. The sequence goes on from NZ_BDCJ01000011.1 coordinate 128,394, forward strand.
TATTTCAACGACTCTCGACCCGAACAATCCGGACTACGATCTGCGGGATCTCGCCGCCGATACGGCCGCGCTGGTCGGGGTACTCGGTGCCGAGACCGCCCATCTCGGTGGGGTCGGCGTCGGTGGGATGGTCGCTCAGGTCGCCGCACTGGACTACCCGGACGTGTTCTCCGCGCTGACCCTTGCCGGCACTCGGCCGGTGGCGCCGGGCCCGGTCGACGAGGACCTGCCCGACCACGACCGCGCGGTTATGGGCGTGCTGTTCTCCCGCCCGCTGCCGGACTGGACCGACCGGGAGGCTATCGCGGTGTTCGCCGCCGGGGGTGCCGAGGCCATGGGCAATAATCCGGAGGAGGTACGGGCGACGGCGACTCGGATCTGGGACCGGACACCGTCGAACGATCCCGCGGTGCACCAGGCGAACCAGCTCGGGATGGTGTTTTCCCGGATCGACTGCACCCCGCGCTGGCGGGAGCGGCTCGGTGAGCTCGATGTGCCCACGCTCGTGGTGCACGGTCGCGCCGACCCGTTCTTCCCGCTCGGCAACGGTGAGGTCCTCGCCGCTGAGATTCCCGGGGCGCGGCTGCTCATCCTCGACGACATGGGTACCGCTCTACGACACACCGCGGCCGACCGGGTCGCTGCCGCCATGCTCGCCCTGTAACCGCCCGGCCGGTAGGGATCCTGAGCCGGCGGAACGCACCACAATGCGGCTGATCGCGCTGACCGAACCGGCCGGCGCGGCACCTCGGAAGATCAACGAGCAGTAGTGCGCATCCGACGCCGGCCGATCACACCATCATGGCGAGTACCGGGCGTCCGCAGGGGCGTGTACGCGACCTCGACCGCACCGATGAATTCCGGGTGGCTTCCTTCTGGAAGACCGGAAGACAGGAGTCCAGACATGACCGACGCGGCGAATCGCGTGCGCGGCAGCGGCGATAGCGGGCACCAGTACCTGAGAGCGCATTCACGCGGAACCGAAGGAGTCCGACCGTGGCGGTGATCGAAGACGTCAGCCCACTGGGGGTTAAGGCCATCTCTGGCCCGACACAGACGAGTCCACCCGCCGAGTGATCGCGTCTGTGATCACTGAGCGGGTGGACTCGAAACCTTCTACTGCGTACCCACTGCGTACCGCAGGCCGGAATCAGGGGTAAAACCGCAGGTCAGGCTTACACGTCGAAGTAGAGCTCGAACTCGTACGGGTGCGGCCGCAGGTTCACCGGGGCGATTTCCTGCTCACGCTTGATGCTGATCCAGGTCTCGATCAGGTCCTCGGTGAAGACATTGCCTTCGGTGAGGTACTCGTGATCGGCCTCGAGGCGATCGACGACCGAGGCGAGGCTGGTGGGGGCCTGCGGGATGTTCTTGGCCTCCTCCGGCGGGAGCTCGTAGAGGTCCTTGTCGACGGGGGCCAGCGGCTCGATCTTCTTCTTGATGCCGTCCAGGCCGGCCATCAGCATGGCGGCGAAGGCCAGGTACGGGTTGCCCGAGGAGTCCGGCGCGCGGAACTCGATGCGCTTGGCCTTCGGGTTGTTCCCGGTGACCGGGATGCGGACCGCGGCGGAACGGTTGCGCTGCGAGTACACCAGGTTGATCGGGGCCTCGTAGCCGGGGACCAGGCGGTGGTAGGAGTTCACGGTGGGGTTGGTGAACGCCAGCAGCGACGGGGCGTGGTGCAGGATGCCGCCGATGTAGTGGCGGGCCAGGTCGGACAGGCCACCGTAGCCGGCCTCGTCGTGGAACAGCGGCTTGCCGTCCTTCCACAGCGACTGGTGGGCATGCATGCCCGAACCGTTGTCACCGAAGAGCGGCTTGGGCATGAAAGTGACGGTCTTGCCCTCGGCCCAGGCGGTGTTCTTGACGATGTACTTGAACAGCTGCAGATCGTCGGCCGCGGCCAGCAGGGTGTTGAACTTGTAGTTGATCTCGGCCTGGCCGGCGGTGCCGACCTCATGGTGGCCGCGCTCCAGCTCGAAACCGGCGTTCTGCAGGTTGGTGGAGATCTTGTCGCGCAGGTCGACGTAGTGGTCGTAGGGGGCGACCGGGAAGTACCCGCCCTTGTTACGGACTTTGTAGCCGCGGTTGGGGCTGCCGTCGGGGTTGGTGGCCGCACCGGTGTTCCACGAGCCGGAGATGGACTCGACCTGGTAGAAGGCACCGTTCATCTGCGAGTCGTAGCGCACCGAGTCGAAGATGTAGAACTCGGCCTCGGCGCCGAAGAAGGCGGTATCGGCGATACCGGTCGAGCGCAGGTACTCCTCCGCCTTGCGGGCGATATTGCGCGGGTCGCGCGAGTACGCCTCACGGGTGAAGGGGTCGTGTACGAAGAAGTTCATATTGAGCGTCTTCGCCGCACGGAACGGGTCGAGCTGCGCGGTGCTGAAGTCGGGCAGCAGCAGCATGTCGGACTCGTCGATGGACTGGAAACCGCGTACCGAAGAACCGTCGAAGGCGAGGCCTTCCTCGGCGAGGTCGGCGGTGAAGGCCTTCGCCGGGATGGAGAAGTGCTGCTGCACACCGGGCAGATCGCTGAAGCGGATATCGACATATTCGACCTCCGAGTCCGCGATGTACTTGATGACCTCGTCGGCCGTGCTGAACGTCACTTGGTTCTCCTTACGGATAGATTCCCAGCCAGTATCGAGTGCGGGGCGTCGCGACCCGACGCTATGGACAGGGTGTTTCCCGCCAGTCAAGAGTGTGTTTCGCCAGTGTTACACGTCGGGTCGACGGCGTGTCCTCGGCCACGCCACGAACTGCGGGTTCGGTTCGGGGACCTCGGTCCGGACCGGTTCGGGGCTGCCTTTTATGCCCGGAATCCAGCGGGAATCCCACGTTACGGAGGCCGCCCGTCGGTCGGGCGCCGCACATACCGCCGAATGCGCGGTCGAGGCGCAGCCTGTCCACAATCCGCGCCCGGCGAGTGGATGCACGGGTATACGAACAGCGCACGACCGGAGCGAACGCGGAGGGGTCCGACAGCGCACGGTCGGATGCGCGGGCCGGGGTACGCGGGAGCGCAGGCCGGAGCGCAGGTGGAGGTTACGCCTATTCTGGGGTGCATGGCACGTATCACCGGTTCCTGGCTCTCCGGCCCCCCCGTCGCCCCCGGTACCGGCAACGACGATTACGCCGGGGCCGGTCTGGGCCTGCCCAGGGAGGGCGCCGGGTCGCTGCCGGGGATGTTCCGCCGTGTGGTCGCGATGCTGGTGGACTGGCTCATCGCGGTCGGTATCTCGGCGCTGATCGCGCAGGGTATGCCGGCCTCGTCGGTGAACCTGGGGCTCTGGTTCGTGATCGGGGTGGCGGCGGTGACGCTGTTCGGGTTCACGCCCGGGCAATATTTCCTGCGCATCCGGGTGGCCCGCGTCGATGCCGAGGCGCCGGTCGGGTTCCTGCGGGCGCTCGGCCGCCAAGTGTTGCTGGTGTTCGTGATCCCCGCGCTGTTCACCGACGCGGACGGACGTGGCATGCACGACCGGGCGACCGGCACCGCGGTGGTGCGTTCTCGCTGACCGATCACCACGGGCGGCGGCAGGTCGCGCTCGCGCGGCGCCGAGCCACCGGGTCAGCGGCGGCGGATGGTGCGCTGCATACCCCGCATCTTGGCGTTGGTCGGCATCGGCCCCTTGGGCATGGCCGGCCCCCCGCTGCGCGAGCTCAGCGCACTGAGCCGGCCCTCGATCTGGTCCATCCGCTTGGTGTCGATATTGCGCGGGAGTTTGGTGAGGTAACGCTGAAGTTCCTTCAGCGGGACCTGCCCCTCCTCGTTGCCGACCACCACGTCGTAGATCGGGGTGTCGCCGATGAGCCGGGCGGTGCGCTTCTTCTCCTGGGCCAGCAGTGACCGCAGCCGTTGCGGCGACCCTTCGGCCACGAAGATCACCCCGGGCAGGCCGATCACCCGGTGCACGGCGTCGAGCTGGGTGGTGGCGGCGATACCGTTGCTGACCCGCCATTTGCCCTGCAGGTTGTCCAGCACCCACGCGGCGGCACCGGCTTGGCCCTCCGCTTTCCCGTAGACGGATTTCTGCACACGGCGACCGAAGATGATGAAGGCGAACAACAGACCGAGCAGCAGGCCCAAGGGCAGCAGGAACCACTGCGCACCGAAGAGGAAGCCGATACCGAACAGCACCAGTGCGGTGACGACCACCGCACCGATCATCAGCGGCAGCAGCAGCTTGTCCTCTTTGCGCTGCATCTGGAACGCCTGCCAGATCTGCTGACGACGTTCCTTCGACTGTGCTTTGCGCGCCGCTTTCGCCGCGGCCTTCGCCTCTTTGTCGGGCTTGCCTGCTGCCATGGCTCCCAGAATAATGCCCGGCCCGCGACGCTCCGGCCACGGGACGGACTCCGACCACGGGCGGCGGTGCCCGGGGACCGGCACCGCCCCGGCGGACAGCCCGGGCAGGGGGTTGTGTGGGCGAGGAGAATGCAGGGATGTCCACCGAACTGGAGGCCGATCCGGCGGCCGGCGCCCCGGTCGACGACGCGACGGCGGAGCGGCTGGCCGTGGCGCTGCGGTGCGTCACGGTGTCCCGGGAAGAGCCCGAGCCGGGCGGCGACGGGTCCGGCCCGGCGGCCGATGCGGAGTTCCGGCGCCTCGCCGAGCACCTGGAGCAGTCGTTCCCCCGGGTGCATGCCGAACTGGAACTCGAGCGCTTCGGGCACAGCCGGCTCTACACCTGGCGGGGTGTCGATCCCTCCCGGACAGCCGCCATCCTGCTCGCCCACCAGGACGTGGTGCCCGCGGACGATCCGGCCCCATGGACCCATCCCCCGTTCGCGGGCGTGGTGGACGAGGAGTTCATCTGGGGTCGCGGCGCGATCGACGACAAGAGCCGGGTGCTGGCCATCCTGGAGGCGGTCGAATCCGCCCTCGCCGCCGGGGGGCGACCCCGGCACACCGTTCACCTGGCGTTCGGCCACGACGAAGAGGTCTTCGGCGACCGCGGCGCCGTGCGGATGGCCGCCCGGCTGCGGGAGCTGGGCGTCCACGCCGACCTGCTGCTCGATGAGGGCGGGGTGGTCACCGAGGGCATCGTGAACGACGTGACCGTTCCGGTGGCCACGATCATGGTCGGGGAGAAGGGCTACGCCACCGTCCGGTTGTCGGTATCGGAGAAGGGCGGGCATTCGTCCATGCCCGGCCGGCGGACCGCGGTCGGACGGCTGGCCCGCGCCGTGAGCCGGATCCAGGACGATCCGATGCCGCTCCGGGTGACGCCCGTGGTCACCGATATGCTCGCCCGCCTGCGCCCACATCTGCCCACGACCAAACGCCAGCTGCTCGGGTTCGCGGCGCTGGCGGCGCCGGTGATCACCCGGATCATGGCCGGGACCCCGCAGACCGAGGCGCTGGTGCGGACGACCACGGCGCCGACGGTGATCCGCGGCGGCGTGCAGGCGAATGTGCTGCCGCAGCAGGCCGAGGCACTGATCAACTTCCGGATCCTGCCCGGCGACACGGTCGCTTCGGTACTCGCGCACTGCCGCCGGACGGTCCGCGACCCGCAGGTGCGGATCGAATTGGTGGGGATGGCGTCCGAGCCCTCCCCCGCGACCGGTCCCGGCCCGCGGTTCGACCTGATCGCGCGCCTCACCGAACAGGTGGTGCCCGGCGCCGCGGTGACCACCGGTCTGGTTCCCGGCGCCACCGACTCCCGCCACTACGACGATCTCGCCGCCACGCGCTGCAATTTCGCCCCGATCCGGCTGACGGCCGCGGATCTGGAACGGATCCACGGAAACGACGAGCGGCTGTCGCGGGTGAACTACGCTCGGCTCATCGACTTCAACCGGCGGCTGCTCACCGCACTCGCCGAGCCGGAACAGGCCGGCTGAGGCGATACCTCCACAGCTGCCGCGACCATACGGACCAGCTCCGAAGGAGATGCGATGAAGTTGTGCCCTCACCACGGCTTCCGCCGACCGGGGGGCGCCGGCCGTGAAGGAGTTCCGATGAGGTGGTGCCTGCGCCTTCACCGTGGCCGCCGCGGACCACATGTACAGCGTCGAGGGAGGATCCGGTGACCAGCGACCAGGACATACGAATGACGCGCGGGGAGTTCGAGCACGCCGGGCACCGGCTGAGCCGGCGTTCCTGGGCACCCGCGACGCCGGCGCGCGGGGTGATCGTCCTCGTCCACGGAGTGGCCGAGCATTCTGGTCGCTACGAGTACGTCGCGCGGACCCTGGCGACCGCCGGTTTCGCGGTGTACGCGTTCGACCATGTGGGACACGGGGAATCCGCCGCCGCGGGCTCGCGGGCCAATATCGGGTCGGTCGGCAATGCCGCCGACAATGTGGCGGCTCTGCTCGAGCTGGCGCGCGCGCAACACCCCGGCGTGCCGGCGTTCGTGATCGGCCATTCCATGGGTGCCCTGATCACCCTGTACCTGGCGACCAGGGCGCCGCTGGACGCGGCCGGGGTGGTGGTCTCGGCACCGCCGTTGATCATCGACGCCGGAAATCCGGTGCAGCGGCTGCTCGCCCCGGTGCTCACCCGGCTGGCACCGAACCTGGGTGTGCTGAAACTCGATTCGTCGCAGATCAGCCGGGACCCTGCGGTCGTCGCGGCCTATGACAACGACGCGCTGGTGTTCCGCGGAAAACTGCCCGCCCGCACGGCGACCGAGATCCTCACGGCGGCCGGCGCCGTACTCGACCGGCTACCGGAGTTACGGGTTCCGACGCTCGCGCTGCACGGCACCCGCGACGCCATCGCCGCCCCGGTGAGTACGGACCGGATCGAACAGCGCGCGGGCACCACCGATCTCACCGTCCGCCGCTACGACGGGCTCTACCACGAGATCTTCAACGAACCCGAGCGCGATCAGGTACTCGCCGATGTGGTGGCGTGGCTGGATGCGCGGGTCACCGCAGAGTAGTGCCGGCGGTCAGGCGCGAAGTGGAACCTGTTCATTGCCGCGTTCCTGGTGCTGGTCGGCGCTCGGCATCGAACGGGATACCCCGGTGACGGTCACCGCGGCGGGCGGCTATCGCCCGGCCGATCTGGAGGACCGCCGAGCGCTGGAGGATCTGGTCACCCGGTTCCGGGCACTGACCTCCGGTCAGACACCGAAGACCCGTTCCACCACAGCCCTGGCCCGGCGGGTGATCCGCAGATAGTTGTCGAGGAACTCGCCACCGTCGTCGGTGGGCCAGCCCGCCACCCGGGCCACCGCCGACAGCGTGGTGCCCGGGCCGGGCAACTGGTCGGAGGGTTTACCGCGTACCAGGACCAGCGCGTTGCGGGCCGCGGTCGCGGTGAGCCAGGACTGACGGAGCAGGTCGGTGTCCACCGGGCTCAGCAGTTCCTCCTGTTCGATCACATCGAGCGATTCCAGCGTCGATGTGTTGTGCAGGGCCGGGATCTCGTGCGCGTGCCGCAATTGCAGCAGTTGCACCGTCCATTCGATATCGGCGAGACCACCGCGACCCAGTTTGGTGTGGGTGGCGGGGTCGGCGCCGCGGGGCAGCCGTTCGGAATCGACCCGGGCCTTGATACGGCGGATCTCGCGGACCGCGTCGGCGGAGACGCCGCCCGCCGGATAGCGCACCGCGTCGATCGTGTGCAGGAAGCGCAGGCCCAGTTGCTGATCGCCGGCCACCTGGTGGGCGCGCAGCAGCGCCTGCACCTCCCACGGCTGCGCCCACTGGCGGTAGTAGGCGTCGTAGGCGGCCAGAGTGCGCACGAGCGCGCCGCTGCGGCCCTCCGGCCGCAGGCCCGCGTCGACCTGCAGCGGCGGGTCGGTGCTGGGGGCGCCGAGCAGTTTCTGCACCTGCTCGGCGATACCGTTGGCCCATTTCACGGCGACGTGCTCGTCCTCGCCGGGCCGCGGATCGCAGACGAACAGCACATCGGCGTCGGAGCCGTAACCGAGTTCCCGGCCGCCCAGCCGGCCCATGCCGATCACCGCGAAATCGGCGGGTGCGGGCGCGCCCCGGTCGGCGACGCTGGCCCGGATCACCGCGCGCAACGACGCCTCGAGCACCGCGACCCACACCGCGGACAGCGCGGCACAGACCTGCGGCACGTCCAGTAGGCCCAGCAGATCCGCGGACGCCACCCGGGCGAGTTCGTGCCGGCGCAGGGAGCGGGCGGTGGCCACGGCCCGCTTGGGGTCGGTGTAGCGGTCGGCGGCGGTGAGGATGCCGCCTGCCACCTCGACCGGCTGGGTGCGCAGCAGTAGCGGTCCGTGCGGGCCGTCGGCGTACATGCGGATGGTTTCGGGGGCGTTGATCAGCAGATCCGGAAGATACGCCGAGGAGCCCAGCACCATCATCAGCCGCTGCCCGACCGCGCCCTCGTCGCGTAGGACCCGCAGATACCAGTCCTGATCCACCAGCCCTTCCGACACCCGCCGGTAGGCGAGCAGCCCGGCATCGGGGTCGGGGGTTTCGCCGAGCCACTCCAGCAGGGTCGGCAGGAGCACCGCCTGGATCCGGCCCTTACGCGAGACACCGCTGGTCAACGCGCGCAGATGGTTGAGCGCGTGCTCGGGCGAACCGTATCCGAGCGCGGCGAGCTGCCGGACGGCGGCGTCCGGGCTCAGGCGCAGCGCGTCGGAGTCCAGCCGGGCCACCGATTCCAGCAGCGGCCGGTAGAAGAGTTTGGTGTGCAGCCGGCGGATCCGGCCCGTCTGCCGGCGCAGCTCGGCCCGCAACACGCCCGCGGCATCGCGTCTCCCGTCCGGACGGATATGCGCGGCGCGGGCCAGCCAGCGCATACCTTCCTCGTCGTCGTCGGCGGGCAGCGTATGGGTGCGTTTGAGCCGCTGCAACTGCAGCCGGTGCTCGAGCAGCCGCAGGAATTCGTAGGAGGCCGTGAGGTTCGCGGCGTCCTCGCGGCCCACGTATCCGCGCGCGGCGAGCGCCGCGAGGGCTTCCACGGTGCCCTGGACGTGCAGTTTCGGATCGACCCGGCCGTGCACCAGTTGCAGCAGCTGCACCGCGAACTCCACATCGCGCAGGCTGCCACTGCCGAGTTTGAGTTCGCGCTCGCGCAGCTCGGCGGGCACCAGATCCTCCACCCGGCGGCGCATCGCCTGCACATCCGGGACGAAATCCGGCCGTTCGGAAGCCGTCCACACCAGTGCGTCGGTGGCGGAGCGGTACTGCTCGCCGAGTTCCAGATCGCCGGTCATCGGCCGGGCCTTGAGCAGCGCCTGGAACTCCCAGGTCCGCGCCCAGCGCTGGTAGTAGGCCAGATGGGAATCGAGGGTGCGCACCAGGGCGCCGGCCTTGCCCTCGGGCCGCAGCGCGGCGTCGACCTCGAAGAAGGCCGAGGAACCCACGGTCATCAGTTCAGCGGCCAGCCGGGTGGCGACGGGGTCGGCGGGTTCGGCGACGAAGACGATATCGACATCGCTGACGTAGTTGAGTTCGCACGCGCCGCTCTTGCCCATGGCGATCACGGCCAGCCGCACCGGGCACGGAACATCGCGGCACACCCGGGCCACCGCGACCGCCAGCGCGGCGGTGAGCGCGGCATCGGCGAGCGCGGTGAGCTGGCGCCCCACCAGCTCGTACGGGATCACCGGCTCGTCCTCGACGGTGGCGGCCAGATCCACGGCGGCCAGCAGCATGAGCTGATCGCGGTACCGTTTGCGCAGTGCCGCGACCACTTCCGGTCCGGATTCGGTGGCCCGGTACAGCATCGGCGCGGCATTGGGCCCGCACTCCGGTTCGCCGCCGACGACCGCGAGCAGATCGGCGATCAGCTCATCGCGGTCGGGGAGCTCCTCTCGGCGCAGCAGCACCCAGGCCCCGGGATCGGCCACCAAATGATCGGCCAGCGCGGTGGAGGAGCCCAGCATCGCGAACAGCCGGCCGCGCAGCATCGTCTCGGCCCGGATCGCCGAATCCAGTTCGGCCCAGTCGTTCCCGAGCGCCTCGGACAATCTGATCAGCGTGTTCAGCGTGAGGTCGGCGTCCGGTGACCGCGACAGCGACCACAACACCGGAATACTCTCGATATTGTCCCAGCCGAGGGTTTTCAGCGAGTCGGCAGCCGACGGTTCGAGCAATCCGAGGCGGCCGACACCGGGGACGGCGGACCGGGCGGACGGTGGACGGACCATGAGCTCAAGGTACCGACAACAGGGCTCGAGATGCGCCGGGCCCCTCGGTCACGCACAGTCACCGGCCGCACCGGCGTGGAGTCACCGAACCGCCCGGTCCGGACGGCGGGCCGATCGGCCACCGGACCGAAGATCGAGGCCGTGACCGGTACAACCGAACCGCGGAATCACCGGCGCACTCGTCGACCCAGCGGTCCGTGCGTGCCACGGGTCCCCCGCCCGCCGGGCGCCCCAGGGGCACCGGGCGAACGCGGGGAAGAGATCAGAGACCGAGGTATTCGCGCAGCTCGAACGGCGTCACCTGGGCACGGTAATCCGACCACTCCCGGCGCTTGTTGCGCAGGAAGAAGTCGAATACGTGCTCACCGAGCGTTTCGGCGACCAGCTCCGAACGCTCCATCGCGTGCAGTGCCTCGTCCAGGGTGCCGGGCAGTTCCTTGAACCCCATGGCACGCCGTTCGGCAGCGGTGAGCGACCAGACGTCGTCCTCGGCCTCCGGCGGCAGCGTGTACCCCTTCTCCACACCGCGCAGGCCCGCCGCGAGCAGGACCGCGAAGCTCAGGTACGGGTTGCAGGCGGAATCGGGGCTGCGGATCTCGACGCGCCGCGACGACGATTTGTTCGGGGTGTACATCGGCACGCGGACCAGCGCCGAACGGTTGGACCGGCCCCACGAGGCCGCGGTCGGCGCCTCGCCGCCGTGGATGAGCCGCTTGTAGGAGTTCACCCACTGGTTGGTGATGGCGCTGATCTCGTGCGCGTGTTCGAGGATGCCCGCGATGAAGGCGCGAGCCGTCGCGGACAGGTTGTCCGGGTCGTCCGGATCGGAGAAGGCGTTCGCCTCACCCTCGAACAGGCTCATATGCGTATGCATGGCCGAGCCCGGGTACTGGGCGAACGGCTTGGGCATGAACGTGGCGCGCACGCCCTCGTCGATGGCCACTTCCTTGATCAGATAGCGGAAGGTCATCACATTGTCGGCCATCGACAGGGCGTCGGCGTAGCGCAGGTCGATCTCCTGCTGGCCGGGCGCGCCCTCGTGATGGCTGAACTCCACCGAGATACCCATGGATTCGAGCGCGTCGATGGCGTGGCGGCGGAAGTTCGGCGCGGAATCGTGGACCGCCTGGTCGAAGAAGCCGCCGTTGTCGGCGGGGACCGGGTCCACCCCGTCGGGCTGGTTCTTCAGCAGGAAGAACTCGATCTCCGGATGCACATAGCAGCTGAATCCGACATCACCGGCCTTGTTGAGCTGACGCCGAAGCACATGGCGCGGATCGGCCCACGACGGCGACCCGTCGGGCATGGTGATATCGCAGAACATCCGGGCGGAATGCTGGTGTCCCTTGCTGGAGGACCACGGCAGCACCTGGAAGGTCGACGGATCGGGCCGGGCCACCATATCGGCCTCGGAGATCCGGGCGAACCCTTCGATCGCCGAGCCGTCGAAGCCGATGCCCTCCTCGAAAGCTCCCTCGAGCTCGGCGGGCGCGATGGCGACGGACTTGAGGTAGCCCAGTACGTCGGTGAACCAGAGACGTACGAAGCGGATATCCCGCTCTTCGAGCGTCCGCAGCACGAATTCCTTCTGGCGATCCATGACCGCGAGAGTAGGCACCCGGCGTTAAATCCGTGTTACATGACGCGCTGCGCTGTGTGTCGGATCAACAGCGTAGGCCCTCTGCAGGGGTCTCGAGGTCCACCAGGTAGCTCACGACCGCATCGTCGACGCAGGTGGCGCCGCCGTTGAAGACCACCGTGTGGCTGTCGCCCTCGTGGGTGATCAGTGCCGCACCGAGCTGGTGGGCGAGGTCGACGCCCGCCTGGTACGGCGTGGCCGGATCGCCGGTGGTGGACACCACCACCAGCGGAGGCAGTCCCTCGACGGAGATGTCGTGCGGCCGGCTGGTGTTGGGCACCGGCCACTGGGCGCACAGTTCCAGCGGCGCCGCTCCGGTGCCGCGGCCGTCGTCCAGGAACGGGGCGGCCCGGCGGTATTCGGTGTCCTGCCGGCCGGCGACCGCGCGATCGGTGACCCGCGGGTCGTCCACACAGCGGATCGCGTCGAAGGCGTCGGTGAGATTGCTGTAGGTGCCGTCGTCGCGGCGGCCGTTGTACATATCGGCGAGCTGTAGCAGCGTATCGCCGCGGCCCTGGGCCAACTCGGTGAGCCCGATGGTGAGCACCGGCCAGAAGTCGGCACCGTACAGGGTCTGCTGCACGCCGGTTATCGCATCGTCGTAGCTGAGGCCGCGGGGGTCGGTGGTGGCCGCGGGCGCGTTCCACAGCGGATCCACCAGCGCCCGGAACCGCGGCACGGCCTGCGCCGGATCGGTACCGAGCGGGCAGTCCGGTGACCCGACGCAGTCCGCGACATACGCGTCGAAGGCTTTCTGGAAACCCGCCGCCTGGCGCAGCGATTCGGCGACCGGGTCCTGCGAGGGATCGATGGCGCCGTCGAGGACCATGGCACGGATATTGCCCGGGAACTTCTCGGCGTACGCGCTGCCCAGCCGGGTGCCGTAGGAGTAGCCGAGATAGGTCAGTTTCCGATCGCCCAATACCGCCCGCAGGACATCCATATCCTGGACCACCTCGCGGGTGCCGACATGGGCGAGGAATTCCGTACCGGTGCGCGCCACGCAGCGGTCGGCGTATTCCCGGTTCTCGGTCTCGGCCTCGGCGATCCCCTCCGGCGTATTGGGCTCCGGGAGTTCGGCGCGCTCGGCATCGGCTTCCCGCGGGGTCAGGCAGTCGACCGCGGGCGTGGAGGCGCCGACCCCGCGCGGATCGAACCCCACCCGGTCGAACCGATCGGCCAGCTCGGTCCCGCCGGCCAGCATCACCGTCGACAACCCGGACATACCCGGCCCGCCGGGGTTGATCAGCAGCGAACCGATCCTGTCTCCGGTCGCGCGCATCCGGGACACCGCCAGCTGCGCGGTAGGGCCGTCCGGGTCGCCGTAGTCGACGGGGACCTCGATGCGGGCGCACTGCGCCGCCGGCGGCAGCGCTTCCCCCGGGTCGGTGTAACCGGTGCACGGCTCCCAGGCCGGAGTCTGACTGTAGAAACGACTCAGCTCGGCGGGGACCGGCGCGGGCGGGTCCGGTTGTTGTTCCGGGGCCTCGTCCGCGCATCCCGCGACGAGCACCGTCGCTACCGCCAGCACCGCCAGCACACCCGCCGGCACTCCACACCCGCTCCGCACTGCCGCCATGCTAGCCGGATCCGGCCCGGACCCGGGGATGTGACCAACCGCACCTGGTCGCGGGCTTAATCCGGGCTCGGCCGGGGGTGCACACTGGAGGACGTCAACCAGACCCGGGGACCCGATCAGGGCCTCGAGGAGACGAAAGGGACGATGATGTCCGATTCATCAGGCACGCCCGATTCCACATCGGAAACACCCGCCTACGGTGCCGCCGCGGCGGCGAAACCGGCCCGGCGACCCACCCGCGTCCAACATCTGCAACAGATGAAGGCGACCGGTGAACGCTGGGCGATGCTCACCGCCTACGACTACTCCAGCGCCCGCCTCTTCGACGAGGCCGGCATTCCCGTACTACTGGTCGGCGATTCGGCCGCCAATGTGGTGTACGGGTACGAGACCACCGTACCGATCACCACCGACGAGCTGATCCCGCTGGTCCGCGGTGTGGTGCGCGGCGCCCCGCACGCCCTGGTGGTGGCCGACCTGCCGTTCGGTACCTACGAGGGCTCCCCCGAGCAGGCCCTCGCCACCGCCACCCGGTTCATGAAGGAGGGCGGCGCGCACGCGGTGAAACTGGAGGGCGGGGAACGTGTCGCCGACCAGATCAGGAAGCTCGCCGCCGCCGGGATCCCGGTGATGGCGCATATCGGTTTCACCCCGCAGAGCGTCAATACCCTGGGTGGCTACCGTGTCCAGGGCCGCGGCGAGGGCGCCGAGGGATTGCTCGCCGACGCGATCGCGGTCCAGGCCGCGGGGGCGTTCTCCGTGGTGATGGAAATGGTTCCGGCCGAGGTGGCGGGTCAGGTCACCCGCAAGCTCACCATCCCCACCGTCGGTATCGGCGCCGGTGCCGACTGCGACGCCCAGGTGCTCGTCTGGCAGGACATGGCCGGGTTCACCAGCGGGAAGACCGCCAAGTTCGTCAAGCGGTTCGCCGCGGTCGGCGACGAACTGCGCGGGGCGGCCGCCGCCTACGCCGAGGAGGTACGCCGCGGCACGTTCCCGGGTCCGGAACACAGTTTCTGACTCCGGTCCGGGCTCGTGACGGGTCCCCCTCTCCGGCGCGGGATGGCAAACTCGGTGTCGACGGTTTCGACTCTCGAGTTCTGAGGTACTGATGCGGCGACGCGCTTGGACAACACGGGGTTCCCTCACGGTGGCGGGAGTGTGCGGGGCGATACTGCTCACCGCGTGCGGCGGTGTGCAGACGGGTTCGGAGGACACCTCTCCGGCCGCCTCGTCCGCTTCCGCCACCACCTCGGCGACCACGAGTAGCGCCGCACCCGCCACCCCGCTCGAGGTCTCCGACAAGGCGGCCCAGAACCTGTGCGACATGATGCGTCCCGAGCTGTCCAACTGGCGGGTCCAGGGCCCGACGCTCGGCCGGATCGGGCTCAACGCCATGGTCCACGAATGGGCGCTCACCAACGGCGGGATCAATGCCCAGGTCCTGGCCGACAAGGCCGTGGTGGACCGGGTGACCGTCAAGGTCTGTCCCGATGTGCACGACGAGGCCGTCCAGGCGCTCGAACTCCCCGATCTGGCCTCCGGCCTGGCGTTCTGATGCGCCCGCTGTACCCGCCGATCGAACCCTACGAGCGAGGCATGCTCGAAGTCGGTGACGGCCAGGCGGTGTACTGGGAGACCAGCGGTAACCCGGACGGCAAACCGGCGGTGTTCCTGCACGGCGGTCCGGGCGGCGGCACCACTCCGGACAACCGCCGGTTCTTCGACCCGGACCGCTACCGGATCGTGCTGCTGGATCAGCGCGGCTGCGGCCACTCGACCCCACATATCGCCGACGGCGCCGACCTCTCGGTCAACACCACCGCGCATCTGATCGCCGATATCGAAGCACTGCGCACCGCACTCGGTATCGAGCGGTGGCTGGTCTTCGGTGGTTCGTGGGGTTCGACCCTCGCGCTCGCCTACGCGCAGCGGTATCCGCAGCGGGTCACCGAACTGGTACTCCGGGGGATCTTCCTGTTGCGCCGCAAGGAAATCGACTGGTATTACAACGGCAGCGCCGGCCACGTCTACCCCGACGAGTGGGCGAAATTCCTGGCCCCGGTTCCGGCGGCCGAACGCGGCGGCGATCTGGTGGAGGCCTACCACCGGTTGTTCGATTCCGCGGATCCAGAGGTCGTCACCACGGCGGCCCTCGCGTGGACCGCCTGGGAGAGCGCCACCAGTACGCTGCGCCCCGACCCCGAGCGGATGGCCGAAACCTCCGATACGCGGTTCGCCCTCGCCTTCGCCCGGATCGAGAACCACTATTTCCGGCACGGCGGCTTCCTCGACGAGGCTCAACTGCTGCGCGATATCGGCGCGATCACCCATATTCCCGCCGTCCTCGTGCAGGGCCGCCACGATATCGTCTGCCCGGCGGTCAGCGCGTGGGATCTGCACTGTGCCTGGCCCGGATCGCGCCTGCACATCGTCGACGACGCCGCGCATTCCGCCACCGAACCGGGTATCACCCACCATCTGATCGAGGCGACCGATACGTTCGCGGCGGTGGTACACCATGGCTGAGGAACCGAGCACGGCGGCCGACGCCCTCACCGATGCCCTGCGTGCCGATATCGAACGCCTGCTCACCGCCGAACCGGAAGTGCGGGCCGACGCCGACGATTCGGTCCATCAGATGCGGGTCGCGACCCGCCGGCTGCGCAGTGTGCTGCGCTCCTACAAGAAACTGCTCGACCCGGACGCCGACAACCGGATGCGCACCGAACTCGCGTGGCTGGCCGGATTGCTGGGAGTGGCGCGTGACGCGGAGGTCCGCGCCGAACGTTTCGCCGCGCTGCTCGACCGCTACGCCGATCCCGCGTCGGCCGCGCTCGCCCCCACCCGCGACCGTCTGGTCCGTGCCGAACGCGACCGGTACGCCGCCGCGCACGGCGAGGTCCTGACGGCCCTGGACAGCCACCGGTACCGCGATATGCGGCGGGAACTGGAGGAATGGCGCGAGGCGCCGCCACTGCGTGCATCGGTGGACGAGATACCGGCCGCCGAGATGTTCGAGAAGGTACTGCGCAAGGACCGGAAACGAGTGCGGGGCCTGGTGCGGTCCGAGCCGACCGTGGCGCCCGCCGACCGGGTCGAGCTACTGCACGATATCCGCAAGAGCGCCAAACGTTTACGGTATTCCTGCGAGGCCGCCACCGCGGTGCTCGGTGATACCGCCGCGGATCTGGGCAAACGCGCCAAACACCTGCAGACCGTGCTGGGCGATCACCGGGACGCGGTCGAATCGTACGACGCGCTGCGCGCTCGCGCCGCCGAAGCCCGTGCGGTGGGCGAGGATACCGCCCTGTTCGAGACACTCGCCGATGCCGAGGACACCGCGGCCGGCCGCCACCTGGCGAAGTATCCGGTGGCGGCCGCCGCCATCGACACGGCCTGAGCCGCGGACACCGAAAGCGAAGCGGCAGCGAAGATTCCCCGCTCCCGCGCAGCGGGCCATCGTCGCGGCCCCGGCCGGAAACCAGCCGGGCCGGCACCGGGTCGCCCCGGTACCGGCCCGGCGGTACGGAAATCCGTACCGACTACTGCAATGCCAGCATCGAGCCGCTCAGTTCGTGCAGCGGTCCGAACACCGTGAAAGTCACCCGGCCGTTCGGGTAGGTCGAGGAAACGGCCGCGGCCGCGTCCAGCGCCTGACCGAACGACGGAGCCGACGGATGCGGAATACCCGCCACCATCTGCCCGACATTGTTCTGATCCACCCAGCGGGTATCCGCCGGGCTGAGGTCCACCCGCACTCCACCGGGCAGCGGTGTCACCGCGACGGCACCGGCCGAGCCGGCGCCCACGGTAGCGAGAACAGATGCGGCCCCGGCCATCAAAGCTCCGGTTGCCAAGGTACGTGCTACCCGCATATGTGTTGTGACCTGTCTTCCGATAGGTATGAATCGGCTCGTTCCGCGAACTCCAGGGCACCGGGCGAGCCTGCCGACCCCGCATACTTTATGACGGCAATCACCATTTATGCCAGTTGTGCACGAATCCCGCCGGAAAAGTTCGTGCGCGCCGGGCAACTGATACTGTGGCGAACCGTAAGCGTCCGACTACATCCGAGCTGGAGTTTCCTCACGTATGTCCACTCTCATCTATGACTATCTGCTCCCCCTCGTCGGTCCGCAGCAGGCTGCGTCCCTCGCGCAGATGTTCGTGATCGGTCCCTCGGCCTGAGTGGCCGCTGGATGAACGTCGTCCCCCGCCCGGCGGGGGACGGTGTCCATCTCGCGGAGTTACCATCCGGCCGTGTACAGACCTCTGCCCTTGTTCACCGCCCTCCTCGTCGCGGTCCTGCCCGCCGTCGCCGCCTGTGAGAGCACCGGCGCCGATCCGGCCCCGGCGGCAGCCGCGACGACGGCCGCCGCGACTCCCGAATCCGCGCAGATAGACCAGGTCAAGGCCGGTTCCTTCGTTATCGGCTTCCGCGGTGCCTTCCCCGGCCTGGCCGAGGGCCGCGACGATGCGGCGATCACCGGGATCTTCACCGAGACCTGCGCCGAGATCCGGGCCGGCGAACCGGAGGAGGAGGTGGTCGCCGCGGTATCCGACCGGCTCGCGGCGGGCGCCACCGAGGCGACGAACGCCGAAACCCGGGCCGTGTATCAGATGGTCGCCGTCATGTGCCCGAGCGAGTAGCCGAGCGCCGCTCCGCGCCCCGGTGAATTTCGTAGTCGTGCCACGTCGTCGAATTCACCGGAAAAGGACGAGTGGCACGAATCGAGCGGCCCGGGCGAAACGGTGGTTTTTCCGATCACCGCCCGCGGACGTCGTCCTCGCCGAACAATTCGATCGCATATCGCGCGACCCATTGCGCGAAGGTCGTCGCGGGGCGACCGACTATTTCTTCGACGACCCGGTTCGGCGGCAAGGTGTTGCTCTCCAGCCCGATGAGGACATTTTCGACATACCATTGCGCGTTGTCGCCCATCGCCGGGCGCAGCGCCCGTACGGTCTCCGCGGGGGTGACGCGGAGGAAATCGATCGTGCGGCCCAGCGCGGCGGCGATCTCCCGTACCAGTTCGGCCCGGCTCAGTTTCTCCGGACCGGTCAGCGCGTACGCCCGGCCCCGATGACCGTCCTCGGTCAGCGCGACCGCGGCGACCGCCGCGATATCGTCCATCGCGATCGGCGTACTACCGGCCGCGGGATCGGGTTCGCGCACCACACCGGTCTGCCGGATCTGTTGCGCCCACATACCCGTGTTCTCCATGAAGTCCCCGGGCCACAAATGGGTCCAGGCGACCCCGCTCGCCTCGACCGCCCTCGCGATCGCACCCCACCAGCTGTCCGGTTCACCGGATAGATCGACGATATGGCGCACCCCCGCGATACGGGCCGCTTCGACCACTTCGCCCACCCCGTCCTGGATCGATGCCAGGTACATCCGGTCCACCCCGTCGAGCACGGCGGGCAGCGTCTCGGGTCTGCGCAGGTATCCGCGAACCGCTTCGACGCCGGCCGGCAGCGCCGCCCTCGCCGGATCGATGGTGAGCGCGCGGATATCGGTCGCGCCGCGCAGCAGTAGTTGATCGACGACCTTGCGGCCGATATTGCCGGTGGCACCGGTGACCAGAATCGCCATACTCATCTCCGTCCTGAACCTGCGCGGATCATCGGCCCGGCATCCGCCCGGACGGGTTCATCGGTGGAACTTCGAGAAATCGCCCTGCCACAGCACACTGCCCGCGGTCACCACCGCCGGATTCAGCTGAGCCTTGCTCACCTTGTACGCATGTTTCACCGTCTGGCGGCTGCCGGGCGGGATCGTTCCCTGCACACCGTCCCCGAACCCCTCCGACGGCGACCTGACGTGCTGGGCCGGTGTGCCGTCGTCGCCGTACACCACGGTGGGCGTCGTCCAGTTCCGGCCGCTCCACGCCTGCCCGGTGCGGTTCTCGATCTGCAGGGTTATCACAGTCACCGAACCCACGTGCGAGTTCACTTCCGCCACCGATACGATGAAGGCCGCCAACCCGGACTGACCGACCGCGGTCTCGGCCGGGTCGTACAGCCCGCGCGTTTTCGTCGCGGGAGGCACACTCGCAGCCGAGGTCTCCTCGCCGGCGACAACGGTCATGGGCGGGTCCTGGCCGGTCGGTGCGTCATCGGCGGCGCAGGCCGACAGTGCGCACACGGCGGCCCCGGCTGCAACGGCGGCGAATTGTCTGGCTCTCATCGTGTTCCCCGGGTGACGGCACGGGGCACTCGGCGGCCCCCACTGTGAAACTCAGATCGTACGCCCGGTTCCCATTCCGTCCAGTTCCCCGCCTCCACCATCGAGAACGTCTGCGAGGACCGGCTGGGCACGGGCAGGCCCCCGGGGGGGAGGACGTGGTGCGGACGAGCCGGCCAGTAAGCCGGATCCTGTCCCCGGTTCGCGCCGGGGGGCGGCCATCCATCTGGGCACACCGTCGCCGGGTACCTCGAGCGGTCCACCCGCAGGCTCGGGCGAGCAGCCCTCGGACACCTGCGCAACCGCACCGCGAGGTGCGATCTTCGACCTTGCTCCGGGCGGGGTTTACCGAGCCGCCCCGGTCACCCGGGGCGCTGGTGCGCTCTTACCGCACCGTTTCACCCTTACCGCACGGCCCTCGCGGGCCGTGGGCGGTCTGTTTTCTGTGGCACTGTCCCGCGGGTCACCCCGGGTTGCCGTTAGCAACCGCCCTGCTCTGTGGAGTCCGGACTTTCCTCGGCACCGAGCGTGACACCACTGGGGTGTCCGTTCCCGGCGCCGCGACCGCCCGGCCGACTCATCCGCCGCCTCAGGATACTCGGTGGCATTCGGCCGCCCACCCTCAGTCGCCGCACTCCTGCCAAGGCTGGATGACTCGTCCGGGCCGATGACTCGGTACGGTCGGTGATCATGGAGCGTGTCGAGGTCGGCTTCCCGTCGGGAGGTCAGAAATGTGCCGGCTGGTTGTACCTACCGGCCGGCCCACCCAAGCCACGCCCCATCGTCGTGATGGGGCACGGGTTGGGGGCCAACCGGGAAATGGGACTGGATCGGTTCGCACGGCGGTTCGCCGCGGCGGGAATGGGGGTGCTGGTCTTCGACTACCGGCATTTCGGGGACAGCGACGGCGACCCGCGCCAAGTGGTGAATCTCGCCCGCCAGCGGGAGGATTGGATCGCCGCGGTGGCCTATGCCCGGACGCTGCGCGGTTTCGATGCCACCCGTATCGCCCTGTGGGGCACCTCGCTGGGCGGCGGACACGCCCTGGCGGTCGCCCCGGACGACGCCTATATCGCTGCGGTGGTGGCCCAGGTCCCGTTCGTCAGCGGATTCTCCTCCGCACTGGCGAAGGGACTGATCGGTTTCGTGAAGGTGAGCTTCCTGGCGGCGTCGGACCTGGTGTTCGGCACGATCTTGCGTAAACCGGTGCAGATCCGGCTGGCCGGGCGTAAACGCGCCGCGGCGATGATGACGGGTCCGGATGTACCGGCCGGATTCGGCCGGCTGGCCGAGGAGAGCGCGAACTACCGGCCCAAGATCGCGGCGCGCGCGGCCTTGTCGATCCTGTTCGCCCGTCCCGCCCGGCATGTGAAGGAATTGAAGATGCCGGTGCTGTACGCCCTGTGCGACAAGGATTCGATCACCCCGGTGAGACCCGCGCTGCGGGTTGCCGAGAAGACCAAGCACGCCGTAATAAAACGGTATCCCGCAGGTCATTTCGATCTGTACTTCGACGAACTCTTCGAACAGACCGTCTACGACCAGACCGAGTTCCTGACCTCGGTGCTGCGTCCCTGATCGCCGGTACCGGGGTGAACTGCGCCCCTTCGGTACCGCGCGCATGTGCCCGGGCCGGCGCCACGACCGCCGGCCCGGGCACATCTGCTACTTCACCAGCGAGAGATCGAACGGGTACTTGTACTCCCGGCCGTTGTTGGCCGCGATCCCGGCCAGCACCGAGAATACGATGCCCGCGATCCACACGATCGGGAACAACAGCAACCCGATCAGCAGAATCATCAGCACCGCGGACACCACATACGCGATCGCCAGCACGATCTGGAAGTTCAACGCGTCCACCGCATGCCGGCGCACGAACTCGTCGCGGTCCTTGTACATCGCCCAGACGATGAGCGGGGCGACGAACCCGAGCACGATACCGCCGAAGTGGGCCAGCGCGGCCCAGAGCTTGGCATCGGCCGGCGAGACCGGCGCCTGATTCGGTGCCCCATAGGGCTGCCGGCCGTAGGGCTGCTGGGCGCCGGCCGGGGGCTGGGCGGGATAGGGTTTACCCGTCGTCGGATCGTACGGGGACTGAGGAGTGGTCATCACATTCCAAACTGCCTGGTGAGTGGGGTGTTTCGAGAATAGATGGCCTAATACCCATTTAGGGAGTGCAGAAAACCCACACCTAGGTGAATAAACGGACAGAGCGGCGACCTGCGGCCCGGCACCGGACCTCACCCGGTGGGTCGTACGGCTGTCACCGGACGCGCCCGCTGCGGCTACCCCGCGGATCACCGACCCCGGCGCCCCGCGATACGTCCGGTCCGGCCCGCAGCACGGCGCAGTACGCTCCGCCGAACACCGGGCATCGCGCCGACCTGCACTGTCCGATACGCACAGCGCCCTCGCGAAGATCTTGTCCCGCCATCCCCTCGATCCGCGGCCCCACACGTTGTTAGATGGCGTAAGAACTATCGCCCACACGAGAGGACTTCGAACTGATGGCCGAGAGGATCGCAATAGTATCCGGCGCCGCCCGCGGAATCGGGGCGGCCATCGCCAAACGGCTGGCGTCCGACGGACTGCAGGTCGGGGTCCTGGACCTCGATGAAGCCGCCTGCGCCGAGACCGTATCGGCGATCGAGAACGCCGGCGGCAAGGCGATCGCGCTCGGCGCCGATGTCAGCAAGGAGGACTCGGTGAATGCCGCGGTGGAGCGGCTGGCCGGCGAGCTCGGCGCACCCACCGTCGTGGTCAACAATGCCGGCGTGCTGCGCGACAACCTGCTGTTCAAGATGAGCGTCGACGACTGGGACACCGTGCTGGGGGTGCATCTGCGTGGGGCCTTCCTGCTGACTCGGGCCGCCCAGAAGTACATGGTCGAACAGAAGTGGGGCCGTATCGTCAATATGTCCAGCACCTCGGCGCTGGGCAATCGGGGTCAGGTGAACTACTCGGCCGCGAAGGCCGGTATGCAGGGGTTCACCAAAACCCTCGCCTTCGAACTGGGTAAGTACGGGGTCACCGCCAATGCGATCGCCCCGGGCTTCATCGTCACCGATATGACCGCCGCCACCGCCGCCCGGGTCGGGGTTGATTTCGAGGACTTCCAGAAGGGCGCCGCCGCGCAGATCCCGGTGAACCGGGTCGGCTATCCGGAGGATATCGCCCATACGGCGTCATTCCTGGTGAGCGAGGGCGCGGGTTTCGTTTCGGGGCAGGTCATCTATGTAGCCGGCGGGCCGAAGGACTGAGCGCCGCGACGGCGGGGCAGCGCCCGGTGACCCGGCCGCCCCGCCGCCCACGGTGTCGAAATGTTTCAGCACCAGCACCCTGGGGTCAGGGGCTTCGGCCACAATGTGCACGTTCTCGCCTACGCGCTCCAACCGGACTGGGCGCTCGAGTGCATCCGACAACCACGGCTGGATCAACGCCAGCACAGAGTTCCAGACCCCCCGGGTCGTTCGACGGCGATTCGCAATCCACCAGCACCCGGAACCGGTCCGGCATGGCGGGAAGTTTGCCTGCAGCGGCGTCGAGTGCGTCGTAATCGGGCATCTGCTGACCTTCCTACGCCTACCCGGTCGCACCCGCACGCCACAGTGCAGCCGAAAGGGTCGACAGCAGATGGTCGGGCCGCACAGCGGGTTAAGATTCGGCCCATGTCAGCCATCTTCGATTGGGCGCGGCCGGACAATGTCCAACCTGAACCGATCACTGTCGAGATCTGGCGGCAGCTGCCGGCGGATTTCTGCCGCTTGGTCGAAGTGGTCAACGGCGACGCGGTGCGCTGCGAATCCCCGTCCCGGGCCCACCAGAAAGCCGTCCATCGGCTCATGAGCATGCTCGAGGCAGCGGCCCGCGATCACATGGCCCAAGACCCATCGGTCTGTATAGACGTGAACCAAGATTTCGATGTCGTACTGTGGGAGTTCCCTCGGGCGACCATCCGCCGACCCGATATCGCACTGTTCGAATGCGTGCCCGCCGAGATACGTCCGGTCCCCGCACGTCATCTCGAAATCGCCGTCGAAGTCATTTCGCCCAGCCATGTCAAGACCGACCGGCTGGAGAAGATGAGCGAATACGCCGCCGCCGGAATTCCATGGTATTGGCTGGTGAGCGTTTCCGACACCGAGGTGACGTCGATAGAGACCTTCGGTTTGGACCACGGCGTCGGCCATTACCGACCGGTCGAGGTCTTGAAACCCGGTACCGGGTTCGCTGTCGACCTGCCCATCCGAATCCGCATCGATTGGACACAGCTGACCGACCTGGTGTTATAGGCGGAGCCGCCGGAACTCCCGCCACCCCGCACGGTCTTCACCGAGCCGAACCGGATACCCGATCAAGATTTATTCGAAATGCCGCGCGGCTGTCCGCTGTGGGGTACAACGGATTCGATCGCGTCGTGTATCCGATCCGATTCCGCACCAGGGGGTTCATCATGTTCGACAACGACGCCGAGCAAGCGCCGACCTCGACGCTACCCCGACGGCAACTCGGCCGATTCCTCCGCGACCAGCGCGAGGCGAACGGCTTCACCATCGCCGCCGCCGCCAAGCTGGTGGATTTGTCGCCGTCGGCGCTACAGCGAATCGAGGCAGGCCAGACGCAAAAGGTCCGCAAGCAGGATGTTCGTGCCCTGTGTGAACTCTACGACGTAGGCACCGACGACGTCCGTGCGGCGACGGACCTGGCGGCACTCGCCCGAACGCAGAGCTGGTACCACGCGTACGGGGGTTTGTACTCGGATGCGTACAATATGTATGTAGGACTTGAAGCCGCAGCACAGCAACAGACGACCTATCACGAGCACGTTCCCGGCCTACTCCAGACGCCCGCGTACGCACACGCAATCATCGGCGCATATCCCGGTTT
The DNA here is from genome assembly GCF_001613445.1 of Nocardia grenadensis NBRC 108939. Taxonomy (GTDB): domain Bacteria; phylum Actinomycetota; class Actinomycetes; order Mycobacteriales; family Mycobacteriaceae; genus Nocardia; species Nocardia grenadensis. Next base: position 152,783 of record NZ_BDCJ01000011.1, read on the forward strand.
CGACCGTGGAGACGATATCGACCGTCGAGTTGAACATCGGCTCAAGCGGCAGGCCATCATTACCCGCAGGACTAATCCGGCGATGCTGGAAGTCCTACTTCACGAATCGGCGCTTTATCGGGTTGTGGGCGACACGAGGATCATGGCGGCGCAGCTGAGTCACCTGGCGGAGATTTCGAAGCGCGACAACATTGTCCTCCGGCTCCACCCCTACCGAGCCGGTATGGCGTGGGGGATGCCGCACGGCATGTTCACCATCCTGTCCTTCGGCGTCAACAGCCGCGGAGAGCACAGGGAACCGCCCATCGTCTTCTTGGAAGGCGGACCGGCGCAGGATGTCTACCTCGAGAAACCAGACGAAGTACGCCTCTATAGTGAGCTTGCTTCGGCCATCAGAAGCGCATCATTGGATGAAGACCAAACCCGGGAGCTGATTCGCCGGGCCACGAGGGAGTTTGAGCGTGACAAGCGTTGACCTGTCCGGGGCATCCTGGTTCAAGAGCAGTCGCAGTGGTAGCCAGAGCGCATGCGTCGAGGTGGCGTGGCTGGACAATGGCCATGTCGGCGTCCGGGACTCGAAGAACACGGAAGGCCCTGCGCTGATCTTCGCCCCTGAGGTATGGGAAGCCTTCACCATGGATATGCAATCAGGTGGTGCACCTTTCTCTGCCTGAGAGTCAGGCGCCCGGGCTGTAGCCGTTTTTCGCTTCCCTCATGCCATCTCCATGGGAGCGCACGAAGGGCAACGGCCCGGGCGCATTGCCTTCTGATGCGCTCAGCGGAACCAGCCATCGCTCTGGCGCGTCATACTTACGGGCGAAGTTCGTGATGACCGACAGGAGCAGTGGTGGGGCAGCGGAGGACAGCGGCGGTAACGATATTGACAGGGGCGCTGCTACTGGTAACGGCCTGCGACGCGACCACCGAAGGTCCGGCGGCACCGGAAATCACCACGGACGGGGCGGCGAGCGAGGCACTGTGGGACCCGTGCACGCAGATCCATGAGGATTCGCTGCGGCAGATCGGGGTCGACCCGACAACCCGCGACAACACGATCTCGGGTGTGGAGAACGTCGAGGGGTGGAAGTTGTGCTCTTGGCACAACAAGAAGTCTCGATGGGACTACACCCTCGGAGTCTGGTCCACAACTCACACCATCGAAGGTCTGAAGGCGGATACGAACAACATCGCATTCGCCGATATCACGGTATCCGGAAAGAACGGAACACAGTTCGAGAAAGCTCATGACACTTACAATTCCGTTTGCTATTTAGGTTTCCCGTTCACAGAAGGGACCATCGAAGTCTCAGTATTCAAGTCGGCAGCCTCCGACTCGGATCTCGACCCGTGTCAGACAGCCAGAACTGCAGCCGAAGCATTGGTTTTACAATTTCCTGAGTAGGGGGAGCCCCGTTGACCACCCAGCAAGACATCACGTTGTGGCGTTTTCTTGCCGATGAGGCGGAAGCGGGGCGGTTGTCCCTGGAAGACTCTGTTGCGACCGCATGCCGGACAGCCATCGACAACCAAATCGACGTTTACGTCGAGGTGCTGGACGGGATCGAGGCAATGGCCAATGTCAGCGGCTTGGGGGAATTCGCATGCGGCACGGAACTCGCACGCCTCCTGGGCCTGAAAGCAGTCGACCCCGGTAGAGACGGGGATCTGGCCACCGCTCTCCGGGATCACATCGAGGTACTCAACCTGATGGGTGCGGCCATCCAATCCTCTTTGGACCGCGTGCAGGAGCAGGATTCCAGTAATTCGCAGAGCTATAAACGGGTCGGCTGAGCGGCATACAACCTCGCCCGCCGACAACCTCCGACCAATCATCCATGTCGTGGGTGCCCTGGAAGTCCCCAGTCAGATCGGCCACACCCGCCACCTGCTCTATGCGGCGGTCCTCGTTCTCACGAGATGCTGGTGAGCAAGGTCGCGGCGCCGGAATGACTTCGGATTCAATGCCCTGACCTCTGCGATCTTTCGCTGATCCGAATCGACAAGAGTGCATCGGAGCAGCTCGGAATCCTGGGTTCGGCTATCGGCGCAACCTGTCGACAGCCTCCCATATAACCTCATCGCATGATCACTGGGGAACTGCGGAGCAAGATCGACCGGCTGTGGGACGCGTTCTGGTCGGGCGGTATCTCGAACCCGCTGGAGGTGATCGAGCAGATCACCTACCTGATGTTCCTCAAACGTCTCGACGACCTGCAGACCACCGCGGAACGCAAGGCACACCGCAGCGGGAAGCCGATCGAGAATCCGATCTACGACGCGGATACCGAGCCGCTGCGGTGGTCGAGGTTCCGTGAGCTCGGACCGGACCAGTTGCTGCGAACAGTACGCGACGACGTATTCCCCTGGTTGCGGCTGCTCGGCGGCGAGGAGTCCACATACGGCGAGCATATGAAGGACGCCAGGTTCACCATCCCGACTGCGAGCCTGCTCACCAAGGCCGTCGATATGCTCGACGAGCTGCCGCTCAGCGCGGGCGGCGATATCAAGGGCGACCTGTACGAGTACATGCTCTCCAAGATTGCCACCGCAGGGCAGAACGGTCAGTTCCGCACTCCCCGCCACATCATCGACCTCATGGTCGCGATGATGGCGCCCGGCCCGCACGACGAGATCTGCGATCCGGCGTGCGGTACGGCGGGCTTCCTCGTCGGCGCCGCCGAATACATCCAGCACATGCACAGCGAGGCCCTCCTGGAGCGCGCCCAGCGGGATCACTTCCACAGCAGCATGTTCCACGGTTTCGATTTCGACTCCACCATGCTGCGTATCGCCAGCATGAACATGCTCATGCACCAGATCGAACGCCCTGATATCCGCTACCGCGATTCCCTGGCCGAATCCGTGGCCGGCGAGGCGGGCCGCTACTCGATGATCCTGGCCAACCCGCCCTTCGCAGGCAGCCTCGACTTCGACACCACTGCCAAGGACCTGCTCCAGGTGGTGAAGACGAAGAAAACCGAACTGCTGTTCCTGGCGTTGTTCCTGCGTCTGCTGAAGACGGGCGGCCGGGCGGCGGTGATCGTCCCCGACGGCGTGCTGTTCGGGTCCACCAAGGCGCACAAGGATCTGCGCAAGCTGCTCGTCGAAGAGCATGGCCTCGATGCGGTGGTGAAACTGCCATCCGGGGTGTTCAAGCCGTATGCCGGCGTGTCGACGGCAATCCTGTTTTTCACCAAGGACGACCAGACCGACCATGTGTGGTTCTACGAGGTCACCGCGGACGGGTTCAGCCTCGACGACAAGCGCAACCCGCTGCTCTCAGACGATAAGCTCGGCGCCGCAGCCACGCTTACCGCCGACGAGCACGCCAATAACAATCTCCCTGACGTCCTCGCCCGGTGGTCTCACCGCACCAACGGCGAACGCGACCGCGCACGCACCGAACAGAGTTTCTGTGTGCCGAAGGCAGATATCGCCGCTCAAGACTATGATTTTAGCCTCAACCGGTACAAAGAGATAATCCATGAGCACTTGGAATACCGCCCCCCGCTGGAGATAATCGAAGATTTGGAATCAATTGATTCAGAGATACAGCAGGGAATTTCAGATCTGAAGGGAATGCTGAGATGACCCATATGCGTCCACTCTTCGAAATATGCACTTTAATCACGGATGGAACACACTACACGCCACCGGATCTTGAAACGGGAATTCCATTCCTGACCGTCAAAGATATGCACGGACGCAGGCTCGACTTTACAGGATGCTCGCACATCTCCGAGGCCGAATATCACCGGGCGGCGGCGGGAAATTCCACACCCAGAAAATACGATGTCCTATTCTCAAAAGATGGGACGGTTGGAAAAGTGCATGTCGTCGATTCAGATCGATCATTTGCAGTGTTGTCCTCTATCGCGATCCTTCGGCCAGATAGCCGCCGGGTTATTTCCCAGTATCTCGGCTGGGCCCTCCGCTCGCCGGAAGTGTTATCGGATGCAATTCGCAAGAAAAGCGGGTCGGCGATACGGCGCATTATCTTAAGCGATCTGAAAAGCATTAAAATCCCTCTTCCATCCATTCAAGAGCAGCAGCGCATTGCACAAGTACTGGATCGATTGGATGCGCTGCGAGAGAAGCGGCGGAAGTCCATTGCAATCCTCGACGGACTCGCCCAATCGATCTTTCTTGACATGTTCGGCGATCCGGCCGCCAACCAGCGGCAATGGAAAGTGATACCCCTGGGCGACGCCATGGAATCCAGGCCACAAAACGGGCTCTACAAACCGTCGTCCGATTATGGATCCGGCGCCCCGATTGTTCGCATTGACGCTTTCTACGATGGAGTAATATCCGGATTGCCGAACCTGAAACGAGTCATGGTCAATGAATCCGATATATCAAAATACGGACTGAAACCCAATGACATCTTGATAAACCGCGTAAACAGTCTTTCGCATTTGGGAAAATCCGCGCTGGTCCCGCCACTTCAGGAGCCGACCGTATTCGAGTCCAACATGATGCGATTCAAGTTCGACGAAATGACACTAAATGCAGTGTACGCAATAAACTCCCTCCAAACCGCACACATAAAGTCGCAAATATTGAGAGCTGCAAAGAAGTCGATCAACCAAGCAAGCATAAACCAAACCGACGTAACTAATCTGCAAATCCTCGCGCCACCGATTCAGCTTCAGGAAGAGTTTGCATCACGAGTGCAAGCAATCGAGCGGACGAAACCCCGACTCATGGCCCATCTCGCAGGTCTCGACACACTTTTCACATCTGTCCAAACCCGTGCCTTCCGTGGCGAGCTCTGGCAGGATGACTTGAAAGACATGTAAGGGGAGGAACTTTCGTGGCCCAGAGCAACTTCGACTTCCTGCGCGCCGAGTGGCCCGACTTGTTCGCCGAGGCCGTACGGGCGGAGCGGAGCGCCGTGGGCGATCCCCGCGTCGCCTGTTTCTTCGCGCGACGGGCGTTGGAGCTGGCCGTCAACTGGCTGTACAGGGCCGATAGTTCGCTACAGATCCCGTACCGCGACGACCTGAACGCCAAGCTCAAGGAGCCGACGCTCGTGCAGGTGGCGGGGTCGGTGATCGTCACGAAGATGGATGTGGTGCGGCGGCGCGGGAATATCGCCGTACACCGGACCGGTGAAGTACCCGCCCAGGATGCGGTGAGCGCGGTCAATGAGCTGTTCCACGTGCTGTATTGGCTGGGGCGCACGTATGCGCGCACCGAGGACGGAAAGCCCTTCGATGGGCAGCGGTTCGATGCCTCGCTGATCCCCCGGCCCGAACCGGCCGAAGTGCGGCGCAAGAAGTACGCCGAAGTCCAGCAGATGGCGGCCGAGTTCGCGAAACAGCAGGCGGAGCTGGCCGCGGAACGGCGGCAGCGCAAGGAACTCGACGACGAGGTCAAACGGCTGCGGGCCGAGGTGAAGAAGGCCAAGGCGGACAACGCCACGGTCCCGGACCATCACGATTACTCCGAGGCGCAGACCCGCACCCAGCTGATCGACCTGCTGCTACAGGAGGCGGGGTGGGCGTTGGATGGCCCGGACGACCGCGAATACCCGGTCACTGGGATGCCGACGGATAGCGGCAAGGGCAAAGTCGACTACGTGCTGTGGGACGACAACGGCAAACCCCTCGCTGTGGTGGAGGCCAAGCGCACGTCGAAGAGTGTGGAATCGGGAAAGTACCAGGCCTCACTCTACGCCGACGCGCTGGAACAGCAGCACGGGCAGCGGCCGGTCATCTTCTACACCAACGGCCACGACACCCAGATCTGGGACGACACCTTCTACTCCCCCCGCCCGGTCCAAGGTTTCTACACCAAAGACCAGCTGCGCACGCTCGTGCAGCGACGCGCCAAACGTCGGCCCCTGGCCACCGAGCCGATCACCGATGCCATCGTGAACCGGCATTACCAGCATCGCGCGATCCGGCGCATCGGGGAAACATTCGACAAGGACAGGCAGCGCCAGGCCCTGCTGGTGATGGCCACCGGGACCGGCAAAACCCGTACCGTGATCGGGCTCGTCGATCAGCTCATCCGGGCAGGCTGGGTGAAACGGGTGCTGTTCCTGGCCGACCGGCAAGCGCTGGTAGCGCAGGCGGCCAATGCGTTCAAGAACCATCTGCCGAACGTTCCGTCGGTGAACCTGCTCACCGAAAAGGACAGCAACGCCCGCGTCTACGTCTCGACGTATCCGACGATGCTGAACCTCATCAACCAGATCGACGACACCAAACAGCGTCCGTTCGGGCCGGGATTCTTCGATCTCGTCGTCATCGACGAGGCCCACCGCTCGGTGTATCAGAAATACGGTGCGATCTTCGACCACTTCGACGCGCTGCTGGTCGGATTGACCGCGACACCGAAGAACGAGATCGACCGCAACACCTACCGCTTGTTCCACCTCGAGGAAGGGGTGCCGACCGATGTCTACGACCTCGAGCAGGCGGTGCAGGAGGGCTACCTCGTGCCGCCGGTCGCCCGTTCGGTTCCGCTGAAGTTCCTGCGTGCCGGTATCCGCTACGCCGAGCTGTCCGAGGAGGAGAAGGACCGCTGGCATGAGCTGGAGTGGCTCGATGACGAAGACATCCCCGAATCGGTCGATCCGCATGCGCTGAACCAGTTCCTGTTCAACCACGACACTATCGACCAGATGCTGCTCGTACTCATGGAACAGGGCGACAAGGTCGACGACGGGGAACGGATCGGCAAAACCATCATCTTCGCGCGCAACAACCGGCACGCCGAACTGATCGTGAAACGGTTCCGGGTGCTCTACCCTGACCTGCCGGGTGATTTCATAGAGATGATCACGCACAGCGTCAGCCACGCGCAGAGTCTCATCGACAAATTCGAGAACCCGGCCAGAGCACCGCGAATCGCGGTGTCGGTGGACATGCTGGACACCGGGATCGACGTGCCCGCGGTCGCGAACCTGGTATTTGCGAAAGCCGTGCGAACAAGCACGAAATACTGGCAGATGATCGGGCGCGGCACCCGGCTGTGCCCGGACCTGTACGCGCCGAACAAGGACAAAGAACGGTTCCTGGTCTTCGACCTGTGCCAGAACGTCGAATATTTCAACCAGGACCTCCCCACCGCCGAAGGCCGCGTGCAGGCGTCCATGAGCGAGAAGGTGTTCGCGGCCCGCGCCGACCTGCTGCGCGATATGGACCAGCTCCAGCCGCCGGGTGAGCGGCCCGCGACTGTTCCCGACGGTGAACCGGCCAGTCTGCCGGATATGCGGTGGCAGCTCGCCGAACGGCTCTGGGTGGAAGTGGCGAGTATGAACACCCAGAACGTGGAGGTCCGCAAACAGCTTCGTCATGTCGAGAAGTTCGCTGACCGGCGCAGCTGGGACATTGTGACACCGGAGGCCCGGATCGAGGTCGGCAACCTGGCCGGGCTGCCCACCCAATTCACCGACGACGACACCGGCCCGGCCGCCAAACGGTTCGATCTGATCACTCTCCGCCTGCAACTGGCCTTGCTGACCGACGACATCACGTTCGACCCATTGCGGGAAAAGGTCCAGGAGACCGCCACGGCACTGCTGGACCCCGCCCTGAACAACATCACCGCCATCCGGCAACGCCATGCGTTCATCGAAGACGTGGCCGGCGACGCCTGGTGGGAAGACGTCACGCTGCCGATGCTGGAAACACTGCGGCGGCGGCTGCGGGGATTGGTCAAGGCGATCCCGTCGAAGGGAACACAGAATCCCCTGTACACCGATTTTCGGGACGAACTCGGCGAGATCAGCGATATCGAAATGGCGGTGCTACCCGGCGGTGGCAAGGGTATGGCCCGCTTCGAATCGAAGGTCCGCACCTATCTGCGCAGCCACGAGGACACACTGGCCGTGCAGAAACTGCTGCGCAACAAGCAGATCACCTCGACCGACCTCGCCGAACTGGAACAGATCTTCCTCGACAACGGCTTCGGCACGGTCGAGGACATCGAACACGCAGCAACAAGCCACGGCGGGCTCGGCTTGTTCCTGCGTTCGCTCAGCGGCCTCGACGCCACCGCGGCCACCGCCGCCTTCGACGAATTCCACACCGGCCGCACTCTCACCCCGAACCAACTCCACTTCCTGAAGCTGCTCATCGACTACATCACGAAGAACGGAGTGATCGAGGTGGGAGCACTCTATGAGCCGCCGTTCAAGACGGTCGCGCCGATGGGTCCAGAGGACATATTCCCGGAGGAAGTTGTGGACCGGATCGTCGCAGTTGTCGAAAACATCCGCACGACCGCTTTGGCTGATCGGGCCGAGCAGACGCTGGCACACGGCTAGCGGGTCGGCCCGGGAAATCAGTACTGAAACGACACCCCGGTAGCCTCGACGACTGTCGGTGTCTCGTTGATATGTTTCGCACAGGATAATCGCGCACCATCGACAGATGCTGATACGACCGATAACCCCGGACGACTGGCCGCTCGCCCGCAGGGTCCGCTTGGACGCGCTGGCCGGTTCCCCACCCGGAACCTTCTCCACCACCCATGCCGACGCCTTCGAATGGGACGAGCAGCAGTGGCGGGAGTGGACCGCACGGCGATATCCGTTCTTCGTGGCCGAGTCCGGTTCTGGACCCGTAGGTTCGGCGGGGGCGATCGTCACCCCGGACGGTCCCGAACTGGTGTCGATGTGGACCGCGCCACGGGCACGCCGGACCGGAGTATCGGACCGACTGGTCCGCGCCGTGGTCGAATGGGCGACACAGGGCGGTCACCCGAGCCTGCGGTTGTGGGTGCTGGACGGGAACCGGTCGGCCGAGCAGCTGTATCTGCGCAACGGGTTCACCCCCACCGGGGCGAGCAGACCGTGCGCCGAGGACGACCCCCGCCCGGAGAACGAGATGATCCTGCCGCTGCCGACGAGTTGAAAGGTTCGCCGCTTTTCTCGCTTTTGTTCCGCATATCCGGCTATATACTCCAGATCGTGACGTATCTGCGGATCAAGGAAGCCGCCGGGCTGCTCGGGGTCAGCGATGACACCGTGCGGCGCTGGATCGATCAGGGGCGGCTTCCCGCGGTCCGGCTGGAGAACGGGCGCAAAGGTGTGCGGGGGCGGGATCTGGCCGAATTCGCACGGCAGCACGCCGAAGCGCCCGACCCCGGGGTGACCGTGGCGGCCTCGGCCCGCAATCGGATGCGCGGCATCGTGACCCGGGTGGTCACCGACACCGTGATGGCGCAGGTGGAGATGCAGGCCGGGCCGTTCCGGCTGGTCTCCCTGTTGAGCCGGGAGTCGGTGGACGAACTCGGTATCGAGGTGGGCAGTGTGACGGTCGCGTCGGTCAAGTCGACGCATGTGGTGGTCGAGATACCGGAGAGTTGACGATGACGACGACAGTAGGGCGCGTGGCGCGCCGGATGGCCCCGATAGCCGTACTGATTACCGTGCTGGCGGGCTGCGCCGGCCAGGACTCCGGGGACGGCTCCGGCGGTTCGGGTGACGGGATCAACGGGACCGTCACCGTTTTCGCCGCGGCTTCGCTCACCGAGACCTTCACCACCCTCGGTGACCAGTTCGAACAGATCCACCCCGGGGTCGATGTGGTGTTCAGCTTCGGCGGCAGTTCGGCACTGGCCGAACAGATCGGGCAGGGCGCACCGGCCGATGTGTTCGCCTCCGCCGCACCGCGCAATATGGAGCAGGTGATCGAGTCGGGCGATATCACCGCCGGACCGGTCACCTTCGTCGGTAATCGGCTCGAGATCGCGGTGCCCGTCGGTAATCCGGGCAGTATCAGCGGCCTCGCCGATTTCGGCCGGCCTGAACCGCGGATCGCGCTGTGCGCCGAACAAGTGCCCTGCGGCGCGGCCGCCGACAAGGTGTTCGCCGCGGCCGGTGTCACCCCGCGGCCCGATACCCGCGAACCCGATGTGAAAGCCGTCCTGACCAAAGTGACACTCGGTGAGGTCGATGCCGCGCTGGTGTACCGGACCGATATCCGGGCCGCCGGCGACGAGGTCACCGGGATCGAGTTCCCGGAATCGGAGAAGGCGGTCAACGACTATCCGATCGCGCCGGTGGCGCACGCGCCCAACCCGGTAGCGGCCGCGGCGTTCGTCGATTTCGTCCTGTCACCGCAGGCGCGCACGGTCTTCACCACGGCCGGTTTCGATACCCCGTGAGCGCCGGCCCGGTGCGGCGCCGGGCGACGGCACTGCGCCGGCGCCGGGCGGTCCGGGGACGGCGGCCGATCGTCCTGGTCGCGCCCGCACTGCTGGCACTGGTGTTCCTGATCGTGCCGCCGGCCGGGCTGCTGGTCCGGGCACCGTGGCGGGATCTGCCGGAGCGGTTGGTCTCCGCGGAAGTGGGACAGGCGCTGCGTCTCTCGCTGGTGTGCGCGAGCCTGGCCACCGTGCTGTGCCTGGTGCTGGGTATTCCACTGGCCTGGCTGCTGGCCCGCGGCGATCTACCCGGCCGCGGCCTGGTGCGGGCGCTGGTCACCGTGCCGCTGGTCCTGCCGCCGGTGGTCGGCGGGGTGGCGCTGCTGCTGGTACTCGGCCGCCGCGGGCTGGTCGGCCGGTACCTCTACGACTGGTTCGGCGTGGCGCTGCCTTTCACCACCGCGGCGGTGGTGGTGGCGGAGGCGTTCGTGGCGATGCCGTTCCTGGTGATCTCCGTGGAGGGTGCGCTGCGCGGGGCCGATCCCCGCTACGAGGAGGCCGCCGCCACGCTCGGCGCCTCCCGCTGGCTGACCTTCCGCCGCGTGACGCTGCCCTCGATCCTGCCCGGTGTGGTGGCCGGGACGGTGCTCTGCTGGGCTCGGGCGCTGGGCGAATTCGGCGCCACCATCACATTCGCCGGTAACTTCCCGGGCAAGACCACCACCATGCCGCTGGCGGTGTACCTGGCGCTGGAAACCGATCCGGCCGCGGCGATCGTGCTCAGTCTGGTGCTGCTGCTGGTCTCGGTGGTGGTGCTGGCCGCGCTCCGGGAACGCTGGCTGCGGGGCGTCCTGTGACCCTGACAGCCGAACTGCGGGTGACCCGCGGTGATTTCGCACTGGATCTGGACCTACGGCTCGCCCCCGGCGAGGTCGTCGCCCTGCTCGGCCCCAACGGCGCCGGGAAGACCACCGCCCTGCGGGCCCTGGCGGGACTCACCCCGCTCACCGCGGGGTCGATTCGGCTCGACGACCGGGTGTGGGATGCGCCGCCGGCAGTGTTCGTCCCGCCCGAGCATCGTTCGGCGGGGGTCGTTTTCCAGGACTATCTGCTCTTCGCCCACCTCGACGCGCTGGAGAACGTCGCCTTCGGGCTGCGTGCTCGCGGGCTGCGCCGGGCCGCTGCCCGCGAACGGGCCGCGCATTGGCTGCACCGGGTGGGTCTGGCCGAGTACACGCGCGCCCGGCCGCGGGCCCTGTCCGGGGGTCAGGGCCAACGGGTCGCGCTGGCCCGCGCCCTCGCCGTCGAACCGGATCTGCTGCTGCTGGACGAACCGCTGGCGGCACTGGACGCGGCGACCCGGGTGCGGGTGCGCTCCGAACTGGCCCGCCATCTCGGCGACTACCCCGGCCACACCCTGCTGGTCACCCACGACCCGCTCGACGCCATGGTGCTCGCGGACCGGCTCGTCATCGTAGAGGGCGGCGTGGTGGTTCAGCAGGGACCGCCCGGCGAGGTCGCCCGCCGCCCCCGCTCCGACTATGTCGCGGACCTGGTGGGACTCAACCTGTTCCGCGGCACCGCGGCGGGGACCCTGGTCCGGCTCGACGGCGGCGGTGAGCTCACCGTCGCCGAACCGGCGACCGGCCCGGTGCATCTCGCCTTCGCGCCGGCCGCGGTCGGCCTGCACCCGCGGCGGCCCGACGGCAGTCCGCGCAACACCTGGCCGGTGACGGTGGCCGGTCTCGAACAGCACGCCTACACGGTGCGGGTCCGGCTCGACGGGGCGATTCCGGCGCTGGCCGACATCACCCCCGCCACCGTGGCGGATCTGCGTATCCGGCCGGGATCGGAACTGTGGGCGGCGCTGAAGGCGACCGAGATCCACTGCTATCCGGCCTGACCTGCCGAGGACCGGGGAGCCCCGCGCGACCTGCTCACCCGCCTCACGGATCTCGGCGCCGACTCCGACGAGTACCGGGCGCGTGTACTCGTGTGCACACGCGCCCGCACGGTCACCCGATGATCCGCCGCAGACCGGTGTACTCCAGCGCCGCGAACACCGCCACGACGAGCGCGCCGATCAAGACGAAAGCCATCCCGGCACCGGTGAGCTCGAGCAGCCCGGAGAACGGCAGGGCGAGCAACCCCAGCACGCAGACCGAGTTGAACACGACCACCCCGGCCGCATGCCGCGGCGGGATGACCGGGTAGCCGGCGATGAGCAGCAGCGCCAGCCCGCCACCGAGCATGGCGACACCGAAGGGAACCGACCACGAGGTCGGGAAACCCAACGGGTCTCGCAACGGTACGGCGCCGGCGAGCATCAGCACACCGAAAACACCGGTGCCCCAGCCGTCCAGGCGCAGGGTGCGGCGCATCAGGTCGTCGGAAGTCGTGGGTGCGGACAGGGTCGCGGTGGTCATGATCGTCTGCCTCTCGGATCAGCGCTGCGGGTTGCGTTCCCGACTGTGCCGCCGCGCGGTCAGCGGTTCAATGACCTCCGAGGTCATAGTCACCGCGTCTCGGCTCCCGATACGCTCCCGATATGGAGGTACGTGCGGACGGGAGCCCGTCGCGGGTCGGCGCCCTGGTACGGGAATGGCGGCAACGGCGGCGGCTGAGCCAGCTGGATCTGGCGCTGGCGGCCGATACTTCGGCCCGGCATCTGTCGTGTGTGGAGACCGGACGCGCGGCGCCGAGCCGGGAGATGGTGCTGCGCCTCTCACAGACATTGGAGGTGCCACTGCGGGAACGCAATACACTGCTGGTCGCCGCCGGGTACGCGCCCGCCTACCAGGAGAGCAGTCTCGACGACGCCCACCTCGCCTCGGCGCGGGCGGCGCTGGAGCATATGCTCGCCGCCCACGAGCCCTATCCGGCGGTAGCGGTCGATCGCTGGTGGGATGTGGTCACCGCGAATTCGGCATTGACGGTGCTCACCGACGGCGTGCCCGCGCGCCTGCTGGCCGACCGGCCGAATGTCTACCGGCTGGTCCTGCATCCCGAGGGCCTGGCCGCCCGGCTCGCCAACCCACGGCAGGTCCGCGCACAACTGCTGGAACGGCTGGCCCGGCAGGCCGGCGCCACCGGCGACCCCCGGTTGCGCAACCTGTACGACGAGGTCAGCGGCTATCCCGCGGTCGATTCCGGCCACGAGGAGATTGCGGGCACCGACCCCGGTCCGTTCCAGGTCCCGATCCGGGTGCGCACCCCGCACGGTGAGCTCTCCCTGTTCGGCACCATGGCCACCTTCGGTGCCCCCGCGGACGTGACCCTGTCGGAGCTGGCGGTCGAATTCTTCTACCCGCTCGACGAGTTCACCGCACAGTTCCTCCGGGACCGGACCGGAGCGCTCACGGCCGGCGGCCTCGACTGAAAGTGCGCCCGAAGCGCGGCCGTACCACCTCCACAACTCCGAGGATCGTCGCAATCGCTCACCGCCGAGAGTACGTCGCACGTGGTGCGGCGCAGCGATAACACCGACCGGACCCGGCGCACACGCAGTTCCCCAACTCTTGCGTCCAGAATCAGTACATAAGTGGTACAGTATTCGGTACCACCACACAGGAGTTACCCCATGGAAGCAATCACTACTACGGAAGCGCGAAAGAACCTGTTCAATATCGTCGGCCGGGTCGCTGCCGATCACGATGCCGTCGAGGTAGTGAGCAAGAGCGGAAATGTCGTCATTCTGTCGAAAGACGACTACGACGCGATGGTCGAAACCCAATACCTCATGGCTTCGCCCGCCAACGCTATTCGCCTCTTGCGCAGTCTCGAGGCCGTGCAGCGCGGCGAGTACTCCGAACGGGATCTGAGCGAGTTCGACTTGGACCTGTAAGGAGAAATACCGCAATGAGGATCGCCTTTACCGATGAAGGCTGGGAAGACTTCATGTACTGGGCGCTCAAAGAACGCAAGCAGCTCAAACGCATCGGGAATCTGATCACCGATATCAAGCGCGATCCTTATGGGGGAATCGGCAAACCCGAACGGTTGAAGTACTTCGCCGCCAATGTCTGGTCCCGCCGTATCGACGCGGAACATCGGCTTGTCTATGCCATCGTCACCGACGATGACGAGACCACGGTGGTCGTGATGCAAGCGCGCTACCACTACGGCAACAAATAGGAGCGGAAAGAAGACCGGCCCGCTGACCGTCGCGGACCGGCCCGCCCTGTGACCTGCGGGCCGGTTGAGCCCAGGCACCGCTTGCGCGCACGAGTCACTCGCTCTCGGCCGATACGCGAGCCGATCCGTCGACCGGCGTCAGAAATCGACCGACATCAGAGGTAGCTCGTATCGTTGACCAGCCGCACCGACGAACCACCGTCGGGATAGAACTCCGCGAGCGATAGCGATGCCAGATCCAGGTGCAGGCGGTACAGCAGCGACGGGCCGACACCGAGCGCCAGCTGGAGCAGCGTTTTGATGGGTGTCACATGACTGACCACGACGACATTCACCCCGGGATACCGTGCGACGAGGTCGCGGCGTACCGCCTCCACCCGTTCCCGGACCGCGTCGAAGCTCTCGCCGCCGGGGGCCGGCAGCGACGGATCGCCCAGCCAGCGGGCGTGCAGTTCCGGATCGCGTTCGGCGGCCTCCCGGAAGGTCAGCCCCTCCCAGTCACCGAAATCGGTTTCGGTGAGACCCTCGACGACCCGTACCTCGATACCGAGCGCCGCGCCGGCCGCCTCGGCGGTTTCGCGGGCCCGGCCCAGCGGTGAGGTCACGATCGCGGCGATATCGCCCTTGGCGGCCAGCATTTTCGCCGCCCGGGCCGCCTGTTCCCGGCCCACGGCGGTGAGCGGCGGGTTGCCGCGCCCGGAATAGCGCCGCTGCACCGACAATTCGGTCTGGCCGTGCCGCAGGAGCAGCAGCCGGGTCGGGCGACCGGCCGCGCCGGTCCAGCCCGGGCCGGAGCCGGCCAGGCGGGCCGACGCGCTCTGCGAGTCCACGGCCGGATCGGCGACCTCGGCGGGTGGCGCGGCCCGCGCGGTAGCGACCGGGTCGGCGGCGTGTACCTCCTCGACCAGCTTGCCGTCGTCCATGGCCTCGTTGGCCAGCCGGTCGGCATGGGAGTTCTCCGCGCGCGGGATCCAGCGGTAACTCACCTGATCGAAGTCCGCCGCCAGCCGGCGCGCGCGATCGGCGAGCGGAATCAGCGCCGCGTGTTTGATCTTCCAGCGGCCCGACATCTGCTCGACCACGAGTTTGGAGTCCATCCGTACCGCGACCACCCGGGCCCCGAGTTCGGCGGCCGCTTCCAGTCCGGCGATCAGCCCGCGGTATTCCGCGACATTGTTGGTCGTGACGCCCAGGGCCTCCCGGCGCTCGGCGAGCACGCGCACCCGGTCGGCGTCGAACACCACCGCCCCGTAACCGGCCGGGCCCGGGTTACCCCGGGATCCCCCGTCGGCTTCGACGATGACCTCGCGCACGCTCATTTCGGCCTCCCGCTCCCGCTACTCGGACCCCGCTGTCCGGCGCGGTCTCACAATCCGGATTCTTTGGTCCGCACCAGCACCGCACCGCATTCCGGACAGCGCACCACCTGATCGGGCGCGGTTTTCGTGATCCGGGCGATCTCGCCGCGGTCCAGTTCGATCCGGCAGGCTCCGCAGCGCCGGGCCTGCAGCAGCGCCGCGCCGATTCCGTGCGCGGCGCGCTGCCGGTCGTAGACGGCCAGCAGATCCTCCGGGAACACGCCGACCAGTTTCGCGCGATCGGTTTCGCAGCGCTGCTGGGCGACGTCGAGATCGGCGACTGCCTCGTCGCGGCGACTACGGGCGGCGGCGAGTTCGGTCTCGGTGCGGTCCAGCCGGGCACCGGCGTGTTCGTGATCGGCGGCGGAGGCTTCGCGACGTTCCATCACCTCGAGCAGATCGTCCTCGAGCACCGAGCGGCGCCGTTCCAGGCTCGCCAGCTCGTGCTGTAGTTCGGACAGCTGTTTCGCCCCGACCGAACCCGCTTCCAGGACGCCGCGGTCGCGGTCCTCGCGTTTACGGACCGCCTCGATCTCACCCTCGAGTTTGCGGATATCGCGGTCGAGATCGTCCAGCACGATCTCGACGGCCACGGCCGCGTCCTTGTGCGTGTTGCGTTCGGCCTCGAACCGGTCGACCTCCTGTTGTTCGGGAAGGACGCTGCGCCGGTGCGCGATCCGGGTCAGTTCGGTGTCGACCTCGGCGAGACGCAGCAGTTGGGCCTGAATCGATGGTTCGACATTCAACGCGAACGAACTCCCTGCACGCTGTGGACGGATAAGAACGTCCACCGTACTCCGCGCGGCGGCGGCGGTGTCGCCGACCGGTCCCAACCCCTTGCCGCGTACCCGGCCGCCGCGGTCAGCCGCCGCAAGCGACCGTCCACGGATCGGTGCGCACGGTGGACACTCGCGTCTCCAGATCCGGCAGGCCGTCCCGGACCACCGCGGCGGCCTGCGCACACCACGGGAACTCGGTCGCCCAGTGGGCCGCGTCGATCAGCGCCGGACCCGAGCGGCGCAGATGCTCGTCGGCGGGGTGATGACGCAGGTCGGCGGTGAGATAAGCGTCGACGCCGCGGCGGGTGGCGGTATCGAGCAGGGAGTCGCCCGCTCCACCGCAGACGGCCACGGTGCGCAGTACCCGGTCGGGATCGCCGGCCGCCCGCACGCCCCAGGTCGTCGCCGGGAGAGCCGCGGTGGCGCGGGCGGTGAACTCGCGCAGCGTCAGCGGTTCGGTGAGTGTGCCGATGCGGCCCAGGCCCTGCTTTCCGGTGAGCGCGGCCCGTTCGGTCACGTGGAAGGCGGGCTCCTCGTAGGGATGCGCCGACCGCAGCGCCGCGAGCACCCCGGCCCGGGCACCGGCGGGAGCGACGACCTCGAGCCGGTCCTCACTCACCCGGGCCAGTTCGCCGACCGTGCCGACCGCCGGGTTCGCACCCTCCAGCGGCCGGAACTGACCGGTCCCGGTGCCCCGCCAGGCCGCCTCCCGATAGTCGCCGGTGCCGCCCGCGCCCGCAGCGAACAGCGCCGCCAGCACCGCGTCGGCCTGCTCCGGCGGCACCTGGACGGTCCACTTGTCCACCGCCGCCACGGGTTTCGGATCCAGTGGGCCCGTCACGGTCAGCCCGAGAGCCGCGGCCAAGGCGTCGGAGACGCCGGGGTCGGCGGAATCGGCGTTCGTATGCGCGGTGAACAGGGCGCAGCCCGCGCGGATCAGCCGATGCACCAGCGCGCCCTTGGGCCGGTCGGCCGAGACACTGTCGACACCGCGCAGCAGCAGCGGATGGTGGGCCACCACCGCCTGGGCGCCCCACTGCACCGCCTCGTCCACCACGGCGGCGGTGACATCGACGGTGAACAGCACCCGGCGCACGACCTCCGCGGGATCTCCGCAGACCAGACCCACCGAATCCCACGGTTCGGCCAGCCGCGGCGGATAGGCCGTCTCCAGCGTCGCGACGAGTTCGGCAAGGGTGGCCACGGCACACCTTTCTCTCGGGGTTTCTCCGCAACAATCATGTCGCGCGTACACGGATCCGGCGCGGTGGGCCCGCCACCGGCACCGGACATCAGACCAGGCGGCCGGCGTTGCCCAGCGCCGCCACCAGCCGGTCGACCTCGGCCGACGGCCGGACGGCCACCCGTACATGCTCCGGCCCCAGGCCCGGGAAGGTATCGCCGCGCCGCACCGCGATCCCGTGCCGGCGCAAGTACTCACGCAGGATCTCCCCGTGTTCCACCTCGAGCAGCAGGAACGGTGCGGCCGCCGGGGCCTGCACCGCGACCCCGGCGCCGACCAGGCGCTCGATCATCGCCGCGCGGTCACCGCCGATCTCCAGCGCCCGCGCCGCACTCTCCGCGAGGGCACGCGGTGAGGCGGTGGCGGCGATCGCGGCGAGCTGCAGCGTGCCCACCGGCCAGTGCGCCCGGCCCCGGACCAGCTGCCGCAGCACCTCGGGTGCCCCGAGCAGATATCCGCAGCGCAACCCGGCCAGTGCCCAGGTCTTGGTGAGACTGCGCAATACCAGCAGCCCCTCCCCTGCCTCGCCCGCCAGCGACTCCGTTTCCCCGGGCACCGCGTCCATGAATGCCTCGTCCACCACGACGACCCGCCCCGGGCGCAGCAGGGCGCGCACGACGTCGGCCGGGTGCAGCACGGAGGTCGGGTTGGTGGGGTTGCCGAGCACCACCAGGTCTGCCTCTTCCGGGATCAGGGCGGGGTCCAAGGCATAGGGCGGTTCCAGTAGCACCCGGTGCACCGGGACACCGGCCTCGCGCAGGGCGAGTTCGGGCTCGGTGAACGACGGGTGTACCACCGCCGCCAGCCGGGGCGCCAGCCGCGGCAGCAGCGCGAACCCCTCGGCACCGCCCGCCAGGGGCAGCACCTGATCGGCCGCCAGCCCGTGCCGGGTCGCCACCACCTCCCGGGCATGCCGCTCGTCGGCGGCGGCGGGGTACCGGCCCACGGAGTCCAGCGCGGCGACCAGCCGGTCACGTAGCCAGCGTGGGGGCGCGGTGCCCTGGACGTTCACCGCGAAATCGAGCAGACCCGGCTGGGCTTCCACATCACCGTGATGACGCAGCCCGGCGAAATCGACATGTTCGGTGAGCATGAGACGCACCCTACGTGGCGCGCGGGCGTATCGACCCGCCACAATGGCTGTCGTGGGTGAGCTGCACATATCGTTCGTCTGTACCGGCAATATCTGCCGATCGCCGATGGCGGAGAAGATCGCGCTGGCGCATCTGTCCCGGGCCGGGCTCGACGACCGGGTACGGGTCAGCAGTGCGGGCACCCACGACTGGCATACCGGGGCCGATGCCGACCCGCGCACCACCGAAACCCTGCGCCGGCACGGCTACCCCACCGGGCACCGGGCCGCCGGTTTCGGCGCCGAGCACGCCGACGCCGACCTCGTGGTCGCCATGACCACCGAACACGACCGCGACCTGGCCGTCCGCGGTATCCCTCTCGAACGCCGCCGTCTGCTGCGCAGTTTCGACCCGCACGCCGACGGCACCGACGTGCCGGATCCGTACTACGGCGACATCGCCGGCTTCGAGCTCGTTCGCGAGCAGATCGAGGCCGCGGTCCCGGGCCTGCTGACCTGGGTCCACGCCGCGCTCGCCACCAGAGCGCCGGTGACCGGCGGTGCGGCCTGATGCGCCGCCTCGCCTTTCTGCTGCGTCCCGGCTGGCTGATCCTGGCCGCGGTGGTGGTCGCGTTCGCGTACCTGTGTTTCACCGTGCTGGCCCCCTGGCAACTCGGCAAGAACGAGTCCACCTCCGAACGCAACCAGCTGATCGCCGATTCGGTGCACGCTGATCCGGTGGCGGTCACCGGGGTTCTCGACGGCACGGCGGCGGACGCGGCCACGGAATGGCGGAAGGTCTTCGCCGAGGGCAGCTACGTACCCGATTCGACCGTGCTGGTCCGCCTGCGGCATCTCGACGGCGCGCCCGGTTTCGGTGTGCTGTCCGCGTTCGCCCTCACCGACGGCCGCACCCTGCTCGTGGATCGCGGTCTGGTGGCGGCGGTCGACGGATCGCAGCCACCGCCGATCGACGCCGCGCCGTCGGGCGTGCAACGGATCGAGGGCCGGATCCGGGTCTCCGAGAACGTCGACCCGCAGCGCGCACCCACGGCCCAGGACGGCGTCCCGCACGTCTATTCGATCGATGTCCCGCAGGAGACCACGGTCCTGGGACTACCGCTCACCCCGCTCCCGGTCGGCGAGCGCGGTTCCTACCTGCAGCTGTCGCAGGATCAGCCGGGCGCATTCACCCCGGTACCGCTGCCCCAGCTCGACGCGGGCCCCTACCTCTCCTACGGGCTGCAATGGCTGGCATTCGGCATCATGGCGCCGCTGGGCCTGGGTTATTTCGCCTGGGCCGAGATCCGCGAACGCCGTAGGCAGCGGCCCGCGGCGAAGGCCACGTCCGATCCCGAGGAGTCGGGGCCGGCCGGCCCTGAACCGGTCACCACCGAGGCCCGTCTGGCCGACCGGTACGGCCGCACCCGCCCCTGACCGTGCGCCGCGCACGGGTGCGCGGTGCTGCCGCGCGGCCGTGGAGCCCGTAACGCCCGCGGCCGGAACCTCGCGCATCGAACCGCCCGCACTGTTCGAACCTGCGGGCTACCCGGCCAGAGCCCGGGTGCGACGAGCGCGCAACCGCTCCCACAGCCCCGCGCTCGACACCGCGACCGCCGCCGCCGCAACCACTGCCGCGTACTGCACCAGTTCGGACAACCGCACGGCCCGCCGCAGATTACCGACCGTCGGCGCCGGCCCCGCGCCCAGTTCCGGCCGCTGCTCGACCCCGTGCCGGTATTCGGTGCGCCCACCGAGGCGCACCCCGAGCGCCCCGGCCGCCGCCGCTTCCACCACCCCGGCATTCGGACTCGGATGCTTTCCGGCATCCCGGCGCCAGGTCCGCAGTACCGTGCCGGGCCGGCCGCCGACCAGCGGCGCCATCAGCGCGGTGAGCAGCCCGGTCGCCCGGGCGGGTAGCAGATTCGCCAGATCGTCCACGCGCGCGGCCGCCCACCCGAACCGCCGGTAACGCTGGTTGCGATAGCCGATCATGGCGTCGAGGGTGTTCACCGCCCGATAGCCGAGCAGTCCGGGCACTCCGGCCACCGCGCCCCACAGCAGTGGCGCGACCGCGGCGTCGGAAGTGTTCTCGGCGATCGATTCCAGGGCCGCTCGGGCCAGACCGTCCGCGTCCAGCGCCGCCGGATCGCGTCCGCACAGGGCGGGCAGCAGTTCGCGGGCGGCGGCGAGGTCCCCGGTCTCGAGCCGGTCGGCCATCAGCTGCCCGGTACGGGCGAGGCTGCGGCCCCCGAGCACCGTCCAGGTCGCCGCCGCCACCGGTACGGCACCGCCCCGGCGCAGCGCCGCGCCCAAGCCCACCACAGACCCCACCAGCGCCAGTTCATGCACCATCCCCGCCCGGCGTTGGTCGGCATACGTCACCATCTCCACCGCCGCGGCCACCATCCCGAATCCCGCCACCGGATGCCCGCGCCGCGGGTCCCCGACCGCCCGATCGATGGCGAAGCCGATCAGCAGACCCGCCGCGGTCGAAACACCTCTGCGCACCGGGTGAGCGTATCCAGGCCCGGCCGGCGGTCCGTGCCGGGGACGATCGGGGCCGGAGTTCCCACGCCAGGTTACCCACGCCGACAGGTGGCGCCCGCGCGACCGGATACGGTCGTCGACAACACCACCCGGCGACCGGGACGCACCGATGTCACATATCGGGCGCGCCCGTCGTCGACTCGGCGAGACCATTGCCCGCCCGCCGGGCATCGACCGAACGGGGAGCCGCAGTGACCGACCGAGCAGAACCCGCCGAACTGGCCCGGCGTTTCGAAGAACTGCGCCCCTACCTGCGCCGCCTCGCCTACAGCACCCTCGGCAGCCTCAGCGACGCCGACGATGTGGTGCAGGAGGCGTGGCTGCGGCTGCAGCGGCAGCAGGAGTCCGGTGGGGCGCCCATCGACAATCTGCAGGCGTGGCTGACCACGGTCACCGGCCGCCTGGCCCTCGATCAGCTCGGTTCGGCGCGGAGGCGGCGCGAACAGTACGTGGGTGAGTGGCTACCCGAACCCACGGTGACCGACTGGGAGGATCCCGCGGACCGGATCTCCCAGGACGAGCGGGTCACCATGGCGCTGCTGGTGGTCCTGGAATCGCTGTCACCGGCCGAACGCACCGCGTTCGTCCTGCAGGACGTGTTCGGGATGTCGGGCCCGGAGGTGGCCGAGGTGGTGGGCCGCACCCCCGCCGCGGTCCGGCAGCTCGCCTCGCGCGCCCGCAAACGGGTCGAGGACGGGACCCCGCGCTTCCCGGCGTCCCCTCGCGAACAAGAGAAGGTGGTCTCGGCCTTCGCGGTGGCCTGGCGGTCCGGCGATCTGGGCGCATTGCTCGGGGTGCTCGACGACCGGGTCACCCTCACCGCCGACGGTGGCGGCAAGGTGCCCGCCATCCGTAAACCGGTCACGGGCGCCGAGGTCATCGCGAAGATGCTGCTCGGCTGGTACAACGTGCCCACCGCCGCGGGCGGCTGGGGCCGGACCATCGAGGTCAACGGTATGCCCGGACTGCTGGTGTTCGACGGCCGGCACCACGGCGTGTTCTCCTTCACCGTCGACGACGGCCGCATCACCGCCCTCCATGTCGTCCGCAATCCGGACAAGCTGCGTGACCTGCCCGCCGACGCCGGGCCGGAATGGATTCTGCGTGACTCCGGCGAGAGCTGAGGGCACCCCGCCGGCGGGGCACGGTCCCCACCGCCTCGCCGGGCACCGGAATGGGCGGGTTAGGTTGCGTATATGAGGATCGAAGTCAGTGGCCATCGCCCCGAAATAGACGAGACCGCCTGGATCGCGCCCACTGCGAACGTGATCGGCCGGGTGAAGCTCGGGGCCCAGGTCAGCATCTGGTACAACGCGGTCCTGCGCGGTGACAGCGAACTGATCACCGTCGGGGAGCGCAGCAATATCCAGGACGGCTGCGTATTGCACGCCGACCCGGGCTTTCCGGCCACCGTGGGCGCCGGGGTCTCGGTCGGGCACAATGCGATCCTGCACGGCTGCACGGTCGAGGACGACTGCCTGATCGGGATGGGCGCGACCGTGTTGAACGGCGCGGTGATCGGCCGGGGCAGCCTCATCGCGGCCAACGCGCTGATCCCCGAGGGCGCGCGGATTCCGCCCGGTTCGCTGGTGGCCGGGGTGCCGGGCAAGGTCCGCCGCGAACTCACCGCGGAGCAGCAGCGCGGGGTGGAGCTCAATGCCATGGTGTATCTGCACCATATGTCCGAGCATCGGTCGGCGAAGGAGATCTGACCGCGCCGCCCGCCACCCGGACACTTTGTTGGACAAGCGTCCAGTAGGTGACTGATACCATGGGAACACGTATCCGGGGAGACGGGTCGGACCCGAAACCCGCTGTCCTGCAAGGCGTCGGTGTTTCGGGCGACCCGTACAGGTGGGCACGGCGACGTGCCGGCAGGAGGTATGACGGGTGGCGTGCGAGCAGTCCGAAACGCGCCGGTCGGCCGGGCGGGTGAGCGTGGCGGATATCGCCGCGCAACCAGGAGGTATCGAGGCGCTGCGGCGCAGAGTCCACGAACTGCGTTCCCGAGGAGTCGATTTCGCGGCCAACGCGATCGAACACGAGATGGCCGAACTCGATCTGCGGCCGGAGTGATACCCAGCACGAAACCAATGCGCAGGTCACCGGCGCATCCGGTGTCGGATAAGGTGTGAGAACCATGTCGCCCGTACCGCCGATTCTGCAACGCATCCTGGCCGAGCCGCCCGCCGACAGCGGGAAAGTGCTCGACAGCGCGCTCTCGGCATTCTTGGATTTCGGGATCAAACGCACCAGTATGGGCGAGATCGCCCGCCGCGCCGGTATCAGCCCCGCGACCCTCTACCGTCGCTTCGAGTCCAAGAACGACCTGGTCGAAGCGGTCACCGTCCGGGAAGCGCAGCGTTTCGTCGCCAAGATCGACAACCGGGTGCGCACGGTGGCCGGCTCCGAGGATCAGCTCGTGGAGATCTTCGTCGCCTTCATCTCCGCCATCGCCGGCAACCCGCTCCTGATCCGGTTGTTGCGCACCGAACCCGATCTCGTGCTGCCCCGACTCACCACCGAAGCCGGCCCGATCCTGGCCGTCGGCCGCACCTATCTGGCCGCGAAACTGCGGGAACTGCACGACAGCGGCAACGATTACGATCCGGACCTGGTCGCCGAGATCATGGCTCGCCTGGCGCTGTCGCTGGCGCTCACCCCCGACGGCCTGATCCCCATCCAGGACGAGGCCGCCGGCCGCGAATTCGCCCGCCGCACCCTACTGCCCATGGTCGCCTGGCACAGCCCGAGCTGACCCGCTCATCACGCGAACGCCCGGTCCACCAGCTCGTTCAACTCCGCTTGGCCCACCGGTCCCGACTCCGGTTCCGCGGCCAGCTCCCGCACCCGGTGCACGATCGCGAGCGCGGCCGGGGTTCCCGGATGCGGTAGCGGCAACCGGGAGACGTATTGGGTGATCCAGCGCCGCCGGCCCGAATAGAGCCGGTTGCCGCAGACCGCGTCGTAGTAGCGCAGTCCCAGCGACGAATTCGCGATACCCATCATCAGACAGGCCATATCTTCGGCGCCGGCATCCCCGCCCAGGTCCGCCAGCGAAATCCAGTAGCAGTCGCCATTGACCACCGCGCCGGACCGATCCAGCGCGAATCGCGGCCGGTCGCTGATATCCGGGAACACCACCTTGGGAGTCCGCCACAGATGCGGCCGCTGCGGCACCCAGTGCTCGAACCATTCCCGGCCCGCGCCGGTGAGATAACCCCGCGCCGCCAGCGCCTCCCGGTGCTGCTCGAGGTAGGCCGCGGTCCGCGGATACCGCGTCAGATCCACCGGCACCCGGTGCGTGCGCGTGAGGTCGTACGGATACAGCACCCTGGTGCGGCGGGTCCGATCGATCCGCCACGGCCGCAGATCGTGATGGGTGATGAGGTCGCGCAGCAGTTCCGGTTCGGCCGCCGGATCACCCCAGTGCGCCGCGATGAAGACCTTGTCCGCATTGGTCTTGATCCCCACCCGGATACGCCCCAGGTCACCGAAGGTGCGCCACATCCGGGCGGCGACCCCGCGCAACCAGTCGTCGTGCCCCGCCCGCGACATCCGCCATCCCATCGTTGCCGCCGCCGCGCCGGATTCGGTCGCCAGCTCCCCCACCGTCACCGCGAACCGGCGGCCCTGTCGCCACACCGTCGCATCGCCGGCTCCGTCCAGGGCCGCGAACAGTTCCCGCTCCTCGTTCGCGGCGCCCGAAACGGAGTCCGGTCCGCGGACCCGCTTTCCGGCTCGAGTATCCGCCCCGCCACCGGCCGCGCTCTCCGCTCCCCGCCACCGCGGCGCCGGATCCGGAGGATCGCCCTCCAGCGGTCCGCCCCGACGCGGAGACAGCACGGCCCGCACGGCGCCTTTCTCGCCCGCACCTCCCGACCCCGCACCTTCCGGATCCGCGCCGTCCACACCAGCGGCTTCCGAGACCGCACCGGCCGGCGCCGCAGCTTCCAGATCCGCGGCCTCCAGATCCGCGGCCTCCAGATCCGCACCGGCCGACCCGGCGGCGCCCAGGCCCGCACCGTCCGACCGCGCATCTTCCGGAGCCGCATCATCCGACCCCGCGGCGTCCAGGCCTCCGTCTTTTACACGCGCACTTTCCGGTTCCGCAGTTTCCGTGCCCGCGGACCCCGGGGCCGGAGCGATCCCGCCCTCCTCCTCGTAGACCGAGACATACCGGCACTCCCCCCGCGCCGCGCCGCGCACGGCGATCGTCACCGCCGGCAGTACCGCCGCCTCGAACAGCTTGGTGTCGCCCAGGTCGTACAGTTCCACCGGCGTCAGATCGGTCAGCAGCAACGCCCGCAGATTGGCCCCCGCCTTCGTAGTCAGGAACCGATTCGCGCACAGCAGACCCAGTACCCCGCCCGGCATCATCAAGCGCGGCAGCGCCGCGACGAACGGATGTGTCAGATCGATCCGCCCCTGTAACCCGAACTGCCCGCGCAGCGCCTGCGCCGCTGCCCCACCCAACTGCTGGGTCCGGACATACGGCGGGTTGGCGATCACCGCGTCGAACGATTCGTCCGGCAGTCCCGCACAGTCGGCCAGGAAATCCGATTGCCGCCATTCGGCCTCCACCCCCGACCCCGCGGCCCGCCGCCGCGCGAGCGCCAATCCCGCCGGGTCCAGGTCGTAGCCCACCAGCTCGACCGGCGCCCCCGGTAGCCGGTCCGCCAGCGCGTCCCGGATGGCGAACAACAATTCCCCGGACCCACAGGCCGGATCCAGCACCCGCACCGGTCCGGCCGAGTCGATCCGCGCGGCCACCCGCCCGGCCAGGAAACCCGCAAGCGTCGCGGGCGTGTAGTGCCGACCATGACGTTTGCGCTCGCGAGCCCCCGCTCCATCGCGTCCCATCAGCGCATTGTCGTCGACAGCACCCCCCGACCAGATACTTTCGGAAGAAGTACGCCCTGTGGGCGGAGGGTCCTGCGAAGACACGACCGCCCCCGGGGGGGCCCATGCCGGTCTGGACATCGAACGCCGACGTCACCGCATGGG
>NZ_BDCJ01000012.1 GCF_001613445.1 Nocardia grenadensis NBRC 108939
TTATTGGCGGTCGGCGCTGGCTGGTGTGCCGGATCAGTTGGATCTGCCGGCCGATCGGCCGCGTCCGGCGGTGCAGTCGTTCGCGGGTGGTCGGGTTCGGGTCGCTGTCGATGCCGAGGTCCATGCCGGTTTGATGCGGGTGGCCCGGGAGCAGAACGCGACTTTGTTCATGGTCGTGCACGCGGCGCTGGCGGTGTTGTTGTCTCGGTTGTCGGGCAGCGACGACATCACCGTCGGTACGCCGGTCGCCGGTCGCGGTGAGGCCGCACTGGATGATTTGATCGGTATGTTCGTCAACACCCTGGTGTTCCGGACGCAGTTGGATCGTGGGGAAGCGTTCACCGATCTGCTTATCCGGCAGCGTGAGGTCGATATCGCGGCGTTCGCGCATGCGGACGTTCCATTCGAACGCCTGGTGGAGGTACTGAACCCGGCGCGTTCGCAGTCGCGGCACCCGTTGTTCCAGGTGGGCTTGACCTTCCAGAACCTGGCCGCGTCCGTACTGGAACTGCCCGGCCTGACGGTTTCGGGGGTGGAATTCGACACCGAGATCTCCCAGTTCGACCTGAATCTGATCCTCGGCGATACCTACGACGAATCCGGTGCCCCACAGGGCGTCGCGGGTTATCTGACCTATGCCACCGCCCTGTTCGACGAGGCCACCGTCGCGGGCTTCGCCGACCGGTTCGCGCGGTTGCTGCGCGAGATCGTGGCCGCGCCGGGCACTGCTGTCGGTGATCTGGAGATCCTGGTCCCGGTCGAGCGCGCTCGCGTGTTGTCGGAGTGGAATGCCACCGAGCATCCGCTTCCGACCGGACTGTTGCTGGATGGGTTCAATGCCGCAGCGGCGGAGTATCCGGATCGGGTGGCGGTTTCGTTCGAGGGGACGAGTCTGTCCTATGGCGAGTTCGCCGGTCGGGTCAACCGGCTGGCGCGTCACCTGATTGCGGAGGGTGTGGGTCCGGAGACACTTGTCGGGTTGTTGGTTTCCCGGTCGCTGGACCTGGTTGTCGGTATGTATGCCGTGGTGGCTGCTGGTGGTGCGTATGTGCCGTTGGATCCGGCGCATCCGGCGGAGCGGATCGGCTACATCCTGGATACGGCGGCACCGTTGTGTGTGCTGACCACCACCGCCGACGCGGCCGCGGTGCCCGCACACGCGGGTGTTCCCGTGTTGGCGTTGGACACCTTGGATGTGGCCGGGTATCTCGATGCCGAGGTGACCGATGCGGATCGACGTGCGCCGGTGCGGCCGTCGAATACGGCGTATGTGATCTTCACGTCCGGGTCCACCGGACGTCCGAAGGGTGTGGCCGTTCCGCATTCGGCAATCGGCAATCAGGTTGCGTGGATGCTGGCGGAGTACCCGTTGGACGCCTCGGATGTGTATTTGCAGAAGACCGCGACGACGTTCGATGTGTCGCTGTGGGGTTACTTCCTGCCGTTGGCTGCGGGTGCGCATTTGGTGGTGGCGACGCCGGACGGTCATCGGGATACCGAGTATTTGGCGCGGACGATTGCCGAGCAGCGGGTGACGGTGACGGACTTCGTGCCGTCGATGCTCGGGGTGTTCGCGGCCCATACGGCGGCGGGTTCTATCCCGAGTCTCGGGCATGTGTTCGTGATCGGTGAGGCGCTACCGCCGGAAACCGTGACCGCCATGCACGCGATCTCCGATGCCGCGGTGCACAACCTCTACGGTCCCACCGAGGCCGCGGTGTCGATCACCTACTGGCGGGCCACCGGGACGGACCAGGGTTCGGTTCCGATCGGTGTACCGCAGTGGAATTCGCGTGTGTACGTGCTGGATTCCCGGTTGCGGCCCGTGCCCGCCGGTGTGGTGGGTGAGCTGTATCTCGCGGGTGATCAGTTGGCTCGCGGGTATGTGACCCGTCCGGATCTGTCGGCGGATCGGTTCGTGGCGAGCCCGTTCGACAAAGGGCAGCGGATGTACCGTACCGGTGACCTGGTGCGGTGGATCGACACCCGTACCGGGGAGCGGGGCGACGGCCGGGTCGCCGAGGCGCCGGTGCTCGAGTATCTGGGTCGTACCGATTTCCAGGTGAAGTTCCGTGGTCAGCGGATCGAGCTCGGGGAGATCGAGTCGGCGTTGCTGGCGCAGTCAATGGTGAGCCAGGCCGTGGTCACGGTTGCCGCCTCTGATCTCGGTGAGCAGTTGGTCGCCTACGTGGTGCCGGCCCCGGGTGAGCAGGTCATCTCCGCGGCACTGCTGGATTCCCTACGTGATGTGCTGCCGGTGTACATGGTCCCGGCCGCCGTCGTGGTCTTGGACGCGTTCCCGTTGAACACCTCCGGCAAGCTGGACCGTAAGGCATTGCCCGCCCCGGTGTTCGAAGCGCGGGAGTTCCGCGCCCTGTCGACCCCGATCGAGGAGATCGTGGCCGGTGTGTTCGCCGACGTCCTCGGCCTCGAGCGGGTCGGCGCGGACGACGATTTCTTCGCCCTCGGTGGTAATTCGCTGATCGCGACGCAGGTCGTGGCCCGGGTGGGCGCGGCGCTGGACATCAAGGTCGCGGTGCGGACCCTGTTCGAGGCCTCCACTGTGGCGGCGCTGGCCGCCGCCGCGGAATCCGCCACCGGGCGTGATGATCTGCCGGTGCTGGCGCGGCGGGAACGTCCGGAGCGGGTGCCGTTGTCGCTGGCGCAGCAGCGGATGTGGTTCCTGAACCAGTTCGATACCGATTCGACCGCGTACAACATCCCGGTGGCCGTCCGCCTGTCCGGGAACCTCGATATCGCCGCACTGCGGCAGGCGGTCGCCGATATCGTGGGCCGGCACGAAACGCTGCGGACCGTCTACCCCGCGCAGGACGGGCGGCCATACCAGCTCGTGCTGCCGGTCGGCCGGGCCGTTCCGGATCCGACCCCGGTTCCGGTGGCCGCGACGGAACTCCGCGACCGGATCACCGAGGTGATCGCGACCGGGTTCGATGTCACAGTCGAGGTGCCGCTACGGGTGGCCTTGTTGCAGCCGGCCGACGATGAATACGTCCTGGTCTTCGTGGTGCACCACATCAGTACCGACGGCTGGTCGATGGGACCGCTGACCCGGGACCTGATGACCGCCTACGCCGCGCGCACCTCCGGTTCGGCTCCGGCGTGGACGCCGCTGCCGGTGCAGTACGCCGACTACAGCCTGTGGCAGCGCGAGGTCCTGGGCTCGGAGGACGATCCCGAGAGCCTGGTCAGCGCGCAGGCCGACTACTGGCGCCGGGCGCTGGCAGGCCTGCCGGACGAGCTGAACCTGCCGAGCGACCGGCCGCGTCCGATCGTGCGGACGATGGTCGGTGGCACCGTGCCGTTCCGGATCGACGCCGAACTGCACCGCGCGGTGACGCGATTGGCCGCCGAGCACAATGCGACGGTGTTCATGGTCGTGCACGCGGTCCTGGCACTACTGCTCGCACGGTTGTCGGCCACCGACGATGTGGCTGTCGGTACGCCCGTCGCGGGTCGCGGCGAGGCCGAACTCGACGATGTGGTCGGAATGTTCGTCAACACCCTCGTACTGCGGTCGCATGTGCGCGGCGAGTCGAGTTTCGGTGAGTTCCTGGCGGCGACCCGGGAAACCGATCTGCAGGCGTTCGCGCACGCCGATGTGCCCTTCGAACGACTGGTGGAACTGGTCGACGTGGAGCGGTCGACCGCTCGGCACCCGTTGTTCCAGGTGGCATTGTCGTTCGAGAATCTGCCGCAGGGTGATTTCGAACTGCCCGGGCTGCGGGTCGGCGCTGTCGATTTCGATGCCGACAGCGCCAAGTTCGATCTCTCGCTGCGGATCACCGAAACCGGCGACGGTATGGCGGCCGCCTTCTCCTACGCCCGGGATCTGTTCGACTCCGACACGGTCGGGGTCTTCGCGCGCCGGTTCCTGCACCTGCTGTCGGCCATCGTCCGCCATCCGCAGGCGCCGATCGGCGATCTGCCGATCATCGACGATTCCGAGTACCGCCTACTCACCCATGTCCGCGGTGACGATGTCATGGCGACGGGTCTGCTTCCGAACCTGCTCACCACCGGTGTCCGGGTCAACCCGGACGGTGTGGCGGTGCGCTATCGGGGCCGGTCGGTGACCTATCGGGAGCTGGACGAGCAGTCCTCGCGGTTGGCGCGGGTGCTCATCGATCGCGGCGTCGGTCCGGAGCGGATCGTGGCATTGGCGCTGCCGCGGTCCTACGAGATCGTGCTGGCCTTCTGGGCCGTGGCCAAGGCCGGCGGCGCGCATGTCCCGGTGGATCCGAATTATCCGGCGGACCGGATGCGGCATATGCTCTCCGACTCCGGTGCCGTTTTGGGGCTCACCAGCAGCGAGTACGTGGACCGGTTGCCCGGCGATGCGCAGTGGCTGCTGCTCGACGATCCGGAGTTCCTGGCACAGGTGGCGGCGCAACCGGACAGTGCCGTGACCGACTCCGACCGGATCACGCCGTTGGCGATGTCGCATCCGGCGTACGTCATCTACACCTCCGGATCGACCGGTCTGCCCAAGGGCGTGATGGTGACGCATGCCGGTATGGGTGGCCTCGCCGATGTGGCGGCCGATCTGTACAGCGTCGGATCCCGGCACCGATTCCTGCACATCTGCTCACCGAGTTTCGACCCGTCGGTGCTGGAGTGGGTGTGCACCGCCTACGTGGGTGCGACGCTCGTCGTGGTCCCGGGTGAGATCATCGGCGGTCCGGACCTGGCCGAACTGTTGCGCACCGAAGCGGTGACCCACGCGATCATCACCCCGGCGGTGCTGGGCACGCTGGATCCGGCGGGCCTGGACGCACTCGAGGTGCTGTCGGTGGGTGGCGATGTGACCACCGCCGAACTACTGGCCAAATGGGAGCCGGGCCGCAAATACTTCAACGGTTACGGCCCCACCGAGACGACCATCATCTCGTCCTACGCGCGACTGTTCGCCGGCGAACACGTCACCATCGGCGATCCGGTGCACGGTATGGCGGCGTTGGTCCTGGACGCGCGCCTGAAACCGGTACCCCCGGGCGTGGCGGGCGAGCTGTACCTGGCCGGTGGTGCGCTGGCCCGCGGGTACCACAACCGGCCGGGCCTGACCGCCGACCGGTTCGTCGCCAACCCGTACAGCTTCGAGGGCTCGCGGATGTATCGCACCGGTGATGTGGTGCGCTGGTACGCGAAACCCGGGGCGCGGGCCGGTAACGAGGCGTTGCCGACGGTGCACTGGGAACTGGATTACGTGGGCCGTTCGGATTTCCAGGTCAAGGTCCGCGGTTTCCGCGTGGAGCTCGGCGAGATCGATACGGCGCTGGCGGCGCATCCGGATGTCGAGTACGCGGTAACCCTCGGCCGGGACACCGATGCGGGCGCGACGATCCTGGTGTCGTATGTGCTGGCGGTACCCGGGCACAGGGTGGACACCGCCGCGGTGACCGAATTCGTCTCCGCCCGGTTGCCGACGCATATGGTGCCGTCGGTTGTCATCGTCCTGGACGAGATCCCGCTTACCCCGGTCGGCAAACTGGACCGCAAGGCGCTCCCCGAACCGGTGCTCGAGGCGCAGTCGTTCCGCGCTCCGGTCGGTGCGGTCGAGACGATCATCTGCGAGGTGTTCGCCGACGTCCTCGGGGTCGCGCGGGTCGGCGTGGACGATTCGTTCTTCGCGCTCGGTGGCGACAGCATCCTGTCGATCCAGCTGGTGTCGCGAGCCAAGGCCCGGGGCGTGGTCTTCACACCCCGGGATGTGTTCGAACGCCGGACCGTCGCCGCGCTCGCCGAGGTCGCCGGCCGCGGCGACGCGGATGAGCTGCGACTGGTGGAACTGCCCGGTGGCGGGGTGGGCGATATGCCGGTGCTGCCGGTCATGTCGCAGATCCTCGACGGAAACACTGCCTATCAGCGTTTCACGCAGCCCATGCTGTTGCGGCTGCCGGTCGATATCGACCGCGAAACCCTGGTCGCCACCCTCGCGGCGGTATTCGACCACCACGACGCCCTGCGCACCCGCCTGCGGGTCGTGGACGGCGCGCCGGCGTTCGAAGCGCTCGCGCCCGGTGCGATCGATATCGACGCGCTGGTGCGCCGGGTCGATCTCGACAATGCCATCGGCGAGGACGAACTGGTCGCCGTCGCGTCCGCCGAATTCGATGCCGCGCTGGACCGGTTGGACCCGGCCGCCGCGGTGATGGCGCAGTTCGTGTGGTTCTCGTTCGACGGCGACCGGCGCGATGTACTGCTCTTCGCCGCGCACCACTTCGTGGTCGACGGCGTGTCCTGGCGCATCATCATCCCGGATCTGGCGCTGGCCTGGTCGCAACTCGCGGCCGGTGCCGCGGTGACGCTGCCGCCGGTCGGGACCTCGCTGCGCCGGTGGGCGCACGGGCTGGCCGAGGCCGCCGCCGAGCCCGGCCGGGTCGCGGAACTGCCGTACTGGCAGCAGATCGCCGCCACCCCGGATCCGCTGCTGGGGGCCCGGGCCTTCGACCCCGCCGTCGATACCAACGCCACGGTCGAACGCTTCGAGGTGTCACTGCCCGCCGATATCACCGAGGCGGTGCTGACCACCGTCGGTGCCCGCTACCACGGCGGACCCAACGATGCCCTGCTGGCGGCGCTGGCGCTGGCATTGGCCCGGTGGCGCGACGCCGGTCCGTCCGCGGCGGCGCTGATCAAACTGGAGGGCCACGGTCGCGAAGAGACCGTGGTGCCCGGGGCCGACCTGTCCCGCACCGTCGGCTGGTTCACCGCCGTGCATCCGCTCCGGCTGGATCTGCCCGGGATCGATATCGACGAGGCCTTCGCCGGTGGTCCCGCATTCGGCGTGCTGGTGAAGTCGGTAAAGGAACAGCTGCTCGCGGTGCCGGACAAGGGCCTGGGTTACGGCCTGCTCCGCTATCTGAACCCCGAGACCGGGGACCGGTTGCCGGACCGGGTACCGGGCCAGATCAGCTTCAACTATCTGGGCCGTGTCTCCGCCGGGGAGGTCTCGCCCGAACTCGCCGAGCTCGGCTGGATGCCGACCGCCGAACTGGGTGCGATCGGTGCGGACGCGGACCGGGATATGCCGGCCAACGCCGTGCTGGATATCAATGCCATCGTCAATTCCGGCGCCGAGGGTTCGGTGCTGAGCGCGGTGTTCGCCTACCCCGCCGGGGTGCTCACCGAGCCGCGGGCCCGCGAGTTCGCGGAGCTGTGGATCGCCGCGCTCACCGCCCTCGCCGACCATGTCCGCCGGCCGGAAGCGGGCGGTTTCACGCCGTCCGATATGTCACTGGTGCGGGTATCGCAGGGTGATATCGAACGGTGGGAGCGCACCTATCCGGCACTGTCGGAGGTCTGGCCGCTGTCGCCGCTGCAGTCGGGTCTGCTGTTCCACGCCCAGTTCATCCAGGACGGCGTGGACGTCTACACCATGCAGTCGTCGGTCGACCTGGCCGGCACGGTGGACCCGGCGCGGCTGCGGGCCGCCGCCGAGGCGATGATCGGCCGGTACCCGAACCTGCGGACCGCGTTCGTCGCCGACAGCGCCGGTCAGTGGGTGCAGGTCGTGCTCGACACGGTGCCGGTACCGTGGCGCGATATCGATCTGCGCGGCCTGCCGGAAGACGAACGGGCCGGCGAGCTGCGCCGGTTGCTGGCCGTGGACCAGGCCGAGCACTTCGATATGGCGGTCCCGCCGCTGATCCGGTTCCACCTCGTGCGATTGACCGAGGACGCGTGGCAGCTGGCGATCACCACGCACCACATCCTGCTCGACGGCTGGTCCATGCCGCTGCTCATGCGGGAACTGCTGGTGCTCTACGCGCTTCGCGGCGATACCTCCGCGCTGCCGCGGGTGGCCTCGTACCGTAATTTCCTGTCCTGGCTCGGCGAGCGCGATCGGACCGCCTCCGCAGCGGCCTGGCGGGCGGAACTGGCCGGTTTCACCGAACCCTCACTGCTGGTTTCGCAACCGGTGCCGGCGGAGAACTACGAAATCGGCACCGTCGTGACAGAACTCGACGCGGACCGGACGCGGCAGCTGACCACGCGGGCCACCGAGCTCGGGATCACGATGAACACGCTGCTGCAGGCGGCCTGGGGGGTGCTGCTCGGCTGGATGACCGGACGCGACGATGTGGTGTTCGGTGCCACGGTGTCCGGCCGTCCCGCCGAACTCCCCGGTATCGAATCCATGGTCGGTCTGTTCATCAACACCCTGCCGGTCCGGGTGCGCCTCGAGCACCGGGCCACCACCGGCGAGCTGCTTACCGGCCTGCAGCGCGCGCAGGCCGCCCTGCTGGAACACCACTATCTCGGGCTGACCGATATCCAGCGGGCCGCCGGGACCGCGGTGCAGTTCGACAGCCTGTTCGTGTTCGAGTCCTATCCCACCGATGCCGCCGAAGTCGCCGCCACCGGTGATATCGACGGTATGTCGATCGCCGGGGTGGGTACGCGGGACAACAGCCATTACCCGCTGACCCTGGTGGTGACCGCGGACAATACGGTCCGGATCGCGCTGAAGTACCTGACCAGCTCGTTCACGGCCGAGACCATCGATACCGCCGCCACGCGGCTGCTGCGGGTGATCGACCAGCTGGTCGACGCGCCGGAACTACCGGTGGGCGAGGTGGAGTTCCTGAGCGCGGCCGAACGGGCGGAGCTGGGATCGCGGTCCGGTGGTCCGGCGGTGTCCGCCCGGACCTTGCCGGATCTGCTGGCCGCCGCGGTGGCCGAGGACCGGTCGGCACCGGCGGTGGTGTTCCGGGATCAGCGGCTGTCCTACGGCGAGATGGACGAGCGGTCGAACCGGCTGGCGCGGGTGCTGATCGAGCGCGGCCTGGGTGCCGAGGATCTGGTGGCCGTGGCGGTGCCGCGGTCGGCGGATTCGGTGCTGGCCGAGTGGGCGGTCACCAGATCGGGTGCGGCGTTCCTGCCGGTGGATCCGACGTATCCGGCCGATCGGATCGCGCATATGTTGTCCGATTCCGGTGCCGCGGTGGGTATCACGGTGTCGTCGGTGCGGGCCGAGCTGCCGGATTCGGTGGATTGGCTGGTGCTCGACGAACTGGATTCGCGAGGCCACTCCGCCGCGGCGGTCACCGACGCCGACCGGGTCCGTCCGCTGACGCCGGCGAACACCGCCTACGTCATCTACACCTCCGGTTCCACCGGCGTGCCCAAGGGCGTGGTCGTCACGCACGCCGGTCTGGCGAACTTCAGTGCCGAACAGGTCGAACGGTATGGACTCAACCGGCATTCGCGGGCGCTGGCCTTCGCGTCGCCGAGTTTCGATGCCTCGATCCTGGAACTGCTGCTGGCGGTTGGGTCCGCGGGTGCGTTGGTGGTGGTGCCGACCGGTACCTACGGTGGTGCCGAGCTGGGTGAGCTGATCTCCCGGGAGCGGGTGACGGTCGGATTGATCACGCCGTCGGTGCTGGCCTCGCTGGACCCGGCCGATCTGGCGGGTATGCGGGTGATCATCGCCGGTGGTGAGGCCATCTCGGCGGATCTGGTGGCGAAGTGGTCCACGATCCGCGACGGTGGGGTCGAGCGTCGGTTGCACAACGCCTACGGCCCGACCGAGGCGACTGTGGCGACGAATATCAGTGGTGCGCTGCTACCGGGCGATCCGGTGACGATCGGCGGTCCGGTGCGGGGTATGCGCGCGCTGGTACTGGACGACCGGTTGAACCCGGTCCCCGAGGGCGTCGCCGGTGAGCTGTACGTCGGTGGTATCCAGCTGGCGCGCGGCTATCACGCGCGGGCGGGTCTGACGGCGGAGCGTTTCGTCGCCGACCCGTTCGGTGCGCCGGGGTCGCGGCTGTACCGCACGGGTGACATCGTGCGCTGGCGGCGCGACGGTGCCGGTGATCCGGCGGTCGAGTATGTGGGCCGCAATGACTTCCAGGTCAAGATCCGCGGTTTCCGTATCGAACTCGGTGAGATCGATTCCGCGCTGACCTCCTCCGACGGCATCGATTTCGCGGTCACGGTCGGGCACCGCAACCCGGCCGGCGTGGTATCGCTGGTGTCGTATGTGGTGGCCGCCCCGGGTGTCTTCCTCGATACGGCGGGCGTGCGCGCGCAGATCGAGGAGCGACTGCCGGGCTATATGGTGCCGTCCTCGATCACGGTGATCGAGGAGATCCCGTTGACCCCGGCCGGAAAGCTGGACCGCAACGCATTGCCGGAACCGGTGTTCGCGGCCGATGCCGGCTACCGTGCACCGCGCACACCGCTGGAACAGACCGTGGCCGAGGTCTTCGCCGAGGTCCTGGGCGTGGACCGGGTGGGGGTGGACGATTCGTTCTTCGCCCTCGGCGGTAACTCGCTGCTCGCGACCAAGGTGGCGGCCCGGCTGGGTGCGGTCACCGGTGCAGAGATCAGTGTGCAGTGGATGTTCACCGAGGCGACCGTCGCCGGGCTGGCCGCCCGGATCGCCGAACCGGGTGCCGCGGCGGAACTGTCCGAAGCGGCATTGCGGGTCGTGCTGCCCATCCGGGAGACCGGGACGGCGACCCCGATCTTCGCGGTCCATGCCCGCGACGGGCTGGCATGGAGTTTCGCCGCGCTGACCGGGCTGCTGCCGGACGATCAGCCGATCTACGGTCTCCAGTCGCCCGCCTACACCGAACCCGACTACGCGCCGGATTCGCTGGCGGAGATCGCGGCCCGGTATCTCGCGGAGATCCGGCGGATCCAGCCCGGCGGCCCGTATCGACTGCTCGGCTGGTCTCTGGGCGGCGTACTGGCCCACGCCGTCGCCACCGAGTTGCAGGCGGCGGGGGAGCAGGTCGAGATGCTGGCCCTGCTCGACAGCCATCCGGCCGTCGATCCGGGGATCTTCGAAACCCTGCTCCGTGCCGCACTGGTGGAACAGGGCATCCTGACCGAGGAACCGGGGACGGACCGGGCTGTCGGCGAACTCGACGATGCCGAACTGGAACGACTGCACCAACTGATCCCGCCGGAACTGCTGACCTTGCCGGTGGAACGGTTGCGCGGGGTGTACCGGACCGCGGCACGATCGGCGGAACTGATCTCCGAACACCGGCCCCGGACCTACCGCGGTGTCATCGATTTCTTCCGTGCCGAGGTGCCCACGCCGGGTGCGCAGCAGTCCGGCCCGCGAGCGGAGGACTGGTTGCCGTATGTGGCCGGGGAAATCGTCGAATACGCGGTACCGGCGACACACGACGAGATGACGACGGCGGAATCGTTCGCGGTGGTCGCGCCACGGCTGCTGGCCCGGCTCCGGGGGACCGGCGACGGAAACTGAATCCGGTACGCGGTCGGCGGCGCCATGACGAAGGCGGCCGACCGCGTCGCGGTTCGGTGGTGAACACCCAGTTCGGCGGTATCGGGTAAGCCGAACGGACGCCGGATCACTCGCTCTGCCTCCCTCAACCGAGGATCAGCGGAAGCCTTGTGGCCGACTCGCCCAGCGCGTCCTGCTCGTCCGCCGTCGCGGCGCGGCGACCGGTGCCGATCAACAGGGTGTACTTGAATCGGTGCGCGGCCCGGCGCGCCCGGCCGTCGACCCGCCCGCGGGGGCCGATCATGACCGCATGGGTTCTCGACGTATCGGCGGCCGCGCGCATCTGTGGCGGAACGCGGGCACGGTGCTGTCCGCCCTGCTGTTCTACTACTTCGTGCCGGTCGGGCTGGAACTCCCCGGCTTCTGGCCGACGCGGGTGGTCACGCTGGTCGCTTTCGTCGCCGGGGTGGCCGGTCTCTGCTGGCTGGCCTATCGCCGGATCGGCCAGTTCCTGGCCGCGAGGGACGATACCGGCCGCCGCGTCGACGGGTTGCTGTTCCTGATCACCCTCGTCGTGGTCTTCTTCGCGCTGTTCTACTACCTCCTCGAGCTCCGCCAGCCCGGGCAGTTCGCCGAGTTGCGCACCCGCAACGACGCGCTCTACTACACCGTCGCGACGCTGGGCACCGTCGGTTTCGGCGATGTGCACCCGGTCGGGCAGGCCGCCCGGGTGGCGACCACGGTGCAGATGGCCTTTGACCTGGTGGTGATCGGTACGCTGCTGGCCGTGACCACCACCGGAATCACCCGGCGGTTGGATCGCACCGATGTCGGTGGCCCCCGGTAACCTGAGGCCGTGCCCGAACTACCGGAGGTGGAGGCGCTGGCGCAGTTCCTGCGGGAGCACGCGGTCGGCGCGGTGGTGGGGCGGATCGATATCGCGGCGCTCAGCGCGATCAAAACCTTCGATCCGCCGGTGACGGCGCTGTCGGGGCGGGATGTGACCGGCGCCGGGAGATGGGGGAAGTTCCTCGGGATGGATTGCGGGGGTCTGTGGCTGATCACCCATCTGTCCCGGGCGGGCTGGCTGCGCTGGACCGATAACCCGAGCGTGAGTCCGCCCAAACCGGGGCGCGGTCCGCTCGCGTTGCGGGTGCACTTCTTCACCCCCGAGGGCGCCACCCCGGCCTTCGATCTCACCGAGGCGGGCACCAAGAAGCGTCTCGCCGTCTATATCGTGAACGATCCGGCGCAGGTTCCGGGAATCGCCCGGCTCGGGCCCGACGCGCTCGCGGTCACCGAGCCGCAGTTCGCCGAGCTGCTGGCCGCCGCGTCCGGGCGGATCAAGAACGTGCTGGTCGATCAGACCGTGCTCGCCGGCATCGGCAACGCCTACTCCGACGAGATCCTGCACACCGCCAAGATCTCACCCTTCGCCACGGCCAAGACGATACCGGCGGCGAAGATCGCCGACCTGTACGCGGCGATGCGCACCGTGCTGGCGGATGCCGTGGCGCGGTCGGTGGGGCAGGACGCCGCCCGGCTCAAGGGCGAGAAGCGTTCGGGAATGCGGGTGCACGCCCGCACCGGCCTGCCCTGTCCGGTATGCGGCGATACGGTCCGCGAGGTCGCTTTCACCGATCGCTCGTTCCAGTACTGCCCCACCTGCCAGACCGGTGGCAAAATCCTTGCCGACCGTCGGATGTCACGCCTGCTCAAGTAGGCCGTGCTGTCCGTCGGCTCGGGTCGCCCGGAGTGGGGTACCCGGACCCGTACGGAAGTGTTGCCGCGGAACGGGCGGCCGCTTCAGTCGGTTCGTTTCGAATCGGGTTCCGCACCGTCCGGTGCCGCATCGTCCGCACCGCCGGACACCTCGTCCACGACCTGCGCGGCCGTAGCGGCGGCGGTCGCGGCGATCGGGTGTTCGGCGGCGACCGTGTCGAGCAATGTCCCCTCGCCTTCGGGCTCGGACTCGGCGGCCGCTTCCGCGTCGTCGGCCGGGAGAGCCGGCCCACCGGCCCCGTCCGGGAGCAGCTGCGGTGCGCGGACGCCCGCCCACAATTCGCGCCGGGCGCTGTCCGGGTCGTTGTCCACCCGGCCCGGCGCATCGATGATGAGCGTGCTGCGTTCCTGTTCGGTATAGCGCGGCCAGGCCGGCAGCGGTTCGCCGGTGCGGGCGAAATGCAACCAGTTGTTCTGGACCTGGCGGGTCACCGCGAGCAGACCGCGACGGCTGCCGCCGGCGGTGAGGGCCCGGCTCCACGGTTCGTAGACCGTGCCGAAGGTGGGCAGTAGATCGGTCGCGTGTGTGGCGCCCAGTTTGTAGAGCTGGAACAGCCGGGGTGCGTAATCGTAGCGATAGGAGTAGGTGGGGGAGTGACGGCTGTGTCCCTCCGCCACCGCCACCGAGGGCCGCCAGAAGAAGTAGTCGCCGCCCGCGCGGATCGCGGCCTGTTCGGCCGGGAAACCCGGATAGGTGGAGAACACCCGGGGATAGAGGTCGGGTCCGGCGGACGAGAGTGCCTTCTTGAGGCGTTCGGGGCGGGTGGGCAGCGTATCGGTGAAGCGGTTGAACAGGGCGCCCTCGTTACGGCAGGTGCCGATGATCAGCGGGACCCGGTGGGTGTGGCCTTCGGTGAAGGCGTCGATCGGCGTGCGCGGCAACAACTCGCCGTCGGCAACCGGCGCGGCCGGGAAGAACCCCGGGAATTCCGTCATCGCCGCATTCGACGCCCGGTTGAACGCGCGGCGGATATCGTGCGGGTCGGCGGCGCGCAACGCGTGATTCGCGTCCTCGGGGGCGATACCGAGCCGGTCGAGGATGCGGCGCGCGAATTCCCGCGATTCGGCGACCGTCAGCCCCCAGTCCGCGGGTGGGCTCTGGGCGATACCGCGGTGGAACAAGCCTTCCGCGGCGGGCGTCGCCAGCAGGCTCAATACCGCGTGGGCGCCCGCGGATTCGCCGAATATCGTCACATTGTCCGGGTCGCCCCCGAATTCGGCGATATTGGCCCGTACCCAGCGCAGCGCCGCGATCTGGTCACGCAGACCGAGGTTGGAATCGTAGGGGCTGTCCGGTGTGGAGAACTCGCTGAAATCGGCGTATCCGAACGCGCCGAGCCGATAGTTGATCGACACCATGAGTACATCCCCGTCGGCCGCCAGCTGGACACCGGAGTAGAGGCGCAGTGCCGAAGTACCGAACAGGTAGCCGCCGCCGTGGATGAACACCATCACCGGGCGCGGCCGCACTGATGCGGTGGCGGGAGCCACGACATTCAGTGTCAGTGAATCCTCGCTCATCTCCTGAAGCTTGCGCGGACCGAGCCGCACTCCGAAGGTCGGCTGGATACCGGCGGCGCGGAAATAGGTCGCGTCGCGGATATCGGGCCACGGCCGCACCGGCTGGGGCGAGCGGAACCGCAGGTCACCGACGGGTGGCGCGGCGTACGGCAGCGACCGCCAGTACATCACGCGCCGACCGCGGCGACCGCGGACCACACCGTCCGTAGTCGTGATCTGTTCGGTTACGCTCATCTACCCGATCGTAACGACGAGCGATCGGTCTCCAACAGTCGTAACCAGAATTCGCTGATCGCGGGAAAAGCGGGCACCGCGTGCCACAGGGCGTCCAGTGGGACGCGTCCGGCGACCGCGATCGTCGCGGCATGCAATTGTTCGCCGACATCGGGGCCCACGAAGGTGGCGCCGAGCACTGTGTCGGTGGCGGTGTCGATCACCAGCGCGGCGCGTCCGGTGTAGTCGTCGCGGGCCAGCGCCGAACCGGCGACCGCGATATCCAGTTCCACGGTGCGGATCTCGTGGCCGGCTTTCCGGGCCGCCGCGGCGGTGAGCCCGACGGCGGCGACCTCGGGATCGGTGAACACCACCTGCGGTACCGCATGGTGGTCGGCAGCCGCCCGATAGCGCGGGCCGGTCAGCGACCGGCCCGCGGCGCGCGCGGAGATCACGTCCCCGCACACCCGGCCCTGGTATTTGCCCATATGGGTGAGTGCGGCGCGGTGGTTGATATCACCGACCGCGTACAGCCATTCCCCGGGCACGCCGGACACCGTCAGCTGATCGTCGACCGCGACGTATCCACCGGGAAGGCCCACTGTTTCCAGGCCGATCTCGCCGGTGTTGGGCACCCGCCCCGCCGCCACCACGATCTCGTCGGCGACGAGCGTGGTCTCCCCGTCCGGACCCTTGGC
This sequence comes from Nocardia grenadensis NBRC 108939, assembly GCF_001613445.1. Classification (GTDB taxonomy): domain Bacteria; phylum Actinomycetota; class Actinomycetes; order Mycobacteriales; family Mycobacteriaceae; genus Nocardia; species Nocardia grenadensis. The sequence goes on from NZ_BDCJ01000012.1 coordinate 15,442, forward strand.
GTGCACCGTGACGGTGCCGCCGTGGATCCGGCCCTCGCCGTGGTCGACGGCCGCGGGGCGGGTCACCCGCAGCGGCCGGGTCCCGAACCGGATCTGCACCCCCTGCGCGGTCAGTGCGGAGGCGACGTACTCCCCGGCGAACGGTTCCACACCGGTGAGCAGCCGGTCCCCGCGGACCAAGACGGTCACCTCGGCGCCGAGCGCCGAGAGCCAGGTGGTGGCCTCACAGGCCACCACACCGCCGCCGATCACGATCACTCGTTTCGGGATCTCGTGCAGGTTGGTGGCGTCGCGGGAGGTCCACGGCAGGGCCTCGCGCAGGCCGGGGACGTCCGGGACGGCCGCATGGGTCCCGGTGGCCAGCACCACCGCCGAGCGGGCGCGCAGTACCCGGTCGCCGACGCGTACCCGGCGTTCCGCGTCCAGCCGGCCGACGCCGCGGATCACCTCGATGCCCTGCTGGGCAGCCCACTCGACCTGACTCGAATCGTCGTGGTCGCCGTTGTGGGCATGCACGAATTCGTCGCGCCGGCGCAGCACTTCGGCGGTATCCGGTCCTTCGGCCTCGATACCGGGCATGCCCAGCGCGGCCCCCAGCACATGGCCCGGGCGCAGCAGTGCCTTACTCGGGATACAGGCCCAGTACGAGCATTCGCCACCGACCTTCTCCGGTTCGACGATCGCCGCGGTGCGGTCGCTGCCGGCGATGGCGTAGGCGGCCGCGTTCTCACCGGCCGGACCGCCGCCGAGGACGATGACATCGTATTCGGCGACCCGACCGTCCGCGGTGGCGTCGCTGTCGCTCATCGAGTTGTCAGACACGCTGCGTTACTGTAGGTAGCCCTCGACCTGCCCCGCCGATCGCGGCTGGGCCTCGTCCGGTGGCTCGTCGCGATCGATCCGGGCCCGCCGCTGCCGCAGCAGATCCCAGCACTGATCGAGCATGACCTCCAGTTCGGCCAGTCGCCGCCGCTCCACGTCGGGGTCGAGTTCCCCGCGCGAGGCCCGGGACCGCAGCTCGTGCTCGTGGTCGACGAGATCGGAGATCCGCCCGAGTATGTCCTGTTCGGTCATGCCGACCATGCTACGACCCCGGCGTCCATCACCTGGTTATTCGGCCGGGCGCAACAGATAGATGTCCATGATCCAGCCCTTGCGCTCGCGCAACTGCGTGCGCCGCCGCACGATATCGCCGGCGACCGCGCCGACCCGGCCCGCGATCAGGGTTTCGTCGGGCATCCCCAGATAGGCACCCCACCAGATGAACGTGTCGTCGGGGACGGTGGTGAACGCGCAGTCGGCGTCGAGCATGACCACCGTCGACCCGGCGCCCAGCCCGTCCTCGCCCAGGCGGCGCCCGGTGGTGATGTGCACCGGTTCGCCGATCCGGTGCAGTACGGTCCGGTGTCGGGCCGCGAGGGCGTGCACACTGGTGACCCCCGGGATCACGGTGTAGTCGAAGTCCAGGGCGCCCCGGGCCAGCACCCGTTCCACCATGCGCAGGGTGGAGTCGTAGAGCGCCGGATCACCCCAGACCAGGATCGCGCCGACCCCCTCGTGCGCCGCGAACGCCTCCTCCAGCAGCAGCGAACGCCGTTCGTGCCAGTCCAGCACTGTGCCGCGGTAGTCCGCGGGGTCCCGGTCGCGGGGCGGATCGGGGATCTCCACGATCCGGTAGGGACGATCGGCGTGTTCGGCGAGGATCGCGGTGCGCACCGCCACGAGTTCCTGTTTCTCGACGCCCTTGCCGATCACGAAGTAGACGTCGATCTCCCGGAGGGCCTTGATCGCCTGCATCGTCACCTGGTCGGGGTCGCCGGCACCGATACCGATCACATACAGCCTGCGCATGGGGTCAGCTTGGCAGGTCGAAGACGGAGCCGGGCGCCGGGTGCCGGAGAAGGCGCTCGCCCGAATCGATGGGGTGTAGCCCCGCCGGGGCGGCATCGGTGTCCCGGGGCGGCGGCACGACCTATCGGCCGCGAAGTAAGCTCGGCCCGTGGTCAGCGCAGCGAACAGTCAGCTCCCGGACCCGCGACACGCTCCGGACACCCAATACGAAGATCTGCTCCGGCTGGTGCTGGAGACGGGGACCGCCAAGGCGGATCGCACCGGAACCGGCACTCGCAGTGTGTTCGGGCACCAGCTGCGGTACGACCTGTCCGCGGGCTTCCCCTTGATCACCACCAAGAAGGTGCATCTCAAATCGATCGTGTACGAACTGCTGTGGTTCTTGCGCGGCGACTCGAATGTGCGGTGGTTGCAGGAGCACGGGGTCGGCATCTGGGACGAATGGGCCGACGCCGCGGGGGAGCTCGGTCCGGTGTACGGGGTGCAGTGGCGTTCGTGGCCGGCTCCCGACGGCCGGCATATCGATCAGATCGCCCAGGTGCTGCATACGCTGCGTACCGACCCGGATTCCCGGCGGATGCTCGTCTCGGCCTGGAATGTGGCCGAGCTGGACCGGATGGCGCTGGCGCCGTGCCATGCGCTGTTCCAGTTCTATGTCGCCGACGGCCGGTTGTCCTGCCAGCTCTATCAGCGCAGCGCCGATCTATTCCTCGGCGTGCCGTTCAATATCGCGAGTTACGCGCTGCTCACCGTGATGGTCGCCCAGCAGGCCGGGCTCACACCGGGCGATTTCATCTGGACCGGTGGTGATTGCCATATCTACGACAACCACCACGAACAGGTGACCGAGCAGCTGACCCGCACGCCGTACCCGTTCCCGGTGCTCGAACTAGAACCCGCCGCCTCGCTGTTCGACTACCGGTATGAGGACGTGCGGGTACGCGACTACCGGCATCACCCGGGAATCAAGGCACCGGTGGCCGTGTGACCACGACCGGATCCGCGCGCGTGATCGGCCTGATCTGGGCGCAGACCCCCGACGGGGTGATCGGAGTGGACAACACCATCCCGTGGCGGGTGCCCGAGGATATGGCTCGGTTCAAGGAGACGACCGCCGGTCATCCGGTGGTCATGGGCCGCCGCACCTGGGATTCGCTGCCCGCCCGGTTCCGGCCGCTGCCGGGCCGGCGCAATATCGTCGTGACCCGGCAGCCCGGCTGGTCCGCGGCCGGGGCGGAGGCGGCCGCGTCGGTCGAGGCGGCGCTGGCCTTGGCGGCGCCCGCGACGACATGGGTGATCGGCGGCGGCGAGATCTACCGGCTGGCGTTGCCGTATGCCGGCGAGCTACTGGTCACCGAGGTCGACACCGAGGTGGACGGTGACGCGCACGCCCCCGCCCTGGGTCCGGAGTGGTCGTCGGCCGATCCGGCGACCTGGCTCGAATCCATGGGCGGGCTGCGCTACCGGATCCGGCGTTTCACCCGCGACTGACCGCCGGCATCCGGGTTCCGGTGGGCGCGAGCCGCGGAAAACGCCGGAACGGTGGAGCCTGGTCGGGCATACTCGGCTGTACGTCCCGCGATCACAGCCCGGTCGTGGGTATGCGGAGGCGAAAGGCTGTCCATGGACAAGAAATCGCTGACAGCGGTGGCCCGGCAGCAACTCAAGCTGGCCGCGACCGTGACCAGTGGTCGCAGCTCGCAGACCATCTACGGCGGTCACGCGAATTCGCTACGCCAGACCGTCGTGGGGTTGTGCGCCGGCCAGGGCCTGGCCGAACACGACAACAACGGTGAGGCCACCCTGCTCGTCCTCTCCGGCACGCTCACGCTGCACAGTGGGGACAACGAGTGGAAGGGGTCGGCCGGGGATCTGCTGGTGGTTCCGAGGGCGCGGCACAGCGTGCAGGCCATCGACGATGTGGCCTTTTTGTTGACGGTCGCCAAGTAGGCAGCCCGGGTCACACGCTTGCCGGTCCCGCGCCGGTAATGTGATCGGCTATGGGGCAGCCGCAGCCGATTCTCGAACCGCTCACCCCGGCCGCGTATTTCCTGGTCGCCACCATCGACCCCGGTGGTGAGGCGGCGGCACGGGATCTGCTCGCCGAGCTGCCCGGTCTGCGCCGGGCCATCGGATTCCGGTTGCCGGGCGCCGGGCTGGCGTGTATCGCCGGGGTCGGGTCCACCGCCTGGGACCGGCTGTTCGGCGGGCCGCGCCCGGCCGAACTGCACGAGTTCCCCGGGTACGAGGGACCGCTGCACCGGGCTCCCGCCACGCCGGGCGATCTGATCTTCCATATCCGCGCCGAAGTGCACGACGCCTGTTTCGAACTGGCCATGGCGATCGGCGACCGGCTGGCCGATATCGGCACGATCGTCGACGAAACGGTCGGTTTCCGCTATTTCGAACAACGTGACCTGCTCGGTTTCGTCGATGGGACCGAGAACCCGGAGGGCGGTATGCCGGATACACCCGCCGGCCGGGCCGCGCTGATCGGCACCGACGACCCGGATTTCACCGGTGGCAGCTATGTGATCGTGCAGAAGTACCTGCACGATCTCACCGCCTGGCGGGCGCTGCCGGTGCAGGAGCAGGAACGGGTGATCGGCCGCACCAAACTCGAGGATTTCGAATTCGACGACGAGGTGAAACCCCCGGACTCGCATATCGCGGTGAACCAGGTGATCGAGCCCGACGGCACCGAACGGGAGATCCTGCGCGCGAACATGCCGTTCGGCAGTGTCCGCGACGGTGAGTTCGGCACCTACTTCGTGGGCTATTCGGCGACCCCCCGGACCACCGAGATCATGCTGGAGCGGATGTTCCTCGGGACCGATGAGGCCACCCACGATCGCATCCTGGATTTCTCCACCGCGGTCACCGGCACCCTCTTCTTCGTTCCGCCCCGAGATTTCTTCGACGATCTGCCCGACCCGCCGGAGGAAGCCGTGGCGGTAGATCCGGGCCCGCCGCCGGCCGCCGACGGTTCCCTCGGTATCGGCACGTTGAAAAGGAGCAGCACCGTATGAACAACCTGCATCGCGAACTCGCGCCGATCACCGACGCGGCCTGGGCCGTTATCGAGGAGGAGGCGACGCGTACCTTCAAACGGCACAATGCCGGCCGCCGGGTGGTCGACCTGTCCGGCCCGCACGGTACGGACTATTCGGCCCGCGGGCTCGGCCATACGACGCCGATCGACGCTCCGCACGACGGTGTCCAGGCGCGGCAGCGAGTGGTGGCGCCGCTGGTCGAGTTGCGGGTGCCGTTCACGCTTTCGCGCGAGGAACTCGACAATGTCGAGCGCGGCGCTCAGGACACCGACCTGGACCCGGTGAAGGACGCCGCCCGCAATATCGCCTTCGCCGAGGACCGGGCCGTATTCGAGGGTTACGCGGCGGCCGGTATCACCGGTATCCGGGCCGCCTCGTCGAACCGGTCGATCGCGCTGCCCGAGGATGTGTTCGGGGTGCCCGAGGTGATCGCCCTGGCGGTGAGCCAGTTGCGGCTGGCCGGTGTCGACGGACCGTATTCGGTATTGCTGAGCGCCGATCTGTACACGAAGGTGAGCGAGACCTCCAACCACGGTCATCCGCTGCGTACCCACCTGGAACGACTGGTTCCCGACGGGGAGATCATCTGGGCGCCGGCCATCGACGGGGCGTTCGTGCTCACCACCCGCGGCGGTGACTTCGATCTCACCGTGGGCCAGGATCTGTCCATCGGTTATCTGGCCCACGACGCCGAAACTGTCCAGCTCTATTTCCAGCAGAGCATGACCTTCCACGTGTACTCGGCCGAGGCCGCCGTCGCGCTGTTCTGAGCGGGTGACCAGCGTCGGCGGAGCCGCCATCGATTGTCCGGTACCGTGTGGCCGGCACCAGTTCGCGGGATGAACGGAGTCGGTATGCAGAGGGTGCACGCTGGTGTCGTGCCCACCGCTCGGGTGCTGGGTTACGGTCTGGCCGGAGTCGCGCTGGTCGTCGCGGTGACCGTCCCCACGGTGCTGCTGTTCGGGGCCGCCCGGGTGTTCACCGGGATCGTCCTCGGCGCGATTCTCGCCGTGGCCGCGCTGTTCGCGCTGTTCACCCGGGACACGGTGATCCTCACCGAGGAGGCGATCCAGCGGCGGACGCCGTGGTCGGCGACCAGTATCGATTGGGAGCGTGTGGTGGCCGGCCGTTTCGGCCTCGACGAGGACGCGCGCTGGTCGCTCGCGCTGGATCTGACCGGGAGTGAGGAACCGCACAGTGAACTCGTGCTGCTCTCGATTCCCCCGGTCCGCGGGCCGGTCTCGGGAGCCTACGAACTGCGTAAGCGCGAACAGGTCAATGAGATACGAAACATGTTGCGCCATAAACGGATTCCGGTCACCGTGCTGCCGGATATAGCCGGTGCGCTGGAGCAGCACTGGCAGATCGCCCCGCCGACCCGCTGAGTGTTTCCGATACATGCCCGCGCCGACCGGACGGGCACAATTCCCGGACCGCTGCCACCATGGACGATGGTCTGCCGCATAAACAGAGGAGAGCACAGAGCAATGGTCCGCTATGCCCGGGCGCTTGCGGGGGTACTGACACTGGTTGCGGCGCTGTGCGCCGGACTGCCGGGGGCCGTCGCACGGGCGCAGGCGGCCTGGTATCCGGGGCGTCTGCTCTCGGCCGGACTGCTCGACCGGCCGTGGGCCGGGCTCGACGGTGTGCGGCGCATCGAATACGTCACCACCGGCCCGGGCGGTGAACTGGTTCCCGCCGCCGCCCTGGTACGCATTCCTGAGGGGCCGGCCCCGGAAGGGGGCCGCCGGGTGGTCGCCTGGGACCACGGCACCTCCGGGCTCGCGCAGAACTGCGGTCTCACCGGCTCGGAGGCACTCGAACGGGACACCGGCCCGACCGTGGCGCGCTTCAACGACGCCGGATACGCCGTCGTCGCCCCCGACTACATCGGGCTGAGCCCCAATTCACCGGGTCCCCATCCGTATCTGCACACCACGAGCGAGGCCACCGCCACCATCGACGCGGTCCGCGCCGCCCGCTCCGCCTACCCCGGCCTCGCCCCGAGCTGGGCGGTGGCCGGGTGGTCGCAGGGTGGACATGCCGCGCTCGGCACCGGCCGGCTCGCTCCCGAGTACGCCCCCGAACTCGATTTCCGCGGTACCGCCGCCTTGGCCCCGGTCAGCAATCTGGAGAGCATGTTCCTGCGTTCGCGCCCGGATCAGCCCGAGCTGCCCGGATATGTGGGCCGGTCCGCGCCCATGGTGCTCGCCGGTATGGTCGGCGCCCGGCTGGGCCCCGAGGTCGGCGACTTCCTGACCCCGCAGGGCCGCAAGTTCATCGCCGGAATCAGCGCCGGCTGCAGTGCACAGGCCGAGGCCATGCTGTACACCACGGAGATCGGCTCCCTGGTATCGCGCCCCCTCGACGACCCGGATTTCGCGTCGGTGGCGCGCGACTATATGAGCGTGCCGATCAGCGGCTACCAGGATCCGATTCTGGTCGTCCACGGCACCTACGACACCGTCGTCCCGCTACCACTGACCCTTGCGCTGATGGGGCAGTTCGCCCTGAACGGCACGCAGCATATGGTCCAGATCCTCGAGGCCGGCCACGAAGACCTGGAGGAGAACGGCGGCCTCGACCACACCCTCACCTTCCTCGACAAAGTGCTCCCGGCCGACTGACCACTCAGACGAACGCCCGTTCGATGATCGCCGTCGTATCCACGCCAGTGGGCAGGGTCCCGAACGCGGCGCCCCAGTCCGCACCCAGCCGGGACGCGCAGAAGGCGTCGGCGACCGCGCGGTGGCCGTGCCGGACGAGCTGGGCGCCCTGTAGGACCAGCGCCATCAACTCGACGATCCGGCGCGCCCGGTACTCGATATCGCTGCGATCGGCCAGTTCCTTGCCGACCAGGTCGATCGCGCGGTCCAGATGCGGGTTCTCGCCGCGCGCCCGGGAGACCTCGGCGAAGTACGCCTCCACGGTCTCGGGCTGGGTGCCCATCGCGCGCAGGGCGTCGAGCGCGGCCACATTGCCCGATCCCTCCCAGATCGACATGAGCGGCGCCTCCCGGTACAGCCGCGGCATCCCGGATTCCTCGACGTAACCGTTTCCACCGAAACATTCCAGGGCCTCGGCGGCGTGTGGGGCCGCGCGTTTGCATACCCAGTACTTGGTCACCGCGAGCGCGATCCGGCGCAGCGCGGCTTCGCCGGAGTCCGCCGCGGCGCGATCGGTGGCCCCGGCCAACCGCAGCATGACCGTGGTGGCGGCCTCGGATTCGAGCACCAGATCGGCGAGCACATTGCGCATCGCGGGCTGATCGACCAGCGCGGCACCGAACGCCTTCCGGTGGCGGGCGTGGTGCACCGCCCGTACGGCGGCCGTGCGCATCCCGACCGCGGACCCGATCACGCAGTCGAGACGGGTCATGTTGACCATTTCGATAATGGTCTTCACCCCGGCGCCCTCCGCGCCGACCGGCCAGCCGATCGCGTTCTCGTATTCGATCTCCGCGGACGCGTTCGATTTGTTGCCCAGTTTGTCCTTGAGCCGCTGGAGCCGGATCGGGTTGCGGGAGCCGTCGGGCAGCACTCGCGGCAGTAGGAAACACGACAGCCCGCCCGGCGCCTGGGCCAGAGTGAGGAACATATCCGACATCGGTGCCGAGGTGAACCATTTATGTCCGACGAGCCGATACGTGCCGTCGGGTTGCGGGGTCGCGGTGGTGGTGTTGGCCCGGACATCGGACCCACCCTGTTTCTCCGTCATCGACATACCGGCGATGAGCCCCGCCTTGGTGGATGGTTCGCGCAGCCCGAAGTCGTAGGCGCGAGCGGTGAGCAGCGGTTCATATCGCGCCGCCAGTTCCGGATTGTGCCGCAGTGCCGGAATCGCGGCGTAGGTCATGGAGACGGGACACATGTGCCCGGCATCGGCGGCGCCCCAGACGTAGAACTTGGCGGCCCGCGCCACATGGGCGCCGGCCCGGCTGTCGGCCCACGGGGCGGCGTGCAGCCCGTGTTCGACCGCCACCGCCATCAGCTCATGCCAGTACGGATGGAATTCCACCTCGTCGACGCGGTTGCCGTAGCGGTCGTGGGTGTGCAGGACGGGTGGATACTCGTTGGCGAGCCGGCCCCACTCCTGAACCTGCTCGGTACCGGCGAGCGTGCCGAGTTCACGCACTTCCGCCTCTGCCCACCCGGCGCCCTCCCGGTGCAGACCGGCCAGCAACGCCGGGTCCCGCGAGACCTCGAACGGAGTGATCGGCGGAACCTGGTTGACAACGTCGTGCGTGAGCATCCATCGATTATGCGTCCTATGTCACATGGCGGACCTTCGGGGGATCGGGACCGGTCGGTATCGATGGCACCCGTCCTTCCGGGTTCGTGGCCGAGAACAGCCACGGCGCCGCCGAGATATTCCACATCGCCGACGCCCTCTCCGCGACCCACGGCCGTCCGCGCCACCAGGCTCCGCCTCGACGAACGAGGGGTGGTGATCGGGCCGGTCACGTGCCGGCCTCGGCTGGATACCGGCGGCGGATGCGGTGCCGTGCGCGGCGTCCCGGAAACAACGGTTAACCTGTGCGGATGCGCCGCTTGAGCGTTGTCGACGAAATCTTCCTGCGCACCCATCAGGGGCTCGGCACCCCGATCGCGCTCCAGGGCCTGTGGCGCACCGCGGGGGCGGTGGAACCCGAAGTTCTCGCACAACTGCACGGGGCATTACGCAGCGGGCCGCTCGCCCGCCGGGTGATCCGGCCCCGGGTCCCGGGCGCTCGGGCGCGGTGGCAGCGCAACGATCGCGCTCATCGGCTCGACCGGCACCATACGGCACTCATGCCCGCCGAGATCCCGTACTGGGCCGACGCGTGTGGTGCCGACCTGGATCCCGAACACGGCCCGGGCTGGCGGCTGTCGGCGGCGCCACTTACCGACGGGGGCACGATCGTGGCCCTCACCTGCTCCCATGTGCTCGCCGATGCCCGGGGGCTGATCCTCGCGGTGGAACAAGCACTCGAGGCGGTGAATCCGGTTCGCGCGGTGGATATCCCGCGAGCCCGGCCGGGGACGGAGCCGGGCGGCGAGGTCGGGGGCGGTTCGGATTCGGACTGGCTCGATGCGGCGCGTATCTGGGCGACGGTGGGGCTTGGTGGTGTGCGGGCCGCCGCGGCCCGGATACCGCGTGGAATCCGAGGGCCCGGAACCGGCAGATCGGCCGCCGGACGTCCACGGGTAGCGCCCGGGGCCGGAGGTATTCCACGTACCGCGCACGCCCCGGCCCGCCTCGTCGCCGGGCCGGGGCTCGACCGCTCGGCTCGAGCCGAGCGACCTGCCGGGTACGCCGCGCGCGCAGCGGAACTCGAACCCGTCGGTCCGTCCGGACCTGCCGAAATCTCCATCCACGCCCCGCTGAACGAACCCGCGCTGATCTTCCGCTGCCCGGCGGCGGCCTGGGCGGCGGTCGCCGCGAAATATGGAGGTACAGCCAACAGCCTGTTCATCTGGCTCGTCGCGAACACGCTGTGGGCCGCTGGTTTTCCCGGTGCCGAGATCGCGGCGAGCCTGCCCGTGGACACCCGGGAGGAACCCGGGATCGACAATGATCTGGCGGTGACCGAGATCACGGTGGCCGCGGGGGATGGTCCGGCCGAGATCCGCGCGAAGAGCCGGTCGGCCTACGAGCGGCGGATGACCAGCCCCGGGGGACTACCGGAGGAGTTCCTCTACCTGGTGCCCGACAAAGTGGCTCATCTGCTGTCCCGGGGAGCGGGAGAACGCGACATCCTGTGCTCGAATATCGGCGCGATCCCGTCGGCGCTGTCCACCCTCGGGCCGTACGAGTGCACCGGTATCGCCACCCGGGCCGTTCATCCCGGCCTCGACTACGCGCGGCGGCCGCGCACCCGGCTGTCCGGCTACCTGTGCCGATTCGGGGACGACCACGTTCTGACCGTCGCGAGTCTCTACCCGGAACAGGTGGCCGATGCGGCCGCACTGCACCGGCTGGTCACCGCGACCGCCGCGCGGGTGGATCTGCCGATCCAGCCGTGGTGAGCGTCAGCGGTTGGTGCGGTACCAGCGGATCAGCGCGTCCGTGGACGAATCGTCCTGCGGTGCGGGTTCTTCCGGATCGGTGAGCAGTGGCGCCAATGCGAGGGCCTGCTGTTTGCCCAGCTCCACACCCCACTGGTCGAAGCTGTCGATCCCCCAGATCACACCCGCCACGAACACCTGGTGCTCGTACAGCGCGATCAGCTGGCCCAGCACCGCGGGGGTGAGCCGGGGCGCGAGGATCGTGGTGCTGGGCCGGTTTCCGGGCATTACCTTGTGCGGTACCAATTCCGGCGGTGTGCCCTCGGCGGCGATCTCCTCGGCGGTCTTCCCGAAGGCCAGCACCTTGGTCTGCGCGAACAGATTGCTCATCAGGATGTCGTGCATACTGCCGGTGCCGTCGCGGGTGGGCAGATCGTCGGTCGGCTGGGCGAAACCGATGAAATCGGCGGGAATCAACCGGGTGCCCTGGTGCAGGAGCTGGTAGAAGGCATGCTGACCGTTGGTGCCGGGTTCGCCCCAGAAGATCTCGCCGGTGGTGGTGGTGACCGGGGTACCGTCCGCTCGCACCGATTTACCGTTCGACTCCATCGTGAGCTGCTGCAGATAGGCCGGGAAGCGGGCGAGATCGTTGGAGTACGGCAGCACCGCGCGCGACTGCGCGCCGAAGAAGTTCGCGTACCACACGCCGAGCAGAGCCAGCAGGGCCGGCGCGTTCTCCGCCAGCGGCGCCGTGGCGAAATGGCGGTCCATATCGTGCATACCGGCGAGGAATTCGGCGAACCTGGCCGGACCGATCGTCACCATGACCGACAGGCCGATGGCCGAATCCACCGAATACCGGCCGCCGACCCAATCCCAGAAGCCGAACATATTGTCGGTGTCGATACCGAACTCGGCGACCCGCCCGGCGTGTGTGGACACCGCGACGAAATGTTTCGCTACGGCGTCCGGGCCGAGGGCGTCGACCAGCCAGCGACGCGCGGCGGTGGCGTTGGTCAGCGTCTCCAGGGTCGAGAAGGTTTTGGAGGCCACGATGAACAGGGTGGTCGCCGGATCCAGATCCGTCAGTGTGGCCACCAGATCGGCGGGATCGACATTGGAGACGAACCGCGCACCGATACCGGCGTCCGCGTAATGACGCAGCGCCTGATGCACCATCACGGGGCCGAGATCCGAACCGCCGATACCGATGTTCACCACCGTGCGGATGCGCTCACCGGTCGCACCGCGCCAGTCGCCCGAACGTACCGAGTCGGCGAAGGCACCCATCCGGTCGAGTACCTCGTGTACGGCGGCGACCGCGTCCGCGCCGTCGATGGTGAGGGAACTGCCCTTCGGCAACCGCAGGGCGGTATGACCCACCGCCCGGTCCTCGGACGTGTTGATGTGTTCACCACGCAGCATCCGGTCGCGCTGCGTCTCCACACCCGCTTCCCGGGCGAGTTCCACCAGCAATTGCAGGGTCTCCCGGGTGATGCGATGCTTGCTGTAGTCGATTCGCAGCTCACCCGCGGTCAGCGTGAGATCCCGGCCGCGCGGCGGATCTTCGGCGAACAGATCCCTCAGTTGTAGGGCGGCGATCGCAGTGTGGTGATCGCGCAATTTCTGCCATGCCGCCGATGCGGTTATGTCGACGCTCACACTGGCCGAGCGTACAACCCACGGGCCCCGGACGCAGGCGCGGCCGGGGCCCGTGGCGGGTCCCGGCCGCCGGACGAAGGCGAACGAAGGTGGTTGCCCACCGGTAACTCCGGCGGGTCGGGTGCAGCTCTCAGGTGTCTTTCATCCGATCTGGATGGGGTCTGCGTTCGTGGTCGGGGCCCGCCCCTGGCTCCGGAGCGACAGAGCGAAGGAGCGAAGCGATTGAGCGTGTGCAGTCGACAGTCCAGAGGCCGGTGACCAGTGAGCACTTATCGAGTCGTGCGCCTCCCCAGGCCGGTCGAGGCCGGCACGCACCTTCCGCCTATTCCGGATGGTCTACCTCAATGGTCGGGACCGCCCCGGGTTCTGGACCGACGGAGCGAAAGAGCGCAGCGACTGAGCGGAGCAGGAAGAATCGGGGTTACCGGGCCTCGACCCGCCCCGCCGGAGGCGGAGCAATAGACACTGTTTTCTGCTGGTTCCGCGCATAGGCTGGCCGGTATGGCATCGGAAACCGAAGTACTCGCATCCGTCCCGAAGCAACTGTGGATCGGCGGACCCGTCGACGCCACCGGCGGGGGCACCTTCGCGGTGCACAACCCGGCGAACCGCGAGGTGCTGGCCGAGGTGGCGGACGGGACTCCGGAGGACGCCGTGCGGGCCCTGGACGCCGCGGTCGCGGTTCAGGCGGACTGGGCCGCGACCCCGGCCCGCGAGCGCGGGGAGATCCTGCGGGCGGTCTTCGAACGCATCACCGCGCGCGCCGAGGAATTCGCCCTGCTGATGACCCTGGAGATGGGCAAGGCTCTGCCGGAGAGCCGTAACGAGGTCCGCTACGGGGCCGAGTTCTTCCGCTGGTTCGGCGAGGAGGCCGCGCGTATCCACGGCCGCTATCTGCACGCACCCTCGGGCACCGGCCGCATCCTGGTGCACAAGCAGCCGGTCGGTCCCTGTCTGGCGATCACGCCGTGGAACTTCCCGCTCGCGATGGGTACCCGCAAGATCGGCCCCGCGCTGGCGGCGGGCTGCACCATGATCGTGAAACCGGCCTCGGCGACCCCGCTCACCATGCTGCTGCTGGCGAAGTTGTGCTCCGAGGCCGGTCTGCCCGACGGCGTGCTGTCGGTGATCACCTCCCGCCGATCCGGCGCGGTGACCCAGCCGCTGCTCGACGATCCCCGGTTGCGCAAGCTCACTTTCACCGGATCCACCGAGGTCGGTCGCACCCTCGTCGAGAAATCCGCGTCCGGCCTGCTGCGCACGTCGATGGAACTCGGCGGGAACGCGCCGTTCGTGGTGTTCGACGACGCCGATATCGATGCGGCCGTCGAAGGGGCCCTGCTGGCCAAACTGCGCAACGGCGGTGAGGCGTGCACCGCGGCCAACCGGTTCCACGTGCAGCGCGCGGTGGTCGAGGAGTTCACCGATAAGTTCGTGGCGGCGGTCAACGCACAGGTCCGGCTGGGCCCGGGTACCGATCCGGACACCACCCTCGGCCCCCTGGTCAGCGAGGATCAATTGAACACCGTCGCCGAACTGGTCGACGACGCGGTCGGTGCGGGCGCGTCGGTCCGCGTCGGCGGGAAAGCTCCGAGCGGTCCGGGCTGGTTCTATCCGGCGACCGTGCTCACCGATATCCCCGCGGGGGCGCGGATCCTCCGCGAGGAGGTTTTCGGCCCGGTGGCGCCGATCGTCGCCTTCGACACCGAGGAAGAGGGGCTGGCCGCCGCCAACAACACCGAGTTCGGGCTGGTGAGCTACATCTACACCCGGGATCTCGACCGGGCGCTGCGGGTGGCCGAGGGGCTGGAGAGCGGAATGGTGGGGGTGAACCGCGGGGTGATCTCGGACCCGGCGGCCCCGTTCGGCGGCGTCAAGGCGTCCGGTTTCGGCCGGGAAGGCGGTACCGAGGGGATCGAGGAATACCTGTCGACCAAGTACATCGCCATGACGTGACAGACAGTACGAACCGCCCTGGGGCGTGGTCACCCGGGGCGGTTCGTGAGGTTGCGGCGGTCTGTGGGCCGCCGCGTCGGTTTCTGTGGGGCCTAGCGGCCCAGACGTCCGCGTCCGAGACGCAGCAGCAGCATCGCCAGGGTGTGACCTTCCTGACCGAGTTCGCTGAAGCGCTCCAGCACTTTCATCTCCCGGCTGTGCACCAGGCGGGTGCCCCCGGAAGCCATCCGGGTCTGGCCGATGATCCGCGAGACCTCTGATCGGCGCTTGATGGCCGCAAGGATCTCCGCATCGAGCCGGTCGATCTCCTTACGGAGCTTCTCGATCTCGGCTTCGGTCCGAGGGAGCTCCGAGTCCGTGTCGGTAGTCGAACCCGACCCGGTCGCCGTAGCGGGTGTGCTCATTTCTCATCTCCTCGTGTCAGAACCTGGATCGGCGCCGAGGCGCGTCGTATTACCGATCCAGAGCTCTTCCACCGCGTGAAAAAGACCCGGCGGGTCTGGTAGTGCCGTTCCCCCGTCCCGTCGGGCCTCAGGTGCCCGGTCTGCGGCCCAGCTGTCCACACAACCGGCGCGGATGTTTCGCTGAAGGGCAAACCATATTGCCAGTTTGCCACGGCAACCGATGTATGCAAAACGCTCACTGGTGGGGACACCGACCCACCGGGTGGTCCCGTCGGCGACGAATTCGGCCGAGTGTTCGATCGTGTCGGGTCGCGGCGGTAGCGTGAACAGACGATGGACACCACCGCGGCAGCACTTCGTTCGGATTCGCACAATTCCCGTGCCACCACCTCCGCCGCCGGCTCGCCGGAGCCCGGCCCGGCGCCGGAGGCCGCGGCTCTGCCCGGCCTGGAGCTATCCGGTGCCGACCGGCGTGCGGCGGCGCCCGGCGGCCTGGCCGCGCTCCGGCAGCGGGTGCAGGCCGAGCAGGCGCAGCAGCGCACCGATACCGCGCAGCGCCGGGCCGAGGAGGCCGAGCAGCTGCTGGAGGGCCTCAACCCGCAGCAGCGCGCTGCTGTACTGCATACCGGCTCGCCGCTGCTGATCGTGGCCGGCGCGGGTTCGGGCAAGACCGCGGTGCTGACCCGCCGCATCGCCTACCTGCTGGCCGCGCGCGGGGCAACCCCCGGGCAGATCCTGGCCATCACCTTCACCAACAAGGCCGCCGCCGAGATGCGCGAGCGGGTCATCGGCCTGGTGGGCCCGCGCGCCGCGAGCATGTGGGTGTCGACCTTCCACTCGAGTTGTGTGCGGATCCTGCGCACCCAGTCGGCCCTGCTGGCCGGGCTGAACTCGAACTTCTCCATCTACGACGCCGATGATTCCCGGCGGCTGCTCACCATGATCGGCCGGGATCTGGAACTGGACGCCAAGAAGTACACCCCGCGGCTGCTCGCGACCGCCATCTCGAACCTGAAGAACGAACTCGTCGGCCCGGAACAGGCGAGTAGCGACGCGGAATTCGAGGATGCCGAGCTGCCGCGCGTGGTCGCCCGGGTCTATACCGAATACCAGCGGCGGTTGCGCACGGCCAACGCGCTGGATTTCGACGACCTCATCGGCGAGACGGTCGCCCTGCTGCAACGGCATCCCGAGGTCGCCGAGTACTACCGCCGCCGCTTCCGGCACGTCCTGGTGGACGAATACCAGGACACCAACCACGCCCAGTACGTGCTGGTGCGGGAACTGGTCGGGCATCACACCGCGGGGTCCGGCCCGGCCGGCGAAGCCGCCGATACCGACGCCGGCGCGGCGGCCGCCGCATCCGGCAGCGAGGCCCCGGAACCGGACGCGCGTACGGTGCCGCCCAGCGAACTCTGCGTGGTCGGGGACGCGGATCAGTCCATCTACGCCTTCCGCGGCGCCACCATCCGCAATATCGAGGAATTCGAGCGCGATTTCCCCGACGCCGAGACCATTCTGCTGGAACAGAACTATCGGTCCACGCAGAACATCCTGTCCGCGGCCAACTCGGTGATCGCTCGCAACAGCAACCGCCGCGACAAGCGGCTGTGGACCGATGCCGGTGAGGGCGAACTCATCACCGGCTACGTCGCCGACAACGAACACGACGAGGCGGCCTTCGTCGCGCGGGAGATCGACCGGCTGGTGGACGACGGTGAGGCCGCCTACTCCGATATCGCGGTGTTCTACCGCACCAACAACAACTCCCGGGCCCTGGAGGAGATCTTCATCCGGATGGGCCTGCCCTACAAGGTGGTCGGCGGGGTCCGGTTCTACGAGCGCAAAGAGGTCCGCGATATCGTCGCCTACCTGCGCGTCCTGGAGAACCCGGAGGATGCGGTGAGCCTGCGCCGGATTCTCAACACCCCGCGGCGCGGTATCGGGGATCGGGCCGAGGCCTGTGTGGCCGTGCACGCCGAACAGCGCGGTATCGGCTTCGCCGAAGCGCTGCGCGATGCCGCCGCCGGTGAGGTCGCGCTGCTGAACACCCGGGCACGCAATGCCATCGCCGGATTCGTCGCGCTGCTCGAGCAGATCCGGGCCGCCGGTGAGATGGACGAGGTCGATTTCCCCGATGTGGGCGCGGTGGTCGAGGCGGTATTGGATCGCACCGGTTACCGGGCGGAACTGGAGGCCTCCGACGATCCGCAGGACGGTGCCCGGTTGGACAACCTGAACGAACTCGTCAGCGTCGCCCGAGAGTTCAGCTCCGAGGCGCGGAACGCGCTCGAGGCCGCCCGCGCCGAGGGCCTGGTACCGGAAACCGGTGAGGGCGAACCCGAACCCGGTTCGCTGGCCGCCTTCCTGGAACGGGTATCACTGGTGGCCGATGCCGACCAGATCCCCGAGGAGGGTTCGGGCATGGTCACCATGATGACCCTGCACACCGCCAAGGGCCTGGAGTTCCCGGTGGTCTTCGTGACCGGCTGGGAGGACGGCCAGTTCCCGCATCTGCGGGCCCTCGGCGACCCTGCCGAACTGGCCGAGGAACGCCGGCTGGCCTATGTGGGGATCACCCGGGCCCGGCGCCGCCTGTATCTCACCCGCGCGGTGGTCCGCTCGGCGTGGGGGCAGCCGGTGTTCAACCCGGAGTCCCGGTTCTTGCAGGAGGTCCCGGACCATCTGATCGATTGGAAGCGGCTGGAACCCAAACGGCCGTCGGCTCCGGCACAGTACGGCCGTCGCCGTGGTGCCGAGTCGAGCGATGAGGACTGGACCGGTGGCCGGCCGCAGTCGCGGGAGCCGCGGCCCGGTATCCGGGAGACCCGCCGGGCGCGGCCCGGCGTATCCCGCAACAATGTCGGCCTGGTGCTGGCGGTCGGCGACCGGGTCAGCGACGACAAGTACGGTCTCGGCCGAGTGGTCGCCGCGGACGGGGTCGGCGATATGGCCAGTGTGACGATCGATTTCGGGACCAGCGGCACCATCCGGCTCATTCCCAAGTTCAGCCAGACCTTGACCAAGCTGTAGCGCCCCCGCGGGGCTCGGACGCGCGGTAGGTTCCGATCATGGAGCCTGTCGTGCAGCACCTGATGTGGTTCGTGCCGATGCTCTGGCTCGGCATGGTGCTGGCCATCTCGTTCCTGGAGGCGCCGCTGAAATTCCGTGCGCCCGGGGTCACCACCGAACTCGGGCTGGCGATCGGACGGTTGGTGTTCCGGGCCCTGAACACCGTGGAGGTCGTGCTGGCGGCGGTACTGCTGGTGGCGGCCGTCGTGCTGGCGCCCGCCGGGGCGGTGCGGGTGTGGCTCGCGATTGCGGTGGTGATCCTGGTGGTACAGCTGGCCGCGGTGCGTCCGCCGCTGTCACGTCGCTCGGGCCGGGTGCTCGCGGGGGAGAAGTTGCCGCGTTCGACGGCGCACTACTGGTACATCGGGCTGGAGATCGCCAAGGTGATTGCGCTGATCGGGCTGGCGGTCACCGCCGCACCGTGAAAACGACCGCGGCCGGGTGCTCCGAGGATCGTGGCACCCGGCGGTCGGCGGGATCGGTCAGTCGCCGTTGCCGGTGAGGCTGATCCCCCGGGTGGCCAACCACGGCACCGGATCGATCTTGTCGCTGCCGTTGAGCCACACTTCGAAGTGGCAGTGCGGGCCCGTGGAGAAACCACGGTTGCCCACGGTAGCGATCTGGTCGCCGGCGAACACGTATTCGCCCACTCCGACGGTGGTGGTATCCACGTGTCCGTATACGGTGATGGTGCCATCGGCGTGCAGCAGCCGCACCCACATACCGAAACCCGAGGCCGGCCCGGCATCGATGACCTCACCGTCGGCCACCGCGTAGATGGGGGTGCCGATCGGCGCGGCCACGTCGATTCCGAGATGCTGGACACCCCAGCGGGCGCCGAATCCGGATGTGTACGCGCCATTGGCGAATTTCGCGAACAGTGGGCGGAATTTGGCTTCTTCGGCCTGGGCCAGATCCTCCGCGAATTGGGCGCCGTTGGCCAGCATCTCGCCGAAGCGGCTGGTGTCGACCGGAAGGTTCCCGCCGAGCATCTGTGGCGACGCGGTACTGGATACGGCGGCGGCCGGATCCTCGGTCGCCATCGACTGGGCGGCGATCTCGTGGACCGACCCGGCGGCCTCGTAATCGGTGGCCTGCTGGGCGTGTTTCTGATCGGTGGGTTCGGCGGTGGCGCACTGTCCGGCGGCCACCACCGCGCCCGCGGCCACCGCGACGACCGCGGCGCGGCCCTTGAGCGCGGACGGCGGGGCAGCTACCCGATGTGCGCCCCGGGAGCGGGACCGGCGTGTTTCTTCGGGCGTTTCGTCGGCGACCGGCGCGTTCTCCAGCGCCTCGGCGATCGTGGTGGGTGCGGCGTAGTGATCGGAAGCCGCTCGGCCACCGGGCGCGTAGGGCGCGGGTTCGGGCCAGGATTGCGCGGGCGCGTCGGACCACGACTGTGCCTCGGTCCAGCTCTGGTGGGTGTTCCAGTTCGGATCGCTGTGCCAGACGGGCTTGTCGTTCTGCTGCCACCCGCCCTGCTGCCAGTTGTCCTGTGCCTGCTGCTCGCCACCGGACCAGCTGTCGGCCCGGGAATCGGCCCAACCCTGGTTGGTCGTCCAGAAGTCGTCGGCGGCGGTGCGGTGGGCATCGGCGGCGGCCGAGGCGGCAGCGGTATTGAGCGGGCGCCTGCGGGACCGGTTGTCACCGGGTACGCCGAATGCGTTGAACGACTGGGTCGCTTCGGCCGGCTGCGCGTTCTCGTGCCGGCGCCGGGCGCGACCGTCGGGATGGGCGTCGAGGGTGCCGCGGTGGTTCATCGGCCGGTTCGCATCCGACTGGCACCGGGCTTCCGGGCGGCGGTGAAGGGATGCACTGCCGGAAAGGCTGCTGCCGAACGGCTCTGCGACTGCGGAGCGGGGTGCTGCGTCAAGCTGCCGTCCTCTCTAAACCTGCTCAGGGAGCAACATCACGGAGATCTCTACTCGCGGTACAACCGGGTGCGCAAGCATCCACGCTGTGCAACGTTTGTGATCGGCCTGTGACATCGACCGGCTTCGACGGTAACGAAACGATTGCGACGCGGCAAGCGGTAGGACCTTTTCAAACGTTACTGTGATATTGATCACGTTTCCTTTGTGGGCGTGGCTCACGGTCGGACGCTCTGTCCTGTGGTGGTGCGGCCGCGATCGCCCTCGTCGCACGGGCGGTCGCCGCGCACCGCCTGCGGCCCACCGGAAAGCTACTCGCCGGTAGCCTTGGCCTGCGGCTTTGCCCTCCCCGCCGGAAGGCTCGTGACCTGCGCCACTTAGGATGAACGTGCCCGATCGGGCGTGCCTGTGAGTGGTTAGAGTCCGAACGACCCGCTACCGACGTCGGGCCGCCAACAAAGACGTTGTCATAGCAACGCAGACGAGACGGTGAGTACATGGATCTCTTCGAATATCAGGCGAAGGAGCTCTTCGTAAAGCACGGGGTGCCTTCGTCGGAAGGTCGCGTGACCGACACTGCCGAGGACGCCCGCGCCATCGCCGCGGAAATCGGCAAACCGGTGATGATCAAGTCCCAGGTGAAGGTCGGCGGCCGCGGCAAAGCCGGTGGCGTGAAGTACGCGGCCACCCCGGACGATGCGTTCACCCACGGGCAGAACATCCTCGGCCTGGACATCAAGGGGCACATCACCAAGAAGATCCTGGTCGCCGAGGCGAAGGACATCGCCGAGGAGTACTACATCTCCTTCCTGCTCGACCGCACCAACCGCACCTACCTGGCCATGTGCTCGGTCGAGGGCGGTATGGAGATCGAAGAGGTCGCCGCCACCAAGCCCGACCGGCTGGCCAAGATCCCGGTCGACGCGGTCAAGGGTGTCGATCTCGCGTTCGCCCGCTCGATCGCCGAACAGGGTCACCTGCCCGCCGACGTGCTGGACGCCGCCGCGGTGACCATCCAGAAGCTGTGGGAGGTCTTCGTCAACGAGGACGCCACCCTGGTCGAGGTCAACCCGCTGGTGCGTACCCCGGACAACGAGATCCTGGCGCTCGACGGCAAAGTCACTCTGGACGAGAACGCCGAGTTCCGGCACGCGGACCACGCGGAGTTCGCGGACAAGGACGCGACCGATCCGCTGGAGCTGAAGGCCAAGGAGAACGACCTCAACTACGTCAAACTCGACGGTGCGGTCGGCATCATCGGCAACGGTGCCGGTCTGGTTATGTCCACCCTGGACGTCGTCGCCTACGCGGGCGAGAAGCACAGCGGTGTCAAGCCGGCCAACTTCCTCGATATCGGTGGCGGCGCGTCCGCCGAGGTCATGGCCAACGGGCTCGACGTCATTCTGAACGATGCCCAGGTGAAGAGCGTTTTCGTGAACGTCTTCGGTGGTATCACCGCGTGCGACGCGGTCGCCAATGGCATCGTCAAGGCCCTCGAGATCCTGGGCGACGAAGCGAATAAGCCGCTGGTGGTCCGCCTGGACGGGAACCGGGTGGAAGAGGGTCGCAAGATCCTCGCCGAGGCCGCGCATCCGCTGGTGACGCTGGCACAGACCATGGACGAAGGCGCCGACAAGGCCGCCGAACTCGCGGCCCGCTGAGTCGACCTACCAGGGCACGCCCAGTAAAGGACACACAGAACTATGTCTATTTTCCTCAACAAGGATTCGAAGGTCATCGTCCAGGGCATCACCGGCGGCGAGGGCACCAAGCACACCGCGCTGATGCTCAAGGCCGGTACCCAGGTCGTCGGCGGTGTGAACGCGCGTAAGGCGGGCACCACCGTCTCGCACACCGACGCCGACGGCAACGCCGTCGAACTGCCCGTTTTCGCCACCGTGGCCGATGCCATGGAGAAGACCGGCGCGGACGTCTCCATCGCGTTCGTTCCGCCGAAGTTCTCCAAGGACGCCATCATCGAGGCCATCGACGCGGAGATCCCGCTGCTCGTGGTGATCACCGAGGGCATCCCGGTGCAGGACACCGCCTACGCGTGGGCCTACAACGTGGAGAAGGGCGCCAAGACCCGGATCATCGGCCCCAACTGCCCCGGCATCATCACCCCGGGCGAATCGCTGGTCGGTATCACCCCGGCCAACATCACCGGTAAGGGCCCGATCGGCCTGGTGTCCAAGTCCGGCACCCTGACCTACCAGATGATGTACGAGCTGCGCGACTTCGGTTTCTCGACCTCCATCGGTATCGGCGGCGACCCGGTCATCGGCACCACCCACATCGACGCCATCGAGGCGTTCGAGAAGGACCCGGAGACGAAGCTGATCGTGATGATCGGTGAGATCGGCGGCGACGCCGAGGAGCGGGCCGCGGCCTACATCCAGGCCAATGTCACCAAGCCGGTCGTCGGCTATGTGGCCGGTTTCACCGCCCCCGAGGGCAAGACCATGGGCCACGCGGGCGCCATCGTCTCCGGCTCCTCGGGTACCGCGCAGGCCAAGAAGGACGCGCTGGAGGCCGCCGGGGTGAAGGTCGGCAAGACGCCGTCCGAGACCGCCGCGCTGGCGCGCGAGATCCTGGAGAAGGCGGCCGTCTCCGCCTGATCCGGTAGCAGCACCGAACTCCGGGAGGCCGTCCGCATCGCGCGGACGGCCTCCGTGGTTTGCCGCGTACCAAGCGGGAATACGGTGCGTGGACGGTATCGGTGGCGTGGTCGAGCCGTCCATGGCCGAATCCTTCGGTGATGACCTGTGCGCGCGCGTGCAGTAGCGTCAAAGAGAATTCAGCCGTCAAGTACGTATTACTCGACCTAGGAGATGACGACATGTCATACCCGACCGGGGGCTCCGGGTACAACGCACCCGTTCCGCCCTCTGTTCCGCCCAATCCAGGCCAGCAGGCGGCCGGTGGTGGGAGTGCCGCTGGGGCCGGCGGGAAAGGACTGCCGTTCTTCCTCACCATCGGGGTGGCCGCGGTGGGCGTGCTCGCCTTCCTGCTCGGCTTCCTGTCCTATGTGGGCGCCGATACCGATATGGATCTGCCGTCCTCGGCCGATACCAGCCTGAACCTGTTCGAATACCAGGAAGCCACGATCGGTGGACTGCTGCTGATCGCCGCGATACTCGCGGGCCTGTCGCTGCTGCCCAAGCAGGACTGGGTCGGCGCGGCGGCCGCGGTGGCCGGCGGCACCTTCGTCACCATCCTGTTCCAGCTGTTCAGCCTGCCCGATGGCGCGAAGGCCGAGATCGGGCTCTACCTGATCCTGGTGCTGGCGCTGGTGCAGACCGGTCTCGCGGTGGCGGTCGTGCTGTTCGACGCCGGAATCCTCACCCCGCCGGCCGCCCGTCCGGCGGCGCAGACCGGATTCCCCGGCGGTCAGCAGGGTTACGGCCAGCAGCAGTACCAGGCCCAGCAGCAGGGTTACGGCCAGCAGCCGGGCTACGGCCAGCAGTACAGCAGCGGTCAGCAGCCGCAGCCGGGCTACGGTCAGCAGCAGGCGGCCTACGGGCAGCAGCCGGGCTACCCTCAGCAGCAACAACAGCAGCAGGGTTATGGCCAGCAGCCGCAGCAGTCGCCGTACGCCGGTGGCCAGCAGCAGCCTTCGCCCTACGGTCAGCAGCAGCCGACCTACGGGCAGCAGCCGCAGCAGCCGCAGCAGCCGGGCCAGCAGGCTCAGCCGTTCGGTGGTGAACAGCCCGCCGATCCGGCCGCCGACGCCACCCGCGCGTTCCGGCAGTCCGACGACCAGAAGTGAGTACCGGCAGCACCCGGCGCGGCGCGCCTGAAGCGTCCGCGCCGGGGCGGCTGCCACTCTGAAATCCATGAGTTCCCCGCGTACCTCGTCGAACCACCCGCTCCGGGGGGCACGCAGGAGTTCGACGCGTTCCGGCGACGAGCCGGGTTTTCTCTCGCTACCGCCCGATCACGCGCGGGTGCTTCTTTTCGTAGCTTTCCGGCCCGCGGCCTTCGCCCTGGCGGTCGTCGTGGTCACCATGCTGGTGACCCTCTTCACCGCGGGCAGCGATCTCACCGGTCTCAGCGGCGCGGTGGCAGCCGGCTGGCTCGCCGTGCACCAGGTACCGCTGCTCATCGGCAGTACGACGGTGGGCCTGCTACCGGTGCTACCGACCGCGCTGCTGCTGTGGGCCGCGGCCCGGGAAGCCGTCGCCGCAACCGATACCGAACCCACCCGGGCCGAACTCGGCTGGTTGTGCGGTGCCGCCATGGGTGGTCCGCTGCTGATCACCGCGGTATGCCTGGCGGTCACCGAGGACGCGTCGGGATCCATTGCCCTGCAACGTCCCAACCCGCTGACCGCGTTCGGCTGGGTGCTGCTCCTGCATCTGACCGCCGTACTGTGCGGTATCGCGTTCCGTTGCCGGGAACGCCTTTTCGAGGGTCTGCCCTATGACGTGATCGCCGCTGCGTACGTGGCGGCCCGCGCCGTATCGCGCCTGCTGGCCGCCGCGGCGGTACTGCTGGTGCTGGGCCTGCTGCTGCACTGGTCGCGGGTCGGTGAGACCTACGGGGCCGCGGAGGGGATCGTGGACGTGCTCGGGCTCACCCTGCTCTCGCTGCTGTATCTGCCGAACGCCGCGGTGGCCGCGGTCGGGGTGCTGGTGGGCCCGGGAGTCGAGTTCGGTGCTGCGTCGGTCGGAGTGTTCACCGTGGTCGGTGGACCGATTCCCGCGGTACCGGTGCTCGCCGCCGTACCGGCGGGCCCGGCCGTGCTGTGGTGGGCCGTGCTGCTGCTCGTACCGGCGGCCGTGGGTGTGTACGGGGGTGTGGAATCGGCCCGGGTGAGCTACGACCGTCCCGGCGCGCCCTGGGCGCTGCTCGCCGCGGCCGGGCTCGGGAGCGCGGCGCTCACCGCGCTGGCCGCGCTGTCCGGGGGAGAGCTGGGGAACTTCGGGCGCCTCGGCCTCGAGCTTCCGGTGTTCGCTCTGGCGGTGTTCGCCTGGCTGGCGATTCCCGGCTACGCCGGTCTGCTGTTCGCGCGCACCTTCGTCGTCTCCTTCCCCACACCGCTGATGCGGCATCCCGACGCGCTGTTCGACCCGGACGATATCGACTACGACGAGGACTATTACCCCGACGAGCAGGAGAGCGCCCGGGGCCCGGCGGACCGCGCGCTGCCCGAGCGGCGGCTCCCGGAGCTGCCGGCCGATTCCGCCACCGATCCGAGAGCCCGCTATGCGGGTCTGCTCGATCGGCCGCCCGCCGAGTCGCCGGGGCCCGAGCAGCCGCTGGAAGTCGAGGCCGAGGTGGTCGAGGACCAGCCGCGCGGATCCACCGCGGGGGCCGTCGCCGCCGCGGAGGCGGCACCCGAGATCGTGGATGCCGAAGTGGTCGAACCGGACGCTCTCGACGGGGACGACGGAGACGGTCGCCGGAGCTGACCACGTCCGGTCCGGGCCGCGGCTCACTGCCGCCGCAGGCGGGCCGGACCGCGTCTACTAGGCTCTATCCGTGCCGCGGGTTCGTTCCCGCCGGCGGGTGGACCCCGCCCGCCGTTCCTTCGAACTCCAGGAGTAGAGCCCTGACCGCCCCGGAACCCACCGATTCCACCCCGGCCGGCCTGGTCGTACTCGCCTCGGGGACCGGGTCACTGTTGCGCGCGTTGCTCGACGCCGCGGCCGATCCCGGCTATCCGGCACGGATCCACGCGGTGGGCGTCGACCGGGAGTGCGCTGCCGTCGAACACGCGACGGCGGCTGGCGTACCCACCTTCCGGGTGGCGGTCGGCGATCACGCCGATCGCGGGGCCTGGGATGTGGCGCTCACCGAGGCGGTGGCCGGATACTCGCCCGACCTGGTGGTCTGCGCGGGTTTCATGAAGCTGCTGGGCCCGGTGTTCCTGGATCGTTTCGGCGGCCGGATCATCAACACCCATCCGGCCCTGCTGCCCGCTTTCCCCGGTGCGCACGGGGTGCGGGACGCACTGGCCTACGGGGTCCGGATCACCGGGACCACCGTGCACCTGGTGGATGCCGGCGTGGATACCGGCCCGATCCTGGCCCAGGAGCCCGTCCGGGTCGATCCGGCCGACGACGAGGCCGAATTGCACGAGCGCATCAAAGTTGTGGAGCGACGGTTGCTGGTGGAGGTTGTCGCCGCCGTCGCGACCCGCGGAATTGTCTCCGATGGACGAAAGGCAGTTATCCCTGATGAGCGAGTTCTCCGGTGAGTGAACGCACGCCGATCCGCCGGGCGCTGGTGAGCGTCTACGACAAGACCGGGCTCGTGGAGCTGGCGACCGCGCTGCACGCGGCCGGGGTGGAGCTGGTGTCCACCGGGTCGACCGCGGCACGGATCGCGGACGCCGGCGTCCCGGTGACCGCGGTCGAGGAGCTGACCGGGTTCCCGGAAACCCTGGACGGCCGGGTCAAGACCCTGCATCCGCGGGTACACGCGGGCATTCTGGCCGATACCCGCAAGGCCGAACACCTCGAACAGCTCTCCGGACTGGGTATCGAGACCTTCCAGCTGGTGGTGGTGAACCTCTACCCGTTCAGCGAGACCGTCGCGAGCGGAGCCGGCCCGGACGAATGTGTCGAACAGATCGATATCGGCGGACCGTCGATGGTGCGCGCCGCGGCCAAGAACCATCCGTCGGTCGCCGTGGTGGTGAACACCGGCGACTACGAGGAGGTCCGCAAGGCCGTCGCCGACGGCGGGTTCACGCTGTCGGAGCGGATCGCGCTGGCCGCCAAGGCTTTCCAGCACACCGCGAGCTATGACGTCGCCGTGGCGAACTGGATGGCGTCGACGCTGGTCGATAGCCCGGCCGGGGAAGACGGGTTCCCGTCCTGGATCGGCGCCGTATGGGACCGTGCGGCCGTGCTGCGCTACGGCGAGAACCCGCATCAGCGGGCCGCGCTGTACACCGACGGTGACGGCGGGCTCGGCCTGGCACGGGCGCGGCAGTTGCACGGCAAGGAGATGTCGTACAACAACTACACCGACGCCGATGCCGCCCGCCGTGCCGCCTACGACCACGAGGCGCCCGCGGTGGCGATCATCAAACACGCCAACCCCTGCGGTATCGCGACCGGCGCGGATATCGCCGAGGCGCATCGCAAAGCGCACGCCTGCGATCCGGTGAGCGCCTACGGCGGCGTCATCGCGACCAACCGTGAGGTTTCGGTGGCGATGGCCCAGCAGGTGGCCGAGATCTTCACCGAGGTGATCGTGGCGCCCTCCTACGCCGACGGTGCCATCGAGGTGTTACAGCGCAAGAAGAACATCCGCATCCTGATCGCCGAAGCGCCGGCACCCACGGGTGCCGAACACCGGCCGGTGAGTGGCGGGCTGCTGCTCCAGGAGCGCGATGTGATCGACGCCGACGGCGACGATCCGGCGAACTGGACCCTCGCGGCCGGCGAGGCCGCGGACGCGGCGACGCTCGCCGATCTCGAATTCGCCTGGCGCGCCTGTCGAGCCGTGAAATCCAACGCCATCCTGCTGGCCCACGACGGTGCGTCGGTAGGTGTCGGTATGGGGCAGGTCAACCGGGTCGATTCGGTACGGCTCGCCGTCCAGCGGGCCGGTGATCGCGCCGCGGGTTCGGTGGCGGCCTCGGACGCGTTCTTCCCGTTCCCCGACGGGCCGCAACTATTGCTGGAAGCCGGTATCCGGGCGATCGTCCAGCCGGGCGGTTCGGTGCGCGACCAGGACACTATCGACGCGGCGCGGGCGGCCGGGGTGACCATGTACTTCACCGGGTCCCGTCACTTCGCCCACTGAGCTGGGCCGACGCGGCAACGCCTGTGGCCCTCCGATCCATAGCGATCGAAGGGCCACAGGCTGCCACGCCGGGGCGATGGCTTGTCGATCGAGCGTCCGCCCGAAACCGGTCAGCGGAGCGTATTCAGCAATTCGTGGTACCCGGGACGCAAGCCGACAGGGTTGCGAGCTCGGTGAGCGCCGAACCGGTGGGCACTCCGGCGACTTCCTTGTGTGCCGTATCCGGGACGGATACCCCAACAGGGGCGGCGGGTTCGAGTGGCAGGCCGGTCCCGGCGATGGCCGTTCCGGTGCCGGCCGATACATTGACGATCGCGGCAGCCGCGATGGCAATCGCGCCCGCGATCAATGCACTCCGTATATCCACTATTTTTCTTTTCGGTCGATCGTTGTCGTGAGCGGTCGGCGGGGGTACAACCATGTAGTTGTACCCGGCCCGAGCCGGAGACCGTTAGGGGGCGTATCCCCCAAGGAGATCACAAGGGAGGGGGGAGGTTGCCGCCGAGGAGGGCTGCGAGGCCGGTGATGAGGGTGCCGAGCACCTGTGCCGAACCAGTGGAGATCGGGCCGCTCAACGACGAGCCGCTGGGTTGGTGACCAACGCCGGACCCACTGGAGTCACCCTGCACCATGCGCGGTGCGGCGGGTGCGGCGGCTTCGAGCGGTAGTCCGGCCGCGGCCGCGGTGCCGGCACCGGCGACCGAGCCGGCTGCGATCGCCAGCGCGGCGATACCACCGATGAGAGTTTTCTGCATATCCGTGTTCCTCTTCTGTGGTTCTGGGCACGACCGGTGGCCGTGCGAGAAGCACGCTATGGCACACTCCGGCTGCAGTTGAGCCGCGAGTTCCTCTGCCCATGTTTTTGGGGGCACGGAATATGTTGCGCTGCGGGCCTCTCCGGGACGACGGATTCGTGACCCCGTCAAACAGCGCTGAGCACTTGCCGGTCGCCCAGCGGGACGTCCAGCTGGATCTCCAGCGTGCCGAAAACGGCCATCATCACGCACATCTTGTCGACGGCGTCGGCGCGGCTGCCGCTGCGGAGTTCGATGGTGACCGCGCGGTCGTCCGCGGTGGTGGTGACGTCCACGCCGTAGCATTCGGGCACGCCGGTCTCGAAATGGATCGCGATCCGGTCCTCGGCCATCTTCGTCCACGAGGTGAAGGGGACGGGATGGGCGCCGACAATCGAGGGGTCCGCGGTGAAGAGGTGCCCGGGGTCGGCCGCGGGATCCTCGGTGGGCGTGGCGGGCGTACTCGCCGGGGCGGGTACGGAGGTCGGGGAGGGGCCGGGCTCCGGATCGGCGGCGCCGTCGCCACCGCAGGCCGAGACCGCGAGGACGACGCCGAGAGCCAGGATTGCCGTACATCCCCGCAGTGTGATCATGCCCACCACTGTAGTGGGCACCGGCATCCGCGCTGCCCGGCCGTGGAGGCGACAGCCGAACGCCCGGCGCCGCGTGGTGCGGGGCCGGGCGTCCGGGAGGGATTCGGGTCGTGTCAGCGGCTGGTGAAGGGGAGCAGGGCCATTTCGCGCGCGTTCTTCACCGCGACGGCGACCTGGCGTTGCTGCTGCGGGGTCAGCCCGGTGACCCGGCGGCTGCGGATCTTGCCCCGATCGGAGATGAAGGTGCGCAGCAGATTCACATCCTTGTAGTCGACCGTCTCGATACCCGCGGCGATCAGCGGGTTCTTCTTGGGCCGGCGAGCCTGTTCGGCGCGGACCTTCTTCGACGGGCCTCGTTTGACTGCCATATGACCGGTTCCTAACTCACGATCGGTGGGTTACCAGCTCGATTTGTGCACACCGGGCAACTCTCCCCGATGCGCCATCTCGCGCACACGCACACGCGAAAGGCCGAACTTCCGGAGATAACCGCGCGGTCGCCCGTCGGCGGTGTCCCGATTGCGCAATCGTACCGGACTGGCGTCGCGGGGCAGTCGGCGCAGGGCCGCCAGGGCGGTCAGGCGCTCGTCTTCGGGTGTGGAGGGTTTACGGATCAGTTCTTTGAGCTCGGCCCGCCGTTCGGCGTAGCGGGCCACGACGGCGCGGCGCTGCCGGTCACGGGCGATCTTGGACTTCTTGGCCATCAGCGCTCCTCCCGGAAGTCGACGTGCCGGCGGACCACGGGGTCGTATTTCCGCAGGACCATGCGGTCGGGGTCGTTCCGGCGGTTCTTACGGGTGACGTAGGTGTATCCGGTGCCCGCGGTGGAGCGGAGTTTGATCACCGGACGAATATCGGTCGATTTCGATGCCATCGGTGCGCTCAGATCCGCGTTCCGCGGGCGCGGAGACGGGCCACCACCGCTTCGATCCCGTCGCGGTCGATGGTCTTGATGCCCTTGGCCGACACATCGAGGGTGATCCGGCGGCCCTCGCTGGGCAGGTAGTAGGTCTTGCGCTGGATATTGGGATCCCAGCGCCGGCTGGTGCGTTTGTGCGAATGCGAGACGGCCTTGCCGAATCCGGGTTTGCGACCGGTGACCTGACAGTGCGCCGACATGGGACTCCCTCCGACGTGAACGATGATGACAATCGTTTTCGACAACGATGGGTCCAGACTGTAGCGTGTGCCCGGTCGTAATTGAAAATCATTACCGAAAGGGTAGTGGTGTCCCATTCCGCACAACTCCCAGACGTCATCGATCCCGGAGACCGCCGCACACCGGTCGTGGTCGTCGCCGGCCTGCACGGTGATCCGGCCGGTTCCGTCGACCTCGTCGCGGACGCACTCGGCGCCGCCGGGGGCACCGTGGTGGTGCGCCACGATCTCGCCGAACTCGGGGAGGGAATCGTGCGCCGCACCGTATCCCAGGGCGGCACCGCCACCGTCTCGGCACACGAACTCGCGCATGGCTGCGTCTCCTGCACCCTGAAGGCGGATCTGCTGCCGCTGCTCTGTACTCTCGCGGCCCGGGATTCGGTGCGGCGCATCGTGCTCGCCCTGGATCCGGCCATCGAAGCGGAGTCGGTGTGCCAGGGGATCGGCGAGGTGGTGGTGGCCGGTGTCGTCGGCCGGGTGGACGGTCCCGCCGCGCGGGATGTCCGGATAGCCGCCGTGCTCACCGGTCTCGACGCGCGCACCTGGCTCGCTGCGGCGACCGGGGACGAAGCACTGGACGAACTCGGCTGGGCATGGGCCGACGACGAGCGCACCCTCGCTCAACTGGCAGTCGGGCAGGTCGATTTCGCGGACGCCCTGGTGATCACCGGCGGCGACGCCGTGGACCCGCTGGAACGGGCCCGGCTCGGGGCGGTGCTGTCCCGGTTGGTGCCGCTCGCCCCGGCGCTGTGGGCGGGCCCGGACGCCGCGGTGACCACCGGAGCGGTCGAGGAACTGCTGGCCCGGATTCCGGCGCGGTCCCGGCGCGGACGGGTTTTCGACGCGCATACCCCGCTGTTGCGCGGGCAGCCCCCGCTGGGCGCGGAATGCGGGGTGGAGCTGGTGGAGTTCGCCGCCGGGCGCCCCTTCCACCCCGAGCGGCTGCACGGGGCGCTGGACGTGTTGTTCGAGGGTGTGGTCACCGCGCGCGGCCGGGTTTGGCTGGCGACCCAGCCGGACGAGGTGGTGTGGCTGGAATCGGCCGGTGGGGGGCTGCGGATCGGCGGGGCCGGCCGCTGGCTGGCGGCGATGACCGAAGCCGAACGCGCCGAGGTCGAGCCGGAGCGGCTGGCCATGGCCCGGCTGCGCTGGGACGACAGGTTCGGCGACCGTGACAATTCGCTGGTCGTCCTGGTCCACGCGGCCGATCCGGACGAGATCCGGCAGGTACTGGACCGGGCGCTGGTCGACGATGCCGAACTGCGGCTGGTCGAGCGGGCACCACATCAGGTGGCCCGCTGGCCGGATCCGTTCGGCGAATGGCATACCGACCCCTGCGATCCGGACGAACCGTATCCGGCCGCTACCGGCGAGGGCCGGGGCGGCGACATGGGCGAGCGCGCCCGGAAGGAGAAGTGATGAAAGCCGATATCCATCCCGATTACCATCCCGTCGTCTTCGAGGACGCGAGTACCGGGGCCCGGTTCCTGACCCGTTCCACGGCCACCGGCGACCGGACCGTCACCTGGACCGACGGTAATACCTATCCGCTGCTGACGGTGGACGTCACCGCGGATTCACATCCCTTCTGGACCGGCGCGCACCGCGTGCTCGACACCCAGGGCCGGGTGGAGAAATTCGAACGCCGATACGGCCGGCGTGCCGGGCGGACCCGGAAGGAGCACTGAGATGGCGGTACCGAAGCGGAGGATGTCGCGGTCCAATACCCGGAGCCGCCGGTCGAACTGGAAGGCCACCCCGCCGGATCTGGTTCCGGTCACGGTGGATGGTGTGGTGCATCGGGTGCCGCGGCGTCTGGTCGAGGCGGTCCGCCGCGGCCTGCTGGACCTGAAACGCCGGTGAGTTGTCAGGCCCCCTGGATGCGAAAAGACCGTGGCGACAGGCTCTTCCGAGCGGAAGCCGAGGTCGATTCTGCGCCGGTGGCAAACCTCCCGCAAGCATAATCATGGCTCCCACCTCGCCTGATCGCCTGCCGGCCGGTTGCGGACCGAAGGTGGGTGGCGCACCGCTATTTCGGACGGATATGCGGTGAGTTGCGGAAAAACTCGGCGGACTGCTGCTTCAGCGGTCCCTAGCGGTTATCCTCGTGCGTGAGGGCGGGTCTCCCAGAAATGGGAGACCCGCTCATCGCCACTTTCGAGGGCTTTCGCCCCGGTCTCCGCGGGCAGCTCCGCCCGCTGTCGTGAGTCACTTTCCGCCGCAAGCGCCTGCGCGATATCGCCCACCTGTCGCAGAAGCGCGAGAGCGAGGGCTGCCGGGAGCAGCAGCAGCGATACCGGCCACGGCAACTCCACTCGCTCCTGGCGCTCTGCCCGGGCCGCGAGATCGGCGACCGTGGCTTCCATTTCACTGATCTCGACCCGCAGTTCGGAGACCTCGGAGCGCAGGCCGCGCACCTGCGCCCACAGCTCCCGCAGCAGCTTCTCCTGATCGGACAGCACGGTATCGGGTTCCATCCGCATCAGCGCGCCGGTTCCGGCAGCGGCTGAGCACGCTGCGCGAGCGCCGCCGCGGCATTGGGGCGCGCGGCGGGCCGACTCTGCTCGTCCGTGGGGGCCGCACCGCCGGCACCACCCGCCGGGCCGCCGGTCTCGCCCGCGCCGGGCTTCGGGCCGCGGGGAGTGTCGTCGGGGCGCTCCGGGGCGACCAGCACCGCGGTGATCGGAACGGCCAGGGCCAGGAGACCGAGAACGAACATCGGGAAGGCGTAACCGAACAGCTCCATGCCCTGCGCGGGCTCGGCATCGGGGTCGAACCGGAATTCCAGCGAGGCGACACCGGTGAAGTAGACGGCCGCCACGCCCGCGCCGAACATCGCGATCGACCCGACCCGGGCCGCCGGGAAGCGGAACCGCTGGAAGAGGAACACACACAGCGAGGAAGCGGTCACCACCACGACGATCGCGACGACGAAGAAGCCGATGTTCACCGAGACCGAACCCTGGATATCGATCGAGGTGATCTGTAGCCACAGCATGATCCCGAATCCGAGACCGAGTCCGGCCGCGGCGTTCACCATGCGTTTGAGCTCGAACTCACGACCGGCCAGCAGCAGGCCGAGGAAGACCGCGGCGACGGCGAACACCAGGGACAGGGTCAGATCCGAGATGTCGTAACGCAGAACGCGGCCCGGAATGGAGATTCCCAGCAGTGAGACGGTGCTGGCCAGCCAGACCCCGATACCGCCGATGGAGACCGCGGCGGCGGCCACCCATACCGGGCGGAACCGGACCGAGCGGCGGCCGTTCACCGCGCAGGCCAGGCCCACGAACATCCCGACCGCCGACACCCCGAAAGTGAGCAGGGTCAGCCAGTAGCCCATGGTGAACAGATCGGCGGTCTCGACCGTGCCCGCGGCCAGCACCTCAACCATGCCGGGCGACTCCCTCGTATTCCTGAGCCTTCAAACGATTGATCGCGTACTCGGTGACGGCGGCCAGCGCCTGCCGCACCTCCTTCGCGTCGCGGGCATCGATATCCACGATCGGTACGCCCTCGCGCACCGACAGCGCCTCGCGTAGTTCGGCCATCGCGAACCGCGGCGAATTCGGGAACCGGTTGACCGCGATCAGGAAGGGCAGATTACGGGCCTCGAAGAAG
This sequence comes from Nocardia grenadensis NBRC 108939, assembly GCF_001613445.1. GTDB lineage: Bacteria > Actinomycetota > Actinomycetes > Mycobacteriales > Mycobacteriaceae > Nocardia > Nocardia grenadensis. The sequence goes on from NZ_BDCJ01000012.1 coordinate 49,225, forward strand.
TCGACGGCGGCGAAACTGTCCTCCAACCGGCGCGCGTCCACCAGCACCACCGCGCCGATGGCGCCGCGGACGAGGTCGTCCCACATGAACCAGAACCGTTGCTGTCCGGGTGTGCCGAACAGGTACAGCGTCAGGTTTCCCGGCAGGATGATCCGGCCGAAATCCATTGCGACCGTGGTGGTCCGCTTGTCCGGGGTGTCGTTTAGGTCGTCCACGCCGTCGGAGAAGCTGGTGACCATAGCCTCGGTCCGCAGCGGCACGATTTCCGAGACCGCGCCCACGAAAGTTGTTTTGCCCGCACCGAACCCACCGGCGACGACGATCTTGGTCGACGCGACGACCCGGGTCTCGGCCTCCGCCGCACCACCACCCTGGCTCTTGCTAAAGGGCTCGGAGTCCACGCAATGTCCTCTCCATCAGCGACCGGCGTTCGTCGTAACTCGCCTGCTCGGTCAAAGTCGAATGCACTCGCAGGTTGCCGTCCACGACGAGATCACCGATGACGACGCGGACCATACCGAGCGGGCGATCGAGATGCGCGGCGATTTCGGCAACCGACAGCTGGTGGGTTCCGAGCCGGAGGATCTCGGCTCGGATGTCACCGGACGGCCAATCGAATTGTGCATGATAGGAGATGGTTTCGATAACCGCCTCCATCGGTAGATCGACTGCGGGCTGGGTTCGGCCGGCGGTGAGTGCGTACGGACGGACACGTCCGGGCCGGCGCGGGCTGTTCGGCTGCGCCGGGGCGTTGAATCGATAGGCACCGGTGTTGTACTGCGAGGAACCGGGTCCGAAGTTCTGTGCACCCGGACCGTAGTTGTGGTCCGGGGAGCCGAATCCGGGTCCGCCGGTGTGCGGATCGGGTAAGCCTTGGCCGAATTGGGACATCGTGCTCAGACGGTGGATCGGGCGGTCGCGCTGACGACCGAACCCACGCGATCGACCAGCAGGGCCATCTCGTAACCGATTCGGCCGATATCGTGCTGTTTGTTGGCGAGTACCGCGATATGCGAGCCGTTGCCGACGCTCATCACCAGTAGGTAGCCGCGCTGCATCTCCACGATCGACTGCATCACCTTGCCGCCGTCGAACAACTGTGCCGCGCCGGTCGAGAGACTGGCCAGGCCCGCGGTCACCGCGGCGAGCTGTTCGGCACGATCGGCGGGCAGATGGGGGCTGACAGCCTGCAACAGGCCGTCCGCGGAGACCAGGACGGCATGGGAGACACCCGGCACATCCCGGGTGAATCTGGCGACGAGCCAGTTCAAGTTCTCGTCCGTGCTGCTCTTCGGATCGGTCATACAAGCCCTCCGTCATTGTTCTGCGCGTCGGCCCGCCCACTGCGGACCCCGCTCAGGTGTCTGGTCAGATTGCTCCGGATCTCCGCCGGGTCCCGTGGAACCTCGTCTTCGACGGGGGTCAGCCCGCCGGGTACGAGTTGCGCGCCCGGCCGGCGGATGGGGAGCCCGTTCGCGGTCTTGGAATCCGAGCTCGGCTTGGCGGCGTCCTCCGCGGCCAGCCAGCCGATATCGGCGGGAGTGGTCCAGTCCTGCCGCGGCTGGTCCGCCGTGGTGGCCGGCTCGACCAGCCATTCCGAGACCATGCGCTGGTAGATCGGAGTGGGGGTTTCGCCGCCCACCGGTTGCAGCCGGGCGGAGGTGGTCGTGGCCGGCGCCGGCTCGTCGCGACGCTCCGCGGTGCGGCCGAACGGGTCGTCGTGGTCCATGCCCGGACGCCGGATCGGCAAGCCGGAGCGGGCGGTGACCGCCGGCGGCTCCGGTTCGGACGCCGGACGGGGGTCGGGGGTGTCGGGAGCCGAGGTCTCCACCGGAGCCGGGAAGGATTGGGTCTTGTAGGTTTCCGACCAGATCCCGGTGGGCGATTCATCGTTGGCCGCGGACTCGGGGACGGGATCGAATGCCGAGAAGGTGTCCCGGGAGCCGCTGCCGTTGGTGTCCTTGCCGAGGGCGGCCGGACCGTGCGTGGACGGGCGACGCTGCGGTAGCCCGGTGGACGTGGTACCGAAACTCGATGTCACGGGTGCGGGAGTGAGCGGCCGCAGCGCGGGGAGATCGGTCCGCGAGGTCCACGAATCCGCGGACGGCAGGTCGGGCACCGGGGTCAGTTGCCGCGGCGCCGGCGGCGGGGGGAGCTGCGGCAGCTGCGAGGTGTGCTGGAGTTGCGGCGGGGCCGCGGAGAGGTCGGCGGTGAGTACGTTCGAGTTGTCCGACCCGGTATCGGGGGAGATCAACAGGCCCGGTAGATGCAGGCTGGCGGTGATACCGGGCTGCTGCGCCATGGTCGAGGTACGCCGCAGCCCCACGGTGATCTGATGCCGTTTGGCCAGCCGGCCGACGACGAAGAGACCCATCCGGCGTGCGGTTTCGACATTGATCTCACCACCGGAAGCCAGGCGCGCGTTGGCGGCCTGCAGGTCCTCGGTGGCCATACCCAGTCCCCGGTCGGTGATCTCGATGAGGTACCCGCCGTCGACCGCGCGGGAGACGGTCACCGCCACCGGCGTATTGGGCGGGGAGTACCGCAGCGCATTGTCGATGACCTCCGCGAGCAGGTGTTCGATATCGACCGCGGGCTCACCGGCGACCACACCCTCGGGCACATGACCGATCTCGACCCGCTGATAGTCCTCGACCTGGGAAACCGCACTCCACAGCATATCCGAGAGCGGGACCGGATCGAGCTGGCCGCGACGCAGCGCGGTACCGGCCAGCACGAGCAGGTTGTCACCATTGCGCCGCATCCGCGTGGCGAGATGGTCGAGCCGGAACAGGTTCTGCAGCCGTTTCGGATCGTCCTCGTCGTGTTCGAGCTCTTCGATGATGCCCAGCTGCTGTTCGACCAGCGACTGGCTGCGCCGGGACAGGGTCTCGAACATATTGCCGATCTGCACCCGCAGACGTGCCTGGTCGGCGGCCAGATTGAGGGCCTGCTGGTGCATTTCGTCGACCGCTCGGGCGAGCTGGCCGATCTCCTCGGTGCCCTGGACGCCGACCGGCTCGATCTCCGGGGTCTCGGCGCCACCGCGGACCTGCTCGAGTTCCTCTGGAAGGCGCACATGGGCCACTTCCAGTGCGTCACGGCGCAGCCGGCGCACTGGGACGACCAAGGTCCGGGCGACGGCGAGGGCGAGGGTCAGGCCGCCGAGCAGGGCGGCGATGAGCAGTGCGGTCTCCCGCAGCGCGCTGTTCTGGGCGGAAACAGTCGCATGGTGCAGCGCGCCGCTGATGGTGGCGATCAGCTGGTCGGTGGTGACCTGGTAGGCCCGCGAGCTGGTGTCGAGGGATTTCAGCGCGGCGGGATCGGTCATCGCGCCCTGGGTGCCCTGGCTGAAGATCGCCAGCCGGGTCTGGACCGCGTCCAGGAGCGGCCGCATATTGCCGGCCACATCCGGCATGATCTGTCCGTACTGGTGGATCATGGTGAGCTCGGCGCCACCGGAGGTGAGTACCCGGGCGCGCATGGCCGGATTGTCCTCGGCGGTGGGCGAACTGATCACCAGGCGTTGCGCGGTCAGCGACCGCCGTGCGTTCTGGATGGCGCTCACCTGCAGGAAGTAGCGCTGGATCGAGAGGTCCTCGACGGTGGGTGACTGCGCGAGCGCATTGCCGATCCGGACCGCGATCTCGTCGGCCTGATCGCCCACCATGGCGGGCGATCCGTTGCTGAGGCCGCTGCGCATGGTGCCGCCGATGGTGAGTGCCGAGGATAGTTCCCGGGAGACCTCCAGCCGGATCTGATTGGAGTCCAGCGCTCTTTCCAAGGTTTCGTGGGCCGCGTCGAACCCGGCGAGGGCCGCGGAGGCCCGCGGATTGCGGTTGTCGGCCCAGCCGGCGGTCGCGGTGACCGCGAGGTGCTCGGCGGCGGCGTTGTAGCCGACGATGGGCGCGATGATGCGGGACTGGTCGGTCGCGGCCTCGAGCTGTTCCAGGGTGCGCAGCTCGTTGTTGATCCGCAGCACCGCGAAGAGGGTCGCCAGGACGACCGGCAGGACCAGGACGATGCCGACCTTGCGGGTGACCGACCAGTTGGACAGGCTGAATTGCCACGGTCGCGGGGTTTCCATCCGCCTCTGTCGCCTCCGCATCACGATCGACCTCTTATTGGCGCGTGGGCGCTTCAGTTATGATTCACTGCACACCGAACCAACCGGAGGTCTAGTTTTTACCGATCGGAACATACCGTGCATGGTAGCGGCGGGCAATCGGGCCGTTCAGCCGGTTATGCCGCGAATAAAGCGGATGTGGAACAGGTTTCGTGGCATATCACAGGGTGGTAATGGATCGTCCGGTCGGCGGATGAATTCCCAGGTCGAGATGCCTGCGCAAGGAACGCCGCGAGTTCGTCGCCATTAGGTCGACCGTCCGACACCTTCCCACGAGGGGGAAGTTTCGCTTGTTATTCGACCCGCCTTCGCGCCGGATTCGGAAAATCCGTCCGACGAAGCCGGTGGTCAGCGGACTCGCGGCGCGGCGGGCCCTCTCAGTAGCCTCTCAGTCGCTGCGGTCAAACTGGTGTTATGCGGATTCTGGTGGTCGACGACGATCGTGCCGTGCGGGAGTCACTGCGCCGGTCGCTGACCTTCAACGGATACACCGTCGATCTGGCGGTGGACGGTATCGACGCATTGGAGAAGGCGACCGCCGACCGCCCGGACGCGCTGGTACTCGATGTCATGATGCCTCGACTGGACGGGCTCGAAGTGTGCCGGCGACTGCGCAGCACCGGAGACGATCTGCCCATCCTGGTGCTGACCGCGCGGGATTCGGTCTCCGAGCGGGTGGCGGGCCTCGATGCCGGCGCCGACGACTACCTACCCAAACCGTTCGCGCTCGAAGAACTGCTGGCCCGGCTGCGCGCGCTGCTGCGCCGCCGCGCCCCGGACACCGGCGAGATCTCCGAGGCGATGCACTTCGCCGACCTCTCGCTCGACCCGGTCACCCGGGAAGTTGCCCGCGGTTCGCGGTCCATCTCGCTGACCCGCACCGAGTTCTCCCTGCTCGAAATGCTCATGTCCAACCCGCGCCGGGTACTGACCCGCGGCCGGATACTCGAGGAGGTGTGGGGCTACGACTTTCCCACCTCCGGAAACGCCCTGGAGGTCTATATCGGCTATCTACGCCGGAAAACCGAGGCCGACGGCGAACCCCGGCTCATCCATACCGTCCGCGGGGTCGGTTACGTCCTGCGTGAAACGCCCCCGTAAGCGCGGATATGGCACGCACCTCCCGTTCCGCGGCGAAGAAACATTCGGTCGCGCCACTCGGCGGCCCCTGGCCGGACGAGCCGACCCCTATGCGCCCCCCGACTCCGCTGACCCGCACCGTATCCCTGCGGTGGCGGGTCACTCTGCTGGCCGCCTCGCTGGTGGCGATCTTCGTGGCGATCACCTCGATCGCCGCCTACGCCATGGTCGCCCGCGCCCTCTACGGGCAGGTCGACGCGCAACTGCGGGCCCGCGCCGCCACCATGATCAGCGGCGATATCGACAGTATGGCCTTCCAATCGCTGGGCGTGGCGACACTGTTCTCCAACGATATCGGCGTAGCGCTGATCTATCCGCCCGCCAATCAGGAGTCCACCCAGCGTCCCAGCCTGCCCGCCTATATCCCGCCACAGCCGACCACACCGCCCATCGGAACCGAGGAGATCGCGGTGGCGCAGGGCACCCGCGATTCGTCCCTGCGCACCTACAACAATCAGCGGGTATTGGCCGAGCGTATGGATTCCGGCGTCACTTTGATCATCTCGCAACGCCTGGAACCGACCCGGGAGGTGCTGGACCGGCTGGCCTGGCTGCTGTTCGCGGTCGGCGCGTCCGGGGTGGTCCTCGCCGCCGGCGCGGGTACCACTGTGGGGCGGACCGGGCTGCGCCCGATCGCCCGGCTGACCGCGGCCACCGAGCGGATCGCGCGGACCGACGACCTCACCCCCATTCCGGTGACCGGTGACGACGAGCTCGCTCGGCTCACCGAGAGCTTCAACACCATGCTGCGCGCCCTCACCGAATCCCGGGACCGGCAGCGGCGGCTGGTCGCCGACGCCGGCCACGAACTGCGCACCCCGCTGACCTCCTTGCGCACGAATATGGAACTCCTCATCGCCTCGAGCCGCCCCGACGCCCCGGCCATCCCCGAGGAGGACATGGCCGAACTGCGGTCGGATGTGATGGCGCAGATCGAAGAACTGTCCAACCTGGTCGGCGACCTGGTGGATCTCGCCCGCGAGGACGCCCCGGAAACCGTGTACGAGCGGGTCGACCTCGGTGAGGTGACCGAACGCGCACTGGAACGGGTCCGCCGCCGCGGCGCGTCCGATTTCGCCGCCGAATTGCGCCCCTGGTTCGTGTACGGACACGACGCCGCATTGGAACGCGCGATTCTCAATGTTCTCGACAATGCCGCCAAATGGAACCCGCCCGGCGAGCAGGTCCGCGTGCGGATGGCCGAGACCGGCCGCGGGCTTCTGGAATTGTCGGTCGACGATGCCGGACCCGGTATTCCACCGGGCGAGCGCGAGCTGGTTTTCGAGCGTTTCTACCGCACCACCGCCTCCCGCTCCATGCCCGGTTCCGGACTCGGCCTGGCAATTGTGAAACAGGTCGTGACCAAACACGGCGGAACCATTGCCATCGATACCTCCGAGCGCGGCGGCGCGCTCATCCGCATCGTGTTGCCGGGTGAAAATCCGCCGCCGGAGGAATATCGTCCGGAAAGCGCCGAAGGCGAATAATTCGTGTATGTTCGCGCGCTTCTCCGATCGATTGCGGATGATCCACCTCCGTGGTCGGGGCCCGCCCCGATGCCGGAGCGACCGATGCGGAGTGCAGCGACCGATCGGTGGAATGAAGAATCGGGTCATCCGGTGCCGCGACCACGTAGCGACCGGAGGCGCGGCTATAGGCACCGCAAATTAATGCGGCTCTCAGTTCGTTCTCAGTAGTGGTCGGCAGGCTGGACAGCGGATATGAGCAGAAAAGGGAAACTATGACCGAGGATTTCACCAATCGGCCGGCCGGGCCGGAATCGGGACCGGTGCCGCCCTCGACTCCGCAACCGCACGCGGGGCCGCCGCCGAGTTCGGGGGCCGGCGGCGAGCCGGCCGGGCCCGGTGGGATGCCGGGTGGCGGGGCACCGCAGTATCCGGGTGCACCGCCGTTCCCGGGCGGCCGGCCGGGCGACACTGCTGCGTATCCGGTCGCGGGCGGATCATTCGCCGGGCCGCCGCCCGGCGATTCCGGGCAGTTCTACGCGGCCGCGGCGCCACCGCCGCGCCGGAGCTCGGTGCGGACCGGTCTGGTGGCCGGGGCGGTCGCGCTGGCACTGGTGAGCGGCGGTATAGGGGGCGCGGTGGGTGCGCTGGTCAGCGATTCGGGCGATCGTCCGGCGGTGACCAACGCGCTGGACGGGCCGGTGCCGAAGGTGCAGAACACGGCGAATGCGCCGGCCGGGTCGACCCAGGCGGTGGCGCAGCGGGTGCTGCCGTCGGTGGTGATGATCGAGGTGGCCAGTAACCGCGGGCAGGGGGAGGGGTCCGGGGTGGTTCTTTCCTCGGACGGTTTGATCCTGACCAACAACCATGTCGCGGCCGGTGGCGGCGGGAACGGTGAAATGTCGGTGACCTTCTCCGACGGCAGCACGGCGCAGGCCTCACTGGTCGGTGCCGATCCGGTCTCCGATCTCGCGGTCATCAAGGTGCGCGGGAAGACGGATCTGCAGCCGATCGAACTGGGTAGTTCGGCGAATCTACAGGTCGGTCAGCCGGTGGTGGCGATCGGTTCGCCGCTGGGGCTGGCGGGCACGGTGACCACCGGGATCGTCTCGGCGATGAATCGCCCGGTGTCGACCACCGGAGAGGGCGGCAACGACCCGACCGTGCCGAATCCGGTGATCGATGCGATCCAGACCGATGCCGCGATCAACCCGGGTAATTCCGGTGGTGCGCTGGTCGACGCCGAGGGCCGGCTGATCGGGATCAATACCGCGATCGCGAGTCTGGGATCCTCGGGCGCGGGAGGTCAGCAGAGCGGTTCCATCGGGCTCGGTTTCGCGATCCCGGTGGATCAGGCACGCCGGGTCGCCGACGAGTTGATCAAAAGCGGTCACGCGACATACGCGCAGATCGGGATGACGGTGCAGCGGGACGAATCGGTGCACGGTGCGCGGGTTCTCGATGTCACGCCGAACGGCCCGGCGGCCGCGGCGGGGATCCCGTCCGGGTCTATCGTGACCCGGCTCGACGACCGCACGATCGATTCCGGTGACGCGCTGGTCGCCGCGGTGCGATCGAAACAGCCGGGAGAAAAGGTGACAGTGACCTATACCGATGAACGTGGTGGAAACAGCCGCACGGCCGAGGTGACCCTAGCCGCCGCCGCGGTGGGGGGCGGCCGATGATGCGGAAGGTGACCGGGGGTGGGCACGCGGCGCTGGCGGTCGGCGCTACGGTGAGCGGTATGGAAATCGATGCTCCTGTTGCGGGGCGTGCACTGGTCGTGGTGGTGGACGATCGAACGGCGCACGGCGGCGAGGATTCGCTGGGCCCGCTGGTCACCGAACTGCTCACCGAGGCGGGGTTCCTCGTCGACGCCTCCGTCTCGGTGGAGGCCGACGAGGTGGCGATCCGGAACGCGTTGAACACCGCGGTGATCGGTGGGGTGGACATAGTGATCTCGGTCGGTGGCACCGGTATGTCGCCGCGTGATGTCACACCCGAGGCCACCTCCGAGGTGCTCGACCGGGATCTGCCCGGGATCAGTGAGGCGTTGCGGGCCTCGGGGCGGGTGGCCGGTTCGCTGGACGCCGGGCTCTCCCGTGGGCTGGCCGGTATCTCGGGGAGCACGCTGGTGGTGAACCTGCCGGGCACCCGGGCCGCGATCCGCGATGGGATGGCGACCCTGGGGCCGTTGGCGAGCCGGGTGATCGGTGAGCTGTCCGGGCTGCTGGAATGAGCCGGAGCGCACGGTATGAGTGAGGGTGAGAACCCCGAGGTCCCCCGTCGGGCACACCGCCGGACGGGGGGCCCGGCGCGTCTGGACCGGATCTTCGGCGAGGTGCTGCCGTCCACCACGCGCGACGAGCGGGACGACAGCGCGTTATCCGGCGCCGACGACGAGTGGTGGCGTTCCCAGGTGCCACCGCATCACGGCGGCGCCGGCTGACCGAAAGGTATTGGCGCTCAACGCTTTTCGATTGCATTCGGCGTCGGCGCGTTATATCCCGGGGAGGTAAAGGGGGATGTGAATTCTTTCGAAATTGTCCGGTATCGGATTCGGCGGATTATAATATTCGGCCCTCGATGTCGGTAATTTAAAGGGGGCTATTTTTTTGACGAATTCTTTGCGGGGGATTTCCACGGCCGACGACCTGCCCTAGGGCTGCCACCTGCATTTGCGCACCGCCGCACTACGCCTCGGATTCAAATGTGATTTGGATCACATTAACGTATAGCGAAAGCACCCTTTGTCGAACCTGTTACCGACCGTTTAATCTCGGCTTCGTCGACCGCCGCAATGGTGGTCCGGCGCGACTTCACTTTGTGGAACCCCGCCGGTCGCATTGGCGTGCATTGTCCGATTTGCGGCGTTGCACCGAAATAACAACAGGTCACCTGTAGGTAACAAACGAGCGAAACACTGGTCGCAGCCGGCGAGTCAGCTGTCCGAGTCTCGTAGGCCATGCTGTTTGTCCGACATGATGAGGGGAAATATGAGCGAGAACCGCACCGACGGTGTACGTAACGGCGCCAGGATCGCGGGTGTCGGTGCCGCGGCCGCCGTCGCCGTGGGCCTGTTGTCGGTGGGCGCCGCAGATGCCGATGCCTTCGTGGCGCTGCCCGACGGCCAGAAGGCCGGCCCCGGAGTGACCATTACCCGTACAGGTGAGCATGCCGTCGTTTCGCCCTCGATGGCGGCCAACGGCGCGGGCCGGGTTGTCTGGGTCTCCGGAAACACCATTGCCGACGTCGCAGTGACGCCCGAAGGCGAACCGGGTCCGAACAACGGTCCGACCGGCGAGGACGGGACCAACAACTCGTCCACGCACGGCGCCTCGCAGCTCAATACCGGCTATATCGTCGGTTGCCAGGTGAGCATCGGCGAGGACGCGATCGGCCTGGGCGGCTCGCTGGGCCTGTCCCTCGACGGCGGTAGCCTCGGCGGCTCCGTCGGCGTCGAACTGGGCCCGGGCGACGTCAAATTCGTGCAGATCGACTACAAGGACATCACGAAGCCCGGCAAGTACTCGGTGGAGTACCAGGATGCCGAGATCGAGATCCAGGGTTGCGCGGGTTATGCGCAGGCGCGGTCGTACACGGTGGTCGAGATCATCGGGGACCACTACTCGAAGACCACCCTGTACGGCCAGCCGTTCAGCATCGGCTGAGCCGCCGCGCCCGTCCACGTCGCATCGAATCTCTCTCGCGCATTTCGCGAGCTCTCCCCTCGAAGGGTGTAACTCTCATGTTCAACCGCAAAAATCTGGCGCGCCTGGCCGGCGTCGGCGCCGCCACCACTGTCGCGCTCGGCCTGTTCTCCACCGGAGCGGCCAGTGCCGATACCTTCATCCCGCTGCCCGGCGGCGAACTCGTCAAGACGCTGTCCGACGGCACGGTGGTGACCGTGCGCATGGTCGGCGAATCGGCAACCATCAGCCCGTCCATGGGTGCCACCCCGGTCCACCGCAACGCGTGGGCCTCCGGTAGCGCGCAGGTCGAGATCGCCGGCGGCGAGGACGTGGGCGGCAAGATCTACCCAGGCTATGTCGTGGGCTGCCAGGTCAATATCGACGGTGGCGGTGCCCAGGGTGGTGCCGGCGCCGAAGTGGACACCGAAGGCGCTGTGAGCCCGAGCGCCGAAACCGGCGGCAACCTCTCCGTCGGCCCCGGTCAGGCGAAATCGTTCTACGTCCTCGATATCGAGGGACCGGACGACTACGGCAGCGAGGATCACGCCACCAACAACAGGTTCCGGGGTAACAGCGGTTCGGTGACCTGGTCCGATCAGACCATCGGCCTCAACGGCTGCGGTGGTTACGCGCAGGCCCGGTCCTTCGTCAAGGTCGAGGTGGAGACCGAGAACGTGATCACCTTCGTCACGCTGTGGGGGCAACCGTTCAGCCTCGGCTGATATCCGGCCGAATCCGACAATAGTGGCACGAATACGGGCCCGCCGCAGCCAAGAGCCGCGGCGGGCCCGTATTCTGTTCCGGCAGAACGGTGCACGCCGGTGCCGGGGTACGTTTCCCCAGCACCCGTCACTTCCCGGCTACCTGGCACTCATCCCGCCGACACACCGTGTCGGCGGCACGGTATTCGAGTGTTCACCGGCTGTGTGGTTTTTGGTTCATCTGGTGGCTACAGCCGTCCCGCAAGCTCATTGCAGCCTGTTCTCGGGCCGCCCCGACATCGATTCGCTGCGATGCCGGGTGTCGCTGAAAACCTTGATGAGGGGAAATATGAGCAAGAACCGCACCACCGGTCTGCGCTGCGGCGCGCGCGCTCTGGGCGTGGGCGCTGTCGCGGCCGTGGCCATGGGCCTGTTCTCGACCGGTGCCGCGAACGCGGACACTTTCGTTCCGCTGCCCGACGGTGAAAAACTCGGACCCGGCGTGAAGATCACCCGCACCCATGAGAGCGCACTGATCTCGCCTTCCCTGGCCGCCAACGGCGCGGGCCGGACCGTCTGGGTCTCGGGCAACGCGTCCGCCGACGTGGCGGTGACCCCCGAGGGCGAAGCCGGTCCGCACAACGGCCCGACCGGTGCCAACGGGACCAACAACTCCTCGACCCACGGTGCTTCGCAGCTCAACACCGGCTACATCGTCGGCTGCCAGGTGAGCATCGCCGACAACGCGATCAGCCTGGGTGGCTCGGTCGGCGTCAAACTCGACGGTGGCAGCATCGGCGGCTCGGTCGGCCTCAAGCTGGGCCCGGGCGAGGTCAAGTTCGTGCAGGTCGACTTCAAGGACATCGAGAAGCCCGGTGTGTACTCGGTCGAGTACCAGGACATCGAGATCGCGATCCAGGGCTGCGCCGGTTACGCGCAGGCACGTTCCTACACCGTGGTCGAGATCATCGGTGACCACTACTCCAAGACCACCCTCTACGGGCAGCCGTTCAGCATCGGCTGACGCCGATACCGGCCGAATTCACTCAACCCACACTTCTCGCTGTCGCGAATTCAACCCCAGAGGGGCATAAACACATGTTCAACCGCAAGAATCTGGCGCGCCTCGCCGGCGTCGGCGCCGCTGCCTCGATGACGCTGGGCCTGTTCTCCACCGGAGCCGCCAACGCCGATACCTTCATCCCGCTGCCCGGCGGTGAAATCGTCAAGACCCTGTCCGACGGCACCGCGGTGACCGTGCGCCTGGTCGGCGAATCCGCCAACATCAGCCCGTCCATGGGCGCCACCCCGGTCCACCGCAACGCGTGGGTCTCCGGTAGCGCGCAGGTCGAGATCGCCGGCGGGAAAGGCGGCAAGATCTACCCCGGCTACGTCGTGGGCTGCCAGGTGAATATTTCCGGTGGCGGCGTCGACGGCAGCGTCACCGGTGACGTGAAGGTCAGCGACGGCTCCGGCGAGCTCACCCCGAGCGGTAAAGGCGGCGCCAACCTGACTCTCGGCCCCGGTCAGGCGAAGTCCTTCTATGTCCTGGATATCGAGAAGCCGGATGACTACGGCGACGAGGACCACGCCACCAACAACAAGTTCAAGGGCAACAGCGGTTCGGTGACCTGGTCCGACCAGACCATCGCCGTCAACGGCTGCGGTGGTTACGCGCAGGCGCGCGCGTTCGTGAAGGTCAAGGTCGAGACCGATCACGTCATGTCCGTGGTGACCCTGTGGGGTCAGCCGTTCAGCCTCGGCTGATCCGGCCGTAGCGCTCATCCGGCCGGGTTCCCGGCTCGGCCGGACCCACAACCAGGTGTGGGGGCCCACCGCGCGCGCGGTGGGTCCCTTCGTTGTGGGCGCCCGGTGCGATCAGTGGAAGATCACGGTGAGTGCACTGTTCAACGAGGCCGCGGCGACGACCGCCGCCCGGCGAGCGTCCAGTGCGACCAGGACGACCCGTTCGGTGCGCCGGTTGCCCGAATCCGCCGGCGGTCCCGACACCAGCACCACCGCGGCGTCGACCGCCAGGGTGTGCGCGAGTGCCGGATCCTCGGCGCCGGCGGCCACTACGTCCACCCGGTCGCCGGCACGCAGGATCTCGGTGATCGCGGAATCGGCCAGGCGGACGGGCACTATCCGGGCATCCGGCCGTCCGGTGGCCGCCTCCGCGAGCCGTGGCCCGACCACGCGCACATCGGTGAGGACCTCACCCGCGCGCAGGGCGGCCGTGAGCACGGCGCCAAGCAGCGGTGCCGGGTCGGCGGCCGCGCCGTCGGGGGTGGCGTCGGGAGGGTAGGCGGCGAGGCGCAGATCCGCGGCGGCGAGCAGGTGGCCGGGTGGCAGATCGCGGGTCGCGACCACGACGGAGATACGCGCGTGGGCCGGATCGCCGCGGAGGAACAGCGTGACGGCCGCGAGTGCGCACAGTACGGCCAGCGCACGGCGCAGGAGGACCCCGTCGGCCCAGGGTGGGCGATCGGCGAACGCGTCGCGCAAGGTGTCGCCCGCGCCGAGGGGGGAGCGACGGCCGATGCCCGTGCGGGCAGGGAGTCGGGTACGGCTCATGGGCCGAGCGTATGGATACTTTCCGGCCGTGAACCCGGGGTTGTGCGCGGTTGTGGACAACTTCCGGGTTGTGGATGGATCATCCGCGATACCCGGCCGCTGTCAACGATCTGTGCCGGCGGAGCGGGGCCGCGGTCCCGCTCTCAGCTGGCCGCGGCGGCGGGTGCCGAGGAGGTACCCGAGGAGCCCTTGTCCGAGCCCGATTTCGAACCGGATCCCGAAGAGCTCGACGTGGAGCTGTCGGACTTGGCCGGTTCGCTGGCGGTCGAGGTGCCGCTGCGGCTGTCGGTCCGGTAGAAGCCGCTGCCCTTGAAGACGATGCCCACCGAATTGAAGAGCTTACGCAGAGCGCCGGAGCACTCCGAGCAGACAGTGAGTGCCTCATCGGTAAAAGACTGAACGATATCGAAGCGGTTGTCGCACTGGGTGCACGCGTATGAATAGGTTGGCACTGGGTCCTCCGCAGTATTCGAGACTTAGCACTCTACAGCCGACAGTGCCAACAGTGCCAATCGCCGATTGATTCCCGGGCGCCCTCCATTGTGCCCAGTATTACGGCGGCGGCCTCTCACCGCGCTGCCGGATCGAGCCGGCGCAGGCCGCCGCCCGGGGTGAGCACCCAGGTCATCCGGATATCGTGCGGTTCCTCGGGCAGCCGCTCGACCACCTCGTCGTCGCGGACGATCACGGTGCGCCGGGCAGTGGGATCGGCCATACCCAAGGTCCGGTCGTAGTAGCCGGCGCCCTGACCGAGCCGGACCCCGCGCCGGTCCACCGCCAGTGCCGGGATCAGCAGCACCCCGGCCCGCGCGACCGCTTCCGGCGGGAGTACCGGACCCGCCGGTTCCAGCAGGCCGTAGCGACCCGACCGCAGCGATCCGGGGCCGGTGAACTCGCCCCAGCACAGCGGGCCGGGGGGCCCGGTCACCGGTAACAACACCCGGCTACCGGCCGCGCGCAGCGCCTCGGGCACGGCCACCGAGCCCGGTTCCGCGCGCATCGGCACATAGGCGCACACCCACTCGGCGGGACCGAGATCCCCGGCCGCGGCGGCCAGTGCCGCAGCCTCCGTGGCGCGCACGAGTTCGGGCAGTCGCGCCCGGCGGGCACGGATCTCCGCGCGCCAGGCCTGCTTGTCACGCTCGTCGGGCAGAGGCACGGCGACAACCATAGGCTCTTACCGGTGCCGGTTCGGGCTCGTGAGTCCGCAGCGAGCCGGTGTACAGCCGTTTGGGCGGCACTCCGGGTGGATAGGGTGTGTATATGACAGAAAAGGCCGCAGAACAGGGCAGCGAGGGCGCCTCCGCGCCGGAACCGGGTTTCCGGACGGCCGTCGTACCCGCGGCCGGGCTGGGAACCAGGTTCCTGCCCGCGACCAAGACGGTCCCCAAGGAACTCCTGCCGGTGGTCGATACCCCCGGTATCGAGCTGGTGGCCAGCGAGGCGGCCGAATCCGGGGCCAGCCGCCTGGTGATCGTGACCTCGCCCGGTAAGGACGGGGTGGTCGCGCATTTCGTGGAGGACCTGGTGCTGGAGAGCACGCTCGCCGAGCGCGGCAAGTTCCAGCTGCTGGAGAAGGTGCGCAAGGCCCCGGGGTTGCTCGATGTGAGCTCGGTGGTGCAGGAGGAACCACTGGGTCTCGGTCACGCGGTGGCCCAGGCCGAATCGGTACTCGACGCCGACGAGGACGCCATCGCGGTACTGCTGCCCGACGATCTGGTGCTGCCGCGTGGGGTCCTGGACGTGATGAACCGGGTCCGCCGTAAACGCGGCGGATCCGTGCTGTGCGCGATCGATGTCCCCAAGGAACAGGTAAGCGCCTACGGTGTGTTCGACGTGGCGCCGGTGCCCGACGCGGTCAATCCGAATGTGCTGCGGGTCAAGGGCATGGTGGAGAAGCCGGGCCTCGAGGAGGCCCCGTCCACCTTCGCCGCCGCCGGGCGTTACCTGCTCGATCGCGCGATCTTCGACGCCCTGCGCCGGATCGGGCCCGGCGCCGGCGGGGAACTGCAACTCACCGACGCGATTTCGCTGCTCATCGACGAGGGGCATCCGGTGCATGTGGTCGTCCACCGTGGGTCGCGCCACGATCTGGGCAACCCGGGCGGCTATCTTCGTGCTGCGGTGGATTTCGCACTGGAGCGCGAGGAATACGGTCCCGCGCTGCGCGAGTGGCTCCAGTACCGGCTGAGTCCGGAATGGAACCCGCAACTCACCGCGGACGAATGAGATCGCCTGCGGGGCGAGGACATCGGGAAGGGCTGGATGCGCTCTGTTGAGGATCAGCAGATCAAGGTGACCGCCGCGGCCGTCGCGCCGCGGCCCGTGCGGGTCGCGATCTCCGAGGCCCAGGGCCTGCTGTGCGCCGAGGACGTGGTGACCGAGCGGCCGCTGCCCGGTTTCGATCAGGCCGCCATCGACGGCTACGCCGTACGCAGTGTGGATGTGACGTCCGCCGGGGCCGATATCCGTGACGAGGACGGCGAACTGGTCGATCTGACACTGCCGGTGGTCGGGGAGGTGCTCGCCGGCTCCCGGCAGCCGATCCGGTTGCAGCCCCGGCAGACGGTCCGGGTCGCGACCGGTGCGCCGCTGCCCACCCTCGCCGACGCGGTGCTGCCGCTCGACTTCACCGACGGCGGGCGGGGGCGGCTCAAGGTCTACGAACCGGTGCGGTCGGGCGACTATGTACGCCGTGCCGGTGACGATGTGCAGCCCGGGGATGTCGCGGTGCACGCCGGTACGATCATCGGTCCCGCGCAGGTGGGTCTGCTGGCCGCGGTGGGCCAGGACAAGGTGCTGGTCCATCCGCGGCCGCGATTGTCGGTGATCTCCATCGGCGAGGAACTGGTCGATATCGATCGGGCGCCCGGGCCCGGACAGGTCTACGACGTGAATTCCTACGCCCTGGCCGCCGCGGCCCGTGATGCCGGCGCGGATGTGAACCGGGTCGGCATCGTCGATGCCGACCCCCGCCGGCTCCGGGATGTGGTCGAGGGTCAGCTGGTGCGCGCGGAGGTGGTGGTGATCGCCGGCGCGGTCGGCGGGTGGGCCTCCGATCAGGTGTGTGAGGCGCTGGAGGGGCTCGGTGAACTGGAGATCGCCCGGGTGGCGATGCATCCGGGTTCGGTTCAGGGGTTCGGCCGTCTGGGCCGCGACGAGGTGCCCACCTTTCTGCTGCCGTCCAATCCGGTGGGTGCCCTGGTGGTTTTCGAGGTGATGGTACGACCGCTGATTCGGATCGCGCTGGGAAGGCGGCAGCCGATGCGCCGGATCGTCCGCGCGCGGACCATAACTCCCATCCAGTCGATGGCGGGCCGCAAGGGTTATCTGCGTGCCCAGTTGATGCGGGACGAGGCCACCGGTGAGTACCTGGTGCAGCCGCTCGGCAACAGTGCCGGGGCGTCGTCGCACCTGTTGGCCGCCATGTCGGAGGCCAACAGTCTCATCGTGGTCGAACCCGACGACACCGAAATTCGCACCGGTGACAAGGTTCGGGTCGCGTTTCTGGCGCAGCGCGGCTAGAAAGTGGAGTCCATGAACGTTTTCCGGGCCACCCAGCACCCCGGGTGGCCCGCGCACCTCGGTCCGGTGCGGGTGTCCGCCGGAGAGGTGACGTTGCGTCCCGTGCGATTGCGCGACGCGGCGGCGTGGAGCCGGATCAGGTTGCGGGACCACAACCATCTGGAACCGTGGGAGCCAACCGGGCGCGGGACCTGGGACGCGCGCAACCACGCCTCGAACTGGCCGCCGCTGTGGTCGAGCCTGAAGGCGGAGGCGCGCCGCGGCGCGATGATCCCGCTGGTGATCGAGGTCGACGGCGCGTTCAGCGGGCAGCTGACGGTCGGCAATATCGTGCGCGGCGCGCTGCGTTCGGCGTGGATCGGGTACTGGGTCGCCAAGGACCTCGGCGGGCAGGGGGTCGCGACCGCGGCATTGGCGCTGGGACTCGATCACTGTTTCGGTCCGGTGGGCCTGCACCGGGTGGAGGCGACCGTGCGGCCGGAGAATCTGGCGAGCCAGGCGGTACTGCGCAATGTGGGCTTCCGTGAAGAAGGGCTGCTGCGTAGGTATCTCGATGTGGACGGGGCCTGGCGCGATCATCTGCTCGTCGGGATAACGGTGGAGGAGCTGTCCGGACGGGTGGTCGATCGGCTGGCGCGGGAAGGACGGTTGACGCTGCGGTGACATGCCGCCGGAAACCGGCCTGCCCGGACCCGGCTTTGGTGGAAATGTGACTCATGTGGCGGAAGTGCACGGCGCGCCTGCCGTATTGCGTCCCTACTCGGAATTAACCTACGGACGTCGGTGGTGCGTCCTGTGCCACCGGTGGAGAGCTCGTACCACGATCTGCGAGACGTACCCGCGGGGAAGGACTCCGGCGCCGGGACGCACACGGTTCATGGCAGCGGCTCGGACGACGACCAGGCGGGACGGAGGTGCTGACGACGATGCCGAATTCGATCCTGTGGATCGGGCTGGTCGTGCTGTGGGTCTTCGTCCTGTTTCCTATCCTTGCCGACCGGCATCCCAGAATTCGCCGGACCACCGACACGGCCCTGGCCACGCGGGTACTGCATCGTGGAGATTCCAAACGGCGTAAGGGAAGTGGGCATGCCCGCAAGAAGCGGACCACGCGGCCTTACCGAAAGCGTCACCACGCCAATGATGCGGAGGATCCGATGAGCACATCGGCCGAGGAGAACGGTACCGCGGCTGACGAGGAGCAAGCGGACGAGGCCGTCGGCGACCGGCCCGGGGGCGCCGAACCCGAATCCGGTGCGGACGGTACCGTGCACGACACCGAAACCGGCGAGACCTGGGACGACGACGAATCCGGACGCGACGAGGAGCGGGGTTCGGCCGAGCTCCCCGAGCCCAACGTTCCCGCGCGTATCCCCCCGGTGCGGGCGACGATGCGAGCGCCGGACCCCGAACTCGAATACGACGAGGAGTTCGTGCCGACCCGCCGCGGACGCGGTGGTTACGATCCCGAAGCCGACGCCATAGCCCGGGCCGCGCGCTATACCTTCCGGCAGCGCGCCGTGGTCGCCCTCGTGCTCGGTGCCGTGCTGTGCGGCGGCCTCGCGGTCGCCGTCGCACCCATATTCTGGTGGGGTTGCGGTGGTGCCGTGCTGTCTCTGGGGACCTATCTGGGTTATCTGCGCAAACAGGTCCGGATCGAACAGGAGATCCGCCGGCGGCGTAGTGCCCGGCTGGCCGGCCGGGGCCAGGAAACGGCCGGGCACGGACCCGCGGATGCCGGGACGGCGTCGCCGCGCGGCGCGCGGCCCGGAATGGACCGGGATACCGCCCGCGCGCTGCGTCGTCGTGCCCATCTGCTCGAACCCGATGACGAAGATCCGGCGTTCGACCATCTGGACGCCTACGACGCGTCCGTCGCCCGCACCGTGCGCAACCGGGCGACCGGCGGTGATATCCGTCGGGCCGCGGGTGCGTGACCGGTAGCGGATCCTGCCGCGCGGAAACCCGCAGAGTAGAGAAAAAACCCCAGTTCAGAGCGCCGATTCGGATTCCGGGGGCCCTGTTTGCTAGAGTGGCACAGCGCGGTTCACCGAACCGCACGGGGCTATAGCGCAGTTGGTAGCGCGTCTCGTTCGCATCGAGAAGGTCAGGGGTTCGATTCCCCTTAGCTCCACCACGACCGTGCAGGTCCTGGTCACGATGGCACTTCTAACGAGCAGCCATCAACGGCCTTCATCAACACCTGCACGTTTTTTGCGTCTCGGGGGCGCGTTCGGAAGGTCATGAGAAGGCTCGAACAGAGCCGAGAAGATGTCCAGCGCGCGAGTCTGTACCCGAAAGGACGGCGGCGCCTGTACCCAGATCCTGTTCCGGGAGTTCGACCCGGGGCGGCGGGCCCGGAGAAGCCAGCATCAACAAGCGCCTTCCCGGATGGACGCTCACTCGCTCGGGCGGGACGCCGAGCCGATCTGCTGCTCCAGTCGCTACTCGACGGCGAGGGGACGCCGTACAGGTCGGTCGCACACGCTGCGGCGGACCCTACGGCCCCTCATACCCTGCGAGGGGCCGTAGCCGTGTCCTCAGCAGCTTCCAGCGGACCCGCTGTGCCCATGCCCGCGGCCATGCCCCCGACCACCACGGTGGATGGGGTCGCCCTGGTTGATCGTGGTCTGATCAGTGGACGTGGTGGTCTGTTCGGCGGGCTGGAGTACCAGCGGGGCGGCGAACGCGGGAGCTGCCAGGACCGCGGCCGGTGCAAGTACGAGCGAGGCCGAAACTGCGACGCGTACCAGTGTGCGGCCAAGGCTCTTATCAGAAATCATCGGTACTTCCTTACTCGATTGCACAGGGCCGGCCGGCGACCGCCCTTGTCTCGGTTCGGGATTCGCGCCCGGGTGTACGAGCTGGGGATCCCATTCGGGGGGTTCCACCGTAGCGTTGCGTCGGCACACTTCCCCGGGCTGGGATTTGCCGCTTATGCCCCTCACGCCCCCTTCGTGAGGGGCCGCAGCCGTGTTCGGGCCATGGCCCATGTCACCTCTGGCCCCGCCTATGGTGGCTGCAGTGGGCCCTTCCGGCCGGCCGTGAGCGGCGCACGGTCTGTCGTGATGCCCCGCACGGAATCGGAGTGGCATCGACCAAGGCGCAGGTTGTCGGTCCACAACGGGCACGATGTCAAGCACACCAGTTCGGCGTCGGTCGGCTTCTCGGGCCTGCCCGGACGCCGATGGCGCGTCGCCACGACACGGTCATCGACAAGCACATAGTGCCGCCAGGAGGGTGTCGAGGTCGTCCGTCACAAGTTGCCCTCGTTACCCTCCGTCGCATCCGAACTCGAGTTTCCACGCCGACAGAGTCGGGAATCGCTCATCCAGGGTGCAGTCGAGCGAGATATACGTTTCTCTTTATCTTCCCTGTTCAGGCTTTATCTCCGGATTCTGGTCCCGTAATGCCCGGTTGTTCACTGCTGGTGTCGAACACGTCGGGAGTCCGCACGGTCGGGTGGTCGGCCGGGATTGCTGCCCGCCGATTCGTCAGCAGGTTCTTTCCCCGGCCGTGGTGGGAGTCACCGCGTACGGGCGGGCCGGCTCATGGCCAGTGCGACAGTGCCCAGGCCCAGCACGCATACAGCAGCCCCGACAGCGACGTTGGACCAGATCATCCCGGCCGTGGTACCGACACCGGAGACGATCCACGGGGAAACGATCAGCCAGACACCGAGCAGCGGGGCGACGAACGCGATGCCGTGGGTGCGTCCGTATGCGGATCCGTACGCCAATGCCAGCACGGCGATCGCGATACCGCAGATCAGATTGCTTATCGTCAGCGACGTCTGGCCGGCGAAGCCGACGATCCACGCCGAGGCCGCCGCATATAGGCCGGACAGCATCAGCAGACCGTCGGCGACCTGGACGGGGGCTTGTCCGCCTGCATGGTCGTAGCGCTCGCGGAGTGCGACGATATCCGGATGGGTCTCGAGCGAGGTATGCGTTGATGCCGACATGGCGCTCATCTCCTCAGCGGGCTCTCCCCGCGGCGGGTGGGTTCAGTGGATGGAAAGAGCTCGGAATGCGGACGGCTTCCGGCACGTACCGCGCGCTGCCGGACTCCGGCGAGTGCCTCGGCCGGTCGGCGCGAGGACGGATCATCGAGCCGACGCCCCCGGTTGACATGGTGTGCCTCCCACGAAGGGAACGAGAACAAGGGATAACGTTTCGATTGGACTCGTTCACCACTGCACGGCAGTAGGGCCTACGGTCCTTCCTGCGAGGACGACAGTCCTCGGGCCCGACGCCACGGCCGGGCGGTTCCTGTCCGGGGTACTTCTTCGCCGGGCGAGACGGCGCGTGCGTGCGGAAATCGGGCCGTCCGGACGGTCGTCCGGTGCCGAGACGGGAGTGACCGGATTCCTTCGTGCGGTCGTGGTCGGTCCGCCGCAGTCCGCGGCCGCGGGAGCGGTCGATTGCTTTCGCGGACACATCGATCCGGTGCGAGATCGAGTGCCGCACGGGCTCGAACCGGCAAGCGCAATAGCGCATTTCGTACATCCTCTGAGTTATGTTGATCAGCTATTGTCGTCGACTGAACAAAACATGTCCGATACGCGGTATGACCGAATCGAGAGCCGATCATGTTGGAACAGAGTGTGATGGTGCCGGGTGACGTTCATGCGAGGACGGCCGCAGCCACGGCCTCCCCGAACCTGCCCACGGCGACCCAGTTGCTGTGCAGTTTCCAGGGCACCCGGTTCGAGGACCACGACATACTCCGTACCGCCCGGGCTCTGGCATTACTGCACGGCCATCGGATGACTCTGCGGGACGCGCGTTCGGTGGCCGAGGTGGACGACCGCCGCCGGGAACTGGTCGAGGACATCGACGACTGGATCGTCGCATGGTCGGCGCCTCGTGACGGTGACGTACTGATCCACACCGAAACGCTGGGCGCCGTGATCGACCGTATGGCCTGGCGTTGGGTGGATGCCAACCAGGCTGTCGAGATCGACGGCGCCCGGGAGCGTCAGGCGCGCAAACGCTGGCACCGGCTGGCCGAGATGATCGACGGATACACGGAACTGATCACCGAGCTACTCCGGGGCAGGCGGCGGCTACCCGGCCGGCCGTGAGGCCCGCTCGCGGTGCTGCCCGGCGGCGCGAGCGATCCGGCTCGGCCACACCACCGGCAGCAGCGGTCCAGCACCGCGAGCATCCCCGAGACGGCCGCCGGCCAGGTGAACTGCTCGGCCCGCCGCCCGGCCGCGCCACGCCGCTGCGCGGCCGGGCGGGCCAGTACATCGGTGACCGCGTGCGCGAACGCCGCCGGATCGTCGGCGGCGACGGCGCCGCAGTCGGTGAGCGGCTACGGAGCGGGCATACCGCGGCCCACTCGCGGCAGGTCCAGATTCAGCGGGATCCGCCCGAGGGCCAGGTGTTCGCCGACCTCGTCGGCGGGCAGCGGGCGCGCGATGAGAAAACCCTGGGCCCGGTAGCAGCCCAGACCGACCAGTGTGCGGGCCGCGACCGGGGTCTCGACCCCCTCGCCCACCACTCCGAGGCCGAACGATCCGGCCAGACCGATGATCGATTTCACGATGGCCAGATCGTCGGTACTGGCTCCCAGACGCTGGACGAAGCCGCGGTCGATCTTCACCGCGTCCACCGGCAGCGCCTTGAGATGGGAGAGCGAGGAGTAGCCGGTGCCGAAATCGTCGATGGCGATCTGGACACCCATCCGTTTGAGCCCACGCAGCGTGACCTGGGTGCGGGCCAGATCCTGGACCACCACGTGCTCGGTGATCTCCAGGCAGATCGAACTCCCGTCGATGCCGAAATGCCGGAGGATGTCCTCGATACGTTCCACGAAATCCAGGCTCACCAGTTGCACCGGCGACACATTGATCCGCATGACCATATTCGTCGCCAGACCCTGCCGCCGCCACTGCGCGAACTGCGCACAGGCGGTACGCAGCACCCAGCGACCCAGCTCGCCGGCGAGGTTGGTGGCCTCGGCCACCGTCACGAACGCGCCGGGCGGGAGTAGGCCGCGGGTCGGATGCATCCAGCGGACCAGCGCCTCCATCGCCACGATCCGGCCGGTGCGCAGATCCACCTCGGGTTGGTAGTGCAGGATCAGCGATCCGTCGGCCACCGCGCTGCGCAGGTTCAGTTCCACATCGTCCTGCAGTTCGAACTGGGCCCGCATGGCATCGGTGAACAGGGCCACCCCGTTGCCGCCGCCGGATTTGGCCGAGAAGCAGCGCGTGGTCGGCGCGCCGCATGATATCGGCGACGGTGGTTTCCCCGGGGATACCGACGGCCACCCCGACGCTGGCACCCCGGCTCACCGACTCACCGCCCACAGTGACCCGGCGGCTGATCAATTCCTGGACCCGCGTCGCCTCGTATTCGGCGGCGACGGTATCCATGGGTTTGGCGGGCACGATCACGAACTCGTCGCCGCCGAGGCGGGCGATCATATCGTTGGGGTCCAGATTGTCCCGTAGCCGCT
This sequence comes from Nocardia grenadensis NBRC 108939, assembly GCF_001613445.1. Lineage (GTDB taxonomy): Bacteria > Actinomycetota > Actinomycetes > Mycobacteriales > Mycobacteriaceae > Nocardia > Nocardia grenadensis. Next base: position 72,917 of record NZ_BDCJ01000012.1, read on the forward strand.
CGGACAAGGTCCGGATGAACTTGTCCCCGGCGGTGTGGCCGAGGAAGTCGTTGAGGGCCTTGAGTCGGTCCAGATCGAGGAAGAAAGCCGCGACCGGGCCGGGACTGCCCGGTTGCAGCCGCTGCTCCATATGTTCCAGCAGTGCGCGGCGGTTTGCCAGACCGGTCAGGTCATCGTGCAGGGCGATGAAACGGAGCTTCTCCTCGGCTTCCACCCGGGCCTGCAACTGCGCGAACAGGGTGGCGATCGCTTTGAGCACGTTCAACTCCCGGGTACTCCAGTCGCGGTCGCCGACTTTGACGAAACCGAGCAGGCCGGTCGCCCGGCCGCGGGATACCAGCGGTACCGCCGCGGAGCTGATGTCGCCGAGCCCGGACGCGGAATGGATGGTCTGCTGGTAGTCGGCGGCGCTGGCCGGGATGAGGAATGGTTCGGTGGCGTGCTCGAGCGATTTGAAAACCGAATCCGCCTGATCGAAATATACGATCTTGAGCGGATCCGGTTCGGGCACGTCCTGGCGCGGTGGCCACTCGGCCACCAGCACCGTGGATCGGTTCTCGGGATCGTTGTGCCGCAGGTAGCTGAAGTCGACGTCGAAATAGTCGATCAGCATGGCCAGCACCTGCTCGGTCGCCGACACCATGGTCGCCGAGTCGACGCCCATCAGCTCCGCGGCGACTTCGGTCACCAGCGAGTCGAGTGTCCGCCGAGGCACCTGATCTCCGATCACAACTATCTTCGGCTGTCCGCGCCCGGTGCCGGGCGCCGTCGGCTCCGCACGCTGGCAGCTGCCGCGTAACTCAGGCGTAGTACCAGCGCCACGCTGTCCTGTTCCGGCACTTCCAGTATTTCCAGGAAACGACCCTGAAGTGTGGACAGTCTATCCGCGTATGCCGGGGACAGCGCATCCAGTTCGGTACGGGATCGAGAAAAGAGGAAGACGGGGGACATCGGCTGGACGGCCAGACCGGACCGCTGCGCCTGGATCCACAGCCGCTGTACCGCGGCCCCGGCGCGGGCGTAACCGGTCAATGCCCCGGGCAAGGCGCCGGGATCGGGAGTGAAGGTCAGGGCGACGACGGCCGAACTCGAGCGCACCCTGTCCCGGGCGTAGTCGCCCAGTGCCGCGCCCGCCGACCAGTCGTGCAATTGGGCCATCACATCGGCGCGTCGCCCGATCTGCAGGGCAACCCGCTCATCGGGCGCCAGTTCGAGCGACCGGGTGTCGATACCGTCGGTCAGGTCCTCGCCGGGCCAGCGCATCTCCGCGAACATCTCGCGGTGCAGCAGCGGCGTGAGGTAGCGGATGCGGTCCGATTCGGCCAGGACGGCGGCCAGCGCACGGATCCCCGGCGAATCGGCGACGGCCCGCATCCGTGCGCCTTCGGCCGCCGCGGCCGCGGCCAGCCCGGCCAGGACGCCGGCCGGGATCTGCCCGCCGTAGCCGAGCCGGCGATTGGTCTCCCGGGCGAGTGCGTAGGGATAGTCCGCCGCCAGCGCCGGGTCGGTGTCGGCGCCGTGCCGTAGTACCGCGGTGAGCGGGGAGTCCGGTTCGGTGCCTTCGAGGTATTCGCAGGGACCCAGTACGTCGTAGGCGGCGGCCGCGGCCCGGGCGTTGTAGAGGGCCGCTCCCAGGGCCACCGCGCTGCCCCGATAGCCGATATCCATGGCGGTGGTGTAGCGGGTGTCGAGCGTGATCCGCAGCTCCTGCGGCGCGGTGTGCAGTGACCACGGCTGGATGTTGCCGCCGGAGGGCGCACGCTGGGCGCAGACCAGGATGCGGTCGACGGTGCTGCCGGCCGGGTCGTCGGGGTCGGTGTCGGCGGGATATCGCTCGGTGTCGATATCCGGGTCGGCCAGCGCGTCGAGTGCCTGCTCCACATCGACCCGGGTACGGCCCGACCGTAGCGGCCGGCCCAGCCCGATCCGGCGGATCGCCGTCGCGACACTGGCCGCGCCGAGTACCACATCGCCGCTGAGCTGCGGCCAGCTGTTGAGGGTTTCACCGACCTCCACGAGACTGCCGGCCATCCGGGCCGACAGGTCGCGCGCGCCGAGCAGGCCGACGACGTAGGGCGCCTTGTCGCGGGTGGACAGGCCGCGCAGTTGTTCGGCCCCGGTATCGCCGAGCAGACCGTGGAACGGGGCCCGGTCCGGTTCCAGGTCGAAACGTTCCACATCGAGCAGACCGCGGTCACTGGTCTCCATGATCAGCGGTAACCGGCGGCGCCGGGCCGCTTCCCGGATGAGTAGCTTGATATCCAGGGAATCGCATTCCTCCACAACGATTCCCAAACCGTCGACGAAATCGTCCGCGGTTTCGGCGTCCACGCCGCCGCCGCGCACTTCCACGGGCAGGTACGGATCGAGTTCGGCGATCCGCCGGGCCGTGACGATCGCCTTGTTCACCGCGATATCGAACAGCGTGGCGGGTACCCGGTTGAGATTGGACAGTTCGAGTTCGTCGAAATCGGCGAGCCGAAGCCCACCGCATACGCCCTCCTGCGCCAGGGTGTAGGCGATGGCGTGACCGACGCTCTGGCCCACCACCCCGACCGCCACGGTGCTCAACCGGTCCTGTTCGGCCCGGGTCAGCTTGTTGCGGTTGCGGTCCAGGCGGATCGCGCGGAAGGTCCGCGGTCCCGGCAGGACGAGCACGCTGCGCCGCCACGGGTAGTAGATCCAGCGGTCGTCGGCGGCGCTCTCCCCGGTGTCCGGGGGATCGTTGAGCCGGCCGAACTCCGCGGCCAGCAGGCCGCGCAGATCGATGAACTCGGTATGCGGGGTGGCGCGCAGCCCCGCGAGGGCGCGTTCGTCGTCGGGATCGCTAGGGTCCAGGATCAGCGGCCGGTACTCCACCCCGAGATCTGCCTCACCGACCATATGCGCAGCATTCCTCCCCGCCGTGCCCGAACAGTCGGTTCGACCGCCGTGACCTAGGCTCAGCTAATCCCATAGCGCGAAGTTCACCACGCATCAGCAGATACTGCAACTTGTCAGCAAATACGTGGTAGGTCCGGGTGTCCCACCATATGGGCAGGGTGCGATAGCGCTCGTCGGGATACGGCACCGGCGGGATCGACTGGGCCACCACTGCGCCGCTGGCGCGGTGCCGTTCGGTGGTGAAGGAGGCGACCGTGGCGAAACCGTACCGGGCGTTGAGCAGGCGCGGCGCGTGGGCCATGCAGCGGGAGATCGCCGCGGCCAGTTCATTGCGCCGGGGCGCGTCCCGGGCGACCCAGACCGCCCGGGATTCCACCACTCCGCGCGGGATGCGCCGGGCCATCATCAGGCCCAGTTCGGCCGCGCCCGCCCGGCCCGCCCACGGAGTGAGCGAGCCGACCTCGGACACCCAGCTGTAGGGGCCTTGGACGCGTAGTCCGCCGACCACGTCGCCGCGGACGTCGGTGGCGGCGAAGAACAGGGCAGTCGAGGACCCGTCCAGTACGCCGTCGTAATCCAGGGCGGCTTCGTTGCCGAAGTGGCGGTACGCTTCCCGCGCTCCCGCCAGATATCGGCGCCACAGGCCGGGGGAGAGATGTGGGGTGGTTACGCAGAGGGCGTATCCGGAAACGTTGTCGCGAAATCTCACAGTGCGGCCGCGGCTCGGGTCTTCCTGGCCGACTGCGATCGTTTCGACAGTCATGCAGTTCCTAATCTTTCGCCGCACGACGCGAGGGCCGTGCGGGATTCGTTGTCCAGCAGCCCGACCGACGCCCCGGCTCGTCGGCGTGCCCAGTGCAGTATCCGTCATCGGAAGACAATTGACCAGAACTCTGGTTAATCTTCCGGAAACCGGCTCGGTGTGCGATCGTTATCGCAGGTCAATCGCAATGAAGTCGACACGCGCCGTTACCATCAGACCGGTTGGTACCGAGTTGGTTACCGGCAGGCAACGATCTGTTCCGCCCCGAGGTCAGGGTGTGATGGAGATGAACAGCTCCACCGATTCCGAACCGTGCCAGATCTCGATCTCCTCGCGGTAGGCGCGGGTGATCTCCGCCGACGCGGTCGCGTCGTCGACCTGGGCCCAAACGTCCTCGACCGGGTCGTGGTAGTCGCCGTTGGGTACGAACCGGGCGTACACCCCCCGTGGCACCCGGACCAGCACATCGCCGACCGGGGCCAGACCCGGGTCGGTGTACTCGAAACACACCAGCGCGTTGTAGGTTCCGGTCGGTGTCCGGACGTACACGGTGTACATGGGCCGCTGTCCGTCGGGCGAGCCGGCGGCGTCCAGTCGCTCCCGCACCCGGTCCTTGAGGAACTCGATGAGCTCGCTGTTGCTGACCTTGAAACTGGGCCGGACCTTCGGGAAGACGAGTCCGGCGTACACGGATTCGCCGCGCACCACGATCGTGTAGGTCATCGGGCCTCGACCGCCAGATACAGATCGATCTTGTAGGCGTGCGGGTAGAACTCGAAATCACCGGAGAAGGTCCGGTTGATCTGGTGGTGTTCCTCGGCGTAGGCGATCTGTGTCCACAGGCTGGTCATGATCTGGGGAAAGTTACCCACCGAGGAGAATTTCGCATAGGTGCCGCGCGGCAGCCGGGCGACCAGATGACCACGGGTGACCTCGTCGAACGAACTGCACCGATATCCCACGATCTGGGTGTTGTAGGTGCCCAGCTCCGTCGAGTAATCCGTGTACGCCGTGGCGAGGGGGCCGCCCAGCTCGTGATGTAGTACCGACGCCCAGGCGCCTTCGAGGTCGCGGTCGTACAACTCACCGAGCGCACGCTTGGGGCTGCGTACCGGAAGTCCGGCCACCCACGTCTCGTCCCGCTCGACGAATTCAAACTGCATGGAACGACTCTTTCGAGATGTGTCCTGGTCGGCAAGCCGACCGAATGGTCGGCTGGATCCGCCATGCTATCAACCGACGGCGATGCCGGCCGGTTGCCCGCGCCGGGCGCCGCCGCCCGGGCCCGCGCTCGCGGCGCGGCGGGATCGACGGAGTTCCCACGGCCCGATCCGGAATCCACTATCATGGGACGAAATTTCTCCGGACGCCGAGGCCGGGCAATTCGAGAGTAATCGACCCTGTTCCCGAATTCCGTTTACTTTGAATTGAATTCGACATTCTACCCTGTTCTCAGGGGTGGGAATTTTTCCAGGTATTGTTTCGTAATTCACCGCGGTGGGTCCGATCCGCCACTGCCAGTTCAGCTGAATTTCATTCGGCGTCGATACCAATGCCAATATGATCGGCAGACCAGACCGGCGGGCCGTGCCCGCACCCGGCGAGCGCGCGAAACGCGCAGACCAGTAGCCGGATCCTACGGTTATGGGCCTGTGGGGTGAGCGCGGGAGCAGCGCACCACGGACGGCAGCCGGATGGGGACGCCGACTTCTCTGGTGTTTCGCCGGCCTCTTCGTGCTGACCGTACTGCCGGGGGCGCTCGGGGCGGTGGCCGTCGCGCAGGACGGTGCGACCGGGTCGAGCCGGATGGACGGGGTGGCCTGGATGAATATCCGGGACTCCTTCGGTGTGCCGCTCGCCGATTACACCTATGTCAGTGACAAAGGCGGGCTGCTCGACCCGGGCGGCACGGTCGTGTGGACGATCGTCGGCCTGGAGTTCGCCGGTTACATGATCATCGTGACCACCGCCATCTGGTTCATCGGCTTCGCGCTGAGCTTCGCCTGGCTGGACTTCTTCGCCGATGCGCTGCGCGGTACCGCCGGCGCGCTGGTCGCCCAGCTCGCCACGCCCGCCGTCCTGATCACCGCGGCGACGATCGGCGCCTTCTTCGTGGCGTGGTTCATCGTGCGGGGTTTCCACGCCCGCGCGGCGATCCAGACGGTGACGATGCTCGCGGTGGCGGTGCTGGGCCCGCTGTTCCTGGCCGACCCGCTGGCGGCCGCACTGGGATCCGACGGAGTACTCGCCCGGGGCCGTGACGTCGGCTTGGCGGTCGCGTCGGGGCTCAACGGGTCCATGAACCGGAATCCGGATCTGGCCGTGAGCACCCTGCAGGGCGATATGGCCGATAATTTCGCGCGTCGTCCGGTGCAGGTGTGGAACTTCGGTCATATCGTGGACAACCGATCCGCGTGTGCCGCGGCGTGGTCCTCGGGCGTCAGCGCGGGGGACAGCCACCGCGCCCAGCGCGCACTGGAAGCCTGCGGGGACACCGCGGCGGCCGCGGCCGCCGCCCACCCGAGCGTGGGGCAGGTCGGCACCGGTCTGCTGCTATTGGTCTCGGCGGCCGTACTGCTGTTGTTCGCGGTGGTGCTGTCCTATCGGTTGATGCGGGCCGCGCTGGACGCGATCATGCAGGGGTTCATGGCGGTCTTCGGATTCGCCGCGGGCGGTTTTGTCTTCGGGCCCAGTCAGACGTTCCTGGTGCGCAACCTGGTGAATACGGGTGTCGCCGCGGCCCGGATGTGCGCCTACACCGTCTTCATCGGCGTGTACCTGCTGTTCCTCGGCAATCTGTTCCAGCAGGCGCACGGACAGGTGCTCGCGGTCATTGTCATCACGGCGGTCGTGGAAATCGTGGCGATCCTGCAGTTCGGCCGGCTGGGTAAGGGGCTGACCCGCGGTTCGAACTGGATGACCAACCGGGTCGCGCTCACGATCCAGGGCGCGCGCGGTGGCTCGGGTGGTACCGCGCTCGGTATGGGCGGCGGCGGGAAGAGTTCCGGGGGTGGTTCGAGTGCCGGCGCGATCGCGAGTCTCGCCGCGCTGAATACCGTCAACTCCTCGCCGCTCACGGCCTGGTCCGCGGGGCGCACGGTCAACCCGCTCAGTCCGCTGGCGCGGGGCAAGATGCGCAGCGACCGGGTGAGCGTGGCCACCGCGGCGAGCCGGTTGGAAGGGCACGAATGGGCATCGATGGCCCGGCAGAACTGGCGGCTGCTGGCGCGGCGGGAAGCCGACGCGTGGGGCGGGATCCAAACCGAGCTCGGACTCGCGCGCGCGATCAAATACCTCGACAACAACCGCGTGCCCTATAGCCACATGTCTGCCGTGCTGCTGGACGCGGGTGCCACCCACGGTGCTGTGCACCAGGCGCTGCGCGCCCGTTCGGTCCGGGACGAGACCAGATCGCGTAATCCGTACGGTTTCGCCCCCCTGCAGAAGGCGGTCGCCTCCGGCAACGCGGTGACGAACCATGCGGGCACCGACGCCCAGGCGGCGTTCGCGGCCCAGGCGGTGGCCGACGCCGACAGCCTGGCCCGGCACACCCTGGCACCGGACCCCGCCGCGCAGCTCGACCACGGCTTCATCGCACGAGTCGAGCAGCACTGGGATTCCGACCGGGCATTGCGGGCCAATATCGCCCCGGAAGAATGGAACTCGGTCGGCCGTGCCACCCGGACCGCCATCGCTCATCGGCTGGCCACCGATCACTATGCGATCGCGCGGACGTTCAGTGACCACCCGACGCACGCGAATCACGAGGCTCTGCTGACCTCAATCAAGCGTCTCGCCAATCTCGACCACACGGTTCCCGAGTTCGGTCTGGACCCCTGGGACCTGTGAATTGCGGTCGGCGTCGGGCCGTGCTCGTACCCGACTGGGCGGGCGGTGAATCCTCGGGGCTCAGCGCAGCACGGTCGCCAACCAGTTCGCGGTGAGGTCGAGCACCTCGGCGCCGCCGCGGTCGCTGAGATGGATGCCGTCGACGAAGAGGTCCGAGCCGCGGCTGCGCGCGATCTGATCCCAGCTGCGCCCGAACAGGTAGTGCTGCGCGGCCGCGGTGAAGGCCAGGGTGAAGCCGAAGTCGTAGCGCGCGCTCGGAACGCCGTGTCGCCGGACGAGGCCGGCGATCCGTTCGTGCAGGGGCAGATAGTCGGCGCCGGTACGAGTGGCCGTTTCGGCGATGACCCGGTTGTATCCGGTCAGCCGGCGGTTGATCTCGTCCTCGAGGTCGTCGCCGAGCGGGGGTAGTGACATCAGCGCCACCCGCGGCGTGCCCGCGTTGGTGATGCGGTCCACGATCGCGGTGAGGTTGTCGCGGTAGGTGTCCAGGGCGATATCGTCGCGGACGTCGTTGGTGCCCACCAGGACGATGACCGCGTCCGGCCGGCAGGCCAGGACGTCGGTGTCGAGCCGGTCCCGCAGATCCGCGCTGGTGTTCCCGTTGACCCCGGCGTTGACGATCCGGTGATCACCGAACTCCGCGCGTTTCCGGAGCGCGCCCACCCAGTCGGCGCCGAGGGTGCCGCGGGTCGTACTGGCCCCCGCCGCCACGACAACGGGCCGGTCGTCACCCGGCTTTCCGTCGGCGCAGGCCTGTCCCGGAGAGTCGGCGGCGGACCGCACGAAGGTCAGGTAGCCGGCTGTGCCGACGGTACCGACAACGGCCGCGAGTGTGACGGCGAGCGCGACCAGCAGTCTGCTGCGGGTGATCCGTGGTCGCATCAGTCCATCGGGCCGATCGAGCGCCCGGTGGCGGTGGGCTCGGCCGGTGCGGTGCGGGCGGCCGATCCGCGTGCCGGGGCCGTCGCGCCTGGACCGGTGACCGCCGGGCCGATCGCGTCCGGGTCCTTCGCGTCGCCGGTGCGCACGTCGAGTCCGGGATGCTCCGCGCCGGCCGGGTCCCGAACGATCGCCCGGACGTCACGCCCGGCGACGAGAACCTGCTGTATCAGATGTCCACCGGTGCCACCCGTGGTACCGAAGATACCGAGACGCATTGCTGAACCTCCAGGAAAATCGTGGATGGTAATCACTAACATCCTCCGTCTCGGCGCCGACGCTCCGCGGTCCGTCCGGCACCGTTTCCACCGTGCCCGCGCGCGCCCGGGTCGGTAAGCTGCTGCCGACAGCGCAGTCGGACGATCGGGAGTAGCAGCATGGGGCGGGTCGACCGCAGGAAATCGGTGCAGAACGCGAAAACGCTGATCACCGGCGCGGCCAGCGGTATCGGCCGGGCGACCGCGCTGGCCTCGGCCGCTCGCGGGGCGCAGTTGGTGCTCACCGATATCGATGCCGCCGGGCTGGCCGATACCGTCGCCGAGATCGAGCGGTCCGGCGGCACCGTGCTCATCGCCCAGGCGTTCGATATCTCGGACTACGACGCCGTGGCCGAATTCGCGGCGGCCGTGCACGAGCGATTCGGCAGCCTCGATGTAGTGATGAACGTGGCCGGGACCTCGGTCTGGGGCACGGTCGACAGTCTCGAGATCCGGCACTGGCGGCGGATGATCGATATCAATCTGCTGGGCCCGATCAATGTGATCGAGCGGTTCGTGCCGCCGATGGTGCGTGCCGGTCAGGGCGGCGCGCTGGTGAACGTATCGTCGGCGGCCGGTTTGCTGGCGCTGCCGTGGCACGCCGCCTACAGCGCCAGCAAATACGGGCTGCGCGGCCTGTCCGAGGTGTTGCGCTTCGAACTGGCCGAGCACGGGATCTCGGTGCACGTGGTGACCCCGGGTGCGGTCGCCACCCCGCTGGTGCGCTCTTTCGACCTGGTCGGCGTGGACAAGGAGCACCCGCGGGTCCAGCGGGTCACCTCGCTGTTCACCCGGCACGCCGTGGCGCCGGAGAAGGTCGCCGCGGTGATCCTGAAGGGCATCGAACGCAACCGGTTCCTGGTGTACAGCTCGTTCGATATCCGGTTCGGATACTGGTGGAAGCGGAAGTTCGTCTTCCCCTACGAACTGCTGATGCGGCAGGCCAATCTGCAGTTCAGCACGCTGAAGCAGTCGGTGAATCGGGATCGGCCAGCGGGGAACACAACGAGTCCGGACTCTCCGGCACCGCACTGAGCGCATCGTCGCAGCCGGACTCCGGGCAGTTCAGATGCACATCCAGCACGCGCGCGCCCGGGCCCTCGGCGCCGAGGCGGTCGTACTCGTTCACCAGTTTGCAGCTCCCCAGGGACAGGCAGCCGCAGCCGATGCATCCGGTCAGATTGTCGCGCAGCCGGACCAGTTGGGTTATCCGCTCGTCCAAGTCCTCGCGCCAGGCGGTGGACAGCGTCTCCCAGTCGCGGCGGGTGGGCGTGCGACCTTCCGGCAAACGGTCCAGGGCGGCCCGGATATCGCTCAGTGGGATGCCGACCCGTTGCGAGATCCGGATGAACGCCACCCGGCGCAGCGTCTCACGGGTGTAGCGCCGCTGATTCCCGCTGGTCCGGCGGCTGGAGATCAAGCCTTCGCGTTCGTAGAAATGCAACGCGGACACGGCTACTCCGCTACGCTCGGAAAGCTGGCCGGGGGTCAGCTCTCTGGTCTTCCAATCCGCTGTCGGCATCGATACTCCTCCTTTATCTGAACAATACTTCAGGTTGCTGGAGGCCGGGGCGGAATCGGGGCAACTACCCCGCGAACGGGTGGGCGTCGCCGTGCCCACACCGCGATCGCGCATTAATGTCGGGACATGGGACCAGATGCCGTACCCGATCCGACATCCGTCCGTGACGAGAACCGGCCTCCCGCCGTCGGCTACGGGGTGACCAGCGAAGTCGGTGCGTTGCGCGCGGTACTGCTGCACCGCCCCGGTGACGAGTTGCGCCGCCTCACCCCACGCAACAACGACCAGTTGCTGTTCGACGGAATCCCCTGGGTGGAACGCGCGCAGCAGGAGCACGACATCTTCGCCCAGGTGCTGCGTGACCGCGGAGTCGAGGTCGCGCTGCTGGCCGATGTGCTCACCGAAACGCTCGAGGTGAGCGGTGCCGCCCGTATCCAGGGCATCTCCGCCGCCGTACACGCCCGCCGTCTCGGGCACGCCCTCGCCGCCGAACTGGCCGGCCACCTGCGCGGGGTCCCGGCCGCCGACCTGGCCCGAATCCTTATGGCCGGTATGACCTTCGACGAACTACCCTTCGCCGCCGACAACACCTCACTCGTCCGCCGGATGCACCACGGCGGCGATTTCGTCATCGATCCGCTGCCGAACCTGCTGTTCACCCGAGACTCCTCGTTCTGGGTCGGCCCCAAGGTCGCCATCACCGCCCTGGCCCTTCCGGCCCGTGCCCGGGAAACCTCCCTCACCGATCTGATCTACGCCTTCCATCCGCGTTTCCTCGGCGTACGCCGGGCCTACGAATCGCATACCGCGCCCATCGAAGGGGGCGATGTGCTGCTGCTGGCACCCGGAGTGGTCGCGGTCGGCGTCGGCGAACGAACCTCACCGGCCGGTGCGGAAGCTCTGGCACGCAGCCTGTTCGACGACCGCCTCGCGCATACGGTGCTGGTGGTGCCGATCGCGCAGAACCGCGCCACCATGCACCTGGACACCGTGTGCACCATGGTCGATACCGACGCCGTGGTGATGTATCCGGGAGTTCGCGAAACCCTCACCGCCTACACGATCAACCGCGACGACACCTCCGGCGACTGTATCGTCACCGGCCCCGAACCCTTCCTGCCCGCCGCGGCGGCAGCTATGGGGATCGACAAACTCCGCGTAATCGACACCGGACTCGACGGAGTCACCGCCGAACGTGAACAGTGGGATGACGGGAACAACACCCTCGCACTGGGCCCCGGCGTCGTCGTCGCCTATGAACGCAACGAAATGACCAATGCGCGGCTGGAGGATGCCGGTATCGAAGTGCTGCGCATTCCCGGCTCGGAACTGGGCTCGGGTCGCGGCGGGCCGCGCTGCCTGTCCTGCCCGCTTGCCCGCGATCCGGTATGAAATCCGGCCGGATGCGGTAAGAACGAGCCATGCTCGAGATCACGGTGTCCCACGATTCGGGCGTCCCGCCGTACGAACAATTGCGGCTCGCCGTCATCGCCCGGGTCCGCGCGGGTGAACTGGCCGCGGGCACCAAGATCCCCACGGTGCGGGCCCTGGCGGCCCAGCTCGGCCTCGCCCCCAACACGGTGGCCCGCGCCTACCGTGAACTGGAACAGGACGGAGTCCTGGAAACCCGTGGCCGGCTGGGCTCGTTCATCGCCTCCTCCGGCGACCCCACCGCCGACGCGGCGGGGCGGGCGGCCTCGGAGTACGTGGCGACCACCCGGCGGCTGGGGTTGGACGGGGAGGCGGCGATCCACTACGTGAGGGTCGCGCTGGGGAGCTGAGAACTGTCATCTCCAGCTCGGTAGCCACAGGTGGTCTTGCCAGTTGTTCGCTGTTATGGGGAGGCCGGTGAGGATGGGCCAGAGCCAGATGAAGTTCGCTATCACGAGGGCCAGGTAAAGGCAGATCACCAGGAGGCTCAGGCTGTGGCGTTCACTGGGCCGGGCGGGTAGGAACTCGCCGCCGGATCCCCGCGCGGCCGGGCGCCCGGTGGTGCCGAGTATGTCGCCCAGCACCAGCGCTACCGCCATCACCAGGAACGGGGCCAGGGTGACCGCGTAGAAGTAGTACATCTGGCGGTCGAGGGTCAGGAACCAGGGCAGCAGGGCGGCGCCGTAGGCGGTGAGCACGGCCGCGTACCGCCAGTCCCGGCGCACGATCCAGCGCCAGATACCCCACGCGAGTACGGGAAGCGACACCCACCACAGGGCGGGCGTACCGACCAGCATGACGGCTTTCACGCATTCGGTCTGCCCGCAGCCGGTGACCCCGTCGTCGGCGTAGTAGTACAGCATCGGCCGCAACCCCATCGGCCAGGTCCACGGTTTGGATTCCCACGGGTGATGGTTGCCGGCGGAATTGGTGAGCTCGGAATGGAACCCGAGAGTGCGGGAGTGGAAGTACCACAGCGAACGCATGGCGTCGGGCACCAGATGCGACCAGAATCCACCGGTGCCGATCCCGTCCTCGGGCGCCGACGGATTACCCGCCATATAGCGGTAGACGGCGGTCTCGCTCCGGAACCAGGCGGCATAGCTCGCCAGGTACATACCCAGCGGGATCAGCACCAGCGAGTACAGCGCGGGGCCGAGATCGCGGACGGCGGTGCCGTACAGCGGTTTGCCGACACCGTAGGTGCGGCGCGCGAACAGGTCGAACAGGATGCTCAGCAACCCGAACGCGGCGATGAAATACAACCCGGACCATTTGGTGCCGCAGGCCAGACCCAGCAGGACTCCCGCGCCGAACCGCCACCACCGCACACCCAGGCGCGGGCCCCACGGCGTCTCGCCGATCCGTCCCTCGGCGTCGGCGCGGGCCAGCCGGGCCCGCACCTGGTCCCGGTCGACGATCAGGCATCCGAATGCGGCGGTGGCGAATACGGTGATGAAGATGTCGAGCATCCCGATCCGGGACGAGACGAAGGTGGTCCCGTCCGCGATCAGCAGGATTCCGGCCAAGGCACCCAGCATCGTGGAGCGTGTCATTCGCCGCACTATCCGGATGACCAGCAGGACCAGCACGGTACCGGCCAGCGCGGCGGAGAACCGCCACCCCCAGCCGTTGTAGCCGAACAGCGCCTCGCCGATCGCGATCATCTGTTTGCCGACCGGCGGATGCACCACCAGCCCGTAGCCGGGATTGTCCTCGATACCGCCGGTGAGGAACTGCCAGCCCTGCGGGGCGTAATGCTTCTCGTCGAAGACCGGCGTCCCCGCGTCGGTCGGATAGTTGAGCATGGTGAAGCGGGTGATGGCCGCGATCACCGTCAGGAACAGGCTGACCACCCAGCCGCGCGCGGTATCGGTGGGACCGAAATCCGGTGTCGGCCGCAGTGGGGCCGGGCTCGACCAGGCGCGCTGCGGCCGCCAGGCCGCGGGGCGGCGCGGTTCGGTCAGCTGAGTCACGGTTGTGAGCTTATGTGCTGTGCTCATTGGCGCCGCCTTCGGCGTCGCGGGGTCGAGGCCCCCGAAGGCCCCGCCGTTCAGCGCCCGAGACTCGCGCTTCGCGCATGCACTTCGGGCGCTGAACGGCGGGACGGGCCTCGACCCTTTCATGGCCTCGTAAGACTCGGCACCGAGAGGGCGCTGCTGTTCGTGAAGACGATCGGATGCCAGGTCGGCGGGGTGGTCGAGTTGGCATCCGTTTCGAACGAGTCGGCATCGGATCCGGCTGTCGAATGCTGACGCAACCCGTATGTGCCGAGTGTTGCGAGACGCCTCAACCCCGCGGCGCCGGAGGCGCCGTCAATAAACACAGACCTTTACGAGCAAGCCTGCATCCCCACCTTTACGAGCAGGCTCACGCCCTGACCTTCGGTGTCACGGGTCAGGGGGAGCCCCCCTCCGCCCCACCTGCCGATCCGGACATCGAATGGCGACGTAACCTATCTGCGTCGAGGCTTGCGAGACACCTCAGAGGTCGAGGCCCGTCTCGCCCCTTGGTCGAAGGTGCTCAAAGGTCGCCCTCTATGGACGGCCCACCGCACATCGCATGAGCGAAGCTCGAGTCTCGAGGCCTGAACAGCGAGACCAAGGGGGCCTCGACCCCGCGACGCCGAAGGCGGCGCCAAAAGATAGGAGCGTGGTGACCACGGGTGGGCTGATCTTGGCGGCGACACCGCTGGGGGCGATCGGGGATGCGTCGCTGCGCCTGCGGGAGGCGCTCGGTAGCGCCGATATCGTGGCGGCGGAGGACACCCGGCGGACCCGGTCGCTGGCGGACGCGCTCGGAGTGGAGATCCGGGGCCGGGTGGTCAGTTTCTACGATCATGTCGAGGAGGCGCGGGTACCGGCGCTGCTGACCGAGATCGCGGACGGCCGGAGCGTTCTGCTGGTGACCGATGCCGGGATGCCGTCGGTGAGCGACCCCGGCTACCGGCTGGTGGCGGCCTGTGCCGAACGCGGCCTACCGGTGACCTGTCTGCCGGGCCCCTCGGCGGTGACGACGGCGCTGGCGCTCTCGGCGCTGCCGGTGGACCGGTTCTGTTTCGACGGTTTCGCACCCCGGAAGCCGGGCCGGCGCAAGGAGTGGCTGGGCACGCTGGTGGGGGAGAAACGGGCGTGTGTCTTCTTCGAGGCGCCGCACCGGCTGGCGGATTGCCTGGCCGACGCGGTCGAGGTGCTGGGTGGCGACCGCCGGGCCGCGGTGTGCCGGGAACTCACCAAGACCTATGAGGAGGTCGTGCGCGGCACGCTGGCCGAACTCGCCGAATGGGCGGTGGACGGGGCGCGCGGCGAGATCACCGTGGTGCTCGCGGGCGCCACGGCCACCGTGGTCGATCCGGAGGATCTGGTGGCGCAGGTGGAGGAACGCGCCGCGGCGGGGCTGCGTCTCAAGGACGCGAGTGCGGAGATCGCCGAGGTCGCCGGGGTCTCCCGGCGGGAACTCTACGATGCCGTACTGGCTGCCCGCCGCGCCGCGGTGGACTGAGCCGGCGCCGGAATGGTCAGTCCTCGGTTTTCGGCTCCACATAGCGCGGGAACACCGGTTCGGGCGCCGGGAGCGCGACACCGGGTACCAGCGGGGTGGCGAGCGCGGCGAAATCGCGGTCCTGCTGGGCGAGCAGGTCCAGGATCCGTGCGGCCGAGCCGGGCAGGACCGGCTGGACCAGGATCGCCACGATCCGGACCACCTCGAGGGTGACGTAGAGGACCGTCGCCATCCGGGCGAGGTCTGCCTCGGTACCGGATTTGCGCAGCGCCCACGGCGCCTGAGCGCTGAAGTACCGGTTGGTCTCGCCGAGGGTCAGCCAGATCTGTTCGAGCGCCAAATGCATCTGCTGGACGTCGAATTCGGCCCGGCAGCGTTCCAGTAGTCCGTTCGCGCGGTCGAGCAACGCCCGATCCTCGGCGGTGAACTCGCCCGGGGTGGGGACGGCCGCGTCGCAGTTCTTGGCGACCATGGTCAGGCTGCGCTGCACCAGGTTGCCGAATTCGTTGGCGAGGTCGGCATTGATCCGGGAGACGATCGCCTCGTGGCTGTAGCTGCCGTCCTGGCCGTAGGAGATCTCGCGCAGCAGGAAGAAGCGCACCGCGTCCAGGCCGTAGGCATCGACGAGGTCCAGCGGGTCGACCACATTGCCGACCGACTTCGACATCTTCTCGCCCTTGTTGTAGAGGAAGCCGTGCACGAAGACCCGGCGCGGCAGTTCGATCCCCGCCGACATCAGGAACGCCGGCCAGTACACGGTGTGGAAGCGGGTGATGTCTTTACCGATGATGTGCACGTCGGCGGGCCAGTACTTCCGGAACGCGGCCGACTCGGTATCGGGGAATCCGACACCGGTGAGGTAGTTGGTGAGCGCGTCCACCCACACGTACATCACATGGTCGGGGTGGTCGGGGACGGGCACACCCCAGTCGAAGGTGGTCCGGGAGATCGACAGGTCCTTGAGACCGGCCTTCACGTAACTGACGATCTCGTTGCGCCGGGTGGCCGGGGCGATGAACTCGGGGTGCTCGTCGTAGAGCGCGAGCAGTTTGTCCTGATAGGCCGAGAGCCGGAAGAAGAAGTTGGATTCCTCGGTCCAGGTGACCGGGGTTTTCGTCTCGGTGGAGATACGGCTGCCGTCGTCGAGCAGCGTGGTCTCCTCCTCGGTGTAGAACGCCTCGTCGCGCACCGAGTACCAGCCCGAATAGTTGTCGAGGTAGATATCGCCGTTGTCCAGCATCCGCTGCCAGATGGTGGCGCTGGCGAGCTGGTGGTCGGCGTCGGTGGTGCGGATGAACCGGTCGTAGGAGACGTCGAGGGTCTTGTCCATCGCCTCGAACACATCGGAGTTACGGGCGGCCAGCTCCTCCACCGGGGTGTTCTCGGCGGCGGCGGTCTGCTGCATCTTCTGACCGTGCTCGTCGGTTCCGGTCATGAAGAACACGTCGTACCCGTCGAGCCGCTTGAACCGGGCGAGTGCGTCCGAGGAGATGTACTCGTAGGCGTGCCCGATATGCGGCGCACCATTGGGGTACGCGATGGCCGTGGTGAGGTAGAAGGCGGGACGATCGACTGCGCTCATGGTGTGTCGATTTCATCATGCGGACCGCAGTGAAGCCGACTCGACTGCGTGTTCATGCCATCAGAGCGTACTTGCCGGGCGCCGCGGGCCGGGATCGAATCCGGCGGGTACCGCCCGCGCGCGGCGGAATGGCGGTGCGCGCTGCCCGCCGTGCGGCCGGACGCGGTCTCTAGTGTGGTGCCCGTGCCTCTTCTCGATCGTGTGCGTGAATTCCGCCCCGCCCGCGCGGCGGGCACCGTCCTGAGTGTTCGCCCGCTTCGGCGCCGGGTCGCGGACCGATGAGCGCGAAGCGTCCCGCCCCGCCGCTGCCGGAGCCGCTGACGCCGCTGGTCGACGCGCATACCCATCTGGATGCCTGCGGTGCCACCGATGCCGCGTCGGTGGCCGAGATGGTCGATCGGGCGGCCGGAGTGGGCGTGGGGCGGGTGGTGACCGTCGCCGACGATCTGGACGCCGCCCGCTGGGCGGTCCGTGCCGCGAACTGGGACGACCGGGTGTATGCCGCCGTCGCGCTGCATCCGACCCGGGCGAACGCGCTCGACGATGCGGCGCGGACCGAGCTGGAGAAGCTGGCCGCCGACCCCCGGGTGGTGGCGGTGGGTGAGACCGGGTTGGACTATTACTGGCCGGGCAAGCTGGAGGGATGCGCGGATGTGGCGACCCAGATCGAGGGTTTCCGCTGGCATATCGACCTGGCGAAGCGCATCGGCAAACCGCTGATGATCCACAACCGGGAAGCCGATCACGATCTGCTGACCGTGCTGCTCGACGAGGGCGCTCCGGAGACGGTGATCTTCCACTGTTTCTCCTCGGACGCGAATATGGCGGTGTCGTGTGTGGCCGAGGGGTATGTCCTGAGTTTCTCGGGGACGGCGAGTTTCAAGAACGCGCACGAACTGCGGGAGGCGGTGCGGGTGGTGCCGGACGAGCAGTTGCTGTTCGAGACCGACGCGCCGTATCTGACTCCGCATCCGTACCGGGGCGCGCCCAATGAGCCGTACTGCCTGCCGTACACCGTGCGCGCGGTGGCCGAGGCCCGTGGTCAGGACCCGGGTGAACTGGCCGAGATCAGCACTGCGAACGCGCGCCGTATCTATCGATTCGGCCGTAGTTGAGCCGCGTTGATCTTGAGTGATCTGAATCACAATTCGACCCGCCGGGATTTCGTCTACCTGGGGCGCGACCGCTCACCGGTGGTGTGAAGAATCGGCGGGTCGGTTCGTGCCGGTTGTCGGCGGCCATCCGCTTCGTTATCGTCTCGTGACCGTGTCACCCTTTGCGAGGATCAACTCCTCCCGCTCGCTCATGCTGTACCTGGTCATCGCCGCTGTGCTGCTGGCCTTGATCGCCGGCGCCGGTGCGGCCATCGCCACGCACGACTCCGGTGGCGAACGGGCGCACTCCGCCCCGGCGGACCTTTCGCACGCGCCGGCGCTCGACGCGGCCTGAGCTTCCCGCCCGCGCGGGCGGCCCGGCCCGGGTTGGTAGGTTCTCCCGGTGTCCGATGCCGAGATGATGGTGCGTGGTCAGGCCGAACTGCTGGGCCCCGCGCAGGTGCGCGAACTGGCAGAACGGTTGGGTGTGCGCCCGACCAAACAGCTCGGCCAGAACTTCGTACACGACGGCAACACCGTCCGGCGCATCGTGACCGCGGCCGGTGTCGGACGGGCGGATACCGTGCTGGAGGTCGGACCCGGACTCGGTTCCCTGACCCTGGCGCTACTGGATGTGGTGGATACCGTCCTCGCGGTGGAGATCGACCCGGTGCTGGCCGGGCAACTGCCCGCGACGGTGCGGGAGCGGGCGGCCACGCTGGCCGATCGGCTGACCGTGATCCCGGGTGACGCACTGCGGATCGGGTCGGCGGAGCTGGCGGCGGCGCCGACCGCGTTGGTCGCGAATCTCCCCTACAACGTGGCCGTGCCGGTGCTGCTGCATCTGCTCGCCGAGTTCCCGAGTATCACCACCACGCTGGTGATGGTGCAGGCCGAGGTGGCCGACCGGCTCGCCGCGAAGCCGGGTGGCCGGGTGTACGGAGTGCCCAGCGTGAAGGCGGGGTTCTACGGAACCGTGCGCAAAGCGGGTGCGGTAGGCCGGCAGGTGTTCTGGCCGGTGCCGCAGGTCGAATCGGGTCTCGTGCGCATCGATCGGTTCGCCGAATCGCCCTGGCCGGTCGACGAGGCGCACCGGCGCCGGGTGTTCGAGGTGGTTGATCTGGCGTTCGCGCAGCGCCGCAAAACACTGCGGGCCGCGCTGGCGGGCTGGGCGGGTGGCCCCGCGGAAGCCGAGCGGCGGCTGCTCGCCGCCGGGATCGCACCGACTGCCCGCGGGGAGACCCTGGACACCGCGGCGTTCGTCCGTCTCGCCGCGCAATCCTGATCCGTTCGGATCGACCCTGTCCCCTGATTACCCGGCGATCTCGTAACCCGCTTCGTCCACCGCCGCGGCGATATCGGCATCGGAGATGGGTGCGTTGCCCTCGACGACGACCCGGCCGGATGCGAGGTCCACGTCGACGCCGGTGACACCGTCGATCTTGCTGATCTCGGTCTGTACCGACTGGACGCAGTGTCCGCAGGTCATACCGGTGACGGTGTAGGTGCTGGTCGTGGCCATGACATCTCCTTCGTGCTCGTTCCCGTTCGGGAAGTCCTGCCGTCGAATATACCCCCGGGGGGTAATTGCGGCAATGGCGTGTTGTCCAACGCACCCGCTGGGCCGAGCTCACCGGCCGGCTCCGAACGAGACCCTCGGTGCAGGACCTTTCGCTGTGCCCGCGGTCCCGGGACCGGCATCGGGCGAACCTCCGCTGGTGCCGCCGCCTGCGCGGGCCATGGACGGGTCTCGCGAGTGTGCCCCGGCATACCTCCGCCTTCGCCTCGGCCGTGCGCGGGTCATCGATGGGTCCCGCCCGACTGTGGCCCCCGGCATGCCTCCGCACCCGCTCGGGCCGTGCGCGGATTGTGGATGGGCTTCGTCCAACCGCGCCCATTAGGCTGGGTCACCGTGCTGTCCGTTGTGCCCAGCCCCGTCACCGTGCGGGCTCCATCGAAGGTGAACCTCCATCTGGGAGTAGGTGACCTGCGCGCCGACGGCTACCACGAGCTCACCACGGTGTTCCAGGCGCTGTCACTCGCCGACGATCTGGAGATCACTCCCGCCAACTCGCTCACCCTGCGGGTCACCGGGGAGGGCGCCGCCGAAGTGCCCACCGACCGGACCAATCTGGTGTGGAAGGCGGCGGTCCGGCTCGCCCAGGTGGCCGGACGCGCGCCCCTGGTGGAGATCGTCATCGACAAAGGCATCCCGGTCGCCGGCGGTATGGCCGGCGGCAGCGCCGACGCGGCCGCCGCGCTCGTCGGACTGAACGAGCTGTGGGAACTCGGGATGAACCGGGACGAACTCGCCGTGGTGGGCGCCGAACTGGGCAGCGATGTGCCCTTCGCCCTGCACGGCGGCACCGCGCTGGGCACCGGCCGCGGGGAACGCCTGCTGCCGGTGCTGTCCCGCAATTCCTTCCACTGGGTGCTGGCGCTGGCCAAGGGCGGGCTGTCCACCCCGGAGGTGTTCACCGAACTCGACCGGCTGCGGGTCCAGGGCGAACCGCCCCGGCTCGGCGAACCCCAGGAGATCATGCAGGCGCTGGCCTCCGGCGACGCGCACCAGCTCGCCCCACTGCTCGGCAACGATCTGCAGGCCGCCGCGGTCTCACTGCGCCCCGAGCTGCGTCGCACATTGCGGGCGGGCGTAGAGGTCGGCGCACTGGCCGGACTGGTCTCCGGCTCCGGCCCGACCTGCGCGTTCCTGTGCGAATCGGCGGAATCGGCGGTGGCGGTCGCGGCGGAACTGTCCGGCGCGGGGGTGGCCCGCAGCGTGCGCACGGCCAGCGGCCCGGTACCCGGCGCACGGGTGATCGGCCACGAGGAGCCGCACCCGCCGGCGCCCGACCCTGGGCCGGGCCCGCGCCGCGCCTGAGCGCCGAACACCGGAACCGCTACCGGGCATCTCTCGGCGGCCCGGTACCACCGCACCCGCTCCAGAGCCCATGCACGAACAGTGGACGGGTTGCGCCGAACGGTGCCCGTCAGGAGCACCTCCGGGCGTGCGTGGGCTGCGGATGGGCTGCGTCCGGCAGTGCCTATTAGGCTGATCGGGGCCCCGTAGAGGCGTGGCCGGCAGCCGGAGGCGGAAGGATCCATGTCCAACCTGATCAACCTCGAACAGGTCAGCAAGAGTTTCGGGATCACACCGCTGCTCGACGGAGTCTCGCTCGGTGTGCACGCCGGCGACCGGATCGGGGTGGTGGGCCTCAACGGCGGCGGGAAGACCACCCTGCTGGAGGTGCTGACCGGTATCGAGGAGCCCGACAGCGGCCGGGTGAGCCGGCTCGGCGGGCTGCGCATGGCGGTGGTCACACAGCGGGGCGTCCTGCCCGCGGGAGCCACCATCGGCGAGGTGGTGCTGGCCGGACTGGCCGACGACGCCCCCACCGGCGATATCGCCGAACACGAATGGGCCGCCGATCCCCGCATCCGGTCGGTGCTGGACGGTATCGGTATCGCCGACCTCGGTCTGGAAACGTCGGTCACCAACTTGTCCGGTGGCGAACGCCGACGGGTCGCGCTGGCGGCCGCGCTGGTGCGGGAACTGGATCTGCTGGTCCTCGACGAACCGACCAACCATCTCGATGTCGAAGGGGTGGAATGGCTGGCCGGACATCTGCTGGCCCGGCGTAGCGCGCTGGTCGTGGTCACACACGACCGGTGGTTCCTGGACACGGTCGCCACCCGCACCTGGGAGGTGGTGGGCGGCCGGGTCGAAACCTACGAGGGTGGCTACGGCGACTGGATCTTCGCACGGGCCGAACGCGCCCGGCAGGCCGATGCGACCGAGGCCCGCCGCCGCAACCTCGCGCGCAAGGAACTGGCCTGGTTGCGGCGTGGCCCGCAGGCCCGTACGTCCAAACCGCGGTATCGGGTGGAGGCCGCCGAGGCGCTGATCGCCGAGGTGCCGCCGCCGCGCGATTCGGTCTCGCTCGCCGCGTTCGCCAAGAAGCGCCTGGGCCGGGTGGTGGTCGAACTCGAGGACGCCACCCTCGCCACCCCGGACGGTCGGAAACTGGTACGCGACCTCACCTGGCGGCTCGCCCCCGGTGAACGGGTCGGTCTGGTCGGGGTGAACGGATCCGGCAAGACCACGCTGTTGCGCGCGCTCGCCGGTGATATCGACCCGGTGTCCGGGAAACGGATCCAGGGCCAGACCGTCCGGATCGGCTGGTTGCGCCAGGAGCTCGATGATCTGCCCACCGATATGCGGGTGCTCGAGGCGGTGCAGGAGATCGCCATGCGGATCACCCTCGGCGAAGGCAGCAAGGCGCTGGAACTCTCGGCCGGGCAGCTCGCCGAACGGCTCGGTTTCTCCCCGGCCCGCCAGCGCACCCCGATTCGTGACCTGTCCGGTGGCGAGCGGCGGCGCCTGCAACTCACGCGCATTCTGATGTCCGAACCCAATGTGCTGTTGCTGGACGAACCGACCAACGACCTCGATATCGACACCCTCCAGCAGTTGGAGGATCTGCTGGACAACTGGGCCGGCACCCTGGTGGTGATCAGCCACGACCGCTATCTGGTCGAGCGGATCTGCGACAGCACCTGGGCGCTGTTCGGTGACGGCGCGCTCACCAACCTGCCCGGTGGTATCGCCCAGTACCTGCGCCGCCGCGCCGAAATCGCGGCGGGCGGTTCCGCCCGGGCGACGGCGCAATCGCAGCCCGCGGCGGCGCAGACCGATTCCGCGGCCTACCGCGCGACCCGTAAGGAACTGACCCGGCTGGAACGCGCCATCGACAAACTGGGCGAGCGGGAGACGGCCCTGCACGCGGCGCTGGCCGAGGCCGCCACCGACCCCGGCAAACTGGTGACACTGGGCACCGAACTCAAGGATGTCCAAGCCCAGAAGGAAACGGCCGAAGAGCGCTGGATGGAACTCGCCGACCAGGTATGAGTGCCCGCGCTCAGTGGTTCTGGGCCGCCGGGCCGTTCTCCCCCGTGATCGGGAGGCTCGCCTGGACGAACTCGCCGCCGAACGGAGTGAGCGCGATACCGCGGTGCTGGAGGTTGCCGCGGCCACCGGCCTGTTTCAGCAATTCGATCGCGGGTGCCTGGGCTTCCAGCAGTTGGTAGCGCTCGGGGGTGCCCACCGCTTCGGGCAGCAACTCGATCAGCCCGATCCGGCGCAGATTGGCCAGGTAACGCTGGACCCGGTCGGGATGGCGCAGCCCGGCGTGCTCGCCGATCATGCTCACCCCGACCTCGGCCGTACCCGATCCCTGGTCCGCCTTACGCGAAGCGCGCCGGGTGCGGCGGCCGCCGCGGACGGTTACGGCCGGTTGCGGCCCGTCGAGGCGGAGCAGGCGCAGGATGCGGGCTTCGTCGGAGGTGAGCTCGGCCAGAATGCGGGCGAAGGCCGGATGGCCCTCGTCGGCGGCCCGCGGGCTGGCGGCCAGGCGCAACAGCGCGGCACCCTGCTCGCGCAATGAGCGTTCGGTGGGGTTGTCCAGAGCCGACGGTTCCGCCGCGGCGACACCCAGTGCCCGGCGCAGGGCCTCCTGGGCCCGCGCGACCGCCTCGGTGCGGATCTCGGCCGGGGGCAGCCCGGCCATACTGCCGCGCACCACCGTCTCGGTGATATCGAGGGCGGTGTGCACACCCCAGCGGGTGGTGCCCGATACCGCCGAGGCCGCGACCCGTGCGACTCCGCTCACGGCCCGTACGGTGGCGGCGGGGCCGCCGGACCGCCCGCTCCCGCCGGCCCGACCGCTACCGTCGCGCCGCTCGGGCTCACCGCTGTCCCGCGTTTCCCGTTTCACAGCCATGTCGTCGCCACCCCCGTTCCGAAGACCAGGATATGCGCGTATCCGGCGAACAGTCCCAGTACGCCGCCGTGCACGAAAAGCAGCCACTCGTCCTGTTTGATCGCCGCCCGCAGCATATCGACGAAATCGCCTGGCGACAGTTCGGACATCTGCTTGGAGATATAGGCGCCGATCTGCTTGCCCTGGCGCACGTTGAAGTCCTCGTCGGCGAAGGCGAGCGGCGCGATGGCCATCGCCTCGGAGGTCAGGGTCTCGGTCAGCGTGCGGTAGTCACGGCTGCCGAGTACCAGTTTCACCGCCCCGCGCGCCGGTCCCAGTGCCCGGTCGGCGGCGGGGCGCAGGGTGTCTTCCAGCATTTGCAGGGTGCGGTCGGATTTGGGTCCGTTCAGCAGCTCGTCGCCGATATTGGCCACCGTCATCACCTGGGTCGAGACCAGTTCGGCGTATCCGGTGGTGATCTCGTCCTGGCGTTTGATCAGCAGACCCTGCCGCCACGGGCACCACCATTTCGGCTCGGCGGGGGCGAAGATCATGTTCAGGCCGACCCAGTTGACGACCCAGCCGATGATCACCCCGCCGATCGGCAGCACCGCCAGCGTGGGCCAGCCGGTGACATGCAGTATCGCGACCAGCACCACGCCCATCGGGGCGCCGAAGTAGAGGCCGAAATTCTGCATGAACCGCAATTCCTTGGCGCCGAGCACCTGGAACAACTGGTTGAGCAGTTGCGGCCGGGCCTGGAAATAACGAATGACCATCTGTTTGACATCGAGCAGTTGATCGATGTTCGTGCCGAGTTCGGTGGTGAGCTCGCGCAGGATATCCGGCAGTTGCTGGCGCACTCTCTCGTGCACCATCTCCCGGACCTGACCGGGCAGGTTGTACCAGAGCTGCGGATGCTCACGGCGCAGGATCGACTCGACGATATCGCGGATCTGGGTCTCGGCCGTCCCCGCCAGATGCTCGGCGAGGGCGTCGGGTTCCAGTTCTCGATAGAAGTCGGCGACACTACCCAGTTTCGAAAGGCCTTTGTCCACCGCGATACTGGCCATCTTGTCGGCCCGTGAGGGGACGATGCCCTGCCAGCCGAAGCGGCCGTCATGGCTGAGCAACGGCAGGATCTGGATACGCTTGGGCAGGTACGGGTACAGATACCGCAGGCCGGGCACCCGGATACCGTGAAATGCGATCGGCCGGAACAGCATCAGCACACCGGTCCAGTTGGTGACGTAGCCGATGACTCCGGTGAACAGCGGAATGGTCAGCAATTCCAGGAGGATCGTCGGGTGTACCCCGAATACACTCTCCAACACGACACACCCTCCTGCTCCGGTGATCGCCGCCTCACCGGGACCCTCAAATTAGCACCACCACCGGACGGCGACCGCGCCGCGGCGGACGTCCCGGCGGTAGCGCGTTCGGGTCCGGCACACCAGTGTCCCAGACGAGAGCCGGATTCATGGTCCGGCGGCGAGTGATCGCGGCGAATGGGCAATAATCGGTGAGCGGATTCGTTCATCTGGCGATATCGGAGTAGACGTGGCAGACGACAGGACCGGACAGGAGATCCCCCGGACCGGTTCCCGTGCCGTGCAGCGCAGCGGGCCCCCGGGGGCCAGGCGGGTATCGGGAAACGCGCGCGGTGCGTCCCCGAACGGTGTGCGCGCGGCTACCTCGGACGTCGAACGCCGGCCCCCGTCGAGTGTGGAACGCGGCGCCGATATCGAACAGCGGCAGATCAGCAATGAGGCCCGTCTCATCCGCGGTGTGTTCCGGGCGGCCGGCCTGGCGGCGGGCAGTGTGGTGCGCGGTGGCCAGTGGGCGGTCAACACCTCCTACGAGATGACCCGGGAGATCACCCAGGCCGCCCTGGACGGGGAATCCTCGGCCGAGATCGCCGAACGGACCGGTAACGCGCTGCGCTCCATCGCGCGCAATGCCCTCGGCGTCACCGAGGGTTCGGTGCGCGAGATCGTCAGCTATGTCCCCACCGGGCAGACCCCGCCCCAGCAGACCGTGGCGGTCGGCTCCTATCTGCGTTCGGCCAGCGTCGCCGAACTGCGCCGCCGCGGGGACGCCCTGCTGGCCCGGTCGGCGGATGTGTACTTCACCGAAGAGGTGCATCCGGCCTATGACCGGATCCTGGACGAACTGGCGCCCGACGAGGCCCGCATCCTGCGCTATATGGCCCTCAACGGGCCGCAGCCGACGGTCGATGTGCGCACCAACCGCCCACTGGGTATCGGATCGGAGTTGATCGCCGGGGGGCTGACGTCGGTGCCGGAGCAGGCCGGGGTTCGGTACATGGACCGCGCGCGCTCGTACCTGATCAACCTCGGCCGGTTGGGTCTGACCGATAATTCCGACGATCCGGTGGTACTGAGTCGCTATATGGTGCTGGAGGTTCAGCCGATCGTGGAGGCAGCGCTGAAAAAAGCGGGCCGCGCACCGAAAATTGTCCGCAAAAGCTTGCGTCTGACCGAGTTCGGAGAGGATTTCTGCCGGACCTGCTTCACCATGGGCAACGGCGAGCGGCCCTGATATCGATCCGGCGAACCGGGCCTGCGCGGACCTTTTCGTAATCGGTGATCCGCGCCCGGAGTCCGTGATATCGCCGACGCAGGATAGCAATCCGATACAGATCTGAATTACCTCCCATTTTGTCCATTTCAGGTGGGATGGTGGAGGGATGGACCAGGGCGAAGAGCGCAACGATCCCGGGCCACGCCCGGGTGGTTTTCCGCGGCGGCCGGGCCAGAGCAGCGACACCATGGCCTTCTCCGGCCCCGCACTCGCGGCCGCATTGGGGGCCGGACTCGACGTCTCGCTGCCTCCGCGGCTCGAGCCCGAGGCAGATGTGCCGCTGACGATGGGGCCGATGCGGCCCGGCGAACGATCCGGGGTGAACGCTGTGCCGACCGACGATATCCTCGCGATACATCGCCTGAAATTCCGATACCTGCGTGCCCTGGACACCAAACACTGGGACGAGCTCGCGGACACGATGGTGCCGGAGGCGACGGCCACCTACAGCGAATACCTCCAGTTCGAATCACGGGAAGCATTCCTCACATTCCTGCGCAATACCCTCGGGCCGCACGTCATCACCGAACATCGCTGCGATCACCCCGAGATCGATGTGAACGGAGACCGGGCCACCGGAATCTGGTACCTGTCCGATACCGCGCTGATTCCGGAGAACAATATGCTGCTGCGTGGCTCCGCCTTCTACAACGATGAATACGTGCGCTGCGACGATGGCCACTGGCGGATATCGCGCACCGGATACGAACGCACCTACGAAGTGGTGCTCTCGCTCAGTGACCTGCCCAGCCTGCGGCTGACCGCCAACCGCTGGGGTCTGATGCAGCAGGCCACCGGGGTCGAGGAGGTCGAGCGCGTCCCACGCGACCACCCGCAGGCGGGTGCCGGAACGGGTAACGCGGAGGCAGGTCCCCCGGCCGGCGATGGGGAGGTCGACACCGACCGCGAGTATCCCGGCCCGGAGAACCGGGCGGCCGGTTGAGCCCGGTCAGTCGGCGGCGGCGACCAGCGGTTCCAGCGTGAGATCGGGCATCTCCTTCTGGATGTACTGCAACCGCCATTTATCGCTGAAGACGGCCAGGATCGCGCCGTCGCTACGGGTGAACACCTCCACCCCGCGCTGACGGTCGAGTTCGGGTGCCGATTCGGCGTCGGTGCGCCGGGCGATCGTATAGGCGAGGTTGTCGAGTTGGGTCTCCACACCGAACTCGCCCTGCATACGGGCCGTCACCACTTCGAACTGCATGGGACCGACCGCCGCGAGAACCGGGGAGGCGTCACCACGCGAATCGTTGCGCAGGACCTGCACCACGCCCTCGGAATCGAGCTGGTCGATGGCCTTGCGGAACTGCTTGTACTTGCCCGCGCTCTGCGCTCGTAGCGCGGCGAAATGTTCCGGCGCGAACGACGGAATGGGCGGGAACTCGACCTTCTTGTCCACGAACAGCGTGTGGCCGGGGGCCAAAGCGGTCGCGTTCACCAGGCCCACCACGTCACCGGGATAGGCGGTATCCACGGTGGCGCGTTCCCGGCCGAATACGGTGAGCGCGTATTTGGTCGCGAACGGGCGACCGGTCTGGGCGTGGGTGACGACCATGCCGCGTTCGAACTCCCCGGATACGATCCGCATGAAGGCCAGCCGGTCGCGATGGGCGGTATCCATCCCGGCCTGCACCTTGAACACCACCGCGCTGAACGGATCCGCGGGCTGCCGCGGGGTACCGTCCACCGCGTCCCGTGCGCCGGGGGCGGGCGCGAGCGCCACCAGGGTTTCCAGCAGCTGCCGGACTCCGAAGTTCAACATGGCCGAGGCATAGATCACCGGCGAGGTCTGCCCGGCGAGGAAGAGTTCCTGGTCGTGGTCCTGACCGGTGGCCGAGAGCAGTTCGCTCTCCTCCGCGGCGGTGGTCCACGGCTCACCCTCCCGGGCTTCGGCGGCCGCCGGGGTCAGCGATTCCTCGGGCGCGATCGTGGCGCCGCCGGCGGTCCGGGTGAAATGGATGTATTCGGCAGGGGCGCCGTCGGGCCCGCGACGCAGCAGGCCGCGGAAATCGCCGGCGATCCCGACCGGGAGGAACAGCGGGGTCGGCGTGAGACCGATCCGCTCGTCGATCTCGTCGAGCAGTTCCAACGGAGCGCGGCCCGGCCGGTCCCATTTGTTGATGACCGTGATCACCGGGATACCGCGATGCCGGCACACCTGGAACAGTTTCAAGGTCTGTG
The DNA here is from genome assembly GCF_001613445.1 of Nocardia grenadensis NBRC 108939. GTDB lineage: Bacteria > Actinomycetota > Actinomycetes > Mycobacteriales > Mycobacteriaceae > Nocardia > Nocardia grenadensis. Next base: position 101,285 of record NZ_BDCJ01000012.1, read on the forward strand.
GTTCCAGGCCCTTGGCGGCGTCGATCAGCATCACCGCGGCATCGACCGCGGTCAGTACGCGGTAGGTGTCCTCGGAGAAATCGGAGTGACCGGGGGTGTCGACGAGATTGATCACATTGTCGATCTCGGAGCCGGCGGCCCGGTAGTTGAACTGCAGCGCGGTGGAGCTCACCGAGATACCGCGCGCCTTCTCCATCTCCATCCAGTCCGACACCGTAGATTTACGTCCGGCCTTGCCGTGGATAGCGCCCGCCTCGGCGATCTTGCGCGCGTGCAGCGCGAGAGCTTCGGTAAGCGTCGATTTACCCGCGTCGGGGTGGGAGATCACGGCGAAAGTGCGGCGCCGCGACACCTCGGCGGCCAATCCGCGCGCAGCGGGTGCGACGGAGCCCTCGGTGGAGGCGGTCAACGGAAACAACCTTTCGGACGATAGGGAGAACCTGTCCAGGCTACGTGACGGTGCTGACCAGGCGTCCACGTGCCGCCCACTACCCGATTCAGGAGTTATTCGGGGACTGAGTTACAGTATTCGGGTTGTCTCGGCGAGGGTTCGCATTTCTGCGGCACCGTGATCGACGCGGCGCGGCTTCCGGCCGCCTCCGATCGGTCCTCGCCTGACGAGCAGACCAACCGACCAGGGGCGCGATTACCCTGGCACCGCCCACCAGTCCGGTATAGCCGTAGGAGTTATTTCAGTCATGTCCGACGTCAACCTTCTCGAAGCGCAGATCCGCACCGAGTTCGGCAAGGGCGCAGCGCGCCGTACCCGCCGCGCGGGCAACGTGCCGGCCGTGCTGTACGGGCACCAGTCGGACCCCCAGCATCTGTCGCTGGACGCGCTGTCGTTCGCGGCCATCCTGCGTCAGCACGGCACCAATGCGGTGCTGAACCTGAACATCGAGGGCCGCAAGCAGCTCGCGCTGACCAAGTCGGTCGTGGTGCACCCCATCCACCGCTACATCGAGCACGCCGACCTGCTGATCGTCCAGCGCGGCGAAGAGGTCACCGCCGATGTGCCGGTCACCCTCACCGGTGAGGCCGGCCCGGGCACCCTGGTCACCCAGGAGGCCACCACCATCTCGGTATCGGCCGAGGCGCTCAACATTCCCGAGTCGGTCGAGGTTTCCATCGCCGGCGCCGAGGTGGGCACCCAGATCACCGCGGGCGCCATCGAGCTGCCCAAGGGCGTCAGCCTGGCCGGTGACCCCGAAGCCCTGATCGTGAATATCGTCGAGCCCCGCGCCGCCGAGCCGGAGCCCGAGGCCGAGGGCGCCGAGGGCGAGAGCGCCGAATAAAGAACCGGCCCCTCTCGATGGCCGATACCGCGCCGGCGCTCGTCGTCGGCCTGGGCAATCCGGGTCCCGCCTACGAGCGCACCCGGCACAATGTGGGCTTCCTGGTCGCCGACTCGCTCGCGGAGCGGGTCGGTGGCCGGTTCACCGCGCACAAGAAGTCGGGCGCCGATCTGTTGCAGGCGCGGTTGGACGGACGACAGGTACTGATCGCGAAACCGCGGTCGTACATGAATCTGTCCGGCCGGCCGGTGGCGGCGCTGGCCCGGTTCTTCTCGGTGCCGCCCACCGAGGTCGTGGTGATCCACGACGAGCTGGATATCCCGTTCGGTGAGATCCGGCTCAAACGTGGCGGGGGTGAGGGCGGACATAACGGCCTACGGTCGGTGTCCGGGGCTCTCACCAGCAAGGACTATTTGCGGACCCGGATCGGTATCGGGCGACCGCCCGGCCGGCAGGACCCGGCCGATTATGTGTTGAAGCCCTTTTCGTCGGTTGAGCGCAAAGAGCTCCCGACGGTGGTGGAGCAGGCCGCCGACGCGGTGGAACTGCTGCTGCGGGTGGGGCTGGAAGCCGCCCAGAATCAACTGCACTGAGCGCGGGCGACCGGATGTCGGGATAGTGCGGTGGGCGGTAGCGGACACCACCTGCGTCCGAACTGGACCGGGCACTGATGTTGAAGCTCGGGTTGTTCTGAAATTACTGCCCGGTTTCAGATCCGGGCAGCCAGGACGAGGGCAAAACGGTTGTCTGGGTCGGTCCAGGCGTGTTCGGTCGCGAAACCGGCGGCTCGTAGTTCGCCGTCGAGCCCGGGAAGGCGGAACTTCGCGGAGATCTCGGTGCGTATCTGCTCGCCCCGCGCGAAACGCGCGGTGAAACCGAGATCGGCGACCGTCACCGCCATGTCCCGGATGGCTTCCAGCCGCATCTCGATCCATTCGTTGCCGGCATCCCAGTGCGCGATATGGCGAAAGGCATCCGGATCGAAATCGGCGCGCAGCCGGGAATTGAGGACTCGCAGCACATTGCGGTTGAATTCCGCGGTGAAGCCGGCGGCATCGTCGTAGGCGGGGACCATGATTTCGGGATCCACCACCAGCCCCGCGCCCAGTAGTAGTTGTTCGCCCGGTTCGAGGACATCGTGGATTCCGGTGAGGAATTCGGCACGTTCGTCGGGAACCATATTGCCGATGGTCCCGCCGAGGAACGCGATCATTCGGCGTCCCCCGCGCGGCAGCGTACCCAGGGTGTCGGTGAAATCACTGACCACCCCGTGGACCGCCAGGCCGGGAAAGTCCGCAGCTACCTCGTCCGCCGAAGCGCGCAGCGCTGTGGCCGAGACATCCTGCGGGACATAGGTTTTCAGCGGGCCCTGCGAGATGAGAGCGTTGAGCAGGATGTGGGTCTTGGCTGCCGATCCCGACCCCAGTTCGACCAGGACCTCCGCCTGCGCGGTGCGGGCGATGGCCGGAGCGACCGATTCCAGGAGGGCGCGTTCGGTACGAGTGGGGTAGTACTCGGGCAGTGCGGTGATCTGCTCGAACAGTTCGCTACCGCGGGCATCGTAGAACCATTTCGGCGGCAGCCATTTCGGGCTCGCGGTGAGACCGCGCCGCGCGTCGGCGCGCAGCGCCTCGGTCAGGGCGGCGTCGGTGAGATGGACTTCCACGATCGGCTGGGTCATGGCGTCAGGCTTTCGGTCGCGGTGGAGCGGCCGAGGTCGAGGGTTTCGACACTCAGCTCGCCGGGTTCGGCATGCACGAGACTCCGATCCGGCAGCTGCTGCCACCGGGTGTCGTCGTCGTAGGGCTCGGAGGAAAGTACGGCGAATTCGTCATCGATCAGCGCGTACAGCGAGTGGTAACAGGTCGTGGCCCACAGCGCCGTGCCGTTGCCGAGCAACAGGGTCACCCGGGCGTCAGGCGCGTGGTGCAGCACCCCGGTGACCAGCAGCCGCAGCGCGGTGCCGGGAGTTTCGGCGAGGCCGGCCGGCGGTTCGGGGTCCAGCAGCCGACGCAACAGGACCCACAGTGCGGCGGAATCGGTCAGTGCCTCGGCTTCGAGGAGATGACTGGTCTCGTAGCGGCGGGTCATCCCGGCCCGGGTGGCCGCCACGTCGAGATCGGACAGGACCGCGGTGAGCACCGAACGCCACCCCGGTACCACACCGTTGTGGCTGAATGCCCAGTTCGCCCCGCAGAACGGCGCGCACGCCGCGCGTTCCACCGGCATACCGACCGTGGCCGAGCGGACCGATCCGAGGACCGCGTGCGAGGTCAGCTGCGGCAGGACCTCGTCCACCGCGGGATCGGTCCAGATCGGATCGGCATTGCGGTAGCGGGTCACCGACGCTGTATCCGGACGCCACCAGGCCACACCGAACCCGTCGGCATTGATCGTGCCGCCGCCGCGCATCTCACGCGGTGCCCATGCCTGGGTACGCAGCGAATGCGGGCCGCGGGTGAGCACGTCGCCCACCGGCACAGGTGCGCCCACATAGCCGATGTGCCGGCACATCAGGCCTCTTCCGGGCCCACGGTGCGGGCCAGCCGGAAACCGGCGAAGATCTGCCGGCGGATCGGATGATCCCAATTGCGGAAGGTGCCGCGGCAGGCGACCGGATCGGTACCGAAGGAGCCGCCGCGCAGTACCCGGTAGTCGCCGCCGAAGAACACCTCCGAGTACTCCCGGTACGGGAAGGCACGGAAGCCGGGGTAGGGGTGGAAGCCGGAGGAGGTCCACTCCCAGATATCGCCGATCAGCTGGTGTACCCCGGCGGGTGAGGCGCCCGCGGGATAGGCGCCGATATCGGCCGGTTCCAGATGCCGCTGGCCGAGATTGGCGTGCGTGGAGTCCGGTTCGGCATCGCCCCACGGGTAGGCGCGGGTGCATCCGGTATCCGGGTCGTAGCGGGCCGCCTTCTCCCACTCCGCCTCGGTGGGCAGCCGTTTACCGGCCCAGTTCGCGTAGGCCTCCGCCTCGAACCAGCACACGTGCACCACCGGTTGTTCCGGGCGCAGCGGCCGCAGTGCCCCGAACACCCGCCGCCACCACCGGCCGTCGGTGTCGCGTTCCCAGAACTGTGGTGCCGTGAGCCCGGCCTCCAGCCGATGCGCCCAACCGCGCTCGGACCACAGCTCCCGCCGCTCGTAGCCGCCGTCGGCGACGAACGCGAGATACTGCGCGTTGCCGACGGGCGCCGCGTCGATCGCGAATGTGGGCACGCGCACCGGATGCGCCGGCCGCTCGTTGTCCAGTGCCCAGGGGTCGGCGGAAGTGCCCATCACGAACTCACCGCCCGGGATCACCACCTCGCCGCGGACCGCCGTGCGCGCGGTGGGTGGGGCGGGCGCGGTCAGGACCGGCGCGCCGGTGCGCAGCTGGTGTGTGGCGAGCATGGTCTCGTCGTGCTGCTGTTCGTGCTGGGCGATCATCCCGAACGCGAAACCGCCCGCGACCAGCCGGTTGTCCTGGAGCGGGTTGCGGTCCAGCACATCCCACACCTTCTCGCGTACCGTGCCGACATACCCGCGGGCCTCGTCGGGACCCAGCAGCGGCAGCTGCGGCCGGTTCGGGCGCGCGTGTTTGAACGCGTCGTACAGCTCGTCGATATCGGGGCGTACCGGGGCCCGGCCACCGACATCGCGGACCAGCCACAATTCCTCCTGGCTGCCGATATGGGCCAGATCCCAGACCAGTGGGCTCATCAGCGGCGAATGCTGTGCGCGCAATTCCGCTTCGTCCAGGCAGTCGGTGAGCGCGGCGGTCCGTCGCCGGGCCCGGATGAGGGTGGCCGCGATGTGCTCGCGCAGGCGCTCGGTCTCGATGAGGTCGGCGTTCGGCCGGGCGAGGGTCATGATGCTGCTCCGCTCGTCGACGGGGGATCAGTGGGGTGCGCCGGCGCGCCATGGCCGGACTCGTCCTGTGGTGGCCGCCCGGCGGCGCACCGGCGGATCGCGGCAGACAGCCGGGGCTCCAAGGAACTGTGCGCGGCGGCGGCCTCCAGGACGGCGACGGCCGCTGCCCGCAGCTCCGGCTCGGCGAGACCGTGCCGGGCGGCGTCGTGCCAGCGACCGGCCGTGGTACCCGCCGCTGCCGTCGCGTCCGCGACCGCGGCCGGGGTGGACAGCAGGGCGTCGACGACGGTGATCGGGACCGACCAGCCGTCGCCGGGCTGCGCGTCGAGATAGCGGACCTCGAAATATCCGGCGGGCCGAACCGGCGGGAACAGCGTGGTCAGGTGGTATTCGAGGTCGCCGATATCGGGTCGGCGGCCGATCATGTCGTCCAGGGCGCCGGACAGCCAGTCGCCGAAGGTCACATCCGGGGGCGCCGCCCAGGCGACCCGTTCGGCGGACTCGGACCGGCGGACACACAGCAGCGGGGCGTCCAGCGCCCAGCGGGCATAGCCGACGACCGGATCGGGCCAGTCGGCGACCGGTGGGCAGGCGCGGGCCGGATCCAGGTGCAGCCAGGTGCGCATGCGCTGGGAGGCCCACTCCCCGGTGGGCGCCCCGCGCAGCACCGGCGAGCACGCGAACGCGGCGATCAGGGCGGGGCCGACGGTGTGCAGGGCGGTCCAGCGGGCGGTGAGGTCGGCGTGGTCGGCGCCGATATCCACGCTGACCTGGGCGGCCGCCGTATTGCTCATCATCAGCCGCCCGTAGGGGCCGATCCGGGTGAAATAGTGCTCCATCGCCCGGTATCGCGGTAGCCCCAGCTGACATCGGGGGGTGCGGGCCGGATCGGCGGCGGCGGCGACCATCCGGATGGACCGGGCACCGAGGAGTTCGCGCAGCCGCTGTTCGTCGGCGCGAAGCCGGGCACACAGGTCGGCGGCGTCGGTGACGGCGATGCTGGAGAGTTCGATCTGCCCGCCGGGTTCGACGGTGACCCGGCTGCCGCCGGGTAACGGGCGGGCGGGGGAATCGGGCGCGATGGCGCGGGGCGCGTGGGGGCCCAGGGCTTGGGCCAGCAGTTCGGTCGTGGGCCGGGGACCGGTCAACAGGTGGTGGGTCTCGTCCGGGGCCGGCCGTCGTACGCCGCGGCGTGCCGTACGACCGGTACGGCAGACGGTGAACCATTCGAGTTCGGCGCCGACGAGCCCGGGTGGGCCCACCTTGAAACAGACGCCCCCGAGAAACGCTTCGGCCGCCGCGCGGCTGGACAGGGCCGGGTGCGCTGGTAGGTCGCTGGTCGATTCCGGATGTTCGAGCGTGACCGCCATACCAACCTCCGTGCGGCTTCTCGCTGGTTCGTATCTCGTGTTCGGCCGGGGTACTGCCCGAGCAGGGGTGTTCGATTGTCGGTTCGTCTTCGATCTACGGCGGGGCACCGGCCGGACCGGCGGACCGCTGGGGCCTCGCGTGGAATCCAGGGTAGCGAGGGGGGCGGACACGTTTGCGCCGCGAACGGGTCAAGGATCCGCATAGGCTCGGGTGCATGGTCGATGAGCAGCGAGTACGTGACGATACGCCCGGAGTCGGGGCCGGGGCGGTTTTCCTGGACAGCGCGGGGTCCTCCCTTCCACCCCGAGTGGTCACCGAGACGGTGATCGCCCATCTGCGGCGTGAGGCCGAGATCGGCGGATACCGGGCCGGAGGCGAACGCCTCGACGACCTGGCCGGGGTCAAGGAGGCGATAGCCACCCTGCTGAACACCACCCCCGACACCATCGCCCTCAGCGACAGCGCCACCCGCGGCTGGACCGACTTCTTCTACGCCGTTCCGCTACATTCCGGCGACCGGATCCTGCTCTCCGGGGCCGACTACGCCAGCAATGCCATCGCTGCCCTGCAACGCGCGCGGGCCACCGGCGCCCGGGTGGAACAGATCCCCAGCGACGAGCTGGGCCGGATCGACCTCGACGCGCTGGCCGCGATGATGGACGACCGGGTACGGCTGGTCTCGCTGTTGCATGTGCCCACCAACGGCGGGCTGGTGAATCCGGTGGCCGCCGCGGCGCGGATCGCGCGCGAGGCGGGCGCGCTGGTCCTGCTCGATGCCTGCCAGTCCGCCGGTCAGCTGCCGCTGGATGTCGCGGAACTCGGGGTGGACGCGCTGTCGGCCACCGGCCGCAAATGGTTGCGCGGGCCCCGGGGCACCGGGTTCCTCTACCTGCGGCCCGAGTTGGCGGCCGCGCTGGAACCGGGCCGGCTGGATCTGCACAGCGCCCGGTGGACCGGTCCGCGGGAGTACGAGATGGCTCCGGACGCATCCCGGTTCGAGTTCTGGGAGCACGATGTCGCGGCCCGGCTCGGGCTCGGTGCGGCGGTGCGCTACCTGCTCGAGCTCGGGCCGGAGACGGTGTACTCGGCGATCGCCGAACGCGCCGAGTACCTGCGGGGTGCGCTCGGTGACCTGCCCGCGGTGACGGTCCGCGATCTGGGGGTGGAGCACAGCGGCATCGTCTCGTTCACGGTGGCCGGAACGGCGCCGGTGGAGGTCCGGGACCGACTGCTGGGCAAAGACATCACAGTGACGGTCAGCCACCGCGCGTCCACGCTGCTCGATATGTCCGCGCGGGGACTGGATTCGGTGGTGCGGGCGTCCCCGCACTGTTTCGTCGGCCGGGACGAGCTCGACCGATTCGTCGGTGCGGTGGCCGGGTTGTAATCGCGGCATCCAGTGCCTACCGGACGAGTTTCAAGGCATTCGCGCGAGGGATATCCCGGTGGCCGGTGAAGTATTGCCCCCCTCGACACACAAACCGATATCGAAGCGAAAAAGGCCCGCTACGCTACCAACGGCATCCCCTGGTACTGGGAAGTTCATTTGGCGCGCAGTCCGCGTCGCGTCGCGACCGCCCGTGCTTTCGTAGCAGATAACGGCCGAGAAGGGCGCGCAGCCGAGCGCGGAACTCGGATGTCCGGGGCAGCACGGTGGTATCGGCGATTACCGGTGTGATGGTGCGCAAGGCATGCAGCTGTCTGCCGGGTAGGTGCGTCGTCGCCGCGACGATCACCGCGTCGGCTCCGGTCCGGTCCAGTGCGGCGCGGAGTGTGGTGAGATGGTCCGGCCGGGGGTCGGCCGGGAGTTCGACCAGCCAGCGAAGCCGGTAACCATGGGCGATGGCGGCCAACCGCAATCGCGCGGTGACGAATCCGCGATGCCCGCATAAATCGGTGCGCAGGTAGCCGATGGCTACCGGCTGCCCGCCCGGTGCGGGAAGGGAATCGTTCGGGGTCGCGCCGGGTTCGTGATCGGTCACCGATAGACCTCAGGTGTCGCCGGTATCCACCGATCCACCTCGCCGTGGCGATACCACCCGTAAGGATGGACGACCATCAGCCCGCAGCGTTCGAGCACCACCGGCGCGCGAAACCCGATATGTTCCACGGTCGGTGTCACAATGGCGCCGCCACCGAGCAATTCTGATTTTCGTAATGTCCATGGCAGCACATCCGCTCCGAATTCCACTACCACCCGGGCGACACCGTATCCGTGCGCGCGGGCGAAATCTCGACATTCGGTTTCGTGATGCTCTTGCTTTGTGCCACAGAGACTTTTGTTCAGGTATACGATCGCGATGGGCATGGCTCTGCCTTTACTCGAGAGGCGATGGGGTGCAGCCCGGCGCAGGGTCCGATCGGGAGTAGCGGCCGCGATCGGACCACCGGTTACACAACGCTCCAGGTGATGGAACCGGTGTTTCCCAAGGGATTTCGGGGGATTGCCTGCGCCGGGCGCGAAATCAGTAGACCGGAACAGCACGTTATGTGGAACCGCCTCGGTGGAGATTCTTGCCCACTCGGCCCGGCATCCGTGCCGGGCCACTTCCGGCATTGTGTTCCGGGCCGGAGTGTTCCATAAATGCATGCGATAATTAGGGAAGGTAAGGAAATGGCGGGTGGATCCACACTCCCGAAACGAGCACTCGGCCGCGAACTGCGCCGACTGCGGGAACGCAGCGGTATCAGGCAGGCCGCCGCGGCCCGCGCCATCGAAGTGAGTCCCCAGACGATCGGCCGCATGGAAGACGGGCACGCGTCGCGGCCCACGACATTGCAGATCAACGGTCTGTGCGACCGGTACGGAGCATCGGACGAGGAACGCCGGTTCCTGCTGGATCTGCTGGAGGATTCACGGACGGCGAAACAGAGCGGGGGTGGGTGGTGGCGGGCCTACGCAGACCAGATCCCCGGGGATTTCAACCACTATCTCGCACTGGAGGAGTCCGCCACACGGGTGACTACATGGCAGGAGACTCTGCTTCCCGGACTGCTGCAGATTCCGGAGTACCGGCGCGAGATGATCTGGACCGAAAGCCCGCAACTGGCTCCCGAGGACGTCGAACGTCGCATAGCAGTGTCAGAACAACGGATGAAGAATCTGCGTAACAGCAAGTTCGAGTTGAACGCGCTCTTGTCCGAGGCGGTACTGTGCCATGGAGTGGGCGGCTCGGCGGTTATGCCGCGCCAGCTGAAACACCTGCTCGCAGTCAGCGAAGCGGCGAATATCAGTGTGCGTGTCGTACCCTTCCGGGCACGCAGTCTGGTGGGCCTTCTCGTGCGTTCGTTCGTGTTCCTTGAATTCGAAATGCTGCCCAACACTCGTTTGATGGACCCACCGGTGGTCTACGTGGAAGGCTTCACCGGCAGTCTCTACCTCGAACGGCGGGAGGAGGTTGTGCAGTATCGGGCCGCCACCGAGGCGATCGAGCGTGTAGCTTTGAGCGAGCAGGAAACCCGAGCGTTGATCGCGAAGGTTGCGGAGGAGTTCGAGACGTGAAGACTGACCTGAGCGATGCGCGTTGGTTTAAGAGCCGACACAGCGGTCCCTCTCGGGATTGCGTCGAAGTGGCTGAGCTGGGCTCTGGGACGGTCGGAGTCCGAGACAGTAAGAATCCGACTGGTCCTGTGCTCCTGTTCCCTCAATCCCAGTGGCAGGAGTTCCTGAGCGCAGCACGTACCGGAAGGTTCGACCGTTCATAACTCTGTTGTTCCAGCTGCCGGGCGATTACCCGAATCATGGTCGCGGGATTCCACAACGAATCTCGGATCTTGCAAGGAGTAACAGTGACGGTGATCGGTTCAACCGATGCTCCGTGGTCCGAACGCTGATACAGCGGAGCCGATCGGGAGCGTGTACAGGTCGCTCACCTCAACGGAAGACGTCGTTGGAGTCCGGGACAGCAGATACCGAATCGGACCGGCACTGCCTTTTGACGTCGCAGTGTGGGATGAGTTCCCGACCTCGGCGCGGCTCGATCGACCACGGTTCGTCCGGGCCTTCTCAAGCGGAGGGCCCGGACGCACAGCACAGGTTTACCGGTCAGCAGCACAACGAGCATCGCAGTACTCGGGGCATCGAGTGGACCGAATGCGGCTAGTGCTCGAGGGGACGGATCGGTCGATCCCTGGCCGAAGTCTTCCGGGAGCCAAGGTTGCGGTCGCCGAAACCTGCTGGAACCACGGAGCCTGTAGGTGCGTCCTATAGTGATGGGGGGTAATCCGCCGCACCGACACAGGGGAGATTCATGCGAACCGCCGCGCTGATCCGCGCCATACTTGTCACGGCGGCCGCAGCGGTCCTGGCCACCGGCTGTACTTCGAGCACTGAGGGGGCCGCGACCGGGGCGGCTGCATCGACGACCACGGGTTCCATCGCGATCTACAATCCCTGTACCGAGCTGCCTGCCCAGGTTGTGGCGGAGATCGGATTGAATCCGGCCACCAAGAACGTCGTGACCGATCCGCCGGAAGGGGAGTCCTCCTGGCGGGTATGTGCCTGGCGAACGCCCGATAACTCGGTCCGAGTAAGCATCTTGTCGACCTCGCACACTCTGGACGAGGCCCGCGCGAACGAGAACCTGGTCCAGACAGTCGAAACTACTGTCGGTTCGCGTTCGGCGTTGAGGTCCTACGATGCCGCCGAGACAGATGGCCGGTCCTGCTACACATCCTTTGAAGCCGAGCAGGGAATGTTCGAGGTCAAGGCCACCTGGTTCGAAGAAGACGGCTGGACTCGCGATATCTGCGAGGTCTCCGGGGAGTTCGCCACCGCTCTCGACCCGCACCTTCCCAAATAGCTAACCCCCGCACCGGCTTACGACAGGCACAAAAGCATGAGTGACCAGCTGAAACATTGGCAGAACCTCAAGCAGCAAGCCATCGATGGTGAACTGCGCGTCGAGCACGAGGTGGGCACACTTCTACACCAAGAGTGCGAAACGCTTCTGTTCAACCTTCTAGATCGTCGGGACAACGCGATAACCCTCGGCCGTCTCGCCGGCTATGGCGGTCTGCCCTCCGCGCAGGATATCCAGAAGAAGTTCGAGCTGAAAGCAAACGGCGGCGAGAATGGTGACTCCGCCGTAGCTCGGATCGATGGACTGATCGAGATAGTCAACCTCATGCGCGACACCTACGCCGCCATGATCGGCGAACTCTCCGAGACCGATCAGGCAAACTCCTCCCAGACCACCGCCGCCGGGGAGGGACTCCGCTGATGCCCGCACCATTGCTGGTCGCTGCCGCGATTGTCGCCGCCGTCGCCACCGTCGATTCCGCAGTCGATGAAGTCACCGGCAACTACGACGAATCCGACGGCAACCGCACTCGCGCCTCCGATGCCGCCGGCGCCGGTGAGCAGGAGTGGAGCGGCGACCGGACACACATCAACAACGAACTGGCCCGGGTGAGCGAGGGTTTCGACGGCGAGTACGCCCCGGCCACCGCTACCCGGGAAGCGTTCAAAACCTGGACGCATCAGCAGATCTGGGAAGCACTCAACGGTAACTCCGAGCATCCGGCTGTGGCATCCGCCGATATCAATGCCGGTGCGGATGGCTGGCGGCGGCTCACCGGGGATCTTTCCGTCGCGCTCGACACCTTCGGCAAGAACGTCGACACGGTGATCAACGAGAAATGGGGCGGTCGGTCCGCGAACGCGGCGGTCGAAGGCACTCGTACGTTTACGACCGAGGCTCGCAAGCTGGTCAAGAGCTTCGAGATGGTCGCCAACGGTATCGACCTCATGCAGGGCTATCTGGCTCAGGCGAAGATGTCGATCGTGCCGCCGGTCGAGGTGTCCGGGTTCGATGAATTCGTCGGCCATATTCCCGGCAACGGTGTCGTCAAGGCCGCCAAGCATCGCGCCAACGAGGCGCAGGCGCAGGCCCAGGATCTGATGATCGAGTTCTATCAGCCCGGAGTCACGGCCGTCGACAGCAAAACTCCGGTGCTGCCCGTGACGAAAAACCCGGTCGGTGACGGCGCCGGAACGCAGCAGTCGGTAGGACCCGGCGGCATTCAGAACCCCGCCGGTACGAACCCGAGTAGCACCAACGCGGCCGGGACGCCCCCCGCCGGCACGACCCCGCAGGACACGGCCGCTCTCGGCCAGGAGACACCGCAGGATTCGGCGACCACTTCCGCCGGCACCGGAACTCCCGCGTCGACCACCCCGTCGACAGCGACGACACCGGCGAGCACCGTGCCGCTCGAGGAACCGGTGGGCCGCCCGAACACCACCACAGCCGGTTCGCCGAGTACCACCACCGGCGCACCGATGGTCGCCACCCCGGGTGGCCAACAGCCCGCGGGCACGCCGGGCCGCACTCTCAGTGGAACTCCCGGCAGTACGAACCAGACGCCCGGTCCCGCGACCCGTTCCGGTAGTCCGGCCGCAACCCGTGGCATGTCCGGGATGCCCGGCGCGATGGGCGCCGGTGGCCAACGCGGTCGCGGGGAGGACGACGACGAACACAAGACACCTGACTATCTCATCCAGGACCGCGCCACCGAACTGCTCGGCGAGCAGCCGCGGGTGCTTCCGCCGGGCGGGGTCATCGGCGGATGAACGATTCAGGCCCGGAGGCGGGAGCGCAGCGTGACCACGCAGGGCCCTCGTTCATGCGCAATGGGCACCGCGTGAACGGATCCCGCTGGCAGCTGGACGGTTACGATTTCACGCTGGCCCTCGAGGCCATGGGACGCGACCGGTTACCGTATCCGCTGGAATACCAGCCGCACCGGATGGCGCACGACGACGATTTCCGGCGGTACCGGCAGCAATGCGCACGCAGGTTGCGGCCGGTGTTCGACGAGCGGCTGTACCGGGCGCTCACCGTGCTCCTGGAACCGGAGATCCGCGTGGAGGTCTACGGTGTCCACGGCCCCCACACCACGGTACGGATGCACGCCGGCGTCGTCGGCCGAGTCGCTGTGCTGGCCGGCCAGTTACCCGGGCCGGCGCGGAAATCCGGCGGCGATATCGTGCTCACCCAGCTCCGCACCGATCAGCTGGCTGCCCAGTTGGTGGCGGGCCTGCCACCGATCGCGGCCGGCCGCCATCAACCCATCCGCGCCCGACGTAGCGACCTGAACGCACCCGTGTACTCCCGGCATCCCACGCGCCTGTCCCCGGAGGAGGAACTGCAGCGCTTCTTCCGCCGCCCCCGCACCGGCACCGGCGAGATCGCCGTCTATCCGGGCTACACCGTCGACACCCGGCCCACCGGCGACGGGTACGCCTTTCTCTGGCTCGACTACCCGGACGACGGCCGCTACCTGCTGCACAATCACAACACCGACGATTTCACCCTCACCCCCGGCCCGGCCGACGAAATCCTGCACCAACTCCGCAGCCGCCTGGAAGCCGCCCACCGAGTCCGGACCCGCACCTCTCAGTGACGGACAAGACTGCCTGGGCGGCAGTGGTACGGGCTGCCGAGGCGTCAGGATCACGGTGAGTCGAGTCGACCAGGGGTTCGGCCCGGTGCACGCAGGTGAGCCCGCTCCCGAGCGGGGAACGGGCGTACCGGTTCGGCGGCTCATGCGTTGACCGGGATCGACAGCACCACCTCCTTCTCGTTCGCTGGCAGATAGTGTGCCGTGACGATCCGGCCGACCTGCACGTTTCCGATCGCGGTCGGCGGCAGGAACTTTTCGGAGCAGGTGGCGAAGGTGCTGCCGTCGGGACGGGTTACCACCAGTCCCACCGCGACTTTGGAGTATCCGTCGCGGATCTCGCCCGGGACGGTGAGCGACCGGACCACCGCCTGCGCCGCGATACCGCGGGCGGCGATATCCACCTTGGCCCGGGTGGTGAACCCCTTGCGGATCAGGGATTCGTTCATCACCCGCTGCGCCGCGGCGCTGTCACCGGACTGGTCCAGTTCGACGATCCCGGGCCGGTCCGGCCGGTAGCGGACGGGCAGCACCACACCGGGTGCCAGCAGGGCGAGTTCGGTGAGGGGGACCACCGTTCTCGCCGTGGCGTCGAATCGTTCGCCCTGCGCGCCCTCGACGCCGAACTCGATCCGGATCTGCGGTTGGTCGTTCAGGGTGACCCCGGTGTGGGTGAATGAGCGCACGGTGCCCAGACCCAGCGGTGCGTCACGGAACTCGCCGGTGTTGCGGCCGGTGAGTGCGGTGAAGATCCCCGAGCCGGTGAATGCGAAGACCATGACGACCAGGGTGGATGCGATGATCGGCAGGGCCAGGAAGCCGTTGAGCCAGGCCATGGCGGCCGGTTCGTAGACGGTGGGTTCGTAGGTCAGGCCGTGCCAGAGGTAGAAGCCGATCGCGAGCGCTTCGACGGCGAGGGCGGTGGCACGCAGGGCGCGGATCATGATTCTCTCCTGATGTTCGTGGTCCGGATACCTGGCCACCTCGTCGCCCCGGACGCATCGCCGCGGGGGCCGAGGTGCGGGGCGACGGGGAGCCGGATGTCCGGGCCGATCAGCCGCCGACGACGGTCGAGCAGGCGAAGGTGATCTCGAAGGCCGCGGTGGCGGGCCCGGCCAGCGGATTCGCCATATCGGGAGCGCTGATACCCTCGCCCGTCACGGTGTAGGTGTCGCCGTCCTTGGTCACCTGGGCGGACCCTCCGGGCTGGCCGTTGCCGTAACCGACCGCGTAGGGCATCCCGGAGGAACCGCCCTGGCTGCCGGCGATGGCCACCGCCTGCACGGTCTTGTCGTCGAGGATGCCGGCGCTGACGCTCAACTGCCCGTACTGGGCGTTGTTGTTGTCCGTGAGGGCCAGTGCCAGGGTGTTGCCCTGCTTCACGCAGGTGGTCTCGAAATCGCCGGTCAGCGCCTTTCCGTCGACCAGCGCGGCCGATTCGCCACCGCCGGTGCCCCCCGCGGGGGCGGCGGCCGGCGAGCTCGGGGCCGCCGGGGCGGCGCTGGTGCCCGTGTCGTCGCCGCAGGCGGACAGCAGCAGGGTGGCGGAAGCGGCGAGGGCGACGGCGCCGAGGCGGAAGATGGTGGTGCTCATGGTGGGTCCTGTTCTCTCGGTGTTCCGGCCCGGTGTGCGTGGCCGTTACGAGAAAAGTAGGAATCGCTGCGCGCCTACCGATCCCAACTTTCGGCACCGCCACCCGGGTGAAACTCCGATAACCTGGGCACATGCGACGACCGCGGGCCATGGTGCTCGATGAGGTGTGGCGCGGTCTCGAGGGCGTCGAGGCGTTGAGCGGCCCCCAGGGCGGGCCGCTGCGCCGGACCGTGAAACTGATCCTCGACCCGCTGGTCATCCGGCCGGTGCAGTATCCGAGCTGCGGGGGCGCGGTACTGACGGCCGACGGTGCGACCCTGCTCGCCGCGCGCGTCTACGCGCACGCCGACGCGTTGCGCGCGACCGCGGCCTGGTTCACGCTGCTCAAACAGGTGCGCCGCCGATTGCGGATCACCGAGGGCACCGCGCAGGATCTGTATTTCCAGCGCTGTTTCGAGCTGGCCGCCACCCAGGGCCACCCCGATCCCCACCGGGACCGGGTGCGGGCCGAGGCGGTGTTGCGTGAGATCCACGGTTTCGCGGCCGGGCGCACCACCCAGGCCCTGAAAGACCATCTGACCGATCCCGCCCGGGCCGCGCTGCTCGACGATCTGCTCACCACGGCCTGGCGCCGCCGTCCGCCGCCACCCGCGGTACCGGTCGAGCACACCGCGCAGCTGCGGGAGCTGCTGGACTGTGCGGTCGCCTCCCGCACCGGCACCGATACCCGCGCGGGTCGTCGCCTGCTCGACCGGTTGGCCGCCGCGAACGCGGGGACCCATTCCGGGATCGAATTGTGGTTCGCGGAAATCCGCGACGCCGCAACCGATCTCGCGCGATATCGGGCGCACGAACTCGGCCTGACCACCCATTCTGTTCCGCGGCGCCCGGAGGTCGGGGAATCGGCGTCCACCGCGACACTGGGGTTACCGTTCGATCGCACCGTGCACGAACGGGTCTTCACGGTGCTCCAGGTCTCCACCGAACGCGCCGAACTGCCACCGATCCCGGACCTGGTCGCCGCGGAGGTCGCCCGCAGTTGCGCACCGTGGGCATTGCTGGGCGAATCGTTGCGCGTCACCGCGGCCGCCGGCGTCGAGCTGGCCCTCGGTCTGGCGCCGATCGCACCGCCGGATCCTTGCCGCTCCCGGGCGGAGGCCGACGCGTCGGCTGCGCACCGGCTGGTCAACGGGCGCTGGCAGCGCGAAGCCTATGTGCTGCAGGCCCGGCGGCTGGCCGTCCACCGGGTGCCCGGGGACGGCAACCCGCTCGCCGCCATCGCCACCGAGCTGCGGACCCCGTGGCGTCCGTACCTGCGGCGCCTGTGGGTGCGGTTGCACGGGCGCGATGTCCGGGAGCTGCCGGTCACCGAACCCGACGAGCTGTGGGATCTGCTCGACGGGGTGGCCCGCTCGGTGGTGCTCGATCACCGCGCCCGGGTCCGGAAAGTTCTCAGCGCGCAGGCGGTGCGGGAGCCGGATACGGCCGAACCGAGGGCGGTGTGATGGTCGACAGTGTGCGTATCCAGCGAATCGGACCGGGGCTGTGGAGTATCGCGCCGCCCGGTTCGCCGACTCCGGCCGATACCGATCCCGGCCTGGACACCGCGGTACTGGAGGTCGGCGGCGGCCACCTGAGCTGGAGTGTGCTGGCGCCACCACAGATACCGGCGGCGATCCTGCACGATCTGGACACCGCGCAGGAATGGTTGTGGGCGCTCTACGGCGCCGCTGTCGCGGTGGCGGCCGACGAGTACTCCGGGCCCGTGGAGCTGCCGGCCCGTCCGGAGCGACCCGAACTGGCGGCCGCGGTGCGCCGGCTCGGTTACGCGCACTGGGCGGCCCGCTGGTGGCCTGCCTCGACGGTGGACGGGATCCCGGCCCTCGACGCGACCGAACTCGAGGGCGAGATCGCGGAATTGAGCGAGATCTGCGAGAGCGTCGTCGCCGGTGCCGATGCCGCGGTGCCCGCCGAATCCGTGCAGATCACCGAGGTGCCTGAGATGGAATACCGCCTCGGTGGTCCCGCTCCCGGGCGTGCCGCCGACTACGCGCTGGCCGCCGGTGGGCAGCGCGATCCACAGGCTGCGCTGGTACTCGAACGGGGTAGCGCGGGCTGGGACTGGCGGTACTGCCCGCCCGGTGTGGTCGATGCCTCCGAACGTGCCGTCTCGTGGGAACTCACGCGTACCGGGGGTGTCAACTCGCTGCGGGTCCGGGCGGTCGCGGCACCGGGTCTGCGCGGGGAACCGCCCGCCCATCTGCGACCGTACGCGCTGGTCCGCACCCCGGCGGGCGATCACGGCGCCGCGCTGGTGCTGGCCGGGGACAGCTGGACTGCCGCGGTAGCCGACACGGCGGACACGGTAGCGGGGGTGGAGGTCTATGTACCCGGGGTCGGCCCGGCGCCACCGCGGAGGGTGGACCCATCCCAGTTCGCCACGGAGCTTCCCGGTCCGGATCCGCGAGACCCCGCGGATCCGGCGGTGGATGCGCGGCAGCGAGAACGGATCAGGGAACTCGCGCACGCCCGGCTGCGGCGTGCGGAGTCCGGCCCCGGAGTCGGCCCGGCGCGCGCCGGCGAGCCACCGGCCGGGGGACCCACCGATATAGGACCACTGCGGGCCGAGACCACGGCCGCCGAAAAAGATTCGGATTTCTGAGATGAGCGCGGAAGAGCCCCCCGGACTGGAACTGCTGTACGAGGGCGCGGCCGCCTACCAGCGTGGCGATATCGCCGAGGCGCTGCGGATATTCGAGCACGCGGTGGACACCACCACCGACGGAGTCCACACCAGCGCGCTGATCAATGCCGCGAGCATGTATGACGAACTCGGTGACCACCACCGTGCCGCGGTCCGGTACCGCGCGGCGTTGGCACGGATTCCGGCGGACGCCCGCGAGAAGCGGGCCTCCACACTGATCAATTATTCGCAGGCCCTCCAGCATCTCGGCTCGCTCGACGAAGCCCAAGCGGTGCTGGAACAGGCGCGGGATCTACTCACCGACGCTACCGACCTGGGTGTGCTGCGGGTTTCGTGCCTGCTCTCGCTCAGCGCCGTCGCGGCCCATCGCAGCCAGTGGAGCCGGGTCATCGAGACCGCTACCGAATCGCTCGACACCGCACTCCGTTTCGCGCCCCACCTGGCCGGCCACCCACTGATGAACCTGGCCGGGGCGTATTTCGAAACCGGACGCCGGGAACTCGGGGTGGATTTCGCGCAGCAGGCGCTGGCGGCGTTCACCGCGGCGGGGGACCACAATGCCGTCGCCGATACCCAGCAGAACCTGGCCCAGCTCTTCGGCCGGCTCGACCGGCTCGACGAGGCGGAGGAACTGGTGCTGGCCAGTCAGGCCTACTACGAGCGGGCGGGACTCCGGTACCGGGCGGGAGTCGGCTGGAAGATCCGCGGTTTCCTGGCCGAATGCCGCGGTGAGGTCGATCGGGCCGACGAATGGTATCGGCGCGGCCTCGACTGCTTCCAGGACTCCGGGGCGGTACTCGACGCCGCCTCCGTGCAGTGCCGGCTCGCCACGGTGGCCTACGCGCGCGGCCTGGTCGGGCACGGACAGCGGCTGCTCGATGCCGCGTTCACCGTCTACGCCGAACGCGGTCTCGGTCTGCAGTGCGCGCAACTCGATTACTGGCACGCGGTGCTGGTGCAGATGGTGGTCGACGATATGGATTCCCCGCCCGCCGAACTGCTGGCGCTGGGCCGTGCCCTGGCGGTACCCGCCGCGATCACCATCGACGCGGTGCGCTACACGCTGCCGGACGGCAGTCAGCGCGAGCAGTGGAACCGGGAGGTCGCCGACCCCGCCGTCCGGCTGGCCTTCCGCTTCGCCTACCTCTGCGGGGATGCCCGGCTGCTCACCGATCTCATCGAGACACAGTGCGCGGGAACGACACTGGACACGACCTCGGGTGAACGAGTGGAACGCCCGCAGTTCCCGCTGGACGATCCCGTACCGCCGACAGCCGGCGAATCCGGATCCGGCCCGCTGCATCTGGGTGCCGCCCTGGCCCGGGTCGCGGCGGCGGCCGGCCTACCGGTGGCGCCGCCCGCGCGGCTGGCCGTGGGGCCCGACGCGCGTATCGCGCTCGGGGACTACATCGCGGCCGCCGAACAGCGGTACGGACAGCGCGTCCGGGAGGATCGGGTGATCGCGGTATGAGCGGGGATCGGAGTACGGGGGAGTTGTGCTGAACGATCAGCCCACCGTGGTGGTGCGGATGGCCGACGCCGGTGATATGTACATGTCCTGGCACTGGGTCGGCGACGACGCCGCGCCCGGTGTGGCGGCGCTACCCGGTGCCGATATCGACGCGGTGGTCCGGAAACTGGCGGACGCGCTCCCGGATCCGACCGTGCCCGGCGGTCTGGAACGCACCCTCACCACCGCCGCGTTCGCCACGCCCGATACCGAATACCTGCTGGCCCGCGACCTTTCCCGCGCGCTGCTGCCCTATGACCTGGCCGGACAGCTGCATACGCTCTACCGGCAGGGGATCCGGCCGCACATCCGGCTCCAGCCCGCGCCCCGGGTCGCCCAGGTGCCGTGGGAGATCCTGGCCCCGGCACCGGAACTCCGGTTGATCGATATCGCCGATATCGGGCTGCTCGCACCCGCCGGAGTGGTGCACGGGCCCACGCGTATCGCGCGCTGCTGGGCCGAAACCCGGGAACTGCCGGTGGTCGCCGTACTCGACCCCCGAATACCCGGCTTCCGCGCCGATTCCGAACTCGGCTCGGTCCTCGGCCGGATGACCGATCCGACACCGCTGACCCGACGCCTGGCAAGCCATATCGATTCCGGCCGGATCCGCCCGGAGGTCACCACGCCCGCCGAGCTCTTCCGCCGTATCGACCTCGACCGCGATTGGCTCTCCCGCACGCTGCGGGCCGGGGCAGCCCGGCTGCTCTATGTCGGCCACGTGACCGCGGCCGCGCCGGAATCCGGCCGGAGCGAGAACACCGAACTGCATCTGGCCTGCACCGCCGATACGGCCGGTTTCGCCGAACCGCAGCGCACACATCGGCCGCTGTCGGCGAAGGATCTGCTGCTCGGTACCCATACGCTGGCCGCCGACCCCGTATCGGGCCAGGAGTTGTGGCCGGTGCCCGGCCGGGTCGCGCTCATCGCCTGCGAAAGCGGCGGCGATCTGCGGTTCACCGAGGCGCTGGGGCTCGTCGCCGCCATGATCACCGGTGGCGCCGAACTCGTCACTGCCACCCGCTGGCCGCTCCCCACCGACCTCGCCTTCCAGCGCTGGGGCGCGGCGGCGGACGCGACTCCACTGCAGGAGGTCGTCCGTGTGGTCGATACGGCCCACGAGGCGACCGATCCGGTGGCGGAACTGGCCGAATGGCAACGCGACCGGTTACGCGCCTGGCGCGCGACCGGCACCATCGAGAATTCGCCGGTGCTGTGGGCGGCATTCGCCACCTTCGCGACCTGATACCCGCGGGTGGGCCGAGCCGTGTCGCAATCGAGTAATCTCCGACCGGCCGTAGTGTCCGGAGCAGTACACCGCGGCCTATTCGGCCACTACAAATGCGGTTTCGCCGACGCACCCGATGGTCGTGCCGGCGAATTGCGAATCATTGTTGCCTCTCACATTGCGCCGCAGGAGTTTTTGTTCGGGTATACGATCGCATCGGGTATGGATCCCGCCTTTTCGGGCGATCGAATCCGTCCCGACGCAGGGTCCGATGTGCTGTGGCGGCCGTGATCGGACCACCGGTGGCGCGGCTACCCGTCGTGTCTCCGGTGTCCCCGAAGGGTCCGGGGGCCTCCTGCGCCGCCGCGCCGTCCCGTCCCACGTCGAGCCCGGATCGACACGATTCAGGGTTGTAGTACGTATTTCCCGCGCACCCCGCCCCGGGCGAGTTCCCGGTGGGCGTCGGCGGCCCGGTCGAGCGGTAGGACGGCGTGCACCCGGGCCGGAAGACGGCCGCTCGCGGCATCGGCGAGGAACCCGGCGAGTCGTTCCGCGTCGGGTTGTACCGCGACGGCACGGACGGTGATACCGCGTTCGGCCGGTGGTTCGGCGCCGGGCCGCACTCCGACGAACAGGCCGCCGTCGCGGACCAGCGGCAAGGCCGCTTCCTGAAGGGCGGCGGCATCGGCCACCGCGTCCCAACCCGGGGTGGCGGTGGCGGTGAAATCGGCGCCGAGCCCGCGTACGAACTCCTCGTCGGTGACGCGGGCCAGTCCGGTGACCCGCCAGCCGCGCTCCTGCGCGAACCGGGTCACATAGCCGCCGACGGCCCCGGCGGCACCCGTGACCAGCAGGTCACGGCCTTCCCCGGCGCCGAGCAGATCCACCAGCTGG
Source organism: Nocardia grenadensis NBRC 108939 (assembly GCF_001613445.1). Taxonomy (GTDB): domain Bacteria; phylum Actinomycetota; class Actinomycetes; order Mycobacteriales; family Mycobacteriaceae; genus Nocardia; species Nocardia grenadensis. Next base: position 123,138 of record NZ_BDCJ01000012.1, read on the forward strand.
GCCGCCGTGAGACTGTTGAGCGGGACGGTCGCCGCGGTGGCCGGATCGAGTTCGTCGGGCACGCGGGCGATAACGCTCACCGGGACGGTCACCTGCTCGGCATAGCTGCCGAAATCGCGGTCGAATCCACCGATCAGGCCCGCGACGCGGGTGCCGACCGGCAGCTCGACGCCGGGCCCGGCCGCGGTGACGGTGCCGGCGAAATCCGTACCGATCCCGGTGTACTCCGACCGGGTGATCAGGCCGAGGTCGTGGAAGACGCCCGCGGTCAGCGCGAGGTCGACGGGGTTGACGGTGGCGGCGGCTATCGCGACCTGCACCTGTCCCGCGGCGGGCTCGGTCACGGGTACGTCGATGATCTCGATGGAATCGGGTCCGCCCGGGGTACGGACGATCGCGCTGCGGAAAGTACCGGACACGGTGGCCTCCTGTGGTGTTCTCTGTGCCATGACTCCACAATGGTGTGGTAACTCTCTTTCGGGAAGTAGGCACCTGAAAGTGCGTATCCCACCGCCGAGTAGGAAGAAGCGGGCTATGGCGACGACGACGGCGGCCCAGCAGCGGGCGCTGCGCAAGGTGGACTACGACGCGTTCTTCGCGGGATGTCCCAGTCGGCAGCTGCTGGAACGGATCTCCGGGAAATGGGTGGCGCTGGTGCTATCCGCCCTGGGCAGCGGCGGCCCCCATCCGGGCGTGGCGTGCGGCGGCGAGCCGCAGCCGCTGCGCTACTCCGAGCTGGCCCGCCGGCTGGCCGGGGTCAGCCAGAAGATGCTCACCCAGACACTGCGCACCCTGGAACGCGACGGCCTGGTGACCCGCACGGTCACGCCGACCGTGCCGGTCACCGTCACCTACGAACTGACCGAACTCGGGCTCTCGCTGCACGGGATCATGCGCGGGATCAAGATGTGGGCGGAGGCCCATATGGACGAGGTGCAGGCCAATCGCGAGAAGTTCGACCTCGGCTCGTCCGCGCCCGAAGCCGTCGGCGTGAACGGTCCGTCCTAGCCCCGCTCCGGTCCGACCAGGCCGCCGACCAGCGCCCGGAGCCCGAGCAGATAGGTGTCCTCGGCCGTCAACTCGACCCAGCGCGGGCCGAGTTCGGCCAGACGCGGCAGATTATCCGGATCCAGATCGGCGAAGACCTGCGCGCGGAAGGTGGGGCGGTCGGCGGCGGCGCGCTGGGCGGAGCGGGCGCGGATGATGATCTCGCCCGCCGTGTAGTGCCAGATGATGCGATAGGCGCGGACTGCTTCGTCGAGGGTGAACCCGCAGCCGACGGCGCCGTCGATGATCGCTTCGGGGGCCCAGAGCGCGGCGACGCCGAGTAGATCGTCGGCGGCGAGGATCTCGACCATCCAGGCGCGCGCGGCGAGGACATCGTGCATCGCGCGCGCGGCGGTGATCATCCGCTCGCGGGGATCCGCGGGTAGCGGGGGCCATTCCACGTGGTCGGCGTAGTCCTCGAGGAGTAGCCGCAGCAGTTCGTCCTTGTCACGGACGTGGTGGTAGAGGGCCATCGGGGTACAGCCGAGTTCGGTGGCCACCCGGCGCATGGTGAGCGCGGCCGGGCCGTCGGCGGCGACCACCGCGTCGGCGGCGGTCACGATCTCGGCGCGGGAGATCTTCGGCGGTCTGCCGGTGCGCGGCGCGGACTCGGTCATGGGGTCATCTTGGCGCATCGTCGCTCGCGCTCTGGACACGGCCTTGCTGTGACGCTACTTTTTATACGTGTATAAAAAGTTCTCCGGCCGATCGTCGCTCGCCCTCGTGGCCGTGGCGACGGCCCAGTTCATGGTCGCGCTGGATATGGCGGTGATGAACGTCGCGCTACCCTCCATCCGCGCCGACCTCGGCTTCGCGCCCCTGGATCTGGCCTGGGTGGTGCATATCTACGCGCTGACCTTCGGCGGATTCCTGCTGCTCGGTGGTACCGCGAGCGACCTGTTCGGCCGGCGGCGGTTGCTCACCGCCGGACTGGTGGTCTTCGGTATCGCCTCGCTGGCCGGTGGGCTGGCACAGCAACCGTGGCAGCTCGTGGCCGCCCGCGCCGTCCAGGGTTGTGCGGCCGCGGCCCTGGCCCCCGCCGCACTGGCGATACTCACCACGACATTCACCGCCGGCCCCGCCCGAGTCCGCGCACTCGGCGTCTGGAGTGCGGTGAACGCGGCCGGCGGTGCCAGCGGTGTGCTGGTCGGCGGGTTGCTCACCGAATACGCCGAGTGGCGCTGGGTGCTGCTGATCAATGTGCCACTGGTGGCTGTGGCGGTGGCCGCGGGCGCAGCCGGGATCGGCGCCGAGAGCCGGCCCGCCACCGGGCGCCGGCTCGATCTGCCCGGGGCGGTACTCGTCACCGCCGGAATCGGTCTGGTGGTGACCGGCGTGATCCGCACCGACCGGTACGGCTGGTCGGCTCCGGTCACCGTGGCGACCCTGACGGCGGGTGTGCTGTTGCTGGCCGCGTTCGTCCTGGTCGAAAAGTACTCGCTCGCACCGCTGGTACGGCTCGGGTTGTTCGCCGATCGCTGGGTCCGCGGTGCGAACCTCTTCGTCTTCCTCGCCGCCGGTGGCCAATTCGCGGCCTTCTACCTGGTCTCGCTCTATATGCAGCAGGTGCTGGGAATGGGCGCGGGCGCCACCGGGGCCGGCTTCCTGCCCTTCTCGGTGACGAGCGTGGCCGGCATCGTGCTCGCCACCAGAGCCGGCGCGGGCAGATCACCCCGGCCGATCCTGATCGCGGGTGGGCTGGTCACCGCATCCGGGCTGTTGTGGTTCGCCGCGATCGGCCCGGACGGCGGCTTCCTCACCGATGTCCTGGGACCGTCGATCGTCACCGGCCTGGGTATCGGACTGTGCCTCGCCCCGGCCGCCGTGGCGGCATCGACGGGCGTGGACGCCCGGGAGGCCGGTACGGCGTCGGGTGTGTTCAACAGTTCCCGTCAGCTCGGCGGATGTGTGGGGGTCGCGGTACTGGCAACCGTGGCCGCGAGCCGGACCGGCACGGCCACCGATCCCGCCGCACTCAGTAGCGGTTACGCACTGGCTCTGGTGATCTGCGCCGCGGTCTTCGTGCTGGCGGCCGGGGTGGCCGCCGTGATCCTGCCCCGGCGTGCGGAGCCGAGTGCCGACGAGACCACCCGGCCCGGCGAGCCACGCGGCCGGGTACCGGCGTGACGGCCCGGGAGCGCCGATCCGCTCCCGGGCACAGCCGCCGGCACGTACTTCCGCCCAACTGCTCATACGAATACCTACGAGAGGAATCGAATATGACCACCGCAATCGACCTGTTCGCGCGCGCCCTGACCTTCCACCCCGAGGGCCGGGTACGGACCGGCGAACGCCGGATGCGCGACGGTACGGACGGCTGGCAGCTGGCCGCGTTCCACGTCGAGACCGACGCCGACGTCCACGCCGACCACTGGGAGATCCATCCCGGATCAGAGGAGGCCGTGTGCTGTCTGTCCGGTGCGCTGCGGCTCTACCTGCGCCCGGACCACCCCGGCGACACCGAGACCGAAGTGCGTCTGAGCGCGGGCACGGCATTCGTCGTACCACGTAACCGCTGGCATCGGCTCGAACTCGACCAACCGTCCGACATCATGTCGATCGGGTTGCGGGACGGGACGCGGATGGAGCCGGTCACCGGCCCCTGACGCCGGCCTCCGCCCGGCCGCAGTGGGTCAGCGGCGGGACGGGAACGGGATACGGTCCAGATCCGCGGCCACCACTATCTCGCCCCCGAACTCCCGCCGCGCCTCGGCCAGATGCTGGTCGAGGCCGGGATAGCGCTGCGAGAAATGGGTCAGGACCAGGGTCCGCGCACCGGCGTCGGCGGCGATCCGGGCGGCCTGTCCGGCGGTGAGATGACCGTGCTCGGTGGCCAGCCGGGCATCGGCTTCGACGAAGGTCGCTTCGATCACCAGCATGTCCACTCCCGCGGCGAGTGCCCGGGCCCCGGGACAGATGCGGGTGTCCATGACGAACGCGAAACTCTGGCCGCGCCGCAGCGTACTCACCTCGTCGAGGGTCACGGTCCGGCCCTGCCAGTCGATCTCGCCCTCGCGTTGCAGACGGCCCACCATCGGGCCGTGCAGGCCCAGTTCGGCCAGCGCCTCCGGCCGGATGGTCCGGTAATCGGGTTCGGTGAGCCGGTAACCGAACGCTTCCACCGGATGGTCCAGCGGGGCGGCGGTGATCTCGAAGGGAGCGCCGGGAGCCGGTAATGCGCCCGGCCCGGTGATCGGCCGCTGCCGGAGTTCGACCGTCCGGTGGTAGGCGGTCGCGTCGCAGAGGTTGTCGAAGAACCGCCGGCCCGAGGCCGGGAAGTAGGTGTCGATCGGGTGTGGGACCCGGTCCAGGTTGATCCGCTGCACCACCCCGGCCAGGCCCAGGCTGTGGTCACCGTGGAAGTGGGTGATCGCGATCCTGGTCAGGTCGGTCGCGGAGATCCCGGCACGGATCATCTGCCGCTGGGTGCCCTCGCCGGGATCGAACAGTACGACCTCACCACCCCAGCGCAGTGCGTATCCATTGTGATTGCGCTGGGTCGTCGGCACCTGGCTCGCGGTGCCCAATACGACCAGTTCCCGCTGTGACATCTATCCGCACCACGGCGGCGCGGCCGCCCCTGTCGCCGCCGCGAATCCACCGGCGCCTCGTTCATCGGGCATGGGCCAGACGATATCCGCCGCCGCGGCGCCGCGTAGTACGTGGGCGCAAGTGCGACCGGAACGGGCCGCGGTGGCCGGCTGTACCTCCGGTCAGCCGAACGATTCGTTGGGTACGATCTCGGTCCCGGTGAGGAGCAACCCGACCACCACGCCCACCACGAGACATAGCGCGGCGGCGATGGCCGCCCACTTGCCCAGGGGCTCGCCACGGATATGGCCGATGACTCCGAGCACGATACCGGCGGCGCCGAACACGATCGGACAGAACAACAGTGAAACCGCGGCGCAGACGAAACCGATGATGGACAGCACCTGCGGCCCCGAACGTTCCGGCTTCCGGTCGGCGCCATACGGCTGGTACTGCTGGTGTTGTTCGGGGTAGGCGGGATAACCCCCGGCACCGGGAGCCCCGCCCGGCCGGCCGCTCTGCTGTCCGCCCGGCGCGCCGCCGCCGGACCATCCGGGAGCACCGCCCCAGCCCGCCTGTTCCTGCGGACCCCACCCGGTCTGTTCCCCCGCACCCCACCCGGACTGTTCCTGCGCACCCCAGCCGCCCTGGCCGCCGTACCCGCCACTCGACTGCCCGCCGTACCCGCCCTGCGGTGGGTACTGTCCACCGCCCGGTGGCGGATACGGCGACCCGCCCTGGGCCTGCCCGGAACCCGGGTACCCGCCGGGTGACTGCTGCTGCCAGGCCTGCCCTGGAGACTGCTCCTCGGGCCGGGCCGACCATGCCTGCGGGGGTACTTCGCCGCCGGGCGGTCGCTGCTCCGGGGTGCCGGGGTGCCGACCGTACTCGAAGGCGCCGGCGCCTTCGCCGGACCCCGGCGCGGCCTGTTCCGGCCCGGACGCCGGCCGAGACTCCCGGCCGAGCAGTTTCGGCAGGTACTCGGTGGGTGGTTCGTCGGACCGTGCCGCCTGACCACCGTGCGGTTCGCCGCCCTCCGGCGGCTGCGGAGCGCCGGCCCCCGCCCCACCCGCCGGGGGCTCGGGAGTGTTACCCGGGGTCTGCGTCTCGTCGGGAGGTTGCGGAGCGTTGGGGGTGATGTACGGCTCGTCCGGTGCTTCCCGCGGGCGTTCCGCCGCAGGCCGGCCGGTGGCGCCGGAATCGGGTTCCGGCCGGTCTGTGCTTCTGTCCTCCGGCCGGTCGCCGGAGTCGCGCGGGTCCTGCGGTGTGCTCATCACGTCTCCTCGTTCGAATCGTCGAGGGCTCGTAGGCCGGTACCGCGGTGCGGGCGCAGCGTCAGCTGGCGGGTCGTCCCTATTCGGGTTCTTCCTCGATGTGCATGGCGGCGGCCTCGGCGGGGCGGTTGTCGTCGTCGGCCCGGTCACGCCGGTCCGGTTCCTGCCGCAGCTCGTCGGCTATGCCGAGACGGCCGTCGTCGTCGCTCTCACGGTTGTGAATGCGCAGGTCCGCGGGTGGGTCCTCGATATAGCGTTCGTAGGCGCGGACCTCGTCCTCCTGGTCGTCGTCGCCCATATCGGGCTCTCGTGGTTCGCGATCCATACCAACCAGTATGCGCCGCCGCGGGGCCGCTCGGCGGGACCGTGACCAGCGGTGTCGTCGCCCGCCCCCGAACGCCGAGCGGCCCCGGACCGATGGGTCCGGGGCCGCTCGGAAAAGAGGATCAGGCGTTGCCGTTGAACAGTCCGGTCACCGAACCGTTCTCGAACACCTCACGGATGGTGCGGGCCAGCAGCGGCGCGATCGACAGCACGGTGAGCTGCGGGAACTTCTTGTCCTCGGTGATCGGCAGGGTGTTGGTCACCACGACCTCCCGGGCACCGCAGGATGCGAGCCGCTCGGCGGCCGGGGCGCTCAGCACGCCGTGCGTCGCGGCGATGACCACATCGCCGGCACCCGCCTCACGCAGGACGTTCACCGCGCCCGCGATGGTGCCGCCGGTGTCGATCATATCGTCGATGAGGATGCAGGTGCGGCCCTCGACCGAGCCGACCACCCGGTTCGACTTCACCTGGTTCGGGACCAGCGGATCACGGGTCTTGTGGATGAACGCCAGCGGCGCGCCGTCCAGCGAATCCGCCCACTTCTCCGCCACCCGGACCCGGCCGGAATCGGGGGAGACCACGGTGATGTTGTCGAGGCTGTAGTTGGTGCGCACGTACTCGGCGAGCTGCAGCTGCGCGTGCATATGGTCGACCGGGCCGTCGAAGAAGCCCTGGATCTGGTCGGTGTGCAGATCGACGGTGACGATCCGATCGGCACCCGCGGTCTTGAGCAGATCAGCGACCAGGCGGGCCGAGATGGGCTCGCGGCCGCGGTGCTTCTTGTCCTGCCGGGCGTAGGGGTAGAACGGCAGGATCGCGGTGATCCGCTTGGCCGAACCGCGCTTGAGCGCGTCGATCATGATCAGCTGTTCCATCAGCCACTGGTTCAGCGGCGCCGGAAAGCTCTGCAGGACGAAAGCGTCGGAACCGCGGACCGATTCCTCGAACCGGACGAAGATCTCTCCGTTCGCGAAATCACGCGCGGTCTGCGGGGTCACATGAACGTCGAGTTCCTTGGCGACCTGCTCGGCTAGTTCGGGGTGCGAGCGTCCGGCGAAGAGCATCAGGTTCTTCTGGTTGTCGATCCATGACGCGGTCACTGCTGGTTGCCATCCTTAAGCTTTATTGCCCGACCTGGTGTCTCCGCGGCGGCGAGGGCCTTGGCCGCCGCATCTGCTGCAGCGGTTCCCGGCCGTTTCCGCTGCACCCAGTTCTCGATATTGCGTTGCGTTCCGCCGGACACCGCCAACGCGCCCGGTGGGACGTCTTCCCGCAGTACAGTACCTGCCCCGGTGTAGGCGCCGTCACCCACGGTCACCGGGGCGATGAACATCGTATCGCTGCCGGTACGCACGTGTGACCCCACGACGGTGCGGTGCTTGCGCACCCCGTCGTAGTTCACGAACACACTGGATGCTCCGATGTTGCTGTACTCGCCGATGGTGGCGTCGCCGATATAGGTCAGGTGCGGGATCTTGGTGTGCCGGCCGATCTCGACGTTCTTGGTCTCCACGAAGGCGCCGATCTTGCCCGACTCGCCCAACACCGTGCCCGGCCGCAGATAGCTGAACGGACCGACCGTCGCATCCGCGGCGATCGTCGCGGCCTCACCGTGGGTGCGGATCACCCGGGCGCCGTCCCCGACCACCGAATTGGTGAGGGTGGAGTCCGGGCCGATCTCGGCCTCCTCGCCGACCACCGTCGTACCCAGCAGTTGGACCCCCGGGCGCACCACGGTGTCGCGGCCGATTCGGACATCGGTATCGATCCAGGTGGTGGCGGGATCCATGATGGTCACGCCGGCGCGCATATGGCGTTCCAGAATGTAGCGATTGAGTGTCCGGGCCGCGGCGGCCAGCTGTACGCGGTCGTTCACGCCGGTGACCTTGGCCGAATCCACCAGGCGGGCGCCCTGTACGGGGTAGCCGGCCTCGCGGGCGAGTTTCAGGACATCGGTCAGATACAGCTCGTGCTGGGCGTTGGCGGTGGATAGCCGGCCCAGCATGGTGCGCAGCACCCCGGCGTCGAAGGCGTACACGCCGGAATTGACCTCGCGGATCGTGGCCTGCTCCGGGGTCGCGTCGGCATGCTCGACGATCTCGGCGACCTCACCGTCGGCGTCACGCACGATCCGGCCATAGCCGTTGGGATCGTCGGGGACGAAGGTGAGGACCGTGACAGCGGGGCGCTCGGAATAGCTGCGATGCTCGTCGAGCAGCGCGGCGAGGGTGTGCCCGTCCAGCAGCGGGACATCCCCGGACGTGACGATGACGTCACCGGAGAAATCGGTGGGCAGGCCGGTGAGCCCGACCTGAACGGCGTGCCCGGTGCCCAGCTGCTCCTCCTGCACCACCGGCACAATCTCCCGGTCGAGTTCGCCTGCCACCGCGGCCGCGGCCGCTCCGACCTGCTCCCGGTCGTGCCCCACCACCGTCACCAGATGGCGCGGGTCGATGGCGTGGGCCGCGTACAGTGCGTGCGCCAGCATGCTGCGCCCGGCGAGCGGGTGCAGCACCTTGGGCGTCTTCGACCGCATTCTCGTACCGGCACCTGCGGCTAGCACGATGACGGCGGTCTGCTCCTGCATGAATCTCCCTCGGGCCGACGATGGTCATCGTGCACGCGAGCTGCTCCGCCGCCAGGACTCGAACCTGAACTATCTGAACCAAAATCAGAGGTGCTGCCATTACACTACGGCGGACTGTCACACCGGCGGGTACCCGAAACCCGTCGCTGTGCCCCGGCACGGGAACGATACTCGCATGCCACCCCGGGATACGTCGAACCGTGGTGGTGGCGACACGCCAGCGGCCCGGTGCCGCCCGGGTGTCTCCGGCAGCCAGAGGTCTGGGACAGTTGATCTCGATGGTTCTGGTCGCAGGTCCGGCTCCGGCCCCCGCGGCCCCGATAACCAGGGAGGCGGGAACGTGGCGTCGGGAGAACCGAGAACAACCGAGGAGTTGCGGGCCGCCGGTAACGCCGCAGAGTCCGCCGAGCCGGTTCCGGTGGGCCGGCAGCGGATGACGGGCACCCAGCGGCGCCAGCAGTTGATCGAGATCGGTCGCGCCCTGTTCGCCGAGCGCGGCTACGACGCCACGTCCATCGAGGAGATCGCGCAACGCGCCCTGGTTTCCAAGCCGGTCGTCTACGAGCATTTCGGCGGTAAAGAGGGGCTTTACGCGGTAGTGGTCGATCGGGAGATGTCGATGTTGCTCGACATGATCACCTCCTCGCTCACCAACAACAGGTCCCGGGTGCGGCTCGAACAGGTGGCCCTGGCCCTGCTCACCTATATCGAGCAGCGCACCGACGGGTTCCGCATCCTGGTCCGTGATCAACCGGTGTCCTCCACCGACGGCCGCTACTCGAGTCTGCTCAACGAGGCGGTCAATCAGGTGGCGCATCTGCTCGGTGGCGATTTCGAGCGCCGCGGTTTCGATATCAGCCTGGCCGGACTGTACGCACAGGCACTGGTCGGGATGGTGGCCACCACCGCCACCTGGTGGCTGGATGTGCGCAGCCCGTCCAAGGAAGTCGTCGCGGCCCATCTGGTCAATCTGTGCTGGAACGGTCTGAGTCATCTGGAGGCCGATCCCCAGCTCAGCTCCGAATGGCCCGCCGTTCCCGGCCCGCCTCCGGCGAACTCCCCGGGCGGGCAGCACAGTTCGGGCAACCGGTGATGAACTACCGGCGAACTCGGGCAAGCCGACGAATCGAGAGACGTAGCGAACACGGATGGTACGGTTCACCCATCCTTTGGGTGCTGTTCGGGCGGTAAGTCGGTCTACTTCGACAATGTCGGTCTACTTCAGGATGGCTGGTTATTGGGATGACCGGGAAACGGAGCGCGCAAGCCCGGTCCCGCGGGGCCGGGTCGGTGCCCCATACGCGTGACTCGCCGATGTTCTATCGTGTCGAGTACGACGTCGACGGTGGTGAAGCGGGCCTACGGATACCGCTTCTACCGCGCGGACCGTCGCCGCGATCATCTGCACGAGCTCATGACTCGGTTGATGCGCGAGAACCAAGTGATCGCCATCGAGGATTCGTGGGTGCGGAATATGATCCGGAATCGTTGCCCGGCGCGGGCGAGCTCGGATGCCGGTTGGTCGGAGTTCCGTTCGTTACCGGAGTACAAGGCCGAGTGGTACGGGAACGAAGTGGTCGCCGTCGATCGCTTTTACCCGTCCAGCAAACAGTGCAGCGAGTGCGGTGCGCTACGGCAGAATATGGCGCTGCACGTGCGAGAGTGGCAGTGCGCGGAATGCGGCACGGGCCACGATCGGGACGTGAACGCCGCGAGGAACATACGCGCCGCAGGGCTTGCGGTGCTCGCCTGCGGAGATGGTGTGAGACCGCCCCGCAGTTGATGCTGGGAGGCAACTGTCGATGAAACAGGAACGCCCTGCCGCGCGGCAGGGAATCCCGGCCCTGCGGTGGCGGGAGGATGTCAAAGGCGGAAGTGATGGCTAGGCAAGCGCGTGCGGAGATCACCCGCGATTCGGTCCTGGCGGGCGCCGCCGACGTTTTTCTACGCTTGGGCTACGCCAATGCGAGCCTCAGCGAGATCATCGCGCAGTCCAACGTGACCAAGGGCGCCTTGTACTTTCACTTCGGGTCCAAAGAGGAATTGGCCCGCGCGGTGGTCGATCAGGGCAACGAACGCCTCATCGCCTCCTGCAAGGGATTCTTCGACTCCCGGGTCCCCGCTCTCGAAGCCGCCATCGGCATCACCTACGTGGTCGCCGACCTGTCGATGAACGACCCGATGGTCGGCGCCATGCTCAAACTGACCCACCAGATCGGTGACTACCGCGGCGCCAACGGTGACAATATCGCCAAGACCTGGGGGGAGACCTACCGCCTCCTCGCCGAAAGGGCGATCACCCAGGGCGATCTGCTCCCCGACCTCGACCCGGAAACCGTCGGCCTGCTGCTGTACGGCCTCACCACCGGAATCCATATCGTGGCGGTCGGCACCGAATCGGTCGACCAGATGGCGTCCCGCATGGAACGGGCCTGGTACTTCCTGCTTCCCTCCATCGTCCCCGACGACAAAGTGTCGTACTTCCGCGAGTTCGCGGCCCGGCGGTTGCGCAGGTACGTGCCCTAGCTGTAGTTCCTGGCGCACCCCGCCGGTCGGTGTCCGGCCGGCGGATCGCGCCGTCGATTGCCGTGATCCCGGGGCGCTCGGTTGCTGCCGCGGTAGATCTCGGACGATCAGCGGAGCCGGAGCCGGAGCCGGCGGCGCGGCCCGGTTCCGTCGGACGTGTCGTGGCCGGGGCACCATTGCTGTGGTGCGACCCGAGCGCGGACGGCGTCGATATGCGCGCCGCAACCGGCCCAGGTGGTCTTGCCGCAGGTGCGGCATCGGGCGGGGTGACACATCAGTGTTTGCTCTCGTCGACGGTGAAGGCCGGCGGACCCTGGTAAGGGCGCTGTAGCGCGGCGAATTCGGGGGTGGTCGCGGCAGTGACCAGTGCACGCAGCAGGGCGGTGGCGCGGTGTGGAGCCGGTGGTGCGGTGAGTACAGGGCCGGCGAAGCCCTGCCCGTCGATGGAGATTATGGGACTGCCGCCGCGCCCGCCCAGCGCGGTCTGACCGGCCTGATGAGCTTCGATGACCGCCGGATCGAGGGTGGCGTCGTCGAGCGCGCCGAGGAGTACGTGGTCCAGCTCCGCCGCGCGGAGCGCCCCGGCGGCGGCCGTATCGTCGTCGGTGTCCGGTTCGCGCGGATGTAGCTTGACGCCCAGCGCCAGGTACAGCGTGGTGAACGCCTCCTCGCCGTGCCGTTTCCGGGCGGCGGCGAACAGTCGGCCGATCCGTCGTGAGCGGGTGATCATCGGTTCGTGGTCGGCGTCGACAGTCTGTCCGTCGTTGAGTACCGCCAGGCTCATCTGTTTCAGCGTGACGGTGTGTTGCCCGGCCGAGCTGTCGAGCAGCCATTGTGCAGTCACCCACGCGAATGGGCATATCGGGTCCACGTACAGGTCTATCTCGGCCATGGGCGTTCTCCTTCGAGGGTTTCCGTTCCCGGGACGACGCGGGGTCGCCACCATCACCTTGTCGAATATACCCCCTGGGGTATTATCGCTCATATTGCATACCCCCCGGGGTATGAAAACGCCAGCGACCTGGGTGCGACCAGCAGAGACGGAGGTAAGCGGTGACGGAGATGATGACCGAGCGGAGAAAAGCCGACCGAGCGGTGGGTGGGCCGCTGTCGCGCTTGGGCGCGACGATGGCCGGGCGCACGCGCTGGGTTTTCGGTGTGTGGTTGATCGTGCTGGTCGCGCTGGGCTCGGCGGCGCCGAGTGTGTTCTCTTCGTTGGCGGGAGCCGGGTGGCAGGCCAACGGGTCGGAATCGGTACAGGTGCGGGAGTTGGCCCAGCGGCATTTCGGGGGGAATTCCTCGGCGGCCGTGCAAGTGGTGGTGCATTCCGACGCCCGAACCGTGGACAGTCCGGCGGTGCAGCGGGTGCTGGCCGATGTGGCGGCCGAATTCGCCGGGGACGGCCGCTTCGGCGCCATCGTCGCACCGCAGCCCGGGATGACGATCAGCCCGGACGGGCACACCGGCATCCTGCTCGCCGGGGCGAACGCCTCTACCGACGATATGGTTCGTGCGGTCGACGAGCACAAACAGGCGTTGACGGCGCTGTCGGGCGACGGGGTGGAGGTCTACCCGACCGGCGCGTCCGCGCTGTGGAGTGATTTCAACAAGGCCAACCACGACGCGATGATCAAGGCCGAATTGTTCTCCTGGCCGGTGACTCTGGCGATCATGGTGCTGGCCTTCGGCTCGCTGGTGGCGGCGGGATTACCGCTGCTGCTGACCGTCGCCGGTTTGGTGGCCTCGGCCGGTGGGCTGGTGCTGTTGAACCAGATCACACCCATCTCGGTGTGGGCAATGAACTTCGCGATGATGTTCGCCCTCGCCCTGGGCATCGACTACGCCCTGTTCATCGTCGCTCGTTTTCGCGACGCCCTGACCAAGGCCGGCAATACCCGCGCCGCTGTGGCCGAGACCATGGACACCGCCGGTAAGGCTGTTCTGCTGTCCGGATTGACTGTGCTGGTGAGTCTTTCGGCCGTCCTGCTGGTTCCGGCGCCCGCGGTGCGCACCATGGCGGTGGGCATCATGCTCGCGGTGGTCTTCGTCCTCGCGGCGACGCTCACTCTGCTGCCCGCGGCGCTGGGGGCGCTGGGCGGCCGGATCAACGCCGCCGCGCTGCCGTACGCCAAACGGCAGGAGCATCGTTCGCCGCGGTTCGCGCGGTGGGGCGAACTCCTGCACGCGCACCCGTGGCCGTTCGCCATCGCCGCGCTCGCGGTACTGATCGGGCTGGCGATCCCGGTGCTGGGACTGAAAGTGGCCATGCCCTCGATCCAGGTCGTCCCGGCCGACGCACCCGTGCGGCAAGGGTACGAGCTGGTGCAGCGGCAACTGGGCCCCGGCGCGCCGGGCGCACTGCAGATCATCGCCCCCGCCGCCGATGCCGCCGACACCGCGCGTCTCGCCGCCGGCGACGGTATCGCCATGGTCACCCCCGCGCAGCCCGCCGGTGACGGCTCGGGTCTGGTGATGATGCAGGCCCTGCCCACCGTCGACCCCTCCGACGGGCGAATGGGCACGATCCTCGACGGGCTGCGCGAGCGCCTGCCGGCGCAAGCACTGGTCGGCGGCGCTCCAGCGGAGAACCTCGATCTGCAGGCCGCCCTGGACCACTATCTGCCGATCATCGTCGGAGTCATCCTCGCGCTGGGCTTCGTGCTCCTGCTGGTCGCGCTGCGCGCCCCGCTGATCGCCGCGCTGGGGACTCTGGTGAGCCTGTTGTCGACCGCGGCGGCCTTCGGTGTGGCGAAGCTGATCTTCCAGGACGGTCACGGTGCGAGCCTGCTCGGGTTCACCCCGCAGGGTTTCCTCGACGGGTGGGGGCCGGTGTTCTTCTTCGCGATGATCTTCGCGATCGCCATGGACTACACCGTGTTCCTGCTGGCCACCGCGAAGGAGCACTACGAGCACTCGAAGGATCCGAAAATCGCCCATATCGACGGCCTGGCCCACTCCGGGAGAGTGATCTTCGCCGCTGCCGCGGTGATGGTCGCGGTCTTCTTCACCTTCGCTCTGGCGCAACCCCTACCGCCGAAAGAGATGGGCATCATCCTCGGCGTCGCCGTCCTGCTCGACGCCGTCGCCGTCCGGCTCGTACTGCTACCGGTGATGCTGCGGCTGACCGGGCACGCCGCCTGGTGGTCGCCCCGATGGCTCGGCAAAGTGCTGCCCACCATCAACTTCGCGCACGGGAAGTGAGCAGGGATGAAAGCGAGGGTCGTATACCCCAAGGGGTATCATTCGTGGGGGGATGATGGAGAAGGAGAGCTTGATGATCGGCGACGAGAACAGCATCGCACCGGTACTCAATCGGTTGCGCCGCGCCCATGGCCAGCTGGCCGGGGTGATCGCGATGATCGAAGCGGGACGCGACTGCAAAGACGTCGTCACCCAACTCGCGGCAGTGTCACGGGCGCTGGACCGGGCCGGGTTCAAGATCGTCGCCAGCGGGTTGCGCGAATGCCTGGATCGTCAGGACGACGAGACCAACCCGATGACTGTCGACGAATTGGAAAAACTGTTTCTGACCTTGGCCTGACCCGCACGCGCTGGGGAAGTGGCCGCCTCGGGCAAAGGATGACGCCAGCCATGCAGAATTCGCTGCGGCCCCGTGAATGGGCCATCGACCGTATCGTCCCGCTACTTGCGGGAATCCTGACCCTGACCGGGACGGCCCTGGCGGCGGCGATCTCACCGTGGTGGCTGGTCCTGACCACTCTGGTGGGGGCCAACCTGCTGCTCTACAGTGCGGTCGGCTGGTGCCCGGCGAGCCTGCTCATGGCCAGGCTCGGCGTACCGGCCCGCACCACCGTCTGCACGCGTCAGTGATACCGAACCTGCGCCGATCGAATACCTCGACAAGGAGGTCCGACCCACTATGAGCAACAGCATCGATTTGGGACTGTCCACTGCTCTCACCACCGATTTCGAAGATGCGGTCGAGCGCACACGCCAGGCGCTGGCAGCTCAGGGCTTCGGTGTGCTCACCGAGATCGATATGCGAGCGACCTTGAAGGCCAAACTCGGGCAGGAAATGGAGGACTACCTGATCCTCGGCGCCTGTAACCCGCCCTTGGCCCACCGCGCGGTGGAGGTCGACCGGCAGATCGGACTGCTACTACCCTGCAATGTTGTCGTCCGCCGATCACGCGATTCCGATGACGTCATCGTCGAGGCGATGAACCCGCAGCTGATGGTCCAGGTCACCGCCGATCCCGCATTGAAGCCCGTCGCGGCCGAGGCGGCCACCAAACTGCAGGCCGCCATCGACTCACTGCATCGATAAGCCACGGCGGCGCTCGGTGGGGCCCGCGACCGGGATGCGGTTGCGGGCCCCACCGTGTGCTCGGGCGACGGATACCGGCGGGTTCGAGGGACGGCCGGGTGACATCGCTCACGGGTCGACTCGGGACCATGGATGACAGTGCGCTCGCACCCGCCGTGGCGGAAGCCGCGATACGCAGCGGGGGAGTCGGAGCCCGGTCGGGGCGGTTGATTAGAATCGCCTGATTGTACTGAGCGATCGACCCGAGTTCAGGAGTCGTTGATGTCCTCGTCTCGTCCACCGCTGGCGGGGTTGGCCGCCGCGGCCGGCGCCGATGCCGCGTTGCGGACCGTCTCCGGGATGCTCGGGCGATCGCCGGTGGAGCTGGTGGCACCGGCGGCGGCGCGGTCGTTCGTCGCGGCGACCATGGCCGTCGAGCGGCCGGTGGTGGTGGTGACCGCGACCGGCCGGGAGGCCGATGATCTGACGCTGGAGCTAAGCGAGATGCTGGGGCCGGCGGTCGCGCAGTTCCCGTCCTGGGAGACCCTGCCGCACGAGCGGCTGTCGCCGGGCGCGGATACGGTCGGGCGGCGGCTGGAGGTGTTGCGGCGGCTGGCGCAGGATTACGATATCGCGCAGCGAATCGATGAGGGGCGGGGGTCGGGCGGGCGGGCGGATCCGGTGTTCCCGGAACCGTTGCGGGTCGTGGTGACGACGGTGCGGTCGCTGATGCAGCCGATGGCGAGCGGTCTGGGCGATATCGAACCGATCGTCCTGCGGATCGGCGGGGAAGCCGATTTCGACGAATTGGTCGCGCGGCTGGTCGAATTCGCCTATACGCGAGTGGATATGGTCGGTAAGCGCGGTGAGTTCGCCGTGCGCGGTGGCATTCTGGATCTGTTCCCGCCGACCGCGGACCATCCGGTCCGGGTGGAGTTCTGGGGCGACGAGATCACCGAATTGCGGCCGTTCTCGGTGGCCGATCAGCGTTCGCTCGGCGAGACCTCGGCGCAGATCGTGGTCGCGCCGCCCTGCCGGGAGCTGCTGCTCACCCCGGCGGTGCGGGAGCGGGCCGCGGCGGTGGCGGCGGCGAATCCGGCGGATGCCGCGCTGGTGGAGATGCTGGCGAAGCTGGCCGAGGGTATTCCCGTGGAGGGGATGGAGGCGCTGCTGCCGGTGCTGCAGCCCGGCGAGCTGCGCCTGCTGACCGAGCAGTTGCCGGATCGCACCCACCTGCTGGTGTGCGATCCGGAGAAGGTGCGCACCCGGGCGGCGGATCTCATGCGGACCGGTGAGGAGTTCCTGGAGGCGTCGTGGACCGCGGCCTCCTTCGGGGGCGACGCGCCGCTGGGCGCGCACGGGCTGGATCTGGCGGCGTCGGCCTATCGCCCGCTCGCCGATATCCAGGCGAGCGCCGAGGCGCGGGAACTGCCGTGGTGGACCTTGAGCCCGCTGGCATCCGGGGATCCGTCGGAGGTGGAGTTGCCGGTGCAGTCCGGCCCCACCGCGCGGGGGTCCGACGAACTCGTGGCGACCATTTTCGCGTCGCTGCGCGCACATGTGACGACCGGCGGCCGCGCGGTGGTGGTGCTGACCGGGCACGGTACGGCTCAGCGCACCCTGGAGCGCCTCGGTGAGGCCGAGGTCCCGGCCGCGCAACTGGACGCCGGTGCGGAGCCGACGCCCGGGGTGGTCGGAGTGCTGTGCGGGTCGCTGCACGACGGAGTGATCTTCGGGGACGCGGGCCTGGTGGTCGTCGCGGAATCCGACCTCACGGGTAACCGGGTCACCGCGCCGGGCGACGGGAAGCGACTGCCCGCCAAACGCCGTAACCAGGTGGATCCGCTGGCGTTGAACGCCGGCGACATGGTGGTGCACGACCAGCACGGGATCGGCCGGTTCGTGGAGATGATCGAGCGCACGGTCGGCGGCGCGCGGCGCGAATACCTGGTGATCGAATACGCGCCCGGGAAACGCGGTCAGCCCGGCGACCGGTTGTTCGTGCCGATGGAATCGCTGGACCAGCTGTCCCGGTATGTGGGCGGGGAAATGCCCAGCCTGTCCAAACTGGGTGGCGCGGACTGGGCGAACACCAAGCGCAGGGCGCGTAAGGCGGTCCGGGAGATCGCCGGTGAACTGGTACAGCTCTATGCCGCCCGGCAGGCGGCGCCCGGCCACGCCTTCGGCCCGGACACGCCGTGGCAGCGGGAGATGGAGGACGCGTTCGCGTTCACCGAGACCGTCGATCAGCTCACCGCCATCTCCGATGTGAAGGCGGATATGGAGAAGGCCGTGCCGATGGACCGGGTGGTCTGCGGCGACGTCGGATACGGCAAGACCGAGATCGCGGTGCGCGCCGCGTTCAAGGCCGTGCAGGACGGGAAGCAGGTGGTGGTCCTGGTACCGACCACCCTGCTGGCCCAGCAGCATCTGCAGACCTTCACCGAACGTCTCGCCGGTTTCCCGGTGACCGTGAAGGGCCTGTCCCGGTTCACCGATCCGGCGGAATCGCGGGAGGTGCTCGCGGGGATGGCCGAGGGGGAGGTCGATATCGTGGTCGGCACCCACCGGCTGCTGCAGACCGGGGTGCGGTGGAAGAACCTCGGCCTGGTGATCGTGGACGAGGAACAGCGTTTCGGGGTGGAGCACAAGGAGCACATCAAGGCGCTGCGCACCCATGTGGACGTGCTGACCATGTCCGCGACCCCCATCCCACGCACGCTGGAGATGAGCCTGGCCGGTATCCGGGAGATGTCGACCATCCTGACGCCGCCCGAGGAGCGGCATCCGGTGCTCACCTATGTCGGCGGTTACAACGACAAGCAGGTCACCGCCGCGATCCGGCGTGAGCTGCTGCGTGACGGCCAGGTGTTCTATGTGCACAACCGGGTGTCCTCGATCGACAAGGCGGCCAAGCGGATCCGGGATCTGGTCCCGGAGGCCCGGGTCGTGGTGGCGCACGGGCAGATGAACGAGGATAATCTCGAACGCACCGTGCAGGGTTTCTGGCAGCGCGAATTCGACGTCCTCGTCTGCACGACCATCATCGAAACCGGTCTCGATATCTCGAATGCCAATACGCTGATCGTGGAACGCGCCGATACGCTGGGTCTTTCCCAGCTGCACCAGTTGCGCGGACGGGTCGGGCGTAGCCGCGAGCGCGGCTACGCCTACTTCCTGTACCCGCCGGAGAAACCGCTCACCGAAACCGCCTACGACCGGCTCGCCACCATCGCGCAGAACTCCGATCTCGGCGCGGGAATGGCGGTGGCGATGAAAGACCTCGAGATCCGCGGCGCCGGTAACGTGCTGGGCGCCGAACAGTCCGGCCACGTGGCGGGCGTCGGCTTCGACCTCTATGTGCGGCTCGTCGGTGAGGCGGTGGAGGCCTACCGCGCGGCCGCGGACGGCAAACCGATCACCACCGAGGAGACCAAAGAGGTCCGGATCGATCTCCCGGTGGACGCGCATATCCCGCCCGACTACATCGCCAGCGACCGGCTCCGGCTGGAGGCCTACCGCAAACTCGCCGCCGCCCACGACGATCCGGCGCTGGCCGCGGTGGTCGAGGAACTCACCGACCGCTACGGTCCGCTGCCGGTGGAGGTCGGCCGGCTGGTCTCGGTGGCGAAACTGCGGCTGCTGGCCCGGGAGTACGGAGTCACCGAGATCGCGGTCACCGGCACCACGGTGAAAGTATCGCCGCTGTCGCTGCCCGATTCGAAACAGATGCGGCTCAAACGGATCTATCCGAGCGCGAACTACCGCGCGGCCAGCTCCGTGGTACAGCTGCCGCTGCCGCGGGTGCAGGACAGCGTCGGCGCCGACCGGTTGCGCGATGTGGCGCTGCTGCAGTATCTGGCCGATCTGCTGCTCGCCCTCGACGGCAAGGCCGCCGGCGCGGTGGATCTCACGGTCGCGACCGAGGTGAGTCCGGCGCGATGAGCGACGCGCGTACCGACCGGCCCGAACCGGGTGTGCTCGAATCGGAAACCGCCACGGTGGCCGCCGGATTGGCCGGAGCGGTCGAGGTGATGGACCGGCTGTGGCGGTTCGGCGGCTGGGAGGTCACTCAGACCCACGATTCGCTGCGGCCGTATCTGCTGGAGGAGACCTACGAACTACTCGACGCCATCCAGCACGAGGACGCCGAGACGATCCGGGAGGAACTGGGCGACCTGCTGCTCCAGGTGCTGTTCCATTCGCGGATAGCCGAAGCGGCCGGGGAATTCACCATCGATGATGTGGCCGCCGCGTTGGTCGCCAAACTGGTGAACCGGAGTCCGCATCTGGCCGCCGGGCCCGACGAATACGGCTTCGGTACGGCGGTCACGATAGAAGAGAAGGTCGCGGTCCAGGAAAAGGCCTGGGAGGAAAAGAAATCCGTGGAGAAGACCCGGCGTTCCTGCCTGGACGGTATCGCCATGGCGCAACCGGCGCTGGCGCTGGCCGAGAAGGTCCGCTCTCGTAGCGCCCGTGCCGGTCTGCCAGAGGAACTGATTCCGGCGGACCTGCGCGTCGTTCACCTGGGCGGTGCGGAGAGCGCCGAAGAACGATTGCGCAAAGCCACCCTGGCTTTCGCCGCCGCGATCCGCCGGGCCGAGGACGGCGCCGAGGCCGCCCGGGGTGCCCGCCGCCCGCTTACCGCTGCGGACTGGATGCAGTACTGGCCGAGCGTGGCCCCGTGAGCCACTGACAGGTGGCGCAGTGATAACGGCCGGGTGGCCGGCAACCGAAATCAGAGTTGCAGTCCGAGGATCAGACGCACCGAGTCCTCCACACACCGCAGCTCGTTCGGTGCGAGGAGTCCCAGTTTTCGCCGCAAACGCGGCTTCGCCACCGTATGAAGATCGGCGCAATTCACATACGACTCGTCGTAGCGGCTCAACCCCGAATCACGTCCGACCGGAACATGGGTGGTTCGGGGACCCGATGTGCCGGTGATCACCGCGACCGTCACAGCAGCCAACGGTTCGGCTATTCGGTTGACTGTCAGGACGACCACGGGGTGAGCCCCCACCGGCTGAGGCAGAGCACAACCCCAGACCTCGCCTCGCAAAGGCGTGCCGGCACTCACCACCGCATGTCATCCGCGGCCGCGAGCTCGGAATCACTGGGTTCGACGACACCGGCGGGGAGTGGCGCGGATTGCTCTTTATAGAAAGCTCGGATCTCCTCGGCCGCACCCACCTCCGCAGCCTCTTTCGCCAAGAGCTTCAGTCCTTCGCGCAGGGCATCCGAGGTCGAGGCGAGATCCAGAGTCTGCATGACCTGCTCGAGAGCTCGCATTTCGTCGTCACGCAACCGGACCTGTGCCAAACGACTGCGGCCGAAAGCGGTCGCCTCCCGCGCTGCGGTCGGTGCGGCCTTCTTCGCCGCCCGCTTCCGCGAGGGCTTCGCACCACCCTCCCCTGCGGTCCGCCGGCGGCCGCCCATATCTTGTCTTACATGTGTCATACATCTAGTGTGACGCGGCTGTTCTACCACGTCAAGCGAGCCGATCGACCGGCGTGGAGACCGAGCAGTTGGCCCGGCGGCACGACCTGCAAATCGTGTACACGCTTTCACCGACACCCGGGGCATGGGCCGACGCGATGGCCGACGTCGAGCAGATGCTTCGATCGCGGAGCTGGTGGTCGTGCCATACCTCACAAGCCGAGCGGGGAAGGCGTGGACGGCCCGGGAGCGCGTGTCACTTGCCGGGCCGGCCGTGGCGATCGGCGCGGAGGGCGCTCCGCGATGTCAGACGTTGACGCCGTAATCGCGCGCGATCCCCGCCAACCCCGAGGCGTAGCCCTGGCCGATCGCCCGGAACTTCCATTCGCCCTGCCGGCGATAGAGTTCGCCGAACACCATGGCGGTTTCGGAGGAGGCGTCCTCGGAGAGGTCGTAGCGGGCGAGTTCGGCGCCGGTGAACAGATCGACGACCCGGATATAGGCGTTGCGGATCTGGCCGAAGGACTGGCCGCGCTGATCGGCATCGTGGATGGAGACCGGGAAGAAGATATTGGTGATGGTCTCCGGCGTATTGGCCAGATCCACATTGATCACCTCGTCGTCCCCGTCGCCCTCGCCGGTGAGATTATCGCCGGTGTGCTCGATGGTGCCCTCCGGGGACCGGAGGTTGTTGTAGAAGACGAAATGCTGGTCGGAGAGAACCTTCAGATTCGGTCCGGTGGCCAGGGCGCTGGCATCGAGGTCGTAGTCGGCGCCCACAGTGGTCCGCACGTCCCAGCCGAGTCCGACGGCGATCTTGGTCAGGTTGGGGGCCTGTTTGGACAGCGAGACATTGCCGCCTTTGGCCAGATTGACGCTCATGTTCTCCTTCCCGAGGCGCTGCGGCGCCTGATTGTTGCGGCGCCGAGGCGCCCAGAGTTCACGACGCGCGCACCGATGGGGCGGCCGGCGGACGCCCGCCGGACTCGAGAGTTGTTGCGGCGCCGGAGTCACTCGGTGATCGGCAGCGGGGAACGCCCGCCGGGCGACGTGCCGAAGATATCCGACGGCGGCGCGCCGGGTGAACTCAGATCTTCTCTTCGTTCGCCGCCCAGGACTTCAGTGTCGCCACCCGGTGTTCCAGGGCGCGCAGTTCGCTGTCGTCGAGCACCGTGCGCTGGATGCCCTGCGCGACGGCGAAAGCCGACTGCCGGTGATCGTCGATCACATCCACATCGAGGCGTACCGCCACATAGTCGTCGGCGCCGGGCATCTCTTCGGCGATGACCTTGGCCGCGCCCCGGGCGCACAGCGCCACATTCCCGCCGCCCAGGATGAGCAGCGCCACCTGCGGCCGCTCTCGCAGCCGGGCCAGCGAGCCACGATCGAATTTGAGACTCAGCAGGATTCGCCGGTCGCCGGCGCGGACCGGCCATGACACCGGAATGGCGTGCGGCGCGGGATCGGTGGTGACCAGAACCGCGATCGTCTCCTGCGGCCACTCCGGCAGCGCTTCCAGCTCGGGATGGTCGGTTGCGGGATTCTCCGCGGTACTGATTCCGGCTGCCATATCGTCCCCTCCTGGATCGACGTGGTGCGGCGGGGGTGTGCCGTACCACGCACCAGTCTAGAGGTCGGCGCGGACACGCGCGGAGGAAGTACCGGCCCCCGACCTGCGATGAAACACCCCGGGGCCGACCGGAAACCGGGCGGCGCCAAGGCGACCCTGAGAACGGGAGGTGGAGAGGGCCCTTCGGGGACCCCGGTGGCCGGCAGCCGGAGATCGTCGGCGGCCCACCGGTTTCCGGGGTCGGCGAGTCAGGCGGGGGTGAGGGCCGCGGACGTCAAAGGGAGGGTACGGACCCATTCGCGGCCCAGTACGGCGGCTTTGATCTCGGTGGAGGCGTCGTGGCGGGCGTGCTCGCCGACCTGCGCCCCGCCGCACCCGGTGAGTTTCTCGGCGGCGATCTCCCCACCCCGGTTGAAGGTGTGGTCGTAGACGGAATCGCCGAGCCCGAACACCGCGAAACGCAGCCCGGTCAAATCGGGGCGATGCGCTTCGAGGGCCTCGAAGAACGGTTCGGCTCCGGTGGGCAGATCGCCCTCGCCATAGGTGGAACACACGATGATGTGGAAGATCTCCGGGTCGAGATCGGTGATATCGAACTCGCTCATATCGAAAACGGCGACCTCGTGTTCGGTCAGTTCCTCGGCGATACCCTCGGCCACCGTCTCCGCTGTGCCCATCTCCGAACCGAATAGGACGACGATACGCACCGCATTGCTCCTTCCGCTCGAGGTTTTGGAAAGGCAACCCTAACTTACCGCTGCGCGCTGTCGGGGAGCCAGGAGGGCGTCGTGCTCGTCGAGCAGGCCGAAGTATTTGCGCAACATGAGTGCGGCGGTAGCGGCCAGGCCCGCGGTCAGTCCCCACCAGACCCCGGCCGCGCCCAGCCCGGCCGGGTAGGCCAGCAACAGTGCCGTCGGCAGTCCGACGATCCAGTAACCGACCACCGACAGGCGGAAGCCCGCGTTGGTGGCCTGTAGACCGCGCAGCAGCCCGGTGCCGATGTTCTGGGCCGCGTCGAAGAACTGCAGCACGATGCCGATGAGCAGCAGCGATCGGGCCAATTCCACGGTCGCGGAGTCGGCGGGATCGAGGAACGGGCGCAGTACCAGGTCGGGGACGAATACATAGGCCAGGCCGGTGACCAGGGTGACCACCCCGGCGAACCGCAGCGCCAGCCGGGCCAGGCCCCGGGCGTCCGCGGTTTCGTCCCTGGCGACACCGTGGCTGACCAGCACCGACGCGCCGTGAGAGATACCGACGGCGATCTGGAACACGATGTAGATCACCTGGTACACCACATTGTGGGCGGCCAGCGCCGCGGGACCGAGCGCCCCCATGACCAGCGCGAGTACCGAGAACATCCCGGCTTCCGAACCGTAGGTGAGGGCGATGGGCGTGCCCAGCCGCAGTTCACCGCGCACCGTCGCCATCCGCACCGGCCACGGCCGGATCGGCAGGGTGGGGCCGAGTTCGGGATCGCGGCGCACCATCGTCCAGAACACGACGAACATGAGCAGGAAAACCAGCGAGGTCGCCACCCCGACACCGGTGAGTCCGAGCGCGGGCATACCGGCCCAGCCGTGGATCAGCGCCAAGGCCAGAACGAGATTGACCGCGATGGAACCGAGGGTCACCGCCAGCAGGGCCTGCGGGCGCCGCATCCCGACGGTGTACTGACGCAGCACCTGGAACCACAGGCAGGGCAGCAGGCCGGGGGCCAACGCGACCATCAGGGGCCGGGCCTCGGTCAGCACGCCGGCATCCTGGCCGAGCCATTGCAGCGACCACCCCAGCCCGATGAGTATCGCGCCGCCGAGCAGACCGGCGGCGGTGGCGATCAGGAAACTGGACCGCACCACGTCGCGGACCTCGGGGCCGGGATCGTCGCCGCGTTTCCCGGCGGCCCCCACCGCGGCGGCGATCTGATTGCCGCTGCCGGTGATCAACCCGACGCACATGGTGCGGATCTGGTTGAACAGCACCAGCGCCAGGCCACCGGCGGCGACCGCGCGCACGCCGAGGCTGCCCATCAGGGCGATATTGGTGGTCGATACGGCGACCTGTGCCAATTGGGTGAGCGCGATAGGAGCGGCGAGGGCGGCGAGGGCGGCCGGGCCGGCCGTGCGCCGGTTGTCGGGACGGATTCGCGAGAGGGGTGTGCTGATCACCGGGCCCGCACCATAGTGTCCGATTCCTCCGTATGTTCATGTTCGTCCGGTCGGCCGACTCGGACGGCGTGGGTATTCCCGGTCGCGGCGTCGTTCAAAACGGCCGCCCCCACCCGATGATTGCCCCGGTTCGTGGGAGCGTAGCGCGTCAGCATGGCATGTACTTCGCGTTCGGTCTCGGTATCGAGCAGTTCGCGGGCGGCCATCCAGTCGTCGTCGAAGACGGTGTCGAGATATTTCTCGCCGCCGTCGCAGACAATGGTGACCACGGTGGACCCGGCCGGGAACTCCTCGAGCCGGGTCAGCGCGGCATGGACCGAACCGCCCGCGGAACCGCCGAGCATCAGGCCCAGCCGCCGCGATATCGCGCGGCAGGTGGCGAACGCGGCCCGGTCGGTCACCTTCACGCCTTCATCGAGCAGGTCGTAGTCCACGGCCGTACCGATGGTGGCCCCGGGCGGGGTACCGGTGCCCGACTGCCAGTACGGCCCACCAGGCCCGCCGAACGCGATCGAACCGACCGGTTCCACACCGATCACCCGAGGGACACAGCCCAGCTGGCGCAGCCGCGTCGCGGTACCGAAGAGGGAACCACCGGTGCCGACCGCGGACAGCAGGATATCGACCCGCTCCACCTCGGCCAGTAACTCCTCGGCCACCGCGTAATAGCCCACCGCGTTGGCATCGTTGTTGTGCTGTTCGGTGAAGAACGCGTCGGGCTGCGCGGCCGCCAGCGCGGCCGCGTGATCCTCACGCGCCGAGGTCGCCAGATTGTCGTCGCCGTCGTCGGCGACGAAAACCAGCTCCGCGCCCATTGCCCGCATCGCCCGTAATTTGTCCTTACTCGCGTGATGGTCGACCACCGCGGTGAAACGATAGCCGCGTTCGGCCGCGACCACCGCGAGACCGAGACCGGTATTTCCGGATGTGGATTCGATGATATGTCCGCCCTCGCGCAGCAGACCCCGACGCTCCGCGTCGAGAACCATTTCCCGCGCCATCCGGATCTTTGCCGCGCCGGTCGGATTGAACTGTTCCAGCTTGAGGAGTAATCGAGTGCCGGACCCGGTGGTGGCCAATTCGAAGAGCGGGGTGCGGCCGATCAGGTCCGTGACATGGGTGACGAGGGGCATGGCGGATCTCCTGGGCGTCGATAACGGGCAATGCGAAGAGACCGGGGACCGATGGTCTCAGGAACGGGATTGATCGAGGGCCCAGCGATACCGGCCGCCCGGCGCTTCGGAAAGCACCACCTTCGGCGGAAGGGGCAGTTCGTGAAAGGGCGATTCGTTGGAATCCATCTGATATCCGGCCGTATTCGGGTAGATCAGCAGATCGCCGGCCGCGGCCGCGCGGGGCAACGGAATCCGGCGCCAGCTCAGCATGTCCGATTCGAGACAGGTCGCGGCGCCGACGACCGTGGCGGTCGGGGTCCCGGGGCCCTCCGGCCACAGGACCGGGTCGGGCAGGTATTCGCTGTCGAACCATTGTTCGGAGAGGCTCAGACTCGAACCGTCCACCGTCAGAATCCGGTAGGGCTGTTCGTGTTCGTGGCGGGTCTTGCCACCCTGTACCCGGAATACCGTGCTGCCCGCCCGGTCCAGCAGGGCGCGGCCCGGTTCGACCGCCAGGGTCGTCTCCGTGCGCCGCAAGCGGCCGGCGAGCCCGTCGCGTCCGAGAATCGCGGAGAGCATGGCGGGGCCGGGTTCGGGGAAGGAATACGGATAGTACGACTCGAACGCTTTTCCGGAATGGAACCAGCGGCGGGTCACCTGTTCCCGGAACTCCGCCCACTCGGCGGCAGGCACGTAATCGACACCGAACCCGCCGCCGATGGAAATGGTGGTGGCCGGATGGCCCAGCGCCCGTGCGGCGCGGCACCGGTCGAGCAATTGCCCGGCCATTTCGGCGCGGGGGGCCGGGTCGTAACCGGAGAGATGGAAACTGAACCCCTGCAGGGAGATCGACGGGTGATCCGCCGACTCGGAAACGGCGTGATCCAGTTCCTCGGCCGACATGCCGAACCGGCTGGCCGATGCCGGGGGCAGCGCCCGGAGCAATACCCGGACCGGGATATCGAAGACCGCCAGGCGTTTCAACTCGCTGATACTGTCCACGGCGATCAGGCATCCGTGCCGGGCGGCCAGCCAGTGCAGATCGTCGCTTTTCTCCGGCCCGGTGACCAGTAGATCGGCGCCGCGGATGCCCTGTCCGAGTGCGGCGGTGAGTTCGCCGGTGCTCGATACATCGATACCGGCCCCGGCGGTGGCGCAGGCCCGCGCCACACAGGCCGCCTTATTGGCCTTCTTGCCGTAGTACACCGCGCCGGTAACCCCGGTCTCGGTGAAAACCCGCTGAAAGCCGCGGATATTGTCGACCACCCGGGCGGGATACATCAGGTGGAAGGGGCCACCGACCGCGAAGGCGATATCGCCCAGGAGTTGCGGATCGGCCATGATCCGCTGCTCCCACCGATCGCGATGGGCGGGGACCGGCGCCGCGACGGTCCCCCCGTAGTGGTCCGACGATCCGGATCCGGCGCCGGTGGGGGCATCGGCTCCGGTCAATCCCATAGCGAGACCTCCGTGCCGCGGCCCTCGGCGATGGCCCGTTCGGCCAGGGCGTGGGCCACCGCGATATCGGTGAGTACCAGACCGCTGTTGTAGACGAAGATCTTCTGGTCCGCGCGCTGCCGGGCGACGGCGCGCCGGCTCAGTATCTGCGGCAGTTCCGCGTCCACCCGGCGTAGTTCGCCGTTGTCGTCGGCCATATCGGTGCCGGTCAGTGCCATCTGCTCGGCGCTGGTGGCGATCACCCGGTCGGCGCCGTGCAGTGTGGAAGGGGCCAGTCCGTAACCCACCAGCACCACCACCGAACCCGGTTTGAGGTGTTCGGATTCGATGGCCACCTCGGTGCCCGGTCCGGCCGTCGCCAGCACCACATCCGCGGTCCGCGCCGCAGCGTAGGGGTCGTCGACGGTCTCCAGCAGTGCGTGCGGGGCGTAGTCGGAGAGTTGCCGGTGCACCGCCTCGAGTCCCTCGGGGTGGGTGCCGTAGAGCATCAGTTTGCGCAACTGCGGGTTGGCGGCCAGCAGATGCGGTAGCGCGTTGCGGCCCTGGGTGCCGGTCCCGATCAGCAGCACGGTATCGGCGTCACGGTGTACCGTCTCGCGCACCAGCAGCGCCGATACCGCCGGGGTGCGCAGCGCGCCCACCCGCGCGCAGTCCATCATGGCGATGGGCGCGCCCGTGGTGTCGTCATACAGCGTGATCGTGGTGTAGTAGCGCTTGGTGGTGCGGTCGTGGCCGGGATCGAACTTGTAGGACGTCTTCATGGCGACCACCCGGCGCCGTCCGTCCCGTCCCAGCATCGCGTAGGCGACCGACCAGCCGTCCGGATTGGCCACGCTGAGCTTGCGTGGATTATCGGAATCCCCTGCGGCCAGTGCGATATACGCCTCTTCCACCGCGCGGACCACCTCGGCCGGGGCCACCGGCACATCGGCGAGATCGCCGCGGCTCAGGACACGCAGGGGGGTCGGCCGGTCACGTGTGCTCAACGGATCCTCGATCATCTACTGCACCGTTCCGCTCTGCCCGCGCCCGTTGCGCCGGTAGCGGCGCGAAGGGCGCGATGATTCGCTGACCGTATCCATTCTCCCCGGATTCGGCTGCGCGGCGAGGGCGTTCGGGTAGCCGGATGTTCACTCGTTTGAGCCAGCGGTCGGTGCCGTCGTAGCGCGCGGTGAACGGAACCCGGCCGTGAACTGCGACATCGTTGTCGACCAGGAGCAGCTCGCCGGGTTCGAGACAGGCCAGAACGCATACTCGTTCGAGTTCGTTTTCCAGCCGCTGGTAAGCCGCGCGGTAGTGCGGGCCGGCGTCGTCGAGCGGGGTGTAGGCGGGGTCGAATCGCATCGTGAGGGCCTCGGGCCTGCCTTCGTGCCCGGGCTCGCACCAGAGGGTGGGCACCGGTACCGCGGTTTCGCGGTCGAAGTCGGAGCCATAGGAGACGTCCGGCAGGATCGGCAGGGTGGGGGTGCGCAGCACATCCTGTTCCGCTGCCGTGAGGCCGACTCTGCGCACCGACGAGACGGTGGTGCCGACGCGGTCCGGGTTGCGCAGGCAGCCCAGCAACAGCAGATTCGCGCGCAGCGGATGGAAGGCGTCCTCGGTGTGCGGGCTGAGCAGGATGGTGCTGCTGGCCCCGGATTGCTCGAGCTCATGTCCGGCCGCGGGCACGATGTTGTTGACCAGGCGGCCGTCCTGCTGACCGGCCCAGCCGAACGGTTCCCCGGCCGCCGCGGCCAGCAGCAGCATGGCGATATCCAGCTCGAACGAGCAGCCGGGGCGGTCGGGTTCGGCGGTCCACGCGGTCGCGCTCTGCCAATCCGGTGGGGTGGGACCGATTTCGTCGTCGCGCAGCGGCAGTCGGCGCAGCACGCACGCGCCGGCCGCGGTGGCGGGCGGGCGCATGGCGGTGTGGACTTCCGCGGGGAGTTCGCCGGCGCGGGCCGCGATCAGCTCGATCAGCGCGGGGTCGGCGAGAGTGCGCGGGGTAGTAGTCGGCGTGCGAGGCAGTGTGAAGGCGATCTCAGCGGCCAAGCCACGTACCGCCCGTCCGGCTGTCTCGGATAACTCACGGTGCTCGATATCTTCGATGCTAGGAGGGTGAAGCGTCTTACGTTCGGAGAGAACGCTTTTCACCAAAATTTCCCTTCTCGGAAGCGTTGTTCGGAGTACCGGCGGTGATGAGTCGATGCGAAGTTAGTGCTTCCACGCACTCATGGCAAGGGTAGCCTAACTATGGCGTGCGATAGCGTTTGCGCATTACACGCTCGAGGTGCTGGTGGACGGGTATGCGGGCGCCGATCGCTCGCGTCACGATGAGACGCAGAACACGGTAAGGCTAGCCTGCCCTTGCGGCAAAATCGGCGTGCCGCGCCGTGCGGCGAGAAAGTCCGTGCCGCAACGAATTCGGCCGGTCACCGACCGGCCGGCCGGGGTCAGAGGCTGTTGGCGAGCAGGGCGTACTGGGCCGCGGTCTTCTGCTCGATCTCGTTCTCGCTGTCGCTGGATACCACGCCCACATACCGCTTGTACGGCACGAAGCAGCGGAACCGGTACTGGTGCTGTGGATCGCCGGAGCTGTTGAGCTGCAGGCATTTCGCGCCCGGAACATCGGCCGGGGCGGGACGGGGGTCGTAGGCCGCACCCGTCGACTCGACGAAACCGTCCACCAGGATCGGCGCACCCGCTGGATCGCGGACCCGCGCCACCGAACTGCCGTCCGCGTAGGCGGTGGCCTCGAATCCGGACTCGTCGAGCAGTCGGGCGCGGGCGGGCTGGTCATCGGCCGAGTTGATCAGGTAGTTGCGGCCGTAGACGGCGAACTTGTCGGGATCGGGAACCTGACCCGAACGGTCCGCGACCACCACGCGGGAGAGCAGGTTCTCCGGATCCACCGGGAGATCGGCGATATCGGCGATGGGGGTGGGACGGAACCGGCCGAGCTGGGCGAGCTGCGCGGTCAAGGTCTTGTCCACCCAGGACACCAGATCCTTGCTATCGGCTTTCGGCCGCTGCACGAACAGCGAGATCACGAACTCGTCGTGGGCCAGGAAGGCGCCGATATTGGCGATACCGGGCCGCCAGTGCACCAGCGCGTCGGGATGCTTCTCCGACTTCAGCCGCCGGTTGTCCGGCGAGACCCCGATATCGGCGTCCTCCAATTCCTTTGCCGCTTTCGCCGCCGCCGCGGTATCGGGAAAACGCAGCGCCACCACAGTGATCGCGGTGGCATCGGGATCCGGGCGGGTCCGGCCCTCCGGATCGTCACGATCGGCCCCGCTGGCCGCGTACCCGACCACCATCCGGCGATTCTTCAGCACCGGCTCGGACACATTGGCCAGGAAATTGATCGCGGTCGCGCTATCGGGCAGCACCTTCGAACCGCGGCCGTATTTCAGGGAAGGATCGACCTGGCTGCTGGTCACGACCGCCTCCGACATGCGGATGCCCTCCAGCACGGGCCCGCTGCCGCCCGCGTCGGCGGGGTAGCCGAACTTGTCGACCGGGAAGTCGCCGACCGCCAGGGTGCGCACGTCGATCTCGCCCGGGACCGGTGTCCCCGCCAGGGAACCGCATCCGGACAGTGCGGCCGCCACCAGAGCGACGACCGCGGTGACGGTGCTGGCACGCGATATCCGAACCATGGGCTGGCCCCTCGTTCCGATCGAAACTGCGGTGTCGAAGTTACCCGACGGACGGCGGTCTCGGGGAGGGGCGTCGCGATGCCGTGCCATACCCTGGACTGGTGGCAGGCCAACCGCAGCGCGACTCCGACGGAAGCTGATCCTCGTGTGGGATCAGCAGGTCGAAGTCGTCGTCGGCGCGCATGCGGCGGCCCGGATCGCGGGGGCGGTGGTGCTGGTGGCCCATCGCGGTGCGGGCCGGCCCACCGAGCATTCTCCGGCGGTGCGGGCCCTGGTGGAGCTGGCCGAACTGGTGCACGAGGCCGCCGTGTGCCGGCCCGACGGCCCGGGTGCGCTGATCGCCCGGGAGGCGACCAGATGGCTCATGGCCCAGGCAGACCGGACGAGCCCGGGTACCGCGGTCGATTTCGGCATCCTCGCCGCGGCCGGTCCGGATCGGGTGGCGATATTCCTGCACGGTGCCGTGACCGCGGTCCTCGACGGTGCGGACAGCGAGTACTTCCACGGTCGCGACGCGGTCTTCACCGTCGACCGGGCGGCGGCGATACCGGACCGCGCGGTCGCGCTGTTCGTCGACGACACCGCCGGCGACCCGGATGCGGATTTCCGGCCCGTACTGCCGGCCACCCGTGGTATCGGACGGCTGGTGGAGGGCATCGCCGAGGCCGGCGGGATGATCGCTTGGACATCGACCGGTGACCCCGGCGGCCCGACCGGTTCCCGGGTGATGGCGACCGGTATGCGGGCGGCACCGGAGCCGGCCGCGGAAACCGCGGTGACCGGCGGCACGATGCGGCCCGCGCTCCAGGCGCCGGACGGGCCACCCGCGGCACCGGTGGACCCCGATGCCGTGGCCACCGCCGTATCGACGCCACTGCCGGACACGGTCGAACTGTCCGAACGGGTGAGTGGGTTCCGCGGTGACCCGCGAGATCCGGATCCCACCGGCGCCCCGCCTACCGCGGTCCCGGACACCGATCCGCACCGGGCACAGACCGAGATCAGCGGCCGGCAGCCCCCGCGCGGCGGTCCGGCGGCCGGACCCGACGAGACGGCGGACTCCCGGAAACCGGAGCCGGAAGCGCCGTACCGGACACCCGCACATCCCACCCCGCGCCGGCACCGGCCGTACGTGTCACCCGACGCGCTGTCCGGGCCACCCGAGCGCGGGACGCCCCCGTTGGACCCGGAACTGCGGCGCCGGACCGAGGCCACCGCGAAGGGCACCGCGCTCACCGTGAAGGTCATGGGATTCAAATGCGCGCGTGCTCATCCCACCGATCCCCGGGCGGCATTCTGCAGCGTCTGCGGTATGCCCGTGGACCAGACGCAGCCGTTGATCGAAGTGGTGCGCCCGCCGCTGGGCATCCTGGTCCTCGACGACGGTGCGACCTATCTATTGGAAAGCGATTCCGTGCTGGGTCGCGATCCGGAGCATTCCGAACCCGCGCGCCGGGGCCTCACCCCACTACAGGTGGCCGACAATTCTGGCGGGATGTCCCGCGCGCACGCGGAGCTGCTGCTGGTGAACTGGGATGTGACGCTGGTCGACCGGGGGTCCACCAACGGCACCCGCACCCGGGCCACGGGTTTCCGGGACTGGGTCCGAATCCCGCCGCATCAAGCCGTGGTGCTGGTGCCCGGCACCGAGATCCTGATCGGCCATCGAATGCTGCGGTACGAATCGGCCGCGCCGCCCCCCTTCGGCCTGTGACGCGGGTGCGGCCGCGCGTTATTCGTACCGGGCGCTGCAGGTGTCCTCGCCGCCGAGCACCCCGGCGCGGAAGGCATCCACGCGGGAGAACCCGCTCGGCACCGTTTTACCCTCGACATCGCTGGCGGCCAGGCCGTCGGCCAGCAGGCCCGAGACCGCCTCGTCCAGATCACCGGCGGCCAGCGTGATATCGCCCTCGGCCCGCCCGGATTCCGCCAGCTTCCCGGTGGCCACCCCGGACAGACAAGCCGCCCGCAACCCCGTTTTCGCCCCCACCAGTTCCTGGTCCCGACTCTGCTGCACCGACAAGGTGTAGCGCGAGATGAACACCACGTAGCCGTTGTAGTCTCCGGTGACCTTCACCGGCAGCGGGACCTCCGAATCATCGGTGGCGGCCCCGCGCTCGGCGAGTCCGTCGATATTGGTGGCGATCGTATTACTGGCCGGACAATAGGTGACGGGCTCGGTGGGGACGCCGTCGCTGCATTCGATTTCGGCCCCGTCGTAACGGTAGGTCGGCTCCTGTGGGTTCGGCAGGATCACCGACAGGGCCTTGCTCAGTTCGACCAGGCTCCGCTCGGTGATCTCGAACTCCCCGGACGTGCCCTCGAAACTCTGGGGCAGATCACCTCGGCGCTGGTCGATCTCGTTCATATCGATCCCCTTGCACCCCTTGGCGCCGTCGGTGAAACCGATCTGCACCGCCGAAACCCGTTCGAAGGCCGAACCGTGCACGCTCTCGGGATCGTCGGGATCCGAATCGCGGATCGCCACCGTGGCGGCGAGGACCGAGTTCAGGCCGTCGGAGGTGTTGATGGTGAAGTAGTCCGACTTCCCCTCGGCCACCCAGCGCATGTATGCCCCGGCGAAACAGTCGGCCTGCTGTTCCTTGACGATCACCGGGTCGTCGCGGTCGACGATATTCGCGTTGTTCTGGATGGCGTGCCCGTACTCGTGGGCGATCACCATCACCACCGACATCTTCCCGAACGTCTCGGTCATGGTGGGCAGTAGCAGCGCCCGGTCCCAGCCGATGGAGTTGTCCAGCCGGCAGTAGGCGGCGTTCACCATCCGATAGGTCGATTCGGTGCAGAATTCCACCGATTCGCGTCGCGAATCCCGGGCACTCCAGGAAATCAATTTGCCGACCGGTTCGAACTCGCCCTCGAACTCGGCGTCGTAGTGCTGCTCCCAGTACGCCTGTACATCGGTGACCGCGTTCAGCGCGAGGGTATCGATCTCGCCGCCGTCGCTGTGCTCGGCGACGAGGTCGGAGGTCGGCGGGTTCTCCCGGGGACCGCTGGGGCCGCTGGTGGTCGGCAGACCGGCGACCTGGAAGGGATTGTCGTAGATCGATACCGCCCGGCCGTCCACGGCACGGGTACACCCGGTGACCAGCAGCAGTGCGCACAACGCCGAGACGACGACAGCTGCGGTCGTGAGTTTCGGCATGGATCCTCCCCCAAATTCGGCCGGTTCGGGTGCCGCTCGTCGCCTCCGGAGCGGGGAGTTCGCCCCTGCTCGGGGGCGCCTCCGACGCCCGGGTAATGGAATAGTATCCGCTGCATGTCTGCACCGGGGGTGCGCACCATCACGGTGCGCCATGATGGAACCGAACGAGTCTTCGATTCGAATCAGCAGATCACTCTGGGTCGTGCGCCCGAGGTGACGCTGTTCGTCGACAGTCCGCTGGTATCACGGGTCCACGCGATATTGGCCTGGCAGTCGGGAGCCTGGGTGCTCACCGACAACGGAAGTACCAACGGGGTGTTCGTCGATGCTCGCCGGGTCGGTGGGCCCGTTCCGATCGACCGGGCCACCCAGGTCCGGCTCGGTGACGCGATCAGCGGTCCACTGCTCTGGCTCGTTCCCTCCGGAGTCCCCCAGCAGCAACAGCAGCCGGCGCGGCCGCCGTCGCAGGCGCGTCCCGCCCAGCCGCCGCCGCGTCCCGCGCCACCTCCCCGGCCGCAGTCCGGCCCGCACCCGCAGGTCGGACCGCACGGCCAGCGCGGTCAGACCCCCAGCCGGCCATTGCCCGCGCAGCGTCCGGCACCGCAGCAACGGCCGCCGCACGGCGGGCAGCCGCCCCGGGCACCGCAGGTCGCCACCGCGGCCCAGCCGCCGGTCGTCCCGCCGCAGCCCGCCAATGTGAATATGACCGCCAAGGCGAGCGTGGCTGCCGTTCCGCCGGTCCGCCATCGCAATATCGAGGGGCCGATCGCCCGCGCCGACCGGATCCCGCCGGGGGGTCTGGCGATCGGGCGGACCTCGGACAACCAGATCGTCGTCAACGATCCGCTGGCCTCGCGTAAACACGCGCGCCTCGTCGCCGGGGCCGAAGGTCTCGCCATCGAGGACCTCGGTTCGGCCAACGGAACATTCGTCAACGGTGTCCGGCAGCAGCGCACGGTGCTGCGCGAACGTGACATCATCACCATCGGCAATATCGACTTCGAGGTCCAGCAGGGCACGCTGGTGCACCGGCAGCGCCCGGTCGCCGAACAGGGCCTGGCCGTGCACGGGGTCGGGTTCACCGTCGAGGGCAACAAACAGCTGCTCGTCGATGTGAACATGCAGGCCGCGCGTGGCACGCTGACCGCGCTGATCGGTCCCTCCGGGGCGGGTAAGTCGACGCTGTCGCGGTTGATCGCGGGTAGCACTCAACCCTCCGGTGGTGCCGTGACCTTCGAGGGTCGTGATCTGCACGCGGAATACGAGGCGCTACGCTCCCGTATCGGCATGGTGCCCCAGGACGATGTGCTGCACCGGCAGCTCACCGTCCGGCAGGCCCTGGGGTTCGCCGCGGAACTGCGACTGCCGCCCGACTCCTCCACTGCCGATCGTCGCGAGGTGATCGACGGTGTCCTGCGCGAACTCTCGCTCACCGAACACGCCGACACCCGGGTCGACCGGCTCTCCGGTGGCCAGCGCAAGCGGGCCTCGGTGGCATTGGAGCTGCTCACCGGTCCCTCACTGCTCATCCTGGACGAACCAACCTCGGGCCTGGACCCGGCTCTCGACCGCCAGGTCATGATGATGCTGCGCGAACTGGCCGACGCCGGTCGCGTGGTGATCGTGGTCACCCACTCCGTGGCCTGCCTGGACATGTGCGACCAGGTGGTCCTGCTGGCGCCCGGCGGTAAAACCGCCTATGCCGGAAACCCGGCCGGTGTCGAAGCCGCGCTGGGGACCAGCGATTGGGCCAAGATCTTCGCCGATGTGGCGGCCAACCCGGATGCCGCGTTCGCGCACTACCGATCCCGGCAGGCGGCGTTGCCGCCCCCGCCGCCGCCCGCGGCACGGCAGAGCGGTGGTGGTTCGCCCCCGCAGTCCGGTGCCTGGAAACAGTTCTCTACGCTGGCGCGGCGGCAGCTGCGGCTGATCCTGGCCGACCGCGGCTACCTGGTCTTCCTGGTGCTGCTGCCGTTCGTACTCGGCGGATTGTCGCTGGTGGTGCCGGGACAGTACGGGTTCTCGCCGCCACCGCTCATCCAGACCGACGACGGCAACTTCGTCCGGGCCGGCAGTTCCGAACCGCAACAGTTGCTGGTGGTGCTGCTTCTGGGCGCCTGCTTCATGGGGTCCACGCTCACCGTGCGTGATCTGGTCGGGGAGCGGACCATCTTCCTGCGCGAACGCGCGGTCGGATTGCGGTCGGGGGCCTACCTGACCGCGAAGATCGTGGTCTTCAGTGTGGCCGCGTTGCTGCAATCGGGTGTGATGATCGGTTTCGTGCTGCTGGGCAAGAAACGGCCCGAGGAGGGTTCGGCGCTGGCCATCGGTGGCGCCGAGCTCTATATAGATATCGCCGTCACGGCGATCGCCTGTGTGGTGTTCGGGCTGCTGCTGTCGAGTCTGGCCAAATCGAGCGAGCAGGTGATGCCGCTGCTGGTGGTAGCGATCATGGGCCTGCTGGTGATGGCCGGCGGTCTCATCCCGGTGACCGACCGGGTGGTGCTGGAACAGATCTCGTGGCTGTTTCCCTCGCGCTGGGGCTACGCCGCGGCGGCGTCGACGGTGGATATTCGCTCACTGTTCGTCCAATCGCAACAGGACGCCTTCTGGGAACACACGCGTAGCGCATGGTTCCTGGATATCGGCCTGGTGGTGGCCATCACAGTGATGCTCGCGCTCCTCACCTGGACCCGGCTGCGGCTGAAGAAGTCCGCGAGATGAGACAGGTGAACGGGCCGATCCGCCGCCTCCGCCGCTGGTGGGTGGGGGCGGCGAGCGCGCCGACCACACACCAGGCACACTGATGCCTGTGATGGTGCGAG
The DNA here is from genome assembly GCF_001613445.1 of Nocardia grenadensis NBRC 108939. Classification (GTDB taxonomy): domain Bacteria; phylum Actinomycetota; class Actinomycetes; order Mycobacteriales; family Mycobacteriaceae; genus Nocardia; species Nocardia grenadensis. The sequence continues at coordinate 160,076 of NZ_BDCJ01000012.1, forward strand.
TTGGGGCGGTACATCTCGGGTGGGATGTGGTGTCCGTGGCCGCGGGCGGATCCGGCGTGCCCATCCGCCCCGTACAGGTCGAAGGAAGCTACAACCCCCCCGCCTATCTGCTGGCCGACGCCTCCGGCCGGCTCTACACTGCCGGCGCGGACCGGCAGCGGCCCGAGCTGGGGATGGCGATCCCCGATGTCCGCGACATCCTCGGGCATCCGCAGATCGTCATCGCCGGGGCGACCTGGCCCGCCGAGCTGGTGTTCCGGGCCCGTCTCTACAACCCGCTGGCCGCGGTGGGGAGCTATCTGCGGGGTAAACCCGATGTGGTCGCGCTGCCGTATCCGGACGACTGGCCGGACGCGAAGATCGACGCCTACGCCCAGCTGGTCGAGCAGCTCGACGTCGAGGTCGAGCCGATCCCGGAATCGATCGCGCTGTCGGGCTATGTCCGCGCCCTCGGCCTGGTCCGGCCGCCTGACCCCGCCCTGCCCGAAGGGGTCGGGGCCACCGCGGTCCATTTCGACGGTCAGGTGGTGGACGGCCGGGCGAATGTGCTGGTGGTCGCGGTACACGGAGACGAGGAGCGGCCCACCGAATCGGTGTACGTACCGATCGAGCCCGAATCGACCCGCAACCCCCGCGTAGCCGACGACACCGTGATCGAGGTGATGGCCGCGGCCCGCTCCATCGGGGCCGACAATTCGACGGTCCTGCTCGCCGGGCAGGTGGTGTTCAACGAGACCCTGCGGTTCGCCTTCCGCAACCATCTGGGGCAGCGCCTGAAAAAGGCGGAACATCCCATGCACGCGCTCGTTCTCGGTGCCACGCATCTGTTGATCAGCGAGAGCGAGGACGACGCGGAGGAGCCGGCGCCCTACCCGGAGGCCGGGCCGAATACGGCGGCGCAGCCGGAGCCCGCCGCGAACTATGCGGTTCCCGGGCAGCCGCCGGCCGGATTAGTTCCGAACGGACCTGCTCCGGGTCGGAACCCGCCGCCCGGTGCCTACCGGCCCGCACCGGGCCCGCACCCGCCGGCCCCGAATCCGCCGACGCCCGGTCCGCACGTGACAGTGCCGCCACCGCCGGCCCGGCCCGATCCGAACGCCTCGCGTCCCGGCCCGGAACAGTCCGGGCCCGGCGGTCCGGTGCCGGGTGGGCCCGCGGCGCCGCCGCCGGGGTGGCCCGGCCCCGCACCGTACGGCCCGTCCGCGCAGCCGGATCAGGACGCCACGGTGAAGGCCGACCGGGGCGAGTTGCCGCCACCGATCTCGGGGCCGGCCAGCCGGTTCACCCGGCCACCCGATCCGGAAACCGGTGCTCAGTCCGCGGCGCCGCAGGACCCCGGCCAGCCCGGGCCCGGCGGTGGGCAGCGGCCCGGCCCGGGGCCGGAGGGCGACCGGGGCAAGGGCAAGCTCTGGAACAAGATGAAGGACAATCTGTTCGGCGCCCATGCCGTCATCGGCGTGGCCGCACTCGCCGCCACGGCGTGGGGCGCGGACGGGGCGGGGACCGCACAGGCCGGCGCCGGAACCGAACCGGTGATCAACGCAACGGCCGCACCCGGCATCGCGGCGTCGACCGCGACGGCCGGATGTGTACCCATGCCACGGGTCACCGTCGAGCCGCGCGGCTCCGCTCCAGGCGCCGAGGACGCGGATGACAACGGCGGTCTTCCGCTCTACGCCCGCGTCCCCACGGCCCCCGCGCCCGGCGATTCCGCGCGCCGGGCGGCACCGGAACCCGGAGCGGCCGAGGAACGGGATCCGGCCGAATGCGCCGAACCCGGTATCGACACCCTCCGCTATCTGGTACCCGGTCTACCGGGGATCGCCGACCCGGGCCCGCCGATCGATATCTGACCAGCGTCCGGGCGGTTTCCGGGTGGCACCACCCGGCTGGTATCGTCACCGGCTGGTGTGTGGTACGCCGAGGCCCGGGTCTCAACCGGCCGCCGGGAACCCCTCGACCACGCACTGGGCCGGCAGCATCGACGACAGACAGGGAAGCACTGTGCCTACGTACAGCCCGAAGGCGGGTGACGTGACCCGGCAGTGGTACGTCATCGACGCTACTGACGTAGTGCTCGGCCGTCTTGCCGTGCAGGCAGCGAATCTGCTGCGCGGTAAGCACAAGCCGACCTACGCACCGCATATGGATGGTGGCGATTTCGTCATCATCATCAATGCCGACAAGGTCGCCATCAGCGGCAACAAGCGGCAGAACAAGCTCATCCACCACCACTCCGGGCACCCCGGTGGCCTGAAGTCCCGCACTGTCGGTCAGGTGCTGGATACGCGCCCCGACCGCCTGGTGGAGAAGGCCGTCAAGGGCATGATCCCCAAGAACAAACTCGGCAACGCGATCGCCGGCAAGCTGAAGGTGTACGCGGGCCCGACCCATCCGCACGCCGCGCAGCAGCCCGTTCCGTTCGAGATCAAGCAGGTGGCCCAGTGACCGCTCCCGAGGAATACACCGAATACGACGAAGCGGTCGTCGAAGACGCCGCGGCCGAGGTGCTGGACGAGGGTGTCGTCTACGACGACGACGCCGAGTTCGTCGAGTACGCGGCCCCGCTGGACCGTCCGGTGCAGACCGTCGGCCGCCGTAAAGAGGCCGTGGTCCGCGTGCGCCTGGTGCCGGGTACCGGCAACTTCGTGCTCAACGGCCGCTCGATCGAGGACTACTTCCCGAACAAGGTCCACCAGCAGCTGGTGAAGTCGCCGCTGGTCACCGTCGAGCGCGTCGAATCCTTCGATGTGTACGCCCGCCTGCACGGCGGCGGCCCCTCGGGTCAGGCCGGCGCGCTGCGCCTGGCCATCGCCCGGGCGCTGACCGTGGTCAATGCGGACGACCGCCCCGCGCTCAAGCGCGCCGGGTTCCTCACCCGTGACCCGCGTGCCACCGAGCGCAAGAAGTACGGCCTCAAGAAGGCCCGTAAAGCGCCGCAGTACTCGAAGCGCTGATATCGCCGATGCCGGCTGTCCACCCGCCGCGTGTGGGTGGACGAGCCGGTGTCGGTTCCGAGAGCAGGCGACCGGCCGGAGTCCGGTCGCCTGCTCTCGTGCTATATCTACCGCGGTGTTCGTCGGCCGGCCGTTCCGAGGGCAGTTTCGGCAGGCGTCGTCACGCGCTGTGGACTCACTGACGAGGGGCAAGGTATGGGACATCTGTTCGGCACCGACGGCGTACGCGGGCTCGCCAACGATACGTTGAGCCCGGAGCTGGCGTTACGGGTTGCCGGGGCGGCGGCGCAGGTCCTGGGTGTGGACCTGCACACCGGTCACCGCAAGGTCGCGGTGGTCGGGCGGGATCCACGCGCCAGCGGGGAGATGCTGGAGGCCGCGGTGACCGCGGGCCTGACCGCCGCGGGAATGGATGTGTTACCGGTCGGTGTGCTGCCGACCCCGGCCGTCGCCTATCTGACCGGTCTGTACGACGCGAGTCTGGGCGTGATGATCTCCGCCTCGCACAATCCCATGCCGGACAATGGAATCAAGATCTTCGCGGCGGGCGGGCACAAGCTCGAGGACGCCGTCGAGGAACGTATCGAGGCCCGGGTGGCCTCCGGTGGGACGGACCGTCCCACGGGTGCGTCGATCGGCCGGGTACTCGGTGCCGCCGGGGCGCGGCAGCCCGGTACGGATCTGCCCGGCCAGTTCGGCGTGGGCGGGACCCATGAGCGCTATATCGAACATCTGGTGGAGGCCACCGGCCGGGATCTGAGCGGACTGACCGTCGTCGTGGACTGCGCGCACGGCGCCGCCTCGGAGGTCGGCCCGGCGGCCTACCGGGAGGCCGGTGCCCGGGTCATCGCGATCAACGCGGACCCGGACGGGCTCAATATCAATGCCGGCTGCGGGTCGACCCATATCGAACAGGTGCAGCGCGCGGTCCGGGAACACGGGGCCGACCTGGGCCTGGCCCACGACGGCGACGCCGACCGCTGCCTGGCGGTGGACGCCGCGGGCGAGGTGGTGGACGGTGACGCCATCATGGCGATCCTCGCCATCGGCATGCGGGACGCCGGAACGCTGGCCGGGAACACCCTCGTCGCCACCGTGATGAGCAATCTGGGACTGCACCTGGCGATGCGCGCGGCCGGCATCACCGTGCGTACCACCGGAGTCGGTGACCGTTACGTTCTCGAGGAACTCCGCGGCGGCGGTTACACCCTCGGTGGGGAACAGTCCGGCCATGTGGTCTTCCCGCGTCACGGCACCACCGGTGACGGCATCCTCACCGGTCTGCAGCTGATGGCGCGGATGTCGCGCACCGGCACGACCCTGGCCGAGCTGGCGAATGTGATCCAGAAGGTCCCGCAGGTACTGGTGAATGTCCCGGTCACGGACAAAGTCGCGGTCAACGCCGACCCCGGGGTCCTGGAGGCCGTCCGTGCCGCCGAGGCGCAGCTCGGGGAGACCGGGCGGATTCTGCTGCGCCCCAGCGGTACCGAACAGCTGGTCCGGGTGATGGTGGAGGCCGAGGAGCACGAAAGGGCTCAGCAGCTCGCCGAGGATCTCGCGAAGCTGGTCGCGGCGGTCTGAACGGTCCGCGGCTCAGGGTCCGACCCTGAGCCGCGGACCCCGGAAATCAGGGTGCGGGTCGGTGGCGCTGCCGATGCGGGCCACCGGCCGGATGCGGATAGTGGACGGTATAGCAACGCGATCGAAAGGACCGCCATGACCGCCCCCGCACGCCGTTTCACCCTCTCGTCCACCGATAAGTGGATCGGTGGAGTCTGCGGCGGTATCGCCGAATACCTCGGCTGGAGTTCCGGACTCGTCCGGCTGCTGTTCGTCGTGTCCTGTCTACTGCCCGGACCGCAGTTCCTGATCTACCTGGCGTTGTGGATCTTGATGCCGAAGCGCTGATCCCGGCGCCGGGCCGCCGCTGTAACATCCTGTGCCCCAAGGCTACCGGCAGCCCCGTTCCCGCCCGGGAACGGGGCTGCGCTGTACCGTCGGGGATGGAAAGATGGACCGGACATTCCCGCGGTCGTAGCCTCGCCTCCGGTCCTGTTCCACGCGCAATGGAACCGATCGGCCCGCGGGTGCGTCGGAATCAGTAACAGCACAGCTCGGCCGAGAACGGGGTGGTCCCGCCGCGGCGGCCATGAGGAGGGGAGCGGCCCATGAGTACGGGTGATCAGCCGGTCGGAATGCAGGCCGACGCGTTGGAGAAGATGGGCGCCGATTTCTGTACCAGCGCGGGGGTCATCGGAGGCCAGGCCACGAGAGTGGCCGACAATATCATCGGAAAGGCGCACGTCGGTGCTGCCTACGAGAGCGAGGGCGTGAAGATCGAGGCCGGGCTCCGAGAGGTGGAATCGTGGCTGAAGGATTGGGCGGAGGCCACCGACCTCACCGGTGAGGCCATCGGGCGCGATGTTGTCACCATGTCCAATGTGGACAAGCAGAACTCCGACCAGACCCAGAAGGCGGCGAGCTGACTCCGATGGCGGATATCGGAGAGTGTGTCGGGTACCCGCCGATCGGCGATGATTGGACCGTTTCTCGAATCCTCGAAGAAGGTTCGAAATCGCTGCTCTTCTTCGAGAAGTTCGAACCGCGCTATCAGCGGTGGGTATCGAATCCCCCCGCGAATATTCTCGGCTACCAGGCTCTGCACACCGTGTTCTACGCCCAGAACGGACTCGACGAGCAGAGATTTCGCGATCTGGCGGCCGCGCTGGCCGGTGTATTGAGCAATGCGGACGCCCAGCACGCCGCGCTGAACCAGTATGCGCAGAATCTACCGTCCATATGGTCGGGCCAGGCTGCTGCCAATGCAGCGGATATGATCGCGACACAATTATCCCTGTCCGCCGGCGATATCGACGCGGTACGAAAGATCCACGAGCAGTTCGACATGGCTCCCGCCGCTCTCCGGAAAACCGTCAAACCCAAGGCGGAGATGGTTCAGGTGTTCCTCGAGGACATGTACCAGGTCACCTACGACGGGAAGTCCCCGGAGGATGTCGACTCCATCATCTCGGCTGCCCAGGGCATCGGCTGGAGTACAGGTGCCGACGACCACCTGCTGGGGAAGATCCATAGGATTTTCCCGGATCTCCCGAACTTGGACGAGTATGTATTCATCACCGTTCCCGGTAGCGGCAATACGGACGATATCGAGGATCATTGCCGTGACTGGCTGAACAAGTTCAAAGATCACTACGAAAAGAAAGTGACCGAATTCGTTCAGACCTGCACGGATATCAACGATGGGGTGAGAGCCCAGTACGGCACACTCATCGACCGCCTGGGCAAACTGTCGCAGACCCCGTACCCGTGTCCGCAGGGTGTCGCGCAGACCCCGGGCACGCCCGGTAGTGAGACCCCGACGACCCAGGTGCCGACCGGATCGCCCTCCGGTACCCCATCGGGTACGCCCACCGGGACCGGAACCCCCGGCACGACCGACATCCCGGGCGCGGAGACCGAGGATCCGGGGACCACCGACGAGGACAATCCATTGTCGGCGTTGACAGAGCTCGGTACCCAACTCGCTTCCTCGGGGCTCGGAACCCAATTGGTCACGGGACTGAGCGAACTGGCGAGTTCCGCCGCCGAGCAGATCTCGGGCACTCTCGAACAGCTGCTCGAGGAAGCCGAACAAGAAGTCGACCTCGACGGTGACGGGCAGCCGGATGTAGACGAAGACGGTGACGGTCAACCGGACGATCCCACCGGAAACGCCGAAGACGACCCTGCCGGAACGGACGAAGAAACAGGTGCGAATACCGGTATCGAGCTGGACGGGAAAGAATACAAGCTCGAACTCGGCCCCGACGGTCGGCTGCACCTCGTGGTGACCGGTGCGGACGGCGAGCCGCAGAATTATCGGATAGAGATCGGTCCGGACGGAAAACCGGCTATTGCCGCCGACGTACCCGAAGGTGAGCAGGCCCCGGGAACCGGCGACCCGAGCGCCGAAGACCAGCAGAACGCCGGTCGGCCGTCCGGTACCCCCGGCTTGCCCGGCGGTCGGCGAGCCGAGGACGGTGAACACCAGCCGCGAGATTATCCGGCCCCCGCCGAGGACGAGACCGCCCCACCGGAGGCGGATACCACGGCGCCGGAAGACGATGTCGTCGTCGCACCGGAAGAAGACGCACCGGCACCGCCCCCCGCAGCACCGGTCGATACCGGGGCGCAACTGGCCGAGGCGGGCCCGCTGTGACCCGAGGAGGATCGAGGCAATGAGTTTCCGGGATCTCGATGAGATAGCCGACACGGTGTACCGGCGCAGCGCGGCCAGGATCGAGGAATTACGTGCCGCGAATCAACGGGTCGCCGCGGAGAATCGGGCGCTGATCGAACAATCGGCTCAACGTATCCGGACGCGTCTGCAACAGGCCGAAGCGCGAAACCACGAGGCGGCGCAGGTATCGAAGACCGATCAGCAGGAGCCGTGGACCGGCCGGGAACAAGAGTCTTCCACGTCGCAGCCCGATCACCGGGCACAGCCGGAGCAGCTGGAAGAATTACGGCAACAGCGGGAGGCGGTCGCGCGCGCGGCCGCCAACCGTCAGAACCGGAACGTCGTGACGCCCATCGACGACGACGGTGACGACGAAGCCGAATACTACCGGCGCAACAGCTGGCTGGTCTGAAGGAGTCGGAGCTGTGCGAGCTGTTCGCGCGACCACGATATGCATCGGCCCGGGGTGCTGGATGGGCTGCGTAACGACTGGACGGGCTGCGTAACGAACGGTTGGGTGGATCTCCCCGTGCGGGTGAAACCCGACTACGTCGCCACCGTGGGTTGCCCGGGCGCCGCTTCACCGGAGTTCCGCCAACTCCACCAGTTCTGCAAGATTCTCGCGAGTGGTTCGGTGTACGTTCCCCATGACAGGATCACGTCATTGAGTTTCTTCAGATAGGTCATCGTGTCCAGGCTGCTCTTCGCGAGTTTCGCCAGGAACGAGGCGATGACGTGCCCGGCCGCCGCGCCTGCGGTCACGGCGAGCTCGATCGTGTATCCGATGGCCGCGCCGAGCAGGGCTGCGATGATATCGCGCACCAGATCCCGGACTATGGCAATAATTTTGGACGCTTTGTCCATCAACTCGCCGAGTGCGGCCGCTGCGGCCGCGGCGGTGTCGATTGCGGTGAGTACCTCTGCGGCATGATTGCGGTACGCGTCGCCCGCGCTGCCGGACCAGGTGTTGATATCCGTCTCCATGGTGCGCTGCCATTCGGCCTTGGTCGTAGACAGTTCGGTCGAAATCGCTTGCCAGGAAGAGGAATACGCCTCCACGATCGTCGGGTTGCCGCTGAGTTCCTCGTAGGCCTGCCTGAGTGGCTCGATATGCTCCAACATCCATTTGGCGACCTGGGTGCCCGCGAAACCGAACGGATCCTTGACCGCCTCGACCGCGGTCCCCACGACTCCGGCTGCACCGAAGACTGCCTCACCGGTATTGTCGCTCCGCAGATTCCCGTAGATATCCCACGCGTCACCCGCGACGGTGCCTTTGAGTACACCCAGGCCGCCGGTCTCTTCGTCGCCTTCGAGCCCGACATTGGACAGCCAGGAGACATCCTCCTGGAAGTAGGCATTGCTGTGCTGGGACTCGTCGTCGATGAGATCGTTGTCGGGTGGCGCGGCGTCGTCGAAGCTCATCCGGATTTCCCTATCTCCGCCTGCAGTCCCTGCAGTGTCGTGGCGAACGACCCGTCCGCGTCTTCGAAGGATGCGGCAGTCGCCTTCAGCTTCTCCGGTACCTGGGCGGTGCGTTCACCGGCCGCGCGAATCACCTCGACGGTCGATCGATGGTTATCGTCGAACAGCCCTTTTATCACCGGCCGTAGCCAACTCCCGTACCCGTCATCTGCCGACATGAGATAGTTGGCGGCTTCGAGGCATCTGTCCAGGCTGCCCATGAGCGCTTCGACGCTGTCCGCGTGCTTCCGCACTTCTTCGGGATCGACCGAGACGGCATCAGGATTGTTGGTCATCGATCACTCCAACCACGATTTGCGGCGGTAGTACTCGGTCTCTTCGTCGGGCTCGTCCGGAGTGACGACCTGATCCCTGCCGGATGTGCGTGGGGCCGAAGGTGGTGCGGAGCCCCACGCGGGGGGCGTCGGACGTTGCTCGGAGGGATACGGGTCGGTGATCTGCTGGGGAGGCTCGGAGCCCCAGGTGGGTGGCGCCGGACGTTGCTGAGGGTAAAACGGGTCGGCGGCCGGAGGCGTGGCACGGCCGGTCTGCGGCACATCGGAATCCTGTGCCGGCGTCGCAGTCGTCTCCGCTTCCGGGAAGCGCCGGTCGAAACTGTCGACGAGTGCGGCACCGGCCGGATCTTCGCCGACGATATCGTGCACCAGCCCGGCAATGCCCGGACGCAGTTTGCCCTGCGCCCGGCGCATACACGACAGGATCTCGGCGGAGAGCGCGCGCGAATCCATCTGCCGCACACCCGGTGCCAGATCGATCGCTGTCGGCACCCCGCTACTGTCCACGGTGACGCTGACTCGTCCGCCGGCGCCCGATTCGGTCGCCGTCAGCGCTGTCATCCGCTCCTGTAACTCGGCGAAACGCTGGGCTCTCCGCTCCGCATCGGCGGCCAACTGCGCGAATCCGGCTATCGCGCGGTCCAGATCCATCTCGGCGGCCATCGACACCCTTCCCCTGCAGAACATCCCAGCTCGCCGGATCCATCGACGAAAGAACCCGAGCGCGAAACGCTTCGGCATCCTACGTCGGGTTGTCGGAACCGATCAATTCCGGTGCGGCCGGTCATCCCGCCGGACGCAGCTCCGCATCGTGTGCCATCATCGTCCGATGAGTTCGGGGGATGCCTTCGGGTTGACGAGTACACAGTTCTTGCCGGGATACCACGGGTCCGAAGGAGATAGACGGTATCCGTCACCGCGCAAGCTGCGGTCGATGGGTGCCACGTTGATCGATATCGTCATGCTGTTCGGCCCTGCTTTCGCGGTGGGCCTGTTGGTAGTGGCAGTGGACATGCCGAGAACCTACAGCTACCTGCTGCTGCCGATACCCTTTGCCATCATCGGCGGGAACTGGATTCTGCTGCGGAAGTGGGTGCATGCCACTGTCGGGGGCTTGGTCTTCGGGCTGGTGGAGATTCGCGGTCGGGACGGCGCGTGGCCCGGTTGGGGGGACCTGTGGTCGGGATACGCGCCGGGGCACGATGGTGTGCCGCATATCGTGAAAGTTCGTCGCCGCGATATCCGGAGTCGCGGTCGCGCATCGGCACGATAGGTGACGCCGGGACAGCTCATCGTGTGCATTCCGCTAGCGGACCCTCGGAGCCGATGATCTGCACTGCACTGCGGATAGCCGTCCATTGCCGGCTGCCTGCGATCCACGGCCCGGTCAGGTGTGGGATCATCAGTACTTCCGCGCTGTTCTCGATGATGTGGTGTATGGCGATCAGTGCGGTGAGCTGGGCGGATTCGGTGTCGGTGAACACCGTGTAGACGACTTCGAGGCCGTGATTCGTCGATTGGCTGATGAATGGAGACAGGGCGATGACTGACCATCTCGACTGGCGGGTGTCGTCATACACCGATAAGCACACGTGCGTGGAGGTCGCGGCCGCACCGACCGGCGAGATCCTGGTGCGTAACTCGAACAACCGGGCTGCCGGCCATATCGCGTTCACCCGTGACGAGTTCTCGGCATGGCTCAAAGGTTGCAAAGCCGGCGAGTTCGACGACCTCGGGTTCTGACGTCCCTGATTTCAGCTGATCATCGGAATAGCTGACAGAAGCCGCACGGACGGCTCGGTTTCGGAGCGGTGTTACTTGCGCAGCGACCGGACCAGTTTGCCCACCGCCGCCGGGTCCGGTGTCGCTGCGGCCCGCCGGTTCTCGTCCTGTTCCAGCAGCGCGGCCGACGGATCGATCACATGGGTGTGCTTGATCGAGGTCTCCGGGTCGGCGAGCGGCTTGTAGGTCTTGTCGCCGAGCAGGGTGTGCAGCAGGTACCCGGTGAGCAGGGCGCGGGTGGCGCGGGACGTCTTCTCCTCGTGCTTACCGCCACCGAGCGCGGCCAGTAGGCGGCGGCCCTCGGCGAGTCCGTTGTGGCCCGCGCCGTCCAGAGTGCGCAGGATCACCGGACCGCCCCAGGCGGCGGCGAGGGGGACCGCGTCGGAGATCGGCGCATCGATATCGCTCACCCCGGCCAGGATCAGTGCCGGGGCGGTGAGTTCACCGGCCACCGAGGTGGCGGCGGGGGCGGTGGGTGCCGGGAAGAGGGGAGCCACCGCGGCCACCGGGCGCTGGGCGGCGGCGAGTACGGCCGCGCCCGCGCCCATTCCGTGGCCGGCCAGGGCCAAGCGTTCGGGATGCACGGTAAGGGTGCCGTCGCCGAGCCGGACGCCGGTGCAGATATCGAGGGTGGTGAGCAGGTCGGTGGCGAGGTTCAGGTGGGAGGGCAGCGGGCCGCGCTCGGTATCGGGGGCGGCCGCGACGATGCCCCAGGACGCGAGGTGTTCGAGCAGCGTGCGGTAGTTGCCGGCGCCGTGCAGCCAGCCGTGGCCGAACGCGACCGCGGGTAGATCGCGGCCGGTCTCGGGCGTGTACACCACCCCGGGCTGACCCGCGATGGCAAGATTGCCGCGGAGCACCCGATGCGGGCCGCGGCTGGTCAGAGTGCTCAGAAGTGATTTCACAGACGCCGACACGACGAGAACGTTAGCCGATAAGTAGGCTGGGGAGCCATGTGCGGAATCGTGGGGTACGTCGGGTACCGGGACGCGTTGGGCGTCGTCGTCGCTGCCTTGCGCCGCATGGAGTACCGAGGTTACGACTCGGCGGGTGTGGCGATTCTCGACGGCGCCGGTGGCGTGGCGGTCGAGCGGCGCGCCGGGCGGCTGAGCAACCTGGAAGCGGCACTGGATATCGCGAACCCGGGCGAGTTCGCCGGCAGCACCGGTATGGGGCATACGCGGTGGGCCACCCACGGCGCGCCGACCGACCGCAACGCCCACCCGCACCGGGATGCGAGCGGCAAGCTCGCGGTCGTGCACAACGGCATCATCGAGAATTTCGCCCAGCTGCGGCGGGAGCTCGAGGACGCCGGCGTGGAACTGCGCAGTGAGACCGATACCGAGGTCGCCGTGCACCTGGTCGCCCGGGCCTACGCCGCGGGGCCGACCGCGGGCGATTTCGAGGCCAGCACGCTTTCGGTACTCCGGCGGCTCGAGGGTGCGTTCACGCTGGTGTTCACGCACGCCGACCATCCGGGAAAGATCATCGCGGCGCGTCATTCGACGCCGCTGGTCGTCGGGGTGGGCGAGAACGAGATGTTCATCGCCTCCGATGTGACCGCGTTCATCGAACACACCCGCGAGGCGGTCGAACTCGGCGAGGGTCAGGCCGTGGTGATCACCGCCGACGGCTACCGCGTCACCGACTTCGACGGCTCCACCGACGGGGTGAGTACCCGGCCGTTCACCATCGACTGGGATCTGGCCGCCGCCGAGAAGGGCGGTCACGACTACTTCATGCTCAAGGAGATCGACGAGCAGCCCGGCGCGGTCGCCGATACGCTTATCGGTCACTTCGATCAGACCCCCGGCCGCGACGGCCGGATCGTGCTGGACGAGCAGCGCCTCTCCGATCAGGAGTTGCGCGATGTGGAGAAGGTTTTCGTGGTGGCCTGCGGCAGCGCCTACCACTCCGGTCTGGTCGCCAAGTACGCCATCGAACACTGGACCCGGCTGCCGGTGGAAGTGGAGCTGGCCAGCGAGTTCCGCTACCGGGACCCGGTGCTGGACCGCTCGACCCTGGTGGTGGCGGTCTCCCAGTCCGGTGAGACGGCCGACACACTGGAGGCCGTCCGGCACGCCAAGAGCCAGAAGGCCCGGGTGCTGGCGGTCTGCAATACCAACGGCGCGCAGATCCCACGCGAATCCGACGCGGTGCTCTACACCCGGGCCGGGCCGGAGATCGGGGTCGCCTCCACCAAGGCGTTCCTCGCGCAGGTGACGGCGAACCTGCTGGTCGGGCTGGCGCTGGCGCAGGCGCGCGGTACCAAGTACCCCGATGAGGTTGCACGTGAGTTCGCCGAGCTGGAGGCAATGCCCAAGCTGGTGGACCGGGTGCTGGAGACGGCGCCGCAGGTGCGGGCGATCGCCCGGGAACTCGCGCGCGAGCGCACCATCCTGTTCCTCGGTCGCCATGTCGGATATCCGGTGGCGCTCGAGGGTGCGCTCAAGCTCAAGGAGCTGGCGTACATGCACGCGGAGGGTTTCGCCGCGGGTGAGCTCAAGCACGGCCCGATCGCGCTGATCGAGGGCGGGTTGCCGGTGATCGTAGTCATGCCCTCGCCCAAGGGGCGCGGGGTGCTGCACTCCAAACTGCTGAGCAATATCCGGGAGATCCAGGCCCGCGGGGCACGCACGATCGTGATCGCCGAGGAGGGTGACGATCTGGTGCGGCCGTTCGCCGACGACCTGATCGAGATTCCGTCCGCCCCGACCCTCTACCAGCCGCTGCTGTCGACGGTCCCGTTGCAGATCTTCGCCGCCGAGGTGGCGCAGACCCGCGGTTACGACGTGGACAAACCCCGCAACCTGGCGAAATCCGTCACCGTGGAATAGCTGACGGGGTAGCCGGTGCTCCGGTTACCCCGTCTACTCCTCGACCGTGATGGTGCCGCGCATATCCGGATGAATCGGGCACAGGTAGCGGTATTCGCCCGGCTGGGTGAAGGTGTGACTCCAATCGCCGACCTCGAACAACGGGCTGTTGATGCTCATCGCCTTGTCGCCGATGCCCTGGACGCCGTGTGGCAGGTCGCCGTCGAAATGCCAGGACACCGTATCGCCGGCGGAGATGGTGATATCGGCCGGTGAGAACTGATCGTCTTCGACCTCGACGGTGACGGTGGCCTCCCGGTCGGGCCGTACTTGCGCGCCGGAGGTATCGGTTTTCGTCGCCTCGTCCGTCGAATCACCGGCGCCGCAGCCGGACAGCAATGCCGTGACGAGGGCGAATCCGGCGGCCGGAACGAGTACGGCGCGGTGAACTCTGGACATGGAGGTCAAGCGTAGTCTGCTGGCATCGCTGCCCGTCCGATCACGGAGGTGTGTTCGGTGACCCAGCCGCTCGGCTATTACACCGCCGACGAGGTGCGCCTCGCCGAGGCCGAACTGTTCACCAGAGTTCCCGACGGAGTGCCCATGCGCCGCGCCGCGTACGGGCTGGCCACGGTGGCCGCGGCCGAATTGCGCGCGCGCAGCGGCGGGGTCGCGGGACGGACGGTGGCGCTGCTGGTGGGTTCGGGTGACAACGGCGGTGACGCGCTGTGGGCGGGGGTGACGTTACGGCGGCGGGGTGTCGCGGTGACCGCGGTACTGCTGAATCCGGCACGCGCGCATGCGGCCGGGCTGACCGCGCTGCGCCGCGCCCGCGGACGGGTGTGCGCCGATCCGGTTGCGGCGGTGCGGGAAATCGCCGGCGCCGATCTGGTGATCGACGGGATCGTCGGTATCTCCGGCCACGGCCCGCTGCGCCCGGACGCGGCGAGAATCGTTGCGAATGTGGAAGTCCCGATTATCGCGGCCGATCTGCCCAGTGGTGTCGACCCGGATACCGGTGCGGTGTCCGGGCCCGCGGTCCGGGCGGCGGTCACCGTCACCTTCGGCGCCCGTAAACCGGTACACGCGCTGGCTGCGGACCAGTGCGGCCGGATCGAACTGGTACCCATCGGTTTACGGCTGCCCGAACCCGGCCTGGCGGCATTGGATCCCGCTGCGGTGGGCGCGGCCTGGCCGGTGCCGGGAGCCGCGGACGACAAATACACGCAAGGGGTCACCGGGGTGCAGGCCGGGAGCGCGACCTACCCTGGCGCGGCCGTGCTCTGTACGGGCGCGGCGGTGGCCGCGACCTCCGGGATGGTGCGCTACGTGGGTTCCGCCGCGTCCGCGGTGCTCGCGCAGTATCCGGAGGTGATCGCGGTCTACGATCCGGCGGACGCGGGCCGGGTGCAGTCCTGGGTCTTCGGGCCGGGCTCCGGGACCGACGGTGCCGCCCGCGACCGTCTCGCCGAGATCCTGGCCACCGACCTCCCCGTCGTGGTCGATGCCGACGGGCTGACCTTGCTGGCAGGTGAACCGGAGCTGGTCCGGGGTCGCCGGGCCCCCACTGTGCTGACCCCGCACGCCGGTGAGTTCCGCCGGCTCACCGGTGCGGAGCCGGCACCCGACCGGGTGGCCGCGGTTCGGGAGCTCGCCGAATCGTGGCAGGTCACGGTGCTGCTGAAAGGCAGGGCGACGCTGGTCGCCGCCCCCGGCCGGCAGGTGCTGGTCAACGAGGCCGGTGGTTCCTGGGCCGCGACCGCCGGTGCCGGCGACGTGCTCTCCGGGGTGATCGGGGCGCTGCTCGCCGCGGGCCGCGATCCGGTCTCGGCCGCGGCCGCCGCGGCCCGCGTGCACGCACTCGCCGCGGGGCTCGCCGCCCATGACACCCCCGGCGGGACCGCCGCCCCCGTCTCGGCCACGCCGCTGCTGCGGCATATCCCCGCCGCCATCGCGACACTGCGGGCGCTGTCCGCCTGAGGTACGCACGCCTGGGCCCGCGGGTGACCGCCGTCGCGCCCGCGTGCCCCGGGATGGCAGTATCGGCAGGTGTGAACGGTCAAGTGGAAGCAGTCGTCGACCTGGACGCCATCGCACACAATGTCGGAGTACTGCGTGCGCACGCAGGCGACGCCGCGGTGATGGTGGTCGTCAAGGCGGACGGCTACAACCACGGCGCCGTCGAGGTCGCCCGGGCGGCGCTGGCCGCGGGCGCGGCCGAACTAGGGGTCACTACGGTCGCCGAGGCGGTCACGCTACGCGAGGCCGGAATCGAGGCGCCGATCCTGTGCTGGCTCAATATCTGTGACGCGGATTACGCCGCGGCTGTCGCCGCCGATATCGAAATCGGCATCTCCTCGGCGGAGCAGTTGGACGCCGTCGCCGCGGCCGCCCGTGAACTGGGTGAACAGGCTGTCGTAAGTCTCAAGATCGACACCGGGCTCAATCGGAACGGGATCGAGCAGGGGGTCTATCCCGTGGTTCTCGCGGCCCTGCGGAAACTCGTCGACGAGGGGGTGGTGCGCTTCCGGGCCATCTTCTCCCATCTCGCGCACGCCGACGAGCCCTATCACCCGACCATCGACCTGCAACGCGACCGGTTCCTCGACGCCATCGCGGCGGCCAAAGAATACGGCCTGGAACCCGAACTCGTGCACCTGGCCAATTCCGCGGCCACACTGACCCGGCCCGACCTGGCCTTCGATATGGTCCGCCCCGGTATCGCCGTGTACGGGCTTACCCCGGTCCCCGATATCGGCGAATTCGAGCTGCGGCCCGCGATGACCTTCCAGGCCGAAGTGGCGCTGGTCAAACACGTGCCGAAGGGTGAAGGGGTGTCCTACGGGCACGAATGGATCGCCCCGGCCGACACCACCGTCGCGTTGATCCCCGCCGGATACGCCGACGGCGTGTTCCGTCTCCTGGGTGGACGGATGCAGGTGTGGGTCGGCGGACGCAACCGTCCCAATCGCGGCCGGGTGTGCATGGACCAGCTGGTGGTGGATCTGGGTGACAATGCCGAGGGCGTGGCCGAAGGCGATACCGCGATCTTGTTCGGCCCGGGTTCCCGCGGTGAGCCGCGGGCCCAGGATTGGGCCGATCTGCTCGGCACGATCCACTACGAAGTGGTGTGTGCGCCCCGTGGCCGGGTACACCGGCGGTATCGAGGGGGTACCAGATGAAACGAGGAACGACCCTGTTGCGTGGTGGGCTGGCCACCGCCGGGGTGGTCGGCGCGATGGCCGGTGTACACGCGCTGCGCCGGGCCGGCGCGAGAGTGCTGTGGCCGCCCGTTCGCGACGAGTACCGGGACGAGAATTTCGCCCTGATCGATCTCGACCGTGCCGGTGAGGTGATCGCCGACGACGGTGTGTGCCTGGCCACCCGGGAGTGGGGTTCCGGCGACGCCGACGCCACAGTCGTTTTCGTGCACGGTTTCTGCAACAGCATGGAATCGTTCCATTTCCAGCGTCGCCACCTGGCGCAGCGTTGGGGTTCGCGGGTACGGCTGGTGCTGTTCGATCTACGCGGCCACGGCCGCTCGGGAACACCGGAAACCGACAGCTGTACGGTGTCCCAGCTCGGCCGCGACCTGCTCACGGTGATCGACGCCCGCGCGCCACGCGGGCCGTTGATCCTGGTCGGGCATTCGCTGGGCGGGATGGCGGTACTCGCCGCGGCCGCCCATGCCGGCGGTCTCTTCGCGCAGCGGGTGCGCGGTGTCGCATTGCTGTCCACCGCGGCCGCCGAGGTCGCCTCCTCCGGTATCGGGCAGTTGCTGCGCAATCCCGCGATCGACGGATTCCGGCTGGCCGTGCATACCGCTCCGGCGCTGGTACAGGCCGGACGGGCCACCGCCCGCCACGTGATCACCCCGATCCTGCACGTGAGTTCCTTCCACGGAGCGGTCAGTCCGACGCTGTCGCGGTTCACCACCATCATGATCGACCGCACCCCGGTGGAAACCGTGGTGAAGTTCCTGAAGGCCATCGAGCTACACGACGAGGCGGCGGCCCTGCCGGTGTTGCGCGATACTCCGACGCTGGTCCTCGGCGGCACCCGGGACCTGGTCATTCCATTCCGCAATTCCCGTGTGCTGGCACGCGAATTGGCCGATTGCGAACTCGTCCGGCTTCCCGAGGCGGCACATATGCCGCAGTTGCAGTACCCGGAGGAGACCAATGCCGCGCTGGACCGGCTGCTGATGCGTGCCGGTGTGGTCGACGAGGACGACCGGTGGGAGGCCACCGGTGGCTGACCGCGGTGAACGCCTGCTGCCGGAGGTCACCGATACCGAGGCGCTCGGACGGGAACTGGCCGTCGGGCTGCGAGCGGGTGATCTGGTGGTGCTCGACGGACCTTTGGGTGCCGGTAAAACGGCTCTGACCCGTGGAATCGCGGCCGGTCTCGGGGTCGGTGGGCGGGTGAGTTCGCCGACCTTCGTCATCGCGCGCCGTCATCCGGCGGGCGAACGCGCCGACGGCCCGCCGGTGGCGCTGGTCCATGTCGACGCCTACCGGCTCGGCGGTAGCCTCGACGAACTCGACGCCCTCGATCTGGACACCGAACTCGACGACGCGGTCGTGGTGGTCGAGTGGGGCAGTGGAATGGCGGAGCGGTTGACCGGCCGGCATCTGCTGGTGCGAATGTCACGGGAGCCGGAATCCGAAGTCCGCACGGCATCTTGGGAGTGGGTGCACACCGGGGCGGCGCACTAGACCGCATGAGATCGGCAACCCGGCTGCTGGGGCGCCGTGCGCCACCGCCGTGTGAAGCGGGTCACCCGGTATCGTTGACCAGACCATGCTTGCACTTGCTGTCGACACCGCGACGCCCGCCGTCACGGCGGGCCTCGTCGAACTGGAACAGGCGGCCGCCGGTGCGAACACCTCGGACGCCGCCCCGCGCACTCTCGCCGCCCGGGTACTCGTCGACGCCCGCGCGCACGCCGAGGCGCTCACCCCGCAGATCCTGGAATGCCTGGCCGAAGCCGGGGTGTCGCGCGCCGAGATCGGGGCGGTCGTCACCGGGATCGGCCCGGGGCCGTTCACCGGGCTGCGGGTCGGGATGGCCACCGCCGCCGCGTTCGGTGATGCGCTGGGCATCCCGGTGCACGGTGTGTGCAGTCTGGACGCCGTCGCCGTCGAATGCGCGCCCGAACTGGGGCCCGACGACGAACTGCTGGTGGTCACCGATGCGCGCCGCCGTGAGGTCTACGCCGCGCGCTATCGCGACCGCGGCCGCATCCGGGTCGCCGGACCCGAGGTGTGCGAACCCGGCGACCTGCCGGTGGCCGGTGCGACCAAGATCGCCGGATCGGCCGCGCACACCGCGCTCTTCGCACTTCCCGCGCTGTCCGTGCAGACACCTTCGCCGGCGGCGCTCGTGCAGGTGGCGGCGGGCGCGCTGTGGTCGGGCGTGACCCCGGAACCGCTGATCCCGCTGTATTTGCGCCGCCCCGACGCGGTCGAACGCAGCTACCGCACTCTCGACCGGATGGGAGCGTGACAATGGGAGTTCGTACCACGGGAATTCGTATCGAACCCATGGAGCCGACCGATATCGCGGGCTGCGTGGAACTGGAACAGTTGCTGTTCCCGGAAGACGATCCGTGGCAGGCCGTGGCATTCCGCTCCGAGCTGGCCGCGGGATACAACCGCTATATCACCGCCCGCGACGATGCCGGGAATATGGTGGGTTACGCGGGAATCGCGCTGCTCGGTGACGCCGAGCACCCGGAGGCCGAGGTGCACACCATCGGGGTGGACCCGGCCTGTCACCGTGCCGGTATCGGCACGCTGCTGCTGGAGGCGCTGCTCACCGAGGCCGGGCGGCGAGGAGGGCCGGTGTTCCTCGAGGTGCGCACCGACAACACCGCCGCGATCTCCATGTACGCCAAGCACGGCTTTCACATCATCGGTCTACGCAAGAACTACTACCACCCCAGCGGCGCGGACGCGTACACCATGCGCCGTCCGGCCCTGGAGGACGTCTCGGTGGTCTTCGGTGCCCGGACCCCGGACGGGGCGCTGTCGTGATCGTCATGGGCATCGAGAGCTCCTGTGACGAGACGGGGGTGGGCATCGTGCGCCGTCGTCCCGACGGCAGCTGTGAACTCCTGGCCGACGAGGTCGCCTCGAGTGTGGCCGAGCACGCTCGTTTCGGCGGTGTGGTGCCCGAGATCGCCTCGCGGGCCCATCTCGAGGCGATCGTGCCCGCCATGCGGCGCGCTCTGGCCGCGGCCGGGATCGCCGCCCCCGATGCCTTGGCGGTGACGATCGGTCCGGGTCTGGCGGGAGCGCTGCTGGTGGGTGTCGCGGCCGCCAAAGCCTATGCGGCGGCCTGGGATATCCCGTTCTACGCGCTGAACCATCTCGGCGGGCATGTGGCGGTGGACACTCTCGAACACGGTCCGATGCCGCCGAGTGTGGCGCTGCTGGTCTCCGGCGGTCATACCCATCTACTACATGTCGAGGATCTGTCGAAGCCGCTGATCGAATTGGGCAGCACGGTCGACGATGCCGCCGGTGAGGCGTTCGACAAGGTCGCCCGGCTACTGGGTCTCGGCTATCCGGGAGGTCCCGCGCTGGACGCGGCCGCGGTCACCGGTGACCCGGCGGCGATCGCCTTCCCGCGGGGTATGACCGGACCGCGGGACCCGCGCTACGACTTCTCGTTCTCCGGATTGAAGACCGCGGTCGCGCGCTATGTGGAAGCGCGGGCCCGCCAGGGCGTCGAACCGGAACAGCTGCCGATTCCCGATATCGCGGCCTCCTTCCAGGAGGCGGTCGCCGATGTGCTCACCATGAAGGCGGTGCGCGCGGCGCAGGACGTGGGCGTGGACACCCTGGTACTGGGTGGCGGCGCGACCGCCAATACGCGGATCCGCTCGCTGGCCGAGGAACGGTGCGCGGCGGCCGGATTGACGCTACGAATCCCGAAACCCCGGCTCTGCACCGATAACGGCGTGATGATCGCGGCGCTGGGCGCGCATGTGATCGGCGGCGGCGCGGCACCGTCACCGCTGTCGGTGGCCTCCGATCCCGGGCTGCCCGTCTCGGTCAGCCAGGTGGGCTGACCCGGCCACCGGCCCGCCCCGGTAACCACGACCGACGGCCGAGGTGAATGGGAGCCTGCCGGCAGGCCGCGCCGAGGACGTTACCGCGACGACGGACCGCGACCCCACGCTCTTCTCGGTATGTTCGTATCCCGCGGTCCATCCCAATGCCGTCGGCGAGCGCGCCGGTGCCACGCAGAGACCGTCGGCTTCTGGAAGGACACCCCGTCGTGCGTATCGGGGACCACTTGCCGCCTTGCCGGGCTCTGCCCGGGGCGTCGGTCAGGCCGGTGCTCTCGCGTACCTGTGGGCACTGTGCCGCCGTGGACGGCTATCCCGCCGAACCCGAATTGGGCAATCGAGGGGGTTGTGGCGGTGGAACCTCCAGGGTCGTTTGGGTTTGGCGCGATCCGGAGGGCGGCGGCACGTCCGAGGTGGACGGCTGATCCGTCGGCAATTCCTCCGGGGAGGACTGGGGGATCGGCGTGCCCGGGCCGATTCCCTCCGGGAACGGGATATGGGGCAGGTTCGGATCCGGCCGCAGGGTGGGCGGGGACGGCGCGGTGCTCGGCGTGGTACTCGGAGACGGTTCGCCCGAGGTGGAGGGGATCTCGTTCGTCGACGGGTATTCGCCCGTGCCTGGGTCGCCGGTCACCGGGGGCTCGGCGAACGTCGTATTCGGCTCACCGGCGCCGGCGGGCTCCTCGACGGGCTGGGGAATCTCCTCGGTCGTATCGGGGACCACAGTGGTGGTCGCCGGCGCGATGGTGGCGGTGGTCGGCAGCTGGGCGCTGCTGGTGGTACCGGCGGGGGAGACCTCTTCGTCCGAACTCGGGGCCATGGTGTTCACCCCGTACCCGACGATCAACCCCACCACCACGATGGCGCCGGCCACCGTCCCGAATGCCTTGAGCAGGGTGTTGCCGGACTTGTCCGATGTCAGCGCGCCGATCGGCGCGCTGGAGCGGGCGGTATCGGCGAGTAGCGCAGCGCCTTTGGCGATCACCGCGTCCGGGTCCGGCACCGTGAGCACCGGAAGCCCGAGTTCACCGCGCAGGGTTTCCAGTACCGCCGGGATATTCCCGCCGCCACCGATCACCACCACCGCTTCCGGGGCGCGGTCGGCCAAACCGAAGGTCATCGCCGCGAACCGCGTCATCTCGCGCCACACGCCGGCGGTGAGCGATTCGAAATCGGCGCGGGTGAGTTTGAGCGGTTTGCCCGCGATGTGGTCGATGGTGACGGCCTGGGTCACCGACAGGTGTTCCTTGGCGGTGCGGGCACGGTTCACCAGGACACTGCGATTGGGCCGGGTACCGCGCCGGGCGTAGTGCTGATCGACCAGATGCCGGTACAGCAGATCGTCGATCGCGCGGCCGCTGACCGCGGTGGACCGCGCGGTGTGGAGCACGGCGCCGTCGGCCGGGTCGGCCACCGAGACGGTACAGCCGGAGGCGCCCAGGTCCACTACGGCCACCGTGCCGTAGCGGTCCAGCAGGCCGGTGTCGCGTAGGAAGGTGAGCGCCGCGGTGGTCTCCGGAACCAGTTGCGGTTCGCGCTGGTTGCCGGTGGCGAGCCGGATCGCGTGCGCCTGCTCCTTGCTCCGGTAGGCGACCGCGACACCGGTGGGCGGGCGGTCGGCCATCACGTCGAGCCCGGAGGCCTGGGGCGCGGGCAGCTGGGTGCCGAAAACCGCCTCGTGGGAATGGCTCGCCGGCAGCTGAGTGGTCATCAGCTCGATGGAGGAGGCGACCAGATCCCCCAGATCGGAATGCGCGTCCGCGGAGACCACCCGGTAGTCGAAGGTGCGGGCGCCGTTGGCCGCGGTGGTGACCAGGGCGGAGCACACCACCTCGTTCCCGGCGGAGATGCCGAGCGATGTGCGCATACTCTCTTCACCTCCCTTCGAGTGGACGCGGCGGCCGTGCCGGATGGTGAGGTCCGGACATGCCTAAAGGTGTTCGCGAAGCCGCCGTCGTCTGCGGTGAACGGTGGCTTCGCGAACAACCATCACACATGGTGTCACGATCTGTTATCCGAACGTTACAGAGTCGGAGAATTATTGGGAAGCCCTCTTTCCCTTTGGTCTACCCGGCTTTCGTGCTCCTAACCCCGGCGACCAGCGGGCACGGCGGATGGCGTCTTGGTGACAGCGAGACCGAATCGTTTCCGATCGATACCGCATTGGCAGCGCCTGCCCTTGAGCGCTGGCACTCTCATGTATAGAGTGCTAGTCGGCACCGATCGTTGCCCGGTGCCAGGCTTGACTACTGAGCAGGCGGTCCCGGCACCCGCGACGACGGGGCTGTGCGCAGGGTCAGCATCGTGACCGAATCGATGGTCCGGGACAACAGTTCCGGACGACCGTTATCCCCTGAAAGTGGAGGGCTCAACGTGGCGAGCGTGAACATCAAGCCGCTCGAGGACAAGATCCTCGTCCAGGCCAACGAGGCCGAGACGACGACCGCCTCCGGCCTGGTCATTCCCGATACGGCCAAGGAGAAGCCGCAGGAGGGCACCGTTGTCGCCGTCGGCCCCGGCCGCTGGGACGACGAAGGTGAGAAGCGCATCCCGCTGGATGTCCAGGAGGGCGACACCGTCATCTACAGCAAGTACGGCGGTACCGAGATCAAGTACCAGGGTGAGGAATACCTGATCCTGTCCGCGCGCGACGTGCTGGCTGTCGTCGGCAAGTAATTCGACTGCCGCGCATGCGTTCCGCCCCGGTGTCGAATATCCGACCCGGGGCGGAGTGCGTTGTGCCACACATTCGAAGCGCACCAGATACAGGAGCGAAGACATATGGCAAAGCAGATCCAGTTCGACGAGCAGGCTCGCCGGGCACTGGAGCGCGGTGTCGACAAGCTCGCCGATGCGGTCAAGGTCACTCTCGGCCCGCGGGGCCGGCATGTGGTGCTGGCCAAATCGTTCGGCGGCCCCACCGTCACCAACGACGGTGTCACCATCGCGCGTGATATCGATCTCGAGGACCCGTTCGAGAATCTCGGCGCCCAACTGGTCAAGAGCGTCGCCACCAAGACCAACGATGTCGCCGGTGACGGCACCACCACCGCGACCGTGCTGGCCCAGGCCCTGGTGCGCGGCGGACTGAAGAACATCGCCGCGGGCGCCAACCCGATCGCGATCGGCGCGGGCCTGGCCAAGGCCGCCGACGCGGTATCGGAGGCCCTGCTGGCCGCGGCCACCCCGGTCAGCGGTGAACAGGCCATCGCCCAGGTCGCCACCGTCTCCTCGCGGGACGAGGTCATCGGCGAAATGGTCGGCAAGGCGCTGACCACGGTCGGCAAGGACGGCGTGGTCACCGTCGAGGAATCCTCGACCCTGCAGACCGAACTCGTGGTCACCGAGGGCGTGCAGTTCGACAAGGGCTACCTGTCGCCGTATTTCATCACCGACGGCGACAGCCAGGAAGCCGTGCTGGAGGACACGCTGGTGCTGCTGCACCGCGAGAAGATCAGCTCGCTGCCGGACCTGCTGCCGCTGCTGGAGAAGATCGCCGAATCCGGTAAGCCGGTCCTGATCATCGCCGAGGACGTCGAGGGCGAGGCGCTGTCCACCCTGGTGGTCAACTCGATCCGCAAGACCCTCAAGGCCGTAGCGGTCAAGGCGCCGTTCTTCGGGGACCGCCGCAAGGCGTTCCTCGACGATCTGGCCGTGGTCACCGCGGGCACGGTCGTCAATCCGGACCTGGGCATCAACCTGCGCGACTCCGGTCTGGACGTGCTGGGTTCGGCGCGGCGCGTGGTGGTTACCAAGGACACCACCACCATCATCGACGGCGCGGGCAGCGGCGACGATATCGCCGCCCGCAGCGCCCAGCTGCGCCGCGAGATCGAGGCCACCGATTCCGACTGGGATCGGGAGAAGCTGGAGGAGCGGCTGGCCAAACTGGCCGGTGGTGTCGCGGTCATCCAGGTCGGCGCGGCCACCGAGACCGCGCTCAAGGAGCGCAAGTACCGGGTCGAGGACGCGGTCAGCGCGGCCAAGGCCGCCGTCGAGGAGGGTATCGTCCCGGGCGGTGGTACCGCGCTGGTCCAGGCGGGCACCAAGCTCGACGGACTGATCTCCGGCCTGTCCGGGGACGAGGCCATCGGTGCGGAGGTGCTGCGCGGCGCGCTGCGGGCCCCGCTGTACTGGATCGCCACCAACGCCGGTGTCGATGGTGCCGTCGTCGTCAGCAAGGTCGGCGAGGGCAAGGAAGGCTTCAACGCCGCCACCCTCACCTACGGCGATCTGCTGACCGACGGCGTCGTGGACCCGGTCAAGGTGACCCGGTCGGCCGTGATCAACGCGGCGTCGGTGGCGCGGATGGTGCTGACCACCGAGAGCGCCGTGGTGGACAAGCCCGTCGAGGCGGAAGACGACCACGGGCACGGTCACGCCCACTGATCGCAGTCCGGTCCGCCGGTTCCCGCCCCGGTGGGAACCGGCCGCCGAACCGGAACGGGCCGTTCACATCCGCTGTGGAATGTGAACGGCCCGTTCTCGTATCGGTCGCCGATCGCCCAGGGAGGCCGGCCCTCCCATGCTCTTCTTCAGCCTCATCAGACCGTCGCGGATACGGGATTTGACGGTCGGTAGCCCGATATCCAGGTGCCGGGCCACCTCGGCGTAGGTCCGGCCGTCGTAATAGGCGAGTGAGATCGCCTCGCGCTGCGTCTCGGTCAGAGCGCGTAGGCCGACGACCACCGCCTGGTGGTCGAGTTTGCGCTCGACCTCCTCGATGACCTCGTCGTACTCGTGCCCGAGGACCCGGGCGCCGTAGGCGATCTCGCGCTGGGTGTGCGCCTGCTCGGCGCGCACCCGGTCGACCGCGCGGCGATGGGCCAGCGTCATCAGCCAGGTCACCGCCGAGCCGCGCGCCGGATCGAAACTCGCCGCCGTGCGCCAAGTTTGCAGGTAGACCTCTTGGGTGGTCTCCTCGGCGAACCCGGAATCCTGGAGGACACGCAACACCAGACCGAAGACCCGGGTGCGGGTCCGGTCATAGAGTTCGGCGAAAGCCTCGGCATCCGAGTGGCCGCAGCGCTGCAAGAGCGCTGAGAGCTCGATACTCTCCTGTGTCATCGGTCATAACAATAACCACAAGCTATAACCGAGAGCGTATGCGGCCCCGTGGAACACGCGGTGTCGCGCCGACGGAATCCGGCGCGGAGCCGCTACCTGCGACGACCCATCAAACCGCCATCCGGCGCCGGTTGCGCCGGGCGTGCATCTCCCGTTCGGTTTCCGACATTCCGCCCCAGATTCCGTAGGGCTCACTGACCTTCAGCGCGTGTGAACGGCACTGCATGAGCACGGGGCAGGACCGGCAGATCTCCTTCGCGCGCAACTCGCGTGCCGCCCGCGCTCTGCCGCGTTCACCATCGGGATGGAAGAACACCGTCGAGTCCACACCCCGGCAGGAACCGCGCATCTGCCAGTCCCAGACATCGGCGTTCGGTCCGGGAAGGTGGGTGGGCATGGGCATGGGGGAACTCCTCGTAGACGCGAGCTCGTCGGCATTGTCGAGCGAGTGATGAATACAGCTTTCCGGCGGTGCCCGGCGTTCGGCGAGCGCGCGGGGCCACATGCGTCGGCCGATGTGCACCGCTGCCGTCGGCGTCCGTTGCGTTTTCGCCCGGCGCCGTCCGTGGCGATGAGTTACGTTAGGGGTACCGAGGAAATTCCGTCAACAGTTTGGCGCCCTGAATTATCGGCTCTTTTGCGCGCTGAATTTAACCTCGTAGGCTGTTTACTTTCGCTAATCGCCCGGCGATACTGTGAGGTTGGCTTGTTGTCGGCCCCGCTCCGCGTGTCCGTGCTGGTCGGTGTATCCGCAGGTGGGCGCGACTCTTTCGGGGAATCTCGATAGGTCCGGACCGAATTCTGCCCCGCGGGCCGGCTCGGTGGGTTAAGGTGCCCAGATCTCGATACGATCACAGATGGCCGATGAGGGGCTGTGAGGTTAATTAAGCGAAACCTCCTCGAATTCGATGCGTGATCGCTCATGGATTGATGGGCGGAGATTAACCTGATGGAAACACTGCTTGTTCGGATTAATGCTGAAAGATAGCTGTACCGCCGAAATCCCGCGGTGCCCGTCCGTTCCGTCCGGCGGCGGATCCGGTGCTCGGTACAGTGCGTCGATGGTCGTCCCCGGCACCCGCCCCGAATCCGATTCCCGCTCAGCCGCCGACGCCGCGTTCGGCGCGCGGACGGGTCGTACCGCTGCCGAGTTGCCGGAACCGGCGGATCCCCTCGAAATGTGGTGGCGAGCGGTCGCTCTGGGTGGCGCGGGCCACTACGCCGCCGCCCATACCGCGCTGCGCCGCCTGTCCGCGGCGACCGTCGATCCGGTGTTGCTCTCACTCGCCGCGTCGACACAGGGGTCGCTATTGCGTCAGCTCGGCTGGCACCGGCGGGCCGCCGAGTACGACGGCCGGGCCGCCGCGCTCGTTCTTCCGGCGCTGGCCACCCTTCCGGCCGCGTCACCGCGAACGGTATCGGCGGCCGTCCGGGGATCCGGCCCGGATCCCCGGACTGCGCCTCCCGGCGGAGCCGCGGCGGCGCTGGGCGATTACGGCCGCCGGCCCGATTCGATCGATGCCGTGGCCGACGCGCTGATCGGTCTGGCGGCCGACGCCCTGGGCGTGGGCCGGACTGCCCTGTCCACCCGGCTGCTGGACCGCTGCGTCGCCCTGCTGGAGCGCCCGGCGCCCGAATGCGGTGCGCGCGCTGCCGGCGCGCCCGCGCGGGCGCGGGGCCGGGTGCGGCTGCACTGGGTTCGCGCGGAAATCGCGCTGGCCGACGGTCTCGGCGCACCGGCGCTCGCGGCGGCGGAGGCCGCGCTCGCGCTGGCCGAACAGGGACCCTCGGTCCGGCATCGGATCAAATCGCGATTGCTGGTCGCCGCGGCCGCGAGTGCCACCGGGCAGACGGCCCGCGCCGTCGCGCTGGCGGACCGTATCGATGAGGAATGCCGTGTCTCCGGCTCGGTTCCCCTGCGCTGGGCGTGCGCCATGCTGCGCGGCGGCCTGGCCGCCGAACCCGGCGACCGCGACACGGCGGTCGCCGACGCGGCCGCGTGTCGGGCACTCATCTCCCGGCGTGGCGGGCGATTTCGCGATGGGCGTGGGTAACCCGAGTTCTACCGTCTCGACCCGTACCGCCGCCGGTGTCCTATTGTGGACCCGTTCCGCTGGACCGGCGGAAGCACCGGTCATCACCGACCGTGCCACTTTGTAACGCCAGGAATTCCGCTGACGATGACGCACACGGGCGAAGAGTTGGACCGCGCCGTCGCCGCCGCTGCGCAGGGCGACAGGTCTGCTTTAGCTCAGGTACTGGAAATGGTCCGCCCGCTGGTGATGCGCTATTGCCGCGCGCGGGTCGGTGTCGCGGAGCGTGGACAACTCTCCGCGGACGATGTCGCGCAGGAGGTCTGTCTAGCGGTCATGACCGCGCTACCCAGGTATCAGGACCAGGGTAGACCCTTCATGGCCTTCGTATACGGAATCGCATCCCACAAGGTTGCCGACGCCCATCGCAACGCCTCCCGTAACAAGGCGGAGGCGATGGCCGAAGTACCAGATGTCATATCCACCGACCACGGCCCGGAGCAACGAGCTCTCGAATCGGAAACGAGCCGGCAGATGAACGCCCTGCTGGCCACCCTTCCGGAGAAACATCGAGAGATCTTGATCCTGCGCCTGGTCATGGGTCTGTCGGCAGAAGAAACCGCAACCGCCGTGGGCAGTACGGCGGGCGCGATTCGGGTAGCCCAGCACAGGGCGCTCGCAAAATTGAAGGCACAAGTGGCGAGGGCAGGTGAAATGTATGGCTAGGGATGGCGGGCGCGGTCGGGGCGACAAATGGGCGCGGCGTGCATCGCGGAACACCGATCCCTACGCCGAGGGCTCCGGTACCGGATCCGAACCGGTGGATATCGTCGCGGTTCGTCGTGATGACGAACTGATCGACGCGATCGCCCGTGGCGGACCCGTCCCCACCGAGAGCACCGAGGAACTCCAGCTGGCGACATTGCTGGCGGATTGGCGGGCCGAGATCGTGGCACCGCCGCTACCCGACGCGCCCGACCTCGATACCGTGGTCGCGGCCGTCAATCAGGAGATCGGTGCCCGGCAGGCGCGGATCGGCGCGCAATCGGGAGGCCGCCTGCGGCTGCTCCGCCCGATCGCGACCACCGCCGCCGCGCTGGCGCTTGTATTCGGTGGGCTCTCCGCGTTCTCGTATCAGGCCGAACCCGGCGACGCGCTGTGGCGCGTCAAAGAGGTGGTGTTCAGCGAACAGGCCCAGAGCACCGTCGTGCAGTACGCCGGTGACGATCTGGCCGCCGCGCAGACCCTGCTCGAACAGGGCAAGCCGGACGAGGCACGGGAACGGCTCGAGCAGGCCTCGGCCAGTACGACCCAGGTCGACGACCCGACCAAGCGCAACGAACTGGTCGAACGCTGGAATCAGCTGTTCGAGGCGGTCCGGAAAGTGATACCGCCGGACGTCGCCGCGCACCTGCAACAGATCGCTCCCACGCCCGATCCGAGCGCACCGGTGCCGCCGCCTCCCGGTGGGACCACGGAACGGCCGGGTAGCACGGTGACCACCACACCGGGACCGGGCAAAGAAACGCCGTCCGACCGGCCGAGCGGCCCCGGCGGCGGTGACAAGCCGGGCGCTCCGGACGTCCACGCGCCCGATCGTCCGGACACCCAGGCACCCGGCACCCACACTCCGGACACCCCGGCACCGGAAACGCATGCCCCCGATATCGCCCCGGACGGCACCACCGTCCCGGGCGTTCCGGGCACCACCACTCCGAACGGACCAGGTGTGGACTCGGTGGAGCCCACTCAGGCGCCGCCGTCCACGATCAGCACGCCCGGCCCGGCCGAGCCGTCCACCCCGCCGGTCCCGCAGACCGTCGTGCCGGCCCCGTCGATTCCCCAGCAGGCTCCGACCACGTTGCCGTTGCCGCTGCCGGGAGGCGCCACCAACTGAACGCCGACACACCGATGGCCATCCACCTGGAGAGGTGGATGGCCATCGGTGTGTTCGGGCCACAGTCGGTGTGAGTGCCGGGGAACCGGACGTAGCCATGAAAAGTCGATCGGCCGCCTGGTGCGACCGATCCTGCCGGGCGGGCCGGCTACTCCGAAGTCAGCTGTCGAAGGCGTCGAACCCGTCGCCGTGGAAGGCCTCGTTCATCGAGGCATCCGCGTATCCGCGACAGTAATCCCAGGTGACGTAGGCTTCCGGAGTCGGGTCGTAGGCGGGCTCATGCGGGCGGACCGTGCCGTCGACGAGGAGCTGTAATAGATTCGCGCGCAGCATGTCCCAGTCGTGATAGTGATCCTGCCGACAGTCCTCGCAGCTCACCACCAACCCGCGGATACCGCGGTGCGCCAGCAGCGCTTCGTAGACTGCGAGATCGGCGAGATCCTCCTCGACCGCAAGGCGCTCGTGAGGATCCAGCGGCTCCCCCGGCTCGATGGCATCGAGCGCGGCGGACGGGTCGGCGGGGTCTCCGGCGAACGGATCCGGCGGCAAGCCAGGTGGTAGATGGTCACGCACATCCCCACGGTACGCAGAACAGGGTGGTCTGCGCCAGCCGTCCGCGCCGCCAGTTTCGCCGATGCCCTCAGTTGATCCGCGGTCCAGGGGGACCGATACCATGGTGACACGGCGCCGACGAGTACCGATAACCCGGCCACCACCGGCCAGAACCGAACCGGTGCCGTAGTCCAATCCCAGTAACAGTTCGCTATCGGGTCGCCGCACCCCGGTAGCTCTGCCGACGTCCAGGAGGGGTCGATCCGAATGAGTAATCCCGTACCGGGCGAGCGCACCGTAGTCCGCCCTCATACGGGTGGTGACGATCCGAACAAGATCGCCATGCTCGGCCTCACCTTCGACGATGTACTGCTGCTCCCCGCCGCTTCGGATCTGATCCCCAGCTCGGTCGAGACATCCAGTCAGCTGACCCGGGAAGTCCGCCTGCGGACCCCGCTGGTGAGCTCCGCCATGGACACCGTCACCGAAGCCCGGATGGCCATCGCCATGGCCCGGGCCGGCGGTATGGGTGTTCTGCATCGCAATCTGTCGGTCGCCGACCAGGCGGGCCAGGTGGAAACCGTCAAACGTTCCGAAGCGGGGATGGTCACCGATCCGGTGACCTGCCGCCCGACCGACACCCTCGCCGAGGTCGACGCCATGTGCGCCCGGTTCCGGATCTCGGGGCTGCCGGTGGTGGACGAGACCGGCGCGCTGGTGGGCATCATCACCAACCGGGACATGCGCTTCGAGGTCGACCAGAACCGGCGCGTCGCCGATGTGATGACCAAGGTACCGCTCATCACCGCCCAGGAGGGTGTCACCGCCGAGGCCGCGCTCGGCCTGCTGCGCCGGCACAAGGTGGAGAAGCTGCCGATCGTGGACGGCGAGGGCCGGCTGCGCGGGCTCATCACCGTGAAGGATTTCGTCAAGACCGATCAGTTCCCCGATGCCACCAAGGACCGCGACGGCCGGCTGCTGGTGGGTGCCGCGGTCGGTGTCGGAGACGACGCCTGGTCGCGTGCCATGACCCTGGCCGACGCCGGCGCCGATGTCCTCGTGGTCGATACCGCGCACGGTCACCAGCGTCAGGTGCTCAGCATGGTGAGCAAGGTGAAGGCCGAGGTCGGTGACCGTATCCAGGTCGTGGGTGGCAATATCGCTACCCGGGCCGGTGCCGCGGCACTCGTCGAGGCGGGCGCCGACGCGGTGAAGGTCGGCGTCGGACCGGGCTCCATCTGCACCACCCGCGTGGTCGCCGGT
This sequence comes from Nocardia grenadensis NBRC 108939, assembly GCF_001613445.1. Taxonomy (GTDB): domain Bacteria; phylum Actinomycetota; class Actinomycetes; order Mycobacteriales; family Mycobacteriaceae; genus Nocardia; species Nocardia grenadensis. Next base: position 191,521 of record NZ_BDCJ01000012.1, read on the forward strand.
GTCGGTGCCCCGCAGATCACCGCCATCCTCGAAGCCGTCTCCGTCTGCAAACCGGCCGGGGTCCCGGTCATCGCGGACGGTGGTATCCAGTTCTCCGGTGATATCGCCAAGGCCCTCGCCGCGGGTGCCTCCACCGTGATGCTCGGCTCGCTGCTGGCCGGTACCGCCGAATCCCCGGGCGAGCTGATCCTCGTCGGCGGTAAACAGTTCAAGAGCTACCGCGGCATGGGCTCGCTGGGCGCCATGCAAGGTCGCGGACAGGCGAAATCCTTCTCCAAGGACCGCTACTTCCAGGACGACGTCCTGGCCGAGGACAAACTCGTCCCGGAGGGCATCGAAGGACGGGTGCCCTTCCGCGGCCCGGTCAACCAGGTGATCCATCAGCTGGTCGGGGGCCTGCGTGCGGCGATGGGCTACACCGGTGCCCAGTCGATCACCGATCTGCAGGAAGCGCAGTTCGTACAGATCACCGCCGCGGGGCTGAAGGAAAGCCACCCGCACGACATCACGATGACCGTCGAGGCGCCCAACTACACCGGTAGGTGAGGGCGGGGCCGGGGCCGCGCGCCGGCCCCTCGGGCGCCGGCGTATACCGCCCCGGCCTCAACCGGTTTCTCCGAAGGGGCAGGCGTACGACCTGCGCCGAGTTCGAGGAAGCACCGGAGAGGCGAGCCCCGTCCCGCTCGACCGAAGGCGCCGAACGGTCATATCCGTGCACGGCCGTCCGTACATCGCATGCGACGTGCGGAAGGCCGTGCACGGGATTGCCGGCTGTTGAGCACCCTCGGCCATAAAGAACCTACTCGGGCCGGGGGTGAGTCCCGGGGCCTGAACGGCGGGACCGCGGGCGACTCGGCCCCCGCGCGCCGCGGGCGGAGCGGACAACACTGTAAGGTCTACGTGTAATTACGCGGTTCACCAGGTGAAACCATGACATCGGCGCCTCGTTTCCCGAGGCCCACACCGGGTCGCTGCCCGTTCCGCGTTTTCGCTCTCGAAACGTAGGCGCGGCAGGCGTGGTCTCGCGAGCGGGGAACGTGGGGCGAGGGGGCCGAGAACCCACGCGCGGCAGCGCGCCACCGACACAGGAGTTATTTTCGTGCGCGATATGGTCGAGATCGGAATGGGTAGGACGGCTCGCCGGACCTACGAACTGGACGATGTCGATATCGTTCCGTCGCGCCGGACCCGTTCGGCGAGCCAGGTGTCGCTGGCCTGGCAGCTCGACGCGTACCGGTTCGATATCCCGTTCCTCACCCACCCCACCGACGCCCTGGTCTCCCCGGAATTCGCCATCGAGATGGGTCGGCGCGGTGGACTGGGCGTCATCAACGGCGAGGGCCTGTGGGCGCGGCACGCGGATGTGGCCGCCAAGATCGAGCAGCTACTGGAGCTCGCGGACAAGGGGAGCTATCAGCGGGCCGTGGCCTTCCTCCAGGAACTGCACGCCGCCCCCATGCAACCCGACCTCCTGGCCGCCGCGGTGGCGCAGGTCCGGGCGGGCGGGGTCACCGTCTCGGTGCGGGTCAGCCCGCAGAACGCCCAGAGCCTGACCCCGGGTCTGCTGCAGGCCGGAATCGACCTCCTGGTCGTGCAGGGCACCATCATCTCCGCCGAACACGTCGGTGACGGCGAACCGCTGAACCTGAAAACGTTCATCGCCGAACTCGATGTGCCGGTGGTGGCCGGCGGGGTGAGCGATCACCGCACCGCGCTGCACCTCATGCGGACCGGTGCCGCGGGCGTGATCGTCGGTTACGGCTCGCAGGAGGGCGCGACCACCACGGGCGAGGTCCTGGGAATCGGGGTGCCGATGGCCACCGCCATCGCCGATGCGGCCGCGGCCCGCCGGGACTATCTCGACGAAACCGGTGGCCGCTACGTGCACGTCATCGCCGACGGCGATATCCACACCTCCGGCGATCTGGCCAAGGCCATCGCCTGCGGTGCGGACGCCGCCATGCTCGGCGCGCCGCTGGCGCTGGCCACCGAGGCTCCGGGGCGGGGCTGGTACTGGCCGTCCGCGGCCGCTCACCCGTCGGTGCCGCGCGGCTCGTTGCTGTCGCTGGACGAACCGTGGGACCTCGCCGACGAGCTGCTCAGTGGCCACGCGGCCCGCCCCGCCTCGGTGCGGCCCAGCCTCGAACAGGTTCTCACCGGGCCTTCCGACGATCCGTTCGGCTCGCTCAACCTGGTCGGCGGCCTGCGCCGGTCCATGGCCAAGGCCGGTTACTCCGATCTCAAGGAGTTCCAGAAGGTCGGGCTGAGCGTCCGCGCCTGAGCGGTGCGTCTCGGGCTTCGAGCGGGGCGGACGGCCGTCCCGCCCGCCCGGGCCCGTGATCTCGATCCGCCGCGACGGCCGCCGGGGGCGCTTGTCGCCCGGGCCGGTGAGCTCTCCGACGGCCTCCGTCAAACGGCAGGTCGGCGCTTCGTGGGCCCCCCGGTGACCGACCTCGAGGGCCCGCGGAGCCATCACTAGAATCATGCGGGTGACGCATTCCCAGAGACCCGTACTCGTTGTCGACTTCGGTGCGCAATACGCGCAGTTGATCGCCCGCCGGGTCCGGGAGGCGAAGGTGTACTCCGAGGTGGTGCCGCATACCGCCACGGTCGCCGAGATCGCTGACAAGCAGCCGCTCGCGGTGATCCTGTCGGGCGGCCCGGCCAGTGTGTACGCCGAGGGCGCGCCCTCGCTCGATCCGCGGCTGTTCGATCTCGACGTGCCGGTTTTCGGGATCTGTTACGGATTCCAGGCGATGGCGCAGGCGCTGGGCGGCACCGTGACCAATACCGGGACCCGTGAGTACGGGCGCACCGAACTCGATATCGACGGCGGTGTGCTGCACGAGGGCCTGCCGGGCGTACAGCCGGTGTGGATGAGTCACGGCGACGCTGTCACCGACGCCCCGGAGGGCTTCACGGTCACCGGTACGACGGTAGGCGCGCCGGTCGCGGCGTTCGAGGATCGGGCGCGCCGGCTGGCGGGTGTGCAGTACCACCCCGAGGTGCTGCACTCGCCGCACGGCCAGCAGGTGCTGAGCCGCTTCCTGCACGAGATGGCCGGTATCTCGCCGACCTGGACAGCGGCCAATATCGCCGAGGTCATGATCGAACAGGTGCGGGAGCAGATCGGCGACGGGCATGCGATCTGCGCGCTTTCCGGCGGGGTGGACAGCGCGGTGGCGGGCGCTCTTGTACAGCGCGCCATCGGCGACAGGCTGACCTGCGTATTCGTCGATCACGGACTGTTGCGCGCGGGGGAACGCGAGCAGGTGCAGCGGGACTTCGTGGCGGCCACCGGGGCCCGGCTGGTCACCGTGGACGCGGTGGACAAGTTCCTGGGCGAGCTGAAGGGCGTCACCGACCCGGAGGAGAAGCGCAAGATCATCGGCCGCGAGTTCATCCGGTCCTTCGAGGACGCGGTGGGTGAGGTCGTGGGCGAACAGGTGGCCGGCGATGCGGCCCCGACGGTGGAGTTCCTGGTCCAGGGGACGCTGTACCCGGACGTGGTGGAGTCCGGCGGGGGCAGCGGCACCGCGAATATCAAATCGCATCACAATGTGGGCGGGCTGCCCGAAGACCTGGAGTTCGAACTGGTCGAACCGCTGCGGCTGCTGTTCAAGGACGAGGTCCGGGCGGTCGGCCGGGAGCTCGGGCTGCCGGAGGAGATCGTGGGCCGCCAGCCGTTCCCCGGGCCGGGGCTGGCCATCCGGATCATCGGTGAGGTCACCGAGGACCGGTTGCGCACCCTGCGCCAGGCCGACGCCATCGCGCGCGAGGAACTGACCGCGGCCGGTCTGGACGGGCAGATCTGGCAGTGCCCGGTGGTGCTGCTCGCGGATGTGCGCAGTGTCGGTGTGCAGGGCGACGGCCGCACCTACGGGCATCCCATCGTGCTGCGGCCGGTATCGAGCGAGGACGCGATGACCGCGGACTGGACCCGGTTGCCCTACGAGGTACTGGAACGTATCTCCACCCGGATCACCAACGAGGTGGCCGAGGTCAACCGGGTGGTACTGGATGTGACGAGTAAGCCCCCGGGCACCATCGAGTGGGAGTGACGACGAACCGGCCGGACCTGTGCAGGTCCGGCCGGTTCCGTTCGTAGGAGGTCAGCGCTCAGCGGCGACGTCGCCGGGGGGATACAACCAGGAGCAGACCGGCGACTATCGCCACCGCGACGACGATCCAGCCGATCGGGACGATTGTGGTGAGTCCCCACTGGGTGGGGCCGGCCAAAGCCCAGACGCTCAGGCCGAGCGCCAGCAGGCCCACGAAGAACAAGCCGGGGGAGAAACCGCCGCGCCGGGCCTGCCCGCAGGCCGCGTCATCGTTTCTTTTACCTGTCTGCTGTTCAGCCACGGCGCACCTCCGCATCGCCCATCCGCACGTGTACGTTCAAGTTCAGCACCGGCGCGTCCCCGCCGGGTCCGGTCAGCCCGTCCGGGCAGGTCGCCTCGCCCATCCGGACGGTGCATTCGGTGCGGACGTTCATGTTCTCGGGTAGCAGGACCATCGCCTGACCCATCTGCACATCGACATCGACGGTCTTGTCCGCGGTGAGGTCGATACCGCGCAGATCGAGCGTGCCCGACCCCATGGTGACCTTGTACTCCGGCCGTACCTCGGTGGCCGAGGCCGGCGCCCAGGTGCGATCGCCCATGGTAGGGCTCTGCAGGTCCACCGGTCCGATCACCGCGGCGAGCAGCACGAAGGCCGCCAAGGGAGCGGTGACCAGCAGCAGGCCGTGGCCGCGGCGCCGCAACGATCCGAACACCAGACCCAGCCCGATCACCGCCAGGGCGATCGCGCCGATCCGCCCCGGGGTCATCCATTCGTTACCCGCTACGGCGGTGGCACCGGCGGCCGCCGCCGCCAGGACCGCGAGGCCGAGAACGACCGGGGTGAAGCGGGAACGTGGCCGTGGCTCGACGGCCGGTACGACCATCGTGCGGGCCGGCGCGGGTTCGGGCAGATCCCAGGCCAGTGGCGCGACACCCAGCGGGTCCCAGGAGGGCGGGGTGCGATGTTCGAACGCCGCGGTGCCGGACTTGTTCATATCGATAGTGGGGCGGGCGGCTCGGAAGGTACCCGTACCCGCGCCCGGCCGGTCCCCGGCCGGGTCGGCCGGAGCCGTGGGCGCGCCGGGTGAGCTCTCGGCCGGTGCGGGATCGGCCGTCCCGGAATCGCCGATCCCGCCGCTCTGCTCGGTTCCTGTGACCCGCGCAGGGCCGGGGGCCGCGTCACCGCTCTTGGTGAGCAGTGGGCGTGCCGGTTGCGGGGGATCGCCGGCGGTGCCGTCCGAGGCCGTCGGGGCCTGCGGGATGTCGGCGAGCGGGTCGGGGACGTAGCGTTCCGGCAGCCTCGTGTACGGCGTGTACACATCCGTCGGGGGTGCGTAGGGGTCGCCCCCGCCCTGCGGGAACATGGCGCCGGGATAACCGGTGGTACCGGGGTTGCCCAGCGACTCCGGCTCGACGGTGCCAGGTGGCAGCGGCGGTGGTTCGGGGGAACGCATGTGTAGCATCCACCAGCCCGCGAGCATCAGCGCCAGCGCGATGACCCCGGAGCCGCCCAGCCCGATCCCCACCGGGCCCATCGTGCTCACCGCGATCGCCAGCGCCACGATCAGCACGATGGTCTTGGTCTGGTTCGGTGATTCCTGATCCCTGCGGGTGAGCGACTCCGCCATGGAACCGCGCCCCCCGGGTTCCGGGAACAGTAGCCATCCCGCCAGGTAGAGCACGATTCCGGCACCGCCGAAAATGGTGGACACCACGAACGCCACCCGGACCAGTACCGGATCGACACCGTAGCGATGGCCGAAACCCGCCGCGACTCCGGCGATCGGGCCTCGCCGGGGCAGCCGAACCGGCCGGGTCTGCCACATCTGCTGCAGCTGATCGCCGAAGCTCGTTCTCGTCATGGATCCCATGGTCCGCTCGGGGCGCCCACGCGCACATCGGGGTGAACCCTGAAGTTGGACCGGAAAACCTCCTGAGCACCGTCGACTGGGGCGACCCGAGACCGATATCAGGGTGTTTCCCCATGGCTGCCGGTGCGGTTCCCGTGCCAGTATCGAGGGTATGTGCCCGTTCGGACCTGCCTTCTACACGCGGGGGGCCGCTGCCGGGCCCGGGGCGGTTCCCGAGGCCGATACCCCACGTCTGGTGCGCCGCTCCGGCGGCCGGATCGTCGGCGGGGTGGCCGGCGGTGTCGCCGACCATCTCGGTATCGACGTCCTCAAGGTACGGATGGTCTTCGTCCTGCTCTCCGCGCTGGCGGGGGCCGGGATAGTCGCCTACAGCCTGCTGTGGATCTTCACGCCCGACGGCACCGACTCCGGTCGCCCGTCGGGTACCGAGCGCCGGCAGGCGATCGGGCTGGCCCTGCTCGGGCTGGGTTTGTCGGTGGCGGTGTCGTGGGCGTTCAGTGGCGCGGCGGCGCGGGTCATCGCGCCGATCGTGGTGATCGCGGTGGGCGCGGCACTGGTGTGGCGCGAATACGACGCCGACGGTCCGCGGTCGCTGGTCGGTATACCGGCGAAACCGTCGGTGGTGACCTGGTCGCGCATTATCGCGGGCGTGACGTTGGTGGTCACCGGGCTGGCGGTGGTGGTGCTGTCCCAGCTGGACTGGGGTTCCCTCGGCTCGGCGCTGCTGGCCGTGGCCGCGACCCTGATCGGGGTGGGTCTGCTGACCGTTCCACTCGGCCTGCGGCTCATGCATTCGCTGAATGCCGAGCGTGCCGCGCGCATTCGTAACGAGGAACGCGAGGAGATCGCCTCCCACCTGCACGATTCGGTACTGCAGACGCTCGCCCTGATCCAGCGGCAGGCCGACGACCCCCATGAGGTGCTGCGGCTGGCACGCAGTCAGGAGCGGGAGCTGCGCCGCTGGTTGTTCGCCGATTCGGGTCCGGCCGAATCCAGCCTCGCCGCCGCACTGCGCACTATCGCCGGCGAAGTGGAGGACCAGCACGGAGTGAAGGTCACCCCCGTGACGGTGGGCGATGTGGCGATGGACGGTACGGAGAGCGGCTCCGGCCTGCCGAAGGAGCATTTCACCGCGGTGCTGGGCGCCACCCGCGAAGCCCTGGTGAACGCCGCCAAACATGCCGGGGTCGCCGATATCGACCTGTTCGCCGAGGCCGAACCGCACCAGGTCAGCGTGTTCGTCCGCGACCGCGGGACCGGTTTCGACCCCGATTCGATCCCCGAGGACCGCCACGGCCTGGCCCGTTCGATCCGCGCCCGGGTGGAGCGCCGCGGGGGCACCGTGGAGATCGTCTCGGAGCCCGGCCGGGGCACCGAGGTCCGCATCATCATGCCGCGAACCGATTCCGGGTCTTCGGAAGCGGAAGAGCAAGTGAACGAAGTCCGGGACGAAACGGTGGGGTCCGACCCCGCGGAAGCCTTCCGCCGGGCCGCCGCGCCCACCCCGGCCCCCGAACCGCAGGATCAGCCCCGAATGGACTCCACCGAGGTCGTCACCGCCGCTATCACCCGGCCGCACCGGGCCACTGCCGACCCGGTACCCCCGAACGGCCACCGCTGATGGACTCCGCGCCGGACCTGCGCACCGGCCGGATCCCGGCCGAGGCGGGCCGATTCGCGGGCGCCATCCGCACTTGCCCCGCGGATCCGTCGCCTGCGGCGTGGATACGATCGTGCGCCGGGCCGGTTCGACTTCGAGTTCGTCGCCTTCCCGGCTGTCAGCGGTTGTGCATACCGGCGCGTGCCCGCGGTGCGCACCGGGGAACACCTGGTCGGCAATCCGATACTGCGACAGACACCTCCGTCGACGGAATGGCCGGTGTGGCCGGGGACCACACCGCCCCCGCATCACCAACGGCGGCACCCGAATCTCTTCCTCACCACGCACCTGAAACCATGTATCGGACGATAATCAGCAGTGGTGCCCTGTCCTACTCGGCCGCCTCACCCGGCGCCGAGTCCAGCGAGGCCCCCAAAGGGTCGAGGCCCGTCTCGCCGTTCAGGCCTCGAAGCGCATGCGCGAAGCGCGAGTCTCGAGGCCTGAACGGCGAGACCGAGGGGGCCTCGACCCCGCGGCGCCGAAGGCGCCGCAATTGAATACAGAGAGGGTGGGTGTGCGGGTTTTTCTGGTGGATGATCACGCCGTTTTCCGTTCCGGAGTGCGGGCCGAGTTGAGCCGGGAGAGGGATATGGAGGTGGTCGGGGAGGCCGGTGGGGTGGCCGAGGCCGTGGCGGGGATCAACAGTGCGAAACCCGATGTGGTGCTGCTGGATGTGCATATGCCCGATGGGGGCGGCGTGGCGGTGTTGCACGGTATCGACAGTGGCCCGGTGTGTCTGGCGTTGAGTGTGTCCGATGCCGCCGAGGATGTGATCGCGGTGATCCGGGCCGGTGCCCGGGGGTATGTGACCAAGACGATTTCCGGTGCCGAACTGGCCGACGGGATCCGCCGGGTGGCCGGCGGTGATGCGGTGTTCAGCCCGCGGCTGGCGGGTTTCGTTCTGGATTCGTTCACGGGGAAGTCTCCGGTACCCGAGCCGCCGCTGGATCCGGAGCTGGATTCGCTGACCCCGCGTGAGCTGGAGGTTTTGCGTCTGCTGGCGCGTGGTTACACCTATCGGGAGATCGCCGAGAAATTGTTCATCTCGGTGAAGACGGTGGAGACCCATGCGTCGAATGTGCTGCGTAAAACGCAGCAGTCCAACCGGAACGCGCTCACTCGGTGGGCGCATCGGCGGCGTATCGACTGAGCGGCGTCAGGGGCGGGTGGGGTCGTGCAGACCGCGTACCGAGCGGGTGACGGTGAATTTCCGGTTGCGGCCCATCACCTCGGTGCGTCCCACCATGCGTTCGACCACCGTGCGGTGGTTGAGATGGTTGTTGTAGACCGTCCACAGCTCCCCGCCGGGACGTAGGACCCGGCCGGTCTGGGCGAACATCTTGATGGCCGATCCGGTGTGCACGGCGGCGCCCACATGGAACGGCGGATTGCATACGACCAGGTCGGCGCTGTTGTCGGGGGCGCCGGTCATGGCGTCGTCGCGGACCACCCGGACCTGGTCGGTGAGCTGGTTGGCCGCGGCGGTGGCGGTGGCGGAGGCCACGGCGGCGGCGGATTGGTCGGTGCCGACCACGGCGAGTCCGGGGCGGGACCTGGCCAGTGCCACCGCCAGTATCCCGGTGCCGCAGCCGAGGTCGACGGCGTCGCGGGCGTCGGGTTTCATCGCGCGCAGATGTTCGAGCAGAAACCGGGTGCCGATATCGAGGCGGGCGCCGGAGAACGCGGCGCCGTGCGCGACCACCTCGATTCCGATCTCGCCGATGTGCTCGTGCACCGGGAATCGGGGCGCGCCCACCGGTTTCGGGCCGCGGACCAGCAGGGTGCGCGATTTCTGCCGGCCGCGGCTGGCCCGCACCTCGGAAAATGATTCGGCCAGCACCTCGTTCATGGCCTTGGTCAGGTATTTGTCGCGGCCGCCGGCGAAGACGCGGACCGCGGGGTGGGCGTAACGGGCGATGGCCTCGGCGATTTCGGCCAGACCGGCCAGGACGCGCGGTAGCCGCAGCAGGACGACGGTCGCCCCACGGAGCAGACTCTCGTCCAGCGGATGGGCGGTGTAGCGGTCGGCGAGACCGAGGGTCCGGGCATTGGCGGCGAGGGCGAGTTCACCGGTGAGCAGGTCCTGGTGGACCCGGATTCGATGCAGGTCGTGGGCGGCGGCGGCGCCGAGGGTGAGGGCGCCGTAACCGTCACCGATCACCGCGACCGTTTCCCGGGCGGTGGCGGCTTCGGCGAGCGCTTCCGCGGCCACGTCGAGAATCAGGCGGTCGGCGGCATCGACGGCGTACAGGTTGGCGGCCTCCACATCCGGATAGCGGCGCAACCGTTCCAGTAGGTCCTCCACATCTCGCACAGGTCAAGTGTGCTAGATCGTTGCCGCGGACCGGCGGCCGCCCCGTCGAATGGTCGGCGTTTCCGCTGCGTGCGCCCCCGCGGCCCGGCCAGGGCGCCCGTCGGTCGTGGCACACCGGGAAAGGGCATGTTCCCGCAGGACAGCGGTTACGCCGGTTAGCATCGGCCGCATGCGTACCGGGCGTGTTCTGGTGGTGGTGGCCATGCTGGGTTTTCTCGCGGGATGTGCCCACTCCGGCTCCGCACCACCGGTTAGCTCTCCGGAGCTGGTACCGGCGGTGCCGAGTTCGGAGGTGGACACCCCCGGTCTGCCGGCGCCACCCGTGCCGTTGCCGGGGGAGCCGGTGCCCGCGCCCGACGATACGGTCCCCAAACAGGCCGCGGCCTCGCCGGGGGCGGCGCTGACCGTGACCGATATCCGGCTGAGCAGGCATGCGGGGTTCGATCGGGTGGAATACGACCTCGGTGGGGAGGGCACTCCGGGTTGGAGCGTGTGGTATACCGGCCGGGCGGTCCAGGACGGCAGCGGCCGGGAGCTGGAGGTGGCGGGCGAATCGGTGCTCGAGGTGCGGATCACCGGGTCGGCCTATCCCTTCGACAGCCGGGTGGCGCCCTATTCCGGTCCCGACCCGGCCACCGACCCGGCGGTGCCGGGAATCGCCGGGGTGTACCGGACCACGGTTTTCGAGGGGGTCACGCAATCGTTCATCGGGGTTGCCGGTGACCGGCCGGGCTTCACGGTATCCACCGCCACCATGCCGAATCGCCTGGTGATCGATATCGCCACCGGGTAGCGTGTGCTGCGCCCGGTATCGGTTGACGATCAATGACGAGGCTGGGCGGTCGAAATACGACCCGACGCAGTACGGTTGACAGCACCGGCGGCTCAGATGTCCGGCGTGCCGGGGCGAGAATACGGGGTCGTGGGCATCCGAGGGGAGTGCAACACCTATGCGACGACTCGAACGAGCCGGTCTCGCCACCGCTGTGACCGCGCTCATCGCGGGTGGTTTCATCGCTGCCTGCTCGAATACGGTGACCGGTACCGCCCAGGTGAACCAGTCCGAGTTGCAGCTGTACACCTCCGAAGTCAGATCGTCGTCGGCCGCGGCCTCCTCGTCGCGCGCCGCCGCGGCGGCGGCCGCCGCCACCGATGTGTGCGAGGCGCTGCGCGACAACAACAATCCCGCGGTCGACGCGTTCAACGCTTATATCGACGCCAGTGACGCCAAGGCGCCAGATCTCGAACCCAAGAAGCGGGCCGCGATCACCGCGCTGCGCGATACCGCCAACAAGATCGATCAGAACCTGAACCCGGATGTGCCGGGCGATGTCTCCACTCCGATGCGCACCTACCGCGACAATCTGAAATCACTGGCCGACCTGCTGGAACGCAATGCCTCGGTCGACGAGGTGAACGGGCAGATCGATACGTTCAACGCGGACAAGGACGCGGCGTTCGACGCCTGCGGCGGGTACTGAGCGCGGCGGTCACCGAATCTCCGTAGCGTGGAAGCCGCGTCCTTCAGGGCCGGGAGGAAGTCAATCGTAGAGCCCTTCCACATACCACCGGTCGTTCTCGGCGAAGAGCAACAGACTGTGCGGACCGGGTAGTTCGACCTGCGCGCGGGCGCTGGGTGCCGATCCGGGCGACCACCACAGTTCGTCCAGCAGCCAGGGGCCGGCCCAGGCGGTGAGCCGCCAGCCGGCTCGTCCCCAACGCAGCCGCGCCGGTGGTCCACTGAAAGCCCCGCGCTCGGTGATCCGCACCGGTGCGCCGTCGGCGGATTCCAGGGTGACCGGCGGACGGTCGAGCATGATCACGGCGGGGGCGGGTTCGGGGATACGGCCCGGCCAGGGCGGTGCCGGATCGGTATGCGGGGCGCGTTCGTCACCGAACGCGACCATGGTGACGCGTTCGGCCGGGCCGCGTCCGCCGCTGAGCACACCCACCTGCACCGCGTCGCCACCGAGCAGGCCCTGGACGCGGACCAGGGCGCGCAGTGCGCGTTCGTCGCCCGATCCGGTATCGCCCCACAGCCCCAGCTGCAGGGCGCCGGCCGGCACCACCTCCACGGGCACCAGATGCAACAGGATGACCGGGCCGGTGGGGCGGCCGTTCGGGGGCCGGGTCAGCCAGCCGTCCAACTGCCAGCGCACCCGGTCGGCGACGCCGTCGGCGGTCAGCGGTTCGGCGCAGCGCCAGACCCGGGACAGGTTCTCGCCTGTTTCGGTTTCGGCGCGGATCTCGAGCCGGGTGCAGGCCAGTGCGGCGGCCGACAGCGCCGCGGTGAGGCGGGTGGCCAGCAGCCGGCCGGCGAAGGCGGCCCGGTCGACCCGGTCGATGGGCGGATCGCAGGGGAGCCGGACCTCCAGATCCGGTGCGGGCCGGCGCGGCGCCGGCGGGCGTTCCGGTAGGGCGCGGGCGGTGCGGTGCGCGAGGATCGCGTCCGTACCGAACCGGGAGGTCACCTGGGCCGGTGTCAGCTCGGCGAAATCCCCGATCCGGCGCAGGCCCAGGCGGTGCAGCAGATCTATGAGCGCGGCCCGTTCCGCGGCCGCGGGACCCGGTTCGGCCACCAGCTCCGCGATAGGCAGCGGGGCCAGGAACCGGGCGTCGCCCCCGGGGGCCACGAGGGTCCCGTGCCGGGCAGCGATGATCGCGGTGGATAGTTCGTCGGCGATGCCCACCCGTGCCTCCACGCCGGCGGTGGCCAGCGCGGTGAGTACCCGGCGGGTCGCGGCCTCGGCGGAACCGAAATAGCGGACGACGCCGCGGGCGGACAGGGCGAGCAGACCGGGCCGCAGCACTTCCACGCCGGAGGCGAGGGTGTCCACGGTCGCGGCGACCGGTTCGAACAGCCGGGCATCACGGTCCGGGTCCTGTTGCGCCACGACGAGTTCCGGGCAGCGGCCCTGGGCTTCACGTTTGCGCATACCGCGGCGCACCCCCGCCTCGCGGGCGGTGGCCGAGCAGGTGACCACCCGGTTCGCGTGGAGTACCGCCACCGGTTGTTCCGGCGGTAACCCCGCGCTCGCCGCCGCCGCGACCGCCGGCCAGTCCGGGCACCACACCGCCATGACCCGGGGGCCGCCGCGGGCGGTGCCCGGTGCGGACCGGTCAGGAGGCAACCGACCGCTCCTGCCGTTCCGGTGCGCTGCCCTCGCCGGCTTCCGCGACGGCCGGCGCGATCCACTCCACCCGGCCGGCGAGTGGGCGGGCGGCCAACCGGCCGCGGTGCGGTACACCGCCTTTGGCGCGGGCTTCGACGTCGAGGCTGATGGAACGGATACGCCCGCTGCCCGTCCCGAGCCCGGTGTAGCCGGATACCTTCGCTTCCAGGTTCAGGTCCGGAGCCGGCCAGGAGCCGCCGGTGACGATCAGGGTGGCGTTCTTTCCGCGGGCTTTCGCGGTGAGCACCCGGGCGCGGGCCGGGGGAACCGCGGCGTCGCCGAGGCCGAGCACCACCAGTTCCATACCGTCGAGCAACACCGCCGCCACCTCCGCCGGGTCCCGGCCGGCATCGGCGACCACCGCGATCCGATCCAGCCGGGCCCCCATTTCCGCGGCGGCGAGCAGACCGAGCCCGGGCAGCCCGACGGTGGCCGCGTGCCCGCCCCGTCCGGTGACGGCGGCGAGCAATCCGGCCAGTAACGATCCGGCGCCGGTGTAGGCCACGACACTGCCCTTGACCAGGCCGCCTTCGGGTAGCAGGGGTGCCAGGGCCGGAGGTACGGGCAGGATCTCCCGCCGCAGGCCCGTCGCCGGTGCCACCGGTGCGGGCAGGCCGTTCTCGCCGCGTGGCGCGGCCGGGGGTCCGGGTACGCAACCGCCGCTCGCCGCCCGGGCGCGCCGCAACCGGGCCAGTTGCCGCAATTGGGCGCCGCTCGCTTTCGGTGGCCGTGCCGTCATACTTTCACCCACTTCCGCGACGGACGCCGGACGAACGGCCGGTCGCACCGAAGTGGCCGGCACCGATCCAGCTAACTCCTGGTTCGAACATACATTCGACAGACTATCGGCTGAAACCCGCCCCCGGAAGTACCTCCGGCGCAGTGGCGGGACGTGGTGGTGAACGAAGTCACGTGTGGCGCGCTCCGGCTCCGAATCCGGCCAGCTACCACCGAATTCGGCTAGTCTCACACCCATGATCGATCGCCCCCGTCCCATCGTCGGCCCCGACTATCTGGTGGCCGGCCGATACCGCCTGCAGTCCAAGCTGGGCGGTGGCGGTATGGGGGCCGTCTGGGAGGCTCGCGACCGGCTGCTGGACCGCGAGGTCGCCATCAAGCAGGTGCTGTCCACCGCCGGTATGGACGAGGCCCAGGCCCGGCGGGTCCGCGATCAGATCGTGCACGAGGGCCGGGTCGCGGCGAAGCTGTCCCATGAGCACGCCATCGCCGTCTACGACGTGGTGATCGAGGCCGGTGAGCCCTGGCTGGTGATGGAGCATCTGCCCTCGCGCAGTGTGGCCCGCGCGCTCGCCCTGGTCAACGCCCTTCCGGTGATCGAGGTGGCCCAGATCGGCGCCCAGGTCGCCGACGCGCTGGCCGCCGCGCACCATGTCGGGATCGTGCACCGCGATATCAAACCGGGCAATATCCTTGTCGCCGATCGGGGCCCCGGGGTCGGGATGGCGAAGCTGAGCGATTTCGGTATCTCCCGCAATATCACCGAAGCCGCCGACGAACCGGACGGAATGATCACCGGTACGCCCGCCTATCTGCCGCCGGAGGTAGCGCGCGGCGCCCGGCCCACCGCGGCCAGCGATGTGTTCTCCCTCGGTGCCACCCTCTACACCGCCATCGAGGGGCAGCCGCCGTTCGGCATGGACGACGACACCGGCGCCATCGTGGAGCGCGCCGCCATGGCGCAGATCATTCCGCCGAGTCGCAGCGGCGTGCTCACCCGGGCGCTGCTGCACATGATGGAACCGGCCCCGCAGCGCCGTCCGACCATGGCCGAGGCGCGCGATGAGATTCTCGCCGCCGCATTCGGTCCCGGCGCCGCGAGCAATATCCTCGGCGCCCCGGTGCGGACCGAGGACGGCACCATCCCCGCCTGGGCGGCCCGCAACTCCGCCGCCGGCCTCCGCAGCCCCCGCTCCGGCCCCCTGCCGCGGCGCGCGCAGCCGCAGCCGCCCCGTCCCGCCGCCGTCGCGGCTTCCGTCCCGCGGCCCGCTCCGCGGCAGATCCCCCCGACCGTGGCCGTCACCATCGGGCTGCTGATCGGGCTACTCATCATCATCGTGATCCTCGTTATGGTGATGTAGCGCGCCGTTACGCGGCCGGCCCGATCCGCCGCTACCGGATTCGCCGAGCAGCAGTGTCAGAATTTCCCGGAAATCGCCCGCGCGCTCGGGCCCCAGGGCCCGCGTCCAATCCCGCTCCACCGAGCCCATGCTGTCGCGCAGTACAGCCGACGCCGCCCGGCCCCGGTCGGTGAGGCGGACCAGTTTGGCCCGCCGGTCGGTGGGGTCCGCGACGCGAACGAGATAGCCGCCACGTTCCAGCGTGCCCACGACCTGCGCGGTGGCCTGCCTGGTGACCCCGATCCGCGGCGCAAGTTCCGAAACCCGGTGCCCGCCCGCGAGCAGCGGGGGAAAGAACTGCAGAGCGTGTCGCGGATGGAGATCGGGCATCCCCGCGGCGGCGAACGCTGTGGCCAATCGGACACTGGTGGCACGGGCCAGCCGGTACAGCAGTACGGCCGACGACGACGCCGCGGCGGGGGACTCGGTCATGGTGACGATTCTCGCCGAGCCGGTTGTCCGTCGATCCCGCCACCGGTGGCCCCGGTGGGGGACGGATCAGCAGGGCCCGGTCGTCTCGCCGGTATCCGCCTGGTAGGTGAGCTTCGGATAGTAGGGGCCGAGCACCGGTTCCGGGTCTTGCGGGTCGGCGCTCTGAACCGAACCGGAAAAGTCCGCGGCGGGCAGCATGTTCCGCATGATCAGCAGCGTCTCGCCGGAATTCGCGGGTAGCCAGGCGACACCGCAACTCGGGTCCGGCCGATGTTCCGGAGCGGATACCACGATGGTGAACTCACCGTTCTCGTCGACCGGAATCTCATCGTCGACCAGACAGCTCAGCGTGCTGGTCGACGGGCCGTCGCCGCTGCACATCGACCAGTATCGCAGCTGACCGGGCGCCATCCGCGCGGCGCCGGGGAAGGTATCGGGGGTTTCGGGCAGCCGACCGCGGACCACTGCGGTACGGCCGGAATCGAGCAGGGTGGCGAGGTATCTGTTGTCGGGGTTGGGGAACAGTCCACCGCCTTCACGTCCGGCCCATCGCGGTGCGTGTGGCAGCGGCGTGGCCTGCCCGCGGCCCGGCCGTGGGCGATCCTTGGGGAAGATGCCGTGCGGGTCGGAGTCGCTGGTGCTCGCCGCGCAGTCGGCGAGTTCGACGGCACCGCCGCCGGTCGTACGTACCGTGATCCGCGGTAGTCCGGTTCCGCCCATCGAGTCGCGCCCGGCATCGGGCCGGTACACCCGGAAGATCACCGGAACCACGCCGTCGGTGGCCTGGGCGTAGAGGGTATTGGGTTCGGGATTCTCCGGCCGGTCACCGACGACCACCCGGATCGTGTAGGAGCGACCTTCGCGCTGCCGGTCGGCGCCGGTGCGGAAGGGGTTCACCGAACCGGGGTCCGGAGTGATCGCCGTATCGGTCAGTACGCCCGTGGCCGATCCGGACGAATACGAGACGAACGACATGTACCGCGCGTGCGGGAACTCGCCGCGCAAGGTGACGCTCGTTCCGGGGGCCGCGGGCACGAACATCATCCAGTAATTGGCGAAGGTATCCGGGTAGGCGACGTTGAATGTGTCCGCGCCGATCCGCGGGCTCCACCCGCAGGTTATCTCCGGTGGTGCTGCGGTGGCGGAAGGGGCCGGGGTGGGGAACGCGGTGGCGCAGCCGGCGGCCACGGTCAGCGCAAGTGCCCGGGCGGTGTACCGATGTAGGAGAGCCCTGGTGAACATATCGTCTCGTTTCCCTGTTCTGCCGATATCGAGTGATGTGTGCCGCCGACACGGCGCCACCGATTATAGGCAAGGCCCTTGCGTAATTGGATTCGACACCCTGTGAGCGGCCCGTATCGGGATCGGGCGAGGTCGCGCGCGGCATCGAGCCGTCGGCCGGTATTCCGGTCCATGGTCCATCCGGGCCCGACCGGCGGTAAGGTCCGGTTTGTCTGTCTTGTCGTCTCGCCCGGGAACTCCACCGGGGGTCGTAGTCGTTGGACGGACAGTTGGATATCGAGTAACAGCTCGAGCCGACGGTCGTGCTCCGGTATGGCCAACGAACTCCGAGAAAGGGATTTGCGGTGCGCGCCACAAGCAATCCGGTATTCAAGAATTTGCCGCGGCAGGAAACCGGCTACGCGAGCTTCGGCTCGGCTGCCGCCGGCGCGGGACAGCTGGGCTACCAGTACGGCAACCAGCAGCAGTACCCGCAGCAGTATCAGCAGCCCTACCCGCAGGCGCCGACCCGGGCGCTGACCATCGACGACGTGGTCACCAAGACCGGTATCACGCTGGGTGTTCTCGCGCTGTCCGCGCTGGTCACCTACCTGCTGACCAGCGCCAACAACGGCCTCGCGCCGCTGTTCGTCATCGGTGGTGGCATCATCGGCCTGGTTCTGGTGCTGGTCGCCACCTTCGGCAACAAGGCCGACAACCCGGCGCTGGTGCTCTCCTACGCGGTCGCCGAAGGCGTCTTCGTCGGCGCCCTGTCGTTCATGTTCACCGATATCAGCTTCGGTGGTGCGGGCGGCGCGGGCATGATCGGCCAGGCCATCCTGGGCACCTTCGGTGTGTTCGCCGGCATGCTCGTCGTCTACAAGACCGGCGCCATCCGGGTCACCCCGCGTTTCACCCGCATGCTGATCGGCGCCATGATCGGCATCCTGGTCCTGGTGGTCGGCAACCTGATCGCGAGCTTCTTCACCGACGGCGGCTTCGGCCTGCGTGACGGCGGTCCCATCGCCATCATCTTCAGCCTGGTGGTCATCGCCATCGCGGCGTTCAGCTTCCTGCTGGACTTCGATGCCGCCGATCAGCTCATCCGCGCCCAAGCCCCGCCGAAGGCCGCCTGGGGTGTGGCTCTGGGCCTCACCGTCACCCTGGTCTGGCTGTACGTGGAGATCCTGCGCCTGCTGAGCTACTTCCAGAGCGATTAGTAGCGACCGCGACCGAGTGAAACGGCTCCCACCTCCTCGGTGGGGGCCGTTTTCGCGTCCGGGCGCCGATCGGATGGTGTTCCGGTGCCGGACCCCGGCGAGAATTCTCCGTGGTCAGGGCCCGGGCCGTTCGTGGATGGTGAGCAGGAGATGGTCGAAGCGGGTGCGGGTGGGGGTTTCGGCGCCGCCGAACTCGCCCACCGCGGCGACCAGTTCGGCGGCCAGATCGCGGAGTTTCGTGTTGGTCTCCTGCGACCGCCAGATCAGCACCCGGAAGGCCTGTTCGGCCGAAATTCCGTAGATCACCATGACGGCGCCCTTGGCCTGCTCGATCAGCTCCCGTGCCGCGACCATCCCGGGTATCGCGGCATCGAGGGCGTCCTGGCGCTCTTCGCCGAGGGTGTCGGTGATATCGATGTAGTAGCCGGTGGTGCCGATCACCGCGCCGGTGTCGTCGAGCATCTGATCCCCGACGACCAGTACGTGGTGCACCTGGTCGGCGGTATCGATGAGTCGGTGGCGGCTGCTGAACGGCGCACCCGTGCTCACCACCGTCGCCAATGTGTCGGCGACCTCACCGCGGTCCTCGGGGTGTTTGTGCGCCAGCAGCAACTCAGTGGTCGGTTCGACCTCGCCGGGAGCGTAGCCGTGGAGGGCCGCGACCTCGTCGGACCACTCCCAGCGCTGTTCGGCCAGCCAGAACCGGAAGCTGCCCGTGCGCCGCGGCACCGGAACCATCGGACCCGGGCCCTGTGAAACACTTTCCTTCCTCACCCGCTCATTCTCCTGTATCCCTGCGCGGGATGAGAACACGATCCACGAGCTGTCCGCCGACAACATCCGCCTGCTGCGGTTTCTGTACTGAACACGAAACCGAGCTGCCGATGGATACTGCGCACGCGCCCGTTCCCGGCGGTGACTCGACCGGAGCCGGCCCGGGACGATCCGCTGGCCGCCGTTGCCGGAGCCGAGGTCGTCACGCCCGTCCGCAACCGGCGCAAGGGCGAAGCGGCGATCGCGCGGATCCGGCGGCACCATCCCGGAGCGGTCGTATCCCTGCGGGACCTCGTGATCGGCGTACGCCCGCGCGATGCGCCGAACTCAGTGCGGCAGTTCCGCCCTGGCGTACACGAGGGCGTAGACGATCAGTGCGGCGCCGAGCGCGGCGAACAGGACCCGGACGGTGACGGGGCCGAATCGGGCCAGCACACGTACCACCCACCGGTAGATCCGCTGGGCCCGCGGCGTGCGCCGCAATGCCAGCGCGAGCACCAGCAGGGGTGGAAGCAGGGCCAGGGCGCAGTAGACAAGCACGATGACCGGCCAGCCCGAGGGGGGCGGCCGGTGCGAGGACAGCATCGCCAGCGCGGTCAGATAGGGAATGGCGGTCGGGGCCTGGGCGAAACCGATCGCCATCCCGGCCAGCGCGAGCATTGCCGGACGCCGGCGCAGCGTGACCGTCCACGCCGGCGGGTCGGCTGTGCCGGTGGTGCGCACACAGGCCAGGGCGAGCAGCACAGTGCCGGCGGCGAGTTCACCCCAGAAGCGCAGGGTGGGGGTGAGCCGGAAGTCGAGGAGTTCGGTGAGCCAGTTCAGTCCCAGGACCGTGGCCAGACCGAAGGTGGTGGTGAGAACGAACACACCGCCGAGGAAGGCCAGTCCACCCGGTAGTGGGGAGCGCCGGGCGAGCCGGCTGTCGATGATGACGGCGGTGGTTACTCCGATCAGCAACACGTCGAGAGAGTCCAGGAACGCCAGCCCCGCCATCGCCAGCAGAAGAGTGGTCATATCCCGACCGAACATACGGCACCACATCGGAGGCGCGGAGTCCCGAGATCGCGCGGGGACGGCGGTCAGGGCCGACGATGGTTCCGGAACCCACTCAGGATTCGCCGGGCGTGAGGTCTGTGCAGGTGGCGGCGTCCGGTAACTCCCGGGCGAGGAAAACCGTCTGGGCCCAATGGTTGTCGATCGGCCCGGATCGCGGGAAGGGTATGTGTTCTCGAATCCGAGATAACCTGGGACGTTCGCCGCCGCCGGTGCACCGAATTCATCCACCATCCACGCGGATGCCGGCGCCGGTCGTTCTCACGCGGCCGGGGCAACCCCAACCCGTTCGCACAGATCCTTCACGTCTGCGCGAATACCCGACGGTGGGATCGCCATCAGCGTGTGCAGCATCTGCCGGGCATAGCTCGACGGCGGCGCGGGCCAGCGCGATCGCCTCCTCCCAGCGGCCCGAGTCAAGCAACGGCCTACCCCTCGAACAGTCGACGGGTTCTTACCTTTATGCGGCCGCCCGACCGAACTGCTTTCCGACGAGTTCGGTGTCGTCGCCTCGGCCGGTCGCCGCACGTGGAGTTCGGTATGGCGACCCTGAGCCGTAAGACGAGGGACCGGGCTCGTCCGGCCCTAGGCTTCTTGTATCCCGCACCCGACAGGCAGGAGACCGAGGTGGCCCCGACGAAGCCGACCGAGACGACCGTGGCCGAGGTGCTGGCCGAGCTGGCCGACCTCGCGGACCCGAAGATCCGCGTGGTGAACGAGAAGCACGGCGATGATCACGACGTGAACCTCACCCGGTTGCGTGCGGTCGCGAAACGGCTGAAAACCCAGCAGGACCTCGCGCGCGAACTGTGGGAGTCCGGTGACACCTCGGCGCGCCTGCTGGCGCTGCTGATCTGCCGCCCGAAAGCCTTCGCACGCGACGAGTTGGACGCCATGCTGCGGGACGCGCGGACCCCCAAAGTGCACGACTGGCTCGTGAACTATGTGGTGAAGAAGAACCCGCACGCCGAAGAACTCCGCGTGACCTGGTTCGACGATCCCGACCCCGAGGTGGCCGGTGCCGGGTGGGAATTGACCGCCGACCGGGTGGTCAAGAAGCCCGCCGGTCTCGACCTGCCCGGACTGCTCGACATCATCGAAGCGAGGATGAAAGACGCTCCGGAGCCTCTGCAATGGGCGATGAACACCTGCCTGGCCCGGATCGGGATCGAGCACCCCGAATACCGCGCCCGGGCGATCGAGATCGGTGAGCGGCTGAAGGTGCTCGAGGACTACCCGACGGCCCCGGGCTGCACCTCCCCGTTCGCACCCGTTTGGATCACCGAGATGGTTCGTCGGCGGGGCGAGAAGTAGCGCGACCGAGTTCCTCGTCCCCGCCGAACGCCTGGCCGCGTACCCGGTGTGACGGGCCGGGCTCCTGGCCGGCGGGCCCGGTGGCTCACCAGATGTGGGGATTGCGTGCCGGATCGAGTGGATACAGTTCTTCCGCGCCACGTACACGCGCCGACGCACCGGCCTATACCCCACTGGGAAACGGGATTCGCCGACCTACCCGGTGCGGAGTTCGGCTATTGCTCTCTGGAACGCATACGAAGGACGGACTGTGACAACACGAACTTTCTCGACCGTGCTCGGCCTCGCCGCCGTGTTCCTGGCTGCCGGCGGGGCCCCCGCTGTATCTGCTGATCCGGGCGATCCGGGCGATGCACTGTGCAAGATCACCTATCCGACTCCGGACGATTTCGGTGTCACGGCCTCCAGCGCGACCTTCGCCGCGGCGGCCGGACCGGGCGCGGTCGACCTCACCATGCTCACCGATGCCCAATCCGACGTGGACTACGAGCAGAAGTTCTGGGTGATCTGGGCCAACCTCGACACCGGCCGAAGCGGGCATGGTGAGGTGATCGCCCGGGTCCAAGGTCCCGACAATGTGCTGTCGATCCCCGGTGTGCAGACCGAGCCCGGACGTATCGCCTTTACTCTTCATGCCAGCAATCATGGATCGGATCAGAACTACACCAACGGTGATTGCAGCGCCGAGTACACCGTGAGCTAGACAGTATGAGAGTGGCAGATTCCGGGGATCGCCGCACAGCGGCGATCCCCGGTTGCCGGCACTTGCGAGACGGAGCCTGGACCGTACGATTCCGCGCCCTCGCCCCGGAGGCAATCAGCTCAGGCGTTCGATGATCATCGCCATGCCCTGGCCGCCGCCGACACACATGGTCTCCAGACCGAATTGCTTGTCGTGGGTCTGGAGGTTGTTGATGAGGGTGGCGGTGATGCGGGCCCCGGTCATACCGAACGGGTGGCCCAGCGCGATGGCGCCGCCGGAGACGTTCAGTTTGTCCAGGTCCATACCCAGTTCCCGGGCCGACCCGAGGACCTGCACCGCGAACGCCTCGTTGATCTCGTAGAGATCGATATCTCCGATGGTCTTGTCGGCCAGCTTCAGCGCCTTGCGTACCGCTTCGATCGGGCCCAGGCCCATGATCTCGGGGGAGAGGCCGGAGACACCGGTGGACACGATCCGGGCCAGCGGGGTCAGGCCCAGTTCCTTTGCCTTGGTGTCGCTCATGACGACCAGGGCGGCGGCGCCGTCGTTGAGCGGGCAGGCGTTACCTGCGGTGACCGTGCCGTCCGGGCGGAAGACCGGCTCGAGCTGAGAGATCTTCTCGTAGGTGGTGCCGGCGCGGGGGCCGTCGTCGGTGGAGACGACGCTGCCGTCGGGCAGGGTCACCGGGGTGATCTCGCGTTCGAAGAAACCGGACTTGATGGCCTCTTCGGCCCGGTTCTGCGACCGCACACCCCAGTGGTCCTGGTCTTCCCGGGAGATCCCGGTGAACGAGGCGACGTTCTCCGCGGTCTGGCCCATGGCGATGTAGATATCGGGGATATTGTCGTCCTCGCGCGGGTCACGCCAGCTCACCCCGCCCTGCGCGGCGGTGGCGGTACGTTCCTCGGCGGTGCCGAACTGCGGGTTATGGGTGTCGGGCCAGCCGTCGGCGGTGCCCTTCGGGAACCGGGACACGGTTTCCACACCGGCGGAGATGAACGCGTGGCCCTCGCCGGCCTTGATGGCGTGGAACGCCATCCGGGTGGTCTGCAGCGAGGAGGAACAGTAGCGGTTCACCGTGGTACCGGGCATGTAGTCGTAGCCCAGCTGGGTGGCGACGACCTTGGCCATATTGAACCCGGATTCGCCGGCGGGCTGGCCGCAGCCGAGCATCAGATCGTCGATATCGGCAGGCGACAGGGCGGGGACCTTGTCCAGCGCGGCGCGCACCATCTGCGCGGCCAGGTCGTCGGGCCGCATGCTCACCAGCGACCCCTTGTTGGCCCGGCCGATGGGGGATCGAGCAACGGAAACGATGACGGCCTCTGGCATGAGGACTCCTTTGTCGGGGAGTGTGCACGGCCGGGCCGGACACTACTCGCGGGTACGATCCCCTCGAATCTACGTCGCGCCCGGCTACTAGGAAATATCCGCCGCGGCCGTATCCCGTTCAGCGAGCGCTCTCATCAACTCGGGCAGCTCCGGGCCGCGCCGTCCACCTGCCCGGCCAACCCCTTGGAGGTGGCGCCGGAGATCGCCTTGGTGCTCAACCGGATGCGCTGCCCGGTGGCATCGGCCAGTCCGTGCGCGATGCGGACCCCGGGCACCTCGGCGGCGCTGTGGCAGCCCAGACCGGCGGCGGTGGAGTCGCCGAAGATCATCAGGTGCAGGTCGGCGTGCTCACCTGCGCGCCAGCGCTCGTACCCCAGCGGTGAGTAGATGCCGTCGGCCTCCGGGGGTTTGGAGGCGTCGCGGCCGATCATGCCGCGTGCCGTGCCCGCCTGGGTGGTGAGCAGCCGGTAGGCCGCCCAGGACGCGGTACCCGCCCCGGAGCCGACCAGAACCGTGGCGGCGCCGGCCACCGCGGCCGTCCGCCATGCGACCCGAGTTTCGCTCATATGCCGGGATTTTACGAGCGGGAATGATCTCGTGCGACCGTGCGCACCGGGACCGGTCGCGCGCGGTATTCAGGCCGGGACGACGAAACTGCCGTAGGCCGGGATGCTCGCGTGGTTCGTGGTCACCACGACCTCCACCCGGCCGGGGCCGGTGTCCTGGAACAGCGAGTACTGGATGCTGCCGTAGATGCCGGTCACCACATTGTTGACGTAGGTGCCGGTGGCCCCGGTGTCGAGGTTGCGCCAGGTCACCGTGGTCAGTACCTCACACAGTGGCGCCAGCGGGTACGCGCCCGGCCCGATGCCGGCGACCGGGTTGGCCCGGACGTTCAGTACCGCGCGGCCCGGCCACTGGGGGCTCGTATCGGCCCAGGTGCGGATGCTCGTCCCGCACAGTCCGCCGTAGGTCAGCGTCGGGACGTCGGGAAACGCGATGATGGCGGCACCTGCCGTGGCCCCGGACGCGGCCGCCAGCGCGAAGGCGGACCCGGCCAGGAGCACGGTGGCACGTGCGAGCTTCGGCAGCCTCATAGCTCCCAGATCCTAGAGCCTCGATGGCTACGCCGTCGGATTTACGCGGTGGGTGGCGGACCACACGGAGCCCCCCGGCAACGTCTCTGCAACGATGGGGGTATGCGCATTGCGGATCATGTCGTGGACCTCATCGGCAACACCCCGCTGGTCCGGTTGAACTCGGTGGTGCCCTCGGGTGCCGGGCTGGTGGCCGCCAAGATCGAGTACCTGAACCCGGGTGGCAGCTCCAAGGACCGGATCGCGGTGAAGATGATCGAGGCTGCGGAGAAGTCCGGGCAGCTGCGTCCCGGCGGGACCATCGTCGAACCGACTTCGGGCAATACCGGCGTCGGCCTGGCGCTGGTGGCCCAGCAGCGCGGCTACCACTGTGTCTTCGTCTGCCCGGACAAGGTCAGCGAGGACAAGCGCAATGTGCTGCGTGCCTACGGTGCCGAAGTGGTGGTCTGCCCGACCGCCGTGCCGCCGGAGCACCCCGACAGCTACTACAGCGTCTCCGACCGCCTGGTCGAGGAGATCGAGGGCGCCTGGAAACCGAACCAGTACTCCAATCCCGGCGGCCCGGACAGCCATTACGAGACCACCGGGCCGGAGATCTGGCGCGATACCGAGGGCACGGTCACCCATTTCGTCGCCGGTGTCGGCACCGGCGGCACCATCACCGGTGTCGGCCGCTACCTCAAGGAAGTATCGGGCGGCAAGGTGAAGGTCATCGGCGCCGATCCGGAGGGTTCGGTGTATTCCGGCGGTACCGGGCGTCCGTATCTGGTCGAGGGGGTCGGCGAGGATTTCTGGCCCTCGGCCTACGACCCGGCGATCCCGGACGAGATCATCGCCGTCTCCGACGCGGATTCCTTCGATATGACCCGGCGCCTGGCCCGGGAGGAGGGGCTGCTGGTCGGTGGTTCGTGCGGGATGGCCGTGGTGGCGGCGCTCGAGGTGGCCCGGCGCGACCCGGACGCAGTCGTGGTGGTGCTGCTCCCGGACGGCGGGCGCGGCTACCTTTCCAAGATCTTCAACGACCGTTGGATGAGCTCCTACGGGTTCCTGCGCACCCCGCTCGACGGGTCGACCGCGGAAACGCTGGTCGGCGATGTGCTGCGCGGTAAGTCCGGCGAACTGCCGGATCTGGTGCACACCCATCCCTCGGAAACCCTGCGCGACGCCATCGAGATCCTGCGGGAGTACGGCGTGTCGCAGATGCCGGTCGTCGGCGCGGAACCGCCGGTGATGGCCGGCGAGGTGGCCGGCAGCGTGTCCGAACGGGATCTGCTCTCGGCGGTGTTCACCGGTCGTGCGAACCTCACCGATTCGGTGGCCCAGCACATGAGTCCGTCGTTCCCGTTGATCGGGTCGGGTGAGCCGATCTCCGCGGCCACCAAGGCGCTCTCGGATACCGATGCGCTGATGGTGGTCGAGGACGGCAAACCGGTCGGCGTGATCACCCGCCACGATCTACTCGGCTTCGTCAGCACCGATCGTGTGGTGCATTAGCGATCGCGTGACGCGCTGGCAATCGCGTGACGCGTTGGCAATTATTCCGCAATCACAGGTTCAACCTGCTCTACCGGGGTATAACGTGGCGTAGTGCCGTTCGTGGCAAACGCCGCGTCCGATCGGAGAGCGAAGGGAAGGGCTTGTGCAAACCTCAAGTTTGGCAATCGATTTCCAGCAGGGTTTCTCTGACGCGTGGAGTTCGATCGCGACATTCGTACCCAAGCTCATCGGCTTCCTGGTCATCCTGGTCGTCGGCTGGATCATCGCCAAGGTGGTCGAGAAGATCGTCGACAAAGTGCTCGAGCGGGTCGGTTTCGATCGGCTCGTCGAGCGGGGCGGAATCCAGCGGATGCTGGCGCGGAGTAAGTACGACGCCTCGGATCTCCTCGGGAGGCTGGCCTTCTACGCTATTCTGCTGATCGCCCTGCAGATGGGTTTCGGGGTCTTCGGACCCAACCCGGTCAGCAACCTGATCAACGGGATCGTCGCCTGGCTGCCCCGCGCGGCGGTGGCCATTCTGATCGTGGTGGTCGCGGGCGCCATCGCGCACGCGGTGAGCGATCTGGTGCGCAACGCGCTGGGCGGGTTGAGTTACGGGCCGATGATCGGCCGGATCGCGGCGGTGTTCGTCTGGGGTATCGGTATCGTCGCCGCCCTGAACCAGATCGGGGTGGCCACCACGGTCACCACACCGGTGCTGATCGCGGTTCTCGCCACCCTGGGCGGCATCCTCGTCGTCGGTGTCGGCGGTGGTCTGGTGCGGCCGATGCAACAGCGCTGGGAGGGCTGGCTGAGCGGGCTCGAAGAGGAGATGCCGTCCGTGCGCGGTCACGCCGAGGCCTATCAGCGTGGCCGGGAGGACGCTTCGCGGGAGCGGGAGCGGATGGGTGCCCAGCAGGCGGGTCGCGGAACCACGACCGCCGGACGCGACCCGGAGCAGTGGGACGAACCGCAGCCCGCGCACGGTGGCGGTGTCCGGCAGGAACCGGACGAGCCCGGCTACGGGCAGCGGATGTCCGGCGGCGAGTACCGGCAGTACGGCAATCCCTACCGCGGCGGCCAGGCACCTTACGGCGGCGGCGGCCAAGGGGCTTACGGAGGCGGCGGTCAGCAGCCCTATGGCGGGTACGACGAGGGTGGTCGGTCGCCCTACGGCGGTGGCGAACCGCGCCACCTGCGCTGAGCGCCGCTTTTCCGGCTCTCTTCCGCCGTGCACCGGAGCTCCGGTGCACGGCGGAAGCCGTTCATCCGGCCGAGTGTCCGGCCTGCAGGCAGGCTCCGGCCAGCCGCAGGTGCACCCATTCGGCGGTAGCCCAGTCGGCGGGTTCGGTGAGCGGCGTGGTCCGGTCCTCCAGCAGTCCGCGCATGTAGCCGACCACCAGGACGATCGGGGAGACCTGCCCGGCCGTATCGATCCCGAGGTCCAGAATGTCGCGGACGGCGGCGGCGTGCTGATCCAGTTGCGCGGACAGTCCCGGTAGCGCGGCGGCCGCCGCGAAAGCCGGCGCCCCGTGGGTCCGGTGGATACCCTCCAGATAGCGGCGGGCGGAGATCTCGAACACTCGGGGACCCAGGGCGAACATAACCCGATGGTAACAACTCGCCGTCATTTATCGAATTGTGATATATCGCGCATTTATGCAGGTGGTAGCCCTGCTGCGACTCGGTCTCGGCGCCGGATCGGTCGTCCGGCCGGTTCGGTGTCGATCGCGGAATATGGCTGCGCGCGAAATGGCACGTGGTACCCGACCACTCGTGAGGTCAGCGGAAAGCCGATGCGTCGGTGAGCGCCTTGCCGAGCACCAGCTGGTGGACCTCCGCGGTGCCCTCGTAGGTGAGGACCGATTCGAGGTTGTTCGCGTGCCGCAACACCGGATAGTCCAGGGTGATGCCGTTGGCGCCCAAGATGGTGCGGCACTCACGGGCGATCGCGAGCGCCTCGCGGGTGCTGTTCAATTTGCCCGCGCTCACCTGCTCCGGGGTCAGTTCGCCGCGATCTTTCAGCCGGCCCAGGTGCAGTGCCAGTAGCTGGCCCTTGCCCAATTCCAGTGCCATATCCGCCAATTTCGCCTGAGTGAGTTGATAGGCGGCCAGCTGTTTCGCGAAAACCTCCCGGGTGCGCGAGTATTCGACGGTCGCATTCAAACAGTCGCGCGCGGCACCCAGTGCGCCGAAGATGATGCCGAATCGTGCCTCACCGAGGCAGGACAGCGGGCCCGACAGGCCGGACGCGCCCGGCAGTACCGCATCGGCCGGCAGCCGCACCTCGTCGAAATCGAGTTCGGCCGTGACCGAGGCACGTAGGGAGAGCTTCCCCCGCATTTCCCGGGCCGTGAACCCGGGCGTACCCGCGGGCACCAGGAATCCGTGCACGACATTCTTCCCACCCGTGTCGACCTGAGCCCACACCACGGCGATATCGGCCACCGACCCGTTGGTGATCCACATCTTCGATCCGTCGAGCACCCAGTCGCCGCCGTCGCGGCGGGCCCGCGTGCGCATTCCGCCCGGGTCGGAGCCGAAATCCGGTTCGGTGAGACCGAAGCAGCCGATCGTGTGTCCGGCCGCCATATCCGGTAGCCACTGCTGCTTCTGCTCCTCGGAACCGTATTTGTGCAGGGCCGTCATCGCCAGCGATCCCTGGACCGACACCAGCGACCGGAGTCCGGAGTCGGCGGCCTCCAATTCCTGGCAGGCCAGCCCGTACGCGGTGGCCGGCAGGCCGGCGCAGCCGTAACCCTCCAGATGCATCCCGAGTACGCCCAGTTTCCCGAGTTCTGGCGCGATATCGCGCACCGGGAATTCCCCGGCCTCGAACCACTCCGCGATATGCGGCCGGATATGCCGGTCGGTGAAGGCCGCGACGGTATCCCGGATCTCCCGTTCCTCCCCGGTCAGCAGTGAATCTGTGGCGAACAGTTCGGCGACGGTCAGCATGGTCTCAGGGTAATCGTCGGCGGCCGGCGCGCGGACGTCTCGGACCAGGCGCGAGCCTGCTCACAGGAAGGCCGCCCGGCGTGCGGTCACGGCGCGTCCGACCTCTAGGGTGGTGGTATGAGCGAACTGGGATTCACCACCAGGGCTGTGCACGCCGGTTACGATCCCGACCCCCGGACCGGTGCGGTCAATGTGCCCATCTATGCCAGTTCCACCTTCGCCCAGGACGGGGTGGGTGGACTGCGGGACGGCTATGAATACGCCCGCACCGGCAACCCCACCCGGACGGTGCTGGAGGCCAATCTGGCGTCCCTCGAAGTCGGCCGCTACGGCCGGGCATTCGCCTCGGGGATGGCCGCCACCGACTGTGCGCTGCGCGCGATGTTGCGGCCGGGCGACCATATCGTCATTCCCGACGACGCCTACGGCGGCACCTTCCGGCTGATCGACAAGGTGTTCACCGAATGGGGCATCGAGCATTCCCCGGCCGCGGTCACCGATATCGACGCGATGCGCGCCGCGATACGCCCGAACACGAAACTCATCTGGGTGGAATCGCCCACCAACCCGCTGCTCAATATCGGCGATATCCCGGCGCTGGCCGATATCGCGCATACCTCGGGCGCCAAACTGGTCGTCGACAACACCTTCGCCACTCCGTACCTACAGCAGCCGCTGCTGCTCGGTGCCGATGTCGTGGTGCATTCGACGACGAAGTACCTCGGCGGGCACTCCGATGTCATCGGTGGCGCGCTCATCACCGACGACGCCCAGCTCGACTCGGCCTTCGCCTTCCTGCAGAACGGCGCCGGCGCGGTACCCGGCCCCTTCGACGCCTACCTCACGATGCGCGGCACCAAAACGCTCGCCCTGCGGATGGACCGGCACTGCGACAACGCCGAGACCCTGGCCGAGTTCCTGTCCCGGAATCCCGCGATCAGCCATGTGATCTACCCGGGGCTGCCCGACCACCCCGGCCACGCCGTCGCCGACAAGCAGATGCGGCGGTTCGGCGGAATGATCTCGGTGCGGCTGGCCGGTGGCCCCGACGCCGCCCGCGATCTGTGCTCGCGGACGAAAGTGTTCACACTCGCCGAATCACTGGGCGGAATCGAGTCGCTGATCGAACATCCCGCGGCCATGACCCATGCCTCTACAGCAGGGTCGCTTTTGGAAGTGCCCGGTGATCTGGTAAGGCTGTCAGTGGGCATCGAGGACATCAGCGATCTGCTGGCCGACCTCGAGCAAGCCCTGAGCTGACCCCGCCGGGGCACCACCGAGAATTCGGGAGACAGGCAGGACATGAACGAGCGGCCGTATCCGGGAAAACGGATGCGGCCGCTCGCGTCGTCATACGGTCCGGTATCGGCGGAGTGCGCCGCGACCGGACCGGTGGTCTCAGCTGTGGTAGGGCTCGGCGCTGACCAGCGTCACCTTCATGAGGTTGCCGTTGGGCAGGGTGTATTCGCGGGTCTCGCCGACCTTCGCGTCGATCAGCGCCCCGCCGAGCGGGGAACTGGGCGAGTAGGTCTCCAGGTCGGGGTTGCCCAGGCCCTCTTCGCGGGTCGCGATGAGGAAGGTCTCGGTATCGGACTCGTCACCGTCGTAGTAGACCTTCACCACGGACCCGGGCAGCGCGACACCGGACTTGGTGGGCGCCACGCCGACCTTGGCATTGTTCAGCAGTTCCTGCAGCTGCCGGATCCGAGCCTCCTGCTGGCCCTGTTCCTCGCGCGCCGCGTGGTAGCCGCCGTTCTCCTTGAGGTCGCCTTCTTCGCGGCGCTCGTTGATCTCGGCGGCGATGACCGGACGATTGGCGATGAGCGCGTCGAGTTCGCTCTTGAGCCTGTCGTGCGACTCCGGGGTCAGCCAGGTCACTTGGGTCTCAGTCATCTCGATCACTCCCTAGTAGTTGTCCCCGGCAGGCCGGGATTCCTGATCACTGCGGCACGGCCCACCCGCAGGCAGACATGCTTCAGCAGACGGCTATCGCGATCTGCGGGAAGTTCGAAGAACCCCGACAGTCCGACCTCCGGGACCCTCCCCGGTATCGACCGCGCTGGCCGCCAATGCAGCAAACACGGCTCCGTGCCCCGGAACCGTGTGTGACGCCATTTTAGCATGAGTCACAAAGATGCAGGTCGGACGACTTTTTACCAGCGGGTCATCTTTGCTCGGCCTACCTACGGCACCCAGGCGATACCCACGTGCTCCGGTTTCTAACCCGCACTCACTCGGTTCTCAAGTAGCCCGGCACCTTGTCGGTGCAGGTGTAGATCGCCGCGGACGCCGGCCGTTCGGAGGCCTCCACCACCGTGGACACCCGCACCGTCTTATCGCCTGCCGTCGGCTGGACCAGCACCTCGCGCCGGCCCACCTCGGTGAGGTCGCGGGACATGGCCCGCACCAGGCACACCACCGGTTTCGACGGGTCGTCCCGGGTGAGCCGGATCTGCACCTGAACCGACGAATCGTCGAGCACGGTGTAGCCGAGTTCCTCGGATTCGATGTCCTTCGGGCCGAATTTCGTCCAGCCCAGATAGGCGACCCCGATTCCGGCGAGCAGCATCACGGCCGTGAGCACCACGCCGATCAGGCGGCGCTTCGGCCGCGCGGTGCGCCGGCCGTACCGGTCGGCATTGCGGTCCCGCGCGGAATCGGCGGCATCCGGCGAAGCCGCCGCAGCCGCGGCGGGGGAGTCCGGGCGGCCGGGTTCCGGCGTGGGATCGGTCATGATTTCGTGCTCCCGGGGGGTAGGTCGGAACAGAATCGGTCCAGATGGAACTATAGGTAACGAAGTCCGAACACCCGCGACCGAGAGCGACGGTGAACGAGAAGTGAGTGGCCTTCGCCTCATGGCGGTGCACGCCCACCCCGACGACGAATCCAGCAAAGGCGGTGCGACCACCGCACGCTACGCCGACGAGGGACATGATGTCCTCGTCGTGACCATGACCGGCGGGGAACGCGGCAGCATCCTCAATCCGGCCATGGACACACCCGGGGTGCTGGAGCGAATGGACGAGATCCGGCGCGAGGAGATGGCGGCCGCGGCCGCCGCACTGGGTGTCCGGCAGACCTGGCTCGGTTTCATCGACTCGGGGCTGCCCGAGGGCGACCCGCTGCCGCCCGTGCCGGAGGGTTCCTTCGCGCTGGTCCCGCTCGAAGAGGCCACCGAGGCGTTGGTCCGGGTGGTCCGCGAGTTCAAACCGCACGTCATGACCACTTACGACGAGATGGGTGGCTACCCGCACCCGGACCATATCCGATGCCACGAGGTATCGGTCGCCGCGTTCGAGGCCGCCGGTGATCCGGAGCGGTTCCCCGACGCGGGCGAACCGTGGACCCCGCTGAAGCTGTACTACGACCACGGATTCACGATCCGGCGAATGGAAGTGTTCGCCGAGGAATACGAGAAGCTGGGCGAACCGTTCCCGCTGCAGGAATGGCTGGACCGGTCCCGCAAATACGCGGTGGAACGCGGCGACATCATGGCCCGGGTCACCACCCAGGTCGAATGCGGTAAGTACTTCCCGCGCCGCGACGACGCGTTGCGCGCCCACGCCACCCAGGTCGATCCGAACGGCGCGTTCTTCGCTATTCCGCTGGAGATGCAGCAGCGGCTGTGGCCGACCGAGGAGTTCGAACTGGCGCGTACTCGGGTCAGCACCGATATCCCGGAGACCGACCTGTTCGCCGGAATCACCGCCGAGTACCGCTGATGTGGGCCGCGGCTTTCCCGGTGACGGCGACCGCGCTGCTCGCGCAGACGCCCGGTACGCCGACCGGCCCGGAATTCGGTAAGGCGTCCCCGCTCGGGCTGGCGATCGTGCTGATCCTGCTGGCGGGTACGTTCCTGCTGGTCCGGTCGATGAACAAACATCTGAAGAACCTGCCGGAGACCTTCGAACCCGAACATCCGGAACCGGACCAGGCAGCCGACGAGGGCACCGAACCCGGGGTGCCGCGGCGGGCCGAATCGGCCCCGAACGGTGGCGCCGAGGACCGCGACCGTCCGGTGTGACGTAAGGCGACCGTGAGTGGTCGGCGCAACAGTAGGAGCCGTGCCCGCCCGGGTACCACCAGGGGCGATCCGTGGTGGCTCGATGTCGCGCCGGTGACCGCGACCGGGTGGTCGTGCGGCTACCAGTCGATCAGGTCCAGCCGGTGCAGATGCTCGAAGACAAGTAGCGAACCGGGCGCCACCTCGGGCATGGCCGCGTACTCGGCGCCGGTGAAGTAGCGGAATTCGGCGATCTCGCCGAGCGGGCTGGGTTCGGCGGTTACCTCGGCGAGGAAACAGGTCATGTGCAGCCGGGTCCCGGCGGTGTGCCCAAAGGCGTCGGCCTCGAAGACGCCGAGTTCGTTCACCTCGGTGACGCCGACGCCGAGTTCCTCGCGGACCTCCCGGTGCAGCGCCTGTAGCGGGCTCTCCCCCGAATCGATCTTGCCGCCGGCCATGTAGAAGACGGTCTTCCCGGTCGAACGGGTCTGGATCAGGCGACGGTCGCGAATATGGGCCAGGGCGGCGGTTCTGATCACGGCTCCACCGTAGAAGTCCGCGTGGGCGCGGGGCCCGGCAGGGCGGTGGGCCCGCCTCCGGACTCACGCCGAGTGATCTGCATCACTCGGCGTCAGGAATCCCGGCTCTCCTTTGTCTAGTTCACGAGCCCCTCGGACGAAGGAGACCCCCATGAGCAAGAACACCGATGTGGTCGTGGTCGGCGGCGGATACGCCGGCGTGATGGCAGCCAACCGTTTGACGCAGCGTGATGACGTGACGGTGACCGTGATCAATCCGCGCTCGGTCTTCGTCCCGCGGCTGCGCCTGCACCAACTGGTGGGCGGGACCCACGATGCGGTCGTCGACTACAAGGACGTCCTGGCCGAGCGCGTCCGGCTGGTGGTCGACAGCGTCACACGGATCGATGCGGCCGGTCGTAAGGTGACAACGGGCGAGGGCGACACGATCGCCTACGATTACCTGATCTACGCGGTGGGCAGCGGTACCGCCGGGCACCGGGTGCCGGGCGCCGCCGAGTTCGCCTACCCGGTGGCGACACTGGAGGCGGCGCAGCGGCTACGGACGGTGCTCTTCGATACCGCCATGACCGCGCCGGTAACAGTGATCGGAGGCGGCCCGACCGGTATCGAAACCGCCGCGGAACTGGCCGAGCAGGGCCGGAACATCACCCTGATCTGTGGCGGGGCACTCGGCCCGTACCTGCATCCGAAGGCCCGGCGCACGGCTCGGAAGTATTTCGCCGGGCTGGGAGCGACAGTCATCGAAGGATCCGATGCGGCGGTCACGGCGGTGGCCCGGGACGCCGTCGAACTCGGCGACGGCCGAACGCCGGCGAGTGCGGTCACGATCTGGACAGCCGGCTTCGACGTCCCCGACCTGGCCGCTCGGAGCGGGTTGCGCACCGATGCCGCCGGGCGACTGCTCACCGACGAAACGCTGACCAGTGTCGACGACGCGCGTATTGTCGCGGCGGGTGATTCGTCGGCGCCGTCGGACCTGCCGTTCCGGATGAGCGCCTACACCGCGTACTGCTTGGGAGCGCACGCCGCTGACACATTGCTGCGTCGCATCGCGGGTGAACAGCCCACCCCGATCGACCTGGCGTTCCCGGCCATGTGCCTCAGCTTCGGCCGGGACGCCGGGATCTACCAGCTCGGCCACAAGGATGAGACCGCCACGCGGTTGTACTTCAGCGGGTTCGCGGGCAAGAAGCTCAAGGAATTCGCCTGCGAGGCAGGTATCAAACATCTGGCCACCGAAGCGCGCAAACCCGGCTCGCATCACTGGTTCAAAGACGGCAAACATCGGCCCCAGCTGCTGCGGGCCCGGCGCGACAACACGGGGGCACCGGTCGCGTAGCGACGTCCGAATCGCCATTGGCGGTCCGGACGCAGTGGCTCGGTACGGGTGCAACGGCATTCGCGGACACTGTTGCACCCGTATCGCTCATCGAGCGGGTAACCGCTGCCCGACGTCACTCGCTACCCGGCGCCTGCGTCGCGATGTTCACCGCGGCCCCACCGGGGAAGCGCATGGCGAGCTCTTCGGCCCGGCGATGCGTACCTGTCGCGGGCCACCGGCCCTCGCGCGCGGGCCACTAGTCTGGCGGTGAGAGCCGATCGGCGGTTGTGCTGTTCGGGCCGAGACATATGGCCGGTCGTGCGGACCGGGTAGCTCGTGTGGTGCGCGCACCGGATTTGGGAGGCTGGCATCGTGAACCAATTGGCTGGTGCGACATCACCTTATCTGCGTCAGCATGCGGACAATCCAGTCGACTGGCGGCAGTGGGATGCCGAGGCTCTGGCGGAGGCAGTCGCGCGTGACGTGCCGATCCTGCTGTCCATCGGGTACGCGTCCTGCCACTGGTGTCATGTGATGGCCTACGAATCGTTCGCGGACGAGACTACCGCCGCGCAGATGAACGCCGAGTTCGTGTGTATCAAGGTGGACCGGGAGGAACGCCCGGATCTGGACGCGGTGTACATGAACGCCACGGTCGCGATGACCGGTCAGGGCGGCTGGCCGATGACCTGTTTCCTCACCCCGGCGGGGGAGCCGTTCTACTGCGGCACCTACTACCCGAAGGCGCCGCGCGGCGGTATGCCGTCGTTCACCCAGTTGCTCACCGCGATCACCGATACCTGGCGTAATCGCCGCGCCGATGTCGACACGGCGTCCGAGCAGGTAGCCGCGGCCCTGCGCGAGCAGGCGGGCGGGATCCCGAAATCCGAGCTCACCGTCACCGCCGAACTGCTCGACCACGCCGTGGCCGCGGTGCTCCGCGATTTCGACGAGGCGCACGGCGGCTTCGGCGGCGCGCCGAAGTTCCCGCCCGCCGCACTGCTGGAGGGCCTGCTGCGCAGTTGGGAACGCACCGGCGACCCGGCGGTCCGGGCCGTGGTGGACCGTACCGCGGAAGCCATGGCCCGCGGCGGTATCTACGACCAGCTGCGCGGCGGTTTCGCCCGCTATTCGGTGGACGCGGCCTGGGTGATCCCGCATTTCGAGAAGATGCTCTACGACAACGCGCAGCTGCTGAGGTTCTACGCGCATCTGGCGCGCCGGAGTCCCGCGGATCCGCTGCCGCGCCGGATCACCGAAGAGATCGCGCAGTTCCTGCTGGACGATCTGTCCACCGCGCACGGTCTGGCCTCGGCGCTGGACGCCGACACCCACGTCGAAGCGGGCAAACCCGGTGTCGAGGGCGCGACCTATGTCTGGAACCCCGCCGAGCTGGTCGGCGAACTGGGGCCCGTCGACGGTGCCTGGGCCGCGGAGGTCTTCGGGGTCACCACCGCCGGAAATTTCGAGCAGGGCTGTTCGGTGCTCACCCGTCGCGCCGATCCGGAGGACGGCGAGCGATTCGAACGCGCCCGTACCGCGCTGCGCGCCGCCCGCCAGCGCCGCCCCCAGCCCGACCGTGACGACAAGGCGGTGACCGCCTGGAATGGGATGGCGATCACCGCGCTCTGCGAAGCCGCCCGCGCACTCGACCGGCGCGACTGGTTCGACGCCGCCTACGACCTCGCACGAGTGCTCCTCGACCTGCACGTGGTGCAGGACCGGGTGCTGCGCGCCTCGCTGGGCGGCGTCGCCGGTAGCGCGCCAGGCGTACTCGAGGACTACGCCTGGCTGGCCACCGCCCTGCTGGCCCTGCACCAGTATTCGGGATCGGCCGGCTGGCTCCCGGATA
Organism: Nocardia grenadensis NBRC 108939; assembly: GCF_001613445.1. Classification (GTDB taxonomy): domain Bacteria; phylum Actinomycetota; class Actinomycetes; order Mycobacteriales; family Mycobacteriaceae; genus Nocardia; species Nocardia grenadensis. The sequence continues at coordinate 228,039 of NZ_BDCJ01000012.1, forward strand.
TCCACCGCATCCTGGACTCGGCGATCACGCATTTCGCCGACCCGGACGAGCCCGGTAGCTGGTTCGACACGGCGGACGACGCCGAATCCCTGATCGCCCGTCCCCGCGACCCCATCGACGGCGCCACCCCGGCCGGGGCGTCCGTCCTGGCCGAAGCCCTGCTGACCGCCTCCGCCGTGGTCGAACCCGACCGCGCCGCCCGCTACCGGGAGCTGGCCGAGCACACCCTCGCCCGCGGCGCGGTGGTGCTGGCGAAAGCGCCGCGCTCGGCCGGCCAGTGGCTGACAGTGGCCGAGGCCGCGCTCCAGGGCCCGTTGCAGGTCGCCATCTCCACCACCGGCTATCGGCCGATGGGTGATGCCGAGCTGCTGGAGGTCGCCCGGGCCCACGCACCGGGCGGCGCGGTCGTCGTCCGGGCCGATGTGGATACCGTCCCACTGCTCACCGACCGGCCCTCGATCGACGGCACCGCGGCGGCCTATGTGTGCCGGGGCTCGGTCTGCGACCTGCCGGTGACGACACCGGACGCCTTGCGCGCCGCCCTGGCCGGGCCCGCGGCCGCCACCCCGCGGTAGGAGACCCAGGCATCGGGACGGCGAGGACGCGCCGGGAAGTCGTCGTGCTATGCGGCCGGTTGTGCGGGCCGAGCCGGGACCCGGCGTCCGCGGCGCCCGCCGACCGCGGCCCGGGGTGGCGGACGGTGGACCCGATCGGGCCTGGTCACCGTGCGCGGCCTGGCGTACCTGCTCGCTATGCGAGCCGGTGCGGATCGGACCTACCGGCTGTCGCGGATATCGGCGGCGCAAGTACTTCCCGAACCGGCCCAGCGCTCGGACCGGATCGATCCGGGCCGGGTCTGGCAGGAACGCAGCACCCGATTCCGGACCGGCGGGGACTGGATCGATGTGCTGGTGCGGGTGAACCCGGAGCGGCGGGAGGAGTTGATGAGCACCGCGCGGCCGTCCGCAACGAGGAGCCCGGCGCGGACGGATGGCTACGGCTGGAGGTGACCTTCCAGGACACGCGGCACGCCGAATGGGCGCTGTGGCAGCTCACCACCGACGCGGAAGTCCTGGTACCTGCCTGCGCGACCGAGCCGCCGCGATCGTCGCTCGCTACGCAACGCGCTAGCGCTGTGGCGCTTCGACTTGGCGATCGGTCCAGGACGGGGTCGGTGCGTCGATACCGCGCAATGCGACGGATCCATACTTCACCCATTCCGCGCGCTCACCCGCCTCGGCGGCGTCGACCACGCTCTGGGAGACCAGGATGCGCCGCGGTACCTCCTTGGCGCGGCTGGTGAGCCGGGCCGCGGCGTTCACCGCGTCCCCGATCACCGTATACTCCCGGCGGGTATCGGTGCCGACGTCCCCGGCGAACACCCGGCCCCGGGCCACGCCGATACCGATATCGAGTTCGCCCGCCGCCAACACCTCGTCCCGGATCCGGCGGGCGGCGCGCAGGGCGGGAGTCGCGTTGTCGGTCAATGCGATCGGGGCGCCGAAGATGCACAGCGCCGCGTCCCCTTCGAACTTGTTCACCAGTCCGTCGTTGTCCTCGGTCGCGGCGACCACGGTGGCCATGAGCCGGTTCAGTTTGGCCACGAACTCCTGCGGCGGGAGTCCGGTGGAGATCGCCACCGATCCGGTGACGTCCACGAACAGCGCCGAAACCTCTCGCACGTCACCGGTCAGATCGATACCTCCCGCGAGTGCCCGCTCGGCGACCTCCTCGCCCACGTGCCTGCCGAACACATCCCGCATCCGCGACCGTTCGCGCAGGTTCGCCGACATCTCGTTCACCGAATGTTCCAACCGGCCGATCTCGCTGGCACTGCCCACCGACACCCGCACATCCAGATCGCCCCGGGTGATCCGGTCCACCGCTATCCGCAGCGTCCGCAGGGGTGTGGCCACGGCCCGGGTCAGCGCCCAGGTGGCCAGGACCCCGACGACCAGGCTGATCGCGGCGAGATAGATACCGGTCCGGATCCGGTGTTCCATGGAGGTGGCCGGATCGGCGAGTACCACGATCAGCGCGCTGAGCGGCATGGCGCCCGAGACCGCCCAGGCCAGCGCCACCCGCACGAACACCGACGAACTCCAGTGCATGGTCGCGCCGAGTACGCCGGCCACGATCGGCACCACGGGCCGGATGACCCGGTCCACGATCAGATAGGTCAGGCCGGCCGATTCGAGCCCACCGACGATGAACATCGCGAGTAGGACGGTGAGATCCTTCTCGGTGGTCAGCCCGGCCAGCAGGATCGCCGAAAGCACCACCCCGGGCCCCCACATCACCAGCGAACGCAGGGTGATGGCGAGCGGCAGGTGCAGGATCCGCCGCGCCTCCTCAGGGGTCGGTTTGCGGGAGCTGTCCAGCCAGGCGAAATAGGTCAGGCGGTCGCGGACGGCCAGCGCGATCCCCAACAGCGACGCGACGACCGGGTAGACGGTGACCAGCATGAGCCCGCTCAGCTGATCGGTGCCGACCCGGCCGGGAAAGCCGATGAGCACCAGTTGGGTCACGATGACCGCGAGACCGCTGAGGTGGGCGGCGATGACGACCGACGCCAGCCCCCAGCGGGCGAGGACGGTCCACTGCATCAGCCGGGTGACCATCCCGGCCCGCGGCCGGGATCCGACACTGTAGGCCATCGGCGGAATTACCCGCGGTGGCCGCTGGAGCGCGGGCGGCCGCTATGGAAGGACACGAATCAGCAGCCTAATCGACTCAGCTGGTCAGCGGTCCGGGAACGTGTTCGCTCAATCCAGTAGCACCAGCCAGACCGCCACGTAGTGGCAGAGCGCGGCCACCACGGTGGCGGCGTGGAAGAACTCGTGGTGGCCGAAGGTGCTCGGCCACGGGTTGGGCCAGCGGGTGGCGTAGAGCACCGCGCCGATGCTGTAGGCCAGCCCGCCGGCGACCAGCAGCAGGACCGCGGGCAGGCCGGCCGAGCGATAGAGTTCTCCGCCCACCGGCACCACCGCCCAGCCGAGGAGCAGATACAACGGCACTCCCACCCACCGCGGGGCGAGTGGCCACAGCAATTTCAGCGCGACGCCGGCCAGTGCGCCCGTCCACACCACCGCGAGCAGGATCGGGCCGGTCGGAGCGGGTAGGGCGAGCAGTGCGAACGGTGTGTAGGTGCCCGCGATGAACAGGAAGATCATCGAGTGGTCCGCACGTTTCATCCGTATCCGGGCCTGGACGGTCTGCCAGGTGATGCGGTGATAGGTGGCGCTGATCCCGAACAGAGCGCAGATGGTGAGTCCGTAGATCAGGGTCGCGACGACCGCCGTCGCCGAGATCGTGGCCGCCGTGGCGACCAGCGCGATCACGGCCACCGCGGCGATACCGGTGGCCCAGGTGTGGATCCAGCCGCGCATCCGCGGTTTGACCAGCGCGACCAGTGAGTCGGCCGGGTTGGGGACCGGGTCTTCGCTGTCGGGGCCGGTTTGCGAGTCGACCGCGGCACCGGCGAGGTCGCCGGTGGGATCGAGGTCGCCGGGGTTCGGGTGACTGCCGGGGGAAGGGTCGGACACATTGCCTCCTGGTTCGAGTATGCGCGGCCCGGCTTCCGGCGGCAGCGCGACGGCCTACCGGTGCTGCGGACCCGCGGATGCCTCCGCGGCCCGACGGAGCCGATACTGAACTCGTGGGTAACCTACGTCTGCGTAGGTTACCCTGTGGTCACTGTACCGCCTCACCCGCCGAGAGGGGGCTGTCTCGGCCGCGGCAGTGACCGTCATCGCTTTTCGCCACAACTACGGACCCCGACCGGAAAGGCGTACTGTTGGGCGTCGTGGAATTTCCGAGTCGGCTGCGGGGCTTTCCCTATCGCATCTACGAGGCCCGTCTGGCCAAGAAGCTTGCGGACAAACAGCATCCGCGGCATGTAGCGGTGGTGTGCGACGGTAATCGCCGCTGGGCCCGGGAGAACGGGTTCACCGATATCACCCACGGACACCGGGTCGGCGCCCTCAAGGTCGCCGAACTGGTCAGCTGGTGCGAAGCCGAAGGAATCGAGCTCGTCACCGTCTACCTGCTCTCCACCGAGAACCTCAGCCGCGGCCAGGAGGAACTGGAAACCCTCTTCGAAGTCATCACCGACGTCGTCGAGGAACTCGCCGACCCCGAACAGAACTGGCGGGTCCGTATCGTCGGCACCCTTGACGGCCTGCCCGAACTGGTCGCCAAGCGCATGCGCACCGCCACCGAGCGCACCCGTGAACGCACCGGTACCCACGTCAACGTCGCCATCGGTTACGGCGGTCGCCAAGAGATCGCCGACGCCGTGCGCCAACTGGTCCGCCAGGAGATAGCGGCCGGCGAAACCGGCGAGGACCTGGTCCAGTCCATAACGGTCGGCGCCATCGGCCAGCACCTCTACACCTCGGGGCAACCCGACCCCGATCTGGTGATCCGCACCTCCGGCGAACAGCGGCTCTCCGGCTTCCTGCTGTGGCAGAGCGCCTACTCCGAGATCTGGTTCACCGAGGTCTACTGGCCCGAGTTCCGTCGCGTCGACTTCCTCCGCGCCCTCCGCGACTACGCCGCCCGCCACCGCCGCTACGGGACCTGAATTGTTGGCGCCGCCTGCGGCGTCGCGGGGTCTGCCGACCTGGCATCGCCCTCACTCGCAAGTCCGCCGTCGCGATCACAACTTCCGCAACCGCAACCGGTTGATCGTGTGGTCGGAGTCCTTCCGCAGGACCAAGGTGGCGCGGGGGCGGGTAGGCAGTATGTTCTCGACCAGATTCGGGCGGTTGGTGGAGTTCCAGATGTCTTTTGCGGCCGCCGTCGCCTCGGCGTCGGTGAACCGCGCGTAGTGATGGAAATGAGCCTTGGGATCGGCGAACCCGGTGGCCCGCAGGCTCAGGAACCTTCGTACGTACCAGGTTTCGATATCTTCGATCCGCGCGTCCACGTAGATGGAGAAATCGAACAGATCGGAAACCATCAGCCGCGGCCCGGTCTGTAATACGTTCAACCCTTCGACGATGAGGATATCCGGCTGGTGTACACAGTGGAATTCGCCGGGGACGATGTCGTAGGAGATATGTGAATAAACCGGCGCGCATACTTCTTCGGCGCCCGATTTCACTTCGGTGACGAAGCGCAGCAGTTTGCGGCGGTCGTAGCTCTCCGGGAAGCCTTTACGGTGCATGAGCCCGCGGCGGGTGAGTTCCGCCGTGGGGTAGAGGAATCCGTCGGTGGTCACCAGATCGACCCGGGGGTGATGATCCCAGCGGGCCAGCAGCGCCTGCAGTACGCGGGCGGTGGTGGATTTGCCGACCGCCACGCTGCCGGCCACACCGATCACGAAGGGGACCTGTTTGTCCGGATGTGATTCCCCGAGGAAGGTGGCGGTGGCCGCGAACAAGCGCTGTCTCGCCGCCACCTGCAGGTGGATCAACCGGGCCAGCGGCAGATAGACCTCGGCCACTTCTTCGAGGTCGATCTGTTCGCCCAGACCTCGCAGTCCGATCAATTCCTCTTCGGTGAGCACCAGCGGAGTCGATTTGCGCAGTTCCCGCCACCGTTTCCGGTCGAATTCCACATACGGACTCGGCTCGCTCGCCTTGGCCATCTACTCAGCGCTCCACTCTGCCGGACACTCGTGCTCGCGGTGCCCTGCGCGTGGGATTCCGCCGCTGCGGCTGTCGCGACCCCGCCAGGTCCGGCGCTCTGGCTGTGCCCTCATGGCTGAATTCTGCCCCTCGGCGGGGAGTGGGGGGATCGGGGGGTCCATTACTGTTGTGTAGAACAACTGCTTCCCGTGGTAACGGGGATACGTGGCCGGTATCCGCCGGCCGAATCCGCACCGGGTGCGGCCGTCCGGCCGGCCCGGCCATGTCCCGGCTTCGTCGCGTACGCGGATCGCGGAGGGGCCGCGCCCGTTAGGGTCGAGGCCATGGAAGCCCATCCCCTGGTGATCGAATACCTGCGCCTCGGTCTGGCATTCGACCGGATCGAAGAGGGATTCGTCGATGCCTACACGGCCGACCCGCGGCTGCGGCAGGAAGTCGAGAACGCGCCGAAGCCCGAACCCCGGGAGCTGGCCCGGACGGCCGCGCGGTTACGTACGGAACTGCCGAACGCCGGCCTGCCCGCCCAGCGGTCCGAGTTCATCGACGCGCATCTGCGGGCGCTGGAATGTTCGGGCCGCAAGTTCGCCGGGGACGATATCGGTTTCATCGACGAGGTCCGCGCCTATTTCGACGTCGAGATCGCGCCCGGTGATCCCGCCGACTATCAGGAGGCACACCGCAAGATCGATGAGGTCCTGGGTGGCTCGGGTCCGCTGACCGAACGGATGGCGGCCTATCGGAAAGCCGACGAGATCCCGCCGGACAAGCTCGAGGCGTGCGTCGAAGCGTTCTCCGGCGCGCTCCGCGAACTGGTTCGCGCCCGGTACCCGCTGCCGGACCACGAGCACGTCACCTACGAGGTGGTCGGCGACAAGCCGTGGTCCGGTTTCAACTATTACCTCGGCAACTACCGGTCCACGGTCGCCATCAACTCCGACCTGCGCCAGCACATGGCGAACCTGCCCCGGCTCATTTCGCATGAGTCCTACCCCGGGCACCACACCGAGCACTGCCGCAAAGAGGCCGGCCTGGTGGCCGCCGGGCAGACCGAGCAGACGATCTTCCTGGTCAACACTCCGCAGTGCCTGATGGCCGAAGGGCTGGCGGACCTGGCGTTGCGTTCGATCGTCGGGCCGGGCTGGGGCCGGTGGGCGCAGGAGATCTACGCCGACCTCGGATTGCGGTTCGACGGGGAACGCGCCGAACGACTCGTCGAGGCCTCCGGCCAATTGCTCGGGGTCCGGCAGGATGCCGCGCTCATGCTGCACGACATGGGCAGGGACGCCGACGATGTGGCCGCCTTCCTGGAGCGCTGGTCGCTCACCACTCCCGACCGCGCCCGCCAGTCGCTGCGCTTCCTGTCCTCACCGCTGTGGCGGGCCTACGTCAGCACCTATGTGGAGGGCTACCGGTTGCTGGGTGGCTGGCTCGACCGCGCCACCGACGAGGACGACCGCGCCGACCGCTTCCGCCGGCTGCTGGACGAACCCCTCATTCCCTCCGCCCTGCGCGCCGTCTGACCCGGGTGCCGAGCCCGCGCCATCTCCGGATAGCGGGCCTTCGTGGCCGGGGTCACACCGGGCCCCGACCACGCCCCGCCGAAGGCGGGGCAGATAAACCGATCCCTGGGGTGACTCATACACTGGCGTGGTGACGCAGACGACCGCCTCTGTCAATACCCAGTCTCTCGGTGAGCTCGATCCCGAACTCGCCACCGCGATGGCGGGTGAGCTCGCCCGGGAACGCGACACCCTGGAAATGATCGCGTCGGAGAACTTCGTGCCGCGCGCGGTATTGCAGGCGCAGGGCAGTGTGCTCACCAACAAGTACGCCGAAGGCTATCCCGGTCGTCGCTACTACGGCGGCTGCGAACACGTCGACGTGGTCGAGAACCTCGCCCGGGAACGCGCCAAGGCGCTGTTCGGCGCGGATTTCGCGAATGTGCAGCCGCATTCCGGCGCCCAGGCCAACGCCGCGGTGCTGATGTCGCTGCTCGATCCGGGCGACCGGCTGCTCGGCCTGGACCTGGCCCACGGCGGCCACCTCACCCACGGCATGCGGCTGAACTTCTCCGGCAAGCTCTACGACGTCCACTCCTACGGGGTCTCCAAGGAAGACCACCGGGTGGATATGGACAACGTCCGGGCGATCGCGCGGGAGGCGCGGCCGAAGGTGATCGTCGCCGGATGGTCGGCGTATCCGCGGCATCAGGATTTCGCGGCGTTCCGGGAGATCGCCGACGAGGTCGGCGCCTACCTGTGGGTCGATATGGCGCATTTCGCCGGACTGGTCGCCGCCGGCCTGCACCCCTCCCCGGTGCCGTATGCCGACGTGGTCTCCTCCACCGTCCACAAAACCCTCGGCGGCCCCCGCTCGGGCCTCATCCTGGCGAAACAGGACTACGCCAAGAAACTGAACAGTTCGGTGTTCCCCGGGCAGCAGGGCGGCCCGCTGATGCACGTCATCGCCGCGAAGGCGGTCGCGTTCAAGATCGCCGGCACCCCCGAGTTCGCCGAACGCCAGCAGCGCACCCTGACCGGTGCCAAGATCCTCGCCGAACGCCTCACCGGCCCCGACGTCGCGGGTAAGGGCATCAGCGTCCTTACCGGCGGCACCGACGTCCACCTGGTCCTGGTCGACCTGCGCAACTCCGACCTCGACGGCCAGCAGGGCGAAGACCTGCTGCACGAGGTCGGGATCACGGTCAACCGCAACGCCGTCCCCTTCGACCCGCGCCCCCCGATGGTCACCTCCGGCCTGCGTATCGGCACCGCCGCCCTGGCCACCCGCGGCTTCGGCGACACCGAGTTCACCGAGGTCGCCGATATCATCGCCACTGCTCTCGCCGGCGGCGCCGACCTGGATGCGCTGCGCGGCCGGGTCAAGAAACTCGCCAACGATTTCCCGCTCTACCAGGGCCTCGAGGACTGGAACCTGTTGTGATCTTCGGTGCTGTGTGCTCGGCCCACGCGCCGAGTACACAGCACCTGGCTCCTGCCGGAGCGGCATCCTAGGCTCGGAGGATGGATACCGAGCTGAATCAGGACGCGGCCACCACGGTCCGCGAGTTCTTCACCGCGATGGAGATCGGCGCGCTCGACGAGGCGCTGGAGCTGGTGCATCCCGATATCGTCTGGAAGAACACCTCGCTGCCGGATGTGCGCGGGGCGCGACGGGTCGGGAAGTTGCTACGGGGCCTGGACCGGGAGCAGTTCGGGTTCTCGGCGCAGATGCACCATATCGCCGCGGACGGATCCGTGGTGCTCACCGATCGCACCGATGTGCTGCGGTTCGGGCCGGTGCGCATCTCGTTCTGGGTGATGGGGACGTTCGAGCTGCACGACGGCCGAATCGTGTTGTGGCACGACCATTTCAGCTGGGAGAACTTTCTGCGCGGCACCGCGGTCGGGGTCGTGAAGGCGCTCTTCGGCCGCTGACCTATCGGGTCGCGATGGCGCGGACGCCGTTCGAGAGCGCCGTGAAACGCTCTCGAACGGCTGCCGGGCCTACGCGTTGGGCCCGTATTCCTCCAGCATCTCGGTGACCAGTGCGGCGATCGGCGACCGCTCACTGCGGGTCAGGGTGATATGCGCGAACAAGGGGTGACCCTTGAGCTTCTCGACCACCGCGGCGACACCGTCGTGCCGGCCGACCCGCAGATTGTCGCGCTGGGCCACATCGTGGGTAAGGACCACCCGGGAACCGCTGCCGAGCCGGCTCAGCACCGTCAGCAGGACATTGCGTTCCAATGACTGGGCTTCGTCCACGATCACGAACGAATCGTGCAGCGACCGGCCTCGAATATGGGTCAGCGGGAGAACTTCCAGCATATCCCGGCCGAGTACCTCCTCCATGACCTCGCGGCTGGCCAGACCGTCGAGGGTGTCGAAGACGGCCTGTGCCCACGGGCCCATCTTCTCGTTCTCGGTGCCCGGCAGGTAACCGAGTTCCTGGCCGCCCACCGCGTACAGCGGCCGGAAGACCACGACCTTGCGCTGGGTGCGCTTCTCCAGCACCGCTTCCAGGCCGGCGGTGAGTGCCAGTGCGGATTTACCGGTGCCGGCGCGGCCACCCAGCGAGACGATGCCGACGCTCTCGTCGAGCAACAGGTCCAGTGCCACCCGCTGTTCCGCGGAGCGGCCGTGTAGCCCGAACGCCTCCCGTTCCCGCACCAGCTGCACCCGTTTGTCCGGTGTGACCCGGCCGAGGGCGCTGGAGCTGTTGCCCAGGAGGCGTATTCCGGTGTGGCAGGGCAGTTCTCGCGCCTCGTCGAGATCGACGACCGATTCGCTGTAGAGTCGGTCGACGATGTCCGAGGCCGTGTCGATCTCGACCATGCCCGTCCAGCCGGAGGTCACCACATCCTGTGCGTGATATCCCTCCGCCCGTAGACCTACCGCGCTGGCCTTCACCCGCATCGGGATGTCCTTGGACACCAACACCACCTGGCATCCGTCGGCCGCGAGGTTCAACGCGCAGGCCAGGATGCGGGAATCGTTGCTCTCGGTGCGGAAACCGACCGGCAACACCGAGGGATCGGTGTGGTTCAGTTCCACCTGCAACGTGCCACCGTCGGTGCCGATGGGCAGCGGTTCGTCGAGCCGGCCGTGGGCCACCCGCAGATCGTCGAGCATGCGCAGGGCCTCGCGGGCGAACCAGCCGAGTTCGTGATGGTGTCGTTTACCCTCGAGTTCGCTGATCACGACCAGCGGCAACACCACATGATGTTCGCCGAACCGGGTCACTGCCCAGGGATCCGACAGCAGCACCGAGGTGTCGATAACGAAGGTTTTCAAACCTTTCTCAATGAAGCGAGAATTCGCCGAAGGGGCGGATACGGAGCGATTATCAGTCACGGTAGGCTCCTATGGTCTGCGCGGCACCCACACAGACAGTCTCGCTGGGCCGGTAGGTCCGGATGGCTGCTGACGTGGTGCGTCAGTGGCCACGAGGACCGGGTGCCGGCCCCCTCGTACTGAGTTTCTCAGTCACGGTCAGGACCTCCCGAGCGAACCGCTACGTGCGACCCGCCACTCCGAAGCTACCTCCTCACCACCCCTGTGCGCTCGAAGAAATGCGCGAGGGTTTGGTGAATTCGCTGTGAACTGGCCCCGGTTCGACCGTTTTCACGCAGGTCAGCGTGGGTATCGACCGTCCGCGGTCGATTCGGATCAGGTATCGGTGAAAGTCGTGCTGTCCCCGGTCCTGAGCGGCGTGTTCGCTCCACGTTCGCTTTCGTGTCGCCCGGCGCGGGCCGGTTCATTCCCGCAACTGCTCCACGAGTACCGGAACGTGGCTGTGACCCGGTTCTTTGACAGCGGTGACCAATGTCACCGGCGGGCTGCTGCCGGCGCGCTCCCGGAGCCGGTTCAATATTTCGCGGGCCGCCGGCTCGGCGAGCTCGGCCCGGTAGCGGTCGGCGAATTCGGTGCGCCGGCCATCGGGGTCCTCGTGGAACCACCTGCGCAGCTCGGTCGAGGGGGTGATCTCCTTGGGCCATTCGTCGACCCGGGCCGCGGCCTTGGCGAGGCCGCGCGGCCACAGGCGGTCGACGAGCACCCGGTATCCGTCGTCGGCCGTGGGGGCCTCGTAGACGCGTTTGACCTGGAAGCCGGGCGGTGGGGTGGGGATTTCGTCGGTCATCGGGTCATCGCAGCACGGTATCGGGCCGGAGTGGGTACGCCACGCGGTGACGGCCCGGCGACCCTCCCGGAAACCGGCCCGGAACCCGGTGCCGGGATTAGAGTCGGCGATATGACCCAGTACGAGGAGTCGGACAAGCTCTCGTCGAAGGAACTGCACGACCGCGCGGTCAGGCTCGCGGTGCGGCACGGTGATATCCGCTTCCTCTGGGACCTGCTGACCCGGATCCCGGCGGCGGAGGCCACGGCGGGCCGGACCGGGGAGAGCGAAGCCGATATCAAATGGGTGGTGCCCATGCTCGACGACTATGTTCACGCAGGTGACGGCGAACTCGCCGAGGCGCTGCGCGGGTTCTATCTGGAGTACTTGAAGGAGCATTCCTGACCGTCGTGCAGCGAAGTGCACCGCGGACCCGTCGCGGTGCCGGATCGCTACGGCCTCGGCTCACTCGCCGCGGTACTCGCCGAAGAACTCGGTGATCTCGGCGGCCATGAGATCCGCCGCGACGTGGTGCAGGTAGTGGGTGTGCACATCATGTGTACGCCACGACACAATGTGGTGATCGCGCTCGGCGAACCGCCGGATTCCGTGGAAATCGCCGGTCGAGCCGCACAGTGCCAGCGGCACCGTCGACGGCGCGGTGGGGGTGGGGGCCTTGTCCTTCTCGAAGTAGTGCCGGATCGCCGAACCCGCCGTGCCGGTGAACCAGTGGACAGCGATATTGGCGATCACGAAGTCGTCGTCGAGTTCCGGTCCCAGGAGCTGTCCGTTCCAGCCGAGCAGGCCCGACGGTGAGTCCGCGAGGGCGTGCGCGAGGGTCTGCGGCTGCTGTGACTGCAGCACATTGAAACCCATTTTGTTCGTCACGAACCAGTTCAGGGTTTCCAGGGACCGCTGCTCGTCGGCATCCAGGTGGGCCAGTTCGGCAGGGTCGCCCGACGGGAACGAATATACCTGGGCCACATGCGTTCCCACCACACGGTGCGGTGCGAAACGGCCCAGTTCGACCGAGATCATCGATCCGCCGTCATTGCCCACCGCGCCGTATCGCGCGTAGCCCAGCCGCCTCATCAGTTCGGCCCAGGCCCGGGCGATCCGCTGGTCGTTCCAGCCGTTCTCGGTGGTGGGTCCGGAGAAGCCGTAACCGGGGACCGAAGGGATGACGAGATCGAAACCCGCGGCGTTCAGCGGCTCGATCAGGCGCAGGAATTCGACGAAGGTCCCGGGCCAGCCGTGGGTGAGGACGAGTGGGAACCCGGTGCCCTGCTGTGCGCGTACGTGCAGGAAGTGGATCCGCTGACCGTCGATCTCGGTCACGAAGTGGGGGTGGGCGTTGAGCCGGTCCTCCATCTTTCGCCAGTCGAGCCGTAGCCAATGCTCCGCCAGGGCCCGTACCCGGCCGACGCTGACGCCGTACTCCTCGCCGGAGCCCGGGATCTGATCGGCCCAGCGGCTGCGCTGGAGCCGGTTGCGCAGATCGTCGATATCGACCTGGGGGATCTCGACGCGGAACGGCTTGATGGTGGCCATATCGAATCCTTCACTCAGAACGGAATAGTTTGTTCCGTTTGAAGGTAACAGAACGGAACATTCCGTTTCAACTGGTACGCTCGGCGTATGTCGAAATCAGCGGAAACACCTGCTCACAAGCCTCTGGGCGGCCGTAGAGCGCAGGCCGCCCGCAACGACGGTCTCGTCCTGGAAGCCGCTCGGGAGGTGTTCCTGGCCGAACCGAAGGCCCCGATCGCCGCGGTGGCCGAACGGGCGGGCGTCGGAATCAGCGCGCTCTACCGCCGCTACCCCAGCAAGGAAGCGCTACTGCGCACGCTGTGCCACGAGGGGTTGCGCCGCTACAACGCGGAGGCCGACGCCGCGCTGGCCGAACCCGACGGCTGGCAGGCCCTGGTGGGGTTCCTGGAACGAGTGGTCGATGCCGACGTGCACTCCCTGACGGTGCATCTCGCGGGCACCTTCGAACCCGACCCGGCGATGCTGCCCGATGTGGCGCACGCCGACGAGACGAACGCAGAACTGGTACGCCGGGCGCAGGCCACGGGCCGGCTGCGGGAGGGGGTGACGCCGCAGGACATCGGCCTGGTATTGGAAGCGTGCGCGGCGGTGTCGACACCCGACCGGCAGCGCACCGCGCAACTGCGCCGCCGGGTGCTCGCGGTCCTGATCTCCGGATTGGCCGCCGCGGGCGAGCTGCCGGGCCCGCCGCCGCGGCCGGGGGAGTTCGCCTGGCGCTGGCAACGCGCCGGAACCCACCCGGCGCGGCCGCCGGAAGCGGATCAGCCTGCGTAGGCCTCCCGCATGGCCCGCAAATCGATCTTCTTCATCTGGTACATGGCCGCGAGAGCGCGATCGACCGCCACCGGATCGTCACCGGAGAGCAGGTCGTTGGCCTCGCTGGGCCAGATCTGCCACGGCACCCCGTACCTGTCGTTGAGCCAGCCACACTGGATCTCCTCGCCGCCGTCCGCGAGCAGCGCCTCCCACAGCCGGTCGACCTCGGCCTGATCGTCACAGTTGACCAGCAGCGACATCGCGTGGGTGTAGTGGTAGTCGCCGCCGCCGTTGATAGCGGTGAACTGCTGGCCGGCGAGCTGGAAGTCGACCAGCATCACCGTTCCCGCTTCCCGCATGCCCGAATCCGTATACCGCTGCACCCCGGTGATCTTCCCGTCCGGGAACAGGGAACAGTAGAACTCCGCGGCCTCCTCGGCCTGGGTGTCGTACCAGAGATTGGTGACGATCTTCTGCATGACGATCCTCCTCAGCTGACGGCTGGTATGCACTGACGACGGATCCCGGAGCCGTAATTGATCGGCTCCGGCCGGATTCGATCGATGATCCGGCACCGGCGCGGCGCATCCGGCTCGACCCGCCGGGCCCGGTCGGCGCGAGCCCGGCGCGGTGATCTGGGCTTTCGTAACCCCAGGTCTGCGCTCCGCCGGCCGCTCGCCGGCATCCAGAGCCGGGACCGGCTCGACCGTGCAGGTGACCAGGGAAGGGGTGAGGTGGACCGGTGCTGCCCGATGATCGGCGCGATCGTGGCCGACACCCGATCCGACCCGCCGGGCCGATCGGCACGAGCCGAGGCCGGGCGGGCCGGGCGGCGATCAGTCGGTGATCTCAGCACCTGTCGGTGGTGGCGGCGCGGCTTCCAGGCGGAGGAACTCCTCGTCGGTGAGCAGCCGGGACCGGATCAGGAACCGGACACCCTCCGGCGCCTCCAGGGAGAAGCCGCTCCCGCGCCCGGGCACCACGTCCACCGTCAGATGGGTGTGCTTCCAGTACTCGTACTGGTCCGCGCTCATCCAGAACGGGGTGTCCACATCCACCTGCCCCAGCAGCACATCCTGCGCCCCGACCCGGAACTCGCCCCGCGGATAGCACATGGGTGCGCTGCCATCGCAGCACCCGCCGGACTGGTGGAACATCACCGGACCGTGCCGTTCGATCAGCTCATGCAGCAGATCGGCAGCGGTCGCGGTGAGTTCCACCCGGTTCGGGTCCGGCATCAGAAGAACCCGAGCTTCTGCGGTGAATAGCTGACCAGCAGGTTCTTGGTCTGCTGGTAGTGGTCAAGCATCTGCGCGTGGTTCTCCCGGCCGATACCCGACTTCTTGTAGCCGCCGAACGCCGCGTGCGCCGGATAGGCGTGATAGCAATTTGTCCACACGCGTCCGGCCTTGATACCGCGACCGAGCCGGTAGGCGGTGTTGCCGTCCCGGGTCCAGACACCCGCGCCGAGACCGTAGAGGGTGTCGTTCGCGATCTTCAGGGCCTCCTCGGTGGAATCGAAAGTGGTGACCGAGACGACCGGGCCGAAGATCTCCTCCTGGAAGATGCGCATATCGTTGCTGCCCTTGAAGATGGTGGGCTCCACGTAATAGCCGTTCGGGTAGCCCTCGACCGACCGGGGCCCGCCGCCGGTGAGTACCTCGGCGCCTTCCTTCTTGCCGATATCGATGTAGGAGAGGATCTTCTCGAGCTGGTCGTTACTGGCCTGCGCGCCGATCATGGTCGCGTCGTCGAGCGGATCGCCGCTCACAATGGCCTTGGTGCGCTCCACACAGCGGGCCATGAACTCGTCGTAGATCGACGAATGGACGAGCGCCCGCGACGGACAGGTGCACACCTCGCCCTGGTTCAGCGCGAACATCACGAAACCCTCGACCGCCTTGTCCAGGAAATCGTCGTCGGCCGCCAGCACATCCGGCAGGAAGATATTGGGACTCTTCCCGCCCAGTTCCAGGGTCACCGGAATGATGTTCTCGCTCGCGTACTGCATGATCAACCGGCCCGTGGTGGTCTCGCCGGTGAAGGCGACCTTCGCCACCCGCGGACTCGACGCCAACGGCTTACCGGTCTCCACCCCGAAGCCGTTCACCACATTCAGCACACCCGGCGGCAGCAGATCGCCGATCAGCTCGACCACCTTCATGATCGACGCCGGCGTCTGCTCGGCCGGTTTCAGCACCACCGTGTTACCGGCCGCCAGCGCCGGCGCCAATTTCCAGGTCGCCATGAGAATGGGGAAATTCCACGGAATGATCTGACCCACCACGCCCAGTGGCTCATGGAAGTGGTAGGCGATGGTGTCGGCGTCGATCTCGCTGATCCCGCCCTCCTGGGCGCGGATGGCCCCGGCGAAATACCGGAAGTGATCCACGGCCAGCGGTAGGTCCGCCGCCTTCGTCTCCCGCACCGGTTTCCCGTTCTCCCAGGTCTCCGCGACCGCCAGCGCCTCCAGATTCTCCTCGATCCGATCCGCGATCTTGTTGAGGATATTCGCGCGTTCGGTGGTGGAAGTGGCCCCCCAACCATCGGCGGCCGCATGCGCGGCATCCAGCGCCAGCTCCACATCGGGCGCGGTGGAACGCGCTACCTCGCAGAAGGTCTCGCCGTCGACCGGAGACGGATTGTCGAAGTATTTACCTTCGACGGGTGCGGTCCACTCACCCCCGATGAAATTGTCGTATCGGCGGGCATAGCTGACGATGCTGCCGTCGGCACCGGGCTTGGCGTAGGTCATGACGAACTCCTCGGTCGACTCGGGCGCTGAACGCACGCCGGATAGAGCGTGATGTACCTCACTATGCCGCGTTATGGGCAGTAGTACGCGGTGTTCGCGACGAAACGTGGGATCGATTCCGGCGGGTGCGGGCTCGATGCTGGTCGAGGTGGCGGCAGCCGGAAAACCGACGTCGAGGGCGGGGGTTGCGCGCCGGGAATCGCGCGGGCCTGGTATGGATGCCCCGCGATTGTCGCGGCGTGCCGGGACAAGCGAGCATTGTCGATGACGAGGCAGATCTGGATACCGTGCGGTTCGGCGCTGTCATCGGCAAGCGCCGCCAAGGTTCGCAGCGAGAGGAAAACGAGCCGGGTGGCGTCGATGATGGTGATCTCATGGCCCGTGCCGACCAGCATTGGCGTCTATATGCCGAGCGAGGGATCTCGCGTATCCGGATCCGGCCTGGTCGGTGACATCCCGGGCGAAACCTCGGCCGGTGACCGGGCGACGACTCGGATGTCTGCTTCCGCTGTGTTGTCGATGGCGTCGGCACCGAGTTTTAGATCATCGAGTGCACTACCCATCTGGTCGGGAGTGATGCGGGGCAGGATTCGTCGAGGGGAATTCCGGTGATTCAGACCTCACGCGTGGCACGCCGACATCGCCGGGACGCGGCATAGGGTCGGGAATATGAGCGAGGAGAAGCAGTACCGCATCGAGCACGACACCATGGGTGAGGTCCGCGTTCCGGTGGACGCGCTGTGGCGTGCCCAGACCCAGCGGGCGGTGGAGAACTTCCCGATCAGCGGGCGGGGGCTGGAGCGGGCGCAGATCCGGGCGCTAGGGCTGTTGAAGGGAGCATGCGCGGTCGTCAACCGGGATCTGGGGTTGCTCGAGGCGGAGCGGGCCGCGGCGATCGTCGCGGCCGCCACCGAGATCGCGGAGGGCCGCCACGACGACCAGTTCCCGATCGATGTGTTCCAGACCGGGTCGGGGACCAGTTCGAATATGAACGTCAACGAGGTGATCGCCTCGATCGCGGCCGCGGGCGGGGTCACTGTGCACCCGAACGACCACGTGAATATGTCCCAATCGTCGAATGACACCTTTCCGACCGCGACCCACCTGGCCGCCACCGAGGCCGTGATCAAGGATCTGCTGCCCGCCCTGGAGCATCTGCGGTTGGCATTGCTGGACAAGGCGACCGAATGGCGCACGGTGGTGAAATCGGGGCGTACCCATCTGATGGACGCGGTCCCGGTGACGCTGGGCCAGGAGTTCGGTGGTTACACCCGGCAGGTCGCGGCGGGTATGGAGCGACTGCTGGCGACGCTGCCGCGACTGGGCGAACTGCCGATCGGCGGTACCGCGGTCGGGACCGGGCTGAACGCGCCCGCCGGGTTCGGGGCGAAAGTGGTGGCGGAGTTGGTGCGGGCCACCGGAATCGACGCGCTGACCGAGGCCGAGGATCATTTCGAGGCGCAGGCGGCCCGGGACGGGCTGGTGGAGGTCTCCGGGGCGCTGCGCACGGTCGCGGTGAGCCTGACCAAGATCGCCAACGATATTCGCTGGATGGGTTCGGGTCCGCTGACCGGGCTGGGTGAACTGCAACTGCCGGACCTGCAGCCGGGTAGTTCGATCATGCCCGGCAAGGTGAATCCGGTGCTGCCGGAGGCGGTCACCCAGGTGGCGGCGCAGGTCATCGGAAACGATGCCGCGGTCGCCTTCGCGGGGGCGGGTGGGCATTTCGAGCTGAACGTCTACATCCCGGTGATGGCGCGTAACGTGCTCGAATCCATCCGGCTGCTGGCGGCGGTGTCACGGCTGTTCGCCGACCGGTGTGTGCACGGGTTGATCGCCGACGCCGAACGGCTGCGCACCCTGGCCGAATCCTCGCCCTCCATTGTGACCCCGCTGAATTCGGCGATCGGTTACGAGGAAGCGGCGGCGGTGGCCAAGCAGGCGCTGCGGGAGCAGAAGACGATCCGTCAGACGGTGATCGATCGGGGGCTGATCGGCGACGGGTTGAGCGAGGAGGAACTCGACCGGCGCCTGGACGTGCTGTCCATGACGAATATCGACAACGACTGATGCCGTGCCGCTTCGGGAACCCGGGATGACGCGGCATTCGGTGCGACGCGACGGTTGCGCAACGGTCGCGTCGCACCGTAGATGGATTCAGGACCGGAACCGGGCCAGTTCTTCGCGGGCTGCTTCGCCGGATTCGCCGAGGTCGGTGCGGCCGAACACATCCCAGCGACGCAGCAGCGGCGCGAAGATCAGCTCGTCCTGCCGCTCCGGATCGTAGATACCGGCATCGGCCAGTGCCTCGTCGCTGCTGCGCCCGTCGGGCAGGGCGACCGAGGGGACCCGGAACGCGGCGACCTGGTCGGCGACGGCGCGCATGGTCTGGTCCGGGGCCTGCTCGAACCCCGCCGCGACGAGGTCGGCGAATACCGCGGCCTGCCGCTCGTCGTCCTCGGCGATCCGCTCGCTGATCGCGGTGATCAGCGGGTTCTCCCCGAGCGCGGCGGTATTGCGATGGCGCACGGCGGCGGCGGTCTCCTCGAACGCGCAGGCGGCCAGCACATCCAGCAGATGCAGCGGCTCGCGCCGGAAACCGTCGGTCATATGACCCATCCGCAGCCGTTCCAGCTCCACCGGGTCACAGGCACGGGTGACCATCAGATAGTTGCGGATCACAATGGAGTGCCGGGCCTCCTCGGCGGTCCAGCGGCCCACCCAGCGCCACCACGCCCCGGTGCGCAGATATTTGCCGAGCTCCCGGTGGTACGCGGGTAGGTTGTCGGCGATCAGCACGCTCACGGTGAGCGCCAGCCGGGCGGTATCGCCGAGTTCGGACTGCGCGGGATCCCAGTCCTCGCCGCCGAGGAAGGCGAAGTTGCGACCGTCGTCCCATGGGACGAAGTCGTGCGGCTGCCATTCATCGGCGATCTCGGTATGGCGCCGCATGGTCAGTTCCACCTCTACCGCGAGCGATTCCAGCAGGTCGCGGTCGGTCAACAGTTTCTGCACGCACACACGGTAGCGGGTCGGAGCGAGTACGGGGTCGGCGCCGGGGTCGGGTTGGGGAATATCGGCGATCCGGACGATCCGGGTCGGGTACTCGCACAATCCGGCCCGTTCCGCGGATGTGAACGAAGATCCCGGAATCGTGTGATGCGCGGGCTCCGGCCAGCGTTCGGGGCGCCCACTTCCGTGGGCGCCCCGAGCGCTGGATTCACTTTTCGGTGACCGTGGTGGAACGGTCCGAGGAGTTCCAGGTGATGGTGCCGCCCTCGAAGTCGCTCTTCTTACCCTCCGGGGTCGCCTCCTCGTCGGAGGTGGGGAAGCCCAATCGGCCGTCGGCGCCGCCGTTGGCCTCCCATGCCTCGCGGATATCGCCCCAGACGATATGGGCGCCGGTGTCCTTGCTGAAGAAGATGGTGCCGCCGGAGAAGTTCTGGTAGCGACCGCCATCCCCGGCGACCTGCTCCTCGCCCTCGGGCATACCGAGTGTGCCGGTCGGACCGCCGGCCTCGGTGTATTTCTGGTAGATGCTGCCCTTCACGGCAACTTCGTTGCCGTCCGGGGTCTGCACCCTGGTTTCACCGGCATTGGCATTGGGGTCTTCGTCGGGGGTGGCCGAGCCCTCGGCGACTGTCGTTTCGGTGGCCGAGCCTTCGGCGCCCGGAGAGGCGGACGGGGTGCCGGTGCCGGTGTTGCCGCCCGGCATCACCGCCGAGGTCAGGGAGCCGACGGTGTCCGACACCGAGTTGTCGTCGTCACCGCAACCGGCGACGAGCAGACCCGCGGCGGCGAGTGCCGCGGTGAATCCGGCCGAGCGTCGAGCGAAGTGGTGCATGTCCATCCTCTCGCGACAGGCCGGCGTGATGGACGGGCGGGTCGTGGTGGTTCATCACTCCGGCTGTGGGTTCGGCAACGTCGCGGCTACTGATTGTGGAGATTCGTGACGTTACCAGTTCGGTGGCCACGCGGATATTACCCGTAAGAACCGCGAACACGGCCCGGATGCCGAAAAGTTGCTGGCCACGGCGGGTATGCGCCCGGCGCGCCGGAGGGCCCGTGCGGTCCGGAGCAGTGCCCGGACCGCACGCGCGGCGCTCAGGGCAGCGGCGGGGCGGCGTGCTCGTCGCCGTGGAAATCGACCGACGAGTATTCGCGGAGTTTGGTGAGCCGGTGGTAGGCGTCGATCATGCGGACCGTGCCTGATTTCGACCGCATCACAATGGACTGGGTGGACGCGCCGCCACCGTAGTAGCGGACCCCGCGCAGCAGATCACCGTCGGTGACGCCGGTGGCGCAGAAGAAGACGTTCTCCCCGGCCACCAGATCCTCGGTGACCAGCACCCGGTCCAGATCGTGGCCGGCGTCGATCGCCTTCTGCTTCTCCTCGTCGTCCTTGGGTGCGAGTCTGCCCTGCAGGGCACCGCCCATACAGCGCATCGCGGCCGCGGCGATGATGCCCTCGGGGGTGCCGCCGATACCGACCAGGATGTCGGTCCCGGAATCAGGGCGCGCGGCCGCGATGGCGCCGGCCACGTCACCGTCGGAGATCAAGCGGATCCGGGCGCCGGCGTGGCGGACCTCCTGGATCAGGTCGCCGTGGCGGGGGCGGTCCAGAATGCACACGGTGATATCGGAAACCGAGGCATGCTTGGCCTTGGCGACCTTGCGGATGTTCTCCCCGATGGGCGCCGAGATATCGATCACGTCGGCGGCGTCGGGGCCGACGGCGATCTTCTGCATGTAGAACACCGCCGACGGGTCGAACATGGCGCCGCGTTCGGCGACCGCCAGCACCGAGATGGCACCGGGGGACCCCTTCGACATCAGGGTGGTGCCGTCGATGGGGTCGACCGCGAAATCGACCTCCGGGCCGGTGCCGTCACCCACGTTCTCACCGTTGTACAGCATGGGCGCTTCGTCCTTCTCGCCCTCGCCGATCACCACGACGCCACTCATCGATACCGAGCTGACCAGCTGCCGCATGGCGTCCACGGCCGCCCCGTCGCCGCCTTCTTTGTCGCCCTTGCCCACCCAGCGTCCCGCTGCCATGGCGCCGGCTTCGGTGACGCGGACGAGTTCGAGCGCGAGGTTGCGGTCGGGCGCCTCGCGGCGGCTCGAAGCGGGCGAAGATGCCGTCATGGCGGGTGCCTCCTAGGTTGTGTAACTTGCCGTAATTGTCGCATCGCCGGATTGCGTGCCGGTGATCACCTGGTACGGCAGTACCGGGGGCGGCGCGGGGTCCCGCCGTTACCACGATGGATACTGGGAGCGTGCCGAACAAGAAGCCACGCATCATGAACGACTACCGGGATCTTTTCTGGTCGTTGATCCCGTTGGTGCTGATCGCCGTGGTGTTCGCCGGACTGACCAGTCAGTGCAGTCTCGCCACGACCGGTCCCACCCAGGGCACGATACCGAGTTTCGACGCCGCCGCGGCGCTGCGCTCGGACGCGCGCAACCTGTCGTTCCCGATCCGTCAACCGGCCGTCCCACAGAACTGGCGGCCGAATTCCGGGAGCCGCGACACCATCACCGAACGCGGCGGCGGCACGGTCAGCACCATCGGTTATGTCACCGGTGTGGGCACCTATATGGAACTCGACCAGAGCGACGCCACCGAAGAGGTCCTGGCCGGACATATCGCAGGCAGCCGGTATGCCACCGGGACCCGGGATATCGCCGGGCAGAAATGGGTGGTCTACCAGGAGCCCGGCGCCGAGCCCGCGTGGGTCGCCGATTTCGGGGACAGCCGGGTGCTGATCCGGGGCGCCGGCAATACCGAGGCCTTCGAGACCCTGGCCGCCGCGGTGGTGGCCGCCCGGCCGCTCCCGACCACGTAACCGGCCAACTGGGGGTAGGCGCGGGTCATTCCGCGTCGTCGGATTCGGCCAGCGCTTTCTCGATCCGCTGCCGCGCCCCGGCCAGATGTTCTTCGCACCGGTTGGCGAGCGCCTCGCCGCGTTCCCAGAGCGCGAGGGCGTCGTCGAGGTCCATACCGCCCTGCTCCAGCATTTTCACCACGCCCGCCAGCTCGTCGCGGGCGCGTTCGTAGCCGAGGCCGGCGATATCGGCCAGATCGTCGGTGCCGGTATCGGACACGGTCAGGTCCTCTCGGAGTCGTCGGAGCGGGTGCGGGAGCCGTGTTCGCCGAGCCGTTCGGCACCGAGGGCGGCGGCGGAGATCGCGCCGTCCCCGACCCGGATACGCAACTGGCTGCCGGCGGGCGAATCGGCGACAGCGCGCACCACATGCCGTTCGGGTCCGGTCACCCGCTGCACCACAGCGTAGCCGCGGGCCAGGGTCGCGGCCGGGCCGACCGCGGTCAGCTGACGCCGCAGATGGTCGGTGGTCACCGATTCGGCGCGGACCAGACTCTCGACGCAGCGGCGGGTCGCGGTGCGCAGGCGTTCGATCTCGTCGTGGCGGTGGCCGAGATCGCGCAGCGGATCGGCCAGGACCGGGCGCGACCGCAATTGCCGCAGCGCCGCCGACTCCCGTTCGACCCAGCCGCGCAGTGCCGCCGCGGACCGCGCGCGCAGTTCCCGGACGAGCGCGGTCTCGGCGGCGGCGTCGGGCACGATCCGTTTGGCGGCGTCGGTCGGGGTGGCCGCGCGCAGATCCGCGACCAGGTCGGAGACCGGGGAATCGGGTTCGTGACCGATGGCGCTCACGATGGGGGTGGTCGCGGCGACGAGGGCCCGGCACAGTGTCTCGTCGGAGAACGGCAGCAGATCCTCCACACTGCCGCCGCCGCGGGCGAGCACGATCACCTCGACCGCCGGGTCGCGATCCAGGGCCGCCAGCGCGTCGAGGATCTGCGGGACCGCGGACGGACCCTGCACGGCGGTGTTGCGGATCTCGAACCGCACCGCGGGCCAGCGGTCCCGGGCCACGCTCAGCACATCGTGTTCGGCGGCGCTGCCGCGGCCGGTGATCAGCCCGATGGTGCCGGGCAGGAAGGGGACCGGGCGTTTGAGCCGCGGATCGAACAGGCCCTCGGCATCCAGCAGGGCCTTCAACCGTTCGATCCGTGCCAGTAGTTCGCCGACACCGACCGGGCGGATCTCGGAGATGCGCAGCGACAGGGTGCCGCGGCCGGGGAAGAAGGAAAGCTTGCCGTAGACCACCACCCGGCTGCCTTCCTGCAGCGGGACAGGGGAGGCGCGCAACAGGGCCGGATCGCAGGTCACCGACAGTGACATATCGGCGGCCGGATCGCGCAGCACCAGGAAGGCGGTGCGGGTGCCGGGCCGCAGGTTGATCTGGGTGAGCTGGCCTTCCACCCAGATACTGCCGAGCCGGTCGATCCACTGGGCGACCTTCATCGACACCGAGCGCACCGGCCACGGCTGCTCGGCGGAATTGGCGGGGGCGGATGCCTGCCCGGGCCGGCCGGAACCGCTCCGGCCGACCGGGGGCGCGGGATCGGCCTCGGTCACTGGGCTCGCACGGTGGCGATCCGGTTGGTCAGCATGGTCACGAACGCGGCGCGATCCAGGGTGCGCTGTTCGTAGTCGAGCAGGGCGACCAGATCGTTGACCGTGAGCGTGCGCAGCCGTCCGCGCAGCTGGGCGAGGGTCATATTCGGGTAGTCGTAGCGGGCGCCGGCCTCGGGAAGTTCGGGCGCGGGCGCCGGCTCGGGTTCGGCGACGGGCTCGGGATCGGCGGTGGTGGCGGATTCGGGTCCGTCGACCGCGGCCGCGCCGGTCACCTCGATATCGCTGACCGCGTCACCGGCGTCGACGGTGGTCTCGGCGTCGAAGGTGCGGGCCGCGGGCACCGGGTTGCCGTTCTGGATCGCGCGCAACCCGGCCAAGGTCTCCTGCAGGGCCTGCTCGACCTCGGCCGGATCGGGTTCGACGCGGTCGAAGCTGCTGTTGCGGCGGCGCCGGATGGCACCGGACTCGCGCACCGGCGGGTTGTCGTCCTCGTCGAAGGTGGCCCATTCGGGCTGTTCCTCGGGACGGTTGATGATCCGGTCGAATACCGAATCGCCCTTGATCGCGAGACTGGTGACGAACTGCTGGACGTGCATTCCCGTCTGCAGTAATTGGCTTACCGCGGTGAGCGGTAGTTTCGCCGCCGCCGAGGGCAGCCGTCGCGTCTCCTCGAGAACATAGACGGCGGCTCCGGCGGCGACGCGGGCCAGGAACGGTGGTCGAAACATGGTAATAGCCTGCCCGATATAGCGGGGTACGCAAAAGAGGGTGCGCGTACCCGGCACGCCGCGGCGGGTCTCGGTGGATGCCGGGCGTTGGGCGGGCGGACGCTCCCGCGGATGCGTCGCGGAAATCCGGAACCGGCGCAGAGCCGGATCGGTGGGTGAACCCGCACACCTCTTCCAGGGGTGGTTCCCCGGCGACCGGTGCCGCGGGGCCGTCGAGGGCCGCCGGTGAGCGGGGTGAACGGGTCGAACCGGTGGTCGGGGCGCGGCGCGGCCGGCGGGGTGCACGGGCGCGGCGGGCACGGAGGTACGCACGTATTCTGTGGGGCATGTCCTCGGCAATACCGTTGAATGTCGGAATCGCTCGCTCGGCCGGCGCCGCGACCGCCGCCCCCGAAGGAAAACGAGTGCTGCTCGCCGAACCGCGCGGATACTGCGCGGGTGTGGACCGTGCCGTCGAAACCGTGGAAAAGGCGCTGGAGAAGCACGGGGCGCCGATTTACGTCCGCAAGGAGATCGTGCACAACCGCCACGTGGTGGAAACGCTGCGCGAGCGCGGCGTGATCTTCGTCGACACCACCGACGAGGTCCCCGAAGGGGAACTGGTGGTGTTCTCCGCGCACGGTGTCTCGCCCGCGGTGCACGCGACCGCCGCCGAGCGCAACCTGCGCACGATCGACGCGACCTGTCCGCTGGTGACCAAGGTCCATCAGGAGGCCAAACGCTTCGCTCGTGACGACTACGACATCCTGCTGATCGGCCACGAGGGCCACGAGGAGGTCGAGGGAACCGCCGGCGAGGCCCCCGAACACGTCCAACTGGTCGACGGTCCGGACGCGGTCGAGAAGGTGACCGTACGTGACGAGTCCAAGGTGATCTGGCTGTCGCAGACCACGCTGAGCGTGGACGAGACCATGGAGACGGTGTCGCGGCTGCGGGAGAAGTTCCCGGCGCTGCAGGATCCGCCCAGTGACGATATCTGCTACGCCACCCAGAACCGGCAGGTCGCGGTGAAGGCGATGGCCCCGGAATGCGATCTGGTGATCGTCGTGGGTTCGCGCAACTCGTCGAACTCGGTGCGCCTGGTGGAGGTGGCCCTCGGCGCCGGGGCCCGCGCGTCGTATCTGGTGGACTACGCGCGCGAGTTGGACCCGGCGTGGCTCGAGGGGGTGAGCACGGTCGGGATCACCTCCGGCGCGTCGGTCCCCGAGATCTTGGTGCGCGGAGTGCTGGACATGCTCGCCGAACACGGGTTCGGCGAGGTCCAGCCGGTGACCACCGCGAACGAGACCCTCGTGTTCGCACTGCCCCGGGAGCTGCGGGCCGCTCGGCGCTGACCCGCGCTCACCTCAGGCGACGGCCCGGCGCTCAGCGGCGCTCGGGACGCCGCCGTTCCGGAATCGGTTCGCGGACCCGGGCGGTCTGCGGTGCCCGGGCCGGCTCGCCCCGGCGGGCGTTCGCGCGCACCGGTTCGTCCGGGACCGGTGCCGCCGGGCGGGCGGGCCGGTGCTGACGCATCTCACGGGTGCGAGGGGCGGCGCCCCGCGCGGCCGGCTCGGCGGGCGGACGGCCCCGGCCGCCGCGGCGTGGGGGCTCGTCGAACGATTCGTGGGTGTAATCGGGCTCGGGGTTCTCGGGTCGTTTCGGCCGCGCTTTCGCCTTGGTCCGGCCGTTGGCCTTGGATCGTGCCGCCAGGGTCTCGGCGCGCGAGGGTTTGCTCCCTCGGGCCGTTTTGCCTTCGCCCACGGGACGCTTCGCCTGTCCGCGGCTCGGCCGCTTCGCGGTCTCGCGGCGGGGCCGGTTCTCTGCCCGTTCCTTGGTCTCGCCGCGGGTCGCGCGCCGTTCGCTACGGCCCCAGCTCGTGCCGCGCCGGGCGGCGGCGGTCTCGCGGGCCGCGTTCTCCGAGCGGAACTGTGCGATCCGGATCCCGGCGATGATCAGCACCAGGACGGTGGCCAGCATCATCGGCGGGAAACGGTGCACCAGCGGGATCGCCAGGTTCAGCAGGATGTCCTTGAGGGAGGCGGTGCCGGTCCCGGTGAGCTGACGGTATGCGATCGGTACGGCCACGAACAGCAATAGCGGCGGTAACACCATGGTGGTGAACAGGCCGCGGAACCGCACCGCCGCCACCGCCGCCAGACATCCGAGGATGTAGAACGCGCTGAAGGTGCCGGTCAGGTCCGTGACGTCGCCGAGGGCATCGATGAGGAAACCCAGGAAGGTGCAGACCGCAGCGATGAGAACCGCGGCATAAGCCGGGACACCCGGCACCGTCGGCAATAACGAACGTTGCGGCGCGGGCACCCGGGAATTCACTCGTTGGGAAGCAGCCACGTATTGAACACTATCGTCCGGAAGGGTCGGCTGTGTTACGGCACGGCGGGTCCGGCTCCCCGATTGTGCGGAAACGGTGGTCGGCGGCGGTATACATTCCGTCAAGGGATATGGGTGGCGCGCAACACGATGGCGCAATGGAGACACTGTCCTTGGTGGTCACGGGTCCGCCGGGCCAGGGGCGGTACGGGTCTCGGCGTGTTGCCGGTGTGGCGTCCCGGGTATCGGTACCGGCATTGAAGCTGTCGGTGCGGTGCCCTAAATTCGCCGTCATGCGAATCCTGCATACGTCGGACTGGCATATCGGTCGCACCTTTCACGGCGTGGACCTGCTGGCCGACCAGTCGCGGGTACTCGAAGCGATCGCCGAGCTCGTGGCCGCCGAAGAGGTGGACACCGTCGTGCTTTCCGGCGATGTCTACGATCGCTCCATCCCCAGCGCGGACGCGATCGCGGTCTGCAACAGGGGGTTCGAGGCCATCCGGGCGGCCGGGGCGCGCATCGTGGTCACCTCCGGTAACCACGATTCGCCGACGCGGCTCGGGGCGGGCGCCGGTTTCGCGGCGGCCGGCGGGCTGTATCTGCGCACCACGGTGGCGGATTCGGCACAGCCGGTGCTGCTGTCCGACGAGCACGGTGCGGTCGCCTTCTACGGCATCCCCTATCTGGAGCCGGAGATATGCCGCGGCGAGCTCGGCGTGCCGCGGGCCCGGTCGCATGCCGAGGTGCTCGCGGCGGTACTGGAACGGATCCGGGTGGATATCGCGCAGCGGCCGGACACTCGGACGGTACTGCTGGCGCACGCCTTCGTGGTGGGCGGTGCGGCGACGGGCTCGGAGCGGTCGATCTCGGTGGGCGGAGTGGAGACGGTGCCGCTGGGGATGTTCACCGAGCCGGGTTTCGACTATGTCGCGCTCGGGCATCTGCATTCGCCGCAGACCCTCGCCGAAACGGTGCGCTATTCGGGCTCGCCGCTTCCGTATTCGTTCGGGGAGAGCACGCACCGCAAGAAGGCGTGGCTGGTGGACCTCGGTGATACCGGCCCCGCCCGGGTGCGCGGTCTGGAATTGCCGCTGGTCCGCGGGCTGAGCCGGCTCACCGGGACTCTGGAGGACCTGCTGACCGACCCCGCGTGGGAAACGGCCGAGCAGCACTACGTCTCGGTATCGCTCACCGACTACGCCCGCCCGGTGGACGCCATGCGCCGATTGCGTGAGCGTTTCCCGTACGCGGTGCACGTGGAATGGGAACGGCCCCGGGGCGACCCGGCCCTGCGTTACCGGGAGCGGGTGCGCGGCCGCGCCGATACCGATATCGCCCACACCTTCCTCACCGATGTGCGCGGCGAGCCGAACACCTCGGAAATGGATTGGCTGACCCGAGCCATGGCCGCTGCGGTCCGGGAGACAGAGGTGGTCCGCGACGATCTCGGCGCATCACCGGCGGCCGATACGGAACTCACCGCATGAGACTGCACCGGCTGGAGATGACGGCCTTCGGTCCCTTCGCCGAGACGGCGTCCGTCGATTTCGACGAACTGGGCGCGGATGGCCTCTTCCTACTGCACGGGCAGACGGGCGCCGGGAAGACCACGGTGCTCGACGCCATCGCCTACGCCCTGTACGGGCGGGTGCCGGGGGCACGGGGGGACAAACGACTGCACTCCGACCACGCGCCCGCGCACACCCGCCCGGAGGTGGTGCTCGAGGCCACGCTGGGCGGCCGGCGACTCCGGCTCACCCGGCAACCGGAGTTCGAGCGGCCGAAGCTGCGCGGTAGCGGGACCCGGGTGGAGAACGCCAAGGCCACGCTGGCCTGGCTGGACGGACAGGGCACCAACCTCTCGCGGATCAACGAGATCGGCGACGAGATCGTGCGGTTGCTCGGGATGAGCGCCGATCAGTTCTTCCAGGTGGTGCTGCTGCCGCAGGGAGATTTCGCGAAGTTCCTGCGCGCGGAGAACGAGGATCGCGAACGACTGCTCGAGAAACTTTTCGACACCGGACGTTTCGGGTCGGCCGAACAGTGGCTCACCGCCCAGCGCAAATTGTCGGGGGAGCAGATCGGCGCCCAGCAGCGCAATGTGGAGGACCTGATCACCCGGGTCGCGGTAACGGCCGGGATCGACCGCACCGAGCGGATCGACATTCTGGACGCGGTCGAGTGGTCGCAGGATCTGCTGGCCGCGGCACGCGGCGAGGTGGAGAAAGCGCAGCACGAACTCGATGAACGGCGTGTGGAGTCGGCGCGCGCCGACGAACAGGCCGAACAGGAGCGGCGGGCGGCCGAACAGCGGCGCCGGCTGGCACTGGCCCGGCAGCAGCTCGAGCAGTACGCCGCCGACGCCCAGGCGCGCGCCGCGGACCGTGGCGAACTGGATCGTGCGCGCCGCGCCGAACCGGTGGCCGCGGCGCTGGCCGAGGCCGAGGCGGCGGTCCGCGCGGCGCGCAGCCGGGAGGAGGAATCCGCGACCGCGGCCGAGAACCTGGCCCGGCTGGCCGCGGAACCCGGCAGTGCGGATATCCCGGGTATCCGTCTGGTGCCGGACCCGACCGCCGGGCGAACCGGGGACGAGCTGCCCGCGGAGGATTTCGCGGTCGAGGGCCCCTCGTCGGAGGACGAATTCGCACTGTTCGACGTAGCTCCCGGTGCGTCTCGGCAGAGCTTCGGCGAGACCGGTGTCGACGAGCCGGACCGAATGGACGATCGAGCCGGCTATGACGAGGACCTCGGCCTCGATACCGCGATCCGCGGATGGAGTGCGCTCCTGGGCAAACTCGGCGAGATCCGCGCCGACGCGGCCACGGCCGACACTTTGCGCGGGGAACTGGCCGAACTCCATGCCGCGGCGGCCGAGCTCGGCGAGCGTTCGGCCGCACTCACCGAACACCGGACCCGGCTCCCCGAGGCCATCGCCGCCGCGCAGGCGCGGGCGCGGGAAGCCGACGAGGCGAAAGCCACGCTGCCCGGTCTGCGGACCGAACTCCGGCGCTTGCAGGAGGCCGCGACCGCGGCGGTGGATCTGGTTCGGGCGCGCACCTCGCTCGACCGGGCCCGGGTGGATCTCGATACGGTGCGCGCCCGGCACCTGGAGGCCCGTGAACACGTTTTGGACCTGCGGGAACGCCGGCTGGCCGGAATGGCGGCGGAACTCGCCGGGCGCCTGGTCGACGGGCAGGCGTGCGCGGTGTGCGGTTCGGCCGAGCATCCCCGGCCGGCGCGGCCGGCGGCCGGCGCCGTATCGACCGAGGACGAGGCGACGGCGGCCGCCGCCGAACGTACCGCCGACGTGGCACGCGAACGCGCGCGGGCGGCGCTGGCCGAGGTGGAGCGGGAGATCGAGGCACTGCTGGCCCGCGGCGGCGATACCGACCGCGTACAACTCGCGGCCGAGCTGCGCGAAGCCACCGAGAAGTGCGGGGACGCGGAGGAACTGGCCGAATCGGCCGATGCGTGCACCGCCGAACTCACCCGCCTGCGTAGTGATGAGAGTGGGTTGCACGATGCCCTGCGCGATACCGAGACCCGGGCGGGAGCAGTCGCGGCGCGGATCGAGTCCGCGCAGACCCGGCTCGCCGAAATCGATGAGAAGCTGCGTACGGCCGCCGGACGGGACCGGACCATCGCTCGTCGCCGGGAGCGCCTGCACGCGCTGATCGCCGCCGCGGGCGACCGGCGGGACACCCATGCCGCGGTCCGCGCGGCATGGGAACGGGCGGCCACCTGTGTGCTGCGGGTCGAACGACTGGCCGGATCGGCGGGCCTGGCCCCGCCCACGAGTGCCGCCGGCGCCGCGCCGGATCCCGCGGCCGATAATGCGGGCGCCTGGGGCCGGGTGCCGGCAGCCGGCTCGGCGGAGATGTCGGCGACGCTGCGGATCTACTCGCCCCTGATCGGCGCCGCGACCCGCTCCCCGCAGCGGCAGGACACACTGAGCGCTGCCCTGGCCGCGGCGGAGGAGATACGGGCCGCCGCGCAAGCCGTAGTGGACGAACCGGAGATACGGGCCGCCGCCGGCACCGCGCCCGGTGATCCCGAAGCGCTCGAAGCAGCCGTGCGGACCGCCCGGGCCGCGCTGGACGAGGCGGTCGCGGCCCATTCCGCCGCCGTGCACCGGGTCACCCGCCTGGAAACCCTGTGCGGGCAGCTGTGGGCGGCCGTGGATCTGATCGCCCCTGCGCAGCGGGCTCATCAGGAACTGGCCGAGCTGGCGGAGGTGGTCGCGGGCCGCGGCGCGAACAACCGGCGGATGTCGCTGCGCTCCTATGTGCTGGCGGCCCGGCTCGAGGAGGTCGCGGTGGCCGGGTCGGCCCGGTTGCGCCGGATGTCGGGCGGCCGGTACGAATTCGTGCACACCGACCGGGCCGGAACCCACGGCCGGCGCGGCGGGCTCGGGTTGGATATCCGCGACGACTACACCGGCGCCATCCGGCCCGCTCGCACGCTTTCCGGTGGGGAGACCTTCATGGCGTCACTGGCGCTCGCGCTGGGGCTGGCCGATACCGTCGCGGCCGAGGCGGGCGGGATCATCCTCGACACCCTGTTCATCGACGAAGGTTTCGGCAGCCTGGACGCGGACACCCTCGACGCGGTGATGGGCGTTCTCGACGAACTACGCGCCGGGGGCCGGGTGGTGGGGCTGGTAAGTCACGTCGACGAGATGCGGCAGCGTATACCCAGCCGCCTGCACGTGGTGCGCGGCCGCAACGGTTCCCGGTTGCACGCCACCATCGCCTGACCGCGCGGATTCACCTGATGGCTCCGAGGAAGCCCTCGGCTTCGGTCGGGGGAGGAAGCGGACCCCGCAGATGACTGCGGGAGTCCTCGGCCTTCAGGCGTGGGGGGAGTCAACTCTCGAGATCGAGCAGCTGTCGCTTGATGTCCAGACCCCAGCGGAAACCCCCGAGGGTGCCGTCGGTGCGCACGATCCGGTGGCAGGGCACAAACAGGGCGGCCGCGTTGCGGGCACAGGCGCTGGCCGCGGCGCGGGTGGCGGCCGGTCGGCCGGAGCGCGCGGCGAACGCGGTGTAGGTGATCGGCTGTCCCGCGGGCACCGTGCGCAGCACCTCCCACGCGTGCTGGAGGAATTCGCCCGAGCGCTGACGCACGGGGACGGGATCGATCGCGGCCGTGTCGCCGCGGTGGTAGGCCGTGACAGCGTCGGTCACCGCACCCAGTTCAGAGCGGGCGCGCAGGTGGGAAGGGCGCAGGCCGGGGTGGATCAGTGTGCGGAGTTCTTCGGGCGCGGCGGTCCATCCGGACGCCAGGACCGCGCCGTCGGCGGCCACGATCGTGGTGAACGGGCCGAGCGGGGTGTCGACGGTGGCGACGTCGGCGGTCGCGGTGGTGGCCGCGGCGGGCAGGGTGGCGGTGGACATCAGTCGGTACTCACTTTCGCGTCGGTTTCGGTGCCGGGTGCGGCGGCTTTCCGTGATTCGGCCCGGCTGCGCAGTTCGGTGCGCCACAGGTGCATGCAGAGATAGGAACGCCAGGGCGACCACCGCGTCGTATCGGTCAGGTCGATACCGCGGCGGACGGCGCCGCGGCGGATGACGAGGTCGGTGTGCAGCATGATGTCGGGGTCGGCGAGTAGCCGCATGGTGACGTAGTCGGCGGTCCACGGTCCGACCCCGTCGAGCGCGAGCAGATCGCGTCGCAGGTCGGCGGCCGTACGGCCCTGGTGCAGGACCAGGTCGCCGGAAGCGAGCGCCGCCGCCGCGGCGGTGATGGAACGGATCCGCTGGGCGGGGCCGGTCAGTACTTCGGCGCCGCGTTCGGCGATCACCTCCGGCGCCGGGAACAACCGGCCGACCGGCCCGTCCGCCGGTTCGCCGAGGGCGGCGACCAGCCGGGCCGTATGCGTATTGGCCGCCGCCACCGAGATCTGCTGACCGATCATGGTGCGCAGCAGCAATTCCGGCCCGTCCACACATCCCGGTACCCGGATCCCGGGAGCGAAACGAGTGTTCGGATCGTCGTGCGGTGCCTCGGTGCCCTCACGCGCCCGGGTGAGCGCCTCGTCGATGGCCACCGGATCGGCGTCGAGGTCGAGCAGATGCCGGACCCGGGCCACCGCGGGCGCGAGATCGCGCATATCGCGCAGGGTCAGTTCCGCCTGAACATGCCCGGGCAGGACCGCGAGCCGGACGCCGGCGTAACCGTGCGGCGTGCGGAGGGTGCGCAGGTAGTGGTTTCCGCCGCCGGACGTGGTCTGCCAGAGTTCCAGGCCCGGTGCCACATGGGCGGACAGGAACCAGTTCAGCCAGTCGCGGTCCAGCGGTGCCCGGTAGGGCAGGCGCAGGGACAGCGTGCCGTTGGCGGCCGGGCCGGTGCGGTCGCGAGTGCGCTGCGCTTCGGTGCGCATGGTGCTGGGACTGACCGCGAAGACCTCGCGCACGGTGTCGTTGAACTGCCGGATGCTGGCGAAACCGGCGGCGAAGGCGATATCCGACATGGGCATGGCGGTGGTCTGGATCAGCAGTCGCGCGGTATGCGCCCGGTGAGCGCGCGCCAGGGCCAGCGGGCCCGCACCGAGTTCGGTGGTGAGCACCCGGGTGAGCTGACGCTGCGAATAGCCGAGCGCCGAGGCCAGCGCGGGGACCCCGCCGCGTTCCACCACGCCGTCTCCGATGAGCCGCATGGCCCGGGCGGCCAGATCCGCGCGGGTGTTCCAGAGGGGCGACCCGGGCGCGGCATCGGGCAGGCAGCGGCGGCAGGCGCGGTAGCCCGCCTGCTGGGCCGCGGCCGCGGTCGGCAGAAAGGTCACATTGGTGCGCTTCGGAGTGAGCGCCGGGCAGGACGGCCGGCAATAGATTCCAGTGGTGCGCACGGCGGTGTAGAACTGCCCGTCGAAACGGGAGTCGCGGGCCGAAACCGCGCGATAGCAGCGTTCGAAATCCAGGGCCGTGATGCTCACCCCACACACGATGTCAGCTCGCGAAGCTCCGAGCTAGCGGAAAACAGACATTGCCGCCGAGTGGAAACCACCATGCATCGCCTCGGCACCGAGGCCGCGCCGACACAGGTCCTGGACTTCGGCCGGCGCTCGGTGCACGCGGCCGGCGTCCCTCACCGAATGAGTGGCAGCAACGTGCATCGGCAGCCGGTCCCCGGTCATTCGCCGATCAGAGCCGGATCACATCCCACGCCACAAGCGCGCAGAACAACAGAGTTGCGGCTATCGGCGTCGTGGTGACTATGACCAGCACGAGGACGATCCTGCGCTCGAACCACCACACGAGACCAGGGTAGATCGAGGCGAACTTCTCGGCTGTCACCTCGCGGTGTGCGCTACGAACGCGGACACCGAGCTCGGTCACCAGCCGGTCCAGGTCGTGCCGGGTGTAGATGGTGGCTTTTGCCCTGATGAGCAGTTTCCCCCGGGTGTCGAGTACGAATACGTTGTGCACGGCCGATGTGGTCGTGAAAGGCGACGGCGGGCCCATGAGATTCGCACGCACCACCATCCCGACCTCGGATCGGGGCCAGCGCCGCACCCTGCCCAGCAGCCGTACTTTCGCGTGCCCGATCTCGTCCGGATCGAGCACCACCCGCGCTCGGTTGAGCGACCAAGCGGGGATCACGACTGTGATGATCACACAGAGCAAGACGACCTGGAGCAGGCTCCTCGACCGTTCGGGTACCCAGACGAAGCAGAGAACCAGCCCCCACAGCACGGTGAACACTCCGGGCAAGCCCCACCTCTGGGCTACCGACGGACGGAGGACGAGAACCGGGGAACTGGATGAGGTTCGCACGGTCACCGAATTCAATCCGGGAATCCGTCGGCCTGGCAGATGTGTTCCCCGGTGAATTCAACGCGAACACCATCTCTCATCATGGTGCACCCCAGGATACGGTGGCCGCATTGTTCGTCCGATGCGACACAGGCCGTGCGGACGCTACGGTGAGACCGGCTCACCGGCCCCGCCGTAACTCGCGCGGTCCTGCTCAGCAGCAGCGCGCGCCCGGGTTGCGTTCCGCGTCGGCGTACCGCTCCCGCCAGTAGTCCCGCTCACTCAGCACCGGGCGATCGAGATGCGCCCTCCGCATATGCGCGAGGTAGCGCTGGTAGTCCTGCCCACCGACGACGGAGTCCAGGTACCGGAACACCGCCCGCGCCCCGCGGGCGAACGCCCGTACCCCGCGGGCCTGCGTCGCGGGCACCCCGCGTGGCTCGGATCGCTCGGCACGCCCGGTCCCGGCGCGCACGCCCGGCACCGCCGCGAGCCGCCCGGTCAACTCCGCACCTCCGCGTGTGCCGCTCCCGGCACCGCGGGCTCGCCCTGCGCGATCCGCTCGTCCCACTGCCGCTGGACCTCCTTCTCCGCCGCGGTGACCAGGAAGCCACTGGGCGCGAAGATCTTCGACGGTTCCTCCGGCGATTCGGTGGTCGAGGTATCGCCCGATTTCACGGTGCGGTAGCAGACCCGGGCCGCTGCCAGCACCACGATCAGCACCAGCACCGCGAAAACGATGGACAGCACACCCTGGATGAACGTATTGCGGATGATCGCATCCACGTCACCGGGTGTTTTCGCCGTCAGGCACAGCTCGCCGGCGTCGCGGGCGGTCCGGCAGATGCTGTTCTGTTTCCAGTAGCCCACCTTCGGATCGGCCGAGAAGATCTTCTGCCAGGACGCGGTCATGGTGACGATGAGGTCCCAGGCCAGGGCGATACCGGGAATCCAGGCCCATTTCGTCAGGCCCTTCTTCACCAGGATCGTCAGCACCACCACCAGCGCGATCGCGGCCAGCAGTTGGTTCGCGATACCGAACAGCGGGAACAGCGCGTTGATCCCGCCCAGCGGATCCGTCACACCCATCAGCAGGATCGATCCCCAGGCTGCCACCACGACCGCCGAGCACACCCACGCGCCCACCCGCCACGACGGATCGGCGAACCTACGCGCCGGGCCGCGCAGGTTGCCCAGCGAATCGGACAGCATGAACCGCGCCACGCGGGTGCCCGCGTCGATGGTGGTCAGGATGAACAGCGCCTCGAACATGATCGCGAAGTGGTACCAGAACGACTTCATCCCGGCGCCGCCGAGGAACCCGGCGAACACTTCGGAGATACCGATGGCCAGAGTCGGGGCGCCGCCGGTGCGGGAGATCACCGATTCCTCACCCACATCGGCCGCGGCCTGGCTCAGTTCGGCGCCGGTCGTCGGCGGACCGGAGAGGCCCAGGCCGTTCGTGTAGGCCGCGGCGGTTTCCGCGGTGCCGCCGGTCGCGCCGGCCGGGGCGTTCATGGCGAAGTACAGATGCTGGTCGATGATCGACGCCGTGATGATCGCCATCACCGCCACGAACGATTCCATCAGCATGCCGCCGTAGCCGATCACCTTGGCATGCGATTCCTTCTCCAGCAGTTTCGGCGTGGTACCCGAGGACACCAGCGCGTGGAAACCGGACAGCGCACCGCAGGCGATGGTGATGAACAGGAATGGGAACAGGCTGCCCGCGAAGGCTGGACCGGTGCCCGAGGTGGCGAACTCCGAGACCGCGGGCGCCTTCAGCACCGGCAAGGTCACCAGGATGCCGACCGCGAGCAGGCCGATGGTGCCGATCTTCATGAAGGTCGACAGATAGTCGCGCGGGGCCAGCAGCAGCCATACCGGCAGCACGGAGGCGACGAAACCGTAGCCGATCAGCATCCACGAGATGGTGACGGGATGGAAGGTGAACCAGCCGGCCCAGGTGTCGTTGTGCGAGACCCAGCCACCCGCGACGATCGCCAGGATCAGCAGGACGAAACCGATCGCCGAGATCTCACCGACCCGGCCCGGTCGCAGATACCGCAGGTACACGCCCATGAAGA
This sequence comes from Nocardia grenadensis NBRC 108939, assembly GCF_001613445.1. Classification (GTDB taxonomy): domain Bacteria; phylum Actinomycetota; class Actinomycetes; order Mycobacteriales; family Mycobacteriaceae; genus Nocardia; species Nocardia grenadensis. Next base: position 264,650 of record NZ_BDCJ01000012.1, read on the forward strand.
GGGCGATCGGGATGGTCATCGCGATGGAGAAGACACCCCATGGGCTGTGCGCCAGCGCGTTCACCACCACCAGTGCCAGCACCGCGAGCAGGATCATCATGATCACCAGGACGCCGATGATGGCGGCCACACCGCCGATGACCCCGAGTTCGTCGCGCGCCATCTGCCCGAGACTGCGCCCGCGCCGTTTCATCGACACCCACAGCACCAGGTAGTCCTGCACCGCGCCGGCGAACACGACGCCGACGATGATCCAGATGGTGCCCGGCAGGTACCCCATCTGCGCCGCCAGCACCGGCCCGACCAGTGGCCCCGCCCCCGCGATGGCCGCGAAATGATGCCCGAAGAGAACCCGGCGGTCCATCGGCATGAAGTCTTTGCCGTTGTCCAGGATCTCGGCCGGAGTCGCCAGGTCGTCTCGGGGTCTGACGACCTTGTATTCGATGAGCCGCGCATAGAAGCGGTAGGCGACGATGTAGGTACACACCGCCGCGATCACGATCCACACGGCGTTCACGGATTCACCCCGTGCGATCGCGAGGATCGTCCAGGCCACGGCGCCGAGTACCGCGATGGCCGCGAAGATCGCCTTCTTCGCGGGCGTGATCGGGGACCGGTCGACCACACCCACGGGTGGTAGGTCGGGGTCGGTCTTGAGATATTCGATAGTCCCCATCGGGCAACTCCTGTACAGCGAGCTGGAACATGCCGGCCACACGAACGTAACCGATGGCCGTTCGGCGCTTCGGCGGTTGCGGTGAACGGTCGTTGTGGTGCGGCGAGCGGAACGTTCCTCTCTCTCGTACTCGGGTAGCTAACGGGATCCTGAATGGTATCTAGCTTGGTATCATCGCGGTATGGCCTGGACAATGCGCTTACCCGATGACGAAGAGCAGGCGCTCAACGCGCAGGCCGATGCCGAGGGACGGTCGAAGAACGAGATAACCCGGGATGCCGTACGCGCCTATCTGTTGCGCCACCGCCGGTGGGATACGCCCCTCCTGACCGACGAGGAGACCTTCGACCTCGGCGGGCCGATCGGTAAAGACGAGATCCACGATGCCATGAACCGGTCGGCGTGATAGTCGTCGCGGATACTTCCGGACTCCTGGCTCTCTTCAACCGGTCCGACCCTGAACACTTCGCGGCCCGCCGCGCTGCTGATTCCGCCAGCGCCCTCGTCGTGAGTCCGCTCGCGCTGACAGAGGTACACCACGTGGCGAGTATCCGAGCCGAGCGCCGCGTAGCCGACGGAATTCTGCGGCTGATAGCCGATCGCATAGCCGCGGGTCGTATCGTCGTGCCGGAGGTCGACGCCAGGGCGATCCGTACGGCTGTCGAGATCCGTGGACACTACGCGGCGATGAACCTCGATCTGGTCGACGCGATGTGCGTATGTCTCGCGGAGGCGTTCGATACCGATGCGGTGCTCACTCTGGACCGCCGCGATTTCCGGGTGCTGCGACCGCTGACCGGGTACGCGGCCTTCAGGTTACTGCCCGATGACCTCCAGTAGCCCCCTCTCCGACCGAACGACAACAGCCCGGTATATGCAGCAATTTCGGTCAACCGGAACGCGGCCCGGCGCACATACAGTGGGGCAATGCGCGAAACCCCCGAAGAACTGGCCGCACTGCAGACCCTGCTCGACACCTCTCTCTCGGGTGCCACAGGTCATCTCCGCTCGATCATCGCCACGGACCGCACCCTGACCGCTGCGCAGCTCACCTCGGTTCTCACCGGTATGTGCCTGCTCACGCTGTCCACGGTGACCGCCAAGGGCGAACCGCGGGTGAGCGGAGTCGACGGGCACTTCCTGCACGGCCGGTGGTACTTCGGCACCGCGCGCACTGCCGCCAAGGCCCGTCACCTCACCGCCCGCCCGGCCGCGAGCGTCGCGCATATGCGCGGTGAGGGATTGGGTGTGTTCACGCACGGTACCGCCGAGATCTTGAACCCGGTGAGTGGCGAACCGGATGCCGAGTGGCCGGAACTGCTCGCCTACTTCCAGGATTTCTACGGCGTCGACGCGTTCGACTGGGACAACGACGTGGTGTTCTTCCGGCTGCGCCCGCACTGGACGACCGTCTACGCACCCGACTTCGCCGCGCTCACCGCGCAGTGATCACGGCGGCCCGGCCGTTCGGCGTCGGCCGGGCCGGGCAGTGGCCACGGGGAACGGTGTCAGGAAGCCGGGCTCGGTGCACTCGGTCGTCGCTCGGTGGACCGTCGGGTGACCGCGTCGGCCACCTCGTCGAGCGCGGCGCGGATCATCGCGCCGTAGGCGTCGTCGGGAAGGGCGTCCAGCCGTTCGCGTGCGGCCGCGAGCCGTTCTGCGGCGGCGTCCCACGATCCGAGGCAGCGATAATTGTCGGCCAGGTTCAGGTGCAGCGACGGATAGAACCCCGCGACCTGCAAATTCGCATGGTGTCGCTGCACCCTGTCGTCGGAGAGGGCGTCGGCCGCGTCGAGGGCGCGAATATCCCAGGCCAACGCTTGGGCGGGATCGTCGTAGAGATCGGCCAGGTAGTGCGCGAGGGTGCAGCGGTGCAGGGGGTCGCCGGTGACGCCGATACCGTGCCAGAGCTCGCGGAGACGCTCGCGGGCGGCGGCAGTGTCCCCGGACCGGCCGAGTGTGACAGCCGCGGTGATCGCGTTCATGGTGGCGTCGGAGGAGAGTTGGTCGGTGGTGGTCATCTCGGGGTTCCGTTCTCGTCGGCAACTGCGGGGTCGGCCGGCATGGCCAGGGTGGTGAGGTCGCCGTTGTCCGCGGACCGGACGACCATCGGATCGGTGCGGCCGCCGATATCCAGCCGCACATCGGGGCCGATGGCGGTGGCGACGGCCGGGTGCAGGATGGTGAACCCGAAGACGAGTTGGCTGTCGGGGCCGGTGACCCACGCGGACACTTCGGCCGGCGGCTCGCCTCCGGTGCCCGAGACGGTGAGGGTGCCCGCCGCGGTCGTCACCCACAGGTACCGGTCGCGCTGTTGTTCCAGCGCGCGCATCAGGTCGTGTTTGGCGACCACGGCGTGGGTGGGCGCCGCCGGCAGCGCGGCCAGCAGCCCGCGGTGGTCGGGAAACGGCTCGGCCAGCGTCCGGCAGCTGCGTACGGCGCCGTCGGTGGAGCGAAACCGGACGCTGTGTTCACCGGCTTCTATATCGATGGAGTGGGTATTGCGGATCTCCGGCAGCGCCGCGCTCAGGTCGGCGCCGTCGACCGTGGCGGCCCATTCGGCGGATCCGGGCTGTTCGGGGACCAGCGTGCGGGTGGAGAGCCGGTAGCGGTCGGTGGCGGTGAGGGTGAGCGATTCGGGCGTCGCCTCGAGCCGCACCCCGGCCAGCACCGGCAGCTCGGGGTCGGTGCCGGTGGCGGCGAGTACCTGCTCGACCGCCGCCGCCAGCACCGGCCCCCGCACCGTCGCCACCCACCAACCGGAGGGTTCGCCGAGCGCGGCCTTGACCACTTCGGCGGTCCGCCGTGCCTGCCGGGTCCGCTGAAGCAACCCCGCCATATGGTCGTCGATGAGCCCGGCCGCGGTATGCGGGTCGCTGGCGAGCACGCGGGCGATCTCGTCCAGCGGCATTTCGATGGCGCGCAGGCGGCGGATGGTCACCGCGCGCTCGACCTGGGCGGGTGCGTAATAGCGGTATCCGGTGGTCGCGTCGACCCCGGCCGGTGCGAGCAGGCCGGAGTCGTCGTAGAAGCGCAGCGCGCTGGCCGTGATACCGCACGAGCGGGCGAACGCGCCGATGGTGATCAGGTCGGATTCGGGCACGCGCCCATCATCGGGCTTCGAGCGACCTGAAGGTCAAGTCCCGATCGCGTTGCCCGCTTCGAAGAGGCGCCGCGGCAGGGCTCGACACCGCCGCGGCCACCGGGAACAGCGAACCATGTGCCGGTCCCGATCCGGCGCAGCGACGCGGTTCACTGCCCTCGATAGGTCCCGAAGCTCCAGTAGTTGCCCTCCGGGTCGGCGACCGTGAACCCGCGCGACCCGTAGTCCTCGTCCTTCAACCCGGCGACGGTTTCCGCACCGGCCGCGGTGGCCCGCTCGTACAGCGCGTCCGGGTCGGCGCAGACCACGTAGATCGATTCGGTGCCCGGTACGCGCCGCTCCGGCAGTCCACCGCCCTTGTTCGCGGTGCCGAACATGATCCCGCCGCCTTCCGGCCAGCGCATTTCGGCGTGTTCGATTACCGACGGGTCCCCTTCGCGGGCGTACATGGCCGTCAGCTCGAAGCCGAACGCCCGGACCAGGAAGTCCGCGGTGCCGCGGGCATCGGTGAAGGCCAGGCACGGCCAGACGGCGGGTGCGGGTGTGGTGGTCGTGGTGGTTTTCTCGGTTGCGGTCATGGTTTCAGCCTGGCCCGCCGGTGATCTCCGGGTCTTGGACGGATGGAATCTCCTCGGCCAGCCACTGCGTGGGGCTGCATCCGGCCAGCCGGGCGAACTCCCGGTTGAGATGCGGCTGGTCGTAGTAGCCGCAGGTGGCGGCGACCTGGGCGATGGAGACGAACGACGGCGTGTGCAGCAGCATCTGTTTGGCCCGCTCGAATCGAGCCACCCGCCCGGCCACCTTCGGGCTCAACCCGAACTCGCTCGTGAAACGTTTGGTGAGGTACTGGCGGCTCCACCCGACCCGTTCGGCGAGCGGTTCCACACCCATCGTCCCGTGCGACCCCGTCACCGCCCGCCACGCCCAGCTCAGTTCCGGCACCACCGACCGTTCGGGGACCAGCAGCCGGGTGAGCACGCGGTCGCACGCCGCGAACCGCTGCGGCCAGCCCGGCTGCTCCTGGAGTTCCTCCCACAGTTGCCGTCCCGGCGCGCCGATGAGGTCGGCGAACTCGATCGAGGTACTCCACAGTTCCGCCGCGGGCAGCCCGAACAGGGCCCGGCTGCCCAGCGGGGTGAGCTTGATGGCCACCCCCTCCTGGGTGCCGTCGTGCGCGATCATCGCCGGACCGTCCTGGAGTCCGCTGAGCACGCAGCGGTAGTCGTCCGGTGATTGGCGGGCATCGGTCTGGCTGATCACATCGATGTCGGGTCCGATGGCGACGATGAACGTCATATGTCGTGAGGGCAGCCCGCGGTGCAGACCTGCCTCGTATCCGGTCATCCGATATCCGATGTACCGGTCGATGAAGGCGGCCAGTGCGGGGGCCGGGTAGGCCGTCACCACCTGCGAGGTCGGCTTCATGGACTCACGGTACGCCGACCTGCCGACATACTTCGCCGTCCGCGCCGTCCAGCACGAACGGGCCACCGAACTCCTCGACATCACCGGGCAGCCCGGCGACCACCTGAAGTTCGCCGCCTTCTCCGCCGCCCTCCGTGCCGGCGCCCGCGCGCACGCCCCGGCCGACCGTCACCCGCGGCACTCACCCGCGTAGACTGCTGTCCTCGTGAGTCTCACCCTCGGAATCGTCGGCCTGCCCAACGTCGGAAAATCGACGCTGTTCAATGCGCTGACCCGCAACGACGTGCTCGCCGCGAACTACCCGTTCGCGACCATCGAGCCCAATGTCGGTGTGGTTCCGCTGCCCGATCCCCGCCTGGACAAGCTCGCCGAAATCTTCGACTCGGCCCGCACTGTCCCCGCGACGGTCTCCTTCGTCGATATCGCCGGCATCGTGAAGGGCGCCTCCGAGGGTGCCGGCCTCGGCAATAAATTCCTCGCCAACATCCGCGAAGCCGACGCCATCTGTCAGGTCGTCCGCGTCTTCGCCGACGACGATGTGGTGCACGTCGACGGCCAGGTGAACCCGGCCTCCGATATCGAAGTCATCGAAACCGAACTGATCCTCGCCGACCTGCAGACCCTCGAGAAGGCCGTCGTCCGCCTGGAGAAGGAAGCCAAGGTCAAAAAGGACCGCAAGCCCTACGCCGACGCCGCCAAGCAGGCCCAGGAGATCCTCAACAGCGGCCGCACGCTGTTCGCGGCCGCGAAAGAAGTCGACGGGGAGCTGCTCAGGGAACTGTCCCTGCTCACCACGAAGCCGTTCCTGTATGTCTTCAACGCCGACGAGTCGGTGCTCAGCGACGAAGCCAGGGTCGCCGAACTGAAAGCCTCCGTGGCGCCGGCCGATTCGGTGTTCCTGGACGCCAAGGTCGAATCCGAGCTCCTCGAACTCGACGAGGAATCCGCCACCGAACTCCTGGAATCCATCGGCCAGGCCGAACCCGGCCTGCACGCACTGGCCCGGGCCGGGTTCCACACCCTCGGCCTGCAGACCTACCTCACCGCCGGCCCGAAAGAGTCCCGGGCGTGGACGATCCACCAGGGCGACACCGCGCCGAAGGCGGCCGGTGTCATCCACACCGATTTCGAGCGCGGCTTCATCAAGGCCGAAGTGGTGGCCTTCGACGACTTGGTCGAGGCAGGGTCCATGGCAGCGGCGAAGGCGGCGGGCAAGGTCCGGATGGAGGGCAAGGACTACGTCATGGCCGACGGCGACGTGGTCGAGTTCAGATTCAACGTGTGAGAAGTCTGGCAAAAGGCTGTCCGAACTGCGGCGGAGCGGGTTGGGCGGCCTTTACGGCCCGCGCAGAGCCCGCAGCGTGCCGGCTGAGTCCGGCCACGCGGGGGAGCGGTTACGCCGCTTCGTTGACCTGTGGCTGGGAATCGGCGGACTGGTCCGCGTATCCTGTGTGGCCTGCGCGATGATCTCCGTTGCCGACGCTCGGCGGCCCGGAGCGAATTGTTCCGCGACAGCTGCCAGGTCACGATTGGCCTGGGGAGCCCAATCCGGCTCGGGCTCGTATGAGGTGGCTGCTTCCCACGGGCCGAATCCGTCGGCCAGCACGCTCTCTCTCGGGTCTGCACAAGATCTCTTGGCCATGGACCCCAGTGGGCGTAATGGAGCGGACTTGTGGCAGTAGCCCTGGTGCAGGGCCCGCAGGGCTCGGTGGCTTTGGTACTCATGCCCGAGTTGTAGTCCCGGTACGGTTGGGTGGCCCTGTGACACCCGCTCGATATATAATCGGTCATATAGCAAACGGGAGGGGTAATCATGGCAGTCACCAGCGTCGACCTGGATCCGCAGCTCATCGAGCGTGCCCGAGCGCTCACGGGCGAGCGATCCAACCGAGCCGTCCTCGACCTCGCGTTGCGCCGGCTCATCGCCTCGAAGCAGAAGGGCGCGATGATCGACGGTATCGCAGGACTGGCCGACCTCGACAACGAACTCGGCGCGCCGGTGGTCCCTCCTTGCGGGTCCCAGTCCTCGTGACCGACTACCTGGTCGACAACTCGGTCTGGGCGAGGCTGGCCACTGGGGACCCGGGTATCACTGCGCGCCTGCGGCGTATCGAGCGAGCGCCGGCCGACCTGTTCGTCACCTGCCCGCCGCAGGTGCTCGAGTTCTGCCACAGCGCCCGGACGCCCGAAGAGCACGCGGACTACCGAGAGCAGATCTCCCTCGGGTTTCCGCTCGAGCATGCACCCGACGAATCGCTCGTGCTCGACATCCAGGCAGCACTATGGAACGCGGGGCTTGTCCGGGCGGCCGGCTCGCACGACATCCTCATCGCCGGCTACGCCATCGTGAACGATGCGACCGTGCTTGCCGCGGACCACGACTTCGAGCACATCGCGAGGGTGTCCGACCTGCAGTGCGAATATGTCGCACCTTCGCCATGACGTTGCTCGGTGCCGAAACGCGGTCGAGTTCCGCTTCAACGTGTAGCTGCTCAGCCTCTGCGAAGAAGTAGGGCCGCGTTTGTAGCGCTGCTGGTGGAGACTCTGGTGAGCCCCTATCCGGGTGGGGGCTCGCCGTTTCGGCTGTACCGCCCCCGGCCGGTTCGGTCAGTGCGCTACGACCGTGCGAGCTGTGGTGGAAACCAACGTGATCGGCGTCATCCGTGTCACCACCGCGATGTTGCCCCTGCTGCGCGGCTGCCTGAGGAGCTTGCGGAAGTGCCGGGCGACCGGCGAAAACGATTCGCGAAGCACGAGGAGGTTCTGGGAGTCGCCCAGCACCTCGATCGCCGCATCGATTGCGCACCCTGATCGGGGCGGACCTCTCGCCAACCGGCCCGCCGAAGTGGTTGCAGTTGACGATCGCCCTACTATACGATGCCGCTGATTGCATTTTGCAACTACATGCATTGGAGTCCGTTATGCCCCGTACGCGAGTGCACAACCTCTTCGTCTCCTCGGATGGGTATGCCGCCGGTGATCATGTGACATTCGAGGCGCCGATCGGCGGAGCTCAGGCGCTCTTCGGCAAGTTCGATGGCCGCGTCATCCACGGCATTCACGGAATCGACGAACCGGTGACCGTCGACCGTGCCATGTTCAGCATGTGGGGCCAAGGCATCGGGGCGGAGATCATGGGTCGTCGCAAGTTCGGCCCGCAGGCGGGCGAATGGCCGGACGACGGCTGGACGGGATGGTGGGGAGATGCGCCGCCCTTCCACACTCCGGTCTTCGTGCTGACCCATTACCCGCGCGAAGCGATCGAGTTCGACAACGGCACCAGTTTCCACTTCGTGGATGCCGCACCGCAGGAGGCGCTTCGCTTGGCCCAAGAGGCAGCCGGCGGGTTGGACGTCCGGATCGGTGGTGGGCCGTCCACCGTGAGCGAGTTCCTCCAGGCCGATCTCATCGATTTTCTGCACGTGTCGATCATTCCGATCGTGCTCGGTGCCGGTGTGCGGATCTGGGATCACCTCACCGGCCTGGAAGAGCGATTCAGCGTCGAGTCCATCAGTACATCCAGCGGTCTGACGCACCAGCTGTGGAACCGGAACCGTCGCGAGTGAGGGTGTTGCTCCACGCGCTGTATCACCGCTGAGCTGCGCCGGTCGATGTGCTCGAATCGGCTGGAGGGATGACCGATGGCCAGGACTGTCATTGATCTGGACGAGGAGATCGTCGAGCAGGCGATGCGGGTATACGGGGTGAAGACCAAGGCAGCGGTAGTACGGGCGGCGATGGAGGAGGGCGTGAAGCTGCGGCTACGCCGGGAGTTGTTCGACGCCATCGACGAGGGTGAGTTCGAGGATGTGTTCGCGGAGATCCGGTCACAGACCGAGCCGCGGAAGCCGGACAGCCCACTCGAGCGTGGAAAGTCCCGTACGACCATCGACGATCTGGGAATCCATTTCCTGCACCGCCGATCCGCTCGGCCGCATGCCACGCCGCTGATCCTGACGCCCGGCTGGCCGGGCAGCATCGCCGAGTTCGTCGATGTAATAGACGAGTTGGCAGATCCGAGAGATGCGGCCACACCGGCATTTCACGTCGTTGCGCCCTCTCTGCCGGGCTTCGGCTACAGCGACAAGCCGGCCACCACCGGATGGGGAACCGAAAAGATCGCGGCTGCCTGGGGCGAACTCATGGCGAGGCTCGGCTACCGCAGGTTCGCAGCCCACGGTGGCGACTGGGGCGGGAATATCACCCACGGTTCTCGGCGGCAGGTTCCCGGCGCACGTTCTCGGCATCCACACCCTGTTCGCCGAGGCACCGCCCGGGCTGACAACGGAAGGGCTGACGGCGGCCGAACGCGGATGGACCGAGGAAACCCGCCAATTCTGGCGCCACCGCGCGGCATACGCGAAGCAGCAGGCGACCCGACCGCAAATGGAGAACATTTTCCGTCGCTGGAGGTTCCCGAGTATTTCGTCAAGGACCTGCAGGAAGGCCTCGCGGCAATACTGGCCGCCGATCGGTGAACACGACTGCTGGGCGCCGGGCCCCGGACTCGATCCGGGGATGACCGGCGGCTACCGGAGTGCCGCAATGAGCCGGTCGCGGCGCATCGGTCCCGTAGCGCGGTACGCGGCAAGTGCGGATATGCGAGTGGGCCGTAATCGCCCGGCCGACTGCCGGTGATCATCCATCGAACGGTGCCAGGATTATACGATGACAGCTGCCAGGAGCGTCCGTTATCAGGAACTTTCGGCTCATCTGGCCGCTCGCAGCGACATCGAACTTGCCGCGCTCATGGAAACGGGGCAGACCGATACCATAGGAGTGGGTGGGGGTTCGGCAGTCCTCGACATCGACGGCGTGCCGGTGTTCACCAAGCGGATCCCGCTGACCGACCGGGAACTCGCGCACCGCGGCTCCACCGCGAATCTGTTCGGCCTGCCGGTGTTCTGCCAATACGGTATCGCCGGCCCGAGTTTCAACGCCTGGCGCGAGCTGGCCGCGAACATCCTCGTCACCGAGGGTGTTCTGGCCGGTGGGACACAATCGTTCCCGATGCTCTACCACTGGCGGGTGCTCCCCGGCCGCTCGCCGATCGCCGCCGAACACGCCGACGTAGATTCTGTGGTCGCCGCCTATGACGGGTGCCCGGCTGTGCGTGCGCGTCTCGAAGCACTGGCCGCCGCAGCGTCGAGCCTCGTGCTGTTCTGCGAATACATCCCGCGGCCGTTGCCGGACTGGCTGCGCGAGCACCCGGAAGGCAAGGCCGCCACGGTCGAACAGCAATTCTCGGAGATCGTGACATTCCTGCGTGATCGTCAGCTACTGCACATGGACGGCCACTTCGGCAACATGCGCACCGACGGGCAGCGGATCTATCTCACCGATTTCGGACTTGCTACCTCGCCGCGTTTCGAGCTGTCGCCGGCCGAACGTGACTTCGCCGAAAGCCATGCCACTCATGACGCCTGCTACGCCGCAATGCGACTGGTCAACTGGTTGGTGAGCGATGTCTGTGGGATATCGGCGGCCGACGGTGGCCCTGCCGCCCGTAACGAGTACGTACTTCGATGCGCCGCCGGCCACATCCCGGACGACGTGTCGCCGGTGGTGGCCTCGATCCTGACCCGCCACGCACCTGCCGCCGCGCGGATGAACGCCTTCTACCGAAAATTGTTTGGTGGTGATATCTACGCGGAATACCCGGGCGGGTAGGCCGGGTCGGTGCCGCTCGCTTGCGCGATAATTGCTGAGCGGGCGCCCGCTGCTGTCCCGGCCCCTACTGATCTCCATCGGGAGAATCGGTGGGAGCGGTCGTAGGTTCAAAGCGTTCGCTGCGGCAGCGGGGGGGCGGCGTGCTCGGGAGAGTGGGTGCCGCGGGCCGTTCTGTGTTTCAGGCCTGGATGACCTCGATCCTCGTCAGTGCGTTGAACGAGTCGCAACTGGCCCAGGACTGGTTCTGCCCGTACTGCACCGGGCCGTACTTCCAGTAGGTGAACGGAACCGGCCACGCGACGCAGGTGAGTTTCACCTGGTGCCAGGTCGGCAGCTCGCAATTGGCCATCCCGCCGGTATTGAAAACGTTGTAGACGTGACAGTTCGCCTGCCCCACTGGTACGTCGGCCCGGGCCACGCCACCACCGGCGAGCACGGTGGCCGCGGTCGCGCCGGCCACAACGGCACCGGCCGCAAGTCGCTTCGCAGAGAGCATTGTCGAACCTCCTGGTTTGATGTTGTATGAACACATCGCACAGGAATCGCGCTTGTTACCCGAACCGTTCATAACGTTAACCATCGGATCGCTGACAAGGCCGAATGCACCCCGTGCCGCCGCTGGATATCGCTCGGCGAACGCAAGACTCCGGCCGCGGGTGCGGCGCGGCCGACGTGGTCGCCGCTGCGAGCCCGCGTTCGTGGCGGTATCCATGGCTGCGGCGAAGGGCGGCGGGCAAGGTCGGAGAGACAGGCAGGACCACGTCGTGGCCGACGGCGGCGTGGTACCGGCCGGCAGCGACGTGATGGAGTTCCGGTATGGATGAAAGCCTGCGAGCGGAGACGAGCCCGTCGCCACGATCACGCCTGCGTGACTGTCTCGGTGCGGCCGAGTACGGCCGTTTGGTCGATGTGTGGCGCGGTGCGGTGGTGGCGACCCACCACTTTCTGGCGGAAGACGACCGCGTGGACATCGAGAGTCGGTTGATCGATACGTACTTTCCCCAGGTCCGGCTCACGGTCATGGAGGTCGACGGAAGAGTGGTCGCTTTTTCCGGGACGGCCGGCGACAGCCTCGAAATGCTTTTCGTTGCGGCCGACGCCCGGGGGTGCGGTGCCGGAAGCGAGTTGCTCGCACACGCGGTCCGCGAACAGGGGGTGCGGCGGGTCGACGTGAACGAACAGAATGAACAGGCGGTGCGCTTCTATACGCGGCGTGGGTTCGTGGTCGCCGGACGCAGTGACCACGACGAAGCGGGAAGGCCGTATCCGCTACTGCATATGACCCTGGAAGAGTGAAGCCGGGGCGATCGCTGCCCGAGCCGCTGACGTTTCTTCAAGACACAGGTCGTGGCAGCCGCGCGGAGTAGTGCCGCGGATCGTCACCCGTTCGCCGATCCGCGCCCGAGAACGCGAGGCACGGCAATGCGGATTCTGATCTTCGACGCCGGCATCGCCGAGTCGTCATTGCCGGAACCTGCGGCTCAGCCGGCCGGAGAGTCCGCGTCGCGAGGGCGGGCACGCTTCAGGGTGCCGACACTCAGGGATCCGCTCGGGGTGGTCCGCAGCTCTTTCTCCGCTGTGCGGACATAGCCGACGGGATCCTTGTCGACCGGGCGGACGCCCGCGTAGTTCCGCGCCTCGTACGCGGCGAAGGCGACGGCCAGGCGATGGCGATGCGACAACCCCGACAGACGGCGGAAATCGGTCAGGCCCTCGCGCTCTTCCTCGGCCATATGGTCGCTGTTGGCCGTGTTCGCCGCCGCCACGGCCGTGTACCAGTCATCGCTGCCGACCCGATGACGTGCCACTTCGGCGACCGCGTCCCTGATGTCGTTGTGGTCGTGGACAGCGTCGATGGTCTCCGCCTCCACTCCGGCCGTGCGCCGGGCCGCGATACCCACCTGGAGGAGCGCGGGATAGAAGATCTCCTCCTCCGCCTGCGCGTGGAGTTCGAGGAAGGCCGCCAGCCTGTTCCAGATCGCGGAGAGCACGCCGGTCTCCCGGCGATCGATCTGTTCCAGGATCGCGAAGAGCCGCCGCTGCTCGTGGTGGTCGTCGAGGATCAGCTGGGTTATGTCCACAATCCCTCCCTGCTACCGCGTATCGGGTCGGTATCGAACATCAGGACGCGATGTCTCCCGGACAGTCGGTGTGTCCATCGGGGTGCCGACGATAACGCACTGCCGGGCTGCCCGGCTGCCAACGTACCGGCGGCTGCCTCGCGTCCGCCCGAAGATCGAGCACGAGAGCGCGGTCCGGGCGTCGGTGGCCGTGCGCGGTTCGGCCGAATTCATCCTGCGCTCCCGTCCGCCAGCTCGCGGACTGCCTCGGCGAGCGGCTTCCACGCGTGTTCGGGCAGGTCGTGCCCCATTCCGGGAAGTACGAGCAGACGAGCGCCGGGTATGCGGGACGCGATGGCACGTGCGGTGCCGGGCTTGATGAGGGGGTCGTCTTCGCCGTGCACTACCAGGGTGGGCCGGGTGATCTCGGTGATCGGCGGGCCGCTCCACTGTGCCCCGATCTGCCGGCTCTGGGCCTGCGCGTCGTGGATTCCGCTGTCCGGCCGGGCTGCCAACCGCGCTCGTACAGCGGCTTCGTCGAACTCGTGGCGCGGTGAGGCGAGCAGTTTCGCTACCGTGACGCCTGCGTCGATCGCGCCGTCCGGGGTGTCGGGGAACTGCACCCGGGCGAATTTCGCGAGGGTGCGCAACCGGATATAGCGGAGGGCGCGCAGTCCGGTGACGTCGCCGGGGACAGCGTCGGCCGAGGTGACCGCACCCGGCCGGGGTGCCGGAGGGCGAGGCGCTGCACCACCGCGCCGCCGAGGGATACCCCGAGTACATGTGCCGAGTGCCAGCCCAGTTCGTCGAGCACCGCGACCGCGTCGTCCGTCATGTCTTCGGCGGTGTAGTTCGCACCGCGCCGGGTGAGCAGCGCCGTGATGGGGTTTCGTACGGCCGTCGGCGGCAGGTGGGTGGATTCGCCGCCGTCGCGCTGGTCGTATCGCGCCACGGCGAAACCGTGTTCGGTCAGTTGCTCGCAGAATCCGTCGGGGATCCAGTGCCGGTTCGCACCCAGCCCGGTGGCGATCAGCAGCGGTTCCCCGCCTCGCTCCGGCATGTACCGGTCGAACGCGAGGCGTACCGCGCCGTTCCGCGCCCAGCCTCGCGGTTCCCAGGCTCCTTGTGCCGGCATTCGGTACCTCCCATAAAAGTGTTCACTGAACGCAGTTTAGAATAGGGCCTGGCAGGCGCCGTTGAACAGAGGGGTAGGGCGAGTGGCACAGTCCGGGAAGACCGACCTGACGGTCTGGGAGCGATCCGACGGCAGGCGCGGACCCGCCCCCGCGCACAGCCGGGAGGAACTCGCGGCCGCCGCCATCGAACTCGCCGGGCAGGGCGGGTTGGCCGCTGTGTCCACGCGCCGGATCGCGCAGCGGCTCGGGGTGAGCCAATCGGCGTTGTATCGCTACGTATCCGGCCGGGACGATGTACTCGACCTCATGGCCGACGTCGCCGCCGGCGAGATGGACTTCGGGGTGGCGCTGACCGGCGCGGTGATCGACGACCTCACCGCACTGGGCGTCCGGGCGAAGAATGTGTACCTGAAATATCCGTGGCTGGCCGATATTCCGGTCGAGCCGTTACGCCTCGGCCCGCGCGGTATCGACTATCTCGAGTACGCGCTCCGGGCAATGGCCTCCGTCGATGTGTCCGAACAGGTGAAACTGCAAACAGTCGCGGTACTGAACGCGCTCGCCCAGCAGTTCGCTCGCGCCGAGTTCGCCGAGTGGACCGCGAACAAATCGCGCCGTACCGCCCAGGTGGCGTATGTGCACAGGGCCGCCGAGGCGGGCGGTCATCCGTATCTGGCGGCAGCGCTCGCCGCCTCGAACCGTGACGCGGAGCATCCGGGTGACCTTTTCGAACTCTTACTGGGCCGAGTGCTCACGGGTCTGCTGGCAGCGAACTGAACTGGGCGCCCCGAGTTCCGGCGGCGGCGTGAGCCGCGGTGAGGTTGGACTGTGAATGGTTCTCTCGTACGTGCGGTCAGCGGGCCGGGCTCTGCTCGATCGGGCGGCGACCGTGTGCTGCCCACACCGCGTGTACCCCCGCCGGCCCCGCGCCCCGGTCCGTCGCGATGAGCAACACCGCGCAGCCGATTCCCGACAGCACCAGGCTCGACCCGAACAGTGCCGGATACCCGAGCAGTTCACCGACCGTCCCCGCCGCGAACCCCGCGATACCCTGTACCACCACAATCGCGCAGGCCAGCAGTGTGTAGTCGCTGCCGGCATGGTCGGGATCGGCGGCGTCCATCATGAGGGTGAACACCGCCACGGTCGCGGCGCCGCCGAGGATGTGTTCGGCCAGGCTCGCGGTGACGATCAACTCGAAGCCGCCGATGCCCAGTGCGGCGAGCAGGTACAGAGCCAGGCTCAGGGTCTGTGTGACACCGCCGATCAGCAGGGCGCGTCGCCGGCCGTGCCGATAGCACAGCCAGCCGCCCAGGGCCGCGCCCGCGAGCGCGCCGGCGGAGGACAGGACCCCTTTGACCAGGGCGATCTGCCCAAGGGTGAGTCCGGTGTCGGACATGAACGGGCCGACCATCGCCGAACCCATCGAATCGCCGAATTTGAAGCCGCCGATGAGCAGGATGAACGCGAGCATGCCCGGCCGACGCAGCCGCTGCCACCATCCGATCGGCAACCGGCCCGGGCTCGACGGCGCCTTCTCCGATGTACTGCGGATCGTGGTCCGCGGTGACCACCACACCGGAATCGCCGTGAGCAGCAGCAGAAGCGACATCACGACGAACAGGACGCGCCACCCCGCGAGCGCGAAGAGCCAGAGCAGCGCGCCGCCACCGACGATCATGCCGATCCGGTACGCGCCGACCTGGATACCGTTGCCCAGGCCGCGCTGCCGAGGACCGAGAAGTTGGACGGCGAGCCCGTCGGTGGCGACGTCCTGGGTCGCCGATATCGCGTTGACCACCGCGATGCCCACCAGCAGCCAGCGCAGGGAGGCCGACAGGTCCAGGCAGGCGAGGCCGAGCGTCACCGCCGACGCGGCGAGTTGCAGGGTCAGCAGCCACTGCCGGCGGGTGCCGTAATGGTCGACGTAGGGCGCCCACAGGAATTTCAGCGCCCACGGTGCGAACAGGATTCCGGTGGCGCTGATCTCGATCAGCGAGAACCCGGATTCGCGGAGGACCACCGGCAGCGCCTGGGTGAAGAACCCGTACGGCAGCCCCTGCGCGAAATACAGGGCGGCCAGCAGAACCAGAGTCCCGGCGGAGATCGTGCCGGAGCGGGCCATGGTTCTCATGCGGTCATCCTGGCAGAACTCCGCCACCGCCGGCGCCGGGGCGTGCACCGGCGCGATCCTCGCGCGGCCTCCGTAAGTCGATGGACACGAAGGTGCCCGGCTACGCCGGGGTCGGTCGCAAGTCCTGATCCGGCCCGCAGTCCCCGGTGCTGCTGCCCGCGCGCGGTCGCCGCGTCGTGTCGGCGTCCGTCCGGAGGCGAAGACAGGCTGGATCCCGGCCCGCGATCGCGGATCGCACGCGATCGTCCCGCCGGCCGCTCGAAGCACGGCCCTGGCGGCGGAAGTCGCCCGGCCGTCGGATACGGGTACGACGCGTAGCCGGTCGTGATGGTCGGGGGCGGCGAGGCGTCGGCGCTCTACGCTCTCGCTAGGAATCCCGGGGCGTCGCGCGCAATTGGTCGAGTTGCCTGCGGCAGCCCTCGATATCCTGGTGGTCGCCGCAGTCGAACGGGGCCGTGGACCGGCCGAGCGCACGGTAGTGTTCGTAATCTCCGTCCAGGTCGAACAATTCGACCGGTTCCATCTCGCCCGCACCGGTTTCCAGCCGATGTGCCCGCACCGCGAAATCTTGGCTGCCGGTTCGTACCGCGTCCGCCCAATCCGATGTGGTGGAGAAGACGTCCTTGTCGAAATCGTGCAGCGCGGCCGGGGACAGGCCGTCGCATTCGAGCGACCAGTTCATCAGCAGGCGGGAGAACCGGCCGTTGTAGTCCTGCCAGGGGTGGATCGATACCGCGCGCTGCTGGAGTTCGGCGGCGAGGGCATAGGGATCGAAACCGGCCCCGCCCCGGACATTCCGATACCAGTCGCACAGGGATTCGAGTTTCGCCCGCGCGGCGTCCGGTGTCGAAATGAGGTATCTCAAGCCGCCGTCGAGGAGGAAGCCACCGGTGCCCGGTGGCAGGTATTCCAGGTGCGGGTTCGCCTCGAGCTGCGCGATCTCCTCGTCGGTGAGCCGACGGCTCTGGGTACCCCAGCGCTCGCGATCGGCGAAGACTCCGCCGGCCCCGTCGGGGGAGAAGCGCGCCAGGCGCTGGTGGAGTTCGGTGAGGAATGATATGGACAGCTCCCCGGAGCCGTGCCGCCGGGCGAACGCGCGGGCGTCCAGGTAGCCGGCCCATTCACCGTCGCCGAATAGTAGTTCCGGGTGTGGTTGGTCGCGGATCAGGGCCATTCGGTGCAGTGGTTCGTCGATGAGCAGGCTCGATTCCAGCGCGCGCTCTGCTGCCGAACGCAAGCCCAGTTCGGCCGATCGCTGTTCGATCACCGCGGTCACGTCGTCGAGGCCGGCAGCGGCCGGGTCGTCGGTGCTCGCGTGTCCGACAAGGCGGGCGCCCTCCGCATCGGCTCCCAGGGTGCGTGGCGCCACTTCATTGTTGAGTGTGCCGCCCACTCTGCGTATCTCCGTCGCCGTGTAGTCCGCTGCGTCCGCGACCGGCCGGCCGACCTCGGGCAGTACTTGTTTCCGCAAGAGGTCCGCGAGAACAGTACTCGTCTGCACTTCTTCTCCTCGACCTGCCGAGTGGCCAGTTCCGCACCCGAGTATGTCGGCTACCGTGGCGCGGCGTAGGGCGTCCGGTGCCCACAGGCAGTAAATCCCGCCTGCGTACCGCCGCCGGGAAGTCGGTCCTTGTGCTCGGCGATCTGGATGAGGTTGCCGCAGGTGTCGTCGAGGACCGCGGTGGTCACCGGCCCGTGGTCCACCGGGTCTGGGTGAAGCGCACGCCTAGCGCTTGCAGTCTCTCGTGCTCGGCGTGGATATCGTCGACCGCGCGGAGGTGAACGGGATTCCGTCCTCTACCAGCGCGTTCTCGAGGGGTTTGGCGGTCGGGTGGGCGTCGGGTTCCAGGACAGCAGGGTGGCTGCCGCGGCATGTTCCGCACCCGGCCCGGAGGTCGGTCGCCCCTGTCCGGAAGGCCGGAACGGATGATCGGAAAGCGCCCTTCGGAGCGGTGATCTTCAGCTGCCGTAGAAAGTCTGCAACGGAACTATCATGAAGGTATGACCGCAATGGCTCCCGTCCGCGCCGAACCGGACCTGTCGTTCCTGCTCGACCGCACCAGTCACGTCCTGCGCACCCGAATGGCGGCGGCGCTGGCGGAGATCGGACTCACCGCCCGCATGCACTGCGTGCTCGTGCACGCCCTGGAGGAGGAGCGGACCCAGGCGCAACTCGCGGCGATCGGGGATATGGACAAGACCACGATGGTGGTCACCGTCGACGCGCTGGAGCGGGCCGGGCTCGCCGAACGGCGGCCGTCCGCGGCGGACCGGCGGGCCCGCATCATCGCCGTCACCGATAAGGGGCGGGAGGTCGCCGAGCGCAGTCAGCGGATCGTCGACGGGGTGCACAGCGCGACACTCGGCTCGCTGCCGGCGGGGGAGCGGGAGGTTCTGGTGCGTGCGTTGCGGAATCTGACCGAGGGGTATCTCGCCGAGGTGGTGGAAGCGCCGTCGACGGCGCGCCGCGCGCGGCAATAGATCTCCAATAGATTGTCTGCAACAAAACTATCTATTACAGTCTCTCCTGTCGGGTTCCGGACAGGAGAACACCATGAGTACCCACGCACGTCTCGCCCTCGCCGTGCTGTCGGCAGCCACCCTGATGACCGTCCTGGACGGCAGCATCGTCACCGTGGCGCTCCCGGAGATCCAGCGTGATCTGGGATTCGGCTCGGCCGGATTGAGCTGGACGGTCAACGCCTACCTGATCGCCTTAGGCGGGCTACTGCTGCTGGGCGGACGCCTCGGCGATCTGCTCGGCCGCAAGACGATATTCCTGGTCGGGAACGCGGTGTTCACCGCGGCCTCCCTTGTCGCCGGGGCGGCCACCACCCCCGCATTGCTTATCGGCGCCCGCTTCCTCCAGGGCGTGGGCAGCGCATTCGCCTCCGGCGTCGCGCTGGGCATTCTGGTCACCCTGTTCACCGACAACCGGCAGCGCAAAGTCGCCATCGGGGTCTTCGGTTTCACCGGCGCCGCCGGTGCCGCGATCGGCCAGGTACTGGGCGGGGTGCTGACCGACACCTTCGGCTGGCACTGGATCTTCCTGATCAATGTGCCGATCGGGCTGGCCACGGTGGCCCTGGCGTTCGCGGTGCTGCCGGCGGATCGGGCCGAGGGCGGTGTGCGCCGGGCGGATCTGCTCGGCGCCACCCTGGTCACCGCCGGGCTGATGCTGGGTATCTACACGGTGGTCGGGATCGAGAGCCACGGCGGGACTTCGCCGCGCACGCTCGCCCTCGCGGCCGTATCGCTGGTACTGCTGGCCGCGTTCGTCATCCGGCAATCCCGGGTCGCCGACCCGCTGCTGCCACTGCGGATCTTCCGTTCGCGGGCTGTAGCCGGGGCGAATCTCGTGCAGATGCTGACGGTTTCGGCCATGTTCGCCTTCCAAGTGCTGCTGGCGCTGTATCTCCAGCGGGTCCTCGGTTACGCGGCGCTGGAGACCGGGCTGGCCATGTTGCCGGCGGCCGTGGCGATCGGCGGGGTGGCGCTGTTCGTCTCGGCCCGCCTCACCCTCCGCTTCGGTGAGCGCGCCGTGCTGATCGCGGGCCTGCTGCTCCTGTTGGCCGCCATGATCCGGCTCGCGAGTGTGCCGGTGCATGCCTCCTACCCGGTCGACCTGCTGCCGGTGATGGCGCTGATCGCCGGATTCGGGCTGGTGCTCCCGGCACTCACCGCGCTCGGCATGTCCGGTGCCGCGGCCGATGACGCGGGGCTGATCTCCGGTCTGTTCAACACCACCCAGCAGATCGGTATGGCGCTCGGCGTCGCCGTACTGACCACCCTCGCCGCCTCCCGCACCGGCGCCCTGGCGGCGGCCGGTGCCTCCGATGCCGAGGCATCGACCGGCGGATACCGCACCGCCTTCGCCGTCGCCGCCGGTCTGCTGGTGGCCGCACTGACAGTGGCGGTCACCGTGCTGCGCCCGGCCCCGACGGCCGCCCTCCCGGTCAACGCGCCCGCCGCGGCTCGTTCCTGACCCCGGCTCCGATCCCGCACCGATATCCGACCGAACCGGAACGACACGAAGGAACCGATATGACGATCGAATTGCCCGCCGAGGCCCGCCGCCTGCTGGACGGGAAGAATTTCGCCACCGTGGCGACGATCGACCCGGACGGCCGCCCCCAGACCTCGGTGGTCTGGATGGACCGGGAGGGCGACTCCATCCTGTTCAGTTCGACGACCACCCGCCGCAAGGTGCGCAATCTGGCGCGCGATCCGCGGATCTCGCTCACCGTTCTGGATGCCACGAACCCGTACCGCTCAGTGGATATCCAGGGCACCGCCGAACTGATCGAGGATCCGGGCAAATCGCTACCGTTGCGACTGTCCCGGAAGTATCTCGGCGAACAGCCGCCGCCGGAGCCTGACACCATCCGCCGGTTCATCGTCCGCGTGACACCCGAACGGGTCACCGGTTTCTCCGCGCCGGACCCCTCGAAATCCGACGCCGGCCGATCGGCCGGGTGACCGAATCGGTCGGACCCGTCGAAACCCGACGGCCGGACGGCCCGGTGAACCGGATCGGCCGGACACGCCGATCCGGCAGCGCGGTCGCGAGGAACTCGACGCGACCGCGCCGCTGTTCCTCGTTCCGGCTTCCGCCGCGGCCCGAACGTGCCGGGTTCAGATCCCGGCCTCGGCCCGTCCCTTCAACCGCACCAGCCCCTTTTCGAAATCCGGGCCGATGAAGCGGTCCATGGGGAACAGGAAACCGACCACTTTGAAGAACAGGTTCTTGCGGCCGGTCATCCGCCACGTCACTGTGGTGGTCTCCCCGGAAGGCACCAAGAGGAAGGTCACCTCGTTGTGGCTCTCGAACGGTTTGCGGAAGGCCAGGTCGAGCTCGACCCGGCCGGGCTCGGAGGCGGTGATCGTCATCGTCCCGGCGCCCGCCTTCCGGTTGCCCTCCCAGTCGTAGCGGGCGCCCACTCCCGACCCCGGACCGGAGTAGGTGCGCCGCAGATCGGGATCGGCGTCCTCCCAGGGCGACCAATCGCGCCAGTGGTGGAAGTCGTCGATGAGGGCGCGGATCCGGGGCTCCGGCGCGGCTATCCTGGTCGCGCGTTCTACGAGGTACGTACTCGAGTCGGACATACCCTCTTCTCCTGCGGGAAGGGAGGCGCGACGTCACGGGAATGCGCCACGGTCACCGGAATTATGCCTTGCGCAGACCGCCGTGCACGGCTGCCACGGTTCACCCGTTTCGGGCGATTCCCGTGTGCCGGCTCCCGGCCCGGCGCGCCGGACGTCCCGTGCACCAGGGAGGAAGGGGCGGCACCACGAACCCGAATCCGGCGGCCTGCCACGGCACCCGGTACCACGATGTGTGGGCGGTGTTCAGCAACTACCGATCGTCACCTTGTGAGATGAGGACCCCGCGGCGGAGGAGGCCGTGACGCAGGGAACAGCGGGGCCACCCGGTGATCGCCCGGCGCCGGCCGGTGAGGAGGCTGGGAACCGTTCGATTCGGTATCGACCGTGGAGGTGGATCGTGTTCGGATTCGGAGATCTCGCTGTGCCGATCGTGGCGGCGCCGATGGCGGGTGGGCCGTCGACGCCCGAGCTGGTGGTGAGCGTGGGGGAAGCGGGCGGACTGGGTTTTCTGGCAGCCGGGTACAAGACACCCGGGGCGGTGGCCGAGCAGATCCGCCGGGTACGGGCCGGTACGGACGCGGCGTTCGGGGTGAACCTCTTCGTGCCGCAGCGCGCCTCCTACGATGCCGCGGCGGTGGAGCAGTACCGGGACAGGCTGCGGACGACGGCCCGGCAGTACGGACTCGAGGTACCCGCCGTCCGGGAGTTCGACGACGACCGGTTCGACGAGAAGGTGGATCTGGTCGTCGAACAGCGGGTGCCGGTGGTCTCACTGACCTTCGGCCTGCCGCCGGTGGACACCGTGCGGCGGCTGCGTGCGGCGGGAGCAGCGGTGGTCGCGACCGTGACCGGCCCGGACGAGGCCCGGGCCGCGGTGGAGGTGGGCGTCGACGCGCTCTGCCTGCAGGGGCCCGAGAGCGGCGGCCATCGGGGCACCTTCCGGGTCGAGGACGAGCCGGGCACGGCCTCGCTGACCGACCTGCTCGACGAGATCACCGCGTGGTGTCCGCTACCGGTGGTCGCGGCGGGCGGTATCTCCGACGGGGCGCGGATCGTGGAGGTACTCGCGCACGGGGCGGTCGCCGCGCAACTGGGTACGGCGTTCCTGCGCAGCGCCGAATCCGGCGCCAAGGCCGCGCACAAGAACGCCCTCGCGGATCCGCGGTTCGACCGGACGGTCGTGACGCGCGTATTCTCCGGCCGCCCCGCTCGCGGGCTGGCCAACGATTTCATCGCCGAGTACGGCACGGCGCCCGCCGCGTACCCGCAGATCCACCACCTCACCAGCGCTATTCGGGCGGCCGCGGCCGAGCGGGACGGCGCGGAGGATATGGCGCTCTGGGCGGGTACGGGCTTCCGCAAGGCGGCGCCGGATCCGGCGGGGACGATCCTGCGGCGACTCTGGGACGAGGCACGGCTGTCGGGCGCGGCACACGACTGATCGTCGGCGGTCGAAAGGTCGTAGGCGACCGAGGATCGACAGTTGCCGGGCTCACGCCGGTGTCCGACGACGCCGAGTTCACCGCGGGGTCCGGGGCCGCAGATGCGCGGTCCGCCGCTGTCACTGCTGCTCATCGCCTCGGCGCGCGGTGTCGCGGCCGCCGACCTGCACGGAGACGGTCTCGACACACTGCGGCAGCGGCTGGGCTCCGAGGTCGCCTGACGCCCCGGACTGCCCGCGAACCTACGCCGAGCGGCGAATACGGCGTGCCATCTGTCGACCGATGGAGGAAATCGTCGTAGCGTCGATGAGGTGACTGCGTCATCAGAGCTGCCCGCCACCGCGGGCGCGTTGCGGGCGGCCGGGTACGCGCCGCGGAGTGTGAAAGCCGAGATCCGGGAGAATCTGCTGGCCCGGCTGGCCTCGGGGGAGGGTCCGTGGCCCGGGATCGTCGGCTTCGAGCGGACCGTACTGCCACAGCTGGAGCGCGCGCTGCTGGCGGGTCACGATGTGGTGCTGCTGGGCGAGCGGGGCCAGGGCAAGACCCGGCTACTGCGGACCGTTGTCGAACTGCTCGACGAATGGACCCCGGTGATCGCGGGCGCCGAGATGGGCGAACACCCGCTGGAACCGATCAGTCCGCAGGGCCGGCGGCTGGCGGCCGAACTCGGTGACGACCTACCCGTGACGTGGCGGCACCGTAGCGAGCGTTATGCCGAAAAGCTCGCCACCCCCGATACCTCGGTGGGCGACCTGATCGGCGATGTCGATCCGGTGAAGGTTGCCGAGGGTCGCAGCCTCGGCGATCCGGAAACCATCCACTTCGGCCTGGTGCCGCGGGCGCACCGGGGCATCGTGGCCGTCAACGAACTGCCCGACCTCGCCGAACGTATCCAGGTCGCGCTGCTGAACGTCATGGAGGAGCGTGATATCCAGGTGCGCGGCTATACGCTGCGGCTACCGCTGGATGTGGTGCTGGTGGCGACCGCCAACCCCGAGGATTACACCAACCGCGGCCGGATCATCACCCCGTTGAAGGACCGCTTCGGCGCCGAGATCCGGACGCACTATCCGCTGACCGTCGAGGCCGAGATGGCGCTGGTGCGGCAGGAAGCCGAGCTGGTCGCCGAGGTGGGTGACCCGCTGATCGAGGTGCTGGCCCGGTTCGTTCGGCGGCTGCGCGAATCCCCGGCCATCGATCAGCGCTCCGGAGTTTCGGCCCGGTTCGCGGTGGCGGCCGCGGAGACCGTGGCCGCGGCCGCCCTGCGGCGATCCGCGCTGACCGGGGAGAACCCCGCGGTGGCCCGGCCGGTCGACCTGGAATCGGTGCCGGCCGTGCTGCGCGGGAAGCTGGAGTTCGAATCCGGCGAGGAGGGTCGCGAACAGGAGCATCTCACCCATATGCTGCGGCGTGCCTTCGCCGATACCGCGCGGGAGCGGCTCGGCGGATTGGATCTGCGGCCGCTGGCCGACGCCGTGGACGAGGGACATCTGGTGACCACGGGTGAACGGGTACCCGGTGCGCAGGTCCTGTCCGCGCTACCGGAGCTTCCCGTCCTGCACGAGGTGGCGCTGCGACTCGGCGTGGCGGCGGGTGATCCGCCACAGCGGATCGCCGCGGCCGTCGAATTCGCCCTGGAGTCCCTGTATCTGGCGCGCCAGGTGGCCAAGGACTCCGACGCCGAGGGCAGCGCGGTGTACGGCGGATGACCGCGACACCCGGTTTCGAAGAGGTGTGATGACAGCCGCGGACCGATATTCCTATGGGCCTTATCACGAAGGGCCCGATCCGCTGGCGCCTCCGCTGGATCTGCGCGAGGCGCTGGCGGAGATCGGGCGCGAGGTGATGGAGGGTTCCTCGCCGCGTTCGGCGCTCGAGGAGCTGTTGCGGCGGGGAACATCCGGTATGCCCGGACTGGAAGAACTGACCCGTCGCCTGTGGGAGAAGCGGGCGGAGATCTCGCGCTCCCACCGCCTGGACGGCACCCTGCAGCAGGTCCGGGAGCTGCTGGACCGGGCTTTGGACGCGGAGCGGCGCGCGCTGTTCCCGGACCCGTCCGACGACGCGCGCTTCGCCGAAATGCAATTGGAGGCGCTCCCGTCGAGCATCGCGAAAGCGGTGAACGAACTGAGCGAATACTCCTGGCGTTCGGAAACCGGCCGGGAGAACTATCAGAAGATTCGTGACCTGCTCGGCGAGGAACTGCTGGAATCCCGTTTCCAGGGTATGAAACGGGCGCTGCGGGACGCGACGCCGCAGGATGTGGAGCGGGTCCGGCAGATGATGTCGGACCTCAACGAGCTGCTCGCGGCCCACGCCCGCGGGGAGGACACCACCGAGCGGTTCGTCGAGTTCATGAACGAACACGGCGAGTTCTTCCCGGAGAATCCGCGTGATACCGAGGAGTTGATCGACGCGCTGGCCGCGCGGGCCGCGGCGGCGCAGCGGATGATGAATTCGATGTCGGCGCAACAGCGGGACGAACTGAACGAGCTGATCGGGCAGGCCTTCGGGGATGCACGGATAGCCCAGCAGATCGCCGACCTGGACGCGAATCTGCGTGCGCTACGTCCCGGACAGGATTGGGAGTCGGCGCGGCGTTTCCGCGGTCAGGACCCGCTGGGGATGGGCGAGGCCGTGGCGGCCATGCAGGATCTGGGCGAACTCGACGAACTCGCCGCCCAGCTCGCCCAGTCCTATCCCGGTGCGCGGCTGGAGGATATCGACCTGGAGGCGCTGGAGCGTCAGCTCGGCGCCGACGCCCGGGTGGACGCGGCCCGGCTGGCCGAGCTGGAACGGGAACTGCGTCGCCAGGGCCTGTTCGAGCGGACCCCCGACGGCTCCCTGCGGCTGACTCCGAAGGCGCTGCGCCGGCTCGGGGAGGTCGCGCTCCGGGATATCGTCGGTAAATTGCGCAGCCGCAAGGGGCAGCGGGAAACCGCGCTCGCCGGGGCGGCCGGGGAACCGACCGGCGCGAGCCGGGCGTGGCAGTTCGGCGATACCGAGCCGTGGGATGTCTCGCGTACGGTGCGCAACGCGGTATTGCGCTCGGCGTCCACCGGAAGCGGGGCGGTATCCCTGGATGTGGCGGATGTGGAGATCGCCGAGACCGAACAGCGCTCGCGGGCGGCGGTCGCGCTGTGCGTCGACACCTCGTGGTCGATGGTGCAGGACGGGCGCTGGGTGCCGATGAAGCGCACGGCGCTGGCCCTACAGCACCTGATCAGCACCCGGTTCCGGTCCGACGCTCTGGAGCTGATCACCTTCGGCCGCCACGCGGGCACCGTGGACATAGCGGAACTGACCGGACTGGAACCGGTCTGGGAGCAGGGGACGAATCTGCACCACGCGCTGCTGCTGGCCGGCCGGCAACTGCGCCGACATCCCGACGCGGTACCGGTGGTGCTGGTGGTGACCGATGGGGAGCCGACCGCGCACCTGGAGCCGGACGGCACCTCCTACTTCAATTGGCCGCCGGACCGGCGCACCCTGGCCGTCACCATGACCCAGGTGGATTCGCTGGCGCGGCTGGGCGCCTCGATCTCGGTGTTCATGCTGGGTGAGGAACCACGGCTGGCCGCGTTCGTGGATCTGGTGGCTCGGCGCGGCGGTGGCCGGGTGGTGGCTCCCGACCTGGACGGGCTCGGCGCCGCGGTGGTCAGCGACTATCTGCGCGGCCGGCGCTGAGTGCCGGACCGGGAGAGGTGTGGGTATGCGGCTGGACCGTGATCGGGCGCGGACACGCTTCGCCGCGGCCCGGGTTGCGCGGCTCGCGACCGTGACCACTTCGGGCACACCGCATCTCGTCCCGATCGTTTTCGCGCTGGCCGGCGATACCGTCTACACCGCGGTCGACGCCAAACCGAAATCGACCACCGCGCTGCGCCGACTGGCCAATATCGAGGCGAACCCGGAAATCGCCGTATTGGCCGATTTCTACGACGAGGACTGGACCCGCCTGTGGTGGGTGCGCGCCGACGGGCGGGCTCGCATCGTGACGGGCGACGAGGCGCGCCACGGTCTGACGCACCTGACCACCCGCTACCCCGCCTATGTGACGGAGCCGCCGCCCGGCCCGGTCATCGCATTCGATATCGCGCGCTGGTCGGGCTGGGCGGCGGGCTGATCACGTGCGGTGGATCAGGAACCGGCGCCGCCCATGGCGAACCGCAGCAGGGCCTGCTTGTCACCCTGCTTGATCTTGCCCTTGCGGTTGAGGACCTCGAGCTGCCAGACGTCACCGTTGCGGAAGGCGCGGGCCACGGCATTGGCATTGTCGTTGCCCAGCAACGACGGCCAGATATCGGCCACCTGCTGGCTGCTGCCGCCGGTGGCGTCGTACACCTTGAACGAGATGTTGTTCGCCTTGTCGAAGGAGCTGCCCTTCTTGAAGGCCGCCGCGACGAAGATGATCGCGTCGATACCGCCGGGGATCTCGGCGAAGGTGACATGGACGGTTTCGTCGTCACCGGCGGCCGCACCGGTCTGTTCGTCGCCGGAATGCTGGACCGAGCCGTTGCCCAGCGGGTCCAGCGAATCCAGCCCGGCGAAACGGACCGGTTCGCTGCCCTGCATGAGGATGGCGATCAGGTCGAGGTCGACACCTTTCTTGCGGCGCGCCCAGCCGAGCGCGCCACCGCTGGCGCCCGCGGACGGGTCCCAGCTGACACCGACACTCAGCTTGGCGATCCCCGCGAGATCCGCTGCGCCGTCTTCCTTTTTGAGCGTGATCATGGCTCAACCGTACCGGCTGCCGGAGAACACCGGGTGACCACCGAGTTCTCGGTCAGTGGACCGGAGAATCGGTGGTCCGGCAGGGGCGCGGCCAGGGGTGGCGGGCCAGTCCTTCGACTCCTTCGTTGAACCGCTCCAGGAGCCGGACCAATTGCTCGACCTCCTCGTCGGGCCAATCGGCGAGCACGGCGCCGACCCCGCGGCGTTGCAGGGCCAAATCGGCTTCGAACAGCCGGAGCCCTTTCTCGCTGGGCCGGACCTTGCGGGCGACGCCGCCCTCTGGATCCGGTACCCGCTCCACCAGGTCCTGGTCGAGCATGGCGGCCACCTGGCGGTTCACCGTGGATACGTCGAGACCGAACGCCTCGGCCAGTTCGCGCAGGGACAGCGGAGCGCCGAGGCGCAGCCGGGTGAGGATCAGGTACGCGGATCTGTCCAGCTGTAACGGCGAATTCCGGCGGGCGGCCGGATACTGCCGGGACAGCAGGTTCAGTTCCAGGACGAGCCGCGCCAGCACGGCGGGGTCCCGGAGGTCCGCCGCGGAGGCGGCGAGCGGTGCAGCCGAATCGGACATTCGGACACTATGTCGTCTGTTTCGCCCGAATACAAATTATGTACGATACACAGCCTATGTAGCGTGCATATTCGTGCCCGCCATGGCCGACGACGTCGGTACCGAACGCCGGGGACCCGGTGCCGTCCTGGATATCCACCTCGGCGGTTACGGGCTGCTGTCGCCCGGGTTGGTGACGGGACGTGCCGGATCGATACCTTCATCGCGTACCGTGGCCGTATCCGGTGGAGGTAGAGGTGTCGGAACGACTCATGGAACCGATCGAGGTAGGCGACCCGGGGTGGATCGACTACGCCGAATTCGGCAGGAGGTTCATCACCCACGCGGTGACCGAGCGGCGGATCGAGAAGGCGGTCGTCGGCATCACCGGGCGCGGGCTGACCATCGGCCCGGTCAATCTGGCGCCCGCCGGACTCGCCGGGTTCCTCGCCGAGGGCCGGATCGACCGTCCCGTGGTGGTGCGCCGCGGCTCCGAAGTCGCCTTCGACGTGCGGATACCGGTATCCCTGCGGGCCAAGATCCTGCTCGGCGGTAAACCCCTGCGGTCGGAGACGGTGGTATCCATCGGTCTCACCTTCCACGCCCGCACCGCCGACCCGCTGCTCATCGTGATCGATATCCCGCGGGTCGAACCCGCGGACGTGAGTGTGCTGCTGCGCCTGTCGGCCGCCGACTCGGTGGCCGAATGGCTACTCGACCCGATCGCCGGCCTGTTACAACGCGAGGTCGCCAATCGGGTGAACGGGATGCTGCGCGACCCGGGGGTGATGCGCAGCCGGATCTACGATATCGAGGCCATCGTCGCCCGCGAACGCTCTCCGCACCGCGGCCGCACCCGGTTCGAGTGGACCGACTACGCCGAATTCGGGCGGCGGTTCTTCCCGCGCATCGTCACCCGCGACCGCCTCGAACAATTCGTCACCGATCTCGCCGACCGGCAGATCGAGATCGGACCACTGCGCGCCGGTCCCCGGGCGGCTGCCGAGGTCACCGTCCGTGGCGAGGTCGGCCGGCCCACCCTGACCGACCGGGTACCCGTGACTGCCACGGCCGACGAAGATCCGGCGCTGGTCCGCTTCGATCTGATCGTCCCGGTCACCCTCGACATCACGGTCAGTGTGCTCAAGGACAACCACTACCGCGCGGACGTGGAAATTCCCCTGCCACTCACCGCGCACGCGGCCCACCCCCTGCTCATCGTGGTGGAAGTCGACCCGCCGGAACGAGAGAACGTCCGCCTCGACTACGCCGCCCAGGGTATGCGCGCCGCCGTCCTCGGCATCCTGGCGGGCATCAAGAAACAGATCGTCGCGCAGGTGGTCCGTGTCGTCCGCACCGAACTCGCCGACCCGGCCAGGCGAACCCTCGACGTGGGCGAACGTATAGACCGGCTGTTGTAATTCTGACGTCGACCCCGGCGGCGCGTGGTCGTCGGTCGTGGCGGTCGTGTCGCAGATGTGGTGCAATTACCCACGTTCGAGGCTCCCGGCGCACACAGTGCTGATGGGGAAGGTGCGCCGGGCACGCCGTTGCTGTCCACCCGGGGTGTGCGAAGGAGTCTCGATGGTTTCTGCACTGTCTCGCCGGGCTCTGCTCGGATATACGGCCGCCGCTGTCGCCGCGGGCGCGGTGGGGTCGGCCCTCGGGACTTCCCGCGCCGGTGCGGCGTCGCTCGGTACCCTGCTCGATTACGCGGGCGGTGTGCCGTCCGCGGCGGCCATCAAGGCGGCCGGGCACACCGGGGTCATCCGGTATGTATCCGACCGTCGGCCGGGAGCGGAATGGATGGTCGGGAAACCGCTGCTCGCCGGGGAAGTCGAGGATCTGCGGTCCGCCGGGCTGGCCATCGTGTCCTGTTACCAGTTCGGCAAAGGGCCCACCGCGGACTGGCGCGGCGGATATGACGCGGGCTGTCGGCACGCCGAGCGCGGGCTGGCGCTGCACCGTGCGGCCGGGGGGCCGGAGAACCGGCCCATCTACGCCTCCATCGACGACAACCCGAACCCCGTGGAGTTCGCCACCATGATCCTGCCGTATCTGCTCGGCTGGCAGGCGGTGAGCGGCCGGGAGAACACCGGGGTCTACGCGAACGCGCCCACCATCGATCTGGCCCGGACGGCAGGCGTGGGTGCGTGGTTCTGGCAGCACGATTGGGGAACCGCGCCGGGATACGTGCATCCGGCCGCGCATCTGCACCAGTTCGAGATCGACGACCGCACGGTCGACGGGGTGGGGGTGGATGTGAACGATATCCGCGCCGCGGAGTACGGGGCCTGGTGACCACCGCCGCCCGGCGGCCGGGTCAGCGCGCCGGGCGTTTCGTTCGGTTGGCGGCCACGTACAGGTAGATCAGCGGTGCGACCGCGCCGCACAGGAACAGCAGCAGCGTCGGCAGATCGCTGCGCAACGGGATATCGCCGCCGGGGCCGCGGCTCGCCGCGATCAGGAAGGCGCCCAACCAGGCGGCGATCGGCAGGAACAGCACGGTCGGCCGGGTCGTCACGGTGGCGGCCGCCCACACCAGGGCCACGTTCACCGGCGCGGCGATCAGCGCGGCCACCGGCACGGCGACGCTGCCGATGTAGAAGGGCAGATAGAGCACCTCCAAAACCAAGGTGATCACCGCATCCACGATCAGGGCTGCGATCAGTACCGGGCCGAGTACCGCGGTCGCCAATGCGGTCCGGCGGGCGCGCGAACCCGCACCGGCCCGATCGTCCACGGCGGCGGTCATCCGCGCGACCGGATCGTCGAACACCGTCGGGTGGTCGCTGCGGGCCCGGCCCCGCTCTCCGATTCCGAGTGCTGCATAGTGCGAGTCTATTGGTGCGCGGGTGCCGCCCGGCTACAGCGAACCGGCGAAGAGATCGTCTTCCCGGCCGTCCGGCCCGCTCGCCCAGGCGCGGCCGCGGAACAGAATGTAGTGCTCCTCCGGCAGGACCGGCTGGGCGATCATATTGGTCAAGGCGAATTCCCGGCCCGACGGCGCGACCGTGAGCTGGGTGGCGTGGGCGCGCAGCGCAGCGCGTTTGCGGGGCAGTGATTCGGTGACATCGATCGCCGTGGTCACCGAATTACCCGGTACGCACGCCAATTCGTCCTCGGCGGGCAGCCGCCAGCCGGGGGGTAGCGCACCGGGCAGACCGTCCACTGTGCGGCGGGCCAGCGCCCGCAGATGGTCGCGCAGGATATCGGCGTCGGTCACGGTCCAGTAGAACTTGGGCGTGTCCCAGCCCTGTCCGGCCGCGGCCTCGACGGCCTCGGTGGTCACCCGGTGGGCACGGATATGGTCCGGGTGGCCGTAGCCGCCGCGCGGGTCGTAGGTCACCACCACGCGGGGCCGCAGGTCGAGGATCACCTCGGTGAGGGCCCGGACCGCCGCCGTCCCGGACTCGACGAAGGCGCGTGGATGCTCCGCCGACGGAGTCCCGGCCATACCGGAATCGCGCCAGCGGCCGGCGCCGCCCAGGAAACACGGCGGTCCGGCCCCGAGTTCGGCGAGGGCGCGGGTGAGTTCACCGATCCGGTACCCGCCCAGTTGGTCGGCGCGGTCGGCGGTCAGGCCGGCCCAGCGGTCGCCCATCACCTCGCCCTCTTCACCCAGAGTGCAGGTCACCACCGTCACCGGAACACCGAGACGCCGGTAGTGGGCGATTGTGCCCCCGGTGGTGATGGTTTCGTCGTCGGGGTGGGCATGGACCAGCAGCAACCCGCCCGTACGTGCTTCGTCGGCACCGGTCACGGGATACGCCGCCACATCGCCGCGTCGCCGAATATGCCGGCCTGGATCGCTCCACTCAGCGAGGCGCCGTCCACCGAGGGCCCGGCCGCGGCGACCACATTGTCCTGCACGATCGGTAGTACCGTGGACGCGCCCCACAGCCGCGGTTCGGCCTCGCCCAGCGTGCGCGGCACCTCCACGCCGTGCAGCGCGCCGTCGATCGACGGCTGGAACTGCGGATCGCAGATACCGGACAGATTGCTCGGCGCCCGGCGGGCCGCTTCCACGGCGGCCGGGGCCTCGGTCTGTTCGCCGTCGGTCGTGGGCGGGACGGGCGCCGCGGGCGGGCAGCCGTAGCGGGAGGCCAGGGCGGTAGCCGGATCACCGCCGGTCGCCTCCCATCCCACCACCGCGTCGACGGAATTCTCCACCAGGCCTTTGCTGTACAGCTCGTCGGCCGCCAGATTGAGCACCGACGCGTCGATACCGGCGCTGCGCAACTG
This sequence comes from Nocardia grenadensis NBRC 108939, assembly GCF_001613445.1. Lineage (GTDB taxonomy): Bacteria > Actinomycetota > Actinomycetes > Mycobacteriales > Mycobacteriaceae > Nocardia > Nocardia grenadensis. The sequence goes on from NZ_BDCJ01000012.1 coordinate 296,934, forward strand.
GTCGGCCGCGGTATTGGCCACCGCCAGCGCGGTATCGTCGCCGGTCACCGCCCCGATCCGCAGGACCAGCGGTTCACCGTTGCGGGCCAGTGAGCGCGGCCGCGGGGCCGGTGAGGTCGCCGAGACCGGCGGCGGCTCCGGGGCGCGGCCGAACCCGGCCTCGGCCAGCAGCCCGAACGCCTGATCGGGGTTGGGTCGCGGGGGCTCGGTCGGCGTGTAGCCGGGATCGGAGGGGGAGAGCACCTGCGCGCGCACCGGTTCCACCCAGTTACCGGTCTGCGCGCCGACGGTGGCCAGCAGCGCGGGATCGAGCAGCGCGAGGACCGCGGTCCGGACCCGGTGGTCACCGAGTACCCCCTCGCGTCCGTTGAGGGTGAGCCGGAGTTGCCGGGACTGCGGCATGATCGCGGTTCGCACCGACGGGATCGCGGCCAGCTGAGCCTGGGTGGCGACCCCGCCGTGCACCAGCGCCATCTGGGTGTCACCGGTGCGCAGCGAATCCGCCAGCTGGGCGGGAGTACCGCCGCGCCGCAGCAGGATCTGATCGGGGCGGGCCGGGGTGCCCCAGTAGCGGTCGTTTCGTTCCAGCAGGATCTCGTCGCGACCGGGATCGGCGGATTCGATGGTGAAGTTCCCGCCCGAGACCGGTATCTGCTCGACCAGCGTGCGCTGGAAGCCGCCCGGCGAATCCTTCATCAGATGCGATGGCAACAGATTCGCGAACAATTGCGGCCAGGCCGGATAGGGCTTGTCGAACACCACGGACACCGCCTTACCGCCGCCTGAGGAACGGACCTCGGTGATGAGGCGGTACCCGGCCGGGTCGATCACACCCGGTTGCGTGATCATCTGCTGCCATAGGTAGTGGAAGTCCTCGGCCGCGATGGGCGCCCCGTCGGACCAGTTCGCCTGAGCCTTCAGCTTGTAGGTGACGGTGAACGGGGCCTCGGCGGTCACCGTCACCGAATCGACCAGCGCCGTATCCGGAACCCACAGTGTGGCGCCGGGCAGGGCCGGGTCCGGTGTGGGCCGGAACGGACTCGGCAGCACCATGGCCGCCACCGCGGCGGTCGCGGGGGACTGATTCGACCGCAGATGCGGATTGAAACCGATCCCGATGTCGTCGATGGCCACGACCACCGTGTTCTTGGTCGGCTGCGCCGGCTGGGTCTTCGGGCTGTCCGTACTGGCGATGGGCGGCGGCGGGTCGGCAGTGCATCCGGCCAGCACCGGAACGAGCACCGCCACGAGCACCAGCAGCCCGCGCCACACCGCGCGCCTCCCCGAAATCACGTTCGGCACTCTACCCAAACCCGCGCCTGCCCGTCCGGGGGTGAAACCGCTTACAGCGCGGCCCGGTCGCGCGCCTTGCGGCGCGACAGCTCCCGGGCCCGCTCGCCCGCGGCCAAGGTGACCTTGCGCACCCGAACGACCTCCGGGGTCACCTCGACGCATTCGTCGGCGGCGCAGAATTCCATGGCCATTTCCAGGTCGAGCTGCAACGGTTTGGCCAGCGTCTCCATCACATCGGCGGTGGAGGAGCGCATATTGGTGAGCTTCTTCTCCTTGGTCACATTGATATCGAGATCCTCGGCACGCGGATTGATTCCGACGACCATGCCCTCGTAGGTTTCCGCGCCCGGTTCGACGAAGAACTGCCCGCGGTCGGCCAGCTGGATCATGGCGAAGGGGGTCACCGAACCGGAGCGGTCCGATACCAGCGACCCGGTATGCCGGGCCCGGATCTCACCGGCCCAGGGCGCGTAGCCATGGGAGACGGCGTTGGCGATCCCGGTGCCGCGGGTCTCGGTCAGGAAGTCGGTGCGGAAACCGATCAGACCGCGGGACGGCACGATGAACTCCATTCGCACCCAGCCCGCGGCGTGGTTGTTCATCTGCACCATCTTGCCCTTGCGGGCGGCCAGCAGCTGGGTGATGGCGCCCAGGTACTCGTCCGGGCAGTCGATGGTGAGCTCTTCGTAGGGCTCATGCACCTTGCCGTCCACCTGCCGGGTCACCACCTGCGGTTTGCCGACGGTCAGCTCGAAACCCTCGCGCCGCATCTGCTCGACCAGGATCGCCAGCGCGAGTTCGCCGCGGCCCTGGACCTCCCAGGCGTCCGGGCGGCCGATATCGAGCACCCGCAGTGAGACATTGCCCACCAGTTCCTGGTCGAGCCGCGATTTCACCATGCGAGCGGTGAGCTTGTGGCCCTGGACCCGGCCGACCAGCGGCGAGGTGTTGGTACCGATCACCACCGAGATGGCCGGTTCGTCCACCGTGATGCGGGGCAGCGCGACGGGTTCGTCCGGGTCGGCGAGGGTATCGCCGATCATGATGTCGGGGATACCGGCGACGGCGACGATATCCCCGGCCACCGCGATCTCACCGGGCTGCCGTTCGACGCCGACCGTCTGCAGCAGTTCGGTGATCTTGACGCTCTTCACGCCGTCGGCGTGCATCCACGCCACGTTCTGGCCCTTGCGTAGTTCACCGTTGTGGATACGCACCAGCGCGAGCCGGCCCAGGAAGGCCGAGGCGTCGAGGTTGGTGACATGGGCCTGCAGCGGCGCGGTCGCGTCGCCCTTGGGAGCGGGAATGTTCGCCAGCAGGACGTCGAACAGGGCGTCCAGGTTCTCCGCGTTCGGCACCTCGCCGTTCTGCGGCTGTTCCTTGGACGCCTTGCCCGCACGACCGGAGGCGTAGAGCACCGGCAGGTCGAGGGCCAGTTCGGCGGCCTCGGCGGCGTCGTCGTCCAGATCGGAGGCCAGGTCCAGCAGCAGATCGTGGCTCTCCTCGACCACCTCGGCGATCCGCGCGTCGGGCCGGTCGGTCTTGTTGACCACCAGGATCACCGGCAGACAGGCCGCCAGCGCCTTGCGCAGCACGAACCGGGTCTGTGGGAGCGGGCCCTCCGAGGCGTCGACCAGCAGCACCACGCCGTCGACCATGGACAGGCCGCGTTCCACCTCGCCACCGAAGTCGGCGTGACCCGGGGTGTCGATGACATTGATGACGGTGACGCTGCCGTCGGGATGGTGCCGGTGCACGGCGGTGTTCTTGGCGAGAATGGTGATGCCCTTCTCGCGCTCCAGATCGCCGGAGTCCATCACCCGGTCCACCGGTTCGGCCCGTTCGGCGAATGCGCCGGACTGCCGCAGCATGGCGTCGACGAGCGTCGTCTTACCGTGGTCGACGTGCGCCACGATGGCGACGTTGCGAAAATCGCGTGCAGACGACACGCCAGGTTCCTCCTGCTGTTAACTGTTGCTTGCGGCCGGACCCTGCGACAGGGAGATTCGAACTCACCAGGCATCTGGGCCGGTTACACCCTACCGGGAACTCGGCGGCCTACTGGCGCCGCCTGGAAGTAAGGGTATGCTAACCCGCATGGGCAAGGTCAAGGCGCGCGAGGTTTCGAGCCTCAAGCCGAAGAAGAAGTGCTGTCGTAAGAAGACGCGCTGCGTGAAATGCCCTGTGGTCATCATGCGGATGAAGCGCTTGGAGGCCGCGGGCGCCTCCGGTAAAGAACTGAAAAAGGGCCTGAAGAAGGCGCGCGCCGCCTGAGATGCTGCGGTTGTAGGACTGTCGTGGTGGGGTATGTCGGCGGTATGACCACATCACTGCTCTCCGAACCCGAGATCACGGCGGCTCTGGAGATCCTGCCGGAGTGGAGCCGGGCCGGTGATGCGCTGACCCGCACGGTCGAGGTCGCCACCTTTCCCGCCGGAATAGAACTCGTCCGGCAGGTGGCCGATATCGCCGAATCGGCGAATCATCATCCCGATATCGATATCCGGTGGCGCAAGGTCACCTTCACCCTGTCCACGCACTCCGCGGGCGGGCTCACGGCACAGGACGTGGCGTTGGCCCGGGAGATCGATCGGCTGGCGCCGTAGCGGTCCGGGCGGCCGTCCGGCCCGCCCAGACGATCCAGCCGTAGCAGAGCAGCGCACCGAGTACGTACACCGTGCCGAGCCAGGACCACACCCCCCAGCGGGAGATGGTCCAGATCGAATCCTGCAGGAACGAGAGCACCCACGGCGCGCCGACCAGGGTCGTCACCAGCCAGTATCCGGCCAATATCCGCGCGCCGGGTACGGCCCGGTACGGCCCGTAGAGCAGCCAGAGGACGGTCGGCAACAGCCAGCCCCAGTGGTGCGACCAGGAGATGGGCGAGACCAGCAGCCCGAACAACTGCACGATCAATACGGTGCCCAGCAGATCGTCGCGGCGCAGTGCCCGCCACGCGCACCACCCCAGCGCCGCGGCCACCGCCACCCCCGCGATCCACCACGGCCCGGAACCCACGTCACTGCCCAGCAGCCGGCTCAGCGCGCCGCGCAGCGACTGGTTCCACACCGAGCCCACCGGCCCGATCCGGTCGGCGTCACCGAGCAGAGTGCCGAAATAACGCCGGGTCTCCTCCGGATTGATCAGGAAACTCGCCGCCACGGTCAGCCCGAACACCACCGCCGACCAGCCGGCGGCGGCCCAGCGGCGCCGCGCCACGAAATAGAGGCCGCTGATCGCGGGAGTCAGTTTGATCCCCGCGACCGCGCCCACCAGGGTTCCCGACAGCCACCACCGTGAGCTGCGGATCGCGATCATCACGCCGAGCATCAGGAAAACATTGACCTGGCCGTAGTCGATCGTGGTGCGCACCGGCTCGAACCACAGGCCCACCGCGGTCCACGCCACCATGGCGGTGCGCCACCGCGCTTCGCGTAGGGCGTCCCGTCCCAGCATCAGTTCGAACGCGATTCGCACCACCCAGTACAACGCGGCGACGATGGCGAACAGCCACAGCATGGCGACCACGGTGAACGGCAGGAAATGCAGCGGGAAGAACACCACCGCAGCGAACGGTGGGTAGGTGAAGGGCAGCGGGAAGTCCGGTGTCTTCTCGGCGTAGGTGAAATCGTAGAGATGGTCGGTGAGCAGGGCTGCCGACCCGTCGACATAGACATGCAGGTCGACCAGGTTCATCCCGTTCCGGGTCAGCAGCATCCACAGCAGCCGCGCCAGTACGGTGATCCCGAGCGCCGCCAGGGCCAGGCGAAACGGTACGAACCCCCGAATGTCGGTCCGGGCACCGCTGGGCTGAGTCAATACACGAGCTTTCGAGTCGGTCCGGGCCGGCGGCCGGACCCGGTGCTGTTGGGCGCGTCGCCGGTTTTTTCGGCCCGGAATACATTAACCCCACCGGTTTCCGCGCGGACGTGAGCCTTGCGCGCGCCGCGCGCGGTCGGCGGCAAATGGTGCGCGCGGGGTCGGTAACCATCGAGCAACCGATGAGTCACAAGTGCACATCCGCCCCATTTCTCACACCGGTCACTTCCGTTGCACGCTACTGTTCGGTAGCACAGCAAAATGGGGCTCGCAATCCCGACCCCGGTGCTGTACAACGCGCGTCAGTGTCCTTAGAGTGACCCCGAAACGACGGCTTTTCAGCGTCGCCCAGATGTACCCGAGGTAAGGACGGCTAGACCAGTGCTTCGCACCCGAGGATCGCGGATCGCAATGTCCGCGCTCGCTATTGCGGCGGGCGCCTCCCTCGTGGCGCCCGCGACGGCCGTCGCGGCTCCCGCCACCGAGGTGTCGGTGAGCAGCGTCCCGATGGTCCCCGAAGGGGTTCCCGTCGACGTTCTCGCCGCCCTGGCCCCGGCCATCGTCAACGCACCGGCCCCGGCGGCCAAGGACATCGCCGCGCCGGGCAGCCCGCAGGAGGCCATTCTTTCCCAGGCCCGCGCGCTGCTGGCCACGGTGAATCTGCCCCCGCAGATCAAGTCCACGCTGGAACGGGTCATCACGTTCCTCGACGGCAGCGGCGGCGGTGGTCCCGAGATCCCGGAATCCGGGCCGGCGATCGCCCAGTTCCTCTACCCGACCATCGGCCAGGGTTGTATCGCGCCGTCCGGCGATTCGGTCGGCACCGCCCTCGCGGTGCCCGGCCCGGCGCAGCTGCCGCCGCCCGGACCGGCCGCCGGCCAGACCGGCTTCGTGTTCACCGCGCTGGGCACCGAACGTCCCACGGCCGAACAGCCGCAGCCGATGACGGTGCAGTGGCGGAACCTCGATACCGGTGAGGCCGGATCGCAGCCGCTGACCGACGCGGCCAAGATCAACCCCGACGGCCCGGCCACCCTCTCGGCCATCGCGAACACCGGCACCGGTCGTATCGTCGCCGTCATCGGCGGCGGACTCACCACCCAGGCCACCGAAACCGAAACCCGCAGCTGCACCTTCATGCCGACCATCGGATTCTTCACCGTCGGCTGACCATCGGCCCCGCCACCGGCGGACGGGGCCGGGGCCTCGTGACCCCCGAGTTTTTCCCTCCGCTGGCCGGCTCGGATCGGGATCTCGCCGACCGTTCGGACCGGACGCGAGGTGTACGCGGGCGCGGAGGTACACCTCGGCCGCCCGAGCACACCCACAGCAATGTCAGCGCGCGGTGGATGCCCGCTCTCGTGGGAACTCCGTGCGGGGCTGTGCGCTTGTCGACCTGGGTAGGCTCACAGCACTGTGAGTGCTCAATGGTTTCCGATCTGTGGAGGGCCAACGCACACGCGCGTACCGCCCGGCTGTGGTAGACCGGGGTGATGGCGACTGTCGAAAGATCGCGCAAGTCCGGTATCCGGAGCCGGCGCTCGTCACGGTCGATTCTGTCGATCCGCTCCGAGGGGTCGATCCTGTCCATCGGCTCCGCGTATTCGATTCTGTCCATCGGAAGCGTGGGGTCGGTGCTGTCGATCGGGTCCATCGGATCGTTCGGTTCGGCGATCTCCAGCGGGTCCTTCCTGAGTCTCGGCTCGGCCCTGTCCGGGCTGTCCCGGTGGTCCCTGCTGTCCTGGATAGGTGATCACGCGAGTCCGGATACCCGGCCCGGCCTGCGTGTGGTGGCCGACGAACCCGATCTGCGGGAGTCCGCCACCTGCCACTGCCAGACCTGACTTCGGCGTACTACGGCTCCCCCTGCCCGCCCGCGGGCTTTCCCGTAGGGCGGGCGTTCGTGCTCGGCCTGTGGCCCGGGACGCCGGCGGCGAGGCCGTCCAACACCGTCCAGACGCGATCCAGCGGTATGTCGTGGACGAGGTACAGCTTCTTACCCGCTGCCGTGGCGGCGCCCAGCGTGGCCAGGCCGGCTCGGCGTTGCCAGAAGGTCTGCCGCACAGTCCAGCCGATGATGCCGGGTGCTTCGAGGCAGGTGCGTTCGCGGTCGAGGGAGCCGGAGCGGACGACCAGCCAGGCGGGGGAGCCGGCGGTGGCGGGGACGACCGCGTGACCGAGGCCGCGGTAGCGGTCCGCGGCGAGTAGCGCGCAGACTGGGGTCAGGCCGGCCGGCAGCAGCCACCACCACGGTGTGACCTGCCACCCCGCCGCGGCCGCGAGGAGCAGGGCCGCCGCGGTGAGTGGAACAGGCCAGCACGCCCGGATGTATCGGCGGCGCCGGGCGGCCGGACCGTGCCGGGTCAACGGGATATCGGCGAGTGCGGCCAATTGGGCCGCGGTCGCGGAGGTGTTCGCGTCGCGGTGTGGGCTCAGCAGCCGGGCGAGTGTCCGTTCGACCGCCGCGCGGGGGGCTTGCGGCAGGATCTTCTGGCGTGGGTTCTCGCCGGTCATCACGGCTTCCAACTGCGCGGCTCCGGCAAGGCGCAGCAGGAGTGGTTCGCGGATGGTGGCGCCGCGCAATCGCGCGGTGTCGAGGGTGATCCGGCGCAAGGTGAACAGTCCGCGGCGGATCTGCAGGGTGCTGCCGTGATCGGTGACGCGGAGTCCGTAATAGGTGGCCAGGTAGTGCGCGCACGCCGCCACGCTGACGACGACCACCAGGACGAGCAGCGCGGCGACGCCGGCCGCCAGCAGCGACAGCACCCCGAAATCACGCACGGTCTCGACGGTGTCGTGGCCGATGCCGATCTCGGCGGCACCGAATCCGAACTGGGCGGCCAGGCCCAGCGCCGAGGCGGCGAGCGCGAAACCGGTGAGCGATAGCGGTGCGTACCGCACCCAGCCCGGCTGCCAGTGGCCGATCTCCACACCCAGTTCGGCCGCGCGAACCTCCGGCTCGATGCCGGGGCGGCGGACCGGGGTGGGATCGTCGGTAGGAGTGGGCGGTGTACGGGTGTGGGCCAGTAGTTCGGCGCGCAGCGGCCGGACGTGTCCGGCGGCGAGTGCGTCCAGCCTGAAGCGGTCGCCGGCCTCGGCCTCCTGGCCGGTGCCGATCACCATCACGGCAAGACCCAGGATCCGGTGCAGCGGGTCGGCCTCGATATCCACCGACCGGATGCGCGCCCGCGGCACCGCCAGTCGTTTCCGCCGGATCAGACCGGTGCGCAGCTCGACATGGGTCGGTCCGACCCGGTAGGTGGTGGTGAACCACAGGGTGAGTGCGTACGGGATCACGAACACCAGACCCAGCAGGCTGTAGAGCGGGTTACCGGAACTCACACCCAGCACGACCGCGCCGATCACGGCGGGCAGGAACTTCACAATCTCCTGGACCGGATGGACCAGCAGCATCCGGCGATCCAGGCGTAGCCACGGTTCGTCGTCGCCGGGAACGACGGTCTCCGGCTCGGCGGCCGGGCCGGACCCGCCCGCCGGATGCGGTCCCGTCATGTGGCGTCTCCGCGGTGCCGCGCCGCGATCTCGGTCAACCGGGTCACCGTATGCTCGGCCACCGCGCGGTCCAGCAGGCTGATATGCACCGCGCCCGCGGACGAGGCCGTGGTCACCGTCACCGTCGACAGGTCGAGGAGCCGTTCCAGCGGGCCGCGTTCGGTGTCCACGGTCTGCACCCGGGAGATCGGCGCGACCCGGCTCTCCTGGGTCAGCCAGCCCGATCGGGAGTAGACGGCATCGTCGGTCACCTCCCAGCGGTGCACCCGGTACCGCCAGCGGGGCACCACGATCGCGGTGAGCACGGCCATCGGTAGCGCGACCCCCGCCACCGCCGCCTGCCAGGTCCGGCCGTCGGAGTCGAAGGCGACCCACCCGAGCAGCACGGCGAATACGACGAGCCAGGACAGTGCGATCTGCACGGTCCACAACGTCTTCGCGCGCGGACTGGGCCGCCACGACGGATCGGCCAGGGTATCGAGTGAGCGTGGCGGGCTGTCCGACGACATATATTCATCGTCGCACGGCGCGATGTGCGGCCGACTGTCCCATAGATGGCAACCATTCGAGCACCCACAGTGAGGTGAGCCTCCCCAGGTCGGTCGAGGTGCACGACCGCACGCACCTTCTGCCTGTTCCGGATGGTCTATCTCCGTGGTCGGGGCCCGCCCCCGGTTCTGGACCGACGCGCGACCGAGCGTGTGCTGTAGGGCCGTCCATGGATTGGTGACCATTGAGCGCTTACAGTGCTGTGGGCCTTCCCAGGTCGGTCGAGGTTGCATGCCGGCCCGCAACCTTCTGTCTGTTCCGGATGGTCTGCTTCAGTGGTCGGGGCCCGCCCCCGATTCCGGACCGACGGAGCGAGGGAGCGCAGCGACCGAGCGGAGGAGGGAAGAATCGGGGTCACAGGGCCCCGACCCGCGCGCCGGAGGCGCGCAAATATACACAGCCGACCTGCACGGAATAGCCCGAGTTACACCACGGTTGTGAACGCTCAACGACCTGGGAGGAGACAGTTCCGGATGTGTGCCGCATGATCGAGGGCGTGACCGACCTACCCGAACCGACCGTCCCGACCCCCGTGCCGACCCCGTCCGCCATGCGCCGGGCGCTGCGCCGGGCACGTGACGGGGTCACGCTGAACGTCGACGAGGCCACGGTGCTGCTGCACGCGCGCGGTGACGATCTCGCGGATCTGTGCCGCAGTGCGGCCCGGGTGCGTGACGCCGGGCTGGCCTCGGCCGGGCGGCCCGCCACGATCACCTATTCGCGCAATGTCTTCATTCCGCTGACCCATCTGTGCCGCGATACCTGTCACTACTGCACTTTTGTGACAGTGCCGGGCAAGCTGCGGGCACAGGGGCGCGGGATGTTCCTCGAACCCGACGAGGTGCTCGATATCGCGCGCCGGGGTGCCGAACTGGGCTGTAAGGAAGCGCTGTTCACCCTCGGCGACCGACCCGAGGCCCGCTGGCCCGAGGCCGCGCAGTGGCTGGACGAACGCGGCTACGATTCCACCCTCGACTATCTGCGCGCGGTATCGATCCTGGTGCTCGAGGAGACCGGGCTGCTGCCGCATCTCAACCCCGGCGTCATGTCGTGGGAGGAGATCTCGCGACTGAAACCGGTGGCGCAGTCGATGGGCATGATGCTCGAGACCACCGCGACCCGGCTGTTCACCGAGAAGGGCAACTGCCACTACGGCAGCCCCGACAAGGACCCCGCGGTACGGCTGCGCGCCATCACCGACGCGGGCCGGCTCTCGGTGCCCTACACCACCGGGGTGCTGGTGGGTATCGGCGAGAACATGGCCGAGCGGGCCGATACGATCGTCGCGATCCGCAAGCAGCACAAGGCGTTCGGTCATATCCAGGAAGTGATTGTGCAGAACTTCCGGGCCAAGGGCGACACCGCCATGCGGCACGCGCCCGATGCGGACTTCACCGAGTTCCTGGCCACCATCGCGGTCACCCGCCTGCTGCTCGGGCCCGATGTCTCGGTGCAGGCGCCGCCGAACCTGGTGTCCGCCGAGGAATGCCGTGCCCTGCTGGAAGCCGGGATCGACGACTGGGGCGGCGTCTCGCCGGTGACCCCCGACCATGTGAATCCCGAGCGGCCCTGGCCCAACTTGGACACGCTGGCCGAGATCACCGCGGCCGCCGGTTTCGAACTGGTGGAACGTACATCGGCGCATCCGAAATACGTGCGTGCGGGTAATCCGTGGATCGATCCGCGGATCGGCGCGCATGTCGCGGCCCTGACCGATACCGAGACCGGGCTGGCGAAGGCCGGCGCGCTCCCGGTGGGCCTGCCCTGGCAGGAGCCCGACGAGACCTGGGAGTCGGCGGGTCGTACCGATCTGAACACCGAGATCGATACCGCCGGGCGCAATACCGATACCCGCAGCGATATCGACAATGCGTTCGGCGACTGGGACACCATCCGCGAACAGGTCCGCGATCTCGCCGCCGCGCCCCAGCGGCTGGACGCCGATGTACTGGACGCGCTGCGTGCCGCGGAACGTGATCCGGCCGGCCTGACCGATGCGCAGTATCTGGCGCTGGCCACCGCCGACGGACCCGATCTGGAAGCCGTCGCGGGTCTCGCGGATCGGCTGCGCCGCGATGTCTGCGGCGACGATGTCACCTATGTGGTGAACCGCAATATCAACTTCACCAATATCTGCTACACGGGCTGCCGGTTCTGTGCGTTCGCACAGCGCAAGGGGGACGCCGACGCCTTCACGCTCAGCACCGACGAGGTCGCCGACCGGGCCTGGGAGGCCTATGTCGACGGTGCGACCGAGGTCTGCATGCAGGGCGGGATCGACCCCGATCTGCCCGTCACCGGCTATGCCGATCTGGTGCGCGCGGTGAAGGCACGGGTGCCGTCCATACACGTCCACGCCTTCAGCCCGATGGAGATCGTGAACGGTGCCTCCCGCGGTGGGGAAAGCGTCCGCGATTGGCTGACCGCGCTGCGCGAAGCCGGGCTGGGCACCATCCCCGGTACCGCCGCCGAGATCCTCGACGACGAGGTTCGGTGGGTGCTCACCAAGGGTAAATTGCCCGCCTCGGCCTGGATCGATGTGGTCACCACCGCCCATCAGGTCGGGATCCGGTCGAGTTCGACCATGATGTACGGGCACGTCGACAACCCCAGCCATTGGGTCGGGCACCTGCGGGTGTTGCGCGGTATCCAGGACGAGACCGGCGGTTTCACCGAATTCGTCCTGCTTCCGTTCGTGCACCAGAGCGCCCCGCTCTACCTGGCCGGCGCCTCCCGCCCGGGCCCCACCAACCGCGACAACCGCGCCGCGCACGCCCTGGCCCGGATCATGCTGCACGGCCGGATCGACAATATCCAGACCAGCTGGGTAAAACTCGGCACCACGGGCACCCGGATGATGTTGCGCAGCGGTGCCAACGACCTCGGCGGTACCCTCATGGAGGAGACCATCTCCCGGATGGCGGGTTCGCAGCACGGGTCGGCGAGAACGGTAGCCGAACTCACCGAGATCGCCGAGGGTATCGGACGGCCGGTCCGGGAACGCACCACCACCTACGGTGTTCCACCCGAGCGGAGTGCGGCTGTCCCCGGCCTGGAACTCGTCTAGGTGCGTGGCCTTCGATTGAAGGCGCGCAGCGGCCGAGGCAGTAATGGAGTACCGGGGCACGAAGCTCCGACCAGGCGACAACCCGGCCGGCATCGAATATTAGGGCAGGCTCACCGGGCGTAGCCTGTGGGGCGGCAGGGATACTTTGTGCGGGCGCAGTTACCCGGAGAAGGAAGACTTAGGAGCGGGAGTGACGTACATCATCGCCGAACCGTGCGTTGACGTGAAGGACAAGGCATGCATCGAGGAATGCCCTGTGGACTGCATCTACGAGGGCGGTCGCATGCTCTACATCCATCCCGACGAATGCGTTGACTGTGGCGCCTGCGAGCCGGTCTGCCCGGTGGAGGCGATCTTCTACGAGGACGACACGCCCGATCAGTGGAGCGGATACGTCAACGCCAACGTCGACTTCTTCGACGAGCTGGGCTCGCCGGGCGGTGCCACCAAGCTGGGCAAGGTCGATTCCGATCCGGCGTTCATCAAAGAGCTGCCCCCGATGGCGGGCGAGTAGAGCATTCGCACGATGAGCACCGAGGTAACCGAACGTCGCCGGGTGAGTGCGGCCCTGCCCGATTTCCCCTGGGACACCATCGCCGAGGTGAAGGCGCGGGCGGCCGCCCATCCGGGCGGACTCGTCGATCTGTCGGTGGGTACGCCGGTCGATCCGGTCGATCCGCTGATCCGCGCGGCATTGAGTTCGGTCGCCGCGGTGCCCGGCTACCCGACCACGCACGGCACGCCGGAGTTGCGTGCCGCGGCGGTGGCCGCGCTGACCCGGCGTTTCGGTATCACCGGGGTGCCCGAGGCGGCGGTGCTGCCGGTGATCGGCACCAAGGAGCTGATCGCGGGGTTGCCGCGGCTGCTCGGGCTGGGGCCCGCGGACCTGGTGGTGATCCCCGAGGTCGCCTATCCGACGTACGAGGTGGGCGGACTGCTCGCCGGGACGCGGATCCTGCGCGCCGACGGACTCACCCGGCTGGGCCCGGAGACTCCGGCGCTCATTTATCTCAACTCCCCGTCCAACCCGACCGGCAAGGTGCTGGGTGTGGAGCATCTGCGGAAGGTGGTGGCCTTCGCTCGGGAGCGCGGCGTGGTCGTCGCCTCCGATGAGTGCTACCTGGGGCTGGCCTGGGAGGAACCGGCCGTCTCGATTCTGGACCCGCGGGTCTGCGACGGCGACCACACCGGTCTGCTGGCGGTGCATTCACTGTCGAAGACGTCGAATCTGGCGAGTTACCGGGCCGGATTCGTGGCCGGCGATCCGGAGTTGGTGGCCGAGTTGCTGGAGGTGCGCAAGCATTCCGGCATGATGGTGCCCTTCCCGATCCAGGCGGCGATGGCGGCGGCGCTGGACGATGACACGCACGAATCGGTGCAGCGGGAGCGGTATCGGGCTCGCCGCGAGATCCTGCGGCCGGCGCTGCTGGAGGCCGGTTTCCGGATCGACCATTCCGAGGCCGGGCTGTATCTGTGGTCGACTCGCGGTGAACCGTGCCGGACCACGCTCGAGTGGCTGGCCGAGCGCGGCATCCTGGCGGCTCCGGGCGAGTTCTACGGTCCCGCGGGCGCCAAGCACGTGCGTATCGCATTGACCGCGACCGACGAGCGGATCGAAACGGCCGCACAGCGGCTGCGCGGCTGATCGCACACGGCCGCCGCTGTGCGGCAGTGTGGTAACGACTCCGCGGACATTCGCGCGTCGGGGCCGGGCAGGGCCGGGCGGGCGGCGCTAGCCTGGGGTATGGACGCTGTCACAGTTGTCCCAACCCCCGGTAACGAGCCGGTGCACACGTACGCGCCCGGGAGCCCCGAGCGGGAACGGTTGCTCGGCAGGCTCGCCGATATCTCCGCCGGCACCACCGAGATCCCCCTGGTCATCGGTGGTAAGCATGGTCCGGGGAGCGGTGCGCGACGGGAAATCGTCGCGCCGCATCGACACCGGCAGGTACTCGGGACCTATACCGACACCACACACACCGAAGCCGCGGCGGCGATCGATGCCGCTCTCGCGGCCGCCGCGGATTGGCGCGCGCTGCCGTTCGATGAACGCGCCGCGGTGCTGTTGCGGGCCGCGGACCTGCTGGCCGGGCCGTGGCGGGAAACTCTCGCCGCGGCGACCATGCTGGGCCAGTCGAAATCGGTGGCGCAGGCCGAGATCGACGCACCGTGCGAGCTGGTCGACTTCTGGCGGTTCAATGTCGCCTTCGCTCGGCGCATTCTCGCCGAGCAGCCGCAGTCGAGCGCGGGGGTGTGGAACCGGCTCGACTACCGGCCGCTGGAAGGGTTCGTCTACGCGATCACCCCGTTCAATTTCACCGCGATCGCCGGCAATCTGCCGACCGCGCCCGCGCTTATGGGCAATACGGTGGTGTGGAAACCTTCGCCCACCCAGACGCTGGCCGCCTACTACACGATGAAGCTGCTCGAGGCGGCCGGACTGCCGCCCGGAGTCATCAATATGGTGACCGGTGACGGGAGGGACCTCTCCGAGGTCGCTTTGGCCGACCCGCGCCTGGCCGGTATCCATTTCACCGGGTCGGGCGCCACCTTCCGCTATCTGTGGAGCCAGGTGGGCGCCAGTATCGGTCGCTACCAAAGTTATCCGCGGATCGTGGGGGAGACCGGGGGCAAGGATTTCATCGTCGCGCATCCGTCGGCGGATCCTGCCGCATTGCGGACGGCGCTGATCCGCGGCGCCTACGAATACCAGGGCCAGAAATGTTCGGCCGCGTCGCGTGCTTATCTGCCGCGCTCGCTGTGGCGGGAGATGGGCGACGATTTCCTCGGTATCGCCGAGGGCCTGAGCTACGGCGATATCGCGGATCTGTCGAACTTCGGTGGCGCGGTGATCGACCGGCGGGCCTACGACAAGAGCGTGCGGGCGATCGAGCGGGCCCGGTTCGCCGGGGTGGACGTGCCGGTGGGGGGCACCTACGACGACAGCGAGGGCTGGTTCGTCCGGCCGACCGTGCTGCTCGCCGACGATCCGCGCGACGAATCGTTCGCCACCGAATACTTCGGCCCGATCCTGTCGGTGTTCGTGTACGACGATTCCCAGCCCGACGCCTATCGAACGATCTTGGCCGAGGTGGAGTCCACCGGCCCGTACGCCTTGACCGGTGCGGTCTTCGCGCGGGACCGGCACGCCGTGGAGGAGGCCGCGCAGCTCCTGCGGTTCGCGGCCGGCAACTTCTACGTCAACGACAAACCCACCGGCGCGGTTGTGGGGCAGCAGCCATTCGGCGGGGCACGTGCGTCGGGAACCGACGACAAGGCGGGATCCCCGCTGAACCTGCTGCGCTGGGTGGCCCCGCGCACCCTGAAGGAAACCTTCGTCCCGCATACCGACCACCGCTATCCCCATATGGAGCAGGGATGAGCGGGGCCCGCCCTGCCGTGCGCCCGGACCCGCCCCATCCCGGCGGAGATTTCCGGTGAATCCGCTGCGTCCGGCGATTCTCGCCGCCGCCGGGTCGGACCGGGTGAAACGCGCCCTCACCACGAGCCCGGCCACCGCGGCGACGGTCCAGCGCTTCGTACCCGGGGAAGCCCGGTCGGATCTGATCGCCGCGGTCCGCGCACTACTGATGAGTGGGCGGGCGGTGAGTGTGGATTACCTGGGCGAGAACACCACCGATCGCGCGCAGGCCGACGCGGCGGTCGCCGAGTATCTCGCCTTGATCAACGATCTCGCTGCCCTGCCCACCACCGAGGTACCCGCCGGCGCCGCACCGCTGGAGGTGTCGGTCAAACTGTCCGCGCTCGGGCAGGCGTTGGGCGCCGACGGCCCGGCGATCGCCACCGAGAACCTGCGCACCGTGTGCACCAAAGCGGCGGAGGCCGGGGTATGGGTGACGGTGGACGCCGAGGACCACACCACCACTGCCGCCACCCTCGCCACCACCGGGCAGGTCCGCCCGGACTTTCCCTGGCTGGGGACGGTGATCCAGGCCTATCTGTACCGCAGCGAGGACGATTGCCGCGATCTCGCCGACGCGGGCGCCCGGGTGCGCCTGTGCAAGGGCGCCTACCGGGAACCGGAAACCGTCGCCTACCAGAGACAGGTCGATGTGGACCGCGCGTATCTGCGCTGCCTGCGGGTCCTCATGCGTGGCGCGGGCCGCCCCCTGGTGGCCTCCCACGACCCGGTGGTCCTCGCGGCGGCTGCCGACCTCGCGACGATCACCGACCGCCGCCCCGGCCGGCTGGAATACCAGATGCTGTACGGCATCCGCACCGACGAGCAGCTGCATCTCGCCGATCGTGGAGATTTCGTCCGGGTTTACGTGCCCTATGGTCACCAGTGGTACGGATACCTCATGCGCCGGCTCGCGGAACGGCCCGCCAACCTGACATTCTTCCTCCGCGCCCTCGCCGGGCGGTGAGGCACCTTCTGTCTACTTCTGATGGCCTGCCTCAGTGGTCGGGGCCCGCCCCCGGTTCTGGAGCGACAGAGCGAAGGAGCGCAGCGACTGAGCGGCGGAGTGCGGGGTCACAGGGCTCCGACCCGCGCGCCGGAGGCGCGCCGATAAACACAGCTCAGACGAGAGGTTTGCCTTTGCGGATGCGGCGGCGCATATCCCACAGGTAGTAGTTCATCGGGAATTGGCGTAGGACGCGGGGCTGGATCTTCAGGCCCAGGCCGATGAGCCGCATGGTGCGGTCGAACCAGCGCTGGTTGCCTTCGGTCCAGGTGAGATGCATTTTCTCGCGGATCTGCGGTGGCAGGCAGCCGGTGACGACGAAACGGTGGAAGCGTGCCGACACCCACTGGATCGGCGGTGCCACCATTTTCAGGTCGATGAGGTCGTTGAAGTAGGCGCGCGTGGTGTCGTCGATCTCGAGGGCGTCGAGGTTCTCTTCCCAGAACTGCCAGAACGCGGCGCGGTCGGCGGGCCACATCTCCGGTCGGACCTGCAGAGTGGTGCCGAGCCGGATGCTGTGGGCGTAGAAGGTGTCGGCGGTCGCCTCGTCCATCGGGCCCTGGACCTTCTCCAGGAGGTCGACGAAACCGAAGTACAGGCAGGCGGCGACCCACAGCTGGAGTTTCGGATCGAAGGCGTTGTACTTCACCGGGCTGGTGGGTTTGGTGCGGATGTGGCGATGGGAGGTGTTGACCGCGAGCCGGTAGGCGTTGCGTTCTTCGTCGGTGCCCAGCATGGCGACGGCGAGATAGGTGAGGGTGGTGCGGAGCCGTTTGAAGGGATGCTCCATAACGTTGCCGCTCTTGACGTCGCTTTCCATCACCCCGTAGGCGACCGGCCGCAGACCCAGTTGCATGATGACGTTCGCGGTGCCGCCCAGGAACGCGGTGACTCCGATGATGTGATCGTTCATATCGAAGTCGGGTGCGTACAGCCGCTGGGGTTGAGGATCGTTCATCGGAGCGGGCCGGGGCGCGGTCATCGGTGACCTCTTTCGTATGAGAAGATTATATGATAACCATCTCATTCTCTCGATGTTGCGTCAACCGACCCCGCAATTGTGCGATGCTTACCGTGTCATTGCATCGCCGAGCGCGAAAGGTGCCGAGATGGGCGCGCTGGCTCAACTGTTGCCTCTGGTGCGAACACCGCGCCGAGATCAAGATCAATCGGTGCTGTCCGCGGCATTGCAGGCTTTTCTCGACTTCGGGATCAAGCGCACGAGCATGGTCGAGGTCGCCCGGCGCGGCGGCCTCTCGCTGGCCACACTGTACCGGCGGTTCTCCAGTAAATCGGACTTGATTCAGGCGGTCGGATTGGCGCAGACCCGCGATTTCATCGAGGGTGTCGATGCCGCGGTCCAGCAGCAGATCGAGCGCGACGCCGGCGCCGAGGATCAGATCGTGGAACTGTTCGTCGCGTTCCTGGCCGGCCTGCGCGGTAACGAGCTGCTGGATCGGCTGCTGAACACCGAACCGGAGATCGTGCTGCCTTACCTGACCACCCGGGGCGCCCCGGTGATCGAATTGGGCCGCGATTACGTCGCCGAATTCATCACCCGTCTGCAGGGTGAAGGAAAACTGCCGGAATACGATCCGCTGCCGCTGGCCGAAATGATCGCCCGGACGGCGCTGTCGCTGGCGCTGACGCCGCAAACGGTTATCCCGCTGGACGACGATATCGCGGTGCGCAGATATGCGCGTGATCATGTGGCGGTCTCGTTCCGGGTGCCGGGCCAGGTCGCCGGATCCTGAAATTCGAACAGGCTCGTTTTCAAATCCGCGCATTCGAATCAGACGAGTTTCAGTCCGAATTTGCGGCGGATCCGGAAATCGATCAGGTAGGCCTGGATCGGAAAGCCGCGCAGCGGTGCCGGCAGCGTCGCCGACACCCGGCCCAATCCGCGGAGCATGCGCCCGAACCGGCGTTCGTCGTCCGCCGACCAGGCCATGCCCATCTGCGCGCGCAGATGCGGCGGTAGCAGGCCCGCGGTGACCCATCGGTTGAAGCGGCCGCCGAGGAGTCGGACCGGGCGGGGGAACATCTTCAGATCGACGATCTCGTTCAGCATGTCCCGGACCGGCGGTTCGATCCTGGCCGCGGCCAGATTTTCGGTCCAGTAGCGATCGAAGGCCGCCGGGTCCGCCGGCCAGGCATGCGGTGGCACCTGCAGGGTGGTGCCCAACCGCGCGGAATGGCGATAGATCGTCTCTTCGAGTCCGGCGTCCGCCCGGCCGTGCATACGCTCCCGGATATCGCGTGCGCCCCAGTACAGACAAGCGGCCACCCATAGCTGCAGCTCGCGGTCGAAGGCGTTGTACCGCACCGGACTCTGCGCGGTCGAGCGCACCTGGCGGTGCGAGGTGTCGACGGCTGCCCGATAAGCGGCCCGCTCGGCGGGGCTGCCGAGCAGGGCGACCGCCAGATACGTGAGTGTGGTGCGCGTACGTTTCACCGGATGTAAGGTCAGCTTCCCACTGTCGACCGGGCTTTCCAGAACTCCATAGCCGACGCCGGGGACGGCGAGCTGCATGATCACATTGGCGGCGGCCCCGAGTATCGCGGCGCCGTCGATATAGGGCCGGAAATCGAAATCCTCGTCGTGCACCGTATCGGCCGGTTCATCGGCAGGGCCGGATCCCGGCGGACCCGCGCCGCGTGTGCTGGTCATGGAAGCCACCGTTTCGAGGGCTCGAGAAGGCTGACGATTCACCTTCTCGCCGCTGCCCATAGGTGTCAAGCGACGCCGGACACAATTCGATCCCGTGCGATTCGGAGCCCGCCCGGGGGATGCCCGATTCGAATCGACAGAGTTTCACCAAGAGGTGGGCAATTCTCGGGGAACGAACACGCGAACCTGCTACCGGCGTATTTTCCGCGTTTTCCGGGGCAGGTGCCCGACCGCGGCCCGCGGCCGGGGCAGTAGTTTGGGCGCATGTCCTACGGCCACCGCCTGCTCAGCTCCCTCGACCCCCTCGCCGTCGCCGCGGGCGCCGATATCCCGGACGCCGTGACCATCGACGGTGTGACCCTGTCCCGTAGCGATCTGCTCGGGGCGGCCACCTCGGTGGCCGAACGTATCGCCCGGGCCGAGCGAGTCGCAGTGCTGGCCCGGCCGACGGCGGCGACCGTGCTCGCCGTGGTCGGATGCCTGATCGCCGGAGTCACCGTGGTGCCGGTGCCGCCCGATTCCGGGCCCGCCGAACTCGACCATATGCTCACCGATTCCGGCGCCCGCGCCTGGCTCGGCGAAGCGCCCGAGGACACCTCCCTGCCGGTGGTCCCGGTGCGACGGCACGCCCGTTCCTGGCACACCTATCCCGAGCCCGACCCGGGCGCCCCGGCATTCGTGCTCTACACCTCCGGCACCACCGGCGCCCCCAAAGGGGTGGTGCTGAGCCGCCGGGCGATTGCGGCCGGACTCGACGCGCTCGCCGACGCCTGGGCCTGGACCGCCGCCGATGTGCTGGTCCACGGCCTGCCGCTGTTCCATGTGCACGGGTTGATCCTGGGCCTGCTGGGCCCGCTGCGGGTCGGCAGTCCGGTCGTGCACACCGGTAAACCGACCCCGGCGAACTACGCGGCGGCCCCGGGCACGATCTACTTCGGCGTACCGACGGTCTGGACCCGGATCGCCGAGGACCCGGTCGCGGCCAAGGAACTGGCCGCCGCCAGATTGCTGATCTCCGGAAGCGCCCCACTGCCGGTGCCGGTGTTCGAGCGGCTCGCCGAACTCACCGGGCACCGGCCCGTCGAACGCTACGGGATGAGCGAAACCATGATCACCCTGTCGGCGCGGGCGGACGGCGAACGCCGACCCGGCTGGGTCGGGGTGCCGGTGCACGGCGTCGAGACCCGGCTCCGGGACGAGGCGGGCCGGCCGGTACCGCACGACGGCTCCGGTATCGGGGGTCTCCAGGTGCGTGGGCCGATGCTCTTCGACGGCTATTACGGCCGCCCCGAGGCCACCGCGGAATGCTGGACCGAGGACGGGTGGTTCCGTACCGGCGATGTCGCCGCCATCGACGCGGACGGTTTCCATCGGATCGTGGGCCGCGAATCGGTGGACCTCATCAAATCCGGTGGATACCGGATCGGCGCGGGCGAGGTGGAAACCTCTCTGCTCGGCCACCCGTCGGTCGCCGAGGTAGCGGTTGTGGGCCTCGCCGACGCGGACCTGGGGCAGCGCATCGTCGCCTTCGTGGTCGCGCGTGGCGCGGCGCCGGAGGCGCAGGAACTCATCGATCACGTGGCCGCGGAACTGTCGGTGCACAAACGGCCCCGCGAGATCCGCTTCGTGGACTCGCTCCCGCGAAACGCCATGGGCAAGGTCCAGAAGAAGTTGCTCGGTTAGCCCCGCCTCGGGAGGATCCTTGACCTCAACCTTGATCGAGGTTCTACGGTTCGATCATGAACACCACGCTCACCCGGGACCATATCGACTATCTCGCCGGACAGCGGCTCGGCCGGCTGGCCACTGTGGCGCCGGACGGGGCTCCGCAGAACAATCCGGTCGGATTCCGCTACAACCCCGACCTCGGCACCATCGATATCGCGGGCTGGAATATGGGCCGGTCCCGGAAGTTCCGTAATCTCGCGCGCAACAACCGAGTGGCATTCGTGGTGGACGATATCGCCTCGGTCCGGCCGTGGCGGGTGCGGTGCCTGGAGATCCGGGGCACCGCCGAAGCCCTGACCGATACGGTCACCTACATTGGGCCGGAGGAGAGCGAACTCATCCGCATCCACCCCGAACGCGTGCTCGCGTTCGGCCTCTGAGACCCGCCGCCGGACCTAGTTGTGGGCGTGCAGGACCTCGTTGAGTTCGATACCGGTCCCGGCACGCGGCACCACCTCGACGGCTCCGGTGCGCGAGTTGCGGCGAAACAGCAGGTTGTTCTTGCCGCTCAGTTCGGCCGCCTTCACCACGGTGCCGTTCGGGGCGGTGACCTTGGTGCCGGCGGTGAGATAGAGACCCGCCTCGACAACGCAGTCGTCGCCCAGCGGAATGCCCAGTCCGGAGTTGGCGCCGAGCAGTGAGCGCTCACCGATCGAGATGACCGTGGTGCCGCCGCCGGAAAGGGTGCCCATGGTGGAGGCACCGCCGCCGATATCGGAGCCGTCGCCGACGACCACCCCGGCCGAGATGCGGCCCTCGACCATGGAGGTGCCGAGGGTGCCGGCGTTGAAGTTCACGAAGCCCTCGTGCATCACGGTGGTGCCGGCGGCGAGGTGCGCGCCCAGCCGGACCCGGTCGGCGTCACCGATACGGACACCGGACGGGACCACGTAGTCGACCATGCGCGGGAACTTGTCGATGCTGTACACCGTGACCGGCCCACGCGCGCGCAGTTTCGCACGGGTGATCTCGAAACCCTCGACCGCCGCCGGGCCGTGGTTGGTCCACACCACATTGCTGAGCAGGGCGAACTGACCCTCCAGGCTCACGTCGTGCGGCCGGACCAGGCGGTGGGAGAGCAGGTGCAGCCGCAGGTACACATCGTGCGCGTCCACGGGGGCGGCGGAGAGGTCGGCGATGGTGGTGCGCACCGCGACGACCTCGACGCCGCGCGCCGGGTCCGGGCCCACCAGCTCGGCGAATTCGGCGGGTGCGGTGGTGAGGCGTTCGGTGCCGGTGTCGCCGAACTCACCCAGCTCCGGGCCGGGGAACCAGGTGTCCAGCACGGTTCCGTCCGAAGTCACGTTGGCGATGCCGATGGCGGATGCTCCCTGAGTGCTCACGACACGGAAGCCTACCCACCGGCGGTCCGTGACAGTGGGGCCCCTCTACGCTCGTACGCTGTGACACTCGACCTGCACGCCGACCCCATCGCACTCACCGCGGCCCTCGTCGATATCCCGAGCGTCTCCCGGGACGAAGCCGCGATCACGGCCGCGGTGGAAACCGCGCTGCGCACCCAGACCAGCGGTTTCGAGGTGCTGCGCCGCGGCAATGTGGTGCTCGCCCGGACGAATCGGGGACTGCCCACCCGGGTCGTGCTGGCCGGGCATCTGGACACCGTGCCGATCGCGGACAATGTGCCGGGCCGGTTCAGCACCGAGAACGGTGCCGAGGTCCTCTACGGCTGCGGTTCGGTGGATATGAAATCGGGCGACGCGGTGTTCCTGCATCTGGCGGCCACCGTCGCCGAACCGGCCCACGATCTGACGCTGATCTTCTACGACTGCGAGGAGATCTCCGCCGAATTCAACGGACTCAATGCCATCGAGCGGGAAGTACCGGAGTGGCTGGACGGTGATCTGGCGATCCTGGGCGAACCCTCCGGCGGCTGGATCGAGGCCGGTTGCCAGGGCACGCTGCGGGTCCGGTTGCGGACCGCCGGTATGCGGGCGCATTCGGCCCGCTCCTGGCTCGGCGACAACGCGATCCACCGGTTGGCGCCGGTCCTCGCCCGGCTCGCGGAGTATCGGGCCCGGGAGGTCGAGATCGACGGTTGCCGCTACCGCGAGGGCCTTTCCGCGGTCCGCGTCGGCGGCGGGGTCGCGGGCAATGTGGTGCCGGACGCGGCCGAGGTCGAGGTGAACTTCCGGTTCGCGCCGGACCGTTCGGTGGATCAGGCGATCGAGCACGTACGTGAGGTGTTCGCGGGTCTCGAACTCGAGCTGGAGGTCACCGACGCGGCCGCCGGCGCGCTGCCCGGCCTCACCGCCCCCGCGGCGCGCGGTCTGGTCGACACGGTGCGGGCGCACGGTTCGGCGGGTGTGCGGGCCAAATACGGATGGACCGATGTCTCCCGGTTCGCCGCCCGCGGTATCCCCGCCGTCAACTTCGGCCCCGGCGACCCCAACCTCGCGCACAAACGCGACGAGCACGTCCCGCTGGCCCAGATCACCGCGGTCACCGAGATGCTGCGCCGCTACCTCACCGGTCCGGCCTAGCAGGTTCCACCGAACCGTCGGCCGCTTGCCGAGCCGGCACGGATCGAACCCGGTCGGCCGTCCACGACGGTTCCGCGGTGATCGCTATGCGCCGGAGGCGCGAGTCCCGGCCGCGCTGAACGGCCGGACCGAGGGGCCTCGGCCCCGCGCGCGCCGGCGCGCCAAATACACTGCGGCCATGTCAACCGACGCCGCCGAATCCGGGATGGCCGGCAAACCCAGAACCCGCTACCGCGGGCCCATCATGTTCCGCCGGGAACGGACCCCGCGGGGCACCACTGCCGACCAGCATCTGCTCGATCAGCGCAGCGACAGCGACTGGGTACACACCGACCCGTGGCGGGTGCTGCGGATCCAGGCCGAATTCGTCGAGGGATTCGGCGCCCTGGCGGAGGTTCCGCGCGCGGTGAGCGTCTTCGGTTCGGCACGCACCGCATCCGGCAACCCGGAGTACCAGGCCGCGCGCGACCTCGGCGCGGCCCTCGCGACCGCCGGTTTCGCGGTCATCACGGGCGGCGGCCCCGGGGTGATGGAAGCGGCGAACCGGGGGGCGTCCGAAGCCGGCGGCTACTCCATCGGACTGGGTATCGAACTGCCGTTCGAACAGAGTCTCAACGACTGGGTCGATCTGGGGATCAATTTCCGCTACTTCTTCGTGCGCAAGACGATGTTCGTGAAGTACTCCCAGGCCTTCGTCTGTATGCCCGGCGGCTACGGCACCCTGGACGAACTGTTCGAGGCGCTCACCCTGGTGCAGACCCGGAAAATCACCCGGTTCCCGATCATCCTGTTCGGCAGCCGGTACTGGGCACCGCTGGCGGACTGGATCCGCGAATCCCTGGCCGCCGACGGTCGTATCTCCCCGGGCGATATCGATCTGTTGCATGTCACCGACTCGGTCGAGGATGTGGTCCGCATCATCAAGGAGTCCGAACCGGGCGCCGCCACCATCGAGAAGGTCGGTACGGAGGACGAATGGTGACCCCGCGACCCTTCGCGGTATGCGTGTACTGCTCGGCCAGTACCACCGACCCGGACCAGCTCGAACTGGCGGCCAGAGTGGGCACCGAGATAGCCCGGCGCGGGTGGCAACTGGTGTCCGGCGGCGGACACGTCTCCATGATGGGGGCGGTGGCCACCGCCGCCCGGGCCGGCGGCGCCAACACGGTCGGCGTCATACCGAAACACCTCGTCCACCGCGAGGTCGCCGATGTGGACGCCGACGAACTGGTCGTCACCGACACCATGCGCCAGCGTAAACAGGTGATGGAGGACCGGTCCGACGCCTTCCTCACCCTGCCGGGCGGAATCGGCACCCTCGAGGAGTTCTTCGAAACCTGGACCGGCGGTCAGCTGGGCCAGCACAACAAGCCGATGGCCATCCTGGACCCCACCGGGCACTACGCCGGCCTGTTCACCTGGCTCACCGAACTCCACGACCGCGGCTTCGTCCCACAGGCGGCCCTCGACCGCGTCACGGTCACCCCCGATCTCACCGAAGCCTTCGCGGCCCTGAGCAAGGACTCAGATCAGTGAGTTGATCCGGGGCTGTGTTTATTCGCGGCGCCTTCGGCGCCGAAACGGTGAGACCAAGGGGGCCTCAACCCAGCGCGCCGAAGGCGCGCCATAAACTCGGTTCATGTTCGAGCCCGTCCGGCCGTTGCCGACACTTTGCGGCCGGACCGTCGCGACGGATCGCGCGCTGGTGATGGCCATTGTGAACCGCACCCCCGATTCGTTCTACGACCGTGGCGCCACCTTCAGCGATTCCGCGGCGCTGGCCGCGGTGGCGCGGGCGGTGGACGAGGGTGCCGATCTGGTCGATATCGGTGGGGTGAAGGCCGGGCCGGGGGAGTATGTGGACGCGGCCGAGGAGTCGCGACGGGTGGTGCCGTTCGTGGCGGCGATCCGGGAGGCCTATCCCGGCCTGTTGATCAGTGTGGACACCTGGCGGTCGGAGGTGGCGCGGGCCGCGGTGGCGGAGGGGGCGGATCTGATCAACGACACGTGGGCGGGTGCGGATCCGGAGTTGGTGCCGGTGGCGGCCGAGACCGGGGCCGGGATCGTGTGCAGTCACACCGGCGGGGCGGTGCCGCGGACGCGACCGCATCGGGTCCGGTACGCCGACGTGGTCGCGGAGGTGACCGATACCGTGGTGCGGGCCGCGGAGCAGGCCGCGGCGGCGGGGGTGCGCCGGGATTCGATTCTCATCGACCCGACCCATGATTTCGGGAAGAACACCTATCACGGGCTCGCACTGTTGCGGGCAGCGGACGTTCTTGTTAAAAGCGGGTGGCCGGTCTTGATGGCGCTGAGCAACAAGGATTTCATCGGAGAGACATTAGGTGTCGGACTTTCCGAACGGCTGGAGGGCACATTGGCGGCAACAGCATGGTCGGCCGCGGCCGGTGCTCGCGTTTTCCGTGTGCACGAGGTCGCCGCGACCCGTCGCGTCGTGGACATGATCGCCGCGATCCAGGGCATCCGGCCCCCCGTACGAACTCTGCGAGGTCTCGTATGAAATTCCCCCATCACGAGCCCGACTGGGCGTCGACCCACACCTGGGACGCCCCCGACTGGTCGGTGACCGATCTGGTCGCCGCCAAGGTCGGCCGGACCGTCTCGGTGGTGCTGCCCGCCCTGAACGAGGAGAGAACCGTCGCCGAGGTGGTGGCGAGTATCCGTCCGCTGCTGGGCACACTGGTGGACGAGCTGGTGGTGCTGGATTCGGGGTCGACCGACGCCACCGCCGACCGCGCTCGCGCGGCCGGCGCGGAGGTGATCACCCGGGAGCAGGCCGTACCCGAGCTGGAGCCTTTCCCGGGCAAGGGCGAAGTGCTGTGGCGTTCGCTGGCGGTGACCACCGGTGATCTGGTGGCGTTCGTCGATTCCGATCTGATCGACCCGGACCCCGATTTCGTGCCGAAACTGCTCGGCCCACTGCTCACGACTCCCGACCTGCATTTGGTGAAGGCCTACTACCGGCGTCCACTGCGGCACGGCGGCGGGGTGGACGCACACGGTGGCGGCCGGGTGACCGAGCTCGTGGCCCGGCCGCTGCTGGCCGCGCTGCGGCCGGGGCTGACCCAGGTGTTGCAGCCGCTGGGCGGTGAGTACGCCGGCACCCGGGAGTTGTTGACGGCGGTTCCGTTCGCCCCGGGATACGGTGTCGAGATCGGGTTGCTGCTCGATACCTACGATCGACTCGGTCTGGGCGCGATCGGGCAGGTCAACCTGGGTGTGCGCACCCACCGCAACCGTCCGCTGGCCGATCTCGGGGTGATGAGCCGGCAGATCCTCGGCACGGTGCTGGGGCGCAGCGGGGTCCCGGATTCGGGAGCGGCGCTGACCCAGTTCCCGCTGATCGAGGACGAGTTCACCGCGCACAGCACCGCGGTACATCTCGTCGATCGGCCGCCGATGAACACGATCCGGCCGGACGTCGCGGCCGCGTGAGCGAACGGGCCCGGACCGCGGCGCCTGCCGGCGTCAGTGATCCGGACCCGGCTTTTCCGTCGGTGGCTCGTCTGCGGCTTCCGGGGGCTGCTCGCCTTTGGACTTCAGCGCCGGGCCGCCGGGCTCTTCGGTTCCCGGGGGCGGTTGGGCTCCGGGCTTCTCGGCCGGCCGGCCGGAAGTTCCGGCTTCGGCGCCGCCGGTATCGGGCGTGGAGTCCGCGGCGGTCCGAACTTCGGGTTCGGCGTCGGGGGACGTGGGCGGTGTGCCGACGGCGGCCGCGGAGTGGCCGGCTTCGTCCGCCGGTTCCGGTCCGGCCCCGGTTCCGCCGGTTTCCGGTTGATCCGCGCCGGGCTCTTCGGTCACTTCCTCTTCGGTGGGTTCCTGCTCGTTTTCCAGACGCGCGCGGAGTTCGGCGACTGTCACGTACTCGCTTTCCGCGGAATGCGGGGTTCGTAACCACAGGACGAGGGTGACCAGCAAGCCCACCGCGACCAGGGCCACCGCCAGGATGATCAACGCGTTCACCTGCGCCTCCACGAATTATCTTTTCGGAGCCGACAATCGCCACTGTGCACCACAGAGGTGCCGAGTAATGCTATGGCTATCGAAGCGTCGGGCCCGGGTAACCGGTCGCGGTAATAGAAAATCGGCCTACTGCGCACCACAGTAGCAATTCTTCGACCAGCTAATATTCGCTGTCGCTATCGGTGTTCCGGCGTGTCGGCAGTGCCGTCCGCCGGTTATTCGCGGGTCGGCGTGGTGGCGCGGTCAGCGCCGCTGGCGCACCGCGTGAGGACGGGAATCCACCGGCTCGTGGAGATAGACGGGCGTGAGCAGATCGGCGTCCACGGGTTCGCCGGTGGTGCGTTCGTAACGGACGCCGATCAGTACGGAGAAGCGGCGGTGGGCCGCTCGCTCATGCAGGGTCGCCAGCCGGGTGGCCAGCAGCCGTACCGCACCGAGCGAACCCGGCGGGTGCAGACCGTCGAGAACCAGGATCGATCCGCGGCCGTCCGGGCGCGGTAGCCGTGCGAGATAGGCGATATCGTGCGGTTCCGGGCTGGCCGGCCGGTAGATACGCCGGGCGGCCCGATCCTCGATACCGCGGCGGCCGTCTCCGGGGCGCGCCACCGCGCGGCGTAGGCGCGGGTCGGCGGCGATGAGATGCCGCAGACTGGGTGATAGTTCCGGGCCGCCGAGCACGATGAGGCCGTCCCGGAGCAGATCGATCGGGCGTCCCGGCGCGAAAGGTTCGACGGTGACCGTGAAGCCGAGTTCCCGTAGCTGTTCGGCCAGTCGGGGCGCCGCCGCCGGGTCCGGAGCTCCGATCAGCCTGCCCGCGCGGGTGTCCGGGACCAGCAGGGTCAGCGGACCGTGCCCGAAGAACAACCCCTCGGGCGCCGGTCCCTGCGTGCTCACCTGGTGGATTCGGGCGCGGGAAAGGCCCGCCGCGGCACCGATTCTCGCGAAAGTCCACCCCTCGGCGTGTAACTCCCGGATCACCGCGCGCCGAATACGGGTGAGTTCGTTGATGGTCTGCTGAGCCGCTGCGACACCTTCGGTGGCGGCCTTGAGTCGCTCGACTTTGTCTTCGATCGCGAATATTCGCGCCACGTCATCGGCCGACATGTGCGAAGTCTAGACAGGGAGACGCTAAACTGCGTCTAGCCTGGTTGACGATCAGGTGGCGTCGGTGTCGATCGGGGGACGTTCGTTGCGCTCCAAGGGTTTATCCAACTTGGGCATAGGGTAATCTGGCATCCCACTGTGTGTCCCCAGCACATTCTTGCTGTCCGGCAGGGCGCCGTCGAGATCCTTGAAAAGCGAATCATCGCCGTTCAGAAGATGTTTCGTCACCACCGAACGCGGTGACATGCCCCGCAATTCCTGGAGGTCGGAAAGCGGTTTACGCAGCTCCTCGAATTCCGGTCCGAGTTCGGACCGCAATTGCGATGTCGCGCCGGTGGCGTAATCGCGTAGTTGGCGCAGGCTGCGCGCAGTCCACCGCGCGGCGCCGGGCAGGCGCTCCGGGCCGAGGATCACGAGGGCGGCGACGAGTAGCACGAGCATCTCGCCCCACCCGATACTGCTGAACACCTCTACAGGCTACCGGGCGCCGCGACCTGCGGGTCAGTCGGAGGTCAGCGTTACCGGGATGTCCACCTGCCGACCTTCGCGGATGAGCTGGACGTTCACCGATTGTCCGATCTTGTTCGCCTGAACGGCAACCACCAGCTCGTCGGGATTGGTGACTTCGCGGTCGCCGATCCGGACGATCACATCGCCCTCGACGATCCCGGCGTTCGCGGCCGGGCTGCCCGGCTGCACATCGGCGACCTCGGCGCCGCTCATGACTTCGTTGGCGACGGTCTTCTGCCGGGCGCTCACCCCGATCATCGGGTGATGGATCGACCCGTCGCGGATGAGGGTCTGCGCGACCTGGGTCATCTGATCCACCGGGATGGCGAAGCCGAGGCCCACCGAACCGCCGCTCTCGCTGCGGATGGCGGTGTTGATGCCGATGACCCGGCCGTCCGCGTCCACCAGTGCACCGCCGGAATTACCCGGGTTGATCGACGCGTCGGTCTGCACCGCGTCGATCACCGCTTTGGTATCGCTGCCTTCGCCTTCGAGTTTTACCGGGCGGTGCAGCGCGCTCACGATGCCGGAGGTGACGGTTTTGCTCAGGCCCAGCGGAGATCCGATGGCCAGCACCGCGTCTCCCACTTGCACGTCACCCGATTTACCCAGCTGCGCAATCGTGAGATTTTTCACATCTACCTTGAGTACCGCGAGATCGGTCTTGGGGTCGCGGCCCACGATATTGGCCGGTGTCCGGGTGCCGTCGGAGAAGGTGATCTGGATCCGGGCCCGCCCGGACTGGTCCTGCGCCGCCATGGAGATGACGTGGTTGTTGGTGACGATATAGCCGTTCCCGTCGATGACCACGCCGGACCCGGTGGCGCCGTTGTCGCCGACCGTGGTGCGGATGGATACGACCGACGGCAGTACCGCATCGGCGACCTGTGCGATCGGTCCGTGCGGCTGCTCGCTGTCGGTCTGTTCGAGACTGACCTTGCGGGAGGTCAGGGTCGAGGCGGTTTCCGCGGTCAACCGGCCGACCAGGCCGCCGACCAGGCCGATCGCCAGGGCGATGGCACCGAGCACCAGCAACGCCTTGGGGGCGACCCGGGACCCGAAGAGCACCTGCCGGGCGGAGAGTTGTTCGGCGCGCGGGAGTTCGCGCGCGGCCGGTGTGGCGAGCGCCGGAGCGCCCAGGCGGGCCGCCGAGTCCGGATCGCGCCAGGGATCGGCGGGACCGGCTACCGGTTCACGCTCGTTGCCGGCGTCGGGATCGCGCTGGAGCAGTTCGGTGGACCCGGGCGGCCGGCCGAATGCCTCCTCCAGTACGGCGCGCGGCGGGCCTTTCGGGGCCGCCCGGGTCGCGGGGTCGGCCTCCGGGCGGGCCGGGCGTGCGGCGAAGGAACCGGATTGATCCGACGGCCGGCGGAAGGCGTTCGCGGTATGTGAGTCCACATGGGGCCGATAGACCGGCCGCGGAGCCAACACCGGCGCGTCGGGCGGGCGCAGAGTGCCGTTATCGGTCTTCGTGCCGTTTTCATCCGCCGAATCAGCGTTATCGGCAGGGGAATTCTGCGTCGGTTCGGAACTCACGCGGCAAACTCTACTTGCGCCACCACACCGACCACCGGAAGCTATCGAAGGTTGCCGAGAAAGATTGGCTCGTGAAGCCGAATACCGCCTCGTTACGCTGATTTCCGGGGGAGTTCCGTGATTGTGCCCCGCTGGGCGGTTCGGCGAGCGGAATGCGGGACAGCGTGTCGTGCAGGCCGGTGGGAATCGAGACCTGGGAGGCGCGGCGCAGGGCGATCCGCGCCTGCTGCTGGGCCTCGACCTCGGCCGCGCATTCCGGGCACACCGAAAGGTGCTGGGCGGCACGCAGATAGGGATTCATCCGCAGTTCGCCATCGACGTAGGCGGCGACTGCCTCGCTCGCCAGATGCTCGGTGGAGTGGAACTGCGGGGAACGACGACCGGGCGTTTCGGAGTCGCCACTCATTCGCTGCCCATCCTTCCCGACCGGTATCACAAACTGCTGTGATCCCGGCGTCATGATCGCAGGATCACCCGAAGCTCGCCTCGGCGGCGAAACGCTCCTGGACTCCATTATGCGCAAGATACTCGCGCAGTGCCTGCCGGCCGCGATGGATTCGACTGCGCACCGTGCCGAGTTTCACCCCGAGCGTCGCGCCGATCTCCTCGTAGGACAGTCCTTCGATATCGCAGAGCACGACCGCGGCGCGGAACTCCGGGGCCAGCGAGTCGAGCGCGGTCTGCAGATCCGGATCGAGCCTGGCGTCGTGGAAGACCTGTTCGGGGCCCGGGCCGTCGGCGGGCACGCGATCGTAGTCCTCCGGTAAGGCCTCCATCCGGATCCGGCTGCGCCGCCGGACCATGTCCAGGAAGAGGTTGGTGGTGATGCGGTGTAGCCAGCCCTCGAAGGTGCCGGGCTGGTAGTTCGATAGGGACCGGAAGACTCGGATGAAGGTTTCCTGGGTGAGATCCTCGGCGTCCTGCGCGTCACCGGAGAGGCGGTAGGCCAGCCGGTAGACCCGGTCGGCGTGCTCGCGGACCAGTTCGTCCCAGGTGGGCATCACGGTGCGGTCGCCGGTGGCGTCGAAGGCGGCGGTGCCGGTGAGCGGCAGCATGCTGTCGAGTTCGAGGGACGCCTCGGCCTGGGCGGCGTCGTATTCCTCGGCTCGCTCGTCGGTACTGGACATATCGGGCACCTCCATCAGGGCGTCCGGTGGAGCGGGGTCTACGGTCACCGGGTCGTCGTGCGCGGCTACCTCCGAATCCGGCCCGGTAAACGGCCGCGGGCCGAATTCCTCCGGCCCTGGCAGACCGCGCCCGGCGGGGGTCGCCGAGCGGTCGGCCCGGGGCAGTTCGGGCAAGGTGGCGGACTCGCGTGCCGCATCGACCATGTGGATGGTGACAACCTCCTGATCGGGACCGAGGCGTAGGCTCGAGTACGCGGCCCATTGTTCGGGCCGTCGTTCATCCGGTACAACGGTGGGTTGGTGCTCCGTTGTTCCCGTCGCGGTGTGCTCGGTCGGCTGGTCTTGCGTAGGCATCACTCTTCCGTCTCCCGGTGTGGGGCGGGTATGGGGATCCTGAGGGACACCTGAGAATGTTGCGACCAGCATCGCCGCCTTTGGCATAGCCTCTTGGGCGTGGCATCGAACCTGGAGCTCAATCTCGCCTACGTGGAGGAATCCGTCGTCGAGGACGAGGTACTCGTCAGCGCCCGCGAACGGGCCACCGAACTGGGTGTGGCTCCGGTAGCGCCGTCGGTCGGCGCGCTACTGAGCATGTACGCGCAGCTCCTGGACGCGCGGGCGGTGGTGGAGGTGGGTACCGGTGCCGGGGTCAGCGGCTTGTGGCTGCTCGACGGCATGCGCGAGGACGGCACGCTCACCACCATCGATTCCGAACCCGAACATCAGCGGGCGGCCAAGGAGTCGTTCCGGGCCGCCGATATCCCGCTCGCGCGGACCCGGCTGATCAACGGACGTGCGCTGGACGTGCTGCCGCGGCTCGCCGACGGTGCCTACGACCTGGTGTTCCTGGATGCCTCGCCGATCGAACATCCGCAGTACATCGCCGAGGCGGTGCGGCTGCTGCGGGCCGGCGGGGCGGTCCTGTTGCACAATGCGCTGCTCGGCGGCCGGGTGCCGGATCCGGCGAATCGCGACCCGGCGACCCAGGCGGTGCGTTCGGCGACCCGGTGCGTGGCCGAGGACCCGGGCCTGACCAGCGTTCTCATCCCGCTCGGTGATGGGTTGCTCTGCGCGTCCAAGGGCTGGTCCCGCGACCGGTAGCCGCCGCCGGAACACCGGTCTTCGCGTCGTCCGGCACCCACGCCGGCGTCCGGGCGCCGCGGGGCGGTGGGCTCGGGCCCGACCGCCCCGCGGCGCCGATGAGGCTCTCGACCGGCCCTCTCGGGCCCGCCCCCTGCCCGACTCGGGGAGGCCTCGCCGCGGGCGCGGCCGGTGTCGTTGCCGGTGCGGGTTCTCCTGGCCGGTATTTGTCCCGCCGCCGTCCGTCGGGACGCGGCGAACGTCTTACCCGGCTGCCTTCCGGCCGTGGGCGGGGCGGTATTGCTGTGATGTTGCCCGATCGGGAGGGAATCGCGGCCGGTGGGGGGCGACGGGTTGCGATGTAACCCTGTGGTCCGGTTCGCTCCGGATAGGGGTCTGTCGCCGGCGTTCGGGTGCCCGCCGGGATGCCGCGCGCCGGTGAGCTGCTTCTTCCTGTGATGTCCGCCGGGTGGCGGGCGTGTCCGGATTTCTTGACGGAATCTCTACGGCCTCACCTCTTGCGCCGAGATTGAACGTGTGTTTAATGTACTGAACATGCGTTCAAGCGATGATCTGACCACGCGGGCCCGGATCCGGGACGCCGCTCTCGTCCTGTTCGGCGAGGCGGGGTTCGGGGTCGGAGTACGCGCTATCGCGGCCGCCGCAGGGGTGTCGCCGGGCCTGGTCAACCATCATTTCGGTTCCAAGGACGGGTTGCGGCGCGAATGCGACGATCATGTGCGCGCGGTGGTCCGCGAATCGAAGATGAGTTACATGAACCGGCCGTCGTCGGGGAATCTGCTGCAGCAGCTGGCCGAGATCGAGGAGTTCGCGCCGATCATCGCCTATATGATGCGCAGCTTCCAGGCCGGTGGCGACCTCGCGGTATCCATGTTCGAGCATATGGTCGAGGACGTCGAGCAGTACCTGGAAGCCGGTATCGCCTCCGGCGCCGTGCGGCGGCCGCGGGACCTGAAAGCGATGTCGCGCTATCTGGCGACCATCAACGGTGGCGGCATGCTGCTGTTCATCCAACTGCGGGCCGGGGCATCGGGCACGGTCGACTACCGGCAGGTGCTACGGGAGTACGGCGACCAGATGCTGCTGCCTGCCGTGGAGATCTTCACCGAAGGGTTGCTGCCCGATTCGACCATGCTCGACACCCTCCTGGCCGACACCGCGACCCGGAGCGCACCCGGTGCGCCGCCGACGCCGGACGCACCGGACGCCGGAGCGGAGGCGGCCGCCGTGCACCCACCACAAACGCCGACGCCGGCACGAACCGGCAACGCGCACTGAGCCGACGCGGCGTCCGATCCGCCGCGCCCGCGAATCCTCTCCATCAACGCTCTATCCCTGTCCCATGAGGAGACACGATGATTTCGGCAATTCGGATCCGGGATCTGCACAAACACTTCGGTCCGGTCCGGGCACTGGACGGCCTCGATCTGGAAGTGTCCGAGGGCGAGGTCCACGGATTCCTGGGCCCCAATGGTTCCGGCAAGTCCACCACCATCCGAGTGCTGCTGGGTCTGCTGACCCGCACCTCCGGCGAGGTGGAGATGCTGGGGCGCGACCCCTGGGCCGACGCGGTGGCACTGCACCGCGAGATCGCCTACGTGCCGGGCGATGTGACCCTGTGGCCGTCGCTGAGCGGCGGCGAGACCATCGACCTGTTGGCCGCGATGCGCGGCGGGCTCGACACCGCGCGCCGGGCCGAACTGATCGAACGCTACGAACTCGATCCCCGGAAAAAGGCGCGCACCTACTCCAAGGGCAATCGGCAGAAGGTCGCGCTGGTCTCGGCCTTCTCCTCGCACGCCCGGCTGCTGCTGCTGGACGAGCCCACCTCCGGCCTGGACCCGCTGATGGAGCAGGTGTTCCGGGAATGTATCGCCGAGGCGGCCGAGCGGGGAGCGACCGTACTGCTGTCCAGCCACATCCTCTCGGAGGTGGAGGCACTGTGCGAGCGGGTCACCATCATCCGGTCCGGACGCACGGTGGAGAGCGGCACGCTGTCGTCCATGCGGCATCTCAGCCGCACCTCCATCACGGCCGAACTCACCGGTGATCCCGGTGATATCGCGGCCATGCCCGGGGTGGCCGATGTGAGCATGGACGACCACACGCTGCGCTGCCAGGTCGACGGCGAACATCTGGCCGAACTCATCCGTGTCCTCGGCGATACCGGTGTCAGCAGCCTGACCAGCCGTCCGCCGACGCTGGAAGAACTGTTCATGCGGCATTACTCGATCAACGGCCGGCAGGCCGGCGAACTGGAAGAGGCGCGGAAATGACCACCGCCGTCGCCGGAACACGCCACCGCGTGCGCCATACGAGGTCCGGCCGCACCGGATTCACCGGGACCGCCCGGCTGCTGCGGCTGTACCTGCGTCGTGACCGGATCGTGGCGCCGCTGTGGATCCTGCTGCTGTCTCTCCCGTTGGGCGGGGTCTATGTGGCCAGTATCGAATCGGTGTATCCCACCGCCGCCGATCGTGCCTCGTTCGCGGCCACCATTCTGGCCAGCCCGGCGCAGTTGGCGATGTACGGCCCGATCTACAACACCTCGATCGGCGCGGTGGGCATCTGGAAGGCCGGAATGTTCCACACCCTCATCGCGGTGGCCACCATCCTCACCGTCATCCGGCACACCAGGGCCGAGGAGGAGACGGGACGCAGCGAGATCCTGGCCTCCACCTCGGTCGGTCGTTACGCGAACCTGACGGCCGCGCTCGTCCTGGCGCTGGGCGGCGCACTGCTCACCGGTCTGCTCGGGGCGGTGAGCCTGACCGCGACAGACGTCCCGGCGAGCGGATCGCTGGCCTTCGGGCTGGCGCTGGCCGGATCCGGCATGGTGTTCGCGGCCGTGGCCGCGGTGACGGCGCAGGTCTGCACCGGCGCGCGCCTGGCGCGCGGGCTGGCGTTCGCGGTGCTCGCGGTCACCTTCACCCTGCGGGCGATCGGTGACGCCCGCGCGGGGGCGGGCCCGGTGAGCCCGCTGACCTGGTTGTCCCCGCAGGGCTGGTCGTTGCAGGTGCGGCCGTACGCCGGTGATCGCTGGTGGGTGCCGGTACTGCACCTGGCCCTGCTGGTGGTGCTGCTGACCGTCGCCTACGCGCTGCTGCGCCGCCGCGATGTCGGTGCGGGACTCATCGCGGAACGACTGGGGGCGCCGGCCGCCGGCGCGAGCCTGGCCGGACCGTTCGGCCTGGCGGTGCGGCTGCAGCGCGGCACCCTGCTGGCCTGGACGATCGGGGTCGGTCTCTACGGCCTGGTGATCGGCAGCGTGGTGGCGGGTATCGGCGACAGCTTCGCCCAGAACGAGACGCTGCGCGATCTGATCACCCGAATGGGCGGGTCCGAATCGATCGAGGATTCGTTCATCTCCTATGCCTTCACCATGCTCGGGGTCGCGGGTGCGGCGTACGCCGTCTCGGCGACGCTGCGGTTGTTCGGCGAGGAGAACGGCCACCAGGCCGAATCGGTGCTCAGCGGTGCCGTCGGCCGGCTGCGCTGGGCCGGTAGCCATCTGGTGTTCGCGCTCGGTGGGCCGGTGGTGATCATGCTGACCGCCGGGTTGCTCGGTGGCGTGGCCTACGGACTCGCCAAGCAGGATATCGGCGAGGAACTGCCCGGCGTCCTGGCCGCCGCGCTGGTCCAGCTTCCGGCGATCTGGTTCTTCGCCGGGGTGACCCTGGCGCTGTTCGGGCTGGTGCCGCGCTGGACGCCGGTGGCGTGGGGGCTGCTCACCGCCGCGATCGCGGTATTCCTGCTCGGTTCGTTCTCCGGCGCGCCACAGTGGTTCCGCGATTTGGAACCGTTCAGTCACGCGCCCAAAGTGCCCGGATCGGAGTTCACCGCGACTCCGGTCATAGCGGTCACGGTGGTCGCCGTGGTGCTGCTCGCGGCCGGACTCGCCGGGATACGGGGACGCGACGTCCGCTGAGCCGCCGCCCGCGAGGTGCCCCCTCCGCAGGGAGGGGGCACCTCGCGGGCCGGGTCAGACCCAGGTGCCCTTGCCGACGGTCACCACACCGCCATTGCTGATCGCGAAGCGGGAGCGATCCCGCTCGGAATCCACGCCGATGACCTCCCCCTCGGACACCATGACGTTCTTGTCCAGGATCGCGCGCCGGACCACCGCACCCCGCCCGACCCGTACCCCGGGCATCAGCACACTGCCCTCGACCGTGGCTCCGTCGTCGACCATCACATTCGCGCTGAGCACCGAATTGCGGACGGTCGCCGCGGACAGGATGCTGCCCGCCCCGACGATCGATTCCTGGGCCAGGCCGCCCCGCGCGAATTTCGCCGGCGGCAGATTCTCCGCGGCGCCCCGGATGGGCCAGTGCCGGTTGTAGAGGTTGAACACCGGGTTCACCGACACCAGGTCCATATGGGCTTCGTAGAAAGCGTCGATGGTGCCGACATCGCGCCAGTAGCCGCGGTCGCGGTCGGTGGCACCGGGGACCTCGTTGTCGGCGAAATCGTAGACCGCCGCCTGACTCGCCGAAACCAGGCTGGGAATGATGTCACCACCCATATCGTGGTCGGAATCGGAATCCTCGGCGTCGGCCTTGATCGAATCCACCAGCACTTTGGTGGTGAACACGTAGTTGCCCATCGAGGCGAAGGTCGAATTCGGATCGTCGGGGATACCGGGCGGATGCGCCGGCTTCTCCAGGAAACCGATAATGCGGCCGGATTCGTCGGAATCGATACAGCCGAAAGCACCCGCCTCGCTGCGCGGCACCCGGATACCGGCCACCGTGACCCCGGCCCCGGAATCGATATGGTGGGCCACCATCTGTTCCGGGTCCATCCGGTAGACGTGATCGGCGCCGAAGACCACGATGTAATCCGGATCCTCGTCGTAGATGAGATTCAGCGACTGCATGATGGCGTCGGCGCTGCCGGTGTACCAGCGCGGTCCCAGCCGCTGCTGGGCCGGAACCGGAGTGATGTATTCACCGGCGAAACCGGAGAGCCGCCAGGTCTGCGAGATATGCCGGTCCAGCGAATGCGATTTGTACTGGGTGAGCACACAGATGCGGAGGAAACCGGCGTTGACGAGATTGCTGAGAACGAAGTCGATGAGGCGGTAGGCGCCCCCGAAGGGGACGGCCGGCTTGGCCCGGTCGGCGGTCAGTGGAAAGAGTCGCTTGCCCTCGCCACCGGCGAGCACGATTCCCAGGACGTGCGGCTGGCTCCTCACAGTGCCAAACTACCGAACGAGGTGGTCGCCGGGCATCGACCGCTCGGCGGCTACCGTGAATTCGTGAGTTCCGGTTCCAGCGGCGCGGCCGAATCGGCTGCGGCCGACGAGCTACGGGTGGCCATGCTGACCCGAGAGTTTCCACCCGAGGTCTACGGGGGCGCGGGCGTCCACGTGACCGAACTGGCGGCCCGGTTACGGCGGTTGAGCGCGGTGACCGTGCACTGTATGGGCGTACCGCGCGAGACCGCCCGGGTGCACGGACCCGACCCGGCCCTCGACGGCGCCAATCCCGCCCTCCGGATGATGTCGGCACAGTTACGGATGGCCGACGCGATCGGCGCGGCGGATGTGGTCCATTCGCACACCTGGTACTCGGGCCTGGCGGGGCATCTGGCCGCCACCCTCCACGGGATCCCGCACGTGGTCACCACCCATTCGCTGGAACCGCGGCGACCGTGGAAAGCCGAACAGCTGGGCGGTGGTTACCGGTTGTCGTCCTGGTCGGAACGCAATGCGCTCGAACACGCCGACGCGGTGATCGCGGTGAGCGACTGGATGCGTCGCGACGTACTCGACGCCTACCCCGCGCTGGATCCCACCCGGGTGCACGTCGTGCGCAACGGGATCGACGCCGACATCTGGCATCCCGGCCCGCCGGAGCCGGGTGGCCGCCGCATTCTCGACGAGCTCGGGGTGCGGGCGGACCGGCCGCTGGCGGTGTTCGTGGGGCGGATAACCCGGCAGAAAGGGGTCGGGCATCTGCTGGGCGCGGCGCGCGAGATCGATCCGGAGATCCAGCTCGTCCTGTGCGCGGGCGCGCCGGACACGCCGGAACTGGAGGCCGAGGTCGCGAATGCGGTGTCCGGGTTGCACCATTGCCGCGGGAATGTGTTCTGGGTCCGGGAGATGCTGCCCACCGAGCAGATCCGGCAGCTGCTGGCGGTGGCCACGGTTTTCGTCTGCCCCTCGGTCTACGAACCGCTGGGGATCGTGAATCTGGAGGCCATGGCCTGTTCGACCGCCGTGATCGCCTCGGATGTGGGCGGAATCCCCGAGGTCGTGGCCGATGGGCGGACCGGCCGGCTGGTGCATTTCGAGGCCGGGGCGACCGGTGACTACGAGCGTGCGCTGGCGGCCGCTGTCAACGAACTGGCGCCGGACCGGGCGCGCGCGGCCGAACTGGGCGCGGCCGGCCGTCGCCGCGCCCGGGCAGAATTCGACTGGCACCGGATCGCCGAGCAGACCCTGGCCGTGTACCGGACCGTCTGCAAACGGTGAGTTCCGCGCCGGCCGTCAGGCCGAGGAGGACCCGGAGGTGATGTCCTCGGCCAGGGGGGCGATGGCCGCGATGATCTGGGCCACGGTCTCCTCGCCGACGCCGGCCGCCGTCAGTGAATCGGTCAGGTGATCGGCCACCAGACCGAAATGGTGCATGGTGATCCCGCGCCCCTGATGCACCTGTTTCATCGGCGCGCCCGAGTAGGGTTCGGGCCCGCCCAACGCCGCCGCGAAGAATTCGACCTGCTTGCCCCGCAGCCGGGACATGTTCGTCCCGGTGAAGAAGCCGGCCAGTTCCTCGTCGGCGAGGACCCTCGTGTAGAAATCGGCGACGACTACTTCGAGCGCTTCGTGGCCGCCGATCTGCTCGTAGATGGTGGTGGTGCCGGTGTCTTTCCGTTTGCCGAATGTCGGTATCCGCATAGAACAAGGACATCAGGATCGTGTTACTCGGCGATCAGGCCGATGTCGCGAGTGGATTGCTCTCTGTGCCAGTGTGATTGCCCCCTGCTCACCATGACGGCGAGGGGGCGGTGAGATCACACCGGAATGTAGGTGCCCACGGTGACCGACGCGGTGACCTCGAAGGGATCGGGCAGGCGGGCGATCCGGGCCGTCGCGTCGTCGGCATGGTGCGCGGACGGGCCCATTGCCACCAGATTCGCGATATCGGCGTGGGCGAGAGTCATGGCGTAGTCGACCGTGCGGTGTTCGGTCCGGGTGAAACGGCCGGTCATGGCCTCGGCGAGGCGGCGGTCCTTCGCCGGATCGACGGTGACCATGCCGACCGGTTCGATGAGTTCGGCCAGATGCCGGTCCGTGGGTGTGACGACGATATAGCGGCCGGCGGGTCCGAGAGCCTGGGCCACGGCATCCGGATTGCGCGGCGCGAACACCGACAGCGCGGTGGTGAGCGTGTGGTCGCGGATCGGCAGGCCCCGCCAGGCGTCGGCCACCACCGCGGCCGCGCGCGGATGGGCGCGTGCGCACCGCCGGCCGGCCGGTTTGGCGATATCCAAGGCGACCCCGCGGGCCGCCGGGACCGCGTCGAGAACGCGCGCCAGATAGTAGCCGGTACCCGCACCGATATCCGCGATGAACCCGCGGGTGCCGGTATCACACGTGGCCGCCGCGACGGCGTCGGCGATCGGAGCGAAATTTCCGGTGTTCTGGAAAGCCGCCCGCGCGTCGAGCATGGCGGCGGTGTCACCGGTCAGTTTGGTGGCGGCACCGGTGAGCAGACTGATATAGCCCTGCCGGGCGATATCGAAACTGTGCCCGCGAGAGCAGCGTAGTGTGCCCGGCGCGGACGACAGGCCGCGGTCGCATTCGGGGCAGCTCAGTACCTCGGCGACCGCGGCGAGCGCCGATTGTTCGGCTACCTGTCTAGCCGGTGACACTCTTCAATTCGTCACCGAGTGCCGCGGCTTCGTCCGGCGTGAGTTCTACGACCAGACGCCCGCCACCCTCGAGTGGGACCCGCATGACGATCCCACGGCCTTCCTTGGTTGCCTCGAGGGGACCGTCCCCGGTACGGGGCTTCATGGCCGCCATCCTCTGCTCCCTCCAGATCTGCGCTGTATGCTGCGCACTTGCTCGGAACTCCGGTTGTCGCCAACCGGGCGGTCCGTCGGTTGAGACGACGGACCGCACTCGGTCCATTCTTCCCTATCGCATGAGATGACGGACACTCGACGTCCAAATGTGATCGGTCAGCCGATCGTGGTGTGCCGGGTATCGACCCAGCATTCCGCCAAGTGATCGTCGACCATCCCGGTGGCCTGCATGAGAGCGTACGCGGTGGTCGGCCCGACGAAACGGAAACCGCGCCGCTTCAATTCTTTTGCCAGTGCGACGGATTCGGGGGTCGTCGCCGGAATATCGCGCAATGCCCGCGGACGCGGTCGTGACGGCGGGGCGAAGGACCACAGCAATTCGTCGAGTCCGATATCGAGTTGGCGCGCTACTTTCGCGTTGGCGATACACGCGTCTATTTTCGCGCGATTGCGCACAATGCCGGCATCGGTGAGCAGCCGTTCGCGATCGGTGTCGCCGAACTCCGCGACCCGGTCGATGGCGAATCCGGCGAACGCCGCCCGGAACGCGGGCCGTTTGCGCAGAATCGTGATCCACGCCAGGCCGGACTGAAAAGCCTCCAGACACAGCCGCTCGAACAGAGCGTCGTCACCATGCAATGGCCGGCCCCATTCCTGGTCGTGGTAATCCCGGTAGAGCGGGGAATCCACCGACCACGGGCAGCGGATCAGCGTGTCGGTCGCCCCGGAGCCGGTCACGGCTGCTCCGGGCCCTGCCGCGGGGCGGCACCGGTCGCGCGGGCCTCGGCGAGTTGACCCTGCAACTCGTCGATCCGGGCGGCCAGCCGGGCCAGCGCCCAGTCGACCTCACCGGCCTTGTACCCGCGGACGACCTGCTGGAAGCGCAGCGCCCGGACATCCGCGCCGTCGATGCCCTCTACCGGTAGCACCGTCGCCGTGGTGCCCTCGGGAAGCGGACCCAGCTCCTCCGACCGCCCGAACAGGGCGCTGGCCAGGAGAAACAGGACTGCGGCCACCAAACCGACGATCACGACGTACAGCAGCAGGGTGAGCATGGATCGAGTCTATGTGCGCTCAGAGATGACGGGTGGTGTCGATACCCAGTGACATACCGGCCAGGCCGCGCCGGCGGACCGCGAGCTTGTCCGCCACCGCGCGCAGGGCCACAGCCGACGGGTTCTCCGGATCCTTCAGCACGATGGGTGTGCCCTCGTCACCGGCTTCGCGCAGCGCCTGCTCGATCGGGATCTGACCCAGCAGCGGTACCTCCGCGCCCACCGCCCGGGTGAGACGGTCGGCCACCGCCTGCCCGCCGCCGGACCCGTACAGATCCATCCGGGTGCCGTCGGGTAGGTCCAGCCAGGACATGTTCTCCACCACACCGGCGATCCGCTGCCGGGTCTGCAGTGCGATGGCGCCGGCGCGCTCGGCGACTTCGGCGGCCGCGATCTGCGGGGTGGTGACGACCAGGATCTCGGCATTCGGGATCAGCTGGGCGATGGAGATCGCCACATCACCGGTGCCGGGCGGCAGATCCAGCAGCAGGACGTCCAAGTCGCCCCAGAACACGTCCGCCAGGAACTGCTGCAGGGCTCGGTGCAGCATGGGGCCGCGCCACACCACCGGGGTGTTGCCCTTGGTGAACTGCGCGATCGAGATCATCTTCACGTCGTGCGCGACCGGCGGCATGATCATCCGCTCCACCTGGGTGGGCCGGGCGTCGGTACCGAGCATCCGGGGGATGGAGTGGCCGTAGATATCGGCGTCGAGCACTCCGACGGACAGGCCGCGGTCGGCGAGTGCCGCCGCCAGGTTGACCGTCACGCTGGATTTGCCGACGCCGCCCTTTCCGGAGGCCACCGCGTACACGCGGGTCATCGAACCGGGCTGGGCGAAGGGGATGACCGGCTCCGCGGAATCACCGCGTAATTGTTTGCGCAGTTCGGTGCGCTGCTCGTCGCTCATCACATCGAGATCGACCGAGACCGCGCCTACGCCCGGGACGTCGGCGACCGCGGTACTGACCCGCTGCGTGATCTCGGTGCGTAACGGGCAGCCGGCGGTGGTCAGGTAGACCTCGATATGCACATTGCCGTCCGGCTCGATCCGGATGCTCTTCACCATGCCCAGTTCGGTGATCGGCTTCCGGATCTCGGGGTCGTCGACCTTCGCGAGGGCG
Organism: Nocardia grenadensis NBRC 108939; assembly: GCF_001613445.1. GTDB lineage: Bacteria > Actinomycetota > Actinomycetes > Mycobacteriales > Mycobacteriaceae > Nocardia > Nocardia grenadensis. The sequence continues at coordinate 340,074 of NZ_BDCJ01000012.1, forward strand.
CCCCGCACCTCCGCTTCCGTTACCACTGGCATGCTGCCGATGGTAGTGCGGTCAGATCTTGGGGAGTTCCGCGGGCCGCGGTGCGATACCCGTCTGGTACGACTGCTCCCAGGCCATCACGTTCGCGACGTAGGCCATCGAGTTGTTGTAGCGCAGGATGGCCCTGGTCTGCTGGGCGGGATCGCGCATGTCCAGGCCTCCGGAGCACAGGTACTTACCGGCCGTCAGCGTGGCGTCGTAGTAGTTCTGCGGATCGGAGATGCCGTCGCGATTGCCGTCGGCGGCGAAACTGGTCCAGGTCTCCGGCAGGAACTGCATGGGGCCGACGGCGCGGTCGTAGCCGCTGTACCCGTCCAGCGCGCCGCCGTCGGAATCGTGGATGACATTGTTGCCCGACAGGCTGCCGTCCAGAACGGGACCGAATACCGGGGCGAGGGCGTTACCGTCGGCATCGGCCCGGCCGTCGTTCATATGGGTGGACTCGACCCGGCCGATACCGGCGAGCATGGTCCACGGCATATTGCAGTCCGGATTCTCGTCGGCCAGGATCTGCGCGGCGCCGATATAGGCGGCCTCGGCGATCCCGGGGATGCCCGAGGCTGCCACGGGGAGATCGTTGCGGGGACGGTTCGGATCCAGCGCCACCGATCTCACCTCGACGGGCGCCTCCGGTGATTGCTTGGCCATGGCGTGCAGCGCGGTGGGGTCGACGGCGACGGGGGCCGCGGCCTGCGCGGGGGCGGCGCCGAGTGCCGAGACCTGCATGGCCACCGAGGCCGCGGTCGGATCGGTGACCACCGCCGCGGCGGCATTGGTGGCCACCACTCCGGCCGGAACCAGCCCGGTGAGTGCGAGCACCGAGCTGCGAGAAACGGTGGCAGGTTGCTGTTTACGGTGACGCCCCACGTACTCAAGCCCTTCATCTCAACGCACAGCCTGCGGTCACGAGTTGATTCGTTGCCGCTCCGTGACCTGTTGTGTCGACAATACCGCATCCGAGATCTGTTTGTTACTCCTCCGTGACCATTATTTCCGCGCGAATGGGAATGGGAAGCGGCGGCGCTGCTTCGGAACTCGGTCTGCGCCCGCCCGGGTGCGCGCATCGGCCGACGGGCCCGGCCGGTGACCGGGCCCGTCCCCCCCGGGGGCGGTACGGCTGCCGCGTGTCCGGTGGAATCGCCAGCTCAGGCGGGTGGGGCGGGTGCCGCCGGTGCCGCGGGCTCGGGTGCCGCCGGGATGGTGTCCACCGGTGCGGGCGGGGCCCCCACCGGCACCGGGGGGAGCCCGAGCGGCAGTGGGATGACGATCCCGCCGGGGAGCGTGATCGACGGCGGTGCCGGCGGTGCAGGTGCAGGTGCCGGCGGATTCCGATTTTCGGCGGGCGGCGGTGCGGCCGGCGCTGATTCGTCCGGTGCCGGTGCGGACCGGTCGCCGGGTGCGGGAGCCGCCGGGGCGCCGGGTGTGGGGGCCGGAGCTGCCGGGCCGGTACGGTCCGCGGGCCCGTCCGGGACGACCGGCGCCGGATCGGGCAGGGCCTCGCCCACCTTCGGGGCGCCCGGAGCCGGCGGGCACAGCAGCCCGCAGGGAATCGGCGGCAGACCCGGGATCCGGATCATCGGCGCGGGTCGCGGCGTCTGCGTGGGTAGCGAGGGCGGGGGTGGTGGGACCTGGTTCTCGGTCTGCGCGGCCAGCAGATCCGTGGGGCCGGGCGGGAAATCGGCCGGGTAACTGCCCGGCGGGACCGGATCGGGCGCAACAGTGACCGGGGCCGGCCGGCCGCCGGTCCGATAGGCCGCCGACCAGCTCAGCACATTGGCCGCGTACGACATCGAGTTGTTGTACCGCAGCACCGCCCGTAATTCCTGTTGCGGGTCACGCAGATTCAGACCGCCCGAGCACAGATACTTCCCGGCGCCGAGGGCGGCGTCGAAGACATTGTGTGGATCGGCACGCCCGTCGGCATTGCCGTCCGCGGCGTAGCGCGCCCAGGTGCTCGGCAGGAACTGCATGGGTCCCAGCGCCCGGACATAGCCTCCGTCGGCCGCGCGGATGACTTCGTTGCCGGGCAGCGAGCCATCCAGTGCGGGACCGAAAATGGGCGGGTTGGTGGTGCCGGCGGCATCCGTGCGGCCGTTGCTCGCGTGGCCGGATTCGATCCGGCCGATCCCGGCCAGCAGGTTCCAGGTGACACCGCAACCGGGTGTCGAGGACTGCAGGGCCAGTTCGGCATTGCGATAGGCCGCGAGCACGATCTCCGGAATACCCAGCGCACCGCCGCCCCGGGGCAGATCGATGGTCTGCAGCGGGACGATGCCACCGAAGGGCGGGATCCCGTCGGCGGGAGTGGGGCTGAGCGCGCGGAGTTTCCGGGGCGTGGAACGCTCGACCGGCAACATTCCAAGTGTCTGGGGCAGTGGCGCGTCGGTGGTCACGGCCGGGTCTTCCAGTCGATCGGTATCGGCGGCGAGCCGGGCCCCGGGAGCCTCCGGGGGAGTCGACGAGAAGGTGGTGTGTGCGGCCGAACCGCTCGCTACCAGGCCCGCCATGACCAGAGCCGACATTGCCACAGGGGTAGGTATCCGCATTCGGCTCCACCGTTCCTCTATGTCACAGGTGAGCAACCGTCCCGGACATTCCCGGACGGCGTGCTCGGGACAACGTGATCCAGGTTACCTACCGGTCAGGAGCATATTGCGGATTTCCGGTCATTCATCCGCGACAGGCGACGAAACCGCGCCCGTAACCGGCTTGTGACCGGAGGTTTTCTTGCGTTTCGGCTTGAGAGACTTTTCCGGGCGCGTCGGACCCACGCCCGCCGCCGACTCGAGGCGATCGAGCGAGTCACGGATCTCGTCCAGTTCCCGCCTCAGATAGTCACGGGTGGCCACCTCGCCCACCGCCAGCCGCAGGGCGGCCAGTTCGCGCGCCAGGAATTCGGTATCGGCCTTGGTCTGCGCTGCCCGTAACCGGTCCTCCTCCAGCGATACCCGGTCGCGATTGTCCTGGCGGTTCTGCGCCAGCAGGATCAGCGGCGCGGCGTAGGCGGCCTGGGTGGAGAAGGCCAGATTCAGCAGGATGAACGGGTAGGGGTCCCAGCGCAACGTGATGACGGAGATGTTCAACGCGATCCAGACGATCACCACCACCGTCTGCAACGCGAGATAGCGTCCGGTGCCCAGGAACCGGGCGATGCGTTCGCTGCCGCGCGCCAACGCCTCGGCGTCCCAATCGAATCGGAACCGGGATTCGACCGGTGTCTCCAGCCGCTGCCGGGCGGCCGCCGCCGCCCGGCTCGCGGTGCTCTTGTCGGTCACTGTCGTACACCCTCGAACAGTTGCTCGTCCTCACGCCAATCACGCGGCAGCAGATGATCCAGTACATCGTCCACACTCACCGCACCCAGCAGATGATTCTGCTCGTCGACCACCGGCGCGCATACCAGGTTGTAACTGGCGAAAAAGCGGGCCACCGCGGTGAGCGGAGCCTCCGGCCGGAGGGTGGTCAGATCGGTGTCCAGGAGCCCACCCACCAGATGCGCGGGCGGTTCCCGCAGCAACTGTTGCAGGTGCGCGCAGCCCAGGTATCGCCCGGTCGGCGTCGCCGTCGGCGGCCGCACCACGAAAACCATCGAGGCCAGCGCGGGCGTCAGATCGGGGTCGCGGACGCGGGCCAGCGCCTCCGCGACGGTCGTCGACGGCGTCAGGACCACCGGCTCCGGCGTCATGAGCCCACCGGCGGTATCCGGGGAGTGTTCGAGCAGCCGGCGCACCGGCTCCGATTCCTCCGGATCCATCAGCGTCAACAGCGATTCGGCCTCGTTCTCCGGCAGCCCGCCCAGCAGGTCGGCGGCATCGTCGGGATCCATGGCATCGAGGACATCGGCCGCGCGCCCGATTTCGAGCTTGCCCAGCAATTCCAGTTGATCGTCGCCGGACAACTCCTGGACCACATCGGCGAGCCGCTCGTCGTCGAGCGCCACCGCGACCTCCAGCCGCCGCTTCTCCGGCAGTTCGCGCAGCAGATGCGCGACATCGGCGGCGCGCTGGCCCTCGAACTGCTCGAGCAATGTGCTCACATCCTGACCCGGCCGCCCCAGCTCGTACGGTGTGAGTCCCTCCACCCGGGCCCAGTCGACCACATGCACGGTGCGCCGCCGCCCCAGCCTGCGGTGCCCGCGCACCGCCACCCGCGACACCCGCCAGTCCCGGGTGCGGGTGAGCGTCATCCCCAGATCCACCACATACACATCGACCCCCGCCAGATCGGGCAGATCGGGATCGTCCACGCGTACCGCCGAGTCGACGATCTGCGCCATGGCCAGCACCTCACCGGGACGTTGCGCGAAACGCCGCAGGCTCACATTGCCGGTGTTCAGGTTCACCGAACCGGGTTCGACAGCGGTGACGCGCAGCATCGGAACGAAGATCCGGCGCCGGGTCGGCAACTCCACCACCAGGCCGTGGACACGCGGTTCTTGCCGGTCGTACCGGACGGCGACCACCACGTCGCGAACACGGCCGATAGACTCGCCGTCCGGCCCCAGCACCGCCAGGCCGGTCAGCCTGGCGATATACACCCTGGTAGCTGCCATGGTGTCAGGCTAGATGTTCCCGGGCCGGACCGGGCCGACCCCCAGGAGAGTTGATGAAGCCGCGCCGTTCCGTGCTCGCCGTGCCGGGCAGCAATCCCAAGATGATCGCCAAGGCCAAGGGCCTACCGGTCGACGAGGTCTTTCTCGACCTCGAAGACGCGGTCGCCCCCGAGGCCAAGGCCGCGGCCCGCGCGAATATCGTGGCCGCCCTCAACGACTCCGGCTGGGGTGGGCAGCTGCGGGTGGTGCGGGTCAACGACTGGACCACGCAGTGGACCTACGCGGATGTGATCTCGGTGGTCGACGGCGCCGGTACCGCACTCGATGCGATCCTGCTGCCCAAGGTCACCGACGGCGGTCAGGTGCGCGCGCTGGATCTGCTGCTGAGCCAGCTGGAACGGGCCAACGGGATCGAACCCGGCCGCATCGGTATCGAACCGCAGATCGAGAACGCGCTGGGCCTGCGCAATATCGACGAGATCGCCACCGCCAGCCTGCGGGTGCAGACCCTGGTCTTCGGCCCCGCCGACTTCATGGCCAGCATCAATATGCGCACCCTCGTGGTCGGTGAGCAGCCCGAGGGCTACGACACCGGTGACGCCTACCACCACATCCTGATGACCATCCTGCTCACCGCCCGCGCCCACGGCCTGCAGGCCATCGACGGCCCCTACCTGCAGATCCGCGATATCGACGGCTTCCGGCGCGCCGCCGGCCGCACCGCCGCCCTGGGCTTCGACGGGAAATGGGTACTGCACCCGAGCCAGGTCGACGCCGCCAACGAGATCTTCAGCCCCCGGCAGGCGGACTACGACCACGCCGAACTCATCCTCGAGGCCTACGCCTACCACACCTCCACCGCCGGCGGCGCCCGCGGCGCGGTAATGCTCGGCGACGAGATGATCGACGAGGCCAGCGCGAAAATGGCGGTGGTCATCGCGGAAAAGGGGCGGGCGGCGGGGATGCAGCGGACAACCACCTTCACACCACCGGAATGAGGAGTTCGTCCGGCGGTACCTCGGCCGGACCGCGACCCGAATCGCGGTGATCGAGGGAGCGTCCGCGGTGCCCGGCGCACGATGCTGTTCGAACCCGCGCCGGCCCGGTAAACCCCCAGGCACACCGGTTGGCGACTTTAGTGCTGGGAATGCTCGCTCGCTGGGGCGTGGGCAGCGTTGGGCGGCCTGGTTGGCCTCTGTCTGGGCCTGCTCTGGGCCTGGGCGGGCTCGCTCATGAGAGCAAGGGGTGCGCGCGCACCGAGACCATGGTGTGGGCATGCTCGTGAAGGTTGAGGTGTGGGCCTGCTCGTGAAGGTGCTGTGTTTTCGGCGCCGCCTGCGGCGTCGCGGGGTCGAGGGCCCCCTTGGTCTCGACCCCGCGCCGCCGCAGGCGGCGCCAAATAAGACAGAATGGACTTATGACGAACCCTCTTGGAGGCTCGAATCGCGGTAGGCAGGGTCTGCCCACGCCCCCTTCCGGGTGGCCGGTCGGTTCGTATCCGACCTATGCCGAGGCGCAGCGTGCGGTGGATCATCTGGCGGACAATCAGTTCCCCGTGCAGAACGTGACCATCGTCGGCGTGGACCTGATGCAGGTCGAGCGGGTGTTGTACCGCTTGAACTGGGGCAAGGTGATCGGCGGGGGTGTGGTCTCGGGTGCGTGGCTGGGGTTGTTCCTGGGTCTGTTGCTGAGCTTGTTCACCACCAACGGTATGGTCGGTCCGCTGGTGGTGGGCCTGGTCGGCGGCATCATTTTCGGGGTCATCTCGACGACCATCCCGTATGCGGCCACTCGCGGTCAGCGGGATTTCGCGTCGACCATGCAGTTGGTCGCGGGCCGTTACGATGTGCTGTGTGATCCGAAGACGGCCGAACAGGCCCGGGATCTGCTCGCGAAGCTGGCAATCTAGCGGATGGACGTGATCGAGCGCGTCCGGACGGCCGTGGCGGATTTCTTCGGTGTGGACGCGGCCGGGGTGGATACGGCTTCGATGACTTTCCTGGGTCTGGAGCCGATCGAGATCCTGCGCATCCCGGGTGACGGTGTGACGCACTATCTGACGGTCGGCGGGTCGCGGCATCCGATGGGTGATCCGGGGGATCTGCACGCCGATCCGGTGCGCGGTCCGCGGGCCGAGCTGGTGCTCACGGTGCGGTCGGCGGCCGGTGCCGGGGCGGGGGTGGCCCGGACGCTGGGGGTGCTGGCGGCGGCGCCCGCGGTCGAAGGCGTTGTGTTGCAGGCCGATGCGCTGCTGGATCTGGGCGAACCGATCTGGCAGGACGCACCGTTCACGGCGGTGCTGCTGGGCGCGGGGGAGATGCCGGAGATCGAGTTACCGGATCCGGCGGAGCCGGTGCGGTATTTCACGGTGACGCCGGTGACGGCGACCGAGGCGGCCTGGGTGCGGGTGCGTGGGGCGCAGGCGCTGCGGGATGCCTGGGCCGAGGCCGGGATCGATGTGCTGGACCCCGGCCGGGGCGCGGCTTCGCTGTAGTGCCGGTGCCGGTGGGCGGCCCGGTCAGAGCCAGTCGTTGCGGTGGAAGAGGGCGAGTAGGGTCAGGCAGATTCCGAGGATGGCCGCGAGCACCACCGGATAACCCCAGCTGATCCGCAGTTCCGGCATATGCTCGAAGTTCATCCCGTAGATACCGGCGATCATGGTCGGTACCGCGGCGATGGCGACCCACGCCGAGATCTTGCGCATATCGGTGTTCTGCTGGACGGTGATCTTGGTGAGCGCGGCACTGATGAGGGCGCTGAGCGAATCGTCGAAATCGGTGATGCGTTCGGCGACGCCGGTGTGGTGGTCGGCGACATCGCGCAGATAGCGCCGGATCTCCGGGTCGATCGGCAACTCCTCCTTGTGGACCAGCAGTTGCAGTGGCAGCGCCAGCGGGTTGACCGCGCGTCGTAGCTCCACCATTTCGCGTTTGAGCTGATAGATCGCCTCGACGGTGATTCTGCTGCGCGGGGTGAACACCTCTTCTTCCATTGCGTCGATATCGAATTCCACCGCCTGCACGACGTCGATATAGGAGTCGACCACGTGGTCGGCGATGGCGTGCAGCACCGAGCCGGTGCCCAGTCGTAATCGGGCGGGGTCGGCTTCGAGACCGCGGCGCACGGTCGCCAGCGGCGAATGTTCGCCGTGCCGGACGGCGATGACGAAATCGGGTGCGGTGAAGATCAGCAGCTCGCCCGTTTCGACGATCTCGCTGACCGTGTGCAGTTCGTGCTCCCGATAGGCGACCGTGCGCATGACCATGACCAGGGTGTCGTCGTAACGTTCCAGTTTGGGCCGCTGATGGGCCTGGACCGCGTCCTCGACGGCGAGGGCGTGCAGTCCGAAGGTCTCGGCCACCTCACCCATCTGCTCGGCGTCGGGGTCGTGCAGGCCGAGCCAGACGAAACCGCCGCGTTCCCTGGCGGCGGCGAGCGCCTTCTCGTGGGTGAACCGGCCCGGGAGACGTCTGCCGTCCACATAGACCGCGCAGTCGACGACCGCACGTGCGGTGGGCACCCGGATATGTGGTGCCGCGGCGGCGCGCCGCGTCCGCCCCGGACCATGGAACGGCAGCGGGATCGAAGGCACGCGTCGATGCTACGTCGCTGCCGCTCCCGGGCCGGGACCTCCGCGGACAGCTCCCGGTCACCGCGACCCGGGGCCGCCGCCGCGCCCGCGCTTGCCGCCCCGCACCGAGGGTGCCCCGGATGGGCACTGCAAGACTGGACGGGTGCGCATCGATCTGCATACCCACTCCACCGCCTCCGACGGCACCGACAGCCCGGCCGATCTGGTGCGCCGAGCGGCCGAGGCCGGGCTGGATGTCGTCGCGCTCACCGATCACGACACCACTGCCGGCTGGGCCGAGGCCGAGGCCGCCCGCCCGGCCGGGCTGACCCTGGTCCGGGGCATGGAAATGTCGTGTGTGGGCCGCGGTGTCGACGGCTATCCGGTGTCGGTGCATCTGCTGGCCTATCTGTTCGATCCCGCCGACAGCGGTTTCGCGACCGAGCGGGAACGGCTGCGTGCCGAACGGGTCGAGCGACTACGCGCCATGGCCGAACGGATGGCCGCCGACGGCCTACCGATCGACCCGGACGCGGTGCTGGCCGCCGCCGGTCCCGCCGCGGGCCGCCCCCACCTGGCCCGTGCCCTGGTGGAGGCGGGTGTGGTGCCCTCGGTGGATGCTGCCTTCGCCGATCTACTCGCCTCGGCCGGCCCCTATTACGTGGAGAAAGCCGATACCCCGCTGCGCCGGGCGGTGGAGATGATCGCACGCGCCGGCGGCGTCAGCGTGCTCGCCCACGGGCGGGCCCGCAGCCGGGGCCGGTTGCTGGACCTGCAGGAGGTGCGCGATCTGGCGCCGCACGGACTCGGCGGTCTGGAAGTCGATCACCCCGACCACAGTCCCCGGGACCGGGCGGTACTGCGTGAACTGGCCGGCGAATGCGGACTGCTGGCGACGGGGTCTTCGGACTACCACGGCGCCAACAAGACCATCGGCCTGGGCGAATGCACCACCGAGCCGGCGCAGTTCGAGAAACTGGCTGGCAGAGCCACCGGTGTACCGGTGCTGGCCTCATGAGACTCGTGCGCGGCCTCAGCGGCGTGGCAGCGGCCGGGTTGGTGTTGCTGGCGTCGGTCGTCGTCGGTGCGGAGATCATCGGCGAGCGGCGCGGTTTCCCCGGGCCTGGTGCCGAATCGGTGGCCTGGCATATTGTGGTCGCGGCGATCGCCGTTGTGGCACAGGTGTATTCGGACCGGGTGCGGGGCGCGGCTAGCCTCGGCGCGGCGGTGGTGGTGCTGGGTTCCGGCGCGATCCTGCTGTGGACCCAGTGGTGGGGCTGACCGGCCGCGCAGCACATCGCGGTCGCCGGGTTCACCGGGCTTTCCGGAACCTTTGGGGTTGTCTCACCGGTCCCTGGCGCCACTCGCGAGTTTCCGCTCACGGGAAGGTAATGCTCGCGGCCTACGCTGGCCCCGTGGTGTCCGAAACACGCAACCGCCGGGCCCGGTTTGGCGAACGATCCGGGACCTGGCAGAATGTGGCGGATTCCCGATCGTTGCCACCGCCGGGTCGGGGATATCAGGCGCCCGCCGCTCCGCGACGCACCGTCGCGACGGGAAACGGGCACCGGTCGAGTTCGCTCGGACCAACCCGTCCGAAATTCACCCGGACCTTCGCTGCCCGAAATCGGTGCCACCGTCCACTGCCCTGTGTGCGGGCTCCCGGGGGTCTTCCGGGTACCGGTTGCGCCAGGAAACATCCTGGTCGCGCCGCCGATGAACGATATGACGCAGATAACACCAAATACCCGGCGGTAACCGTCCACCGGTTACGACCGCAACCAGCAGGAGTGAAATCGTGTCCTCTGTGACTGACGCACCGAACGCCACCGCCAGCAAAGAAGAGGTCCAAGATCTGTCGGCGATCACTCACGAGGAGATCTTCGCGGGTCACCTCGGCGGCAAGCTCTCGGTCGAGCTCAGCTCGCCGCTGGCCACCCAGCGCGACCTATCGATCGCCTACACCCCCGGAGTGGCACAGGTGAGCCGCGCCATCGCCGAGGACGAGAGCCTGGCCAAGCGCTACACCTGGACCGACCGCCTGGTGGTCGTGGTCAGCGACGGTTCGGCGGTGCTCGGCCTCGGCGATATCGGCCCGCGCGCCTCCCTCCCGGTCATGGAGGGCAAATCGGCGCTGTTCAAGAAGTTCGCCGGACTCGACTCCATCCCGATCGTGCTGGACACCAAGGATGTCGACGAAATCGTCGAAACCCTGATCCGTCTGCGCCCCAGCTTCGGCGCCGTGAACCTGGAGGACATCTCCGCCCCCCGCTGCTTCGAAATCGAGAAGCGGGTGGTGGAAGCCCTCGACTGCCCCGTCATGCACGACGACCAGCACGGCACCGCCATCGTGGTGCTGGCCGCCCTCAATGGTGCCGCCGCCGTGCAGGGTCGGGCCACCTCCGGACTCAAAGTGGTCGTGTCGGGCGCCGGCGCCGCCGGTGTCGCCTGCACCAACATCCTGCTCGCCGCGGGTGTCGCCGATGTGACCGTGCTCGACTCCAAGGGCATCGTCGGCCGCGACCGTGATGACCTCAATGCGGTCAAGGCCGACCTGGCCGAGCGCACCAACCCGCGTGGCCTCACCGGCACCGCCGCCGACGCCCTCGCCGGCGCCGACGTGTTCCTCGGCCTGTCCGCGGGCACCATCGCCGAAGAGCTCATCGCCTCGATGGCCCCGGAGTCCATCGTGTTCGCCATGTCCAACCCGGACCCGGAAATCCACCCCGACGTGGCCAAGAAGTACGCCGCCATCGTCGCCACCGGCCGCAGCGACTTCCCGAACCAGATCAACAATGTGCTCGCCTTCCCCGGCGTGTTCAAGGGTGCGCTCGACGCGGGCGCCCGGCGCATCACCGAAGGTATGAAGATCGCGGCCGCCAACGCCATCCTCGGCGTCGTCGCCGACGAACTCGCCGTCGACAAGATCGTGCCCAGCCCGCTCGACCCGCGCGTGGCCCCCGCGGTGGCCGACGCGGTCGCCGCCGCCGCCCGCGCGGAGGGCGTCGCCTGATAGATCGTTCCGCCTTACCCGGGCGGTAACCGCAACTACAGCACTCGGCCGCCACCCTGGGCCGGGTGCTGTAGTTTTTTCGGCGCCTTCGGCGCCGCAAAAAACACAGCACTTTCGCGAGTAGGCCGATATCTGCCACCTTCGCGGTCCGGTTACGTCCGAGCTCGGTGAGCGTGCATTCGTGTCCGGGTCTGGTTCGTCTCCATCTCCCCTGCGCCCCAGGTACTCCCGCGGAGCCCCGGTGATCCGGCCGCGGGGACCCTGTAGATTCCTGAGGGTTGGCGGGGGCGCCCGGATAGGGTGCGGCGGGCTGGTTACGGAAGTGGGTGTCTCGCGCGATGGTATTGGCGGCGTCGATGCGTGTCGTTGCTCGGATGCTGGTGCCGGTGCTCGCCGGGCTGGCCGTCTCCTGTGGTGCCGACGGGGCCGAGCCGCTGGTGGTGGGGGCGCAGGGGTCCGCCGAGTCACGCGTGCTGGCGGAGATCTACGCGCAGGCGCTGGCGCGGACCGGGGCCGCGGTGCGGGTGGAGTCGGGTTTGGATGATCGCGCGGAGGTGTTCGCGGCGTTGGACGCGGGGACCGTGGCGGTCGCCGGTGACCACAACGGCGCTCTGCTGGCGGAGTTGAACACCGGGGCCGAGGCGACCACCACCGAGAAAGTGACGGAAGAACTGAACGGGTCGCTGCCGCAGGGGACGATCACCTCCGATGCGGCCGACGGCGCGGATTTCGAACCGCGGGTCCTGGTCACCACCGCCGTCGCCGAGCAGCGCGGGATCGATTCGGTGGAACAGTTGGGTGCGCAGTGCCCGTCGATGGTCGCCGGTGTCGCCGCTGTTCCGGGGTTGTACGAGCTACCGGAGGTCGCCGGGAAGATCTCGGACTGCGTGTTCGCCTCGACCGAGGTGTTCCCCGAGCCCGGGGGACTGCGGCGCGCGTTGCTGGAGGGCCGGGTCCAGGCCGCGGTGCTGGCCGGTCCGGCCGAATTCCTGCCGGGCGGTACCGAGGGGCTGAAGGTCCTCGCCGACCCGGAGGACGCGATCCGGCCGGAGAATCCGCTGGCGCTGGTGCGCAAGGGAGCATTGGACGATCGGCAGCTGGAGAAGCTGAACTACGTGGCCGGGGAACTCACCACCGATGAGCTGGCGACCCTGGTGCTGCGGGTCCGGGACGAATCCGCGGACCCGGGGGAGCTGGCCCGCACCTGGCTCGACGCGCATGGTCTCTGACCAGGACTGAGATCGGTCCGATATGCCCGGAATGTTGGCGCGGCGCCCGGCGTCGTACCTGGAGTCCGGAGTGACCACGGCATGAGCAGGCCGCGGCTGTCGTGCCCCGTCCGTACGGTGAGCCGGTAGTCCCAGGTGATGCGTCCGTGTGACGCGCCGCGACAGATCCACGAAACGGCGCATCGGGCGTCGCTCGACAGGAACGGAAGCTATGTCCACTCAACGCAATCCGTGGCTCGCATTAGGTGCGCTGGTTGTCGGATTCTTCATGATCCTGCTCGACGTGACCATCGTGGCCGTCGCCAATCCGGCGATCATGACCGATCTGCACGCGGATATCTCGCAGGTCATCTGGGTGACGAGCGCCTATCTGCTCACCTACGCCGTGCCACTGTTGATCACCGGGCGGCTGGGCGACCGGTTCGGGCCCAAGAACATCTACCTGTTCGGGCTCGCGGTGTTCACGCTGTCGTCGCTGGCGTGCGGGCTGGCCGGTGATATCGAGACCCTGATCGCCGCTCGGGCCGTGCAGGGGCTGGGTGCGGCGCTGATGACCCCGCAGACAATGGCGGTGATCACCCGCACCTTCCCGCCGGACCGGCGGGGCGCCGCCATGGGTATGTGGGGCGCGGTCGCCGGGCTGGCGACGCTGGTGGGTCCGATCCTCGGTGGTGTGCTGGTCGACGGTCTCGGCTGGGCGTGGATCTTCATCGTCAATGTGCCGGTCGGGGTGGTGGCCTTCGCGCTCGCCGTCTGGCTGGTGCCGGCACTGCCGACGCACCAGCATAAATTCGACCTGGTCGGCGTGGTGCTGAGCGCGGTGGGCATGTTCCTGCTGGTGTTCGGTATCCAGGAGGGCAATACCAGCGACTGGTCGGCGAAGATCTGGGCGATGATCGTGGCGGGGATCGTGGTGCTGGCCGTTTTCGTGGCCACGCAGGCCCGCGCTTCGGGTGAGCCGCTGTTGCCGCTGCCGCTGTTCCGGGACCGCAATTTCTCGCTGTCGAATCTGGCCATCGCCAGTATGGGTGCGGCCGTCACCGCGGTGATGGTGCCGATCTACTTCTATCTGCAGGCCGTGCACGGTATGTCGCCGACCCGCTCGGCGCTGGTGCTGGCTCCGATGGCCATTGTGACCGGGTTCGCCGCCCCGGTGATCGGCCGGATCTCCGACCGGATGCATCCGCGGATCATCCCGACCGTCGGATTCCTGGCGTTCGCGCTCTCCATTTTCTGGTTCGCCCTGGTCATGCGGGATCCGCACGCGAATATCACCTGGATGGTCGTGGCGGGCGCGGTGGCCGGTGCCTCGAACGCCTGTATCTGGGCACCGCTGGCGACCACCGCCACCCACAATCTGCCCATTTCCCAGGCCGGCGCGGGCGCGGGTGTCTACAACACGACCCGCCAGGTCGGGTCGGTGCTCGGTAGCGCGGCGATCAGTGCCCTGATCGCCGCGCGGATGAGCGCGGCGGGTCTGGGCGGCGCCCCCGCCGGAGAGGGGATGGGTACCGGTCAGGTGCCCGAGCCGGTGAAGGAGGCGTTCAGTACCGCGCTGAGCCAGGCCACCCTGCTGCCGGCCGCGTTGCTGCTGGTCGGGGTGGTCGCCTCGGCCCTGTTCATTCGCTTCCAGGCCGGTGACGCGCCGGACCGGAGTGCCCTGGATCTGGATAAGGCGGACTCGCTCACCGGTTAGCCCGTTCTCGGGGCCGAATGCCCACGGCCCGGTGAGCGGATGGCGCATCGGGCCGTGGGCGTGGCGGGATCAGCTGTAGATCTTGTCCACCTCGGTGGCGTACTGCTTCATGACGACCGCGCGCTTGAGCGACATCTTCGGGGTCAGTTCGCCGGTTTCCTGGGTCCAGTCCGAGGCCAGGATATTGATCTTCTTGATCTGCTCGGCCTTGGAGACCTTCTTGTTGGTCTCGGCGACCGCGGCCTCCACCTCGGCGACCAGAGCCGGGTTCTCGACCAATTCGGCGATCTCCACCTCGGCGGCGATACCGTTGCGTTCCTTCCAGCCCGGCAGTGCCTCCGGGTCCAGCGTGATGAGCGCGCCGATGAACGGTTTCCCGTCGCCGACCACCATCACCTGGCCAATCAGCGGATGCGCCCGCAGTTCGTCCTCCATGGGTGCCGGGGAGACGTTCTTCCCGCCCGCGGTAACCAGGATTTCCTTCTTGCGGCCGGTGATGGTGATGAAACCGTCGGCGTCGATGGCACCCAGGTCGCCGGTCTTGAACCAGCCGTCCACGAACGCGTCGGCGGTCGCCTGCTCGTTACCCCAATAGCCCGCGAACACCACGGGACCGCGCAGCAGCAGTTCGCCGTCCTCCGCGATCTTGGCGGCGTGACCTTCGAGTGGGTGGCCGACCGACCCGACCCGGATGTGGTCTGGGGTGTTGACCGATATGGCGGCGCTGGTCTCGGTGAGGCCGTAGCCCTCGAAGATGGTGACGCCGACACCGCGGAAGAAGTGCCCGAGCCGGGCGCCCAGCGGGCCGCCGCCGGAGACCGCGGCCTGACAGTTGCCGCCGAGAGCGGCCCGCAGTTTGCCGTAGACGAGTTTGTCGAACAGCGCGTGCTTGGCGCTCAGTATCAGGCCGGGCTTCCCGGTGCCCAGGGCCTCGCTGTAGGCGATCGCCGTGGCCGCGGCGGCGTCGAAGATCTTGCCCTTGCCCTCGTCGTGAGCCTTCTGTTTGGCGGCGTTGAACACCTTCTCGAATACGCGCGGTACCGACAGCACGAAATCGGGCCGGTGCTCGGCGAACTGCTGGACCAGCGTGCTCCAGTCGGAGGTGTGCGCCAGGGTGACCTTGGCGTCGAAGGCGGCCAGGCTCACCGCGCGGGCGAAGACGTGCGCCAGCGGCAGGAACATGAGCGTCTTCTTGCCTGGGGTCAGGAACGCGGCCAGCGCGATCCGGTCGGCCCGGGATTCGGCCCAGAGGTTGGCGTGGCTGAGCATGACGCCCTTGGGCCGGCCGGTGGTGCCGGAGGTGTAGATCAGGGTGGCCGGGGAGGCCGCGCTCACCTGGGCGCGCCGGTCGTGAACGAGTTGCTCGTCGAGTTCGGCACCGCGCCGGACGAGTTCGTCGATCGCGTCCTTGTCGATCTGCAGGGTTTCCCGCAGCGCGGTCAGTTCGGCCGGATCGATATCGTCGATGACGCCGCGATGCTTGTCGTTCTCGACGACCAGCAGCGCGGTGGCCGAATCCTGCAGGATCCAGCGCGCCTGTTCGGCCGAGGAACTGTCGTAGATGGCCACGGTGCAGCCGCCGGCCGCCCAGATGGCGAAATCGAGCAGAGTCCACTCGTAACGGGTGGCGGCCATGATGGCGACCCGGTCGCCCAGTTCGATACCCGAGGCGATGAGGCCCTTGGCCACATCGGTGACCGCCTTCGCGAACTCCGCGGCCCGCACATCGCGCCAGCCGCCCGTGCCGTCGGGGACGTTGAACATCACCGCGGCGGGGGATTCTTTCGCGTAGCGGAACACGTTGTCGGAATTGTTCGCGTCCTCGGGGATGGTGTAGGAAGCCGGGGCTTCGAACTCGCGCATCATTGCCTTTCCCTGTTTGCCAACTCGTCGGTAATTTACGCCACCGGAATCGGACGGGGCGCGGGCCACCGGTAAACGCCCTGGATCTCACCCTGAAACCAGGGTGAACTGCGTCCCGATCAGGCCTTCATCCTAGGTCGCGCAGCGGTAGCTGATCGACGGCTTGCCGGAGGAAATCGGCCATTTCGGTCAGAGCCGCAGCAGCTGGGCCCACCAGGGCGGCCTGTAGCTGGGCGACATGCCAGAGGCCGCGACTCTCGGTGAACGCGACGTCGACCCCGGCCGCGCGCAGCGCCGCGGTGAGGTCGACGCACTGCGGGTGCAGTAGTTCGTCGATATCGGCCTGGACGTACACCGGGGGCAGCCCGGCGAGGACACCGTGCAGCGGGGCGTACCCGGTATCGGCGGGATCGCCGGTCCCGAGGTAGGCCGCGGCGCAGGCCCGCGACCAGGGCCCGTTGACCACCAGATCGCGGGGGCGTTCGGCGAGCTGGTTCGGATCGACCCACGGGGCGATCAGACCGAGCGCGGCGGGGGTGTGGTCGTGCCGGGCGATGAGCCGCTGGGCCAGCGCCAGCGACAGTCCGCCGCCGGCCGAATCCCCGGCGATCGCGATCCGTTCCGGCCGGTAGTCGTGCTCGGCGACCAGCGCGAGGAATGCGGCCTCGGCGTCGTCCAGTGCCGCCGGGTAGGCGTGTTCCGGCGCCAGCCGGTAGTCGAGGGCGTAGACCGGTAGCCCTGTTCCGGCGGCGAGCCGGCCGTTGAGCGAACGGTGGGTGGCCAGCGAGCCCACGGCGTATCCGCCGCCGTGCAGGTACAGCACGGCGGCGGGTTCGGCCGGGGCCGGGCCGGCCGGTGCGAGTCGTTCGGCCGGGCGGCCGCCCAGGCGGATCGCCTCGACGCCGACGCCCCGCGGGACGGGCTGCAAGGCCGAACCGGCGTCGATCAGGGCCCGCTGGGCCCGCCAGGGAAGCCGGGAGTGCAGCGCCACCCGGTACATCGAGCCCAGGACGGCCCGCGCCAGCGGCAATGGCAGCGCGATATCTCGCATGTCGATCCTTCTCTGGTACCGGTCAGGGCAGGAAACGTCGTTCGACGCCGACCGCGATGCGCTGGTAACCGGCGGCGGCGGTGCGGACGAACAGGTCCAGCAGTTTGGCCTCCCAGCCGATCAGCACTCGGCCGCGGCCCTTGCGGACACCGTCGACGATGGTCTGCGCGGCCATTTCGGGACTGTGGATGGCGAGGTACTTGTCGAACATCGAGCTGGCGTTCGCGCCGTCGATATCGTCGCTGTAGGTGGCGTTGCGGGCGACGGCGGTCTTGATCCCGCCGGGGTGCACGCAGGTGACCTTGACCGGCGCGCGGTCCACCAGCATTTCCTGTCGCAGCGCCTCGGTGAAACCGCGGACCGCGAACTTGGCCGAGTTGTACGCGGCCTGCCCGGGTACCGCGATCAGGCCGAAGAGGCTGGACACGTTCACCACATGGCCGTCACCGGATTCGAGGAGGAACGGCAGGAACGCCTTGGTCCCGTTCACCACACCCCAGAAGTCGACATCCATGATGCGTTCGATGTCTTTGAACTCGGTCTTGGCGACATCGCCGTGGTGGGCGATCCCGGCGTTGTTGTAGATCTGGTGCACGACGCCGAAATGCTGTTTCACCGCGTCGGCGTACAGCAGTACGGCCTCGCGTTCGGCCACGTTGAGCCGGTCGGATTTCACCTCCGCGCCGAGCTCTGCGCAGCGGCGGGTGGTCTCGGCCAGGCCTTCGGTATCGATATCGGAGAGGGCGAGTTTCGCGCCGCGCCGGGCGAGGTTGATCGCCAGCGCCCGCCCGATCCCGGAACCGGCCCCGGTGATCACACAGACTTTGTCGCGGAAGTATGAATCATTGCGCCCGCCCGTCGCCCGGCCCCCGCCGCTCGGGGAATCACTACGTGATGCTGCATTCATGCGGTCACTACCTTCAGATCGGGTCGAGCGGGGGCATCGGCTGCCGTCGTCGTATCGTAGGCGGCCATGTCGAATTTCCTTGTGATCCGGCGGAATTCGAAGGTGAAGTCCGGCCAGAGGGTCGTATTGTTTCCGTGCTTGTCCAGGTACCAGCTGGCGCAGCCGCCGGTGCTCCACACGCTCTTGGTGAGCTTCTTCTGCAGGGCGGAGTTGTAGGAGTCCTGCGCCGAACGGCGCACCTCGACGGTGCGCAGACCCTGGCGTTCGAAGGTGGCCAGCGCGTCGGCGATGTAGTTGATCTGGGATTCGATCATGTACACGATCGAGGTATGGCCCAGGCCGACATTGGGGCCGAGCAGGAAGAACATATTCGGGAAGTTCGCGATCGCCGAACCCTTGTAACCCTGCTGGCCGATATCGTCGAACACCTCGGTCAGGCTACGGCCGTCGCGACCGTGGATGGTCTCGTAGGTGGGGGAATCGGTGACGTGGAAGCCGGTGGCGACCACGATCGCGTCGACCTCGCGTTCGGTGCCGTCGGCGGTGACGATCGAGTTCGCGCGGATTTCGGCGATCCCGTCGGTGACCACGTCGACATTGTCGCGGTCCAGGGCCGGGTAGTACTCGTTGGAGATCAGCATGCGTTTGCAGCCGATGCGGAAGTTCGGGGTGACCTTTGCGCGCAGTTCCGGGTCGCGGATCTCCATGGCCAGTTTGGCCTTGGCCAGGGCCTCGAACCCGCGCATCAACGGCGGGAACTTCGCCAGGCCGACCACCTGGGTCTCCCGGGCGGCGTAGATCGCGGCCCGGGACAGGCGCTGTACGCCCGGAATGTGCTTGAACGCCAGTCGCTCGGGTAGCAGGTAGGGGCGGTCCAGCCGGGGCAGCAGCCAGGGAGCGGTGCGCTGGTAGACGTCGAGATGAGCGACGCTGCCGGCGATGGCCGGGACGATCTGGATGGCCGAGGCGCCGGTGCCGATGACCGCGACGCGCTTACCGGCCAGGTCGGAATCGTGGTTCCAGCGGGCCGAGTGGAAGATCTCGCCCTCGAAGCTGTTGATGCCTTTGATATCGGGCAGGTTGGGCTCGCACAGCGCGCCGACCGCCGAGACCACGGTATCGGCGGTGAAATCGCCCCTGGTGGTGGTGATCTCCCACTGCGCGGTCTCGGCGTTCCAGCGGGCGCCGGTGACATCGCAGTCGAACAGGTGCTTGTCGCGCACGTTGTACTTATCGGCCACGCCCTGGATATAGGCCTGGATCTCGCCCTGCCGGGAGAACGACCGCGACCAGTCCGGATTCAGGGCGAAGGAATACGAGTACAGGTGCGAGGGCACATCGCACGCGGCACCGGGATAGGTGTTGTCACGCCAGGTCCCACCGACATCGCTACCGCGTTCCAGTACGAGGAAATCCTCGCGGCCCTGCTGGGTCAGCCGGATGGCGAGGCCGAGGCCGGCGAAACCACTGCCGATGATGATCGTCCGCAGATGACGGGCGGGCTGGTTGGCGACAGCTTTGTCTGTAACCTTGCGACTCATATAATGAGCGTAAGGGCTTATTGAGCCGCAGTCAACAGTATTGAACGGCATTCAGTAGGATGAACAGGTGAGTACGAGCCCGGAAGCACCCGTCAAACGCATCCGATTGAGCCCGGACGAACGGAAGACGCAGCTGATCACGCTCGGCGTGAAAATGCTCGGCGAACGGGCGATCGAGGACATATCGGTCAGCGAGATCGCGGCCCAGGCGGGGATCTCGCGCGGACTGCTGTTCCACTACTTCCCGACCAAACAGGATTTTCAGCTCGAAGTGGTCCGGCACGCCAACGCCGAACTGCTGGCCCGGGTCGTCCCCGACCCCACGCTGAGCCTGTTCGATATGCTGCGCGACTCGGTGGGCCGCTATATCGACTACGTCAGCGAGAACCGTACGTCGTACCTGGCCCTGCTGCGCGGACCCACCAGCTCCAGTCCGGAGTTGGCCGCCATGGTCGAGCAGACCCGGCACGTGATCGTCGACATCATCCTCGCCCAGGTCCCGCTGTCGCCGGAGGAGCGTGCGCAGCCCCGGCTGGTACTCGTGGTTCGCGGCTGGGTGGCCTTCACCGAAGAAACCACCCTGTCGTGGCTGCGCGACGAACACCTCTCCCGCGACGAACTGATCGAACTGCTGGTGGAGTCGCTGGTGGCCCTGTCCATGGCCGTGAACCCGGCCCTGGCCGCCGCGTTGCGCGCCTGAGGTTCACGGCGCCGGCTGTGCCGAGTCGGCCGGCAATGCCTCGGGGTGTTCGGTCGCCCGGTCGATGCGGGGCAGCAGCAGCGGTGTCATCAACAGCAGTATTCCGGCGAGCGTGATCGCCGCGCGGATTTCGATCCACGCGGCGAGCAGGCCCCATAACGCCGTGACCGCCCCGATGGTGATCTTCTTACTCACCGACCAGGCCGCCAGCGCGCGGGTCGCCCGGTCGGCCGGTAATTGCTCCAGCCGATAGGTGGCGAAGACCGGGTTGAACACGGCCATGCAGACGATCACGGCGGTCTGGACCGCCAGGACGAGGACCAATCCGCCGGCGCCGGCGGTGACGGCGCCCAGCGCGACCGGCCAGCACACCCGCAGAATCCCGGATATCCGCAGCACGCGCCCGCGTCCGTACCGGGCGACGAGCCGGGGCGTGAGCCGCGCCCCGAGCAACCCGCCCAGGCACGGCAACGCGAACGCGAGCCCGAACTCCCAGGGCGTGAAGCCGAGCTGCCCGAGCATGAGCACCGACATCAGCGGCTGCGTCGCCGTGATCAGCGCGCCGACGAGGGCGTCGTTGCAGAGCAGCGGGCGAAGCCCGGGATGGTTCAGTACGTAACGCCAGCCCTCGAACTGCGCACCCGGGTGTGGTGCGTCGGGGCGGACCGGACGTGGTTCGCGGTCATCACCGATCGCGCGCAGGCCCGCCGCCGAGGCCAGATAGCTCAGGCCGTCCGCGACCAGGGTGGCCATCGGGCCCAGCAGGCCGATCGCGGCGCCACCCAGCGGCGGCCCGAGCACGATGGCAGTCCAGTTCGTGGATTCGAACCGGGCATTGGCCACCAGCAGGTCATCCGGTGCCACCAGGCTCCCGAGATAGGCGCCGGACGCGGCGGAGAAACCGATATCGGCGGTAGCGGCGACGATCGCGACCACGAGCAACTGCGCGAAGCCGAGTGCGCCGCACGCGAAAGCGATCGGAATGCTCAGCAGCGCCGCGCACCGGACCAGGTCCATGGCGATCAGGACCGGCCGCTTGCGGCGGAACTCCAACCAGGGGCCCAGCGGAATCGCCACCAGGGCACCGACCGCGAGGCCGGCCGCCGCCAGTAGCGAGACCTCGGCGGGGCCGGCGTGCAGGACGAGAACGGCGACGAGCCCGTAGGCGTTGAATGCCAGCGCGGTACCGAACCGGCTCACCGCGTAGGCGGCCCACAGCCAACCGAACTGTCGCCCCAGGGTCCGCCCCTTCGCCATTCCGGCGCACCTCTCGCTTGTTCGTCCTCGCGATGACCCGGGCGAGCAAAGCAGAAAGCCCGGGCCGCGATCAAACAACCGCGGCAGTATCCGGGCACAACCGTTCGTTGTATTCCACGGATGGTTCACCGGCGGCGATGGCCCCCCGGTGTGTGCCGCAATTCCCGGGGGCGATATATTCGAGTGGGAAGGTCGGGAATTGAATTCGGGGTGGGGTACGGCACGAATTTATTTCTCACTCGGTGCGGTGTCCGGTTCGTTCCTCGGATCGGGTCCGGTCGTGCGCCGCGAGGTTCGGGGGAAACTCTCCCGGGGTCGGTCTCGGCGAGCGTCCCCGGAGTCGAAGAGGATCGAAGGATGCCTGCTCGGGCCCGGCGGATGTGAGCAGCGGTGGATGGCCCCGCTCTGCCGCGATCTCGCGCCGCCGAAGCCGCGGCGGCCGATTTCGGCGGTTTTCCGCCATTCGGCTTGACGCCGTGCGGATCGGAGTGTCATTATCAAAATGGAAAGCATCGGAAATCGGATGCTTTATTTTTTATGTCTCTCGACATTCGACGATTTCGTGTGTAATTTAGGGCTTCGCGCCGGGGTGCGTGCTGTCCGACTCTCGAAATACGAAACCACCGTGGAAGCGTCGCATTCCGTGTATCGCTGCCACGGGTTGTCGTCGAGTCCTGTCCGGATGGCTTCCGCCCGCGGTACGCGATCCGAATAACGCCCACTGGACAAGCAGATACGTGACGACCATACCGCGCAGGTATGGGCGGCGTGCGGTGCTGGAAGGACGCATCTTGGCACTCCCTGATCAGAACGAGGTCGCTACCGCGATATCCGCCGGGAGCCGAATTCCCGGAAGTCCCGAGCGGCTCTCGTTCGCCAGAGTCCTCGAGCCCCTGGAGGTCCCTGGGTTGCTGGAGATTCAATCCGAATCGTTCGGCTGGTTGATCGGCGCGGCCGCCCAGCGGGAGCGGGCCGCCGCCCGCGGTGATTTCCGCACGGGCGGGCTGGCGGAGGTACTCGCGGAGATAGGCCCGATCGAGGATTACGCGGGGACCATGTCGCTGACCCTGTCCGAACCCCGCTTCGAGGAGGTCAAGGCCTCGATCGACGAGTGCAAGGACAAGGACATGACCTACGCGGCGCCGTTGTTCGTCACCGCGGAGTTCATCAACAACAACACCGGCGAGATCAAGAGCCAGACGGTCTTCATGGGTGATTTCCCGATGATGACCGACCGCGGCACCTTCATCATCAACGGCACCGAGCGCGTGGTCATCTCACAACTGGTGCGTTCGCCGGGCGTCTACTTCGATCACTCCGTCGACAAGAGCACCGAGAAGGACCTGCACAGCGTGCGGATCATCCCGAGCCGTGGCGCGTGGCTGGAATTCGATATCGACAAACGGGACACCGTCGGTGTACGTATCGACCGCAAACGGCGTCAGCCGGTGACCGTGCTACTCAAAGCCCTCGGCTGGACCACCGAGCAGATCACCGAGCGGTTCGGCTTCTCCGGGGTGCTGATGTCGTCGCTGGAGAAGGACAACACCGCGAGCACCGATGAAGCGCTGCTCGACATCCACCGCAAGCTCCGGCCCGGCGAACCGCCCACCAAGGAGTCCGCGCAGACCCTGCTGGAGAACCTGTTCTTCGCCGAGAAGCGCTACGACCTGGCGCGTGTGGGCCGCTACAAGATGGACAAGAAGTTCGGTGTCCGGCGGGACGCGCCCGGCGGCCCCCGGGTGCTCACCGAAATGGACCTGGTCACCGTTGTCGAATACCTGCTGCGGCTGCACGCGGGGGAGCGGACGATGACCGGGCCCGACGGTATCGAGGTGCCGGTCGAGGTGGACGATATCGACCATTTCGGTAATCGCCGCGTACGCACCGTGGGGGAACTGATCCAGAATCAGTTCCGGGTGGGGCTCTCCCGGATGGAGCGGGTGGTCCGGGAACGGATGACCACCCAGGACGTCGAAGCCATCACCCCGCAGTCGCTGATGAACATCCGGCCGGTCGTGGCGGCGCTCAAGGAGTTCTTCGGGACCTCCCAGTTCTCCCAGTTCATGGACGAACGCAACCCGCTCGCGAGCCTCACCAACAAACGTCGCCTGTCCGCGCTCGGACCGGGCGGCCTGTCCCGGGAGCGCGCCGGCCTCGAGGTGCGCGATGTGCACTACAGCCACTACGGCCGGATGTGCCCGATCGAGACCCCTGAGGGGCCGAATATCGGGCTGATGGGGTACCTGTCGGTGTACGCGCGGGTGAATCCGTTCGGGTTCCTCGAAACGCCGTATCGGAAGGTGATCGACGGCACGGTGACCGATGAGATCGTCTACCTCACCGCCGACGAGGAGGACCGGCACGTCGTCGCGCAGGCGAACGAACCGCTCGATGCCCAGGGGCGCTTCCTCGAATCGCGGATCGCGGTGCGGCGCAAGTATTCCGAGGTCGAGTTCGTCGATAGTGGACGGGTCGATTACATGGATGTGTCGCCGCGGCAGATGGTGTCGGTGGCGACCGCT
>NZ_BDCJ01000013.1 GCF_001613445.1 Nocardia grenadensis NBRC 108939
GTTTTACGACGGGTCAGGACAAGCCAACCGCGGGGCCGCCACCATCCTCACTGTTTTACGAGACACCTCGAAGGGTTGAGGGCCCGTCTCGCCCCTTGGCCGAAGGTGCTCAAAGGTCGCACTCTATGGACGGCCCACCGCACATCGCATGAGCCGAAGGCTCGAGTCTCGAGGCCGAAACGGCGAGACCAAGGGGGCCGCAACCCGCGACGCCGAAGGCGCCGCCAAGAACACAGAACCTTCACGAGCAAGCCCGCAATTCCATCTTCACGAACCGGGCAAGCCCACCGAGCCCTCGCCGATCAGCCCGCTACGCCCCGGTGCGGCATACAGAACGTGAACAGCGAGCACCGACCACGCACACCTACGCCGGCTCGGGATCCGCCCCCAGTGCCGGAAGAGTCGCCGAAATCACAGCGGGATGTTCTTGTGGTGGCTGGCCCGGCAAGGCGCCGCCGCCAGCGCGGCCGCGATCTTGCTGCGCGTATGCGCCGGGTCGATGACCTCGTCGACCACCCCGATCGACACCGCCCGCTCCACCCCGCCGGCGATGGCCTCGTGTTCGGCGGTGAGCCGTTCGTGCAGCGCTTCCCGCTCTTCTTCCGGCACCGCGGCCAGGGCTTTCTTGTGCAGGATCCCGACCGCGGCTTTCGCGCCCATCACCGCGACCTCCGAGCCCGGCCAGGCGTAGACCGCGGTGGCGCCGAGGGAGCGGGCGTTCATGGCGATGTAGGCGCCGCCGTAGATCTTGCGGGTGACCAGCGTGACCCGCGGGACCCGGGCTTCGGCGAAGGCGTGCAGCAGTTTGGCGCCGCGGCGGACCACACCGTCCCATTCCTGGCCGACGCCGGGCAGGTAGCCGGGGACATCGGTGATGACGACCAGCGGGATGCCGAAGGCATCGCAGAGGCGCACGAACCGGGCGGCTTTCTCGGCGCTCTTGGAGTCCAGGCAGCCGCCGAGCCGCAGCGGGTTGTTGGCCAGAACGCCGACGGTGCGGCCGGCCAGGCGGCCGAGGCCGGTCACCATGGAGCGGGCGTAGCCGCCCTGGAGTTCTTCGAAGCTGGATTCGCCGTCGACATTGTCGAGCAGTTCGTGGAGCAGCGGTTTGACGTCGTAGGCGCGTTTGGCCGAGGCCGGGAGCATGGCCTGCAGGTCGATATTGCCGTGTTCGGCGGCGACGAGGTCGAATTCGCCCTGTTCGGCGAACATCGAGACCAGGCGGCGGGCGCGGTGCACGGCGTCGGCTTCGTCGTCGGCGACGATATGGGTGACGCCGGATTTCTTGCCGTGGGTTTCCGGGCCGCCGAGGGTGGCCATATCGACCTGTTCGCCGGTGACGCTGCGCACCACATCCGGGCCGGTAACGAAAACGCGACCTTCGGGGGCCATGATCACGATATCGGTGAGCGCGGGGCCGTAGGCGGCGCCACCGGCCGCGAAGCCGAGTACCACCGAGATCTGGGGGACCCGGCCGGAGGCGCGGACCATGGCCTCGAAGACCTGGCCGACCGCGTGCAGGGCCTCCACACCTTCGGCGAGCCGGGCGCCTCCGGAATGCCACAGGCCCACCACCGGTGCGCCGGAATCGATGGCGGTGTCGATGGCGTCGACGATATGCCGGCAGCCCTCCACGCCCATGGCGCCACCCATCACGGTGGCATCGGAGCAGTAGGCGACGGTGCGGACGCCGTCGACCTCACCGACGGCCGCGAGCACACCCGACTTGTCGCGCGCGTGCAGCGGCAGCACGGTGCCGGGGTCGAAGAAGCGTTGGAGCCGCCCGAGGGGATCACGCGGATCGGTCGCAGTTTCCTGATGGCGGGCCGGAGCGATAGTCGTCATCGCGTTCCTCCTCGAAAATGTGCGCCCGAGACGCGGGCCACTTGGTGTCGAAGCCCGGACGGGGCCGCCCGGATGAAACCCGGCGGCCCCGTCTATGGGTCGTCGAACAGTTCGGTCGGACCGTCAGGCCCGGCCGAAGGCGAGCGCGACATTGTGCCCACCGAAACCGAACGAATTGTTGATCGCGTACTCGATCTCCTGGCGGCGGGCTTCGCCCTTCACCACATCGAGGTCGATCTCCGGATCCTGGTTTTCCAGGTTCAGGGTGGGCGGCACGATACCGTCCCGGATGGCCAGCACGGTGAGCACGGACTCCAGTGCGCCGACGGCGCCGATGGAATGTCCGAGCGCCGATTTGGGCGCGTAGACCGAGGCGTGGTTGCCGACGGCCTTGTTGATCGCCTTCGCCTCGGCGGTGTCACCGATGGGGGTGGCGGTGGCGTGGGCGTTGATATGGGTGATGTCCTGCTTGGACAGACCCGCGGTCTGCATGGCCCGGGTCATGGCGCGGGCGGCGCCCGTGCCTTCGGGATCCGGCGCGACCAGGTGGAAACCGTCGGAGGTGATACCGGCGCCCAGCAGCCGGGCGTGGATGGTGGCACCGCGCGCCTTGGCGTGCTCCTCGGTTTCGATGACCATGAGCGCGCCGGCCTCGCCGAAGACGAAGCCGTCGCGGTCGGAGTCGAAGGGACGCGAAGCACCCTTCGGGTCGTCGTTGCGGGTGCTCATCGCACGCATCATGGTGAACGCGGCGATCGGCACGGCGTCGATGAAACCTTCGACGCCGCCGGTGACGACCATATCGGCATCACCCATGACGATCATGCGCCACGCGTTGGCGATACCTTCCGAGCCCGACGAACACGCCGAGACCGGAGTGACCACTCCTGCCCGGGCCTGCAGCTCGAGACCGACGACGGCGGACGGCCCGTTCGGCATGACCATCTGAACAGCGAGCGGCGAGATCTTGCGATATCCGCCGTTCTTCAGCTTGTCGACCGAATCGATGAGCGCGTCACCGCCACCTAGTCCAGTGCCGATGGCCACACCCAGCCGATCCGGATCGACTTCCGGGCTGCCCGCATTACGCCAGACCTCGCGGCCGAGCACGGTCGCGAGCTGCTCGACGTAGGCCATCCGGCGGATCTCGACCCGGCTCAGCAGGCTGTCGGGACGAACTTTCAGATGGCCGCCGATGCGGACCGGTAGGTCGTATTCCTCGACGAAGGAATCCTCGAGAACGTCGATGCCGCTCTCGCCGTTGAGGAGACCCTTCCACGTCGCATCGACGTCACCCGCGATCGACGTGGACGCCGCCAGGCTCGTGACGACGACATTCGGGAAGTTCCCGTTCAAGGTGGAAGGAGTGGTCACGGTTTCGGCCCTACTCGGCGTTGTCGAACTTGGCCTTGAGCTCGGCGGCGGTGTCCGCGTTCTCCGCCTCGAGCTTCTGGATGTAGGCGACGGCGTCGCCGACGGTCTTCAGGCTGGCCAGATCCTCGTCCGGGATCTTGACCCCGTACTTGTCCTCGGTCTGAACCGCGATCTCGACCATGGACAGCGAGTCGATGTCCAGGTCATCGACGAAGGACTTCTCGACGGTCACCTCGGAGGGTTCGATACCCGTAACCTCTTCGATGATCTTGCCGAGTTCCTCGACGATTTGTTCCTGGGTCAGAGCGGCCACTTCGTGGCTCCCTTCTTGTTTTTCTCGGTAGGGCTCTACATATTTCTTCGGGCCGAGACGACGCACGGTTACGTCGACCCGGTGCCGTGCTCCCGTCGAGGGTTCGTCGGAAACACGGCCGTAGGCAAGCTAGCCGGAGCT
Source organism: Nocardia grenadensis NBRC 108939 (assembly GCF_001613445.1). Classification (GTDB taxonomy): domain Bacteria; phylum Actinomycetota; class Actinomycetes; order Mycobacteriales; family Mycobacteriaceae; genus Nocardia; species Nocardia grenadensis. The sequence continues at coordinate 3,674 of NZ_BDCJ01000013.1, forward strand.
CGTGAGCTCGGCGAGCGCGGGGAGGTCCTCCGGGGTCTTCAGCGCCAGGTTCAGGGTGCCTTTGAGTTCCCGTTTGGCAATGCCGACGAGGGTTCCCGCCGGTGGCAGCTCCGCCACCGCCGAAACACCGGCCTGCCGGACGGTTTCGGTACACAGGTCCCACCGGACGGGCCGGGTGACCTGCGCGGCGAGCTTAGCCACCGCGTCCGCGCCGGACTCGACCGGCTTGCCGTCGGCGTTCGACAGCAAGGGCCGAGTCGGCTCGTGCGGGGTGATCTCGGCGATCGCCGCCGCTACCGCCTGCTGGGCGGGAGCCATGAACTCGGTGTGGAACGCGCCCGCCACGGGAAGCGCTCGCACGCGGGCCTTCTCCGGCGGATTCGCGGCCAGTTCGGCCAGTGCGTCCAGGCGTCCCGCCGCCACGATCTGACCGGTGGCGTTGCGGTTGGCCGGGACCAGTTCCAGTTCGTCGAGCCGCGCCAGCACGGTGGCCTCGTCGCCACCGAGCACCGCGGACATACCGGTCGGTTCCAGTGCGCACGCCTTCGCCATCTCGGTACCGCGGATGGCTGCCAGCGTAACTGCTTGGTCGGCGGAGATCACGCCGGCGACCGCCGCGGCGGCGAGTTCGCCCACCGAATGTCCGGCCACGATGGTGTCGGCCGGCACCCGCTGATCGCCGATCTCGGCGAAGGCGAGCAGCGCGGCGGCCACCACGAGCGGCTGGGTCACGGCGGTGTCGGTGATCTCTTCGGCGGTCGCTTCGGTCCCGAGCCGGATGAGATCCAGACCGGATTCCTTCGACCACAGTGCGAGGCGGTCACGAGCGCCTGGCAGGTCGAGCCAGGGCGCGAGCATGCCGGGTGTCTGAGAGCCCTGTCCAGGGGCGAACAACGCGATCACGTACCTAAGAAAACACTGTGAGACGGCGTTTGCGAGATGTCGACGTGAATGAAGCTTTCGGACAGGTTTTGTATGGTCTCCACAAAAGCCCGCGTGGCGTGTCCGAATCGACCGAATCGGGGTTCGCGTTACAGCCCGTCTTTGTTCGATGGGACAAAAGAGTCCTCTGAGGTTTGTGATGACGATTCGTTACGTGTTCGTGTCAAACGACCCACGGTGGCGGCGATTCGTAACACATACGCATCCCGCGGATTGAGCGGATCACGACCGGTTACTTCCCCGATCCGCTTCAGGCGATAACGCACAGTATTTGGATGAACGTACAGTTGACGCGCGCACATCTCGACCGCACCACCGCAATCCAGGTAGGCATCCAGGGTGTCCGCCAGGGCGGAACCGGCAGAGGCCAACGGTAGGACAAGGTACTCGACGAGCGCGTCGACCGCAGCTCGATCACCGAGCAACGCGCGTTCGGGCAGTAATTCCATGGCGTGCACCGGGCGCGGCGCCTCCCGCCAGCCGATCACCGCCTCCATGCCGGCGAGCGCCTCCAGGGCGCTGCTGTGCGCCGCGCCGAGGGTGCGCGTGGTCGGCCCGATCACCACCGGGCCGTCCGAGAACGCCTCGGTGAGCAGATCGTCCATGAACGGCGAGCTGCGCAGGGCGTCGCCCAGCGGGCCGCTCACCACCATCACCAGGCGGGAGCCCTGGACCACCGCCAGCGCCGCCCGGCCGTGCCGGGCGGCGATGGTGTGCACCGCGCCGACCACCGACACCCCCTGATCCCGCGGCGGCGTACCGACCAGGACCGTCGCGGGGGCGGTCGCGTCCCAGTTCAGGGTGGCCGCCCGGGAGAGCATGTCGGAACCGGTATCGCCGCGCACCACCGCGTCCACCACCAGCGCTTCCAGCCGGGTATCCCAGGCGCCCCGGGATTCGGCCGCGCTGGCGTACACCGAGGCGGCCGCGAAACCGAGCTCACGCCCGTATCGCAGAACCGCCTCGGTGAGCGCGACCAACTGCCGGTCGTTCCGCGCCAGCGCGGGCAGCCACTGTTCGAAGAAATCCATGGCGACCCGGACCATGTCCACGGTCTGGCGCAGCGTCAGCCGCCGCGCCAGATCCTGCGGAATGACCTGGAAGGCATCCATACTGAACCGGATATCACTATCCGGGTCCTGGAGCCATTCCAGGAAGTTGACCACCGCGGTCTGCACCAGCATCTGCACGCCGGCACGCTGCGCGGCGTCCAGATCGGCGAAGAACGGCAGCCGATCCTGCATCGACCCAACGGCTTCGGTGGACAGCCGCCCGGAGAACTGCTTGACGCGTTTGAGCAGCGTGTCCGGCAAGGGATCACGGTTCTGCCGGTTCGGCGACAGCGCGCCGGTCGGCAGGTACACCTCGTGCTCGCTGGAGCCCTCGGAGACCCGGCGCGGACGCGGTGGTCTGCGTTCGATCATCGAACCGCCGTCACTCCGCGTCTCCGGCCCCGCCGGCGGTGAACTCGGGCGCCGCCGACACATCGTCGATGCGATACCGAGCGGCGGCCTCGGCGGCTTTCGCCGGATCCAGCCTGCCGATCCGGCCCAGTCCCGCCAGGGCGGCGACCACGATGGATTCCGCGTCGACATTGAAGACCCGGCGTGCGGCGGGCCGGGTGTCGGAGAACCCGAATCCGTCGGTACCGAGCGTGGTGTAGTCGCCCGGGACCCATTTACGGATCTGATCCGGTACCGCGCGCATCCAGTCCGTGGCGGCCACGAACGGACCCTGTGCCTCGGCCAGCGCCCGTGCCACGTAGGGCTGCCCCGCGTCCTCACCCGGGTGGTGCAGCGCCTCGATCTCGAGTTCGAGGGCCTCCCGGCGCAGCTGGCCCCAGGAGGTCACCGACCAGACGTCGGCGGCCACACCCCAGTGATCGGCCAGCAGCTGCTGGGCGCGCAGGCCGTCGGGCACGGTGACACCGGAGACCAGGATCTGCGCCCGGACATCACCCGCGCCACCCTTCTTGTACAGGTAGATCCCCTTGAGCAGACCGTCGACGTCGAGATTCTCGGGCTCGGCTGGCTGCTGGTAGGGCTCGTTGTACAGGGTGAGGTAGTAGAAAATGTTCTCTCCACCGAACCCGTCCACGCCCGGCGTACCGCCGTACATCCGGCGCAGGCCGTCGCGCACGATATGGGCGATCTCGAAGGAGAACGCCGGATCGTAGGAGACGACCGCGGGGTTGGTGGCCGCCAGCAGCAGCGAATGGCCGTCGTTGTGCTGCAGACCCTCACCGGTCAGGGTGGTCCGGCCGGCCGTCGCGCCGAGGACGAAACCGCGGGCGAGCTGATCGGCCGCGGCCCACAGCCCGTCACCGGTGCGCTGGAACCCGAACATCGAATAGAAGATGTAGAGCGGGATCATCGGCTCGCCGTGGGTGGCGTAGGAGGTACCGACCGCGGTGAACGACGCGGTGGAACCGGCCTCGTTGATGCCCTCGTGCAGGATCTGCCCGACCGTGCTCTCCTTGTAGGCGAGCATCAGTTCCGCGTCGACCGAGGTGTAGAGCTGGCCGTTGCGGTTGTAGATCTTCAGCGACGGGAACCACGAGTCCATACCGAAGGTGCGGGCCTCGTCCGGGATGATCGGCACGATGCGCTTGCCGATCTCGGGGTCGCGCAGCAGTTCCTTCATCAGCCGCACCAGCGCCATGGTGGTGGCCACGTTCTGCTTACCCGAACCCTTGCGCACCGATTTGTACGCCTCGTCGCCGGGCAGTTTCAGCGGTGCGATATTCGTACGCCGCTCCGGCAGGAACCCGCCCAGGGCCTTGCGGCGATCCAGCATGTACTGGATCTCCTTGGTCTCCGGGCCCGGGTGGTAGTACGGGGGCAGGTACGGGTCCTTCTCCAGCTCGGCATCGCTGATCGGGATCCGCTGCAGGTCGCGGAAGTCCTTGAGGTCTTGCAGGGTCAGCTTCTTCATCTGGTGGGTCGCATTGCGGCCCTCGAAATGCTTGCCGAGGGTGTAGCCCTTGATGGTCTTGGCCAGGATCACCGTCGGCTGGCCCTTGTGCGCCAGCGCCGCCGCGTAGGCCGCGTACACCTTGCGGTAGTCGTGACCGCCGCGCTTGAGGTTCCAGATCTCCTGATCCGACAGATCCTGCACCAGCGCCTTGGTGCGCGGGTCGCGGCCGAAGAAATGGTCGCGGACGTAGGCACCGTCGTTGGCCTTGTAGGTCTGGTAGTCGCCGTCGGGCGTGCTGTTCATCAGGTTCACCAGCGCACCGTCGCGGTCGGCGCCCAGCAGCGCGTCCCACTCCCGGCCCCAGATCACCTTGATGACATTCCAGCCGGCGCCACGGAAGAACGACTCCAGTTCCTGGATGATCTTGCCGTTACCGCGGACCGGGCCGTCGAGGCGCTGCAGGTTGCAGTTCACCACGAAGGTCAGATTGTCCAGACCCTCCATGGCCGCCACATGGGCGAGACCGCGCGATTCCGGTTCGTCCATCTCGCCGTCGCCGAGGAACGCCCACACATGCTGCTCGGAGGTGTCCTTGATCCCGCGATCGTGCAGGTAGTGGTTGAACCGGGCCTGGTAGATGGCGTTCATCGGGCCCAGGCCCATCGACACCGTCGGGAATTCCCAGAAATCGCTCAGCAGCCGCGGATGCGGATACGACGGCAGGCCCTTGCCCAGGCCGCCGTGGCTGTACTCCTGGCGGAAGCCGTCGAGCTGATCGGTGCTCAACCGGCCCTCGAGGAAGGCGCGGGCGTAGATACCGGGCGAGGCGTGACCCTGGATGAAGATGGAATCGCCGCCGCCGGGATGGTCCTTGCCGCGGAAGAAATGGTTGAACCCGACCTCGTAGAGCGCCGCCGAGGACGCGTAGGTGGAGATATGCCCGCCGACGCCGATACCCGGACGCTGCGCGCGGTGCACCATGATCGCCGCGTTCCAGCGGATCCAGGCCCGGAAGCGCCGCTCGGTCTCCTCGTCGCCGGGGAACCAGGGCTCGTTCTCGGTCGGGATGGTGTTGACGTAATCGGTGGACGTCAGCGAAGGAATGGAGACCCGCCGCTCACCGGCGCGTTCGAGCATCCGGAGCATCAGGTAGCGGGCCCGGCCGGGACCTTCGCGCTCGAGCATCTCGTCGAACGACTCGAGCCATTCGCTGGTTTCCTCCGGATCTATATCCGGTAGGTAAGACGCCACTCCTTCACGAATCACACGGACTCGGCCACCGGCGGGCGCACCGTGGGCGTCGCGAGGGGTGGGAGCGGAACCCGGCACAGCGGATTCCGCCGGGACGCCAGAGTGGATCAGATCGGTCAAAACTGCTCCTCGTACAGGGGGTGGTCGAGCTGATGGCTGCGGTGACCCCGAGTGGCCCGCTGGTGTGCGGATCACTCGTGACGACTTTTCCGGGCGTACCCACGCACTCGCGTGGCACGTCCCACATCATCATGTCAGCCGCCGATCCAGTACCGTTCGACAGGCACGTCTCACTGCGGTTACCGAGGAGTCGGGAGGACGATGGAAGGGCTGGACCCGCGCCGGTTCGGGCTGGTATGCGCCGCGACGGCCCTGGTCGCCGGCGCCGCCGTGGCCGGTTGCGCGCAGCAGGTCGAAGGTATCGCGACACCTAACGCCGCCGAGGCGACCTCCTATCGCGAATACGCCTCGTCCTCGTCCGCCGCCGCCACCTCGTCCCAGATCGCGGCCGCCCGCGACAAGGCCATCTCCGACAACTGCACCCTCTTCCCCGGCACCACCGGGGTCGGGGTGAGCAAGTACAACGAGTTCGTCGACGCCCACGACAACGACGCCCCCGACTACGACGCCAAACGCGACGGCGCCGTCACCGCGCTCGAGGACGCCGCCAAACAGGTCGAGGGCGGAGTGAACACCGCGGGCGCGCAGCTGCCCGAGGAATTGCGGACGAAGTTCGTCGCCTACGTCGACTCGGCCCGGGCCCTCGCCCAGGCCACCCGGGAGATGACCTACACCTCCCCCGTCGGACCGCTCAACGACGCCAGCAAGCGCGTGAACGACGCGCGCAACGCGGTACGCGATGCCTGCCCCAAGTAACCCGGATCGCCCGTCACCAGCGGTTTCGGACGACATAGAAAATTCGATCCACCCGATCGGCTTGCGTTAGGGCCGATAACCATGTTCGCTTGCAGATATCTGTAGTCGGGAGTTGAGGAGGACGCCACCGTGGTCGCCGCGGCGGACGATCAGAATTTCGCTCAGAAGCTTGGCATCACCCACGGCATGGTTGTCCAGGAGCTGGGCTGGGACGAGGACACCAACGACGACCTCCGGGCCGACGTCGAGGAGACCTCCGGTAGTGAACTGCTGGACGAGGACTCCGACGAGGTCATCGATGTCGTCCTGCTGTGGTGGCGGGACGGCGACGGTGACCTGGTCGACGAGCTGATGGAGGCGATCGGCCCACTCGCCGACGACGGCTTCATCTGGGTGCTCACCCCCAAGACCGGTAATGCCGGCCATGTCGATCCCAGTGAGATCGCCGAGGCCGCACCCACCGCGGGGCTCACCCAGACCTCCGCCATCAAACTCGGTGAATGGTCCGCCAGCCGGCTGGTGCAGCCCAAGGCCCCCACCAAGCAGCGCTGAGCCGCCCACAACTGTTCCGCGCACCCCATGGGCCGGGGTGCGCGCACCCGAGATTCGGAGGACCCTCATGCCCATAGAGGTCGGTGCCCAGGCGCCGGAATTCACCCTCAAGGACCAGAACAATCAGGAAGTCTCGCTGGCGGACTACCGCGGCGAGAAGAACGTCCTGATCGTGTTCTACCCACTCGCCTTCACCGGCATCTGCCAGGGCGAGCTGTGCAAGGTCCGCGACGAACTGCCGCGGTTCCAGAACGACAACACCGAGATCCTCGCGATCTCCGTCGGCCCGCCGCCCACCCACAAGATCTGGGCGGCCGAACAGGGCTACGTCTTCCCGCTGCTGTCGGACTTCTGGCCGCACGGCGCAGTGGCCCAGCAGTACGGCGTCTTCAACGACGTGACGGGTTTCGCCAACCGCGGCACCTTCGTCGTCGACCGCGAGGGAATCATCCGATTCGCGGAGATGAACGGCCCCGGAGAGCCCCGTGACCAGGCGGCTTGGGAGAAAGCGCTCGCCGCGCTAGATTCATAGACCGTTCCCCTCGGACACTGTCCGGGGGTCCGGGCGTATAGCTCAGCGGTAGAGCTCTGGTTTTACACACCAGCGGTCGGGGGTTCGAACCCCTCTGCGCCCACCATTACCGCCCTTGCGGATCGACCCTCGATTCAGCCGGGCCACTCGCATGCGCAAATCTGCGTCGATCTCTTCGGAACCGCCACGTGGTCGCCTCCCTCTCAGCCGAACCAACGCTCAGGGCCGAGGGCGCAGGACCCTCACGTCGGTCCGAACGATCCAACCGTCCACGTACTGCGTCGGCTCTCCACCCGGCGCTTCCGGTCTCCGTCTGGACCACGATCCGTAACCGAGCGGTCTTTCACCACGGAGCAAGAAGTATTTCGCCGACGAAGCGGATGACGCTTTTCCAGCGGGCTCGTCTCCACGCCGTGACCCGAGAGAACCGCGAAGCGCAGCGGGTCCTTGCGCTCGCCGACAGGGCCGCGGCATCGGCCGAGGACGAACAGAAGCCCGACGCCGGGTACTGGTACACCCCGGGGTTCTACGGCCCTCAGCGCTCCCGAGTGCTGCGCGCGCTGGGACAAGCCGAGCGGGCGCGGGAAGAAGTCCGGGCCGCCGTCGACGCGCTTCCGCCCGAACACCGCCGGGCCGAGTGGGCCGCGAAGTGGCGGCGGGCGGCGGACGGTGTCGACGATGTGCCGCACTGAGCAGTAGGGGCAATTCCGGGAACTGGCGTCCGCTGTGTCGCCAGCACGGCACTCGCTGTCTTCCGGCCCTGACGTGAGCACTGCCGGTGGCGCACGGCGGATATCCGATTCGTCCGGGCTGGGGCAGGTTCGGCCCTACCATCAGGTCTGCCACTGCTTCCCCGGCCGGTCCACACGCAACTACGGCGCGACGCCCCGGCCGCCCACGGCGGGCAGCACATAGGAGAAACGCCGCACCCGCGGCAACCACAGCTGCAACTCGGTGAGGTCGGTCAGGTCGGTGACCCCCGCGATCCGCGCGAGCCCCCCGTGCAGCCGGTGCCATTGCCCAATCCGACCCGGCGGCAGCGTTCCGGCGACACGGTTCGCCCATCCGTCGTCGCGGGGACGTGGTTCCAGGTCGGCGACGAACCGGTGCAGCGGGGTGCCGGGTGGTCGGTGCGCGAGTCCGCCGTCTACCCCGTCCCCCGGCCGCGGCGGTCCGTCGAGGACCACGCCGAGCAGTTGCGTACCGGCGGTGAGCAGGCCCAGCAGAAGGATGACGGCCTGGTATTCGCCCGGCTGCCCGTCGGATCCGAGGAAGCGGGACGCCTCGGACAGATCGCGAGTGGCGCGGACCATCCGGTACAGGTTGACGAGACGTTTCGCCTCGCGGGGTGTCTCGATCAGTGTGTCCAATGCCGCGAGCAGGGCGATCTCGGCTTCGGTCATCGGACGTGGTGGCGGGGTGCGGAGCCCGTCCTGTTCTTGCCGGTCGACCTCGGATCCGCGTTCGACTGTGATCACGCCAGCGGTCCGGGGCTCGATCGTCGGCGGCGCCGGTACGGGCGGTGGCGTGTCCTCGACCGGCTCCACCGTCGGGGCAGGTACGGGATCGGGTCCACTGATCGAGCGGAGCAGGCGGCCCAGGCCGTGCGACGACATCGCTGGTAGGACGAGCGGGATATTGAGGATTTTCTCCAGGTAGTCCTCCGGGGTGCGTCCGAACGCGTCCGGGTCGTCATCGGCGTCCATCGCCAGCAGATCGGAGTAGCTGCTGCGCAGCGAGCGCAGCAACCACCGCGGGTCCACACCGACCACGACCACGAACAGTTCGAAGGCCAGCAGCAGGTGTACCGCCTGCAATACCTCGACCACCTGCGCCGGCCGGCACCGGTCCAGATCGTCGATATAGAGGACGATCCGGTCGACCGGCCGCCGGGACCGGTCCCATTCCTGGTCGCTCGCCCGCCATTCCACCATCAGTTCGACGAGCTGTTCGAAATCCTTGCGGACTGTGGAGACCAGCCCGAGACTGCCCGAGTAGTCGTCACTGCGCGCCCGGTCGGCGATGAAACCGTGCAGGCGCCGCCCCGGCGCGAGCTGGGCGAGTTGCCGGCCGAGTTCGCCCACCTGGGTGACGACCTCGTCCAATTGCGCCTGCGCCACCTGCTGTCGCGCCTCGGCGGCCCGTAGCCGGTCCAGCGTGTCCGACATCTGTTCGGCCACCGCCGCGTCGGCCGCGCCGCGCATACCGGTGTGCAGTTCCCCGGCGATTTCCCGCAGTGTCTGCAATCCGGCGCGCGCCCGGATGAGCAGCGCGACCCCGGTGCCGGCGCACGCACCGAAGAGCGCGACGGCCCCGGTCAGCCAGTCCCGCAGGCCGGGCGCGAGAACCGCGGCCAGCAGGCCGGTGAGCAACAGGACGGCCGCCACCGCCAGCGCGATCCGGCCGCGCCGATCGGCCGGGACCCGCCGCAGCGCCTCGGCTTCGGTCAGGGTGCCGTGCATCTCCTCGGCCAGCAATCTGGCCCGGGCGGCCTCGTCGGTGATGCCGAGCCGGCGCCACAGGCCGTCGACGCGGCCCCGGAACGACTCGGAGTTGCGCAGCGCCACCAGGAGGTCGCCGGCGGTCGTCTCACGGGTCGCCGTGGCCTCGTCGATCTCCGCGCGCAGTGCCGCCGCGGTATCGCCCGCCTCCCGGGTGGCGATCTCGAGCTGTCTGCGCTGGTCGACCCGGTGGGCGAGCTCCCGGCGGATCCGCTCCGCCCGCTCCCGCGAACCAGGCTCGGCGCCGGCGAGCTGCCGGAAGATCTCGTCCCCGAGGCTGGCCCACAGATTGCTGTCCGTGTAATGCCACGCATTGAAACCGATCTGCACTATCTCGGTGCAGTACCGTTCGCCGGTTCCGGCCAGTCCATCGATCCGGTCCCGCAGCATCGCCATGAAATAGCTTTTGCCCGAACCCCACGCCCCGAAGACGCCGACCGACAGCGGCAGTGGTGTCGCACGGTCGGCGATCACTGTGGCCAGCATGGACACATATGGTGCGACGCCGAGTTGGTCACGGTCCAGCGGGATCCCGATATTCGGATCGACCAGATCGGCGGACAGGCTACCGGCCAGGCCACCGGACAGGTCGGGTACCGATCGGGCGAATTCCGCCGCGATGGCCGCCACCTCGCTCCGCTCACGGCAGAAGAAGACGACACCGTCCAATCGCTGCCCGGGCGGATCCCACGCGGATTCCACTGCGGCGGCGACCACCACCGCCGCGACCTCTGTCTCGGGCCGGTTCAGGATCCCGGCCGTGAACAGTGGCAGGCCGAGAACCCGGGTACCGCCGCCGACCGCGGTCCGGATGGCTTCCTGGACGGCCAGCCGGAGGACGTCGTCCGACAACGCGCTCTCGTCACCGCCGGACTCGCGCGGGTTGACGAGGAGCGCCTGTTCCGGCCTCGTGGACGAGAGCGCGAAGAATCGTGGACGGCGGGCGTCGATCAGCTCGTATCGGATCGAATTCCAGGCCGCGTCCGGATATGCCTCACGTAACGCACTCCCGAGCGAGCCGACCCCGGCTCCCACCGACACCGCGATCGTATCGATATCGAGTTCCCACGGGCGATTCGTCAAAGCCAACGAGAACCGCGTCGCGCCGATCACACCGAGTTCGGTGATGTCGACGGCGTCCGATGCTGTCATTCTTCATCTCCCCCGGTCGCGTTCACGCGGTGCCGAGTATGCCATCCGTGCACGCGAGAAGGACTCCGAGAAGCGGACCGGCGTAGCCGGGGCAGCGAGGAGGGTTTCCGGGGCCGGGGATTCTCCACCGCGTTCTCCGCGTCCACCGAGACCTGTTTCCGGCGGCAGGGTGTCGACCGGATCACCGTGGAGACCGGGCTGGACGACGGCGGGGTGGCGTGGGCGAAGGCCGGCTACGGCTGGGATCTCGACCCGCGCAATCTCGCCGAATCGGCCGCGAACATCCGAGCCCGGATCGACAGTTTGATTACCGACCCCGCAAGACACCCGAGTACGTCCGACACAGCGCTGCTGAAAGACATCAAAGCGCGTTTCAGCCGGACCGAGGGCCGAGTTCCTCTCGCCCCAGGAGTTGCTCGCACTGGCCGGTGACAACCCGAAGCTCGGCGAGGACCTGATGCGAGGGACTCAGTGGTACGGGGCGAAGAAACTGTGACGCCACCGAACACTCACACGTGCACGTATCTGTCCGCCTCCCGCGCGGCCGGCAAGGGCGCGCCGCCGTGACGCAGGTACGGGGAGCGCAGGGCCGGCAGGATGGCGGCGACCGCGAGGACGGCGAGCACGATTGCGAGGATCAGCGGCGCCCGGAGTCCGTGGCCGGGCAGCAGGCTCGAACCGATGGCCGAACCGAGGATCACGCCGAGCGTGATGAAGGAGGTGTGCACCGTGTTCACCAAGACCCCGGTGCCGCCCGCGCGCTGTACCCGCACGGCCATGGCCGGATTCATCGTCACGCCGACGAGTCCGATCCCGAGCATGAACACCACTGCCGCGGGCTTGGAGCCGGTGTAGACGGCGAAGCCGGTGAGGAACACGATATTGAGCAGAGTGCCGATCAGCAGCGTGGCGACGGTGTGGCGATCCGCGAAGCGCCCCACGACGGCATTGCCCGCCACCGTCGCGGCACCATAGGCCAAGAGCAGCAGGGGCACCGAACTGTCGGCGAATCCGCTGAGCCGGGTGAGTACCGGGGTGAGAAAGCTGAAGACGGAGAAGGTCGCGCCGATGATCAGCGTGCTGGAGACGAGAGCGAGCAGCAACTGGGGGCGGCGGAAAGCACGGAGCTCGGCGGCCGGTGACGCGACGGCCGAGCCGTCCTCGGGGACCGGCCGGCCGGGGTCGCGGACGAAAGCCAGAGTCAGCGCTGCGGCGAACGCGGTGAGCACCGCCACCGTCCAGAAGGCCGCCTGCCAGCCGAGACGGCCGCCGATGAAGGTGGCCAGCGGCAGTCCGAGCAGGGTGCCCAGCATGAGTCCGCTCATGGCCACCGATATCGCGCGTCCCCGGAACCGTTCGTCGACGAGCCGCATGCACAGCGATATCGCGAGACCGAAGAACGCCTGGGCGGCGACACCGGTGACGATCCGGGCGACCACCATCACCGGGTACGAGGAAGCCAGGGCCGCCGAGAAATTCCGGCGAAGAAGATCGCGAACACGATCATGAGCGCGGGTTTCGGGGAGAGCCGCAGTAGCGCGGCGACGAGTACCGGTCCGCCGAGCGCCATGGCGGCGGCGAAAACCGTGACCAGGTAGCCGATTCGGTCGATACCGGTGCGCAAGCTCTCGGCCAGCTGCGGCATCAGTCCGGCGACCGCGAATTCGCTGGTCACCATGGCGAAAATGCCCGCGGCCAGGACGTAGACGGCGGCGGTACGTGCGGCGGGGTGAGTCGGTGGCACGGGAAGTTCTCCTAAATTCTGTAATGATCAGTACACAATGCGGGCGCGAAAGGGCGTCGATCGACTCATCAGCGGTTCAGTCGTTCGCCGGATCCGGGCGCAGCGCGCGCAGTGTGGCCGTGACGATCTCCCCGGACCACGGGGCCGCGACCCGGCCCTGCGAGGAGATGCGCAGGCCCGCGACCGCCGAGTTCACGAAAGCGGCGAGCCCTTCGGCGGAAACGCTTGTCGTGACCTCTCCGGCGGCCTGCCCCGCCCGCAGGACGGCGCTCAACAAGTCCAAGCGGGCGGCAGTATCCCGGCCGATCCGCTCGACGCTCTTCTCGTGCACGGGATCGTCGGCCAGTTCGGCCACCGTGTTCACCGCCAGGCAACCCCGCGGCGACCCGGACTCGGCCCGTTCGGCCTCCTCGGCCGCGACCCGGCGCAACAGCACCTCGATACGTTCGACGGTGCCGAGCGAACCGTCACCGACGATCTCCTGCGCGCGGGTCAGGTTGCTCTCCAGATAGGCATCGAGGCACTGCGCGAAGAGTTCGTCCTTGCTACCGAAGGTGTTGTACAGACTGCTGCGCCCCAGCCCCGTCGCCCGGCAGAGATCCTCCGCACTGGTGGCGTGCAGCCCGGCGCGCTGAAACTGACCCATGGCGGCCGCGAGCACCTTCTCGTGTTCGAAGCTGCGGGGTCTGGCCATGCGCCGACCCTAACGTATTATGTAACGAACTGTCCATAACCCGGGTCGGCGCGGCCTCCACAACCGGCACCCGCATCAGCGGCCGCCCGCGAGGTCGAGGAAGCTGCCCGTCGCATAGGAGGCGGCATCGGAGATCAGCCAGGCAATGGCTTCGGCGACCTCATCGGGACGGCCGCCGCGACCCATCGGCAACCCGGGCGCGAGCCGGTCCACCCGGTCGGGGTCGCCGCCGAGGGCGTGGATATCGGTGTGGATATAACCGGGGCGGACGGCGTTGACGCGGATTCCCTCGCCCGCGACCTCGGCGGCCAGGCCACGGGTGAAAGCGTCCAGGGCGCCCTTGGCGGCGGCGTAGTCGACGTATTCGCCCGGTGCGCCGAGCCGGGCGGCGACCGAGGAGACGTTCACGATCGCACCCCCGGCGCCGCCGTGCCGGTGCGACATCCGCCGCACGGCCGCAGCGGCGCACAGCATCGGACCGATGACATCGGCCGCCATCATCCGCTGTAACCGGTCCGCGTCGAGATGCTCCACCCGACATTGGGTTTCGAGCATCCCGGCATTGTTCACCAAGCCGACGAGCGGCACCCGATCGGCGTCGACGGCGGCGAACAACGCGTCGATATCGGCAGGGATGCCCAGATCGACGCGGGTCGCCCGGGCCCGGCCACCCGCCCCGCGGATAGTGCGCACCACCTCGTCGGCGGTCGCGGCCCGAGTGCGGTAGGTGAGGTGGACGGCGTAGCCGTCACGCGCGAGCCGACGCGCCGCGGCCGCGCCGATACCACGGCTGCCGCCGGTCACCACGATCGTCCCTCGATCCACCCGCCGCCTCCTCGGAACAGCCGATACGCCTGCCTCACAGTACGTGCCGAGGGCCGGGCGAGCGGTATCCGCGCGCGGGCGATCGGTGGGCGCCGCACGATACCCACGAGCGTGGCCTCCGGCAAGCGCGCCGGTCAGCCCACGTCGCGACGCAGCCAGGTGACCTCGGCGCCCTCACTGCCGGTCCGGTAGACCTCCAACTCCTCATCCCAGGCCGTCCCCAGCACCCGGTCCAGTTCGCCGGCCAGATCGAACCCGGTGTACCGGCCCAGTTCCCGGTCGGCCTGCAACAGGACCCGCAGGCGCATCTCCCCCACCATCACATCCCCGTTGGCGCTGGTGGAGCCGTGCCACAGGCCCAGCGACGGCACGAAACTGTACCGTTCCCCGTCGACTCCCTCACTGGGATCCTCGGTCACCTCGAAACGCAGGACCGGCCAGGAACGCAGCGACTGCGCGATACGGGATGCGGTACCGGCGGGGCCGAACCATTCGGTCATTGCCCGGAGTTGGCCGGGGGCGGCGGGCTGCGCCGTCCAGCGCAGGGCGGCCGGAGCGCCGAGAGCGGCCGCGAGCGCCCATTCGATATGCGGGCACAGCGCGGCGGGCGACGAGTGGATGTACACCACACCCGCCGTTGCTTCCGCGTATCGGGACGATCCGCGCACCACGTACACCTCCGGTTTCGACGTGCTCGTCTTCCCCAACGGGTCCGTCGAAAAGGCGTTGCCCGAGTGTACTCGAGTGCCCGGTGTTACACGTGTTACTTGCCTGCCGTGTTGCGGGCAAGTGTTGACTCCGCAATGACCGAATCACTGAACGGAGGCCATACTTCGCGCGACCAGTCACCGAAATTCTCGTCGCTCAAGGCCACACACGCCACACCGGGGCGCGGGTCCACCCACAGGAACGTTCCGGACTGCCCGAAATGACCGAAGGTCTCGGGCGAATTGGTGCTACCGGTCCAGTGCGGCGACTTCCCGTCCTTGATCTCGAAGCCCAGGCCCCAGTCGTTGGGCCGCTGCGAGCCGAAGCCCGGCAGCACACCGTCGCTGCCCGGGAACTGGACGCTGGTCGCCTCGGCGAGGGTCTGCGCCGAGATGAGGCGCGGTTGGAGAAGTTCGGCAGCGAAACGCAACAGGTCGGCGAGAGTCGAATTCGCGCCGTGCCCGGCCGAACCGGTCAACTCCGAATCGACCATGCCCAGCGGTTCGAAGACGCCCTCGCGCAGGTACTCCGGGAAAGGGATACCGGTGTGTTCGGCGACCGTGTCGGCCAGCAGTTCGAAACCAGCGCTCGAATAGATCCGTTTGGCACCAGGGCGGGCCAGGATATCGGCGGTGTCGAAAGCCACGCCGGAAGTGTGTGCCAGCAGGTGCCGGACGGTCGCGCCGGGCGGGCCGGCGGTCTGATCGAGCTCGATCGCCCCCTCCTCCACGGCGACCAGCGCCGCGTAGGCGGCCAGGGGTTTGGTGACCGATGCCAGGCGGTAGACCCGGTCCGTCTCACCGGCCGACCAGCTCCCGTCCCGGGTGATCACACCCGCCGCGGCATGCCTGACCGGCCATTCCTGGATCTGCTCGAGTGCGCGCACACCCCGAGGTTACGAGACGGAACCGGGGCCGCGGAACCCGGCCGAGCCGTTGCCGGCGAGCAGTGGGATGCCACCGCGGGCCGACGGTCGGCCCGGGTGCCGCAAATGCGCTGCGGCGGAGCAGATCACCAGGTGGTACGCGCCGACGGGCCGCACACGTCGGCCCGCCCCGGTGACCGTCGGCGCCGGGGAGCGAGGTACCTCGGATATGCAGAAATCAGAGCGCCGCAGCGGGCGAGCCGGGTGGGCCGGTGCGGGGCGGCCCACCCGGGAACGCGCGGGGGACACTCGCCGATCAGCGGTCGGCGTCGGTGTACTTGATGATGCCGCGGATGTTCTTGCCGTCCAGCATGTCCTTGTAGCCCTGGTTGACGTCCTCCAGGGAGTAGCTGCGGGTGACCATATCGTCCAGATTCAGCTGGCCGGCCTTGTACATGGACAGCAGCCGCGGAATGTCCTGGCGGGCGTTGCCGCCACCGAAAATGCAGCCCTTGACCGTCTTCTGGAGCATGCAGAGCAGGAAGTTGTTCATCTTCACATCGGCG
This sequence comes from Nocardia grenadensis NBRC 108939, assembly GCF_001613445.1. Classification (GTDB taxonomy): domain Bacteria; phylum Actinomycetota; class Actinomycetes; order Mycobacteriales; family Mycobacteriaceae; genus Nocardia; species Nocardia grenadensis. The sequence goes on from NZ_BDCJ01000013.1 coordinate 19,798, forward strand.
GCGTCCATCCGGCCCATGGAGGTGACGACCAGAGTGCCCGCCTTCGCGGTGAGGATCAGACCCTCTTCGATGTATTCGCCCTGCATCTCACCCATGGTGAGAATGACCTTGTCGGCCATCCGGCCCTCGGTCGCCTCCATCAGTGGCATGATCGCCTCGGCCATGCCGGTGTAGGTGTGGGTGGCGCCGAACTTCTTGGCCTGCTCCAGCTTCCAGGGATTCGGGTCGATGGCGACGACCTTCTGTGCCCCGGAGAGCACCGCGCCCTGCAGCGCGCTCATCCCGACACCGCCGATGCCGACGATGGCCACGGTATCGCCGGGCATCACATTGGCGATATGGGTGGAGGAGCCGAATCCGGTGGGCACACCGCAGCCGACCAGGCAGGCGACCTCGAACGGGATCTCCGGGTCGATCTTGACCACCGAGCTGTAGTGCACCGTCATATACGGCGAGAACGTGCCGAGCAGGCACATCGGGATGACGTCCTTGCCGCGGGCCTGGATGCGGTAGCTGCCGTCACTGATGGACTGCCCGGACAGCAGGCCCATCCCGAGATCGCAGAGGGCCATATTCCCCGATACGCACGCCGGACAGCGGCCGCAGGCGGGGATGAACGACAGCACCACATGATCGCCGACGGCCAGGTCGGGCGGGGTGCCGGGACCCAGTTTGGTGATGACACCCGCGCCTTCGTGGCCGCCCATGGCCGGGAACGACGGCATCGGGGTGGCACCGGTGACCATATGGTGATCCGAATGGCACATTCCGGCGGTTTCCAGCTGGATCTGCACCTCACCGGCGCGGGGGTCACCGAGTTCGATTTCCTCGACCGACCACGGTTCGTCGATCCCCCACAGGATCGCGCCCTTCGTCTTCATTCGTGTCCGACCTCTCGCATGCGCGGGCTTTCATGTGACGGCCTCCACACTACGATACGAACTGGAACACGTTCTAGTGGTTTGGCGAAGATTTTCCCGGGAGAACTGGTCGACCGACCATGACGCAGCGGCCGACAGTGGAAACCCACCGCCGGCCGCCCGCCGAGCAACTCACGAATCGTCCACTTCCACCGCCGATACCCGCGGGACCCGGCCTACGGAGAGCCCCGCCGCGATATCGCCCGGCTCGGGCCGGGAGAAGTACCGGCACACACCGGACGGATCGGATTTATGAAACCTGTTCTCACTCCATGAGTCCGCGCGCCCGCGCGAAGAGTTCGAGCGTATTCGCGTGCAGGAACTCACCGACCCGCTTCGGCGCCTTGCCCGCGAAGGACCGCGCGTAGGTGCCCTCCAGCACGATGCCGAGTTTGAAGCAGGCCAGCACCGTGTACCAGGTGACGGCACTCAGGTCCCGGTCGGAGAACTTGCCGTAGTGCTCGATCATCTCCGCGCTCGTCGGCAGCGCACCGGCCTCGCCGAGCTTGCCGATCAGCGCCGCACCGGAGGTGCCCGGTTCGGGCCGGGTCGCGATCTGCCAGCCGAGATCGAGCAGCGGATCACCGATGGTCGACATCTCCCAGTCGACCAGGGCCGCGACCTCGGGCCGCTCGTAGGAGAACATGATGTTCGCCAGATGGCAGTCACCGTGCAGGATGCCGGGGGTCCATTCGGCCGGGCGGTGGCGTTCCAGCCAGTCCGCCACCGAGTCCAGACCCGGGATCCGCGGGCCGGGATAGCCCTCGTTCGACGCGTACGACTCCAGCTCATGGGTCCAGCGACCGACCTGCCGTTCCAGGAACCCTTCCGGTTTGCCGTAGTCGTCCAGGCCCAGCGCCCGGTAGTCCAGCGCGCCCAGCCGGGCGATGGCCTCCACCGCCGACAGGCCCATCTGCCGCCGGGCCTCCGGGTCCTCGGCGAAGGGGGCGGGCAGCTCGTTCTGCGGGTTGAAGCCCTCGATCGGCTCCATCAGATAGAAGACCGCGCCCAGCACCGATTCATCGGGTTCGGCGGCGATCACCCGCGGGGCGCGGACATCGGTATCGGCCAGCGCGCCCAGCAGCCGCGCCTCCCGGCGGATGACCTCGTTGCTCTTCGGGCGCAGATGCGCCGGGCCGCGGCGCAGTACGTAGTCGCGGCCGCCCCGGGTGAAACGCAGCATGATGTTCTGCGTGCCGCCGCCGAGCGCCTTCACCTCCCGGAACTCACCGCCGGCGAGCCCCCGCTCGTCCATCCAGTTCCCTACCACGGTGAAGTCGACGTGCTCACGATCCACGCCTACCGGCTGCGCAACAGACATGCCTGACATTGTGCCCCACCCACCCGGATAAACTGCGGGCGACCGACAACAGTTCGTAACCCGCCCGCGGCGTAGGGTTCGGGCCACAATGTCTTTCTCCGTGACCCTCCAGCACCGCGTACTCGAGCGGGCCGTCGATACCGAGGCCGCCTTCCTGCGGTTGTGCAGCACCTCGCCCGCCGCCTTCTGGCTCGACAGCGAGCATGTGGAGCCGGGGATGGACCGCTTCTCGTTCCTCGGCGACGCCTCGGGCCCGCTGGCCGAGGTGATCGGCTACCGGGTCGGCAGCGGTATGGTCACCGTCCGCACCGCCGACGGCGCCGTCCGCGAGGAACGGGGCACCATCCTGGATCATCTGGCCGCAGCGCTACGGGCCAGGCCGGTGCCGCTGCCGGACGACTTCCCGTTCGATTTCGCGGGAGGTTATGTCGGCTACCTGGGTTACGAGGTCAAGGCCGATTGCGGCGGGTCCGCGGCACACCGTGCCCCGGCGCCCGACGCCCAGTGGATCTTCGCCGACCGGGTGGTGGTCGTCGACCATCTCGCCGGGCGCACGTATCTGCTGGCCCTGTCCGACGATTCCGGCCGCGTCGCGGCGCAGACCTGGCTGCGCGCCACCGCGGCGATCCTGGAGACACTGCCGACCTGGTCGAACCCGCCCCCGATCACCACGGCGGGCGATACCGCGGGCCTGGAAGAACACCTGGTCCGCGGCCGGACGCGCTACCTGCGCGATATCGCCGACTGCCGGGCCGCCCTGCGGGCCGGTGAATCGTACGAGATCACGCTGACCGACCAGCTCGTCTTCCCCGCCACTTCCGGCGGGCTCGACGTCTACCGCACACTGCGCCGGGCCAATCCCGCGCCCTACTCGGCCTACCTGCGGTTCGGCGATCTGGAGATCGCCTGCTCCTCCCCCGAACGTTTCCTGAAGATCGACCGCGACCGGACCGTCGAGACGAAACCGATCAAGGGCACCGCCCGCCGCGACCCCGACCCGATCGTGGACGAACAGCTGCGCCGCGCGCTGACCGAGGACCCGAAGACCCGGGCCGAGAACGTGATGATCGTGGACCTGTTGCGCAACGATCTCGGGCGGGTCTGCGAGGTCGGCAGTGTGCGGGTGCGCGAACTGCTGGCCACCGAGACCTACTCGACCCTGCACCAGCTGGTTTCGACCGTGCGCGGCACCCTGCGCGCCGATACCGGGGTCGTCGACTGCCTACGCGCCTGCTTCCCGGGAGGTTCCATGACCGGGGCACCCAAGATCCGGACCATGCAGCTCATCGACACCCTCGAAACCCGCGCGCGCGGCGTGTATTCGGGGACGATCGGGTTTCTGGGGCTGGGCGGCACGGCCGACCTCAATATCGTCATCCGCACCGCGGTGCGCTACGGCGGGACCTGGCAGATCGGTGCCGGCGGCGCCATCGTGCTGGACTCGGTGGCCACGGCGGAATACGACGAGATGCTGCTCAAGGCCGCGGCGGTGTACCGCGCCCTGGCCACAGGCCCAGTCGCCACCGCCGCGCCGGCCACCGGGGTCACCGTGGCCGGGTGAACGCCGCGACGGCCCGAGAAGTATTGCGGGCCATCGGAAACGAGCCGTCCGATCCGGCGAACAGCGCGACAATGGAGCGATGGCACAGCTCTGGGTGAGAACACATGGTGGGGACTGGCTTCGGGCCGATCAGATCATCGAGATCGGCACGGAATCGGTACGTGAACGCGGCCCACACGACGGTCCGGGCGCCGTCGAGGTCGTGGCCCGGCTGGCGGTGGCGACCGGCAGTGGGCAATGGGACTACGACCGGGGCAGCGGCACCGTCGGACCGAGTGTCCGGGTCCTGGGGCGGTATCCCAGCGGGGAGGCCGCCGGACGGATCGCCGATCAACTGGTGCTGATTCTGCTCAGTGCGAACAAGAACGCGCAGATCACCTTCGACGACGCCGAGGTGCAGGTACGCCCCGTCCACGACCGCACCACCCACGACACCCCCTACAACGGCCGGGCCCTCGACCCGGCCTGAGCGCTCAGGACCGGCGCCGGGACCTTTTCTTCGGTTCGGGTTCCGGTTCCGGAGGTCCGGTCGCGGTGAGACCGGCCATCCGGCCGAGCCGGCCGACTCCGGGCAACCGGGACAGCGCCCCGAACAGATCCTCCCCCAGCGCGATCATCGCCTCCAGCCGCGGCAGCAGCCGGTCGTAGGCGGCGAACGCGGGATCGGCGAGGGCCAGGGTGCGGTCGAGCCGGTCGATGGTGGCATTGAGCCGGTCGATGGCACTGGACAGATTCTCCAGCACATCGGGCAGTTGCGCGGCGAGCTGCGCCGACGCCGGTGGCAACCGCACCGCGGCGTCGAAGGCCTGGCCGGCGGTCAGCTGGGCGGCTTCCAGGGCCTGACCGGCGGCGGACTGCGCGGCGTCCACCGCGGTCTGCGCGGCGGCGAGTACATCGGCGGGTGACGGCACCCGCCGGGCCCCCGGCCGCTTGTCCCCCGGCTGCCCCGGATCGGTCATGCGACAACTCTGCCGCATCGATGACGAGAACCGCTACGACCTGCACACCTACGGGCGTGTCGGCGGCACATGGCATAGTTCGACGACGATGGAACTGAGCAAGGGCGCCAATACGCCGATACCGACATCGCTTCTGGCCGTGGTGATTTCCTGGCGGTCGGACCATACGGTGGACGCGCACGCCCTCCTGCTGGGCAGCGACGGATCGGTGCGCGGCGACCGGGATCTGGTCTTCTACAACGCACCCCGCCACATATCCCAGGCCGTCACCCTCGACCAGGACCCCGATCCGGGCACGGCCCGGCTGAGCGTTTCGCTGCCGCGTACCGAGGCCGAGGTGGACCGCATCGTGGTGTCGGGCTCACTCGAGGAGGCCACCTTCACCGATCTCGGCGAGGTCACGCTCACGATCTTCGCGGTCGACGGCCCGGTGGCGGTGTTCACCGTCGACGATTCGGAATCGGTATCGGCCATGATGTTCGGCGAGTTCTATCGCCGGGACGACGGCTGGCGGTTCCGGGCCGTCGGGCAGGGCTGGGCCGCCGGGATGGCGGGGCTGATCACCGAGTTCGGCATCCAGGTCGACGAGGCTCCGGCGGCACGCCGGACCGCCCCGCCGGCGCTTCGCGGCGAGAGCTCGGCCCGGGCGGCCGGCGAGGACGCCACGGAACTACTGCGACCGGCCGGGGACCGCAGTACCGCGGTCCTCGATCGGCCCGCCGATCCCGGGCACCGCCGCACCGGTACGGCGACCGACGATCCGGCCGGTGACCGGGCGACCCCCCGCCGCGGCCCGGACCGGACCGCCACCGGGAACGGCACCCGCACCGCGTCCCCCGGGGCACATCCCGGCAACGCCCACTACCGTCTCGACGAGAACCCGCCCGCCACGGCCCCCGCCGCACCCTGGGACCGTTTCGCCGAACGACAGCCCACCCGGCAGCTCCCCGGCACGGTGTCACTGCGCCGGCTCGCCACCACCGAGCCGGTACACCTGCCTCCGCCGCCCGAACCCGGCCGCGCCGACTGGTACCCCGACCCCGAGGACCCGGTACGGCTGCGCTGGTGGGACGGGGAACGCTGGACCGCCGACCGGCGTCCCGCCGTGCGCGCGCACGCCCACGACTGCGACCGCTGCGGCGCGCGCCGGCGGCGCCGGGTCTTCGGCGGTCATCACCCGTGCCCGTCCTGTGCGGCGGAGATCGAGGAATTCCTCATCCACTGGCACACCCGGGCGGCCCGGTTGCTCGCCTCGTCCGGGCCGCGCGGCCCGGAGTGGGAGGCACTGTGGGCTTCCCTGCGCTATCAGCGCATCGACGCGGCCGCGGCCCACGCCGCGCTGCAACCCGCGGCCCTGCAGTACGTGGAGCGCCGGGTCGCCTTCGCGTTCGCCGACGGGCAGATCACCGCCGAGGAATTCGACGAGGTCGAATACGCCGTCACCGAGCTCGGTCTGCGCGGCCCCCTGATCGACGAGCTGCGGTCGCGGATGACACGCGGACGCGCGCTGTCGCGATTGCGGGAGGGTGATCTGCCCGCCATCGCCACGCCGGGTCTGCATCTGGACGCCGAGGAACTGGTGTATCTCGATGTCGATGCCACCCATATCCGAGAGCTGGCCCGCGGGCCCAAGCACACCGACGGCCGATTGATCGTGAGCACCAAGAAGCTACGTTTCGTGGGTACGGGGGCGGGCGTCGAACTGCCGTGGTCGCGAATCGTCTCGGTGGCCGCCGAATACGACACCGTAGTGGTCGCGGCGACGTCGGCCCGCGGTGGCGCCACTTTCGCCGTCACCGACCCGGAATACCTCGCGGCCGCGCTGGAGGGCGCGCTGCGTATTGCGAAGCGTCTGGTCCTGGCCCCCGGCCAACGGGATTCGCGCAGTATCCCGCAGGAGGTGAAAGCCGAGGTGTGGCAGCGCGACGGCGGCCGCTGCGTGGAATGCGGGGACAGCCACTACCTGGAATTCGACCATGTGATCCCGCTCAGCCGCGGCGGCGCCACCAGCGCGGCCAACCTGCAGATCCTGTGCCGCGGCTGTAACCGCACCAAAGGCGCCAATATCTGATCGCGGCGGGGCCGGAAGACTAGGGCACCAGTGGCGGCGGCGACCAGCTGCCGTCCAGCACCCGGGGTTCCGGCTCGTACAACCGCATGATCAGCGAGAACTGGCCCTGCTCGGGAATCGGCAGCCAGTTGGACCGCGGAACCCCGGGGCCGGGGTCGGCAGCCTGCACCGCGAACTCCAACGCACCGTCGGGCGCGAGCCGCGGCGCCACTGGGTGCCCGAGGGTATGCAGGTCCGCCGGATTCTGCACCAGGTAGCCGTCGGCCCCATAGGCGGTGATCGACCAGAACGCTTTCACCGGAGGCGCCTGGCCGGGTTCGAATCGCAGGGTGAACTCCCGCGGGTCACCGTTCTTGTCGGCCTCGTCGAACAGCGCGGGATAGAGCATGGCCTCGGCGATATTCGCGCCGACCCCCCTTCTGGCGGTCGTGGCGCGCAGCAGATAGTTGGCGCCGTACCGGCCGACGTTCAGCGCTACCACCCACCCGTCGCGCATCCGGGAGGCCGGATCGACGTAGGCCGCTATCTTCTTCTTCGCCGCGTCGACGCCCGCGTCGAGTTCGCCGGTGCTCACGCCTTGCGGGGCCCCACCCGGGCGGATGCCGATGGTGGCGAACCGCCGCATCGCCGGTTCGTCCTCCGGTGCCGGCGGATTGTCCTTCATCAACTCGCACAAGCGGTCGAAGTATTCGCGCGACGACATCGCGGCGACCGAATCGCGGCCCACCGGTCCCGACCAGTCCTGGTTACCCGGTATCGACTCGGATTCCGTGGCCGCCCGCGTGTTCCACGCGCTGAGTGGCGCCAGCCGCAGCTGCGCCTGTAGAGCGCGAACGGCGGGAACGTCCGCGCTACCGCGCACCTCGATCCGCCCGTAGAGCGAGGCATCCGCGGTCGGCACCGGGAGTTGCACGACACCGGGCGGGAGTTTCCCGGCCCATCCCGGCCCGGTGACCGCGTAGGTGTAGGGCGGCACCGCGCCGGGCTCGGCCTCCGGACGCACGCTGCTCGGCGTGGACACCGTATTGGACCAGGCGTCGAGGACCTGCATCACCCAGTACCGATCCTGGATCTCCGGTACCTCGAACAGCACCGGTTCCTTACGCAGATCCAGCCAGGCGATCGAATACAGGTTGTCCAGGTCGATCCGGACCACCGTGCGCTGGCTCGCGGGCGGCAGGGAGGATGTGTGCTGGAACCGATTCGTGGATGCGTAGTCCATTACTTTTCGGCGAAACGTATCGATCACGATCATCGGGTAGCCGAAGATATAGGCATCGGCCGCCACCTCCCGTCGGGCGGCCGGGGTACCCGACGGCGGAACCGCGGTACCGGAGTCCTTGCCCCCGCAGGCGGCCAGACCGGTGACGGCGACGAGACCCAGCATCGACCGCCGGGTCATGCTGAACCGGTCCGCCACCGGCTGCGTCATGTCTCCGGATGCCGCGGCGGGCACTTCGCGCATTCGCACTCTCCCTGCTCATCGCTGTCGACGGACTGCGAGCAGGATACGCGGAGATAGCTGGAACGTTGCGGATGCGGGCGGCGCGGCCGCTCTCAGATGGCGAGAACCGTGTTCATGATAGTGCCCGCGCTGGTGGCGACGACACCTCCGATCATGGCGCCGGCCACCATCTTCGGCGACTGCATCCCGCTCCCGGACCATTTCTCCCAGGCAAACTTCGCGCCCGCGAAGATGATGCTGATCGTGCCCGACAGAATGGCCAGCCAGGTGCCGTACCGGACGAACTGATCGATTTTGTCCGCCAGCGGCGGCGGCTCCGGGGTAGGGTCGCTGACCTGCGCGTATACCGATATTGCGTCCATAACCGACGCCGCGATGCTGCTCACCGTCTGCTCCCTTACCGATACCGTCCGGGGCGCACGGCCCCGCCTCCATCATCCAGACAGATACCGGTGCGGCGCAAGTTCTTGCCGCGCAGCGGCTTTCACGCTATAACCGCTGGTGACCCGAACACCTGCCCGGACCTGGGATTACTGCATACCACCCGGCGAGCGGTTACGATGCGTTAGCGTTCCCGCCCACCCCGAAACTAGAGTGAGCTGCGAGATGATACTGGCCGCTGTGACCGATACGCTGGCGCAAATCGGTAACCCCACACCCGAAGCACCCCCCATCTCGGACAAATTCCTGCAACTCGTCAGGTATCTCACCTGGTTCGTGTTGCTCGCCGGAATCTGCGCGATCATCTACGCCGGCGGCAAGTTCGCCTGGGAGAAATGGTCCGGCGGCGGTTTGGAGTCCCCGAAGATGGTGGCCGGCGCCATGATCGGTGGTGTCATCGCGACCAGCGCGGGCACCATCATGAACGCCGTGATCGGCTGACGCGCCGCATTCTGCTCGACCCCGGGGCGTCTCGTCCGGATCGACACCCAGCGCACGCGGGTTCGCGTCGATGACCGCGGCGGGACCGCGCTCGATTCCGTCGTAGTAGGCGCGCGTCCTCGACATATCCACACCCGAGGCGGAACGTGGATCGCCGCCGTGCCCGTGCCAGTGTCCAGCCGGTCCGGGACAGCTGCCACTGGACCCCGAACAACCGCACCCGCCCCTCCGCCGGCAGGCGAGGATCCCGGACCGCGTGCGGGTCGACCAGGACGCAACTCGGCGCGGACGGCCGAGCGGAGATCAGCGCAGCAGCGCCTCGATCAGATCGGCGGCCCGCATCGTGCCGCCTTCGGTCCGTGCCTCGGCGCGCAGTCGCGCCGACCGGTCCGCCACCCCGGCGTCCCCGACGAGGTCCATCAGCGCCGCACGCAGGTTCTGGGGAGTGGCGTCGTCGGTGTCGATCCGGCGCGCCACACCCAGTTCCACCAGGCGGTCGGCATTGAGGAACTGCTCGGCGGCCTGCGGTACGGCGATCATCGGGACACCGGCCAGCAACCCTTCGCCGCACCCGCCCATCCCGGCATGGGTGAGGAACGCGTCCGCCCGGTCCAGTATCGCCCGCTGCGGAACCCACGAGTGCACTTCCACATTGGCCGGGATATCGCCGAGTTCTCCCGGGTCGGTGTGTTTTCCGATCTGCAGGACGATATGCCAGCCGGGCAGGTCGCCGAAGGCGCGCAGGCAGCGACGGTAGAACTCCGGCCGGTGGGTGTAGGCCGAACCCAGCGAGATCAGCAGGACCTTGTCGGCCGCGGCCGGACCCACCCAGCCCGCGTCGGACCCGTCCGGGTCGAAACAGGGTCCGACGAAGGTCACCTTGCCGGCATCCACCCGGTCGGCATGCGGTTGCATCGCCCGGGGTATCAGGGCCAGGGCCCGGTCGGGCACACCGGAGAAGGCGTCCACATCGGCGGTCACCGCACCGCAGTCGGCGAGCCACCGGGCGAACCGCGCCCGATGGGCGTCGGCACCCGGTAGTTGCCGCAGCTGTACCACGACCTCCCGCTCGTACCCGTCCCAGCCCACGAAGGACGGGGACAGCTGCAGGACGGGCCGACTCTGCGTTTCGGCGAGCGCGCGGCCGGCGTACGCGCCGATGTCGTACAGGTAAAGGTCGGCCGGATCGGCCCGGTAGGCCGCGGACAACTGTGGAAGGGCCGCCACGGCATCGTCGAGGAAGAGGTCCATCGCGGCGATCGGGTCGTCGGGCCAGGTGTCGTCGGCGACCGGCAACCCGGACGCGCACGGGACGAATTCGGCGCCGGTGGCGGTGAGCAGATCGGCCACCACCGGATCGTTGGCACAGGTCACGCGATGACCCCGAACCACGAGCTCACGGATGATCGCGAGACTCGGCAGCACGTGACTGACGATCGGGATACCGACCATCGCGATATGGGCAGAGTGGGAAGGCACAGCGGTTTCCCTCATTTCAGTTCCGTGGCGGCGGCTTCGAGGTCGGCGATACCGCCCGACATGATCGTGCGCACATGCCGGGTGAGGTGTTCGATGGGCCAGTCCCACCAGGCCACCGCCAGCAGCCGGGCGATATCGGGCTCCGCGTAGCGGGTGCGGATGAGGCGGGCCGGATTACCGCCGGCGATACCGTAGTCGGGTACGTCGGCGGTGACGACGGCGCCGGCGCCGATGATCGCGCCGTGGCCGATCCGCACACCGGGCAGGATCGTCGCGCCGTTACCGATCCAGACGTCGTTGCCGACGACGGTATCGCCCCGGTTCGGCAGATCGCTCAGCAGGTCGATGTGGTGGGCCCACCCGCCGCCCATGGTGGGAAACGGGAAGGTCGACGGACCGTCCATACGGTGGTTGGCGCCGTTCATGATGAACCGCACGCCGGTGGCCAGCGCGCAGAACTTTCCGATGATCAGCTTCTCCGGCCCGTAGTGGTAGAGCACATTGCGGGTTTCGAACGCGGTCGGGTCGTCGGGGTCGTCGTAGTAGGAGAACTCCCCGGCCTCGATCAGCGGTGAGCCGATCAGCGGTTTCAGCAGGACGACGCGCGGCTGCCCGGGCATGGGGTGCAACACGGTGGGGTCGGCGGGAAGCGTGACGGGGTCGGCGGGCACAGCAAAACTCCTTCGATACGTGGATGTGCCGGATTCGGCGAGGTTCAGACGGATACCGGCGCCCGCAACGCGAGCCGGTCACCGTGCCATCGCGCGCGCAGCCGGCGGTCGTGGCTGACGATCACCAGCGCGCCCGGGTAGTCGGCCAGCGCGGTCTCCATATCCTCGACCAACCCTGGTGAGAGGTGATTGGTGGGCTCGTCGAGCAACAGCACGTCGAACGGTTCCACGACCAGCCGCGCCAAGGCCAGCCGCTGCCGCTGCCCGGTGGACAGCTCCGCGACGCGGGTCGTGAGCTGCGCGCGGTCGAACAGGCCCAGGGCCAGGAGTCGTTCGGCGTGCCCTTCGGTCTCACCGGTGCGGCCGCGGGCGAAGGCGGCCGCCAGCGTCTCCCCCGGCACGGCGGGCGGCGGCTCCTGCGCGAGATAGCCGACCCGGCCGCGGCGGACGACGGTGCCGCCGTCCGGTGCGAGGACCCCGGCCAGCACCCGCAGCAGTGTGGACTTGCCCGCGCCGTTCGGGCCGGTGATCAGCAGGCGCTCTCCGGCGGCGAGGGTGAGGCCGGTCGGGTCCAGCCGGTCGGCGACAGTGATCCCGGTGGCGTCGAGGACAGTGCCGGGCGTACCGCCGGACCGCAGTGCCGGGGTGAAACGCAACGGCTGTGGGGGCGGCGGCACCGGGTCGGCGAGCAAGCGGCGCAAACGTTCCTCGGCATTGCGGACCCGCCCGGCCAGCGACTGCTGCACCCGGCCGGCCGCCCGGTCGTAGGCCATCTTGTTGTTGTCCTTCATCGCCCGCCCCGGGGCGACCCGGCGGGCCGTGGTGGCGGCGGCTTCCCGCAGCCGCTCGATATCGGTCTGCCACTGTTCGTGGGCTTGTACCCACCGCCGCCGCGCCGCGGCCTTCTCCGCACGGAAACCCGCGTAGCCGTTGCCGTACCGGACCACCCGCCGCCGGTCCGCGTCGACCTCCAGCAGGGAGGTCGCGATCCGCTCCAGGAAGACCCGGTCGTGGGAGACCGCCACCGTGGTACCGCGCCGAGTGCGCAGATGGCTTTCCAGCCAGGTCAGGGCGTCGTCGTCGAGGTGGTTGGTGGGCTCGTCGAGCAGCAGCACCTCGGACCCGGCCGCCAGTACCGCCGCCAGGCGTAACCGGACCTGTTCGCCGCCGGAGAGCCCGCCGACTTCCCGGCCGCGAGCGACCAGACCCAGGCCGAGACCGTGCAGGGCACGCTCGACGCGGGCATCGGCGTCGTACCCGCCGCGTAGTTCGAAAATGGTGGCCAGTTCGCCGTATTCGGCGAAGCCGGACTCGTCGCCGGCCGCCATGGCGGCCTCCAGGGCACGCATCCGGCCCTCGATCGCGCGCAGCTTGCTCAAGGCCCGGTCGATGACCTGCTGAACGGTTGCCGCCGGCGGCAGCTGCTCGTCCTGGGCGAGATAGCCGACACCGCCGTCGGCCCGGAGGACGATCTCGCCGGCGTCGGGCCGCTCCTGCCCGGCGAACAGACGCAGCAGGGTGGACTTACCGGATCCGTTCTCGCCGATGATGCCGGTGCGCTCGCCCGTGGCGAGCGAACACGTCACCTCATCGAGAACGCGCCGGCCATGAAAAGACTTGGTGACCGCGAGCGCGGTGATCTGCGTGGACATGGACACTCTCCGAAGCATTCGAGTACGACGCGACCCCGGGGGACCGCAGGACGGGGTGAACGCTTCGAATGAGCATCGGCGACCTCACTAGTGCGACGAATGTTGCATTAGCATGGTGTCACAGCCTGCCCCCCAGAGCAACCGGATGATCGATATGACTTCTCCCCCCTCGGCCGGCGAGACCCCGCGCCCGGCGCCGCGACCGGGCGGACGCACCGCCCGCATCCGCGCCCAGGTCCTGGCAGCCGTACACGCGGAACTGACCGAACACGGCTACGACGCACTCACCGTGGACACCGTCGCCGCCCGCGCGGGCGTCCACCGCACCACCGTCTACCGCCGTTGGCGCGATGTCGGCGGTCTGATCACCGACGTCTTCGCCGCGGCCGCCGATATCGATTGGCACCCCCGCGACACCGGTTCCCTCCGGGGGGATCTGGCCGCGCTCAACCAGGAGATCCAGGATTCGCTCGTCGAGGAACCGTCGATCGCGGCGGCGCTGATCGCGGTGTCGTTCCGCTCCGAGGAGGCCGCCCGCGCCCTGCGCCAGTTGTGGGAGAACCGATATGTCCAGTCCGAGGTGGTGGTCGAACGCGCCGTGCACCGGGGCGAACTGACTCCCGGCGTCGACGCGCGGGCCGTCCTGATCGCGGCCACCGCGCCGGTCTACCACCAGCTGACACTGCTGCGAACACCACCCGACCCGCACCTTCCCGACCGTGCGGCGGCCGCCGCGGCCCTGGCCGCGCACGGCGGCGCGTTCACCGGCCCAGGGGCCGTCGACCCCGACCGAGTGAGCCGATAGACCGGCCTACACCGGCCGGGGAACCATCTATCGAAAATATGTTCGAACTCGGGTACGGTTACCCGCATGCCCGAACTCGCCCCCATCCCGTTCGCCCGGCTCAATCTCGAACAGGTACGGGAACGACTTCTCGCCGCGGCGGCCTTCGGCGAGTCCCTCTCGCCCGATCAGCTCGAGGCGCTGGCCGGCAAGCTCAACACCGGCCTGAGCATCTACATCGAGGCGACCCAGAACAGCGCGCCCCGTGCCCCGCGTCCGGCGGTGCCCGGCCGGGCCTGCCTGGATTTCCGCGGACACCTGCGCTGAACCCGGCCCGCGCCGTGACGCGGACCGGGCCGGCGCTATCGGCTCACCGGTCGCCCTCCACCACCGGCTCCCCGTCCACCACCTCGATGGGCGAGGTGACGAGCTCGAACTCGCCCTCGTGCTTGGCCACGCCCTGTAGCACCGCGCCCTCGACCAGTTCGACACCCAGGTCCGCCCGCACGATGAGCGGATCGCTGCGGACATCGCGGTAGAGCGAGACGCACATGAGCACCATCACCACCATGAACGGCAGCGACACCACGGTGGTGAGTGCCTGCAAACCGGTCAATGCGCCACCGAGATCGCTCGAATCGGCGATCACCAGCATGATCGCGGCGACCGCACCGGTGGCGGTACCCCAGAAGATCACGGTCAGCCGGGACGGTTCGATATTGCCCCGCTCCGACAGGGTGCCCATGACGATCGAGGCGGCGTCCGCGCCGGAAACGAAGAAGATACCCACCAGGATCATCACCAGCACGGTGGTGATCGAGGTCAGTGGATACTCCGCGAGCAGGTGGAAGAGCGCGAAATCGGGGTTCACGCTGCCGTCGGCTTCGGTGAGGTCGTGGGTATCGGTCTGCTGGCGGATGGCCGCGCCGCCGAAGACCGCGAACCAGACCAGGCTCACCAGGCTGGGCACCAGCAGGACGCCCGCCACGAACTGCCGGATGGTGCGACCCCGGCTGATCCGCGCGATGAACATCCCGACGAAGGGGGTCCAGGAGATCCACCACGCCCAGTAGAAGATGGTCCAGCTCGACAGCCACGTCTCCATTTCCGCGCCGCCGGCGATCCCGGTCCGCGAGGCCATGGTCGGTAGCTCGGCGATGTAGTCACCGACGGCGGTGGGCAGGAAGTTCAGCATGAACAGGGTGGGCCCGGCGATGAAGACGAAGGCCGCCAGGATCACCGCGAGCACCATATTGATATTCGACAGCCACTGGATACCGCGGGCGACGCCCGAGACCGCGGAGAGGATGAACGCGACGGTGAGCCCGGTGATCACCGCCACCAGGCCGATCTTGCCGACGGCGTCCACCCAGCCGTTGAACTCGAACCCGGCTCCGATCTGCAACGCGCCCAGACCGAGCGAGGCCGCCGAACCGAACAGCGTGGCGAAGATGGCCATCACATCGATCGCCTTACCCCCCAGGCCCTCGGCGTGCCGACCGAGCAGCGGCCGGAACACCGACGAGAACAGCTGGGACCGGCCACGCCGGAAGGTACCGTAGGCGATGGCCAGCCCGGCGACGGCGTAGATGGCCCACGGATGCAACGTCCAGTGGAACAGCGTGGTCGCCATCGCGACCTCGGCGGCCTGCGGGCTGCCGGCCTCGGCGGTATCCGGCGGCGGAGCGGTGAAATGGGTCAGTGGCTCGGCGACACCCCAGAACATGAGGCCGATCCCCATACCGGCGCTGAACATCATGGCGATCCAGGAGACTGTCCGGAACTCCGGTTGTTCGTCGTCGGCGCCGAGCGGGATCTTGCCGTACCGGCTCAGCGCCAGCCAGATCACGTAGACCACGAAGGAGGTGGCCACCAGGACGAACAACCAGCCGGTATTGGTGATCACCCAGGACTGGGCGTTCGAGGCGAAGGTGGCCAGACTTTCCTGGTCGAAGATCCCCCAGAGTACGAAGGCCACGGACCCTACCGAGGTGATGCCGAAGACCAGCCAGTCGAGCTTGCGGCCCACTGGTCTGTGTCTGGGCGGGCCCGGCACACCGCTGTTACGCGTCGCG
Organism: Nocardia grenadensis NBRC 108939; assembly: GCF_001613445.1. Taxonomy (GTDB): domain Bacteria; phylum Actinomycetota; class Actinomycetes; order Mycobacteriales; family Mycobacteriaceae; genus Nocardia; species Nocardia grenadensis. The sequence continues at coordinate 35,638 of NZ_BDCJ01000013.1, forward strand.
GGTTTCCCGCCGGTGTCGATCGCCATGGACGAGTCCTTTCAGATCGCACGTGCGTCCGGCACCGAGGTCGCGAGCCGGCCGTTACCCGGCCACTCCGCGCACCGCGACCACGCCGCCGAACCGGATGTTCCGGAAAAACCGTACTCGCCCCCGATTCGAACGCTGCGTCGAACACGTGAACAGCGAGCAGCGCGTCCGCTCCGGAGGTCGCCGAATACGGCCCGGAAAGCCCTGGATCCACGATCAAGACAATTGTCCGAACTACAGTACGGACGTTCGACCGGTTATCTGTACATAAATGCCCCGACCCTGCCGAACTCGTACCCGGGCCGACGAACCGATCGGGAGGCACACCACATGGCGGACTCCACGAAACTGGTGGTGGGAGCCTCGGGATTCCTCGGCTCGCACCTGACCCGCCAACTGGTGGCGACCGGTGCGCCCGTCCGCGTCCTGGTCCGCCGTACCAGCGATCTTCGGGCCATCACGGACCTGCCGGTGGAGATCCACCACGGTGACCTGTTCGACGATCACGCACTGCGCACTGCCCTGCGCGACTGCGACGAGATCTACCACTGCGCGGTGGACACCCGGGCCTGGCTCCGCGATCCCGAACCCCTCTTCCGGACCAATATCGCCGGCCTGCGCCAGGTGCCGGACGCCGCCTGCGCCGCCGGACCGCGGCGGTTCGTCTTCACCAGTTCCGCCGCCACCATCGGACGCCGGCCGGGCGGTGTCGCCGACGAACCGTCCGGCGACAGACGACGGACGGTGCGCACGGCGCACTGATTGCACCCTACATACAATGTGTAATATGCAATACGCTCCCGGCCGCGTGGTATAACGACTGACGGGACGCCCGCCGCGCCGCCACGGCATCGAGTACGAGCAGGACACCCGCCATGGATAAACCCACGCATCTGATCGAATTCGAGACCATGCTCCTGGGCCGGCACAGCCTCAATGCCCATCTGCGCCGCCCGGACCACCTCGAGCGCAGTGCCTATCTGGTACTGCGCCGGTTACGGATCGAGGGACCCATGTCCATCGGCGAACTCAGCGAGGCCTTCGGCCTGGATACCTCGACCGTGCACCGGCAGACCGCGGCCATGCTGAAAGCCGGGCTGGTGGAGCGTATCCCCGATCCCGAGGGCGGTCTGGCCCGTAAATTCCGGATCACCGACGAGGGTGAACGCCGGGTCCGGGCCGACCGCGACTACAACGTCAGCGCCCTCGACCGCCTGCTGCGCGGCTGGAGCAACGAGGACGTCGAGACCTTCGCGGCGTACCTGGAACGGTTCAACACCGATCTCGAGGCCCGGGAGGCGCGCCCCTGGCCGCGTCCCTCCCGCACCGAGCGGCGGCCCTAAGGCCCACAGCCACGCCACCGGCGCCCACCGAGGGGGACCGGCAGGCCGCACCGCCCGGCGGCAGGCGCTCCGAACACGGGCGCCGGTTCCGCCGCCGGCCCGGGAGATCCGTGTCGACTGTTCGTGCGCCCCCGATCGCGACGGACAGGTCACCCGAGTGCGGTTCCGGTGCCGAATCCACGGTCGATATCACCACCAGCGCAGCAGTGGATGCAGCGCGCGCCCGAGTGGGCCGGCCAGCGAGCGGGAGAAGCTTGCGCTCAGATGATGTTCGTCGTGGTAGACGAGAATATTGCCGACGACGACCGGGCACACCTCAGCGGTGCAGACCGCGTCACTGAGGTCGATGGGGAAGACATTCGGGAAACGGGACGCCGGTTCGAGCCCGGGGTTGATCTCGTCCAGCGCATCGATGCGGTGCATTCCGCAGTCGATCGCGGTACCGCCGAAGGCGAGGCAATCACCGGCCCGGTACGGTACGCCACCGTCACGGCGCAACCAGGGCGTATCCCGGATCGCGATCACATTCAGGCGCTGATCGGCGAGAGCCGCCCAGACGTCCGGATAGCCGGGCGGGGTTTCGTCGCCGCTCTCCAAACGCGGGTGGGTGCCGATAGTGAATACCCAATCGGGACGTTCGGTCCCCAACCGTTCGATCACCTCGCGAGACCAGTCACGACAGTCCGGGATGGCCTCCCCCCGGTAGGTGGCGTCCTCGGCAATCGTCAAGGCGCAGCCCATTTTGAGGTACGTCCGGATGCGGAAACTGTGCTGTTCGGCGAGTACCTGGAAGGCGGGCAGCCAGTGCTCCACATGCGAACTGCCCGCCAAGGCGATTGTTCGATCCGCACCCGGGTCGCCGTAGGTGCAGGTGATGACATCACGGGTATCCCAATCGGCGATGCAGCCGTCCAGCGTCGAAGGCGGCAGGTCCGCCGCGACCTGCAATGGGCCGGGACGCACCGGGGCCTCCGGAACAGGCGCATCGGACGCGAGCGCTTCCGCACCGGGATACCGGGGAGGCTCGAGATCGCTCGGTACGGTCGCCCGCTCTACGACGAGGGCCTGCCAGACCACCGTTACCGCGACCAGCGCGACCGCGCCGACCGACACCATCGATCCGGCGATCCTCTGGTATCGCTGCGTCCCACCACCCGCGGTGGTGCCGGGCCGGGAGCGCAACCGGAGCGGTTGTTCGACCCAGCGGTGCGTGCACCAGGCGAGAAGGACCGACAGTGCGATGATCGCCATCCCACCGGCCGGACCCGCCTCCGGCTGTTCCCGGTGGGCGAGATAGAAGATCAGAATCGGCCAGTGCCACAGGTACAGCGGGTAGGCGATATCGCCGAGCCGGCGCGCTGTGGATGTAGCCAGGATCCGATTCGGCCACGGCCGGAATTCCGGGGCAAGACCGCTACCGGACAGGATGAGTGCCACGCAGGCACCCACGGGCACCAGGGCGGCCGGACCGGGAAACCGGTTGGCGCCGTCTACGATCAACCATCCGCATCCGACCACCCCGGCAAGCCCCAGCCAGGCCAGGACATGACGCAGCGGGCGCGGGGGTGACCAGAACGGCGCGGCGAGTACCAGGGCCGCGCCCGCCAGCAGTTCCCAGGCGCGGGCGTAGCTGTCGTAATAATTCCAGCCCTGATAGGTGACCATGCCGTACGCCGCATACGCGAACGATGTGGCCGCGGCCCCGGCCACGAGCACTGCCAGCACCGGCCGGGCCCGGCGGCGATGCCCCCGGCACAGCCCGGCCACCCCCGCCACGACGAGTAGCGCCGCCAGATAGTACTGGCCCTGCACCGACATCGACCACAGGTGCTGTAGCGGACTCACCGATGGATCCGCCGCCAGGTAGTCCGACCAACTCCACGCGAGCTGCCAGTTCTGGTAGTAGAACATCGACGCCAGTGTCTGAGTGGCGATATCCGCCCACTGCGTATAGGGCCGTAGCACCACGGCCGCGCCGACAACCGCGATGAGCACCACGATCAACGCCGGCAGCAGTCTGCGCAGGGTCCGGCGCACCGTGAACCACACACCCACCGACCCGGTGGCATCGGCCCGGCGCAGGAGCAATCCGGTGAAGAAGAAGCCCGAGAGCACCAAGAACACGTCGACCCCGCCGGACACGCGGCCCATCCAGATGTGGAACACCACCACCAGCGCGATCGCTATTCCGCGTAGGCCGTCGAGATCCGCGCGGTATGCCGCGGCCGATGGATCATTCCCGGCGAACGCCGCACCGGTCCGGGCCCCGGCCGACGTTCTATCGGCTACCGCACCGCCGCCGATACCGGGACAAGCCCGCGCCGCCACCCGAGGCACGCGGCCGGGCAAATCCGACACAGTCATGCCAAACCCATTCCCTAACCACCGTGGAGCCGGTCGCGTGATCGTGCGGGCGGATGCCCGCCGCTGCCGCTCGACACCAGGCTCCACGCGGCGGCACGACCTGTGCGGTGCCGGACCGTGTGCACCATTTCCCACTTGCTTCCACTGTATCGGACGCCCTGTCGCCCCTCCCGGGGTCCCGTCCCGCTCCGGACCGAGTACGGTGCCGTACCTGCCCGACCGCCGGTTCGGCACGGGCACTTCATGAAACCGCTGGTGGGTGCACCGATCGGCGGCGCCACCCCACCAGCTACTTCGATACACGCCCCAGGCGATCGTTTCAGAAGCGCCGCATATCGACCTGGCGGCGCACATTGGACAACGCGGTCACCACGGCCGTCCCCAGCGGGCCGCTCCGGTCGTACAGGGTGGTGGTGCCGACCGCGACACCCGCACAGGCCACCTGATCCTGTGCCAGCACCCCGATCCCCGGGCCGGACGGCACCCGGGCAAGCGTCAGTGTGACATCGGAGTTGATATAGCCGATCCCTTCGGTGCCCCAATTGCACATGAAGCTCGCGGCGTCACCGGCCATCCCCGCTCGCTGCAGCGGCGTCACCGGCTCACCCGCGACCACCGGCAGCATGTTCTGCCAGATGGCCTTGCGCTCGGCGTTCTGCGTGGCCACGAAATCGCGGGTCCAGTCGCCGTCCCCGCTCTTGAACAGCGGGTGGGCGCCGGCCTCCGAGGTATCGGGAATCTCGGGCACCGGGAAGTCGTGCGGCGGCTGCCACAGGTCGCCGGCGGGCACCGCCCCGGTGCGCAGGTAGACCACCGTCGCCCGTGACCGCACCTCCCCGCGCTGCAGCAGTTCGGCATCCGCGACGCAGATACGTTTACCCTCCCGCACCACCACACTGCGCAGCGTGGCCGGCTCGTCGACGACCGGGCGGAACAGGTCCACGGTCACCCGGGCGGGGACGAACTCCGCCCCCGGGGAGCGCGTTTCCAGTTCCCGCGTCAGCAGTCCGCAGATCGCCGGTCCGCCCACCTGGGTCGGGCTCCAGCTGGACATGGCTTTACGGGTGGGCAGGTACTGCTGACCCTCCCTGGTGAAGAACGCGAACACGCCCATCGGCTCCTCTCGCACAGACCCCTGCCCCAGAATTACAACACGTTCTAGTTCGTGGTCGGCCGAAGGGCCCGGCCGGCGGTGGTTCAGACCTGTAACTCCCGAGCGAGGACGCCGGCCGCCTCCCAAATCTCGGCCGGATCGCCGTCCCAGCCGAGTACCCGCAGCACCGCGGCGGCGATGGCCTCCCGCACCCCCTCGGGCACCCCGCCGGCGTCCGAGCGGATATTGATCACCGTCTCCACCAACCGGAACGGCAGGGTCTGCGCTTCGGCCACCCCGTTCGCGCCCGGCCCGGCCACCACGCGCGCGGCCAGCCGTTCGTAGCTCGTGCGCAGGGCGTCACGGCGCGCCCGGAACCGGGCGAACCGATCCCCGCGCAACTCCGGCAGGAAGTACAGCGCACCGATATTCCAGCGCGCGTCGCACAGCTGACCGATATCGAACCGGGCCAGGGCGTACAGCCGGACCGCGGCCGGTTCCGGTCGCCGTTCCAGGCGCGTCGCGAGTTCGGCCGCCCCCGCGATGGTTTCACCGAGCAGGGCGTCGAGAATGTCGTCCTTGGCCGCGAAATGGTGGTACAGCGATGCCTGGCGGATACCGACCGCCTCGGCGATGGCCCGGGTCGAGGTACTTCCGTACCCCTGGGTGGTGAACAGTTCGGCGGCGGCGTCGAGGATTTCGGCGCGCGGTGTCTGCCCCTGGCGGCGACGCGGCGCGAGACGCGGGCGGCCCGGACCGAGTTGGGTCATGCCTCCATTGTCGCCGACCAGCGGATCAGCACCGCGGGGGAGATTTCTGTCATTCGACAGAAATATCGGCAACGCAGACGTTACGCCCGGCCGCGATACGGATACATCGCCGTCACCACCATGTCGCGGAAGCCGAGGAACCTTTCAACCGATAGATATTCGTGTCGGATGAAGGGCCCCGGCCATGATCATTCTCGGAATCGCGATCAGTGTGGTCGCGGTGATCGGCATCGGCCTGCTGGTCGCCCGCAAGGTCGACGGTGACAGCGTGAACTTCCTGGTCGCCGGCCGATCGCTGGGTCTCCCGCTGGTCGCGGCGGGCCTGATGGGCCAGGCGGTCGACTCCAACGCCACCCTCGGCAATACCGATCTGGCCGGTTCGGTCGGCTTCTGGGCCGGTGCGTCGCTACCGCTGGGCCTCGGTCTGTGCCTGCTGCTCACCGGGATCTTCTTCGCCAAGCCGATGAACCGGATGGGCCTGCTGACCCTGCCGGACTTCTACCGGATCAAATACGGCCGCGGGGTGGAATTCAGTGCCTCGATCCTGATGATCTTCAGCTTCTGCATCCTGCTGGCGGGCAACCTCGTCGCCGGTGGTTTCCTGTTCGAACGCTTCCTCGGGATCCCCTACACCGCCGGTGTCCTGCTCATCGTGGCGATCGTGCTGACCTACACCGTCACCGGCGGCATGTTCAGCGACGCCTACACCGCACTCGCCCAGATGGTGATCACCGTCATCGGGTCGCTCGCCCTGCTCATCTGGGTGGGATCGACCTACGGGATCACCATTCCCGAGGGTATGGGACCGTTCGACCTGGGACAGCTCGGCAACAGTTCCGAAGGCGCCGTGGTGAACTGGGCGACGCTGATCGCCCTCGGTATCGGCGATATCGTCGCCATCGACTTCATGCAGCGCATCTTCTCGGCCCGCTCCCCCGAAATCGCCCGCCGGGCCTGCTTCGTGGGCGCGGCCGGAACAGCTGCGGTCGGTATCCCCTACGCGTTGGTCGCCCTCGCCACCACCGATCTCGTCGGCGAGGGATCGGGTCCGCGACTGCTGTCCCTGCTGGACGAACACGCCCCGGCGGGTCTGGCGATCCTGGTGCTGTCGGCGATTGTGGCGGCATCGTGCTCCACCGCCAACGGCGCCATCCTGGGCACCGCCTCGGTGGCGACCCGGAATATCGCCGGGCGCACCGACCGGACCGACGCCGCCGGACGCGACACCTTGCTGCGGGATGTGCGGCTCACCATGATCCCGGTCGTCGCGGTGGCGATCTTCTTCGCGGTGCAGGTACCGCAGACCGGCATCCTGCTCACCCTGGCGTTCGACCTCATGCTCGCCGCGCTGATCGTGCCGTTCATCGCGGGCCACCTCACCTCGCGGACCACCACCGCCGCCGCGGTCGCGGCCATGGTGGCCGGGCTCGGTGTCCGGCTGGTCCTGTTCGTACTCACGCCCACCATGTACGGGGTACCGAATACCGTTCTCCATATCGACAATGCGCTGATCGGCCCGGGTTTCGATGGCTGGCCCACCTTCTTCGGCTTCCTCGCCTCACTGCTGGCCTTCCTCGGCACCCTCGCCGTGCAGCGGTTGCGTGCGCCCGCCGGAAGACCCGCGGTTGCGGGGGATATTGCCCCGCTGCCCGTGCCGGAACCCGCTGTCCAGCACGGTTGATCGCCGTCCGCCCGCGAATCGGGCCGTATTCCGCTGCCGTGCTTGCGGATCGGACATCCACGCACGGCCGGCGCACCCGCCGAGACCCGACGAACAAGGAAAGAGCATGACACCCACCACCGCCTCGACAACCGGCGCCCGCGCGCACGCCCGAGCCCAGGCATCGGCGACCGCGGCCACGCCCGCACTGCCCGAGGGGGTCCCGCTCGACGCGACCACCTGGACCGTCCGGCTCCCACCCGGCGGCTACGCGAGCACCGTGCTCTGCCGCGGCACCCGGCTGCGACTCGCCGACCCGCACGGCGCCGCCTGCGCGCACCTGTTCCTGCTGCGCGCGGGCGCACCGTGGGAACGTCTCAATATCGCCGACACCGTGAAAGTGCCCTGGCAGGCCTATCTCGGTGCCGGGCACCCACTGTTGTCCGATCAGGGCCGGCTGCTGGCCACCGTGATCACCGACACCTCGGGCCACCACGACGCGCTCTGCGGGCCCACCCCCGCAGGCCGGCTGCTCCTGGAACGCGCGGCCGCGAAACACGGGCTGACCCCGCGCGATATCGGCCCCACTCTCTCGTTCTTCCGCGGTGTGCGGGTGGACGGTGACGGCACCCTCACCGCCACCGGCCCGGCGGCCGCGGGCGCCTACGTCGACCTGATCGTCCAACTGCCGGTGATCGTCCTGGTGGCCGCCACCGCGCACCCTCTCGACGATGCCCCGGTCACCGACCTCGATCTGGTCGCCTGGCCGGGCGACCGCGCCGCCGCGGCCGCCGCCAACAGCGACCCGGAATACCTGCGCGCCGTCCAGAACACCGAACAGGCCTGGTCGGCCGCCCGCACCCGACAGGAGTGGATATGAACACCGCGACCCCGGCAGCGACCGTCGTGCTCGACGAAGTGGTCCTGGCCCGTGCACCGTGGTCGGCGGTCGTACGGGCGGGGCATCGTCTCGACATCATCGATCTGCACGGCAATCAGGCCGTCGACTGCCTGCTCTACGCCGCGGCCGACCACACCGACCGCTACAGCGCCCAGGCGACGGTCACCGCGCAGCGCAATATATTCCTCACCACCGGCAGTGTGCTGCGCACCGACCGCGGCACGGCACTCATGACCGTGCTCGCCGACGAGGTCGGCAACCACGACACCATCGCCGGAGCCTGCTCCCAGGAGTCCAATACGCTGCGCTACGGCCACCACACCCGCCACCAGCACGCCTGCGTGGAGAACTTCCTGGCCGAAGCGGCGAAATGGGGTATGGGCAAACGGGACCTGGTGTCCAACATCAACTGGTTCATGAACGTACCGGTGGAGTCCGACGGCACGCTCGGTATCGTCGACGGCCGGTCCGCACCGGGCAAGACGGTATCGCTGCGCGCCGAGATCGACACCCTGGTCCTGGTGTCCAACTGTCCCCAGATCAACAACCCCTGCAACGGCTTCGACCCCACGCCCGTGCGCATGGTGGTGACCCGGTGACCGCCCCGGTGACGCTTGCCCCACTGCCCGCCCCGGTGACCACCACCCGCCACGCGGTGGTCGAACGTCCCGGTCTGCTCACCACGGTGCAGGACTGGCCGGGCCGGACCGGCTACTGGCATGTCGGCGTACCGCCGTCGGGCCCCATGGACGATCTGTCGTTCCGGCTCGGCAACCGCGCCCTGGGCAACCCCGAGGGCGCGGCCGGGCTCGAATGCACCATGGCCGGTCCGGCATTGCGGTTCGCCGAGCCGACGTGGATGTGTGTGACCGGCGCTCCCGTCACGGTGACGGTGGCCGGTCGTCCGGTGCCGCTGTGGCGCCCGGTATTCGTACCGGCCGGAGAGGTTCTCGATATCGGTACGATTCGCGGCCCCGGAATGCGCTGCTATGTACTGGTATCCGGCGGACTGGCGCTCCCCGAATACCTCGGCAGCCGGGCCACGTTCACTCTCGGGCGTTTCGGCGGCGTGGGCGGGCGGGCACTGGCCGCCGCGGATGTTCTCCCGGTCGGCCCCGCACCGGGCCCGCCGGCCGGCGCGATACCCGGCGGTGCACAACCCGTGCTGGCCCGCGACTGGGAACTGGCCGTCACCGAGGGGCCACACGGCGCACCGGAGTTCTTCACCCGCGCCGATATCGATACACTGCTCGCCACCGCCTACGAGGTGCACTTCAACTCCGACCGGACCGGGGTCCGGCTCATCGGTCCCAAACCAGGCTGGGCTCGCCCGGACGGCGGCGAGGCCGGACTACATCCGTCGAATATCCACGACACCGCCTACAGCGTGGGCGCGCTCGATTTCACCGGCGACACCCCCATCCTGCTCGGCCCCGACGGGCCCAGCCTCGGCGGCTTCGTCTGTCCGGTGACGGTGACCGCCGCCGACCTGTGGAAGCTCGGCCAGTTGTGCCCGGGCGACCGGGTGCGTTTCGTGCCGGTGCGCGCGGAGCGGGCCGCGTCACCGGCCGAACTGGGTCCCGAACGCCGAGCGGGCTGGCCGATCGTCCTGTCCACCGGCGGCGACGGCGACGACGGCATCCTGCGGCACGGGGAAACCGCGGACGGTACACCGGTGACCTACCGACGCGCGGGCGATGACGGGATCCTCGTCGAATACGGTGCCATGACCCTGGATCTCGAACTACGCGCCCGCGTCCACGCGCTGCACGAGCACCTCCGCGCCCGCGGTGAACGGGGTATCACCGAACTCACCCCGGGCGTCCGTTCGCTCCAGGTCCGGGTCGAACCGCGCACGCTGCGGATCGGCACGGCCCTGGATCTCCTGGCCGAGGCGGAGGCCGCGCTTCCGGCCGCCGAAGACCTGGTCGTCCCCAGCCGCACCGTGGATCTGCCGCTGTCCTGGGATGATCCCGCGACCCGGGAGGCGATCACCCGCTATACGCACGGCGTCCGCGCCGACGCACCGTGGTGCCCGTGGAATATCGAGTTCATTCGGCGGATGAACGGACTCGAGACCGTCGACGACGTCTTCGATACCGTGTTCGCCGCCGAGTACCTGGTACTGGGCTTGGGGGATGTCTATCTCGGCGCGCCGCTGGCCACCCCGATCGATCCCCGGCACCGGCTGATCACCACCAAATACAATCCGGCCCGGACCTGGACCCCGGAGAACGCGGTCGGTATCGGCGGCGCTTACCTGTGTATCTACGGAATGGAAGGCCCGGGCGGATATCAGTTCGTGGGGCGCACCACCCAGGTGTGGAGCCGACGCACCGATAGCGAAACCCCGTGGCTGCTGCGCTTCTTCGACCGGATCCGCTGGTATCCGGTGAGCGCGGCCGAACTTCTCGACCTCCGGGCCGATATCGCCGCCGGCCGCGGCGAATTACGCGCCGGCCCGGGGGAATTCCGCCTCGCGGCGCATCGCGGATTCCTCACCGAGGAAGCGGACTCCATCGAATCGTTCCGGGCCCGGCAGTCGGCCGCCTTCGCAGCCGAACGCGAATCCTGGCGCCGCTCCGGGGAACTGGGCCGGACCCACTGAACGCCGGCCCGCCGCCCGGCCACACCGGCCGGCGCGCCGGCTCGGCTCAGGCCCCCGACGCCACCACCGCGGGCTGCAACTGGCTCAACATCTCGTCGGTACCGAGCACCATGCCGCAGCGGCGGGCGGTGTACTTGGAGGCGATCAAATGTTCCTCCCGGCTGAAATCGGCCACCGCGTCATGCGCCAGGAACGCGTGGATATCGTTCATGAACGCCTCGGCCGCACTGAGCATGCAGCCCATATGGGCGTACACGCCGGTGACCACGAGCTGGTCACGGTTACGGTAGCCGAGCAGTTGACGCAGATCCGTGCGCTGGAACGCCGAATAACGCCATTTGGTGACCCGGATGTCCCGCTCGTGCGGTGTCAGTGCGGCGATAACTTCGGTATCGGGGCCGTCCGACATACCGGTACCCCAGAAATCGGCGAGCAGGCCGCGCCGGTCGGGATGCTGGTCCCCTGGCTGCATACTGTAGATCACCGGTATGCCCAGCTCATGGCACCGATCACGCAGCCGGACGATATTCGCGATCATCGTCCGGGCCGGATCGCGATCGAGCTGGTAGGCGGTGAGGAAGTAGTGCTGCATGTCGTGGATGAGCAGGGCGGTGCGATCGGGATCGAGTCTCCAGGCCACTCTGTTGGTGATCTCGTCGTCCAACGGCGGCATCGCATAGGGCGCGATCGGCTGCATGGGCATGTCCAGAACTCCTCATCTCGTGTGGCCCGCGACCTTCTGGAAGGCCGCGCGCCCGGGCGCAGTGGCGAAAAGGTGGTGGGTCAGGGCACCGTCGCCGGACAGCCGGCCACACCCAGCGGTCCGAGGACGCGCTGTAATTTCCCGGTGGTCTCGGCCAGTTCGTCCTCGGGATCGGATTCCGCGACGATGCCGCCACCGGCGTAGGCCACCAGGGTCCGGTGGTCGGCGGCGAGTTCGGCACAGCGGATGCTGACCATCCATTCCCCGTTGCCCTCGGCGTCACACCAGCCGACCGCGCCGGCGTAGAAACCGCGTTCACCTTCGAATTCGGCGATCAGCCGGGCGGCCGCCGCGGTGGGGGTACCGCAGATGGCCGGGGTCGGATGCAGTGCGGCGGCCAGTTCCAGCGCCGACGGCCCGGCCATCGGGACAGTCGCGCCGATGGTGGTGCCCAGATGCCACATGGCCGGCGTCACGGTGAGACCGGGGCCGGCGGGCGTACGCACATCGGTACACCGATCACGCAGTACCCCCGCCACATGCTCCACCACGAAGCCGTGCTCGTGCTGATCCTTCGCCGACCCGAGCAAGTTCTCGGCAGCGAGCCGATCGGCCGGCGCGTTCTCCGGCACCCGCCGGGCCGAACCCGCGAGCGGATGGCTGGTGACCTCGGTACCGATCCGCCGCACCAGGATCTCCGGGCTGGAACCCACCAGGTGACGGCCGGTGAACAGGCCGCCGGCCGCGGACAGGTCCACCAGGTAGCCGTTACCGGCGGGATCGGTGGAGACCAGGAGATCCAGCAGATCGACGGCGCGCACGGTGCGATCGGCCCGGGCCCGCAGCGCCCGGGCGAGGACGACCTTGCGCAGCGGCTGCGCGGGATCGGCCAGCAGCCGTACCGCGGCGCCCACCCGGCGCAGATGCTCCTCCGGTTCCGGGAGGTGTTCGGTGACCGCGATATCGGGCGCGGTGACCGGCCGGGCGGTCCGCGGACCGTCGGTCACCGAGATGGTTTCGGGAGCCCACAGCGCCGCCGGTGCGCCGGGTGTGAACGGCAGCGCGCCGACGATATGGGAGACCCGGCGCGCACGCAGTTGCGCGACGGCTTCGGCGGGGTTGTGGAAGACACGCCCTCCGGCAGACGCGGTCACGGTGCGCTGCGGCCGGGACAGGACAAAGGCGGGATCCGCGGAAGACGCGGGGTTCTCGGCGTTGATGGTGGTCATCCTCTCGTGTCACATATCCAGCGTTGCACCGCCGTCGACCCGCAGGTCGTGCATGGTGATGTGGCGCGCGGCATCGGAAGCCAGGAAGCGGACGGCGGCGGCGATATCGGCGGGATCGGCGATCCGCCGCAACGGGATGCCCAGCCGGTAGTTCTCGGGGTCGCCGTCGAGCAGGCCGGTCCGCCCGGCCGCGCCGAGACCGTTCTCGTCGGAGTCCGCGTACATTCCGCGCAGCATCGGGGTATCGGTGGAACCCGGGGAGACCAGGTTGACCCGCACCCCGTGCGGTGCCACCTGCAGGGCGAGCGAGCGGGTGAACGCCGTGGCCGCGGCCTTGGCGGCGCCGTAGGCGGCGAGATTCACCCGGGGGACGGTGGCGGAGTTGGAGGAGACGACCACAATGGATCCGGTTCCCGCCGTGATCATTTCGCGCGCGGCCCGCTGGGCCACGTACACGGCGCCGCCTGCGTTCACGGCCACACAGCGCTGCCACTCCTCCGGAGAGGTATCCAGGGCCGAGCCGCCGATCATGGCGCCTGCGGCGTGCACGACCACCCGGGGTGTGCCGCGTTCGGCGAGCTCTTCGTCGAACGCTTCGGCGACCGCTGCCGCGTCGCTGATATCGACTTCGGCGGATGTCACACCGGTACCCTCGTGCTGCCGCCCGAGCCGGGCCGCGACTTCGTGCACCCGGGAGTCCCTGTCCCACAGCGATATATGAGCGGAATCGCCGGCGAGTTCGGCGGCGATCGCCGCACCGATTCCCCCTGCGGCTCCGGTGACGATAACCCCTTCGCCCCATTGCTTCGTGACCATTAGGTTAGCCTAACCTGAAGTTACACCGTAAGGCCAGCATTCCGGTGTGACATCGAACAAGATCGCCGATCGGAAAGAGGTGCTCCATGTCATCGCCCGCCCTCCCCGGTATCACACCGTGGCCGCCGGACCAGATCGACCGATACCGAGCCGAAAAGCTCTGGACAGGTGAGACATTCGGGTCCCTGCTGACAGCTCGCGCCACCGCGAGCCCCGAGGCGATCGCGGTCGTGGACGCGGCGAACCGCTGGACCTACGCCGAACTGGAGCACCGGTCGCGGTCGCTGGCCACCGGCTTCGCCCGGCGGGGCATCCGGCCGCGGGACCGGGTCCTGGTCCAGCTCCCCAACCGTGCCGAATTCGTCGAAGTGATCTTCGCGCTGTTTCACCTGGGCGCCCTGCCGGTGTTCTGCCTGCCCGCGCACCGAGAGGCCGAACTGATCCCCATCGCCACGGCGAGCGGGGCGGTCGCGATGGTCACCTGCGACCGACATCAGCGGTTCGACCATGCCGCACTGGCCGATACGGTCCGGCGCGAGGTCGCGACACTGCGTCATGTACTGCTGGTCGCCGACGACCCCGCGCACGAATTCGCCGAGGGCGCCGCAGACCTCGCCGACTACCGGGACGAGCCCGGCGAACTCGCCGGGCCGGATGCCGGGGATATCGCGTTCCTGCAGTTGTCCGGCGGCAGTACCGGTATCCCGAAACTCATTCCGCGCACCCACGACGACTACCTGTACAGCGTGCGGCGCAGTGCCGAGATCACCGAACTGGGTCCCGATACCGTCTATCTGGCGACACTGCCGATCGCGCACAACTTCCCGATGAGTTCCCCGGGCATCCTCGGTGCGCTCTACGCGGGCGGCACGGTGGCCATGACCCCTGATCCGACCCCCTCGACGGCGTTCGCGGCGATCGAACGTTTCGGTGTGACCATCACCGGCTTGGTTCCGCCGCTGGCGCGGCTGTGGGTCGAACGGGCCGAGCAGGGCGGCGAACTCCCCGATCTGTCCAGCCTGCAGGTGGTCCAGGTCGGCGGCGCCCGCTGCCCGGACGAACTGGCCCGCCGGGTCGGCCCCGCGCTGGGTGTCACGCTGCAGCAGGTGTTCGGTATGGCGGAGGGCCTGGTCTGCTACACCCGGCTCGACGATCCGATCGACGTGGTGGTCGGCACCCAGGGCCGGCCGATGTCGGAGTACGACCGGATCCGGGTCGTCGACGACGCGGACGCGGACGTGCCACCGGGCGCCGACGGAAATCTGCTGACCCAGGGGCCGTACACGATCCGCGGCTACTACGACAATCCCGAGGCCGACGCCCGCAGTTTCACCGCGGACGGCTGGTACCGCACCGGCGATATCGTCGCGCTGCGGCCGGACGGGAACCTGGTCGTGAAAGGCCGGGCGGGCGATTGGGTCAATCGCGGCGGCGAGAAGGTATCGGCCGAGGAGCTCGAGGCCCATCTGCTGGAACATCCCGGAATCCGGGACGCGGTGATAGTCGGTACGCCCGATCCCGTACTCGGGCAGCGGATCTGCGCTTTCGTCCAGCCCCTGGACCCGCAGACCCCGCCGACGCTGACTACGGTGCGCACCTTCGTCCGGGAACGCGGTATCGCGGCCTGGAAGATGCCGGACGCGGTGGTCACCGTCGCCGAATTCCCCGAAACGGGAGTGGGCAAGACCAGCCGTCGCGATCTGCGCCGGCTGCTCGCCGAGGGGCACCGCACCGCGTGACCCCCGCCGCCGCGGACCGCGCCGGGCACGCGGTCCGCGGTGCCCGGTCACGGGCACAGCACCTCCAGCCAGGACTCCAGTACGGGGTCACCGGCCAGCATCAACGGGTCGACGGTCTCGTGTCCCTCCGACCGCCATTTCTCCACCAGCTGCATGATGCGCACCGAATCCAGTCCGGCGTCGAGCAGATTGGTGTCGGTGGACAGTTCCTCCGGCGCCACGCCCAGCAGATCGGCCACATCGCGGATGAAGTGGTCGCGGCCGGCCACCGCGGTCGGCTCGTTCGTCATCTCTGTCTCCTTATTCCTCGCGGTCGAAATCCGCGACTCCGTGCTTCCAATAGCCCGCGATCAGGCAGTCCTTCGCCGGCACACCGAGTTCGCCGCGCACCCATTTGCGGATCGGCCGCAACTGACCGGCTTCCCCGGCTACCCACGCGTAGACGTTCTGGCCCTCCGGGACGGTGACCGTGCGGATCGCCTTCTCCAGCAGGTCGCCGGTACCGGCCCGCGCGTCACCCCGGTGCAGCCAGCGGACCTCCACCCCGGCCGGGGCCGCCAGTTCGATCTCCTGGCTCTCGTCGACCACTTCGACGAACGCCCAGCCGGTCTTCTCGCGCGGTAGCCATTCCAACCAGCGGGCGATGGCGGGCAGCGCGGTGATATCGCCGGCGAACAGATAGTTGTCATAACTGGTGGGCACCACCACGCCACCGGGCGGGCCCGCGATATGGATGCGGGCGCCCGGCCGCACGGCCAGCGCCCAACCCGAGGCGAGACCGCCGGGATGCAGGGCGAAATCGATATCGAGTTCACCGGCCGCCGCGTCGTAGCGGCGCACCGTGTACTCCCGGGAAATCGGCCGCGGTGCGGGCCAATCCAGCGACAGGCCGTCGGGGATCGGCAGCCGCAGCGTGCCGTCGGTATCCGGGAACACCAGTCGCACGTGCTCGTCGGGCACGTAACTGTGGAACCCGTCGAGTTCGGGACCGCCGAAGGTGATCCGGATCAGCCCCGAACCCACCGGGGCGGTGCGGATCACCTCCAGTACCCGCAATCCGATCGGATAACCGACCTTCGCGCCGTGCGTGCCGGCGAGTACCTCGGCGATCCGCTCACGGTAGGCTCCGCGATCCACCATCACACTCCGTCCTTCTTCTCCTCGGCCACGGTCCCGGCGGCCTTCTCTTCGACTACGGTGCCGCCTACCGGAACCTGCGCCGGCGGCGGTGGTTGCGGCGGGCCGCCCGCGGGCGCGGTGAGGCCGTACAGTGGCCACACCAGCACCAGTGCGAAGACGAACAGCACCAGTACCGCCGCGCCGTAGACGACCAGTGCGGTACCGGGTTCGACCAGATTGCCGATAACCCCGGCCGCCATGGAGCCGACCGCGGTACCGGCCACCGACTGCACCATGAGCAGTCCCGACATCCGCCCGCGCATATCCTCGGGCGCGTTCTGCTGCAGTACCGCGTAGCGCAGGATGCCGTTGACCGCCCGGGCGACGCCGAACGCGGCCAGCCCGAGGAAACTCCACGCGGCCTGCGGCCAGATACCTGCCAGGATCAGGCCGAGCGGCATGAGCGCCAGCGAGCCCAGCAGCACCAGCCCGTTGCGCCGCGTACGGCCGATCCAGCCGCTGGTCAGCGATCCCAAAACGGCACCCGCGCCGGGCGCGGCGTAGAGCAGGCCCAGGGTGGCCGGGCCCGCGTCCAGAGCCCGGTCGGCGAATGCCGGGAGCAGTACCAGGGGCCCGCTGACCAGCATGGCGAGCAGGCCACTCGCCAGTACCGCACGAATCACATTGTGCCGCGCGGCGAACGCCATACCGTGACCCAGTTCCACGAGCGGATTGCGGATCTCGCGGGCCGGTGGCGGGGCCGACCCGATGGCCCGGATCAGCGATACCGTGGCCACGGTGGCCGCCGCGGCGGCGAAGAACGCGAAGGACACCCCGATCTGCGCGATGAGCACGCCGGCGATCGCCGGGGTGATCATGGTGCCAAGATCGGAGGTCAGCGTCGTCAGCGCACCGGCGGCCGGGACCTTCGCCCGGGGCACCAGCATGGGCACCAGCGCCATCATCGCCGAACCGCTGATCCCCCCGGCCAGGCCGTCGACCACGGCCGCGGCGTAGATCACCGCGAGGAACGGATCGGGCAGCAACGCGTTCACGCCCAGCGCGAGGAAGCCCAGGCCCGCCGCCGAGCGGGACAGCGAGATCACGGTGCGCCGGTCGTAGCGGTCGGCGATCACGCCGCCGCCGAGACTGCCCACGAACAACGCCACCGCCATCGCCGTGGACACCCCGGCGACGTGCAGACTCGATCCGGTGAGCTCGTAGACCTGCACCGGCAGGGCCACCATCAGCAGGCCGATACCGAGAACAGAGACCAGTCGCGCACCGAAGGCAGCGCGGAACCGCCGGCTCTCCCGTAACGGAGAGATATCGATGAGGAGGCCGGCGGGGGCTTTCAATTGAACTGCTCCTGGATCAGATCGAGGGTGTCCATGACGCCGCGGTAATCCGGCCGGTAGCTGGTGGCCGGCAGTTCGTAGACCTTCTTGTCCTTGAACGCGGGCAGTTGCGCGTACAGCGGATCCTTCGCGAGATCGGCCGCGCTCTTGGCGCCGCTGAGCGGCACGACGAAGACCACGGGCGCGTCCACGACCTTCGTCAGCAGTTCGGGGCTGAAACCGAACCAGTCGGCCGAGGGATTCAGCTCCGGATCACCGGCCTTGGCCAGCACCTGGTCGTCGGCCTGGAAACCCAGCTCGGCGAGCAGCGTCGGCAGCGCGGCGTTCGGCAGGATCATCTTCGGCCGGCCGTCGGCGGCGGACTGGAAGTAGCCGACCTGCTGTTCGGGGACCTTGATCGCCGCGGAGACCTCTTTCACCTTGTCGTCGTAGGCCGAGATGAGATCGGCGACCTTGTCGGCGCGGTTGACCACATCGGCGATCTGCGTCAGCTGGTCCTGCCAGCCGGTGACATTGCCGGGCAGCAGTACTGTCGGCGCGATGGCGCTGAGCCGGTCGTAGGCGTCCACCGACTGTTTGGCCGGGAAGCCCTGGCCGCCACCGATGATCAGGTCGGGCTGGAGGGAGGCGACGAACTCCACGTTCACGGCCTGCCCCACCGGCACCATCTGGGTGCCTTGTTCTTTCGCGGCGTCGGCCCAGGTCTGCGGGAAGTCGGCATTGCGGCCGCTGACCCCGAGCACCCGCGGGTCCGCCGCGGCCACCGGGACGTCGAGGTCGTAGAGGTAGCCGGCCAGCGCGCCGTTGAGCACCACCACCCGCTGCGGATCCGCGGGCACCTCGATGGCGCCCTTCTCGGTCTGGACCGGGCGGGTCCCGGAGGCGGCGGTGGGTTCGGCATCGGAGCTACAGCCCGCGACCGCGGCCACCGCGACGAACAGACCGACCACGAGGCGTAGCCAGGCCGCGAAGCGGCTGTGGGATAACAGCGACATAGGTGTTCTACTTTCTTTCTCGAATCGCCGGGGTACCGGATGGTGCCGCGGCGAGATCTCGGGGACCGGGGCGCACGGTCAGGTCCGCAGGGCCGCTTCGGTATCCAGCAGCGCGGCGACCTCCGACCAGCCGTCCTCGGAAACGATCCCGAAATGGGAGTAGGGCAGGCGGCGCGCGGTGATCCGCACGCCGGCGGTGCGCCAGCCGGCCAGCTGGGCGGCGATCCGCGTGGCATCGTCCTCGCCACCGGGATCGGCCGCATACAGCGCCATCGGCCCGGCATAACTCGGTGTCTCGGAGACGGTGACCATGCGCAACAGTTCACCGGCCGCGCCCCGGATGAGCGCCGCGAGATCCGGGGCATCGTCGGGAAGTTCGGGCAGCAGGGCCGCCAGGCGCTGCGGATCCGTCAGGGCCGCGGTGGCCTGACCGGCCAGATTCGCCAGCGGATGCGAATCGACCAGACCCACGAACGCGACCTCCGCACCGCGCTCGGCGAGGGCCGCCGCGATCGCGTGCACGATATTGCCGCCGAGTGAGTACCCGAGCAGGTGGTAGGGCCCCGCGGGCTGGATCTCGCGGATGGTCGCCAGATATCGCGCGGCGAGTTCGTCGATGGTCGTGGCGCCCGATTCCACACTCCGCAACGCGGGCGACTGCAATCCGATCAGCGGCCGGTCGGCACGCAGCCGCCGCGCCAGCGGGGTGAACTGCCAGGCGGTACCGCCCACCGGGTGCACACAGAAGAGTGGTTCGGCCGACCCACGGGGACGCAGTTCGAGCACATGGTCGAGGCGCCGGCCCAGCATGGCGATCTCCTCGGAGGGCGCGGCGATATCCGTCTCCCGAATCGACACCACCTGCGGCGCCGCCACCGGGGTGGCACCGTCGATCCGGGCCGCCAGCGCCCGCGCGGTGGGCGCCTCGAAGATATCGTCGACCACCACCTCGTGACCCGCCCGGCGCAAGCGGCCGACCAACCGGACCGCGGTGAGCGAATGACCACCCGCCGCGAAGAAATCGTCGTCCGGGCCGATGGCTGCCACACCGAGCACCGCGGCCATGGCCGCGAGCACCGGCCCGGCGGCCGCGGACAGCGTCGGGTCCGCGACCGCGGTGACGGCGACAGCGGGGGTTTCCACGGGATAGTCGGGAACCGGCAGCGCCTTGCGATCGAGTTTGTCACTGCTCGTCATCGGGATCTCGTCGAGTTCCACGAAGGCCGCCGGAATCATGTACTCCGGCAGGGCGTCGCGGACCGTGGCTCGCACCGCGTCGATGTCCAGGGCGGCGCCGGTCCGCGTCCGCAGATAGGCCACCAGGCGCTGATCGCCGGGGTTGTCCTCGCGCAGGATCACCGCCGCCTGCGCGATCTCGGGGCGGCGCAGGATCGCCGACTCGATATCGCCGAGTTCGATCCGCTGACCGCGCAGTTTGATCTGGCTGTCGGTGCGGCCCACGTACTCGAGTTCGCCGTCGGCGCCCCAGCGGACCAGATCGCCGGTGCGGTACATCCGTTCACCGTTCCCGGCGGGGTCGGCGACGAAGGTCCGCGCGGTCTGCTCCGGGCGGTGCAGGTAGCCGCGGGCGAGCTGGACCCCGGTCAGATACAGCTCCCCTACCACCCCCGACGGCACCGGCAGCAATCTGTCGTCGAGCACCCGCACCCCCGCGCCGCCCGGCGGGCGGCCGATCGGGACCGTCACGATGTCGGCGTCGTCGGTCGCGTGATAGGTGATGCAGACCGCGGCCTCGGTGGGGCCGTACAGGTTGTTCACCCGGGCCCCGGTCGCGGTCCGGAACCGCTGTGCCGTCGCGGGTGGTAGCGGTTCGCCGCCGGTGAACACGCAGCGCAGCGCGCCGCACCCGGACAGATCACTTTCCTCGGCCGTGGTGGTGAGCATGGACGAGGTCATCTGGATCGCGGTGACCCGTTCCTCGGCCATCAACCGCGCCTGATAGTAGGGGTCGCGATGGCCGTCGGGCCGGGCCACCACGATCCGGGCGCCCACCAGCAGCGGCAGGAAGATCTCCAGCAGCGAGGCGTCGAAGGTCGCCGGGGTCCGGTACAGCACGGTGTCACCGATGCCGAATCCGTGCTGCTCCTGCAACCAGGCGAAGGTGTTCACGATGGCCGCGTGCGGGACCGTCACGCCCTTGGGTACACCGGTGGAGCCGGAGGTGAACAGCAGGTAGGCCGCATTGTCCGGCCGCAACGGCGCGAGCCGGTCGGCGTCGGTGAGCGCGGTGTCCGCGAAATCCGCGGTGTCGAGCGTATCGACCGAAACGACGGGTGCCCGGCCGGTTTCGAAGGCGTCGGCGGCCGTGGTCAGCACCAGCGGTGTGGCGGCGGCCGCGAGGATGGTGTCCACGCGTTCGGCGGGCTGCCCCGGATCCACCGGCAGATACACCCCGCCGGCCCGGCAGACGGCGTGCGCCGCGATCACCTGATCGGCGCCGCGTCGCATGGCCACCGTCACCACGGTCTCGGGACCGATGCCCCGGGCGACCAGCCGGCGGGCGAGCCGGTTGGCGCGCGTCTCGAATTCGCGATAGGTGATCGTCTCGCCGTCGACCGTGATCGCGGGCGCCGCCGGATCGAGCGCGGTGTGCGGACCCCAGTCGGCCATGGTGCGGCCGCGGGTATCCGGGTGACGGGTGACGGCCAGCACCGCACCGGCGGTGGCGTCGGGGGCGTCGACCAGGGCGGTGAGTACCGCACCGAGCCGGGCCGCCATCCGAGTGGCGGACGCGGCGTCCACCGCGCCGGGGTCGTGGTGCAGCATCAGGCGGAACCGGTCGCCGGGCAGGGCCGTCACCGTCACCGGGTAGTGGGTGCGGCTGTGCACCGTCACACCGGCCACTCCCACCTCGCGCGCGTCATTGCCCTGTACACCGGTTCTCGGGAAATTCTCGTAGACCACCAGGGTGTCGAAGAGCCGCCCGATTCCGGCCGCCCGTTCGACCGTGGCCAGGCCCAGGTACCCGTGGTTCTGCAGCTCGAGTGTGATCCGCTGGAATTCGGCGAACTGAACGGCTGCGGGCCGCGCGGAATCCAGGGTCAGCCGGACCGGGACGGTATTGCTGAACAACCCGACCATCCCCGCCACACCCGGCAGCTCGCTCGGCCGGCCCGACACCACCGCACCGAAGACCACATCGTCGCGACCGAGTTGTTCGGCCAGGACCATCCCCCAGGCACCCTGTAGCAGGGTGTTCATGGTCAGTCCGTTGGCCCGGCCGAACGATTCGAGCGCGGCCACGGTCTCGCCGGCCAGCGGCACCTCGAGCCCCACCGCGGCCGAGCGCGGGCCGGGCCCGCCGATCAGGCTCGGCGCGGAGAGCCCGCCCAGATATTCGGCCCAGCGGCGGACGTCCGCGTCACTGTCGCGGGCGGCGAGCCAGGCCAGGTAGGTGCCGTAGTAGCCGGGTTCGGGCAACCGCTCGCCGTGGTAGAGCGCGAGCATCTCGCGCAGCACGATCGGCACCGACCAGCCGTCGGCCAGCAGATGGTGGGCGGTCAGAACCAGCCGGTGCGCGGTATCGGACAGCCGGATGAGCAGTGCCCGCAGCAGCGGAGGTTCGGCGATATCGAAGGTCCGCGCCCCGGCCCGCTCCTCCAGTTCCAGCGCGCCCGCCGCGGCCGGTGCCCGGTGGCGCAGATCCGCGACCTGCCACGCCACCCGCGGTGTCCGCGGGATCACCTGCACCGGGCGGTCGAATTGCTCGTAGCGGAAGGCCGCGGCCAGGTTGGGATGCCGTCCCAGCACCGTCGCGAACGCCACGCCCAGCCGGTCCGGGTCCAGCGGTCCGGCCAGTTCGAAACGGGCGGTCAGTGTGTAGACATCGGCGGCGCCGTCGCGCAGGGCGTGGAAGAGCAGCCCCTCCTGCAACGGGGAGAGCGGCAGTACATCGGCGATCGGCCCGTACGCGGCGGTCGATTCGGCGTCGTCGTCCGGCGGGAGCGCTATCGAGACGGCGGCCGCGTTCGGCGGCCGCTCCGCCTCCGAAACTGCCGTGGGATCGGCGCTTTGGGCCACCGCCGCCAGATCGGAGAGACTGCGGCGGGTCAGCATGTCCTGCGGGGCCAGGACCAGGCCCCGTTCCCGGAGCCGGGTGCAGACCCCGATCGCGGTGATGCTGTCACCCCCGGCGCCGAAGAAGTCGTCGTCGATATCGACAGTCGCGCCGCCGAGCAGTTCGGCGACCACCTCGGCCACCGCGCGCTCGGCCGCGGTGGCCGGCGCACGCCCGCCGGCCGGTTCGGCCGGGTCGGGCAGGGCGGCCCGGTCGACTTTGCCGTTCACCGTCCACGGCAGTTCGTCGAGCACCACGATCCGGGTCGGGACCATCGGGTCGGGGAGCGATTCGGCCAACCGGTTGCGTATCCGGGCACCGAGATCGCCCGGTCCGCCGCGGCCGCCCGGCGCTTCCCGCACCGGGACGACGTAGCCGATGAGACTCGCCCGCCCTGCGATATCCCGGATATCGGCGGCCGCCGTCGCAATCTCCGGGAGCCCGCTCAGCGCGGCCTCCACCTCACCGATCTCGATCCGGTGCCCGCGAATCTTCACCTGGGCGTCGGCGCGACCGGCATAGAAATAACCGCTACCGGGCTCCCAGCGGGCCAGATCGCCGCTGCGGTACATCCGTGCCCCCGGCGGGCCGAAAGGATCGGCTACGAAGCGCGCAGCGGTGCTTCCGGGTGCGCCCAGATAACCCTGCGCGATACCCGTGCCCGCCAGATACAGTTCGCCGAGTTGTCCGTCGGCCACCGCCTGGAGTCCGTTGTCCAGGAGATAGGCCCGCACCCCGGGCAGCGGGACACCGATATGCGGCTCCGCGCCGCGCATCGGCGCGCCGATGGCGTCGACGGTGGCCTCGGTCGGGCCGTACAGATTGACCGCCGTGATCCCGGCGCGCTGCACCCGCTGCCACAGATCGGGCGGGCAGGCTTCCCCGCCCAGGACGAGCAGCCGCGGCGCGAGCTCGGCCAGCCCGTGCCCGAAGAGCGCGGCGGCCAGCGTCGGGGTCCCGTCCACCACTTCGATACCGTCGGCGCGCAATGCCGCGACCAGCGCCGCGGGGTCGCGCCGGATCGCGCTGTCGTACAGGTGGATCCGATGGCCGTCGAACAACCACAGCAGCGGATCGAGCGCGGCGTCGAAGGCGAAAGACGTCGTATGCGCGACCGCGAGCCGCCGGCCGCCGGCCCGTTCGACGGTTTCGGCGTAGATCCCGGACCGGTGCCCGGCCACCAGCTGCGCCAGCGCGGCATGGTCTATCACCACACCTTTCGGCGTACCGGTGGAGCCGGAGGTGTACAGCACATAGGCGGGGTGATCACCCCGGACGGTCGCGATCTCCGCAGCGGTCGGCGGTGTGCCCGGGTAACCGCGCAGCGCCTCACGCACCGGGTCGCTGTCGAGTACCACCGCCGGCCCTTCGAGGGCACCGGTCAGGGCGCTGTCGGTGAGCACCAGGAGTGGGGCGGCGTCGTCGATCATGATCTGGAGCCGGGGCACCGGATGTTCGGGGTCCAGCGGCAGATACGTGCCGCCCGCGCGCCAGACGGCCAGCAGCGCGACGACCAGCTCCGCGGTCCGCGGTAGCGCGACACCGACGAGCGCGCCCGGTGCCACACCCCGGTCCCGCAGGTACCGGGCCAGCCGGTACACCCGGTCGCCCAGTTCCCCGGCCGTATAGCGCTGGGCGCCGCCGACCAGGACCGTGGCGTCGGCGTACGCCGCGACCATCCGGTCCAGCGCGGCAGGCATATATTCGGCGGTACCGGCGGCCGGCGGGCCGGAGCGCGCGGCCAGCAGGCGGTCGCGGTCCGCGCGATCGATCAGTTCCAGGGCCCCGACGGCCACCTTGTCCAGTTCGGTGAACGCCTCGATCACCCGCACCAGACCCGCCACCCGGTGATAGGCGGTCTCCGGATCGTTGGTCCGGGCATCGCATTCGAAGCCGAGCAGCACCGATTTGTCGGGGAGCGGGGTCACCACCAGCCCGAGATCTTCCGGCGGACCGCCGGCGACGTTCCGCAGCACACCCTCGGCACCGTCGAAGTCGAGGGCGAAATCGAAAACCTTGAGGTTCATGCCGATTCCGTGCAGCAATTCCCCCGCCCCGAAACCGCTGAGGTCGCGGGCGAGGTCGGCACCGCTGTAGCGCTGATGCCTGCGCATCTCCCGCAGCGTCGCGGCGACCCGCACGCCGAGTTCGCCGACGGTGTCGTGGGCGTGCACGGTCAGCCGCAGCGGCAGCACATTGACCGCCATCGCCGGGGTGCTCAGCGCGACCCGGCCGACCCGGCCCATCATCAGCATCGAGAGCACGACATCGGAATTGCCCAGCAGCCGCTGCACATAGGCGGCGTAGCAGGCGATCAGGCCGTCGGCCCAGGTGATCCGGTAGCGCTCGGTGCAATTACGCAGCCGCTCCAGTGTTTCCACCGGCAGGATCGCCTCGGCCCGGATGGTGCGCTCGACCGCACCACCGAGTGCGGTCCCACGCCCGTCGAGCGGGGGTGCGGGGCTGAGCTGTTCGCGCCAGTAGCGCTGGTCCTCGGCGAACTGCTCACTGTCGCGATAGTTCTGCTCGTCGGCGACCAGTTCGGCGATGGTGCCGAAGGTCGCCCGGGGCGGTTCCGTATGCCGGCGCAGCGCGGTGTAGTGCGTGGCGACCCGGCGCGACAGCAGGGCCGCGCTGTAACCGTCGACGATCAGGTGGTGGTACAGCTGCACACACCAGACCTCGGAGTCGGTGAGCCGGATCAGCGTGTAGTTGTACAACCGCCGGTCCACCATGCCGCGGCACCGCTGCGCCGCCTGATGACGCTCCAGCGCCACCGCCTCGTGGGCGAGCGCATGCGGTTCGGCCGCACCGCGCAAATCGATCATCGGTTGCAGGACGGCGGGTTCGTCGCAGACGTATTGCCGTGGGCCGGCCGCGGTATCGCGGAACCGCAGCCGCATGTTCTCCGCCTCCGTTACCGTGCGGCGGATCGCCTCGGCCAGGGCCTCGACGTCGATCGGGGTGTCGCCGGAGATCTCGAGGACCTCACCGACCAGATAGCGCCCGGATTCCGGGTCGAACAGCTGCGCGTTCCATATTCCCAGCTGGGGGCCGGTGAGCGGTAATCCGGGATCGCTGGCCTTCGAGGCATCCTGCTCTGCCGCCGGCACGGCAACTCCCTTCGCTGTGAACCACATTCGGTGCGGTGCCGATACCGTCCCGCTATCGACCGGCACCCGCACACAACCACAGTTGAGGTTAGCCTAACCTTTACTAAAGTAAAATATCTATCCGGCAAGAGTTCCGGTGCGGTTTGTCGCATTCAGCCCGTATGCACCGCGTTCTCGGCCAGCGGAACCACCAACGGGGCCCCGGTTTCGGGATCGTCGATCACCCGGCAGCCCAGGTCGAACACCTTCTCCACGAGTTCGGCGGTGACGATCTCGCGTGGCGCTCCGGCCGCGATCACCGCCCCGTCCCGCATGGCGATCAGATGATCGGCGTAGCGGAACGCGTGATTCAGATCGTGCAGGACCGCGACCACCGTCCGCCCGGTCTCCCGATTCAACCGGCGGCACAGATCCAGCAGCTGGATCTGATGGGCGATATCGAGGAAGGTCGTCGGCTCGTCGAGCAGCACGATGGGCGTCTCCTGTGCGAGCACCATCGCGATCCACACCCGCTGCCGCTGCCCACCGGACAGTTCGTCCACCAGCCGCCCGGACAGTTCGGCCACCCCGGTCGCGGCCATGGCCGCGGCGACGGCCTCCTCGTCGCGCCGCGACCACTGCCGGATCAGAGACTGATGCGGGTACCGCCCCCGCGCCACCAGATCGGCGACCCGGATCCCCTCCGGCGCGGTCGAGGTCTGCGGCAGCAGCCCGATCCGCCGGGCGACCTCCTTGGCCGGATAGCTGCCGATCTGCTTCCCGTCGAGCAGTACCGCACCGGATTCGGGCGCCAGCAGCCGTGACAGTGCCCGCAGCAGCGTGGATTTACCACAGGCGTTCGGACCGATGATGACCGTGAAGGTGCCGTCGGGGATATCGACGGTCAGTTCGTCGCTGATGACCCGGCTGCGGTAGCCCAGACGCAACCGGTCGGCGCGCAACCTGGCCGTCCCGGCGGTCTCGTCGGCGGCGTTGTGCCCGAATTTTTCGTCCACCATGATTCCCTCAGTTCCGTCATGATTCCCTCAGTTCCGTCGAGCCTCGGCCACCAGCAGATAGGCCAGATACGCGCCACCGATCGACGCGGTCACCACCCCGACGGGCAGGGTGGTGGGCGCGAACGCCCGGCGCGAGATCCAGTCACAGACCACCAGCAGCAGCGCGCCCATCGCCGCGGCCGGCAGGAGCGCGGTCGTCGGGGTACGCGCCAGGCGCCGGCCCAACTGCGGCGCGGCCAGCGCGACGAACGCGATCGGTCCCGCCACCGCGGTACCGACCGCGGTGAACGCGACACTGAGCACGGTCAGCACCAGCCGCGCCCGCCCCACCCGGATCCCGAGCGCCTGCGCCGCGTCGTCCCCCAGTTCCAGCACCTGCAACCGGTAGGCGGCGGGCACCACTACAACGGCCAGGATCGCCAGCACCACCAGGGCGGGCACGATTTCGTCCCAGGTGAGCCCGTCCAGCGTCCCGACACCCCAGGCGGCGGCCGACATCGCCTCGTCGAGGTCGGCCCGCAAGATGAGCCAGGTGTTGACCGCGGCCAGCATCGCGCCGACCCCGATCCCGACGATGATCAGCCGGAAACCCTTGACGTTCCGCCGGAAGGCCAGCAGGAAGATCGCGAGCGCGGTGAGCAGCCCACCGCCCAGCGCACCGGCCGCGGTGGCGTAGTAGCCGCCACCGGACAGCAGCACCAGCAGCGCGCCGGTGTAGGCGCCCGAATTGAACCCGACGATATCCGGGCTGCCCAGCGGGTTCCGGGTGACCGACTGCAGG
Organism: Nocardia grenadensis NBRC 108939; assembly: GCF_001613445.1. Taxonomy (GTDB): domain Bacteria; phylum Actinomycetota; class Actinomycetes; order Mycobacteriales; family Mycobacteriaceae; genus Nocardia; species Nocardia grenadensis. The sequence continues at coordinate 63,333 of NZ_BDCJ01000013.1, forward strand.
ATCGCGCCGCTGATCCCGAGCGCCGCGCCGAGCACCAGGGCCATGAGCACCCGGGGCATCCGCCATTCCCGCACGACCAGTTCGTCACCGCCCACCCCGTTGCCGAACAGCGCCCGTACCACCCGGTCCGGTGGAATCGCGAAATCACCGGTGCCCAGCGCCAGCAGCGCCACCACCACAGCAGCGGCCAGCAGTACGACCGTGACCACGAGGCCGCGCAGCCCGAAACGCGTGGTGGCACCGCGCAGGCGCAACACCCGGACCGACCGGCCGAAATCGATGGTCGAGGGAGTACCGAGGCGCGGCGGTTTACGCACGGTGGTCACGACTGCCTCAGCTCCGAGCGGCGGGCCAGCCAGATCAGCACCGGCGCCCCCAGGAACGCGGTCACCACACCGGCGGACAGTTCGTCGGGCGGGATGGCGATCCGGCCCACCACATCCGCGAAGAGCACCAGCGCGGGCGCCAGGACCAAGGAATAGGCCACGATCCAGCGGTGGTCGGGGCCGACGATCCAGCGCGCGATATGCGGCACCGCCAGGCCCACGAAGGTAATCGGGCCGACCGCCGCGGTCGCGGTACCACAGAGCAGGATCAGGGCGAGCGCGGTACAAGCCCGGGTGCGGGTCACGTGCACGCCCAGGGCACGGGCCAGATCGTCGCCCAGCGCCACGGCATTGAGCGAGCGGGCGGCGACGAGGGCCAGGATCATCCCGGCCACGATGAAAGTCATGGCGCCGGCGAGGACGTCGTAGCCGCGGCCGGTCAGCGCCCCGGCGTCCCACTGCCGCATCTTGTCGAAGGCGGTCGAGTTCAGCAGGATCAGCCCCTTGGTGACACCGGTGAGTACGGCGGTCACCGCGACACCGGCCAGGGTGAGCCGGATCGGATCGGTCCCACCGCGCCCGACGGTCCCCAGCCGATACACCGCCATCGACACTACCGCGGCGCCCGCGAACCCGAACCAGACATAGGAGGCGATCCCGTCGGCGCCCAGATAGGCGACGGCCACCGCGATGGCGAAGGCGGCGCCCGCATTGATTCCGAGCAGGCCCGGATCGGCGAGCGGGTTGCGGGTCAAGCCCTGCATCAGGCAGCCCGCGACTCCCAGCGCGCTACCGGCGAGCAATCCGAGCAGCGTACGGGGCAGGCGGTATTCGCTGATGACCAGGTGATCCGGCGATCCATCGGGCTCCCACAGGGCACTAATGATTTCCGTGATCGGAATATGCGCCACCCCGACCCCGAGACTCAGTAAGCAGGCGATTACCAGGAATATTGCCCCCAGCAACCATCCAGACCACCTGCGGACACCCACCTGTGTGTGGTATTCATAGGACGAACCGGCAGTCATGAGGCGGTGTCACAACCTCTGTGCATCGAATCGTCCCTTCCGGTCCGTGTGATGTAGGCCACTGTCATCGCTCACAAAAAACGTTGACGAGGCTTTATAGTGAGCGAAGGCTAACCTAACTACAGACGGGCTGGCAACAGACTGCGCCGACATCGCACCCACGGTGTCCGCGAACGGTGCCCACCCCGAACGGGGTGAGCGTCCGTCCGGCGCAACGACGCACGAGCGAGAGGTGTGAGGGATGTGGACTCCGACGCTGCTGACGCCCGTGCGCCTGCCTTCCCCCTCGCCGCAGAGTTTCCGGCCGAACCCGGCCGGGTTGTAAGAAGATAGACAGGGATGAGGGATAGATGACGCAGCCATTCGTCACCTGATCGCCCAGGAAGACGATCCGACACCACCGGTGGGTTTTTCGTAACCCCCGGATTTCACCTGCGATTGCGCAGTAATACCCCCCGAACCGCGGCCTACGCGCGTGCGCGTACAGGCCCGGGGATCACTGCTGCCGTTTTTCGCCGGACGGCGTCGTCCGGCCGAAATAGGGCGACAATTCGCAAAACCATGAGGGAACCACCATGAACATCAAGTCGATTGCTGCCACCGCGGCGATGACGGCGGCGGTACTGGGCGTCGCCGGAGGCGTGGCGAATGCCGATACCTTCGTGCCGCTCCCCGGCGGCGAAAAACTCGGACCCGGCGTGAAACTGAGCCGTGTCGACGAGAGCGCGCTCATCTCTCCATCGCTGTCGGCCAACGGCGCCGGCCGGGTCGCCTGGCTGAGCGGACGGGTCTTCGCCGACGTCAGCCAGACCCCGGAGGGCACCCCGGGTCCCTGGAAGGGCCCCACGAACGCCCCCGGCACCAACAACTCCTCCACCCACGGCACCTCCCGGGTCAGCGCCGGGTACATCGTCGGCTGCCAGGTCAGCATCGCCGACGATGCCATCTCGGCCGGCGTCTCGGCCAGCGTGAGCACCTCCAGCCTGGGTGCCAGCGGCTCGCTCGGCATCAAACTCGGCCCGGGCCAGGTCAAATTCATCAACGTCGAAGGCGTCGATATTCCGAAGCCCGGCGTGTACTGGGTCGACTACAAAGATGTCGAAATCAATATCGAGGGCTGCGCCGGTTACGCGCAGGCCCGGTCGTACGCCGTCGTCGAGATCATCGGCGACCATTATTCGAAGACCACCCTGTACGGAGCTCCGTTCAGCATCGGCTGACGCACGTCGTATCTGGTCGATCAAATCCGTCGCTGAACGAAATTCTTTTCCGAGAGGGAAACTGTCATGTCTGTCATCAAGAAAAGCGTCGTACGGGCCGCGAGTGTGACGGCCGCGACCGTCGCCGCGGTCGGCCTGTTCTCCACCGGCGCGGCCAATGCCGACACCTTCGTGCCGCTGCCGGGTGCCGAGCTGAACCACACCCTGCCCAACGGCCTGAGCATCACCGCCCGGATCGCAGGCGAGTCGGCGCTGATCAACCCGTCGATGGGTTCGACCCCGCTGCACCGCAACGCCTGGGTCTCCGGTAGCGCGCAGGTCGAGGTGCACGGTCCGCACAAGGGCACCAAGATCACCCCGGGATATGTCGTGGGCTGCCAGGTCGATATCAGCGGTGGCGCCGGCAACGGCGGAGCCGGTCTGACCCAGTCCGGTGAGAACCTCAGCGGCAACCTCAGCTCCGGTGCCAACCTGACCCTCGGCCCGGGCCAGGCCACCTCGTTCCTGCTGCTCGATATCGAGAAGCCGGACGCCTACGGCGACGAGGGCCATCTCTTCGCCAACAAGTTCACCGGCCCCAACGGCTCGGTGACCTGGACCGATTCCACCATCGGTCTCAACGGTTGCGCCGGTTACGCCCAGGCCCGCGCCTTCGTACGGGTCGAGACGACCACCGAGCAGGGTATCTCCGAGTTCCGCGTCTGGGGTCAGCCCTTCAGCATCGGCTGAGTCCGGCCCAGCGGATCCGCACGACGGCGGTAGCCCCGGCCCGGTGGCCGGGGCTACCGCCGCCTGCGCAACCGGCCGTCCCCGCAAGACATAACCTCTCCGGCCTCCGGTTCGACACCGCCCGGGCCGCGACGCCGCCGATTCACGAGACGTTCGAGTTCCGGCGTATTTGTGACACTGCACAAGAACACTCGCATTGACGGGAGCATTCCCGGTGTCTGCACCCACACCGCCGGCTCCGCGCGGCCGCGCTCCCCTACGCACCTCCCTTCGGCTTTGGCCGAGTGCAAAACCGGGCAGGGCCTTCGCCCGACCCCGCGTTCGTTAGGCTGATCGTCCTATGGCTACCGGCGCGACTCTGCACACCGTCACCCTGCACCTGTCCGATATCGACCGGGGTGTGTACCAGGAACTGGAGTTGCGGATGGCTCGGCATCCCTCGGAGACCACGGAATTCCTGATCACCCGGCTGCTGGCCTACTGCCTCGAATACACCGACGGCATCACCTTCAGCGACGGCGGCGTCTCGTCCACCGACGAACCCGCGGTACTGGTCCGCGATCTCACCGGCCGGATCACCGGGTGGATAGAGGTTGGGGCCCCCGATGCCGACCGCGTGCATCGCGGCAGCAAACGCGCCGAGCGGGTCGCGGTGTACACCCATCGCGACCCGGTCAAGGTGCTGGCTCAGTTGTCCGGCAAACGGATCCATCACGCCACCGACATCCCGCTCGTCTCTTTCGACCGGCCCTTCGTCGAGGCCGCGGCGGCGGCCCTCGAACGCCGTAACACGGTCACCGTGTCGGTGACCGAGCGCCAGCTCTATCTCGAGATCAACGACACTTCGCTGAGTACGCCGATCGCCGAACAGCGACTCATATGAGCCCTGCGGCCCGGATCCCGAACCGCGGTCTTGACTTCAACAAACGTTGAGGTTCCAGAGTGTCGGTATGCATGCGGAAGACGAGCGCAGTATCAGAGCCACCCTGACCGCCCATACCCAACTGTGGGTGCGCCACGAAATGCGGCAGTGGGGAGAGTATTTCACCGAGGACTCGGATTTCATCACCCACCGCGGGATCTGGTGGCGGACACGTGAAGCGAACATCCGGGGCCATCTGGACGTACCGGAGTCCGTTGTCGCGCAGAAGCGCGATTACACCCAGGAGATCGTGGCGATCGACGAACTCGCACCGGGCGTCGCGCTCGTCCACACCCGCTGGAGCTGGCCGGGCCACGTGCTGCCCGGCACGGCGACCGCCGCGGACCGGCAGGGATTCATCACCCTCGTCCTGGTCCGGCACTACGGTGAATGGCGCATCCGGGCCGCGCACAACACCCGGACGAACGGATTGGACGATTTCTCCCCGGAGCCGACCGCCGCCGAGACACGATGATTCTCGGAATTCCCACCGCGCCCTACGGTACGGCACCATCGGACGATGCGAACCGGTGCCCGTCGGCCCGAGGGACCCGCCAATCCCCGGCCGGATACCGCCGGGCGGCTCCCGCCCGATTTCTACCGGCTCTGGAGCGCGTTCGCCGCCGGTCAGACGGGAAGTGCCATCGGCGCGGGTGCGCTTCCGCTGGCGGCGATCCTGCTGGTCGGTGCCTCCGATCTCCAGGTCTCCCTGATGGCCGCGGGTGCCGGAGTCGCCGCGGCCGCCATCGCGCTCCCGCTCGGCCCGTTCCTCGAGTTCCGGCGCAAACGCTCCATCATGACAGGTGCGGGCATCACCGCGTGCGCCGCGCTGATCTCGGTGCCGATCGCCACCCGGTTCGGCGCGCTCACCTACGCGCACCTGTGCGTGACCGCGGCGGTACAGACCCTGTGCGCCGTCGTCTTCAACGCCGCGCGCGACGCGCACCTCAAAACCCTCGTCCCGCAACGGCAACGAGTTCGAGCCGGCAGCCGGCTGGAGACCACCTTCTGGACCGCGACCACGCTGGGCGGGCCGATCGGCGGACTGCTCGTCACGGCATTCGGGACGACCACCACCCTGATCGTCGATTCGTTCGGGCATCTGGTGTCAGCGCTCGGTATCCGCCGGATCCGCTCCCCCGAAACCCCATCCGCGCGACGGGAAGGCAGCCGTCGCACCCCGGCCGGGATCAGCGCCGGCTGGGCCTATCTCTTCGCACATCCCACCCTGCACCGGCTGTTCTGGAATGCCATGCTCTTCGGCGGTTCGCTGGTGCTCATCTCGCCCCTGCTGGCGCTGTTCATGCTGCGCGAACTGGGTTTCCCGCCATGGCAGTACGGGCTGGCCCTCGGGGTGCCGGGGCTCGGCGGACTACTGGGATCCTGGTGCGCCCCGCGGCTCGTCGCCCGGTTCGGTACACACACTGTCCTGCTCGGATCCGGCACGCTGCGCACTTGCTGGCCCGGCCTGCTCGTGCTCGCCGGACCCGGGCCGCTCGGGCTCACCGTCATCCTGGTCGCCGAAACACTGCTGCTCTTCTGCGCCGGCGTGTTCAACCCGGTGTTCGCCGCCTACCGCACGAACCACACCGCCGATGACCATATGGTGCGCGTCGGCACCGCCTGGTCCATCAGCGCCAGATGCGTCCAGCCGGCGTTCATCGCCCTCGGCGGTGTGCTCGCGACCGCGATCGGCGTACGCGCGGCAATCGGCGTGGCGGCGCTGGCGCTACCGGCCAGTGCCGCCCTGCTGCCGTGGGGGCCGCGCGCGGCCCGGGGAACGTTCACGGCTCGATGAGCCCCGCGCGGATGGCATAGCGGGTCAGCGCCAGCCGATCACGTAAACCCAGCTTCTGCAGGATATTGGCCCGATGCCGGTCCACGGTCTTCACACTGATGACCAGGTCGCCGGCGATCTCGCGCGACGAATAGCCCTCCGCGACCAGTTTGACGATCTCCTCCTCGCGCGGCGTGAGCAGACTGTGCGGCAGGGGCTCGTCGCGGTCGGCGTGCTGCAACCAGTCGCGGATCAGGGAGTTCACCGCGCCGGGATACAGATAGGACTCGCCGCGCAGGGTCGCCCGGCAGGCTTCGAGCAAATCGCGGTCGGCCACGGATTTCAGTACATAGCCGGAGGCGCCGACCCGCAGCGATTCGAAGAAATACTGTTCGTTGTCGTACATCGACAGCATGAGGATTCGCACCTGCGGGGCGGCGCGGTGGATCTCGCGTGCGGCCTGGATCCCGGTCATCCGCGGCATGGCGATATCGAGGATCGCGAGGTCGACGGGCACGTGTCCGATCTGCTGCACCGCCTCGTAACCGTTGGCGGCCTCGGCGACGACCGTGAGATCGGGTTCGGCGTCCAGGATCAACCGCAACCCGGACCGGACGAGTGCGTGATCGTCGGCGAGCAGGACGCGGGCCACAGCCGGGTTCGTCACGGCGTACTCCTTTCGCCTCGATGCGGGATACACAGGCAGACCTCGGTGCCGCGCCCCGGCGGCGACTCGATGGTCAGGGTGGCATTCACCAGCAGTGCGCGTTCGCGCATTCCCCGGATACCGGCCCCGTCCTCGGCCACCCCGCCGCGACCGTCGTCGCCGACCCGCAGCACCAGCGAATCGCCGTGCACCCGCAGGCTCAGCCCGACCCGGTGGGCGCCCGCGTGCCGGGCGATATTGGTCAGGCTCTCCTGGGCCACCCGGTAGCAGACGAGTTCGATATCGGGGTCCAGCCGCGGCAGTTTCCGGTCCACATCGCGGGTCACACTGATACCGGCCGTCGAGCTGAATTCGCTGCACAGCGCGCTCAGGGCGCTGGACAGACCGAGATCGTCGAGCACATCGGGCCGTAACCGCCGCGCGATTCCCCGCACTTCGTCCAGGCAGGCGCGTACGGTCTCCTGGGCACCGTGCAGGACGTCGACGACATCGGCGGGGGCGCGGTCGGCGGCCCGCTTCATCGACAGCAGCGCCACGGTCAGGCTCTGGCCGATCTCGTCGTGCAGTTCCCGCGCGATCCGCCGACGCTCGCCCTCCTGCGCGGCCAGCGCGGACGCACTGGCCGCCGCGCGTTCGGATTCGAGCCGGTCGACCATGGCGTTGAACGAGTCGATCACCCGGGAGAGATCACCGTTGCCGCGTTCGTCGAGCCGGCCGCTGCGCCGCAGCGGATCCACCCGCCGCATGGAGACGATGAGCTGATCCAGCGGAGCCAGACTGGACCGCAGCAGGAAGGCGTTGGCCGCGAGGATCACCGCCAGCCCGACCGCCAGCACCGGTATCTCGGTGAGCCGCACCCGGGACGACACGGTCGCCGGTGAGACCGCCAGCACCAGGGTGCCGAGCGTGAACACGAGACCGTTGATAAGGAAGATCCGCCGGAACAGCGCATCGGCCGGGGTCCGGGTATGCCGCCGGAACAGGCCGTATCCAGTATCCGGACGGTCCATGACCTCAGTGTGACCGCCGGTGTGCGGGCTGTCCATGGGGCGTGACACCCATCTTTCACGGCGGCCCCTACACAACCCCGGTCACCGGAGATGGGTGGCGGCACCGATGGCCGGTGATACCGCCGGGCGCCGAAACTGGGAGCCGAGAAAACCGGCTGCGGGAGGAGCGTTCGACGTGGACATCGACCGCGGCACCATACCGGGCCAGGGCACCGTGCACCACCTGCTGACCCGCAGCGGGGACCGGTTCGCGCTGGTGTCCGGTACCGACGGTGCGAAACATATCCACGTCTACCACACCGCGCGCGACGAACCCGTCCACTCCATCGCGCTGGGCCCCGACGAAGCCGATCAGCTCGCCGAACTGCTGCACAGCAGCCCGCTGCCCGACCGGGTGGCCCGGCTGGAACGGCTGATGGACCAGTTCACCGGCGACAGGAACCGGTCATGACAACTCTCTCCCCGCACGCGCGACGGGACCATCCGATGCAAGCACACGAGATCGCGGTCCAGCTACCGACCGTTCGCACCGGCGACCCCGTCGCCAAGGCCATGCGATTGATGGTGATGAACCGGCTGCCCGGCCTCATCGTCGTCGACGCGGCCGGCCGGCCCGTAGCGGTCCTGCCCGGCACCCAGGTGCTGCGGCTGGCCATCCCCAGCTCCTACCAGGACGATCCCGCGCTGGCACGCACCATCGACGAACTGCACGCCGAACTGTTCTGGCGCGAATTGGGCGATCTGACCGTGGGCGACTGCCTGCCCGAACACGCGCCGCGCCCGGCGGTCGTGCACCGGGACGCCACCCTGCTGGAGATCGCGGCCCTCATGGCGCAGCGGCACAGCCCCCTGGTCGCGGTGGTGGACCGCACGCGCACCCTCGTCGGCGGCATCACCCTCGAACGACTACTGATCAGCCTGGCCGTCGCCGGGCCCGACGACTGAGCCGCCGGGCCGAGGGGAGGTGCGCCGATGAACCAGATCCTGGCGGTCGTCGTATTCGTCGGGGCGTTCTGGTTCATCGCCACCGAACGCGCGGACAAGGTGAAGGTCGTACTGGTCGCGGCCGGGTTGATGACCGTCCTCGGTCTGGTGCCGGGCGAGCAGGTCTTCTACAACGCGCATGTCGGTATCGACTGGAATGTGATCTTCCTGCTGCTCGGCATGATGATCATCGTCGGCGTCATCAAGCAGACCGGCCTATTCGACTTCCTCGCCATCTGGGCCGCGAAACGCTCCCGCGGCAACCCGTTCCGGCTGATGGTGATGCTGATGATCATCACCGCCGTCGCCTCGCCGCTGCTCGACAATGTCACCATCATCATGCTCGTCGCGCCGGTCACCATCGTGGTGTGCGGGCGGCTGGGTTTCGCCGCGCAACCGTTCCTCATCGCCGAGGTGCTCGCCGCCAATATCGGTGGCGCGGCCACCCTGGTCGGCGATCCGCCCAACATCATCATCGGCAGCCGGGCCGGCCTGACCTTCAATGATTTCCTGCTGCACATGGCCCCGGCCGTGGCCGTGATCTTCGCACTGTTCGTGCTGTTCACCCGCTGGCTGTTCCGCAAACATCTGCGGATGCGCTCCGAGCACATCGAGACGGTGGCAGCACTACAGGAGAAGCGGGCCATCACCGACCCGCGCCTGCTGACCCGCGCACTGCTCGTACTGGCCGGGGTCGTGGTTGGTTTCGGCCTGCATTCGATGCTGCACGTGGCGCCGTCGATCATCGCGCTGCTCGGCGCGGGCGCCATGGTGCTGATCTCCCGGCTCGATATCGGTGACATCCTGCGTGAGGTGGAATGGGGCACCCTGGTCTTCTTCATGGGCCTGTTCGTGATGGTCGCCGGTCTCGTGCACACCGGTGTGATCGAGCTCCTCGGCGATGCCGCCGTCGCCGCGTTCGGTGACAATCCGCTGTTCGCCTCGGCGGTGCTGGTTTTCGGTTCCGCCGTCGTGGCCGCGTTCATCGACAACATCCCCTATACGACCACCATGGCCCCGGTGGTCGAGGGCCTGGTCGAACAGACTTCCGACCACGGCCAGGGGCGCGCGCTGTGGTGGGCGTTCGCCTTCGGCGCGGACTTCAGCGGGAACGGCACCGCCGTCGCCGCGAGCGCCAATGTGGTGGCCCTCGATATCGCGCGCCGGGCCGGGCACCGAATCACCTTCTGGCAGTTCACCAGGTACGGCATCGTCGTCACCGCGCTCAGCTGTGTACTGGCCTGGGCGTATGTCGCGGTCCGCTATTTCTGAGCGGCCGTCCACCCGCTCCCGCGCGCTCTATCCCGCCAGGCGCTCGGTATCGGCCCCCGGTAGCGGCGGCAGCTCCAGATTCTCCCGGAAGGTGGCGCCGAGATAGTCGGAACCGACGATATCGCGGCGGCGTAGTTCGGGCAGCAGACCGCCCGTCACGAAATCCCGGGTGCGGGGATCGTCCAGGCCACCCAGCGAGATGATGTCGAGAACTCCGGCGCGGTACCGCTCCTCGATGGCATCGGCCAACTGCTCCGGCGTACCGGCCGCCGACCAGTGACCGGTGTGCCGTGCTTCCAGGATCAGCTCGCGCAACGTGCGTCCGGACCCGGCGAGACGCGCGAAGATCTCCACCCGCCCGCGTCTGCGGTGCACCGAATCGACCGCGGGCAGCAGAGTTTCCGGAAGCGGCCGGTCCAGCGGTAGATCGGAGAGATCGACCCCGCCGCCGAGCATATCCGCGAGCAGCCGGCGACCGGCTTCGAAGTCGAAGGACTCCTCCTGTTCGCGAAGCAGCCGCGCGACCTCCGCTTCGGTGGCGCCATAGGTGGCGTGGAAGGAACTGAATATATAGGGCAATCCGGCCGGCCGCCCCAGTTCCCGGGCGCGGGCCCGGATCCTGTCCGTGTACGCGTGGGCGTCGTCGAGAGTGGTGAGCGAGGTGAACACCGCCTCGGCGAAACGGGCGCCGAGTTCGATCCCGCCCGCCGACTGGCCGGCCTGGAACTGTACCGGGCGCCGCTGCGGCAGCGGCGGAATGTTCAGCGGACCGCGCACGGTGAAATGCTCACCCCGGTGATCGATCGGGCGCACCCGGGCCGGATCGAGTACGGCGCCCCCGCGACCGTCCGAGGTGAGGGCACCCGGACCCCACGAATCGAACAGGGCGTGTACCACTTCCAGCGATTCCGCCGCGCGCGCATAACGCTGTTCCGGCCCGGGCAACTCCTGATCGCTGTAGTTCTCCTCGCCCAGCGACGAGGTGACGGCGTTCCAGGCGGACCGGCCGTTGCTCACATGATCGAGGGTGCCGAACAACCGGGCCAGGTTGTACGGGTGGTGGAAGGTGGTGGTGACCGTGGCGATCAGGCCGATATGCGTGGTCACCGAACTCAATGCCGAGAGGTAGATCAGCGGCTCCTGCGCGCCGATGGCCCCCTGTGCGCCGAAACCGAGCAGATCGGCCGCGAAGAGGGCATCGAACCTGTGCTCCTCGGCGATCTTCGCGACGGCGATCGCGGTGTCGAGCGTCGACCGGCCCGGGTCCACCGCCGCCGCGTAGATATCGGTACCGCCGCTGACCCCGGTGACCGTCTTGAGATGCCGTCGAGACCTGTTGCGCGATATCACCATGCGACGATATGGCGCCGGCCGGGGCATCGGCAGCCTTGCGCTCACCGTGATTCGGATGATCGCGCACCGCGCCCGCGGGCCGCTCCGTAATCCCCCCTTCGGATCACGGAGCGGCCCGGCTACCGGGCACATCCATGCGTCCTGCCCATGGCACGGTCGCCGGCGAACCATCGCCGGGCCCGTTCGAGGGCCGCTGTCGCGCAGCGTTCTGGCACCTCCCAAATCAACTGCGTCCACTCGGCACCTTCGCCGGGATTGTGTACGATCGGCGGCACGCCACCGGACCCGCGGTGATCGGCGCAACATTCGGGCCGAATCGACCGGCGCCCGGGCCGGGTACGACGCCGAGAGCGGTTCGGGCGGTGCCTGATCAGGTCAACCGGCGGATATCCCCGCGCACCCGGTAGAACCCACCGCGCGCCGACTCGGCCACCCCGTCCACCACATAGCGGGTGCCGGCCTGCCGGATATCTCGGGGGAACTGCACATTCCATTCCCGCCGGAAGCCCGGTGAGACGATGTGCACCCGCAGGCGCCCGCCCACATCGACGCATTCGACGACCACGCCGCCCCCGGCGTCGGTAGCCACCTCCACGGTGCTGCTCGGCACTACCGCGGTCAGCGGCGGCGCCTTCACCGAGAGGGTCCGCGGCAGCACACCCTGTTCGGCGTCGCGGACCGCGGTCTCGCTCACATCGAGGCAGGCCAGGGTGCCGGCGGTGGTGACGAGGTACAGCCGGTCGTCGTGGTATTGCATCGAATACGCCGAACCGCAGCCGGTGCCGAGTTTCCAGAGCCGGCGGCCGTCGGCGTCGAAGCAGTACACCGACGAATAGTTGTCACCGGCGAAGACATAGCGCCCGTCCGGCGAGGCCGCGCACGAGTACACCGCGGCATCGCACTGGAACGCCCGGTCGGCGCGGCCGCCCTTGTCCAGCATGCGCACCTGGTTGCGTGCGGTACCCGCGTACACCGCCTCGGCCTCCTGCCAGCCGAACAGCACCGCGCCGCCGGTGCCGCGGTGCCACCGGTGGTTACCGGAGCCCAGATCGTATTTGGTGACCCCGCCCGAATGCCCGTGATACACCCCGTCCGCGTCGATACGCACCATCCAGCCCGACTCGCCGTCGCTGCGCCGCGACCACAGCGATTCCTCCTCGTGGTCGATCACGGTGAGACCGCCCTGCACGTCGGAGACACCGAGGATGCCGTCGTGGATATCGAGCCAGTAGATATCGACATCGGCGGCGATATCGTAGGCCGCGCGCGGTACCTTGCCCGACAGGTCGTAGACCCGGCCGTCGTCGCAGCCGGCATAGATCCAGAAGTCGTCGGCGACAATGCATTTGACCGCGTCGGGCAGCCGGAAACGCCCGGTCACCTCGCCCACCGGGGTGAGCGTGAAGACATCACCGTTCTCGTTGCCCACCCAGCAGCGCTCGGAGTCGATGAAGATACCGAACGCCGCGGCACCGGAATCGAAGGTCCACAGCACCGGCGCGGTCCGGGCGGTGGAACGTCCGCTGGTGATCGCCCGCCGGGTGACCGGCCGCGACGCCCGCGCACCCGGGACGGCGGGGGCATAGCCCTTGCGGACCTTCTCACCGATCTTCTTCTGCGCCGCCGCCTGCGCCTTCTGTGCGTCGGCGAAGGAGCTGATCTTGCTCTGCCCGTGGTCACCGATCCGCCCGTACCGAATCGTCACCTGGGTGCCGTCCACCGCGACCTCGTAGAACTTGTGCGCCGATCCTCCTTCCTCCGACAGTTCGAGATAGGTCGTGGTTGCCGTGGTCATACTGGTCCCGCTCGTCGTCGTTGCGCTTCGACGCGAAAAGTAGCAACCGCTACCGACATACGGAAGATCGTCGAACCGGCACCGTGGAACCCCGGGGCACGGGGGTGCCGGGCACCGGCCGAGGTGGTGCTCACACCGCGTCACGCACCCCGGCCCGGTCTCGTCTCCAGTGGTAGGACTCCAGAGAACGGAGCCACCATGCCTCAGCAGCGCACCCATGTGGTCGTGAGCGGCGGCGGATACGCCGGAACCCTGGCCGCCAACCGGTTGCGCCGGCGGCCGGACCTCGAGATCACCCTGGCCCGCCGCGACGAGACACCGGTGAATGCCTTCCTGTCCGGCCGCGTGGCCGCGGCAGTGAAGGAAACGATCTGCCAGAGCACCCTCTGGCAGATCCGGCGCGAGGCACGTAAACCCGGTGCGGCACTGTGGTCGAGGGGCGGCCGGAAGGCCTGTACGGCCGCCGTCACCGTGTCGCGACAGACCACCGCGGCGGGGGCGGGGGTCACCATACCGGTACCCTTGGCCCCTGTCGCCGTTCCCGTCCGGAGTGAGCGAAACGGAATACGTTCGACCGGCCGGGGTGTTGGCGCCGACTATGGCACTCAGCGCACCGATCGGAATCGCCCTCGCTCCCCGCCCCGCCGCCACCAATGCCGTCGACGATGTGCTCGAACGAGCCCGTCTGCTCCAGCGCAGCGGTATCGACCGCGTCTGGTTCGGACAGCGGTTCGACTTCGATTCGCTGTCGCTGGCGGCCGTTGTCGGCTCTGCGGTTCCAGGTCTGCACGTCGGCACCTCGGTGGTCCCGATCAACCCGCGCCATCCACTCGTGGTCGCGAGCCAGGCGCAGACCGCCCATGCCGCCGGCCACCGCCGCTTCACCCTCGGTCTCGGCCTCGGTGCGCCCGCCCTGGAAGGTCCCGCGTTCGGGATCCGCAGCGAGCGGCCGATCCGTCGGTTGCGCGAGTACCTCACCGTCCTGCGCTCGGTACTCACCACGGGCACGGTCGATTTCACCGGGCAGACGGTTACCGCGGCACCGCCGCTCCCGGCGGCGGTGGCGGGCGGGGACGGGCCCGATATCGTCGTTGCGGCCATGGGTCCGCAGGCGGTGGCCGCCGCGGGCGAACTCGCCGACGGGATCGTGCCGTTCCTCGCCGGGCCGCGTACGCTGGGCGGCGATATCGTGCCGCGGGCCGAGGTCGCCGCCCGGGCCGGGGGCCGGCCCCGGCCTCGGGTGATCGCCGGGGTCGCGGTGGTGGTCACCGACCGTCCCGAGCGGGTCCGGGCCCGGGCCGCCGAACAGATGGCCTTCTACGAGCGCATCCCGTCCTACCGTACGGTCCTGGACCGCGAAGGTGTCGCCACCGCCGCCGAGCTGGCCGTCATCGGCACCGAAGCGGAGGTCGAAGCACAACTGCGCCGCTATGTGGAAGCGGGCGCGACCGAACTGCTGGTCACCCAGACCGATCTCGGCGGCCCCGAGGACGAACTGGCGACCTGGCGCTTCCTCGGCGCGCTCGGCGGCATCCCGGTCTGATTCCGGCCTCCGCGGCGAAACAGCGCGTCTACAGCGTCGGATTGCCGGTGCGCGGCGACAAGACCACCGACGAACAGGCGGCGAGCCGAGGTCCGGTCCGCGGCCCCGCCGTGAATTCCGCGGAGCGGCGCGACTCGCCTACGGAAGGATGATCACCGGTTCACCCGCACCTATGCTCGACGAGATGACGGGCACCGATAGTTCCCTGCCGCGCTTCTTTCCCGAATGGATCGACCGGTTCGGTACACAGTTCGTGAATCCGTGGATGCGGCGTATCGCCCCGTCCCTCCCGGGCTGCGCCGTGATCGAACACGTCGGCCGGACAACCGGGATTCGCTACGAGACCCCGATCTGTATCTTCCGCAGCGGGGCAACGGTCGCGGTGGTGCTTCTCCACGGCGAGACCAACTGGGTGAAGAACACGGTGGCCGCGGGTCATGCCGGGCTGCGCTGCCGCGCCGGCACGCTCATCCTGCGTGCGCCACACGTGATCCCGCCCCGCGCCGCCACCTCGGAGGTCTCACGCATCGCGCGCTCGGGCAACCGGATAGCCGGGCTCATCGTATTCGAGGTCGGCTGACGCTCCGCTTCCACAACTCACAGCAGCGGATACCTCCGAATCCTTGTTTCCGTCGTGTGGCCACGGCTCGCCGACCATTACTGTGGCGCTCCGTGACCGCTTCCGCATCTCCACAACCCTTCTCCGCGATCGAACCCTACGATTCGGGCCTGCTCGACGTGAGCGACGGCAACCGGATCTACTGGGAGACCAGCGGTAACCCGGCAGGCCGTCCCGCGCTGATGGTCCACGGCGGTCCCGGCAGCGGTGGCCGGCGCGGCACGCGCACCGGGTTCGACCCGGAGGTCTTCCGGATCGTGCTGTTCGATCAGCGCGGCTGCGGTGAGAGCCGCCCGCACGCCGCGGATCCGGCGGTCGATATGCGCCACAACACCACCGAGCATCTGCTCGCGGATATGGAGGCGCTACGCGAACACCTGGGTATCGACCGGTGGCTGCTCTACGGCGGCTCGTGGGGTTCGACGCTGATCCTCGCCTACGCCGAACGGCATCCGGAGCGGGTCACCGGGATCGTGCTGGTCGGGGTGACGACGACCCGGCCGCAGGAGATCGACTGGCTCTACCATGGCCTGCGACTGCTGCTGCCGGTCGAATGGGAGCGGTTCCGCGCCGGCGCCCCGGCCGGCGTCCGGGACGACGAACTGGTCGAGGCATATCGGCAACTGATGGAAGATCCGGATCCCGAGGTCCGTGCGGCGGCGGCCCAGCGGTGGTGCGCCTGGGAGGACGCGGTGATCGCGCACGAGAATCTCGGCACACCGGGCCAGTACAGCGCCAAACCCGATGCGGCGCAGTTGGCCTTCGTCCGGATCTGCACCCACTATTTCGCCCACGCCGCCTGGCTCGAGGATGGCAGCCTACTGCGCGACGCCCACCGGCTCGCGGGCATCCCCGGTGTGCTCGTCCACGGCCGGCTCGACCTGTCCGCACCGCTGCGCACCGCCTGGGAACTCGCCCGTGCCTGGCCCGGCGCCGAACTGCGGATCATCGACGATTCCGGGCACACCGGCAGCCCCGCCCTGCGCACCGCGGTACTCGACGCGATCGCCCGCTTCGCGCGCTGACCCCTCCCGGCCGAAGTCCCGCCGAACGCGCTGTCCGATTAGCCGCCTGCTCACCGAGGCCCCGGAAGCCGTTGACCGTCACACCAGTATGTCTCCGGACTTTCCCGACGGTTCGCTCCGGAACTTTCGCGGTTTTCGGTTGACGAGCGTGGTGTCGCCGCTGTAATGCGCGAGAAGCCGGGGATCCATGACCGCACGCCACAGCGGCGGGACGGCGGCGAGCAGGACCATGGTGGCGTAACCGAACGGCAGCTGTGGGGCCTCGTCGGAACTGCGCAGCGTCTGGTAGCGGCGGCCGGGGTTCGCGTGGTGGTCGCTGTGGCGCTGGAGGTGGAGCAGGAAGACATTGGTAACCAGACGGTCGCTGTTCCAGCTGTGGCGTGGTGCGCACCGCTCGTACCGGCCGTCGGCGCGGCGGGCCCGGAGCAAACCGTAGTGCTCGAGATAGTTCACGGTCTCCAGCAACCCGATGCCGATCACAGCCTGCAGCGCCAGATAGGGGATGACGACGGGCCCGAAGGCGAGAATCATCGAACCGAGCACCACCACGCTCAGCGACCACGCCTGCAGCAGCTGGTTGTGCCGGCTGAACCACTTCGTTCCCTTGCGGGCCAGGCGTTCCCGTTCCAGGACGAGTGCCGAGCGGAAGCCGCCCACCGCGCTGCGCGGTATGAACGCCCAGAGTGGTTCACCGAAGCGGGCACTCGCCGGGTCTTCGGGTGTGGCGACGCGGACGTGATGGCCGCGGTTGTGCTCCACGAAGAAATGGCCGTACCCGGATTGCGCCAGCGCGATCTTCGCCAGCCAGCGTTCGGAATGTTCGACCCGATGGCCGAGTTCATGCGCGGCATTGATGCCGATACCGGATACAATACCGAGAGTTACGGTCAGCCCCAGTTTGTCGACCAGCGTCAGTTCGGAGCCCGACCACATGTATCCCGCAATGGCCAGACCGATGAGCTGCATAGGCAGGAAGAGAAACGTGCACCAGCGGTAATAACGGTCGTTGGACAAGGCCTCGTAGTCTTCGTCGCGTGGACTGACTCCGTCGCAGCCGACGGCGATGTCCAGCACCGGAATGATCACGAATACGAGGATCGGACCGATCCACCAGAAGAGCGCGAGCCCGGTGAGGTGCACCAGTTGCGACGGTAGTAGCGCGCAGCCGGGTGCCACGGTGCTCAGAATCCAGAGATAGCGTTTGTGATCGCGCGCGTTCTCGCGTCTGAGAGGTGTCATATCCGTTTCGCTCTCTCGCACGGCAACTCGATTGAGTACGACAGCTGAAGACGGGGTAACGCTGAAACGCCGCCTATCTCGATACGTCCGGTCGATCGGTTCGGGTAGAGACAATCCCTGAACCGAGCGTCGCCGGGCACGGTAGCGAGACACGCGGACGTGTTCAGCCGAGAATGCGTGATCGCGGCAGGTCTACTGCCCGATCGGGGTATCGGGGTGCCGGAGGCGGTGGTGCCTCCGCCGAACTATGGGAGGGCCGCGCAGTTCACGGGGGCCGGCACGTCGGCAAGACGGTCGGTCACCCACTGCTGTGAGGTCGCCAGCGACGGCAAGAAAGCCACATCGTGGGTGCCCAGCAATCCGGCGGATATCGGGGGCAGTCCACCGTCGGAGTCCAGATGAACGGTCGCACCGGCACCGCACCAACTCGCGGCCAGACCGTGCACGGCCGCGTACGGAGCTCCCTCATCGTGCAGGGCCGAGTAGATCCGGACCGGTACCGCGGGGGCCAGCCCACCGAGCCGCTGCTCATCGAACGCTTTCTTCAGCTCCGGGGAACCGTCGATCACGGCTGTGAGCGGTAATCCGCTGGTGGTCCACTGCGTTGTGTTCTGCGGTTGCGTGAAACTGCTGGACAGGCCGCCGCATTTGCCGATCGCGGCGTTCATGATCGCCTTACCGGTGTCGTTGAGCGCGGCGTCGAGCACCGGACGGGTGTCCGGATAGTCGGCGGCGATACCGTTGACGATCCAGGCTATGGCCGTCCCGACACCGGGGCGGCCGTCGAAGTGCGCGATGTAGTCCTGGGGGCTCACCAGGGGCCCGCCCACGTAGGCGCCACGCACATTCAGGTCGGGGGCATATTTCGGTTGCAGCTCGGCGGCCGCCGCGGAAGCCATTCCGCCCTGGGAGTATCCGTAGAGCAGGACCGGCGAAGTCGGGCCGAGCCCGGTTTCGGGCAAACGCAACGCGGCACGCGCGGAGTCCAGTACCGCGTAGCCCTGGGTCTTGCGGTTGAGGAAGTTGTGGATGCCCGGCGCGTTGAGATCGTGATAGTCGGTTATCACCACCCCCATACCGCGCGCGAGCAGTTGGTAGATCGCGATGACGTCGTATTCGAAGATAATATCCGCGGGCGGCTGGAACCGGACCACCTGCGACAACATCGCCGAAGGCGCGCATTCGGCACCCTGCCCCTGAGTGCCGCCCGCATACGCCACCAGCGGGCGTTCGCCCGGGCCGGTCCACGGCGCAAGTGGCTCCAGATACGTTCCCACCACCGTGGTGGGTGCGTCATGGGGATCGCTGCTGGCATAGGTGAGGCGTGTCGACCTCGCCGGCACCGTGCCGGGTATCCCAGGGGCGGACACCACCACTTGCGACGCTTCGGCACGGAGAATGTCGCCCCCGGCGCCCTGCGACTGTAACGACGCCGGTTCCGACCATGCCGATGGTGCGGCGACCGCCCCGCCACCGGCAACGATGAGGGTTCCTGTCAACACTGCGACCCAGGCACGCTTTTCGCTCTTCATACCGATCCTTCATGCGTGTGATTCATGCAGGGCAGTTATCGAGTCGAAAGATACGATCACCGCCGACACAGCACGACGCTGCTGGTCAGCGGACCATTAGCAGGAAAACGGTGACGCTTCGATCCAGCAGATCGGATCGAATGATGCGGATATCCCTGTTCGAGCGAGTAAGCAGGAACACGGGCATTTCGTATTACCGAGGCCACAGCTTATGCCATGCGGTGGGCACACGCCCGGAAGCCACCGCCTCGATTCGGCACGAGTCGATCGCTATCCGATCAACACCGGCAGTGGGGCATGGGACAATGGACGGACGCGCAGATCGCTCCGCGTGCGTATCGGCTCCATGGACGACCTTGTCGGTCGGGTCATCTGCCCAGCAGAAGACGACATCGGAGGACTACCGTGACCACATCAGGCGGCATTATCACCGATCGGGCGCTCGTGGATCTGTACAAGGATATCCACCGGCATCCTGAACTCGGGTTCCGCGAACACCGCACCGCCGCGCTCGTGGCCGACCGGCTGCGCGGCGCCGGGTTCGACGTCACCACCGGTGTCGGACGGACCGGAGTGGTCGGCGTCCTGAAGAACGGCACGGGGCCGACCGCCCTGCTGCGAGCCGATATGGACGCGCTCCCCGTGCGAGAGGACACCGGCCTCGACTACGCCAGCACCGTCACGGTCACCGACGAGGACGACCGCACCGTCCCGGTGGCCCACGCCTGCGGTCACGACCTGCACACCACCTGCCTGCTGGGTGCGGCCCAGGCACTCGCCGCAGACAGCTCCGGTTGGCTCGGCACCCTGCTGCTCGTGTTCCAGCCCGCCGAGGAGCTGGGCGCCGGCGCCCAAGCCATGGTCGACGATAGTTTCTTCGACCGATTTCCGATGCCGGATGTTGTACTCGGCCAGCATGTGGCACCGCTACCGGCCGGCAAGATCGCCGGGCATCCGGGCCCCTCGTACGCGGGTTCGGATTCGCTGCGGGTGCGGATCATCGGCCGGGGCGCACACGGATCCATGCCGGAGGCCTCGGTCGATCCCGTCGTGCTGGCCGCCGCGACAGTACTGCGCCTGCAGACCATCGTATCCCGGGAGATCCCGAGCACCGCGACCGCGGTGCTCACCGTCGGCTCGAGCCACGCCGGCGACGCCGCGAACGTGATCCCCGGTCACGCCGAGATCCAATTGAACATTCGCAGTTACGACCCTGCCGTACGCCGGCGCATCCTGGACAGCGTCGAACGCATCGTGCGCGGTGAAGCGGCCACCGCCGGCGCGCCGGAGGAACCCACCATCACCGAGATAGAACGCTTCCCGGTCGTCACCAACGACCCGGCCGCATTGCACCGCACCCTCGATGCCTTCGCGTCCTGGCTGGGACCGGACAATATCCTCGATCCGGGAGCCGGCGCCGGGAGCGAGGACGTCGGCATCTTCGCCACCGGGTCTGGCGCACCGCTGTCCTACTGGCTGCTCGGCGGCGCGGACCCGGCCCTTTTCACCACAGGCGATATGACCGATCCCGCCCTGCTCACCGTCCCCTCCAACCACTCGCCCCGGTACGCCCCCGTTATCGATCCGACGCTGCCGATCGGCGTCGGCGCATTGGTGACCGCGGCCCGGACCTGGTTACCGGCCGCCCACTGACCCTCGAAGCAGGTGGTTCGGACCCCACTCGATCCACGGCCCGTCCGGAATTCCGTTGACACGTCCGGGGCCCGACCGGCAACCTCCCGGTGTGCGCGAGAACCCGATGTCGATCGAACTGGAGCCGCTGACCGAGCACAATCTCGGAACGCTGCTGGCGACGGCCGTGGCCGATGCCGATCCGTCGGAGGTCATGCCCCCGGTGCCCGGGGAACCGGGATGGACCGCTCAGCGCAAGCAGGCTTTCCTGGACTTCCACCGTGGCCGCGCGCTCCGCGTCGAGCAGCCGGTGGAACTCACCTACGTCATCATGGTCGACGGCCGGGCCGTCGGTGCGGCGCGACTGGAATACCGAGGCGACTCGTTCGAGGCAGGGGTCTGGATCGGCCGCTCCCATCGCGGTCGCGGAGTCGGGCGAGCGGTGGCCGGAGAACTACGCATCGCCGCCGCGGCGGCGGGTGCCCGGCGGATCGTCGCCGTCACCACCGGCGACAACGCGGCCGCGCGACGACTGCTGCCGACAGGGACACCGGTAGGCGAGGACGGCGCCGTGAGGGCAGCCGTCGACCTCGAATAACGCAGGAAACGTCGAAGACCGGAACTTTCCGGGACCCTACGGATCCGCACCGGTCTCATACCCCCATCGGTTGGAAGTTGTTCGCACCGGACGAGTGGACCGCCGCGTTGTCGGCGCGCCACGCCCCACAGGCAGCGGCACCCGGACCACCGCCGGGCCGATACCCCCACGAGCGGGGCACACAGCGGCCCGGCGACCGGACCGAACCACCACACCGACCGGACCGCCGACTGGCGAAAGACGGAAGAGCGCAGCATGAGCCGACGGAGCGGCACCAGCGCGTCGGACCCGACGGCGCGGATCGCCTCGGCGGCGGTCGACCACGACCGGGCCACCCGGGCTGCCGGCTGGCGCGCGCACTACGACCCGCACCGCCGCCCGGTCACCGACGAGGAGCGGGCCGAGGCGGAGGCGCTCGGGTGGGAAGCGTGGCGGACGGCGCAGGCGTACCGGGCATATCGACACGAGCGGTTCGGGGTCCGGGCGTGATCGTGTTCCGCGTGTTCGGCCGGGAAGTATTCGCGCTCGGCCGCACCGACCGCGCAGGCGAGAATGGCGACATCACCGGGGCCGCCGACCTCACCGGCGGCAGCGCGGAACTGGCGGACTACTACCCCGGCCGCGCAGACCGGGCCGAGGTGACGTTGTCGCGCAGGCGCACCCCCGCGCGGACCTCACCGGCGCGAATACCGCCCGCCCAGTTCGGGTTCCACGGCTGAAACGCCTGCGTATCAGCCCGTCAGCGACAGATCCCACATAGGTTTTGGGAGGTTTCTAGAGGTATTACCAGCCCTTTTGCCGATATTCAGACAGGTTTCTACGGTTTTTCGCATGGGAAACCCTAAAACCTCCGAAAACACCGTCGCGATCTTCACCGGCAAGAGCTTGCGGAAAATCCTCGATGAGGGCGGCTCGCAGGCGTGGCGGCTCACCCCCGCCCGCGTCCGCCGCTGCGAGTGGATCGTCATCACCCAGAACGCTCACAACGCCGAGCCGTACGCCGACGGGACCGAACCTCACGGCAGCGCTTTTCTGGTGGGTCGTATCTCCGGCGTGGTCCCGGCCACGCACCCCGACGCGGACCCGGGCCGCTGGATGGTGGAGTTCTCCGAGTTCGCGCGGTGCTCGATTCCCGACGTCTGGCAGGGCGATCGGTACCCGGTCCGCTATACCAACCTCGACGAACTCGGAATCAGCCTCGACGGACTCGAATTCGAGGAATACACCCCGCCGACGGCCGCGCCGTTCGCGGCCGAACCGCCCGCCGAGCCCACCCCCGGCCCGCTGACTATCGCGCAGGCGAAAGCGGGGCTTGCCGAGAACTACGGCGTGGACACGGATTCCATCGAAATCGTGATCCGGGGCTGAACCGTTCCCCGGGTTCCCGTTCAACAACCGGGAACCCGGGGAATCCGGTTGGAGCGGCCGTTTACGCTCCCGGCATGGAAACCTCGGACATCATCGCCGTTGTTGCCGCCGTGATGGCCTTCGGAAGCGTTTGCGTATCGGCCTGGGCACTGATCTACGCCCGCAGGCAAGCCGAAATCGCGGACAAGGCACTCACCGAGTCACGCCGGGCCGCGACCGCTGGCGAGAAATCGGCCGACGCCGCCGATATCGCCGCGCAGGAAGCCAAGCGGAGCGCGGATGCGGCCGAGGAGTCGAACCGGATAGCCTTGCGAGCCCTGGAACTCTCGGAACCGCCGCCGGTCGCTTGGACCATCGAACTTGCCGCCCGGAACAGCGCCTACCTCCTACGGAACGTCGGGACACAGACCGCCACCGGGGTGACGGTCGACCAGTCGCGCATAACCACGACGGCGCGCGCCCTCCCGGATGGCGCAACGATTGCGGCAGGGGAAGCCGTCCGCTTCATGGCTTTGAACGCTCCGAACACGTTGTTCCTCACGTGGGACGGACAGCCCGAGCCCGCGGCGGTTCCCGTGCCACCAGACACCCGGCGGCCGATAGCTATCAACCGACGGGCCTGATTCCGTTGCCGCTGTGGTTATCTCGCTCGGCGGTTCGCTCGGCGGTTCGCTCGCCGGGCAGTTCACCGGGCACGGGCAGGACAACCGCCAGCACCAGCACGGCCAGCGAGATACCGGCCGCGACCACCAGGCCGAGCGCGATCACCGCCCGGTCCCCACGGCAGACCAGCGTGCGAACGACAAGCGGGGTAACACCGTTTCCACGTCGGCGACGTCCATTACCCGGTTCAACTCCAGCGGGCCGAGGTGGTCCGGGCCGGGTATCACGACCGCGTCCACGTCGGCGGCGCGTAGCTGGTCGAACAGCGGGAGCACCGACGTCACGTCCGGCCAGATGACCAGGTAGCCGAGGTGCCGCGCCAGACGCTGGACCTGCGCCCGGTCCCATGCCAGCGAAGTGCTCACGTCCAGATCTACGTATCCGGGTGCGGTCGGCCGGTTGCGCATCGGGTGCCCCTGTCCCTGTGTCCCCTGCGGTCGCTAGTTGCGCCCGCCGCCGGGGACTTAGACGTCAAACCCGGCGGCGGGGCACCGAGGAATCGTGCGCGCCGCGTCTTGGCCGCGCCGGTGGGCGCGAACCACTCTGCGAGGTAGGGAGATTCCCCCTCCTCAAGACGCTGGTGAGGTCCCACCAGCGGCCCTATCCTGGGATTACCTCTTCGCGGAGGACATCTCCCCCGGCCGACGGGCCGGGGGTATCCGCGAAGTGGACCAACCCCGCGAAGAAGGCAGGCCGCTATGCCGACCCCTGACGAACTCGCCGCACGCGCGATCGGCGAGCGCATCCAGAACATCCGCACCCGCACCGGACGCACCCGTGCCGTTGTCGCCGGTCTGGTCGGCCGGTCCGAGGACTGGCTACGTGACGTCGAGAAAGGCCGTCTCCAGCACCCGCCGGGGCTGGACATGTTGCTACGGATCGGCCAAGCGCTCGGCGTGCGGGACCTGACCGAGATCACCGGCGACCATGAGTTGCTGGTCGGCATCTCGCGCCGCGCCGGGCACCCCGTCGTACCCGCCATCCGAGAAGCGATAGAGGGTGTCGACCTCACCCCGGCCCCGTCACCGGTCGACCCCGCAGAACTCGCCGCGGGGGTCGATCGCGCCTGGCGGTTGTGGCACACCTCGGCGACGCCGCGCGCCGACGCGGGCGCGATGCTGCCCGAACTGATCCGCGACGGCCGTCGCGCGCTGCGCACCCTCGATGGACAGGAACGCCGCGCCGCCGCCGCTGCACTGTCGGGTGCCTACGCGCTGTGCGAACAAGTCCTTGCCTGGGTTGCCGACGCGCCGCTGTTGTGGCTCGCCGCCGACCGGTGCATGTCGGCCGCCGAGGTCGCCGACGACCCGGTAACGCTCGCGTCGGCATCGTGGGTACTCGGCAACGTCTCGCGCTCGACCGGCCGCGAGGAGGACGCCTACCGGCTCGCGTCCGACGCCGTCGCACTACTCGAACCACACTTGGACGGCGACAAGGACGCACAAGCACTCTGGGGTGCCTGCCAACTGCACGGCGCTATTACAGCCGCACGTATCGGCCGCGAGGGTGACGCGCTGCGCGGCATAGACCAAGCAATGGGAATGCGGCATAGACCAAGCAATGGGAATGGCGCGTGCACTGCCCACCGGGACAGCGCACCCTTGGACTCTGTTCGGTGTCGCGAACACCGAAATTAGCGCCGTATCCGTACAGGTCGACCTGCGCAAGTCCGGCGGCGCGTTGGACGCGGCGAGCGTCGTCGACCCCGGCGCGGTGCCGTCGGTGGACCGGCGGTCGCGGCTGTGGCTGGAGTTGTCCCGCGCGTACGCACAACAGCGGGATTGGCTCGGCACACTCGGCGCGCTGCGCACTGGTACCGCCGTAAGCGAAGAGTCGATGAAGTGTCATCCGCTCGCACGATCGCT
Source organism: Nocardia grenadensis NBRC 108939 (assembly GCF_001613445.1). GTDB lineage: Bacteria > Actinomycetota > Actinomycetes > Mycobacteriales > Mycobacteriaceae > Nocardia > Nocardia grenadensis. The sequence continues at coordinate 88,500 of NZ_BDCJ01000013.1, forward strand.
GGCGGCCGAACTGGTCACGCATGGCGGTCGGCTCAACGAACGTGAATCGCGGGCGCTCGCGGCGCGGCTCGGCGTCACTGCCTGAGCCTTCTCACCGCGCCGGACCGGCGTGGCGGCGCCCCCCGAAAGCGGCCTGTGGGAAGCAGTTCGGCTACTGCTATCCCAGGTGTTCAGCTTCCCCGTCCCGGTCAAACCACCGGCTCTGACCTAGACCTTCTCTGTGGGGCGGGTGGGGCTCGAACCCACGACCAATGGATTATGAGTCCACGGCTCTAACCGACTGAGCTACCGCCCCTGGCAGCGACCTGAGGTCGCAAGTGTGGGATGGTACCCGGTCGGCGTGGCGGGGGCCAGTTGATCGGGTCGGGGAAGGCCGCGGAGTGCCGGGGCCTGGCTAGGCTGGGGGCGTTGTCGGAGCGGAGGAGGGCGCGTGACCGAGCTGTTCGTGCGGGCGTTGCGGGCGCATCAGTGGCTGTACGAGAAGAGTGGCGGGCTGGTAGGGCATCGGTTGCTGTTCGGGAATCCGACCCTGCTGCTGCGGACCGTGGGGCGGAAGACGGGGCTGGAGCGGACGTCGGCGCTGACCTATGCCAGGGACGGGGCGGATTATCTGGTCACCGCTTCGAACGGCGGGTCGCCGCGGCCGCCGGGGTGGCTGGCGAATCTGCGGTCGCGGCCGGAGTGTGAGATCCAAGTCGGGCGGCGCGCGTTTCCGGTTCGGGCCCGGGTCACTCTGCCCGACGATACGGAGTACGCGCGCCGCTGGGAGTTGGTGGACGCTGTGAATCAGGGCCGGTACAGCGAGTACCAGAAGTTGACAAAGCGTCCGATTGCCGTGGTCGTGCTATCGCCCGCGAGTGGTGCGGGTCAGTCGGAGTAGCTCTCCGAGCCGACCCGCGCCCGCGCTCTCCGGGGGCGCAGGTCCTCCGGGGGGCGGCTGGCGAGATGGACTACGGAGGCAACGAGTATCAGGATTGCGAGCACTACCAATGCGGTAACCACGGCAGGCACAGTAACGATTCCCGAGGTGCCGTGACACCCGAGAACGCTCTATGGTGGGCGGCCGAGTTCGGCCAACCGGAGACCGTTTCGCCGGATATGACGGTTTTACGCATTACCCGGCACCCGGCCGGACAATTTCGGATTCGGCCCGAAAGACACTGGTGGGGTGTGAAATTGCACAGTTCCACCGATGCCGAATCGGTATGGGCGCAACACGCCGGACGATTCCCATGCCTGGAATGAAGTGCCGGAAAGTCCCAATCGAAGACACATATTCTGTACGGTCCCACAACGGCTCTACGCTACTTCGCACGAAATATTAAATGATACTTCATGTTACATCAATGGCTGCACGAGAACCGATCGGCACGAGGCGATTCGGCCGTCCCCACTGTTTCGCCGGCCCGACGAGCCGGGCCGATCGGAATCGCGGTGGCCGCCCTCCGGAGCCCATCCCGGGCGATAATGACGCGATGTTCACCTGTGCCGTATCCCGGCTCCGCCGCGGCATCGATCCGGACACCGTGGCCCGCGCGGTCGGCAAACTGGAACTTCCCGACGCCGTGTTCAAGACCTGCCCGTGGCAACCGCGGGCGCTCATCGATACCGGCCTGCGCCAGTGGCTGCGCTGCTGCGGACCGGCACTGGCCGACCGTCAGGTGATCGGGATGCCGTCGCATGCGGTGGACGAGGCGTGGCACGGCCTGATCCTGTGCACCGAGCGGTACGCGGATTTCTGCGATCGCGCCTACGGACGGTTCCTGCATCACTACCCGGACGGCGCGGGCCCGGCCGGGGAGCCGGTGGATATGGCGGGCCGGTTGGGCCGGACCGTGGTGGCGTGGTCGCTGGTCGCCCGGCCCGGCGAGGAATGCGTACTGTGGGATCTGGACCGGCGGGTGGGGGTGGAACACCCCTGGGGCATTCCGGCGGATCGGGTCGCGGGGATAGCGGAAGCACTGCGGCGGGCCCGGGCCCGCTGAGGGCTACCATTTCGCTACAACCTCACCAATCGGGCAATCCGGATTAAGCCGACATGCCGAACTGCGGTATCTTCGGCGGGGTGAGTTACTCAGCCGTCGCAGCGGCCACCACCGAACTTGCCCTGATGCCGGGTTTTCTGGACCCGGTGAATCTACTCAACTCGTTCGGCACCTGGGTACTACTCGGACTACTCGTCGTGGTGTTCATCGAGTCGGGCCTACTGTTCCCGCTACTGCCCGGTGATTCGCTGCTGTTCACCGCAGGTCTCATCGCGGCCTCCAAATCGGCGGAGATCGAACCCTTCGCGCCGATCTGGCTACTCCTCGTGCTGATCCCGATCGCGGCGATCGCCGGCGACCAGGTGGGCTACCTGATCGGCACCAAGGGCGGGACCGCGCTGTTCAAGAGCGACGACGCGAAGATCCTCAAGAAGTCCTATATCGACGAATCGCACGCGTTCTTCGAGAAGCACGGGCCGATCACCATTGTGCTGGCCCGGTTCGTCCCGATCGTGCGCACCTACGCACCACTGGTCGCCGGGGCGGCCAGGATGAAGTACTCGGTGTTCCTCACCTACAACGTGGTCGGCGGCGTGCTGTGGGGTGCGGGGGTCACCATGCTCGGCTACCTGCTCGGCCAGATCGCGATCGTGCGCGACAATGTGGACCTGATCTTCCTGCTCATCGTGGCAGTCTCGGTGCTCCCGATCGCCTGGGAGGTCGTCAAACGCTATCGCTCCGGCCGCGGGAAGACCGCCACGGCCGACGCGGACGCACCCGCCGATCACCCGGCCGCCTGATCACACCGGCGGCCGGGCCACCGGTCAGCGCACCAGGCGGCGCAGCAGTTTGTTGCCGAACAGGGTGCTGATGGTCTTCTCCAGCGTGGCGGCGGTGGCCTCGCTGTAGGGGTACCAGATGTTCTCCTTCTTCAGGCCCCACCGGTCCAGCAGCACCGGCTGCGGGTGCGCGAAGCCGCGCAGCGCGTCCCGACCGTTGACCAGACCGAGGCCACTGTCCTTGCGGCCGCCGAAGGGCGCCTCGGCGACGCCGTAGATCACCGACGCGTCGTTCTGCACCACCGACCCGGTCTCGAGCTGTTTGGCCAGCCGCACAACCTTGGCCTTGTCCTTGGTGAACACACTGCCGCTCAGGCCGTACTGACAGTCGTTGGCCATTCTCACGGCCTCTTCCTCATCCCGGACGCGCATGATCGCGACGATCGGGCCGAAGGTCTCCTCCTGCATGATGTCCATATCGTGAGTGACGTCCACGACCACCGTCGGCTTGAAGAACACCCCCTCGGCGGTATCGGATTCCCCGCCGAGCAGGACGGTGGCGCCCTTGGCCTTGGCGTCCTCGACGTGCTTCTCCACGATCTCGAGCTGCCGGTCCCAGAACAGCGGGCCGACATCCTTGCCCACGGCGCCGTAGGTCACCTCGGCGGCGCGTTTACGCACCTCCTCGATGAATCGATCGGCGATGCTGTCCACCACGTAGATTCGCTCGACCCCGACGCAGACCTGACCGGTGTTGAACATCGACAGGTACACCGCGCCGAGCGAGGCGCGGTCCAGGTCGGCGTCGGCGCAGACGATCATCGCGTCCTTGCCGCCGAGTTCGAGGGTGACCGGGATCAGCCGGCCCGCGCAGGCCGCGGCGATCTTCTTGCCGGTGCCGACGCTGCCGGTGAACGAGATCTTGTCGATATCGCCGTTCACCAGGGCCGCGCCGGTCTCCCCGTCACCGTGTACGACCTGCAGCACATCCTCGGGCACACCGGCCTCATGCAGCACCTTGACCGCCCACTCCCCCGAGTGCGGGGTGACCTCGGATGGTTTGAGCACCACCGAGTTGCCGGCCAGCAGAGCCTGGGCGATCGGGTTCAGCGAGAGGATGAACGGACCGTTCCAGGGCGTGATCACGCCGACCACGCCGAGCGGCTGATAGTTGATGACGAGTTTCTTCAACGGCAGCATGTAGCCGTGCAGGCGGCGCTTCTCATCGGCCAGATCCTTGGTGGCGCGGCCGCTCCAGTAGTTCAGGAAGTCGCAGGCGGGCACCATTTCCACGGCCAGCGCCTCGACCCGAGGTTTACCGGTCTCCTGCATCACCGTTTCGACGATCTCGTCGCGCCGGGCCAGTAGCACCGAGACCGCGTTACGGATGATCACGGCACGTTCCGCGACCGGCCGGGCGGCCCAGCCGGGCTGCGCGGCGCGCGCCGTGGCCAGGGCCGCGGCCACATCGTCGGCCGTGCTCACCTCGATCTCGCCGACGCGTTCGCGGGTAGCGGGGCTGCGCAGCTCGAGCCGCCGGCGTCCGTCGGCGGTCGGCTCCAGCTGTTCAACGATGGCCATGGTGATCTCTCCTCACCGGAGGAATTGGAACAGGTTCTACTTGAATTCGGAGCTTACGTCATGCACGCGGGTGACGCACCGGGGATCGCCCGAACGAGTCCGGACTACCCACGATGCCGCTATCAACCGATTCAATCAAGTGATTGACACAGGGCCGTCGCGCGGGACACCATCGACACGCGGTCCAGTGCCGGACCGCGCCCCCCGATCGGCAGGAGACCGATGACAGCCGAGTCCCCGGACGCGGGTCTCACCGCGCCCTACAGCATCGAATTTCCGTACAACCGGACGGTCGGCGAGAAGATCGGCACGTTCCTCGGCGGTCTGCGCGACGGCGAGCTGTACGGGGTGCGCACCGCATCCGGCGCGGTACTCTGCCCGGCTCTGGAGTTCGACCCCGTCACCGCGGCCCCCACTGGTGAGCTGGTCCACTTGGCCCCCGTCGGCACCGTCACGAACTGGACCTGGGTACCCACCCGGCCCGGCGACGAGATCGAGGCCGACCACTTCGCCTGGGCCCTGATCACCATCGACGGCACCGAGGGCGGGCTGTTCCACGCCGTCGATACCGGCGGCGACCCGTCCCGCCTCGTCGCCGGCCTGCGGGTGGCACCCCGCTGGCGCGCCGACCGGGTGGGCAGTATCCGCGATATCGTCTGCTTCGAACCCGTGGAGTCGCGATGAGCACCCTGCCCACGCCTGTGGAATCGTTTACCAGCCCGCACAAGGTGGACTACACCTTCGTCGCCGGAACCGGGCGTTCGGCCTTCCTACGCGGGCTGAAGGTACGTCGGCTACTGGCCCGCCGCTGCCCGTCCTGCGAACGCGTATACCTGCCCTTCCCCGAATTCTGCTCGCGCTGCCTGGCCGAACTCTCGGCGCCGTTCGAACTGGACGGCACCGGCGTGGTGAAAACGTTCTGCGTGGTGAACTTCCCGTTCCCCGGCCAGGTGATCGATCCGCCGTACCTGGTGGCCTATATCCAGGTCGACGGTGCGGACACCACGCTCATGCATCTGATCCGGGACGTCGAACTCGCCGATGTGCACATCGGAATGCGCGTGGAACCGGTGTGGTGCGCCGAGGAGGACCTCGACACATCCATGAACAGCATCCGCTACTACCGACCGGTCGCAGGAGGTTCCGATGCGTGATATCGCGGTGGTCGCATTCGCGCAGTCGCCGGGAACATCCGCCGACCGGCACGACGATATGGCCGAGATCCTGCTGCCGGTGATGCGCGAGGCGCTCGGCTCGGCCGGCATCGACCGCACGGAGGTCGATTTCTGGGCGTCGGGCAGCCACGATTTCCACGAGGGCCGGACCTTCGCGTATATCGAATCGCTCGACGCGGTGGGCGCCTGGCCGCCGATCTCGGAATCCCATGTCGAGATGGATGCCGCCTGGGCCGCCTACGAGGCGTGGTCGTGGCTGCAGCTCGGCGAGGGCGAGATCGCGGTGGTCTACGGTGTCGGGCGCGGATCGCTGGCCCACGATCTCGACCAGGTGACCGCCACCCAGCTCGACCCCTACTTCCTGGCCCCGCTGCGGCCGCATCAGGATGCGCTGGCCGCCCTGCAGGCGCAGGCGCTGATCGCCGCCGGGGTGCTGGACGAGAAACAACTGGCCGAAGTGGTGGTCCGCGCGCGGGCGGGCGCGGTGGGCAATCCGGGCGCGCAGGTGTCCGGGGAGTTCACGGTGGACGAACTGCTGGCCGCGCCGTATCTGGCGTCGCCGCTGCGCGAGCACGACCGGGGTCCGATCGGCGATGCCGCGGCGGTCCTGGTGCTGGCGGCCGGTGACACCGCGCGGCGGCTGGCACAGCGCCCGGCCTGGGTGCGCGGCGCCGATCACCGGATGGACAGCCACTATCCGGGAACCCGCGATCTGACCCGCGTCGACACGGTGACGGTGGCCGCGGCGAAGGCCGCCGAGCAGGCCGGTTTCGCGGCCCGCGAGGTCCAGATCGCCGAACTGCACACCGAGTACAGCTATCAGGAACCGCTGCTGGCGCAGACGCTCGAACTGTCCGGGGCCACGGTTAATCCCGGGGGCGGGCCGCTGGTCGCCCGGCCCACCACCGCCACCGGGCTCATCCGGATCGGCGCCGCGGCACAGCACATCCTGACCGGGCGCGCGAACCGCACGCTGGCACATGCCACCAACGGGCCCGCGCTCCAGCAGAACATGATCTGCCTTATGGAGGGAGGCCGGTGAAACTCGCGGTCGTCGGAATCGGACAGAGCAAACAGGCCAAGAAGCGCAAGGTCACCATCGGCGCGATGGTGCGCGAAGCCGTCGACGAGGCAATGGCCGACGCCGAACTGGAATTCGGCGATATCGATGCCGTCGTGCTGTCGAAAACGCCGGACCTGTTCGACGGGGTGATGAATCCGGAGCTCTACCTCGCCGACGCGATGGGAGCCCGCGGGCTGCCGGTGACCCGGGTGTTCACCGGCGGCAGCGTCGGCGGGCATGCCGCCATCTACGGTGCCCATCTGGTGCAGGCGGGTCTGGCCCGGCGGGTGCTGGTGGTCGCGTATTCCAAGGAATCCGAGGGCGATTTCACCTGGGCGCTGTCGCGCGGGCTGCCCTTCAGCGCCCAACTCGGCGCGGGCGCCGGGGCGCATTTCGCGCCGGTGATCCGGGAGTACATCCGCCGGTCGGCAGCCCCCGAGCACATCGGCTGGCAGATCGCGGTCAACCACCGACTCAATGCCACCCGCAACCCGTACGCCCATATCCAGCTACCGGATATCACCGTCGAGCAGGTGCGCGAATCCCGGATGCTCTGGGACCCGATCCGTTTCCTGGAATCGTGCCCCTCCTCGGACGGTTCGTGCGCGGTGGTGATCACCGGAGAAGCCGACGCCCACCACACCGGCCGTCCCCCCGCCTGGATCCACGGCATGTCGTGGCGCACCGAAACCGGCCACTTCGCCGGGCGCGACGAAGTGAACCCCGAGGCCGGCCGACAGTGCGCCGCCGAGGCGTACCGGCAGGCCGGGATCACCGACCCGGCGCGCGAGATCGATACCGCCGAGCTCTACATCCCCTACAGCTGGTTCGAGCCGATCTGGCTGGAGAACGTGGGCCTGGCCGCGGTCGGCCAGGGCTGGAAGGTGGTGGATTCCGGCCGCACCGCGTTCGGCGGGGAACTGCCGATCAATCCGTCCGGCGGAGTGCTGTCCGGAAATCCCACGGGCGCGACGGGTCTGCTGCGGTTCGCCGAGGCGGCCATGCAGGTCCGGGGTACCGCGGGCGAGCACCAGGTACCGGACGCGCGCCGCGCCATCGGCCACGCCATGGGCGGGGCGGCGCAGTTCCACGCGCTCTGGGTGGTCGGCGCCGAACCACCGAATTCCTGACCGGAGGTTCCGGCGCGATGACCCGGACCCCACCGTATCGGCCCGGCCCCGGCGACAACACTTCCGCGAAACGCGAGATCGCACGAGACGAGGAGAGAGCACTGATGCGATACCTCCGCCGACGCTTCGGTCTCCACGGGTCGCATGTATCGGCTACCGAGGAGAGATCGTGATGCGATACCTCCGCCTTCGCTGCGGCCGTCGCGGACCGCATGCCACAGTTTCCGAGGAGAGAACATGACCGAGCGGGTATACGTCGCCGGTGTCGGGATGACCAAGTTCGAGAAGATCCAGTCCCGGGACTGGACGTATCCGGAAATGGTCGCCGAGGCGGTGGGCCAGGCGCTCACCGACGCCGGAGTGGGTTACGACCAGGTGCAGCGCGCCGCCGTCGGATACGTCTTCCAGCCCTCCACCGCGGGGCAGCGGGCGCTCTACGACATCGGCCTGACCGGTATTCCGATGGTGAACGTCAACAACAACTGCGCCACCGGCTCCACCGCGCTAGTACTCGCCCGGGAATGGGTGCAGGCCGGGCTGGCCGAGATCGTGCTGGCGGTCGGGTTCGAGCAGATGACCAAACAGGCGATGTCGGGCGACGGCACCATCCCGAAGGTCACCACGGTGGACCGGCACATGGACGCGCTGAAGGCGGCCGCCGGTTTCGGGAACGCGCCGATGACCGCCCAATTCTTCGGCGCGGCCGCGGTCGAGCACATGGAGCGGTACGGGACCACCCGCGAACAACTGGCCCGGGTCGCGGTGAAGAACCACGAACACTCCACCCGCAACCCCAAGGCCCAATTCCAGGACGCCTACACCCTCGACCAGGTGCTCGGCGACAAACTGGTCTCCGATCCGCTGACCCGCTCGCAGTGCTCCCCCATGTCCGACGGCGCCGGCGCGGCGGTGCTGGTGAGCGAACGCTACGTGCGCGAACACGGTCTCGATCGGGCGGTACCGATCCTCGCCCAGGAACTGGTGACCGATACCGGCGCCTCGTTCGAGTCGGGATCGATGATCGACGTGGTGGGTGCGCCCATGGCGCGTATCGCCGGCCGGAAGGTGCTGGAGACCGCCGGGGTGGGTATCGACGATATCGATGTGCTCGAACTGCACGACTGCTTCTCCATCAACGAACTGCTCACCTACGAGGCGCTGGGTTTGTGCGGCGAAGGCGAATCCGGCGCGCTGGTCGAGTCGGGCGCGACCACCTACGGCGGCCGCTGGGTGGTCAACCCGTCGGGTGGGCTCATCTCCAAGGGGCATCCACTCGGCGCCACCGGGTTGGCGCAGTGCACGGAACTGGTCACCCAGGTGCGCGGTGCGGCCGGCGCACGTCAAGTAACGGACGCGCGGCTCGGGCTCGCCCACAATCTAGGCCTCGGCGGAGCCTGTGTCGTGACCCTGTACGGTGCGCCGGGCACGGTCTCCTAGAGTTTCGGTCATGACGAGAAGCCGGGTGCGGGCCGGGCGGGAGTTGTCCTCGCCCGCCGCATCCCCGCGCCGGGGTCCGGCCACGGCCCGCGGCGAGGCCCGCCCGGACCCCGGCCCCGGGCACTCTCCCGAGGCCGGTCTACCCACCGAGCAGCGCCTGATCCTGGCCGCCGAACGACTCTTCGCCGAACGCGGGATCGACGCGGTCTCACTGCGTTCGGTAATGGCCGAGGCCGGCGCGAACGTCGCGTCCGTGCACTATCACTTCGGCTCCAAGGATGCCCTGGTCGACGCCCTGATCAGCCGCCGCAGCGAACAACTGCACACCCGCCGCGCCGAACTGCTGGATGCCGTGGAGGCCGGCGGCGCACCCGATGCCCGCGCGCTGGCCGACGCCTTCGTCCGCCCGGTCGGCGAACTCGCCGCCGCGGGCGGTACCCCGTGGATCCGCCTGGTAGCCGGCATCATGAGCGGTAATCACCCCGCGCTCACCAAACTCACCGAGGGATTCGCCCCCCAGGCCCTGCGGTTCAACGCCCTGCTGGCGCAGACCGCCCCCGGCGTCGCGTCCCGGACCATCCGTTTCCGCCTCACCCAGGCCATGAACCTGACCTTCCAGACGCTCGGCGACCCGGACGGTCTACGCGGCATGCTGGCACTCAGCGGAACCCGGCTCTCCCCCGACGAACTGCTCACCGAACTGATCGATACCGTCACCGCGATACTCACAGGTCCCCCGGATCGTTGAGGTCTTCGTTGTCCCTCGTATGACCGAGAGTGGACTCGACCTCGGCACCTGCGGCCTATCCGCCCCGCCTGGGTGGTACAACACTATTTTCATGGACGATCGGTTGAGCATTCGTGAAGCGCGCGCCCAACTCCCGGCCGTGGTCAATGCCGCTGATAAAGACGGACACGTCACCGTGATCACCCGTGGCGGTAAGCTTGCGGCCGCTGTCGTCCCGCTGTTCATGCTCGCCAAGCTCGAAGAGTGGGAAGACGAGCAACTGGAACATATGGCGGACGAGGCTCTTGCCGAAGCGGGCGAGCCCGAACGGATCACTCTGGGGCAGATGATGGATGAGGTCCTCGCCGCAGGCGACTAAGCCGTGGCATGAAGTACGAATTCCGCTGGACCGCCGCTGCGGAAGAGCGTTGCGATCCATTCCCCGGGAAGACGCGTTGCGCCTGCTGGTCGCACTGACGTCGCTGGGTGACGACCCCTACCGACGAGATGATGTCGACGTCAAGGCATTGACCGGACGCCCCGGGTTCCGCTTACGGGTGGGCAACTACCGCCTTGTCTACGAGGTCGACGATGGGAAGCTGGTAATCCTGGTGATCTCCGCGTGCCATCGACGAGAAATATACGAGCGGTAGTTACCCGGCCGCCTCAGTTGACCTGCCGGCCCTCGCCCCAGTACTGCGCCCGCAACGCTTTCTTGTCCGGTTTGCCGAGCGGGCTGACCGGGATGCTCTCGGCGAAATCGACGGTCTTCGGGGTGTAGACCGCACCCTTACGGTCCTTCACCAGCGCCTGCAGTTCCTCCACAGGTACCGACTGCCCGTCGCGCAGCACGACGACCGCCTTGACCGCCTCACCCCACTTCTCGTCCGGCACCCCGATCACGGCCGCGGCGCTGACCGCCGGATGCGCCGAGAGCACATCCTCGACCTCCCGCGGGTACACATTGAACCCGCCGGACACGATCATGTCCTTCTTCCGGTCGACGATATAGAGGAATCCCTCTTCGTCCTGCCGGGCGATATCGCCGGTGTGCAACCAGCCGAATTCGGTGGCCTCCGCGGTCTGCTCGGGTTTGTTCAGGTACCCGTTCATCACCAGCGGGCCGCGGACACACACCTCGCCCGGTTCGCCCCGAGGTACTTCGTTGCCCTTCTCATCGAGCAGCGCCACCGACAGCCATGGCACCGGACGGCCGCAACTGGCCAGCCGCTCCGGTTTGTTCAGGTCGTGGTCGCCGCGGCGCAGCACCGAGATGGTCATCGGGCTCTCGGCCTGGCCGTAGAACTGGAAGAAGATGGGACCGAACTTCTCGATCGCCTCGGCCAGCCGGGTCGGGGAGATCGCGGAGGCGCCGTAGAACACCGTCTGCAGGCTGGACAGATCGTATTTGTCGAGGTCGGGGCTGTCCAGCAGGGCATAGAGCATGGTGGGCACCAGCATGGTCGCGGTGATCTTGTACTTCTCGATCGCCTCGAGCACCTTGGCCGGGTGGAAGTAGGGCAGCACCACGATGGAACCACCCTGCTGAGCGGTGGGGCCCCAGAAGGCGGCGCCCGCGTGGCTCAGCGGGGTACACACCAGGAACCGGACCTCGTCGGGCCATTCCCATTCGGTCATCTGGATGCGCAGCATGGTGGTGCTGCCGCGGAAGCTCATCTCCACACCCTTGGGCTTACCGGTGGTGCCGCCGGTGTAGGCCAGGCTCATGGTCGCGCTGGGATCCACCTGCGGACCGCGGACCTGCTCGGGGGTGAACCCGGCAGCCAGTTCGATGAGATCGGTCCCCACCTCGGACGGACCGAACGAGAACAGGTTCCGCAGCCCGGGCACCTTGTCCCGCAACTGCGCGGCACGTTCGTCGAAACCGCTCGGGTCGTAGATCAAGGTTTCCACGCCGGCGTCCTCGAGGACGTAGGCGTGATCGTCGAGCGAGCCCATGGGGTGTAGCGCCATGGCCCGCGACCCGTTCACATTGTTCGCGCCCTGCGCGAAGATCACCTCCGGCCGGTTGGCCGAGAGCACCGCCACCGGGGAGCCCACGCCGAGACCGGCCGAGGCCAGCGCCTGGGCGAACCGGCTGATCTGATCGCGCACGTCGCGGTAGGTCAGGGTGGCGTCGTCGATATGGACCGCGGCGCGGTCGGCATAACGCTCGAGAGCTTTGCCCAGCAGGTCCACCGCCAGCGGCTCACGGTGCAGCTGGGCGGTGTCGTCGACGTGCGGTTCAGTGTTCATTCGTCTGCCTTTCGGGCCGGCCCGTCCGAGCGGACCGGCGAAGATCGACCGGCGCTCCGGCGCGGGTCCCGGGGCCGCGGGCACCGCCACATGGCGCCGCGGCCCGGGAACCGCCCACGGGGCTCGCAAACCGCAAAAACTATAACACGTTCTACTTTATTTCCGGGGTGGGTCCGCGGGATCCGGCCGTCCCGGCGAGAGCGGACCGGCACGCCTGCACATAACCGCGTACCAGCGGCCGGATATCGTCGCGCCGCCACCACCCATTCGTACCGGTCGGCGTCGGCCGGTGGCAGCCGGACGAACGCCACATCGGTGAATCCGTCCACTGGGCCGTATGCGCAGCATGGCCGGTGTAGGCCAGGCTCGTGGTCGCGTTGGGGATCCACCTGCGGACCGCGCACCCGCTCGGGGGTGAACCCGGCAGAAAGTTCGATGAGATCGGTCCCCACCTCGGACAGACCGAACGAGAACAGGTTCCGCGGCCTTGCCGAGCGTGGGAAACCGCGGACTGTTGCCGGGCGGTAGCGTGCGCGCACCGAAAGTTGTTGGAAGCAAAGGGCTCCGATGGTAACCGATCAACTGGCATCACTTGCCGGACGTTCACCGTCCCTCGACGAGAATGTAAGAGCATCGCGAAACCTTGCCGTCGGGTCTCAATCGCTTCGGTCGAGGGACCCATCAGCGGGAAACTCGGATAAGATGCCGCGCCGGCAGTCGGCAGCGCGGGTCGAAGTCGAGTAACAAACCTGCCGCGCGGTGATCCCCCGCGGTCGGCGCCCCGAGCCTGTGTCCTGGCACCAGAGAACAATGAGACACGTCTTCCTCGATGTGTCCCCCGCGCCGGTCGGTCACGAGACCGGCAGCCGCTTCGTCCTACTCCGTTTGCCTATGTCGAACTGTCTGGAGTTGCCCTGTGTCTCTTCCTCCGCCGCTGGAATCGCCGCTGTCTTATGACGGCCCCCCTATAACGCCTGGTTCAGTGATCGATGATGAGCCACGAGTAGCTCTGTACACCAAAGAATTCGCTACGAACCCCCAGCTCGCCTACCAAGAGCTGAGAGCCCGCTACGGATCGCTGGCCCCTGTGGAGATCGCACCGGGCGTCCCGGCCACCCTGGTGGTCACCTACGCGACCGCGAAGCGGATTCTGCACGACCCCGAGCACTTTCCGGCCGACCCTCGGGCCTGGCAGGCGAATGTGCCGCTGGACTGTCCCGTTCGGCCGATGTTGCAGTGGCGGCCGAACGCACTGCGCAGCACCGGAGCCGCCCATGCCCGGCTGCGCTCGGCGAACACTTTCGCTCTCGACGGAATCGACCTGCACGCCGCACAGGCACTGGTCGAGAAGATCGCGGTGCCGCTGATCAACAGCTTCTGCGGCGCCGGACATGCCGATCTGCTCGCGCAGTTCGTACACCCCCTGGTCTTCGAAGTGCTCAACACCCTGGTCGGCTGCTCGCCCGATATCGGGGCGCGCGTGGCGCGGGGAATGGCCGCCGTATTCGACACCTCCGCCGATGCCGAAGCGGGCAACGTGACACTGGAATCGGCACTGTACGAGCAGACCATGCGCAGAATCGCCGATCCCGGCGACGACATCACCACCCGCATGATCGCGCACAGCGCGAAACTGACCGAGGAGGAGGTGATTCACCAACTGGTCGTCATATACGGGGCGGGCATCGAACCGACGGTCAATCTCATCCTGAATACGTTGCGCCTCATGCTGACCGACGATCGGTTCGGCGGAGGTATGGTCAGCGGTAGCCTCTCGACCGGCGATGCGCTGGAAGAGTTGCTGTTCACCGATCCGCCGCTGGCGAACTTCTGCTTCAGTTATCCGCGGCAGCCGATCCTCATCGATGGTGTATGGCTTCCCGCGCATCAGCCCGTACTGATCAGCATGTCGGCGTGCAATAACGATCCAGCAGTGCAGTCCGGAGATTTCACGGCCAACCGGTCACATCTCGCCTGGGGTGCCGGCCCGCACGTCTGCCCGGCGAAGGATCTGTCCTCGACCATCGCTCGCGCGGCGATAGATCAACTGCTCGATGCGCTACCCGAGATGGAATTGGCGGTGCCCGTCGCGGATTTGCAGTGGCGGACCGGGCCATACCACCGGTCCCTGGCGCGCTTGCCTGTGACGTTCGAACCGACTCCGCCGATGCGGGGATGAAGTGCTGTCGCCGGCACCGGCGCGACCGTCGTGTAACTCGGATTCTCGGTGACTCCTCACCGGCGAGGCACGGCGGGCACCGGTGCAGGTGTTCCCCGCCGCGCCGGCCTGCCACCCCGGGACAGCTCGCCGACGGGCCCGGCCCCGTATCCGGTGACGAGGGCCGGCCCCCACGTGACAACCGGCCGGATCAGTCCCGCGTGACCGTCCCGTCCACCCGGCGCCAGATGCCGAGCGGGTTCTCCGCGCGGATCTCGTCGGCGAGCAGTTCCTCCGGGACGTTCTGGTAGCTCACCGGACGCAGGAAACGTTCGATGGCGAGGGTGCCCACCGAGGTGGTGGCCGGGGCCGTGGTCGCCGGGAAGGGCCCGCCGTGCACCACCGCGTGCCCGACCTCGACACCGGTGGGCCAGCCGTCGAAGAGCACCCGGCCCGCGATCAGCTCCAGCTCTCCCAGCAGCGGCCCGGCGATCTCCCGGTCGGCGGCGGTGGCGTGCACGGTGGCCGTGAGTTGCCCCTCCAGGTCACCGGCCAGCGCCAGCAATTCGGCGGTATCGGCGGCGCGCACGATAATCGAACTGGGCCCGAACACCTCGTCCTGGAGTGCGCGGTCGGCCCGGAAACGCGCGGCGGTGGTGACGAACAGATGCGGATCGCCGGAACAACTCGTGGCGCCCGCGGCCCCGGTGGCGGCCAGCCGTACTCCCTCGGTGCCGGACAGCCGCTCGACACCGGAGGTGAAGGCCGACGCGATCCCCTTGTTCAGCATGGGCGCGCCGGAGGTCGCACCGATCGCCTCGCTCGCCGCCGCCACGAATTCGTCGGCGCCGGGCCCCTCGGCCAGGAAGACCAGACCCGGGCTGGTGCACAGCTGCCCGACGCCGGTGGTCAGCGAGGCGACGAATTCCGCGCCCAGCCTCGCGCCGCGTTCGGCCAGCGCGTCCGGCAGCACGAAGACCGGGTTGACGCTGGACATCTCGGCGTACACCGGGATCGGTACCGGCCGGGCCGCGGCGGCCGCGGCCAGTGCCAGGCCGCCCTGCCGGGACCCGGTGAAACCCACCGCCCGGATATGCGGGTCACGGACCAGCGCGAGCCCGGTTTCCACGCCACCGTGCACCAGCGCGAAGGTTCCTTCGGGCAGACCGTGCTCCCGGACCGCCGCGAGCACCGCGCGCGCCACCAGTTCGGAGGTGCCGGGATGCGACGGATGCGCCTTGACGACGACGGGTGCGCCCGCCGCCAGCGCGGAGGCGGTGTCACCGCCCGCGACGGAAAAGGCCAGGGGGAAGTTGCTTGCGGCGAATACCGCCACCGGACCCACCGGGATACGCCGCTGGCGCAGATCGGGTTTCGGCAGCGGCGTGCGCGACGGATCGGGCCGGTCGAGCCGGGCACCGGTCCAGCTGCCCTCCCGCACCACCTCGGCGAACAGCCGCAACTGCCCGGTGGTGCGACCGATCTCGCCGCGGATACGCGCCTCGGGCAGACCCGATTCGGCGATCGCCCGCTGCGCCAAGGCCTCCCCCAGGTTCTCGATCTCGGCGGCGATACCGTCCAGGAACACGGCGCGCCGGGTGAGGTCGGTGGCGCGATATTCGGCGCACGCCGCCCAGGCCGCGGTCGCGGCCCGCGCGACGGTGGCCGCGTCGGCTTCGCCGAACTCCGGTTCGAGCGGGGCGCCGGTCGCCGGGTTCACCGCGCGGAAGGCCCCGGTGGTGCCGGGGATTTCGGCGCCGCCGAGCAGATTCGCGCCGGTGAGGCGTTCGGTTTCGGGGCCGGTCATCAGCTCACCTTCTTCACGAGGTCGGCGAGTTCGGCGAGTTCGGTCTCGTCGAGGTCGGTCAGCGGGCTGCGCACCGGACCCGCCGGGCGGCCGATCACCTTCATCCCCGCCTTGACAATGCTCACCGCGTAGCCGGGTTCGCGATTGCGCAGGTCGCAGTACGGAATCACGAATTCGTTCAGCGCGTTCAGCACGAAGGCGTCGTCGCCGCGGCGCAGGGCGCGATAGAAGTCGAGCGCGAATTCCGGGACGAAGTTGTAGATCGCCGAGGAATAGGTGGTCACACCCAGCGCCAGGTACGGCAGGGCGAACATCTCCGCGGTGGGCAGGCCGCCGATGTAGATGAGGCGGTCGCCGACCCCGGCGTAGATCCGGGTCATCTGTTCGATATTGCCGATGCCGTCCTTGAACCCGATCAGGTTGGGGCAGCGCTCGGCGAGTTCGGCGACGGCGGCTTCGGAGTAGGCGGCGTTGGCGCGCGAGTAGATGACGACGCCGAGGTCGGTGGCCGCGCAGACCTGCCGCACATGGTCGACCAGGCCCTCCTGGCTCGCCTCGGTGAGGTAGGGCGGCAGCAGCAGGACGCCGCCGGCGCCGGCGCGCTCCGCGGCGCGCGCCATCTCGACCGCGGTGGCGGTGCCGTAACCGGCGGGGGCGATGACCGGCAGTCCGTCCGGCGCCTCCCGCACGGCGGCGATGACCACCTGTTCGACCTCGGCCGGAGTGAGGGAGAAGAATTCACCGGTGCCGCCCGCGGCGAACAAGCCGGACGCGCCGTACTGGCCGAGCCAGGAGATGTTGTCCCGGTAGGCGGCCTCGTCGAACGACCCGTCGGCGCGCAGGTGCGTGACCGGGAAGGACAGAAGGCCGGAGCCCAGCTTCCGGGCGATTTCCTGGGGAGGGGCTGTGGTCATGGGGTGCGCTCCTGTTCGAGGGTGACCTGCTGCCCTCACCCTAGGAAGCCCTATGATTCACGTCCAACACTGATTACATATCTATCAATACAAGGTCGGTATCGGATGTTCACTTTTGTCCAGCTCACCCATTTCGTCGCCGTGGCCGAGGAGTTGCACTTCGGCCGGGCGGCGGAACGCCTGCGGATGACGCAGCCGCCACTGAGCCGGCAGATCCAGCTCCTCGAAAAGGAGGTGGGCGCGGAGCTGTTCGACCGATCCAACCGCACCGTGAAACTCACCCGCGCCGGTCGCGCCTTCCTGCTCGACGCCCGGCGGCTGCTCCAGCAGGCCGAGCGGGCCACCCTCGCGGTACGCCGGGTCTCGGCCGGCACCGGGGGCGTCCTGCGACTGGGATTCACCGGAGCGAGCGTGCACTCCGGGTTGCCGCGCGTACTCGCCGCGGCCCGGACGGCACTACCCGATGTCGATGTGGAGCTGCGTGAAATGGTGACCATGGACCAGGTGGAGGCGCTCTCGGAGGGAGCGCTCGATCTGGGCATGGTGCGCCCGCCGATCACCCGGCCGGACCTGTCCACCCGCACTTTCGTCCGCGAGGGGCTGATCGCGGCGCTGCCCGCGGACCACGCGCTGGCGACCGACACCGAACCGCTCCCGGTGACCGCGCTGCACGGCGCGGATATGGTCATGCACGCACCGGTCGAAGCGCGGTATTTCCACGATCTGATCACCACGGTGCTGCACGCGGCGGCCGTGATCCCGGTGATCACGCAGTACATGACCCAGATCCACAGCATTCTGGCGCTGGTGAACCTGGGCTGGGGCGTGGCGCTGGTGCCCGAATCGGCCACCGGTATGCGGTTCGACCAGGTGGTCTACCGCCCGCTGGAGGGAGTGCGGACCCAGGTGGAGCTGGATCTGGTGTGGCGCCACGGTAACGAGAACCCGGCCTTCACCCGACTGATGACGGAATTGACGGTGCCGGGCGGGGAGACCGGGCTTCCGAGCCCAGGGGCACGGTGAGCGCGGTTCGAATCGGCATTGCCCGACCCGCTCGGGCAGCATCCGGAAGTTCCTGGCGCGGCATGGCGCGTCACCGGCCCTCGAGGGAGAGGGTGCCGGACCCGGCAGGCCACCGAATCCGTCGTGCGCTCCGACTTCCGCTCGTGTTCGGGCCGAATGCTTGCGGCCGGCAAAAGGGGATAGTTAACATCCTCATTATGAAGATGGGCGAGGGCGTGGAGTGGAGCCTGCACTGCTGCGTCACTCTGGCGTGGCTGGACGACCGGTGGCCGGTGCCGATCGCCCGGCTGGCCGCCTGGTTCGACCTGCCGGTGGAGTATCTGAAGAAACGGCTGCAGGCGCTGGTCCGCGCCGGGATCCTCACCTCCACCCCGGGCGTGCGCGGCGGCTTCGGCCTGGCCCGACCCCCGGAACGGATCACCCTGCTCGATGTGGTCACCGCCGTCGAGGGCGGAGTGGACCCATTCCGCTGCACCGAGATCCGGCAGCGCGGCGGCAGCGGGAGCAGCCCGGGTCCGGCGTTCGCCCGCCCGTGCGGAATCTCGCTGGCCATGCGCCGCGCGGAGCTGGCGTGGCGGCGGGAACTCGCCGCCCAGACCGTCGCCGACCTCGCCGCCGCGGCCCCGGCATCCTCGGCGGAGCGCACTCGGCGCGGATTCGCGAACCCCTGATCACGCGGCAGGGCCGGTCCGGCCCCGGCATCGGACCTGCCGCAGCTTCCGAATAGAGACACTTGATATCCCGATTAGCGAGTTCCGAGGAGGATGCCTTGTCCGGAATCGTGGTACTGGGCGGTGGTTTCGCCGGAGTGTGGAGCGCCGCGGCCGCGGTCCGGCTCGCCCGCGCGGCGGGACGCGACCTACCGGTCACCCTGATCGACCCCGGCGACGATCTCGTGATCCGGCCACGCCTCTACCAGGCCGATCCCGATCGCATGCGGGTCTCGCTGGACCGGATCCTCGGACCGGTCGGAGTGCGCCGGCTCGCGGGCACCGCGACCGCGGTGCATACGGCCGACCGAACCGTGACCGCCGTCGGACGAGACGGCGAAACGGATGAGGTCCCGTGGGAACGGTTGATTCTCGCGACCGGCAGCCGGCTCGTCCGGCCCGACCTGCCGGGTGCCGAACTGCTCCACAATGTGGACACCCTTCCGGCCGCCGCCGCGCTGGACGCGCATCTGCGCCGGCTCCCGGAAATGCCGTCCGGCGCGGGTCGCTTCACCGCCGTGGTCGTCGGGGCGGGCTTCACCGGGCTCGAGATAGCGACCGAACTTGTCGACCGGCTCCGCGCGGTCGCCGGGAACGAACAGGTCCGGGTCGTTCTGGTGGAGCGGGCCGATACGGTCGGGCCCGAGCTCGGCCCCGGGCCCCGGCCGCAGATCCACCAAGCCCTCACGACCCTCGGCGTGGAACAACGCCTGGGTGTGAGCCCGGGCGCGGTACAACCGGACGGGGTCACCCTGTCCGACGGCACACGCATCGCGGCCCGCACGGTGGTCTGGACTGCCGGGGTGCGGGCGAGCCGGCTCACCGCCGATATCCCCGCCGACCGCGACGGGCTGGGCCGGTTGCCGGTGGACGAGCAGCTCCGGGTGCTCGGAGTACCCGGCGTGTACGCGGCCGGTGATACCGCGGCGGCACAGGCCGAGCCGGGACACCCGGTGCTGCAGTGTTGCCAGCATGCACTGCAACTCGGGAAGTTCGCGGGCCACAATGCCGCCGCGGAGCTGTTCGGGCTGCCGGCCGTCCCCTTCACACCGGCGCCCTACGTCACCTGTCTGGACCTCGGATCCGCCGGAGCGGTTTTCACCAACGGCTGGGAGAGGCAGGTGGCCGCGACGGGCGAGGCCGCCAAGGTACGCAAACGCAAGGTGAACGAGTGGTGGATCTACCCACCCACCGACGACCCCGGCGAACTGCTCCGGCAGGCCGACCACCGCTTCTCGGTCCGCGATATCCCCACCCCGTACTCCTGATCCGCGCCGTCGCACCGCGCCACGCTGTGGCACCGCGCCACAGTGGCGCACCGCGATTCAGCGTTGCGCCACTGTTCGGTGTCGTGGTGGCCGTTCGAGCCGGGCCGACCACCATGCCCCGCACCTCGTTCGCGCTGTACAGCACCGTGCGGACCCGGATTCCGATCCCGTGGCTACCGGACCGAGCGCACCTGCTCAGCGGGCGGTTACCAGCTCGTGCTCGACGGCCGCCGCAATGGGCAGATGCGCTCGGGAGTGCCGGACGGTCACCGCGGTTCCCGACAGCGCCACCAGCACCAGCCCACCGAGCAGCACCGGGTAGTCGGCCGCCGGGCTGAGCAGGCTCAGCAGGGACGGCAGCAGAAAGCCCAGGTAGGCCAGGGCGTAGTAGGCGCCGGTGAGCGCAGCCAGTTCCTCCGGCGCGGCCAGCCGCTGTACCTCGAGCAGGCCGGAGACCAGCGCGATCCCGTACGCGCACCCCAGGGCGAGCGCGGCGACCAGGGCCAGGACCGGCGAGCGGACGATCGCGGCCAGCGCGCTCACCATCAATCCGCCCGACATGACCGACATGGCCACCGCCACCGCCCGCGCACTGGTGGTGCGGTCCAGCCGTTTGGCGAGCGGCTGGACCAGGACGCCGACCGTGAGGGTGGCGACGGTGATGGTGGTCGAGTACAACAGCCCCCATTGCCCGACCCGGTCGCCGACGAGCTGCGGCATCACCGCGTAGGCCACGCCGGCGGAGCCGAAGATCCACGGCGCCATCGGCACGACCACTCGCCGGAATCGCGGATGCCGCACACCGGAGAACCGCCCGGGCGTACTCGTCCCGGCCGGCAGTGTCTCCGGCGCCCGCACCACCGCGGGCAGTACCGCGGCGGCGAGCAGCGCGTGCACGACATAGGGCAGCACCATCGGTGCCGGGCCCCACTGGGCGAGCACTCCCGCGACACCCGCGCCGACGCCGAAACCCAGCGTCAGCCACAGCGCGGCCCGCCGGGCACCGGCCGCCGGACCGTGCCCGGCCCGGACGGCGAGTTCGGTGGTCCAGGTGGTGCCCACCGCCATGGCCACGGCCACCCCGAAACCGGTGATCAACCGGCCGATCGCGATCCAGCCGACGCCGAACACCCCGGCCGCCAGAAGCGGACTCGCCACCAGGGAGGCCACGACTCCCGCAACCACCACCGCGCGCCGCCCGAACCGCGCGGAGAGACCGCCGCTGAGCAGCAGGCCCGGCACCAGCCCGAGCACGTAGGCGCCGAGCAGCGCGTTCACCAGCAGCGCGGAATAACCCTGGTCCCGGTACATCACCAGCAAGGGCGTGAACTGGTTACCGCCCCAGGCGCAGACGAAGATCGCCGCCACCGCCGCATGCCACGAACCCCGCCTCACCGCCGATGGGTCCCGTCCAGATGCGCGCGTAGGGCGGTGGCGAAGGCCGCCTCGTCACCGGATTCGATGATGGCGACCAGTTCGTCGTGCTGCCGCAGCACGACGGGGACGAGATCGGGCACCGGACCGAGCGCGGCCACATTCATCCGGCGCTGCCGGTCGGCCAGCCCGGTGTAGAAGCGGATCAGCAGGGCGTTGCCGCCCGCCGCGACCAGGGCGCGGTGGAAGAGTTCGTCCGCTTCGGCGAAGGCATCGATATCACCGGCTTCGGCGTATCCGCGCTGCACCTCGAGGGCGGCGCGCAGCCGGTCCACAGCGGCGGGAACCCGCTCGGGCATGCGGAGCAGGCGCCGGACCGCCGCGGTCTCGACGGCTTCCCGGGCGTCCAGCACATCCTCGGCCTCGCCCGGCGGGACCGGTGCGACGATGGCGCCGCGTTTGGGCACCAGGGTCAGCAGTTCCTCGGCCTGCAGCCGCACGAACGCCTCCCGGACCGGAGTCCGGCTCAAGCCCAGCCGGCCGGCGATCTCGGTTTCGCTGAAAAGATGCCCGCCCGGCAGTTCACCGGACAGGACGAGTTCCTTGGTGAGTCGGTAGGCCCGATCCGCTGCACTCTGCCCGGGCGTTTCGGCCGGATACGACGAGGTCCGCACCCAGCTACTCTAGCCGATAGATACAAGCTTGCATGCAAGCATGCGCTCGTCCGGATCCCGAGCAACCATCGTGCGGGGTTCGCCCACCCCGGCGGTACGGTCGGGACAGAGATCGAACAGACGGCGCGACCGTCGACGGAACGAACGGACAACGATGTGAACGAGGCCTTCTACCTGCCCGATCCGGCGGACCCGCAGCGGTTTCTCTCCACCGAACTCACGCGCGGTCCATGGTCGCCCGACGCCCAGCACGCCGGACCACCCTCGGCGCTGCTCGGTCATGTGATCGAACGGTGCGAACCCCGGCCGGGCTTCCAGGTGGGCCGCGTCGCCGTCGAGATCCTCGGACCCGTTCCACTGGCCCCGCTCACCGCGCAGGCCCGCCTGGTGCGCCCGGGCCGCAGCGTGGAGATGGTCGAAGCGACCCTGGCCACCGATCGCGGTCCGGTGATGCGGGCCACCGCGTGGCGTTTCAAACTCGCCGACCCCGAGCTCGAGATTCCCGAACACCTCGTACCGACCGGGGCGCGGCCGGGCCCCGACCAGACGCCCGAGCCGGAATTGTTCCCATCCACCCAGCCTCTGGGATTCCACACCGGTATCGAGTACCGCTACGTCACCGGCTCCTTCCGCGAATCCGGCCCCGCGGTGTGCTGGATCAGGTTGAAGTATCCGATCGTCGCCGGTACCACGCCCAGCCCACTGGAGCGGACCCTCGCCGCGGCCGATTCCGGCAACGGCGTCAGCGCGGTCCTCGACTGGGAGCGCTACCTGTTCATCAACACCGATCTGACCGTCACCCTGCACCGTCAACCGGCCGGCGAATGGGTCTGCCTCGATGCGGTCACCCATCCGCAGCCGCACGGTATCGGCCTGGCCGAATCCGAACTGTTCGATGAGAAGGGCCCGCTGGGCCGCAGCACCCAGACCCTGTTCCTCGGCCCGCGCTGATTCTCATATGACTCCCCGGCGGGGATAAGCGATCGACTACGCGGCGCTCCCGCCCCACGGCCGCCATCCGTTTCCATCGGCACGCACAGGCGAGCCAGGCTGTCGTACTCCGACAGGTGCTCGAGCGGTCGGCACCCAGGCCGACCGGCCGAGTGCCCCGCGGCATTTCCGTACATCGGCGCGATCCGCCGGCTGCCGCGGCACCGACCCCCGCTCACCCTCACAGAGCGGGGACCGGCTCCCACCCCGTACCGGACGGCCACGGGGCCACGCCGGAATGCGGTCGCCGGGTCGGCTCGATCGCGGTGCGATCGACCCGGGCACGGGTGAGGAGAAGTCGCTATCGGGTCGACACAGCAGCCTGCCGCCCGGCGATCCGGCCGAACACCGAGCCATTGGTGAGTCCCGAGCCACCCGGGTAGTTGAAGTAGAAGATCCCGCCGACGATCTCGCCGGCCGCGAACAAGCCCGGAATCGGCACCTGGTTGTTGTCGATGACCTGCGCGTCGGTATTGATCCGCAACCCGCCGAAGGTGAATGTGATACCGCATGTCACCTGGTACGCCTCGAACGGGCCCGCGTCCAGGGTGTTGGCCCAGTTCGTCTTGTCGACGGTGAGGCCGCGGGTGCCGCGGCCGTCCTTGATGTTGGGATCGAACGCCGTGTCCGTATCGACCGCCGCGTTGTAGGTCCGGACTTCGTCGAGGAAACCCTTCGGGTCCACGCCTTCGAGTTTGGTCGCGAGGGCTTCCAGCGTCGGTGCGGTCACCTTGGTGACCTGGCGGATGCGGTACTCGTCGCGTAGCAGATGAGTCACCTTCTGGTCGAAGATCTGCCATGCCATCTGGCCCGGCTGGTCGAGAATCCGCCGCCCGTACTTGGCATAGGTGTAGTTGCGGAAGTCGGCACCCTCGTCCAGGAACCGGCGGCCGTCCGCGTTGACCATGATGCCGAATGGGTAACTGTGCTTCTGGAAGTTGTCCCCCACAGCCAGATCGCCGAATTCGGGCGCGTTACGCTCCCAGCCGACGGCATGACAGCCCGACCAGTTACCGGTCGGACTCGCGCCGATGTCCAGGGCCATTCGGTGCCCGTCGCCGGTGTTGTACATCGTGCCGCGCACCTTCGCCAGATCCCATGACCGGCCCAGGTAGCGGGTTCGCCATTCCGCATTGGCCTGGAATCCGCCGGAGGCGAGTACGACGGCGTCGGCCCGTTCCTCCCGAATCTGCCCGTGATGTTTGACGACGACACCGGTAACGCCCGTCTCGTCGGTCAGCAACTCGGTGACGTGGGAGTCGTACTCGATCCCGATACCGTCACGTTCGGCACTCTTGACCAGGAAGTCGACCAGACCCGGACCGCCACCGTTGACCTCGACGGTCAGTCCACCCCAGAACTTGAAGCGCCCGTCGATCTTGAACGCCTGGCGTCCGTAGATCGGGAGGAACCGCACACCCTTCTCACGCATCCAGAGCAGGGTCGGGTAGCTGTTCTCCACCAGGATGCCGGACAGCTCCGGATCGGTCCGGTATTCGCTTACCCGGGCCAGGTCGTCGAGGAAATCTCCGGTGGAATACGAGCCGAAGTCGGTGACGGCAATCTCCTCGTCGGTCAGGTCGGGCATCAGCCGGCGCAGATCGTCGACGCCGTCGTATGCCACCCGCATCGCCCCGGCGGTGAAGGCGGTATTCCCGCCGCGCAGCGGCCGGCCCGCGCGTTCGAGGACCAACACCTCCGCGCCCTGCTCACGGGCCGATAGTGCCGCGCAGAGCGCAGCGTTTCCGGCGCCCACTACGATCACGCGTTTCTCATTCATCTTTTCGCAGTCCCTTCCGCATCGATACCTCCGGCGAACCGCACCGGCCGCCCTATCCACCCGGCCGGGTGGAGCGCACCGGATCACGACCTCGCCGCTTCAATGTATACCGATGTGCACTAAATAAATACATCTGTTGACAGCTTGTATACATATGAATACTCTGTGCGTTTGTGAGGTACGCCACCCGGCTGCGAGATCAGCCGGTCGATCCGCTCGGCCGTCCACCTGCCCGGTGTGGCCAGGGCCGACGCGCCAAAGCGCCAGTCCTCATGCCAGAGTCCCACTCGAAGGAGGGCACCACATGATCCACGAAGATCCGCCTCAAGGCACGGATACGCTGCCGAAGGCGGCGACGCCCCCCACGATGCGGGAAGCGTCCAAAGTGGCACGGGCCGCATTCATCGGCACCACCATCGAGTGGTTCGACTTCTACCTCTATGCCAGCGCCGCCACGCTCGTGTTCCCGCAGAAGTTCTTCCCAGGGCTCGGGCCCGCCGGGGGAGCGCTGGCCTCATTCGCCACTCTTGCCGTGGCTTTCGTCGCCCGGCCGATCGGCGGCATAGTATTCGCGCATTTCGGCGACCGCGTCGGCCGCAAGGCGACGCTGGTCGCGTCGCTATTGCTGATGGGTGTGAGCACCTGTCTGGTGGGTCTTCTTCCTACCTACGAGACCATCGGAGCACTGGCGCCGATCGCACTGGTGCTACTGCGTTTCGTCCAAGGAGCCGCAGTCGGTGGCGAATGGGGCGGTGCGGTACTCATGGCGACCGAGTTCGCGCCACCGAATTCGCGGGCGCGGCTCTCCAGCTGGCCGCAGCAGGGCGTGACCGCCGGCCTCATCCTGTCCACTGCCGTGCTGCTGCTCATCACCACCACGATTCCGGACGAGGCCTACCTCACCTGGGGTTGGCGGATCCCGTTCATCGGAAGTCTGGCTCTGATCGCGGTGGGTCTGGTCATGCGCTTGAAGGTCCGTGAGTCGCCGGTATTCGCGGCCGCCCGGGCGAACTCGGAGGAGGCCGCGCACGGCAAACTGCCCATCCTCGAGGTATTCCGCCGGCACACCCGGAAAACTCTTCTGGGTTCGCTCGCGTATATCGCAGTGAGCACAACGTTCTATGTAGCGTTCGTGTATCTGCTCTCGCACGCGACCGGCGACCTCGGAATCGGCAATACCGCGGCATTGACGGCGATCCTGGTGGCAGCATGCTTCTACTGCGTCGGAATCATGGTGTCGGCGTGGATCGCGGACATCCGGGGCCGACGGCCGGCGCTGCTCATCGGCCTGATCGGCGCGCTGGTGACGAGTGTGCCGATGCTCCTGCTGGTACAGACGGGAGACCCGATCCTGTTCGCGACGGGTCTGTCCATATTCTCGGTGCTGGTCGGTATGAGTTACGCACCGATCGGTGTCTACTTCGCCGAACTGTTCCCCACGGCGGTGCGCTATTCCGGTATGACCGCGACCAATCAGGTCGGTTCCCTCCTCGGCGCCGCCATCGCTCCCTTTGTCGCCACCGCGCTCTACCAGGCGTTCGGCATGGTAGCCGTGGGTATCTACCTGATCGTGGTGACCGCATTGAGCGCTGCGGCCGTAGCGTCCCTCGGGGAAACTCGAGGCACGGAGATCGAGCGATGACCGCGGCGGACGCGCTCGGACGCGCCTGTGACACGGTGGGCGCGCTCGACCTGAATCGGGTTCCGCCCGATTCGATCGACAAAGCGCTGCGGATCATCGCCGATTGTCTCGCTGTCGCCATGGCGGGGTACCGGACTCCGCCGATGGCGGCGCTCCGCGGAGCGGATACAGCCTGCGGTCTCGTCACCGCGCCGGAGGAGCGGAATCCGTTCCATCGCTCCACCGTGTGGGGCGGCGGGCGCGCATCGGCCCACCACGCCGCATTCCTGAACGCGACCGCCGGGAGCTTCCTCGAACTCGACGAGGGAATGCGTCCGACCGGTCACCCGGGTATGCAGATCGTCCCGGCGGCGATCGCGGCCGCGGAGGACACACACGCCTCCGGTGCAGATCTCCTGCGGGCCGTGGTCGCCGGCTACGAACTCAGTGCCCGGATGTTCCGTGCGGTCCGGCTCCGCCCCCACGCCCATCCGCACGGCCATGTGGGTGCGCTCGGCGCGGCACTGGCTGTTTCGATGCTGCGCGGCACCGATATCCGAACGGCTACCGCGATCGCCGCGACGCTACCGCTGGCCGCTACCTGGCAGGCCTGCTACGACGGCGCGACTGCGCGCAATACCTATATGGGGCACGCGGCCGCGATCGGTGTGCGGTCGACCGAACTGGCGCGCGCGGGCTTCACCGGTTCCTTCGCTTCCTTCGGTGTCGTGCTCGGTGAACTTCTCGGCACGGGATTCGACGAAGCGGCTCTGGTCGATACATTGAGATACGACGCCTTGGCGGTCGGCTCCGGGTACTTCAAGGTGCACAGTGCGTGCGCGCTGACCCATACCGCGATCGACGCCGCACTCGATATCGTCGCCGCGGCGCCGCTCGCAACGGAAGCGATCACGAAGGTACGGGTCGACACCGTGGCGGCGGCACGTAAGGTCGACGTTCCGGCGGCGCCGAACGATCTCTCCTGCCGGTTCTCTCTGTCATACGCGGTCGCGACAGCGCTGGCCACCGGGGCGAGCGGCCCGGCGGCATTCCGTTTCCGCGCGGATATCGCGGCGCTCGCGCAGCGGGTCGAGGTTCACGTGGATCCCCAGTTGGAACAACGGTGGCCGACGTGCTCACCGGCCCGCGTGCGTGTCGAAGTGGATGGCCGGATTCTCGAATCCCTGGTCGAGAATCCCACCGGCCACCCACCACGCGCACTGTCCCGGGACGCGCATTTCACGAAGTTCGCCGACGCGATCACGGATCCGGATCGTGCGCGCGACGGGTGGGCGCGGATCATGGATCTTCCGCATCTGCCCGACGTCAACTCGCTCCTGGCATGGTGATCGGATGACCGAGCATCTACTCGCTGTGCTGGGCACAGGCGGCACGATCTCCACCCTGCCCGGATCGGACGGCGCCGTCCCGCGGATGACCGCGGAGGAACTCGCCGGCTCGCTCGGCGTAGATCGAATTCGCTCGACGGATGTCTTCACCCGGTCCTCGCGCGAGATCGGACCGGCCGAAGCATGGACACTGGCGGCGGCGGTCGAGAACGAGATCCGGCGCGGCGCCACCGGCGTGATCATCACCCACGGAACGGACACTGTCGAGGAGACGTCCTACGCACTCGCGCTGCTGGTCGACACCCGAGTTCCCGTGGTCCTCACCGGGGCCATGCGCTCGCCGCATCTGCCCGGTGCCGACGGACCCGCGAACCTGCGTGCCGCGGCGTGCACGGCATCGTGTGCGGAGGTGGCCGCGTACGGCCCGGTCGTCGTGATGCACGACGAAATCCATCTCGCGTCGTTGGTGACCAAGACCCATGGAGTGAGCGTGGCCGCATTCAGTTCGCCCGCGGCGGGACCTGTCGGGCGAATCGTCGAGAACGAACCGCTCCTGTTGCTCGGGCCACCGGCCGGGACAGCCCTGCTGCCCCGGCGCACGGCGCCGGACAAGCGCGTCGAGGTCGTGAGCGTATGCGGCGGAGACGACGGACTCGCGATCGAAAGCGCGGCACAGCGGTCCGACGGTCTCGTGCTCGCGGCCACCGGCGCCGGCCATATCTCCGCTGCCGCGGCGGAGGCCGCCGCGGCAGCGGTCGCAGACGGTACCCCGGTGGTGTTCACGAGCAGATGCGCAGACGGGCTGACGCTCGCCGGGACCTACGGTGGCCCCGGCTCGGAGACGGATCTGCAACGGGCGGGCCTGGTCCGCGGCAGGTTCCTGAGCCCGGGCAAAGCACGACTGCGTCTGCTCTTCGGGCTGTCCGCAGGACTGGATCCCGCCGAGCTCTTCGGTTCGGCCCAGAAAGGAACCTTCGAATGACCTCGCGAGACTTCATCGGCTATGGGGCCGCCCCGCCGGACTTCACCTGGCCGAACGGTGCTCGTGTCGCCGTGAACGTGGTGCTGAACTACGAGGAGGGCGCGGAGCGCAATATGCTCGACGGCGACGACGCCCGGGAGACCCTTGTCGAAGCGCACTACTCGGTGCCCGACGGAGAGCGTGAGTTGTTCGCCGAGTCGACCTTCGAGTACGGCAGCAGAGTCGGTGTGTGGCGCGTGCTCGACGCGCTGGACGACGCAGAGGTGACGCCGACGATCTTCGCCACCGCGCTCGCTCTGGAACGAAATCCGGCGGCGACCGAGGCATTCCGGGCACGTGGTTGCGATATCGTCGGTCACGGCTATCGCTGGATCCCGCACGCCTACCTGTCCGTCGAGGAGCAGCGGCACGATATCGAACTCGGCGTGGAAACCATTCGCCGGCTGACCGGACGGCAGGTTGCCGGCTGGTTCACCCGGCCGCCCAACACCGTGCACACCCGTTCTCTCCTGGCGGCCGCCGGCGTGACCTACGACGCCGGCTCGGTCAGCGACGATCTGCCCTACTACGAGGACGTCGACGGCAAGCCGTTCCTCATCGTCCCCTACTCGCTGGATGTGAACGACACCAAGTTCTACAAAGGACAGTTCTTCACCGGACGCGACTTCGCCGAATACGCCATCGACGGACTCGACGCGGTGCTCACCGGGCGCCGGCCGGCCGTCTACTCCATCGGACTGCACTCCCGGATCATCGGTCGTCCCGCCCGGCTGGCCGGATTGCGCCGGGTGCTCGACCACCTTGCCTCGCGTGACGATGTATGGATCACCGGACGCGACGACATCGCGTCCTTCTGGCGCGATACCTTTCCTCCTGCGGGTGGTTGATCTTCCTCTGGGCACCGGTTGTAATTCGGCCGATGTCGATCGACAACTAAACTGAGTGCAGGGACTCGGCGGACCGTTCGGTGTCGACGACCGGGCAGGGTCGGGACCGACCACTCGAACGGTGTTCGGACGGCGGGCGATCGCATGAACCGGCCACGGTCGTGACAGCTGTCGTCCCTCGAACCGGAGGAGGACTGATGAGTACGACCGTGTACGAGCGAGTGCGGAGCGCCATCCTCGACGGTACGTTGTCACCGGGACAGCTGGTCTCCGAGAACCAACTCGCCGGTGAGTACGGCGCCTCGCGGACTCCGGTACGCGAGGCACTGCACCGACTCGAGGCCGAGATGCTCATCGAGCGGGTCGGCAGAACGGTCCGGGTACGTACCACCAGCCCCGAAGAGATCCTGGATATCTACGAAGTGCGGATCACCCTGGAAGGCGCGGCCGCGCGGGGCGCCGCGCTGCGCGCGACCGAACTCGATCGCGCACGCCTACGCGCGGCGAGCGCGTCCATGCGCGCGGCCGGAAACGATCCCGCGGAGCGGGCGGCCACGAACCGGGTGTTCCACGAGACGCTCTGGAATGCGAGCCACAGCCCGACACTGGTGGATCTACTGCAACGTCTGAATGTTCACCTCATCCGCTATCCATCCACCACCCTCGAGGACGATGAGCGCTGGCATACGGTGCTCGTCGAGCACGACGCGATGATCGAGGCGATCGAGAGCCGGGACGCCGCGCGTGCGCAATCGCTCGCCGAATCCCATATGACCGGCGCCCGTGAAGTGCGACTCGAGATGATGACACGGCGGGTCGCCGCGACAGGGGCGGGCGGGGCCGACAACAACTGATCCCGGGCGCGACGAATACCGAGTTCGGCCCGGCGCCGGGTATCCTCGCCCGTCGCAGCCCAAGACCGCACGGCCGGATTCGAGCTGGACGGCGAACACCATCATCACAGCTTCGGCCGGGACCTGTCGGCCGGAACTGGTCTCGGCAGCGATAAGGCGGGCCCCATCGGTTACCCCGCTCCCGCGGCCGTGCGCGGGGTGAGCGTGACCACCGGTACGACCCGGCCCGCGGTGCGCTCGTACTCGGCCAGCGCGGGCAGGATCGCGACCATCGCGAGGTGCAGGCGATCGCGTTCGGGTCCGGCGTCGATCACCTCGGCATCGGCCTCGAAGAGTTCGGCGCCTACCTGCACGGTCACTGTCGGATGCGCGCGCAGATTGTGGTACCAGGCCGGGTTACGCGGCGCCCCGGCATTGGAGGCGACGATCACCAGCCGATCGCCGTCCCGTAGATACATCACCGGCTTCGTATGCGGTAGGCCGGATTTCGCGCCGATGGTGGTGAGCAGGAGCAGATCGTAGCCCGCGAAGGGCCCGCCGACGCGCCCCTCGCCGGCACGGAATTCCTCGATGACCTCGTCGTCCCAGGCGGCCATGTGCACGTCCTCCGCGTCCGAACCGCACCCCGCCGATCAGCGGTGCGCGTCACCGGGGGCGGGGGTCGATTACCCAGCGCCCGGTTCAACCAGAATGCCCCGCGTATCCCATGGAAAACAGCCGTTCCCGGCGGCGGTATCCGCCGGATGGAAAACGACCGATGCAGCACCGTGCGGTCGCCGGCCGGCCGGCTACCACGATTCGATCAACGGAACTCCGTGCTCCCGCCGCTGCCATTCCGCGGTGAGGCGACCGAGCCGGGAGGCGGTGGCGATCCCGCGCACTCCCGCGATCCGGTCGGCACGCATTTCCAGGATCACCGCGCCCACGACTCGGCCATCGAGTGTGGCCAGCATGGCCGGACTGCCGTTGACCACGGCGGCATGGATATCGGGCGAACCACCGGCGAGCCTGCGCTTGGCCGGAGATGGGGCGAAGCCCGCCCGCATCGCCGCAGCGATCCGCTGCGGGGTCGGGTACCGGATAAGTTTTCCGGTACCCCATTTGAGTCCGGCGCCGTCGGAAACGCCGGTCGCGTCGTCGGTCAGCAGCGCCACAAGCCGTTCGGTCCGGCCCGAGGACGCGGCAGCGACGAACGCCTCGACGATCCGACGGGCGGACGCGGGGTCGATATCGGAGGCATGGCCGACGGCGGCGATCCGGCGCCGGGCCCGATGGGCGTGCTGCTGGCTCCCGGACTCGGTGATCCCGAGGAACTCGGCAATCTCGGCGTGGCTGTAGGCGAACGCCTCACGCAGCACGTAGACGGCCCGTTCGACCGGTGACAGCCGTTCCATGAGCATCAGTACCGCCAGGGTCACCGATTCACGCTGTTCGACGGTATCGGCCGGGCCCAGCATCGGGTCGCCGTCCAGGAGCGGTTCCGGCATCCAGGCACCGACCGCGCGTTCGCGCCGCATCCGCGCCGAACGCAGCCGGTCGAGCGCCAGGTTGGTGACGATCTTGGTCAGCCACGCCTCGGGCACCTCGATGTACTCCCGGTCGGCGGCCTGCCACCGTAGGAAGGCGTCCTGCACCGTGTCCTCGGCGTCGGCGGCCGAGCCGAGCAGCCGATAGGCGAGCGAGGCCAGCCGGTTCCGGCTGGCCTCGAATCGCGCCACGGTGGCAGTGTCCATGGTCAGGACTCTATCCGGCGACCAGGGCGGCCGACGGCACTCCCGTGGTCGCCGCACGGTAGCGGTGACTCCGCTTCCCGAAGGTCGGGTGGCCGATGGCCCAGCCGCTGGTCGCCAGGATCGCCGCCTTGACCCCGGCTGCCGGGCGGCCGCGCAGCGCACCGGACCTCGCGCGGGCGTCACCGTCGACCAGCTGGAAGATCCCGTCCTTGCGGCCGAGACTGATGTGGTTGCCGAGATAGGACAACGCGGTCGTTTCGACCTTGCGCCCGGTCCGGTCCCCGATGATCGCGGATGTCGCCTGCATACCGGTGAATCCCGCCGAAGCGCACGACATCGGCAACGGCCGGCCGTTGTCGCCGATGACGAAGGCGCTGTCGCCGGCCACGTAGACATCGGGGTGGGAGACCGAACGCATCTGCCGGTCCACTTCGATCTGTCCGCCTGCCACCACCTCTAGGCCGCTGGCGGCGGCAATCGGATGGACGGCGAAACCGGCGGTCCACACGGTCGCGTCGGAGGCGAAAACGGTGCCGTCGGCGGCGACCGCCGCCGACGCCTCGACGCGTTCGATGGTGGTGTGCTCGTGGATCGTGATTCCGAACCGGTCGAAGGCGCGCAGCAGGTGCCGGCGGGCCTTCGACCCCAGCCACCCACCCACCTCGCCGCCGGTGACGAGATCGACCCGCAGGCCCGGCCGGGCTTCGGCGATCTCGGTGACGGTCTCGATCGCGGTCAGGTTGCCGCCGACCACCAGCACCTTCCCGTCTTCGCCCAGTTCGTCCAAGCGGGTACGCAGGCGCAGTGCGGACGGCCGCGTGGCCACGTGGAAGGCGTGTTCGGCGACACCCGCGACGCCGTGCTCGGCGGCGGTGCTACCGAGTGCGTACAAGAGAGTGTCGTAGCCGAGCCGGTCGGTGCCCGCGGCATCCGCGACGGTGACGTTCCGACGCTCTACATCGACGCCGGTCACCCGCGCTGTCCGTAGCCGGATACCGGTACCCGCGAACACCTGCGACAGCGGCCGGTGCGGGAGATCCCGGCCGGCGGCGAGCTGATGCAGGCGCAACCGCTCCACGAAATCGGGTTCGGCGTTGACAACGGTGATCTGGAAGTCGTCGGAATGCAGTTGACGGGCGAGGTATCCGGCGGAGAAGGCTCCGGCGTATCCGGCCCCGAGGACGACGATGCGATGCGGCATGGTTCGCTCCTGTCTGGTTCGCGTGCTTCCTGAACGAGACAGCTTCCGCGTTCCTGACAGCATCGAACGGTGAGGTGGATCACGCACGCGACCCGTACACACGCCACTACGCGAACAGCCCCGGCCGGCACCGGGGCTGTCCACTGTTCGGCCGTGGCGGATACCAGGACCGCCGCGGACCGGTCAGGCAGGCTGTTGTTCGGCCTTCTGCTCGGCCAGCATGGTGAGCGCGATATCGACGATCATGTCCTCCTGACCGCCCACCAGCCGGCGCCGGCCGGCCTCCATAAGCAGGGTCCGGACATCGATCCCGTACCGTTCACTGGCCGCCTCGGCATGCCGCAGGAAGCTGGAGTACACGCCGGCATAGCCGAGCGTGAGAGTTTCCCGGTCCACCCGCACCGGCCGGTCCTGCAGCGGCCGGACCAGGTCGTCGGCGGCGTCCTGGAGCGCGAACACATCACAGCCGTGCTTCCAGCCGAGCACATCGGCGACCGCCACGAACGCTTCGATCGGGGTATTGCCCGCGCCCGCACCGTGACCGGCCAGCGAGGCGTCCACCCGGGTGACCCCGTTCTCCACGGCCACCACCGAATTCGCCACCGACAGCGACAGGTTCTCATGGGCGTGGATACCGAGTTCGGTCGCCGGATCGAGGACGTCGCGGTAGGCCAGGATGCGGTCGCGGACACCGTTCATGGTGAGGCGGCCGCCGGAATCGGTGACATAGACGCAGTGCGCGCCGTAGCTCTCCATGAGCTTGGCCTGCGCGGCCAGCTCGGCCGGTTCGGCCATATGGCTCATCATCAGGAAGCCGGAGACGTCCATCCCGATCTCCCGCGCGGTGGCGATGTGCTGGGCGGCGACATCGGCCTCCGTGCAGTGGGTGGCCACCCGCACCGAGCGCACGCCCAGCCCCCAGGCCCGCCGCAGATCCTCGGCGGTACCCACACCGGGCAGCAGCAGGCTGGTCAGCCGCGCCTTCTTCAGGTTCGCGGCGGCGGCCTCGAGCCAGGTCCAATCGCTGTGCGACCCGGGACCGTAGTTCACCGAACCGCCGGCCAGCCCGTCCCCGTGCGCGACCTCGATGGCGTCGACACCGGCGGCATCGAGCGCGGCCACGATCTTGCCGACGTTCTCCGGGGTGATCCGGTGCCGGATTGCGTGCATACCGTCGCGCAGGGTCACATCCTGGACGAAGACGGTCGGCGCGGCGTCGGGCTCGCTCATCGGGCGCTCTCTTTCTGCTGAGTGTTCTGCGCGATCCGCTCGGCGACCTGCAATCCGGCCGAGGTCATGATGTCGAGGTTGCCGGCGTAGGCGGGCAGGTAGTGGGCCGCGCCCTCGACCTCGAGGAACACCGACACCCGATGGGTCGGGAAGGAGTCGTTGTCCTTGGCGAGCAGGGTGTGCACCGGCTGATCCCCCGGAATGGCGTCGATCTGCACCTCCTGCTTGAGCCGGTAGCCGGGCACATAGGCCGCCACATCGTCGACCATCTTCGCCACCGAGGCCTTGATCTGCTCGTGCGAATCGGCATCGGGGGCGGTGACCAGGCAGAAAACCGTATCGCGCATGATCAGCGGCGGTTCGGCCGGATTCAGGATGATCACCGCTTTGCCGCGTTCCGCACCGCCCACGGTTTCGATGGCGTGCGCGGTGGTCTCGGTGAACTCGTCGATATTGGCACGGGTGCCGGGCCCGGCGGATTTCGACGCGATGGAGGCCACGATCTCGGCGTAGGCCACCGGCACCACCCGGGAGACAGCGGCCACGATCGGGATGGTCGCCTGACCGCCACAGGTCACCATGTTCACGTTCGGCGCGTCGAGGTGCTCCTCCAGGTTCACCGGCGGCACCACGAACGGCCCGATGGCCGCGGGGGTCAGGTCGATGAGACGTTTACCCAGCGGTGCCAGCCGCTCGTGGTTCTGTTTGTGCGCCTTGGCCGAGGTGGCGTCGAAGACGATCTCGATCTCGTCGAAGTTCGGCAGCGCGATCAGGCCCTCCACTCCCTCATGGGTGGTGGGCACCTTCAACCGGGCCGCCCGGGCGAGCCCGTCGGATTCCGGGTCGATACCGACCATGGCGCCCATCTCCAGGAACCGGGAATGGCGCAGGACTTTGATCATCAGGTCGGTGCCGATATTGCCCGAACCGATGATCGCGACCTTGGTGCGCGTGTTGTTGTCACTCACGGGGAGACCTCCGAAGCGGTGGTGAACGAAGCCGTGACCGTCCCGAGGCCGGAGATGGCGGCGGTGACGGTGGCGCCGGGGTGCAGCGGCCGCATCGGGCCGAGCGCGCCGGAGAGGATCACCTGTCCGGCCCGCAGCGGCTCACCGAAGGTTCGGGCCTGTTGCGCGAGCCAGGACAGGGCATTGAGCGGGTCACCGAGGCAGGCGGCGCCGTTACCGGTCGACACTTCTTCCCCGTCGATGCGCATACTCATGGCGACGTCGACCGGTTCGAAGTCGTCCAGGGTCCGGCGCTCGGTGCCGAGCACGTAGAGACCGCTCGAGGCGTTGTCGGCGACGGTGTCGGCGAAGGAGATGTTCCAGTCGGTGATGCGACTGTCCACGATCTCCAGCGCGGCCACCGCCTCGGCGACGGCCGCGCGGCACTGCGCGATATCGAGCGGCCCCTCGGCGAGGTCCGCGCCGAGGACGAACGCGATCTCGGCCTCGGCCCGCGGCTGCAGGAGGCGGTCGATCGGGATCACGTCGCCGTCCGAGTACGCCATATCGGAGAACAGGACCCCGAAATCGGGCTGTTCCACGCCCAGCTGCTGCTGGACCGCCTGCGAGGTCGCGCCGATCTTGCGGCCGACCACCGTGATCTCCGGGGAGACCCGGGCGGCATTGAACCGCTCCTGGATCCGGTAGGCGGTAGCGATATCGTCCGGGCTGATCAACCCCTCCCGTAGCGGGGCACAGGTTCGGCGCGTCTCCGCGGCGGTGATCAGGCGAAGCGCGGCACGGGCGACGATCGACTCGTCTACGCCGGGCCCGCTGTCGCTGATGCTGTCGACAGTGGTGGCCACCACGACCTCCGTTCTCCTCTTCGTCGGGGTGTCACCAGTGCACACCCTCGGAGCGGCTCTGCACAGTAAAGTGGTCCACTGACCGGACCAGTCTTCAGAAGGGCCGCAATGCCGGACAACCACCTCGACGAGCGTTCCGTGCTGGGCCGGGCGCTGCTGATCCTGGAGGCGTTCGGGGTGGAGGACCAGGCCGTCGGACTCTCCGAACTGACCCGCCGCACCGGGCTGCCGAAGGCCACCGTGCACCGGATGTGCCGCGATCTGGTGACCGCGCGCCTGCTGAGTTCGGCACCGGAGGGCTACCGGCTCGGGCGCGGACTGTTCGAACTCGGTATGCGGGCGGCCACCGAGCGCACACTGCTCGAGGTCGCCGTACCCTTCCTCCAAGACCTGTTCGCCCGCACCCGCGAAACCGTGCACTTCGGCGTCCGCGACGGCGACGAGGTCGTCTACATCAGCAAGATCGGCGGCCACCGGCAGGCCCGCGCACCGTCCCGGATCGGCGGCCGGATGCCGCTGTACTGCACCGCGATCGGTAAGGCGCTGCTCGCGCACTCCGGCCCCGACACCATCGACCGCATCCTGGCCGGACCGCTGTCCAGACGCACCCCGCGCACCGTGGTCGCCCCCGGCCTGCTGCGGATTCAGCTCACCCAGATCCTCGAACGCGGCGTGGCCTTCGAGCACGAGGAATCCGCACCCGGCATCGTCTGTGTAGCCGCCCCCGTACTCAGTTTCGACGACCGGCCACTGGCGGCGATCTCGGTGACCGGCCCGGTCACCCGGTTCCACCCCGAATCCCACGCGGCATCGGTGCAGGCCGCCGCCGCGGGGGTGGCGTCCATCCTGGCCCGGCGGGCGCAGATTCCGGGGTAGCGCCCCTCATCGAACACGCGCCGGATTCGCTCCGCTTCACCGCCAGTACCTGCACGGTCATACCGGGACCGTGCTGGAACACCCCTTCGGCGATATCGCGGTCGACCTCCCGGCAATGCTCCAGCCGCAGCCCGGCCAGATCGAGATGGAACTCTTCCGGCGTCGGCAGTATCGCCCGGGTGGCGTTGATCCTGCCCAGCAAACAGGCCGGCCTCGGCCTGGCCCGGCACCCGCGACCCGCTCGACGCCGGGATCGACCCCCGATAGCAGAGCGCCGGGATTCGAACTCCCCCGAAATAGCTGTTGACTATCATGAGGGAAGGCCGAGAGCGGAGGTGACATGTCGACTCGCGCGTGGACCCGATGGCTTTTCCTACACGGCTTGACCAGGGCTTATCTTCGGTGGTCGGCCCGCCAGGGCGATCCCCTCGCACAGATCGCCTTCGGCCAGGATCGCCTGCTCGGCGCGTCACCGTTCATCGAGGAGATCCGTCGGCGGGGACGACTACCGAAGCTGTCGGGCGTGCACGTCACCGCCGACTACGAACTGTGTCGTCACGTCCTCCGTGACAAACGCTTCGGCTCGCTCGCACCCGGCCATCCCGCTATTCCGAAGCCGATCCGCTGGGTGCTGGCCAAGACGGATCAGGAACTTCCCAATCTCACCGAGCCGCCCTCGATGCTGGCGACCGATCCGCCGGACCACACCCGGTACCGACGTCTGGTCGGGCACGCATTCAGCCCGGGGGCGATCGGCAAATTGGAGCAGCGGACCGTCGAGGTAACCGATGGCCTGCTCGAAGGCATGGCGGCGAAGCCGCGCCCGGACCTGATCGAGGACTTCGCCGAACAGGTGCCCGTCGCGATGATCGCCGGCATTCTCGGGTTTCCCGACGATATGCATTCGACCATGCTGAAGTGGGGTCTCAACAGTGCACCGCTGGTCGACCGAGCCGTGACCTGGTCCGCGTATCGCCACGCCATCGAGGAGCTGGCGGAGGTCAAGCAGTATTTCGAGCAGCGCATCGACACGCTCACCGCCGAACCGGCCGAGGGCCTGCTGACCGTGCTGGTGACAAGTGGTGAGCTCAACCGCCGGGAGCAGATAGCCAACGCCGCCCTGCTGCTGGATGCCGGATTCCTGACAACGGTGAACCTGCTCGGCAACGGAATAGCACTGTTGACGAGCCATCCGGATCAGCTGGAATTGCTGCTGGCGCAGCCGGAGCTGTGGCCGGGCGCGATCGAGGAGATACTGCGCTACGACTGCCCCGTGCGGATCACCGGCCGAGTCGCCAACTGTGACCTCGACATCGCCGACCAGCACATCCGGCACGGTTCCCTGGTCCTACTGGCCCTGGCGGGCGCGAACCACGACCCCGGCGTCTTCACCGATCCCGAACGATTCGATGTGACCAGGGCCAACGCCTCGGATCACCTCGCGTTCAGCAGTGGGATACACGGTTGCCTGGGATACCGGCTGGCCCGGATGGAAGGCGTTATCGCCCTGCGGACCCTCTTCGAGCGATATCCGGATCTGCGCCTGGACGGCCCCCCGATCCCCCGCCGCCTGGTGAACCTGCACTCCTACCGCTCCATGCCCGCCGAACTCACGCCCGGCCGATCGGCCCCTCCGGCACCTCCCGGGTGACGGAGGCGGTGCCGCGCTCGGCGCGGCGATCGCGGCCGGCACTTTCGAGCCGCGCTACCGCGTTGTCGGTCAGCCACCGCACCTCGTCGTCGCTCATGGCCGTTGCCGCGTACGCGACGCTGAGTTCGAGGCCACCGAGCCACGTATTGGCGATCACGAACAATGACGGCCCGAACATATCGAGGGAAACGGCTCTGGTGACGTCCTCGAGCGTGTAGGCACCGTAGCCGGACCGAAGCCCGGACTCGCCTACCGTGGTGACGCCGAGTCCGTCGATACGCCGATTGTTCCGGATCGTCGGCCGGACTTCGCGCCGATATACCTCCCAGTCGGGAAACTCCATGATCGAGGCGGCCTCCCGATCTTTGGCCAGCGCGGCGATCAGCTTGAACGAGGCGTCCCGGGCGGTTGCCCAGAAGTCGTCGGTGATCGAATGCTCGGTACGCAGGATGTCGGCGTAGCAGCCGCAGGTCTCGTCCGGCAATGCGAGTTCACCGAAGCGGCGGAGGTCGACCGTGCTCAACACGGTCATGGTGTCGAGCCGGTATCGCTCGCGGATGGCGAGTAGGAAGGCCGCCGTTATCGCACCGTGCACTGTCGTCCTGTTGGCTTTGATGGCATCCTCGAGCCGCGCTGTGGTGTCGGGGTCGAGGCGACGCGCCAGTACTCGCGACTCTTCCTTCGGCTCGGGTATCGCTTGCTTGGGCAGCCGAATGGCCGCCGTATAGGTGGTTTTCCCGTCGGTGCCGGACTTGCCGGCCGAGCCGGCCTCGACCGGTGGCGGCAAGGCGGTGCGGGGCGGCGATTTCGATTGCGGCGCGGCCGGTTCGGCCAGGAATTCGAGAAGTCGGTGGCCGAGCATATTGGCGGAGTGGGCATCGAGTGTTGCGTGATCGGCACACATGACGATGTGGTTGAGGTCGGCGTCCGGAGACTGCCGCACCATCGTTATCCGGAGGCGCGGATGGTTGCCCTTCGGGATCGGTGTGCGGATCTCGGAGGCCATCACCTTCCGCCAAGCGTCCGGATCGGTGTCTTCGAGGACTCGCAACGGGATCTCCGTTGTGCCCTCGGTATCGAACCAGGGCTCGCGATGGGCGAACGGCGGCAGCCGTCGCCAGATGATCTTGCCGTAGCGGATATGGGCGCGCAGGATAGGGTGCTGGGTCTGTAGCCAGGCGAGCGCCTGTTTCACCAGTATCGGATCGAGGCGTCCGCGCACATGCAATACCTGCACGGTGATCAGCCCACGACGGGCATGTAAATGGTTGAGCAGTTGTTCTTTTTTGCCCAGCGGGCGCGTTTCGACCACGTCGCCCTCCCATCTTTTCGCGTATTTCAGGTCGCGTCGAAATTGGTTAGTATGTTGACGACGTAAGGGGCTGGTGTGATGAACGATATCGAACAACCGATAATCGAGTATATCTCCGCCATGGTGGCCGAAACCGGTGGATCGCCGGTCGATCGCGATACCCCGTTACTCGAGGCCGGATTGTTGGACTCGATCAAACTGGTAAGACTGGTGCAGTTCCTCGAGCAGGAATTCGAGATCGGCATCCCGGAGACGGAGATACAGGCGGACCTGTTCGAATCGCCCGCGAAGATAGCAGCCTATGTCTCGCAGCGCGCGGCTCAGCCTGCCTGAAGCTCGCCCAACCGCCCGCGGAGCACCTTACCTGCCGAGCTGCGGGGTAGTGCGTCGATAAATGCGACCTCGGCCGGTACCTTGTGCTCGGACAATCTTCTGTGGGCGTAGCGGATCAACTCGCCGGCCGATACCTCTGCCTCTTTGACGACGAATGCGATCAGCCGATTGCCGTTGCGCCCGTCCGGAAGACCCGCCACCGCGGCTTCGGCGACGGCGGGCAGGGTCATGAGCGTCTCCTCCACTTCGATGGGGTCGATCTTATAGCCGGATACCTCGATCAGCAGCTTGCTGCGACCACGAATGAAAATGCGGCCCTCTTCGTCGAGAGAGGCGAGATCACCGGTTCTGAACCAACCCTCGTCGAAAGCCTCGGCATTGGCCACGTCATTGTCGAGATAGCCCCGCATGAGCGAGGACGACCTTATTTCCATTTCGCCGACGGAGGGGCCGAAATCGGTGTCGAACGGAATG
Source organism: Nocardia grenadensis NBRC 108939 (assembly GCF_001613445.1). GTDB lineage: Bacteria > Actinomycetota > Actinomycetes > Mycobacteriales > Mycobacteriaceae > Nocardia > Nocardia grenadensis. The sequence goes on from NZ_BDCJ01000013.1 coordinate 129,647, forward strand.
ATGCGGGCCCTGGCGTCACCCGCCGGTTTGCCCACCGAGGCCCAGCTCGAGTCGGGATCGGCGGAGTCGTTGTGCGCGAACATGCTCGCCTCGGTGGAGCCGTAGTTCTGACGAAGTGGGACACCGAGGCGCTCACGTACCGCTTCGTAGACCGGACGTTTCAAGGAGACGCCGCCCGAGACGGCCATACGCAGCCCCAGATCGAAACTGCCGGCCTGGCCGGTGATGATCTCGTACATTGCCGGAACGGCACCCATGAAGGTGACGCGCTCACGGACCATGGTGTCGAGCAGCTTCTTGCGGGAAAGCGCCAGCGGCAGGCGATCGCTCCAGTACAGCGTCGTCGCACCGCCGGCCACGGCGTACGCGGTCCCCATCTGAAAGCCCATCGAGAAGTTGCCCGGCAGGATGTTGAGGACGATATCGTCGGGCTGGATATCCCAGGCCGTGCCGGCTCGTTCGCCATCGGCGAGGAGTTCGGCATGGGTATGCGGTACCACCTTGGGCAACCCGGTCGAGCCGGACGAGAAGAGGTAGAGCGCCGTGGTGTCGCCGGGCAGTTCCGGCAGCCGGGTGGTCGTCCTTCCTTCGGGCAGTGCGTCAGTCGAGAACAGGGGAATACCGGGGGCCACCTCCGCGATCAGCGCCTCGGCGAACGCGGCACGGCCGGGGGTCGAGACCACCGCCTTCGGTGCGGTTTTCCGCGCGAGCGTGGCGAGTTCGGTCCGGGTGGCCGTCTCGGCCATCGGCATCGCGATGGCGCCGATGGCGAAGAGAGCATGGGAAGCGGCGAAGAGATCGGGCGAGTTCGGAAGCAGCAGGGCGACGGGATCGCCGCGCTCGACCCCGCATTCCATGAAGCCGACGGCGAGTCGGCCGATCCGCTCGACCACATCGGCGTAGGGCGTGAATACTTCGCCCTGCCGCAATCCGCTGGTGGTCGGTACCTGCGCTGCCATTGCGAGCAATTTGTCGTAGATCATCTCTACTCCGCAGGGGTCGGTTCCCTTGTCCGTAAGGATAGAAGTGGGATGCGGCATCTACAAGGTTTCGGCGTCCGGGTCCAGCAGCTCGGCCGGGGAGTCAGTCGGTCCCGCAGCACAGCTCAGTACAGCACTCGACGAATGCCCGGACCACCGGATCGGTGTCCGACTCCGCCTTCCACACGACACCGACCCGGCTCGCCGGCACCCCGGTCAGCGGGCGGTAGGCGATACCGGGCCGGGCATAGAACCGGGCAGCCGACTCCGGGGCCAGCGCTATCCCGTATCCGTTGGCGATCGCGCTGAGCCACGCGTCGGGTTGATCGGTCACCGCACCGATCCGCGGCGCCCGGCCCGCGCGTTCGTCCACCGCGAGCCAGAAGTCACGCCAGGCGCCCGTTTCGGCCGGGGCCGCGACGAACGGTTCGTCCAGCAGGTCGGCGAAGTCGATCGACTCGCGCCCGGCCAGCGGATGCGCGGCGGCCAGGGCAACCCAGCGCGGTTCGCTGAACAGTTCCCGCACCCGCAAGAGGTCCTGTCCGGGGAACGGCAGCCGGAGCAGGGCGATATCCACCTCGCCGGCGGCGAGGCCCCCGGTCGGGTCGCCCCACGAGGCCTGCCGCATATCCACCCGCCAGCCGGGTTGCCGGCGGGCGAACTCGGCGATGATCCGCGGGGTGGCCTCGTTGGCCGCGCTGGCGAGAAAGCCGACCCGCAGCGTCCGCGCCGCGCGACCCGCAGCCTGCCGGGTTTGCCGGACTGCCCGATCCCATTCGGCGAGCAGCGCCGGTACCCGCCCGGCGAGCGCCTCCCCCGCCGCGGTGAGCGCCATCCCCGCCCGTGAGCGCACGAAGAGTTCGACACCGAGCAGGTTCTCCAGCTGCCTTATCTGCTTGGTCAGCGCCGGTTGCGAGACATAGAGCCGCGCGGCGGCGCGGGTCAGATTCCCCTCCGCCGCCACCGCGGCGAAGTAGCGGAGCAACCGGGTGTCCACATCCATTCCGACAGGTTATGGATGCAGGTATTGGCGGGTTTCGCCAGGGTCCACAAGGCTGGATTCCACAACAGGCGCACCAGCTTCGACCGGGCGCCACGCTTACCCCCGGCACCGGGCGCCGAGCGCGCCCCATCGAACAGGAAGTCGCCGTGCACACCATCTATCTCGTCGTCGCCCTCGTCACCGTCGTGGCCAACGCCGGTGACGCCCTCGCCGGTTTCGCCAGGGCGCCGTTCGTCCTGGCCAATTCCGCGGAGGTGGGCGTGCCGCCCGGCTGGGTGCCCTGGCTGGCCACGCTCAAGCTCGCCGGCGCGGCCGGCGTCCTACTGGGCCTGCTCGGCATGGAAGCGCTGGGATTCGCCGCGGCGGTCGGCCTGGTGCTGTTCTTCGCGGGCGCCCTCCTCACCCACCTGCGGGCGCGCGTCTACTACAACCTCGCCTTCCCGGGCGCCTACTTCGCATTCGCCCTCGCGACCGCCGCTCTCACGGTCGTGCACTAACGGGCCGGCGGCTCGGAGCAGACGCACAACGACACGGTCGCGTCGCAGACACCCACCGACGCTCTCGCTCTCCGCGATCCCGATCGCGGCAGAACTACCGACCGGGACTCCGCTTCTCGCTACCAGCACTCAATCGGGTACCGGTTCGGCGAGCGCGGTTTTGTCGCTGAGCCCGAAAGTGTCGGCCCCTGAGGTCGATATCGTCGAGCAGGAGTTGCCGGATCGGTGTCGCCCGCGCCGCGTAGCCGGCCACCAGGGCAACGGCACGCCGCCGGGACGCCGGCAGTCCTCCGTGGGTGGTCAGGAGTATTTGTAGAACCCCTCCCCGGTGGCCACACCGAGCTTGCCCTTGTCGATGTAGTTCTCCTTCAACCAGCGGGCGAGACCTTCGGTTTCGGGAGCGCTGCTCAGAATGTTGTAGGGCGTGGTGAGACCGATGACGTCGAGGATCTGGAACGGGCCCATGGGCGCCCCGGTGGCGATGCGCCAGGTCTTGTCCACCGCCTCGGGTTCGGCGTAGTCACCGGCGGCGAGTTCGACGGCGGAATTCAGGAACGGCACCAGCAGCGAGTTCAGGACGTAGCCGGATTTCTCCTTGTGCACCTCGATCGGCACCATGCCGATGGCCGCGGCGAACTCGACGACCGCGCGGAATACGGCGGGATCGGTCCGGTCGGTGCCCATGACTTCGGCGGTGTTGAACTTCCACACCTGGTTGGCGAAGTGCAGTGCCAGGAATTTATCCGGCCGCCCGGTGAAATCCGCCATATCGCTGGGTAGCAGGGTCGAGGAGTTGGTCGCGAATATCGCCCGCTCCGGTGCCAGCTCGCCGAGCCTCCGGTAGGTCTGCCGTTTGATGTCGAGCACCTCGGGGACCGCTTCGATCACCAGATCGGCCTCGGCGACCGCGGCGCCGAGATCGGTGGTCAGGCCGATACCCGCGCGGGTTTTCTCGGTGAGTTCGTCGGTCGCGCCCATCACTTCGTCGCGATAGGTGGCGGCGAGCCCGGTGAAGCGCTCCCGCGCCGCGGCGAGCGCCTTGTCGTCGATGTCGTAGGCCTGGACGCGGAATCCGTGGTAGGCGCTCTGGAAGGCGATCTGGGAACCGAGCACCCCGGTGCCCAGCACTGTCACCGCGCGGATCTCGAGGGCCATCGTCTTCTCCTTGTCGATCGATCGAGGGCGTATCGGGCAACCGGAGCTGACTACCGGGTCCAGTAGAACAGGACCGGCCCGCAGCGGTGGCTGCGTGCCCCCACACAGCCGTTTGCGATCGGATAACGACTGCCGCCCGACCCCTACACCAGCTTTTTCAAACAGTATTTCAATCAATGATTGAAAACCGTCCGGCGCAGTGGTTCACTGGCCGCATGCCCCAGCGAGTTTCGGCCGCGACCCGCGAACGCCTGCTGACGGCCGCCGAACGCCTGCTGCTCACCGAGCGCTACGACGATGTCTCGGTACGCCGCATCTGCACCGAGGCCGGCGCGAACCCCGCCGCCGTCCACTACCACTTCGGATCCAAGGAAGCCTTGGTGGCGACCCTGCTCGAAGAACGCCTCGGCGCGCTGTGGGCCGACCGTCTCAGCGAGGTCACCGCCGCGGCCGGGCCCGTGGCCGATCTCGTCGACGCGGTCCTCACCCCGTTCACCGATCTGGTCGCCGACCCGCTGGGTCGCTTGCACCTGCGACTGCTCGCGCAATGCGTGATCGACCGGCAGGTGGGCCCGTGGCAGCAGCAGTGGTTCCGGATCGACTCGTGGGCCGGACTGCTGCCCGAGGTGGGCGAACGGGAGAGCCGACGCCGCTGGATGCTCGCGTTCGACCTCATCATCATGCGATTCGGCCGCGCTGCCGCCGAGGACCGAGCACTGAGCCCGCAGGCCGTGGCCACCCTGCGCACTTTCGTCGTGGCCGGGCTGACCGCACCGACAGGAGATATATCGTGACCGACGTATTCGCCCCCGCCCCGCTCGGGCCACTCACCCTGCGCAACCGGGTGATCAAGGCCGCGACCTTCGAAGGACGCACGCCGGACGCGCTGGTCACCGACGATCTCGTCGAATTCCACCGGGAGGTCGCGGCGGGCGGGGTCGGGATGACCACCGTCGCCTACTGCGCGGTCGCGCCCGGCGGCCGCACCGACCGCCACCAGATCTATATGCGTCCCGAGGCGGTGCCGGGCCTGCGCCGGCTCACCGACGCCGTGCACGCCGAGGGCGCGGCGGCCGGCGCGCAGATCGGCCATGCGGGGCCGGTGGCCAATTCCGCGTCCAATCGCCTGCCCGCGCTGGCGCCGAGCCGGATGTTCAGCCCACTCGGGATGAGCCCGATGAAAGTGCCCGACGCGGCCGAGATCCACGACCTCATCACCGCCCACGCCGACGCGGCACTGCTGGCGATCGAATCCGGGTTCGATGCGGTGGAAATACATTTCGGGCACAACTACCTGGTGAGTTCGTTCCTGAGCCCGCTGCTGAACCGACGCAAGGACCGCTACGGCGGCCCGCTGGAGAACCGGGCCCGGTTGGCCCGCGATATCGCCCGCCGGGTGCGCGAGGCGGTCGGCGACCGGATCGCGGTCACCGCGAAACTCAATATGGAGGACGGGGTCCGCGGCGGTCTGACCCTGCCGGAATCGTTGCAGGTGGCCGCGTGGCTGGAGGCCGACGGCGCGCTCGACGCGCTGGAGCTGACGGCGGGCAGTTCCCTGCTGAACCCGATGCTGCTGTTCCACGGCGCGGCACCGCGCCGCGAGTTCGCGAAAACCCTGCCGGGTCCGGCCCGCTGGGGTTTCCGGCTGGTCGGTAAAGCGTTCCTGCGCGAATACCCATACGAGAAGGCGTATCTACTCGAACGTGCTCGGCAGTTCCGTAGGGAGCTGACCATGCCGCTGGTGCTGCTGGGCGGTATCACCGACCGGGAATCGATGGATCTGGCAATGGCGGAGGGGTTCGATTTCGTCGCCATGGGCCGGGCCCTGCTGCGCGAGCCGGATCTGTTGCGCCGCATCCGATCCGATGCGAACACCGAATCCGCCTGCGTGCACTGCAACGAATGTATGCCGACCATCTACAGTCGCACCCGGTGTGTGCTCCGGCTCGATCAACTCGAAGCCACGATCCCGATTCACTCGGTCACCGGCGAATAGGCGGCCTGCGGGTCGCGGAAGTCACTGTTCACAGCATTCGTCATCCCCAATTAACGAACACATGTTGAATGCGCCGTTATTTAACGGTACGGTCTAGGCATCAGAGCAAAGCCGCACTCCCCCAGTGCAACTGCTTCCGCCACCGCCCCCGGGCGGCGCTACGACCGAGGACGAATCATGCACCGAACCGCACGCACCCGCCGACTCGCCGTCCGGATCGCGGCCACCGCCGCGATCGCCCTGGCCCCACTGACCCTCACCGCCGCACCCGCGCTCGCCGACGACCACGTGAGCGTGGTCACCGATGACACGACCGAGGCCCAGGACGTGAGCCGCCCCGGCCGCCATGGTCACGGCTACGGCGATCGCGGACGGCACGGCCGCCATGACCACAGCTGGAACGGCCGGCACAACAACCCGGCGGACTGGAATCGCGGCCGCAACCGCCACGACCGCGGCTGGGACCGGGGCTGGGATCACGGCCGGCACAACAACTGGGACCGGGGCCACCACCGCCCCGGTTTCGGTCTGCCTTTCCCGCGGATCTTCCTGCCCGGCACCGGCAGCGCCTTCTGATACCTGAACAACGGCGCATCGGCCAAGTGTCGATAGACCTCGGGCAGGCCCGGCCCGAGACAGCGGAACCGGCCGGCCACGGCGACTGTGCCGGCCGGTTCCACTCGCTCACGACCCCGCCGGCCGCACTCCCGCGTGGTGCGGGCGGATATCGGCCCCGTGCGAGAACGACGCGAGCTCGGCGCCTCGCTGCGGCACCTGCTGGGCCCGCAACCGCGGCAGGGCCCGCTGCAACGCCTCGATCAGCAGGTCGGCGAGATCGTGGCTGAATCCGTTGCGAACCACCACCCGCAGCACCGCCAGATCCTCCCGATCGGCCGGGAAGGTGTAGGCGGGCACCAACCAGCCCTGTTCCCGCAGCGCCGCCGAGACATCGAAGACCGAATACCCGGTCTCGCCCTCGGCCAGCGTGAAGGCGAAGACGGGCAACTGCCTGCCGTCGGTGATCAGCCGGAACGGGCCCAGCTGCGCGATCCGGTCGGCCAGCGCGGACGCGACCTCCCGGCAGTAGCCCTGCACCCGCGCGTAGCCGCGGTACCCGAGCCGCAGGAAGGTGTAATACTGGGCTACCACCTGCGCACCGGGCCGGGAGAAGTTCAGCGCGAAGGTCGGCATCTCCCCGCCGAGGTAGTTCACCCGGAAGACCAGGGCGTCCGGTAGCGCGTCGGCGTCGCGCCACAGCACCCAGCCCACCCCCGGGTAGATCAGCCCGTACTTGTGGCCCGAGGTGTTGATCGAGGCGACCCGGGGTTGCCGGAAATCCCACTCCAGTTCGGGATCGCAGAACGGCGCGATCATGGCGCCGGACGCCCCGTCCACGTGCACCGGGATATCCCAGCCGTGCTCGGTCTGCACCCGATCCAGCGCCGCGCAGATCTCGGCGACCGGCTCGTAGCTACCGTCGAATGTGGACCCCAGGATCGCCACCACACCGATCGTGTTCTCGTCGCAGCGGGCCGCCGCCTCCTCGGCGGTGAGATGAAACCGCTCCCCCGACATCGGCACCACGCGCGGCTCGACGTCCCAGTACTCGGCGAACTTCTCCCAGCACACCTGGACATTGATCCCCATCACCAGGTTGGGCCGCTCGGTGGACTGTCCGGCGGCCCGGCGCCGCAGTTGCCACCGGCGCTTCATGGCCAGTCCGGCCAGCATGCACGCCTCACTCGAGCCGGTGGTCGAACACCCGACGGCATGGTCGGGGTCGGCGGCGTGCCACAGATCGGCCAATATCCGCACGCAGCGCTGCTCCAGTTCGGCGGTGCGCGGGTACTCGTCCTTGTCGATCATGTTCTTGTCGAAGCATTCGCTCATCAGCACCTGCGCCGCGGGTTCCATCCACGTGGTGACGAAGGTGGCGAGGTTGAGCCGGGCGTTGCCGTCGAGCAAGAGTTCGTCGTGCACGATCTGATAGGCGGTCTCGGCGTCCAGCTCGCGAGCGGGCAGCCGGTTGCGGGGCACCTCGAGTGGTTCCCGGGTGAACACCGGATTCACCGAGATATCGTCCCGGCCGGTGCCACCGGGATGAGACGGATGGGTCAATGCCATGGAGACCTCCACCAGCATTCGAACCGGACGTGGCACCGCCCGGACGGGCGGCGACCCCGAGTATCGCCCGGCGCGCGACTGTTCCGGCGCACGGCGGCCGCCCCGGCGGGTCGAATGCCCGTGCCTGCTCCCACCAGGTCGTGGGGAATCCGCCCGAGTCGTCGCGCGGCGCCGAACCACCCCGCATCTGGGCGGGATCTGCCCCGGCACCCGAGCACGCGGGATACGCTCGGCCCGATCGGTCCGCGCGCCGGCCGCCGCGCCCGGATCGTAATGCGTTCCCCCTGGTCACCCATCCGCACATCCTCATCACCAGAGGAGGAGACCCGTGAAATCCGTCAACGCGTATCTCATGTTCAACGGCAATGCCGAGGAGGCGTTCACCTTCTACCAGTCGGTGTTCGGTGGCGAACTCCAGCTGATCCGGTTCGGCGATATGGGCGAGGGCGCGAATCTGCCGGACGAGGCAAAAAGCCTGGTCGCGCATACGGCACTGCCACTGGCCGGGACCGGCCAGATACTGATGGGCTCGGACTGCCCGCCCGGGCAGACCGTTGAGGTTCCGCAGCGGCCGAACTTCACCGTATGCCTCGAGGTCGGCGACCGTGCCGAAGCGGAGCGGGTGTTCGGCGCGCTGAGCGAGGGCGGGTCGGTGGATATGCATCTCGCCGAGACGGAGTGGACGGAACTGTTCGGCATGCTCACCGACAAGTTCTCCATCCCCTGGATGATCGACTTCAACTCGTCGCAGTAGCGGCCGCCCCGGCATCCCGGTGAGCCCAGGCCAACCCGCGGTCCCGCCGCCACGGTCCGGATCCGGACTCGTGCTGGCCGTGTTGTGCGCGGGCCAGTTCCTCATGGCGCTCGACAGTTCGGTGATGAACGTATCCATGGCGACCGTGGCGCAGGACCTCGGGACGACCATCACCGGCATCCAGACCGCCATAACCCTGTACACGCTGGTGATGGCGTCGCTGATGATCACCGGCGGGAAGGTCGGCGCGATAGTCGGCCGCCGGCGTGTCTTCGGGATCGGTCTGGTCGCGTACGGCCTGGGGTCGTTCGTCACCGGTCTCGCACCGAATCTGACCATCCTACTGGTGGGCTGGTCGCTGCTCGAAGGGATCGGCGCGGCACTGATCATGCCCGCGATCGTGGCCCTGGTGGCCGCCAACATCCCCGCCGAACGCCGGACCGCGGCCTACGGCCTCGTGGCCGCCGCGGCCGCCGCGGCGATCGCAGTGGGCCCGTTGCTGGGCGGCGCGGTGACGACCTACACCTCCTGGCGCTACGTCTTCTTCGGCGAAGTGGTCGTGGTCGTTCTGATCCTGTTGCTTTTACGCAAGATGAACGACACCTCCGGGGAGCAGGCGCGCCTCGACTACCTCGGTTCGGCGCTGTCGGTGGTCGGCCTGGCCATGATCGTGTACGGCGTACTCCGTTCGAGCGAATGGGGCTGGGTACAGGAGCGGCCCGGCGCGCCGGCCGTGTTCGGCCTGTCTCCGGTGATCTGGCTGCTACTCGGTGGACTGCTCGTCCTGTACCTGCTCCGCGAACGCCTGGCGGTCTGTGTACGCACCGGACGCGAACCGCTCCTCGACCCGGAACTGCTGGGTAACCGACAGCTCACCGGCGGCCTGTGGATGTTCTTCGCCCAGTTCGCGGTGCAGGCCGGGGTGTTCTTCACCGTCCCGCTGTTCCTCTCGGTAGTACTCCAGCTCAGCGCGCTCGGGACCGGCGCCCGCTTACTGCCGCTGTCGGTCGCCTTGATCGCGACCGCCGTCGGCATCCCGAAATTCGCGCCCCGCGCGGGTGCGCGGCGCGTGGTCCGCCTGGGCGTGCTGTCCATGACCATCGGGATACTGCTGCTGGCGGGCGGTATGGACCCCGGGGCCGACGCGCGCGTGGTCGCGATCCCGATGCTGCTGATGGGCGCGGGTCTGGGCGCGCTGGCGTCGCAACTGGGCGCGGTGACCGTCTCCGCGATACCCGAATCGCGCAGTGCCGAGGTGGGCGGACTGCAGAACACCGCCACCTACCTCGGCGCGTCGCTGGGCACCGCGCTGATCGGTTCCATCCTGATCGCCACCCTGACCTCGTCGGTCACCGAGCAGATCGAGAACAATCCCACGGTGCCGGCCGCCGTCCGGCAGCAGGCCACCACCGAGCTGGCCGATGGCGTCCCGTTCCTGTCCGACACCCAACTGCGCGACGCACTGACCGACGCGGGTGTGGACGGACCCACCACCGATGCGGTCGTCTCGGTCAATACCGCGGCCCGCCTGGACGCGCTGCACACCGCGTTCGCGGCCACGGCGCTGCTGGCCGTCCTCGCGCTGTTCGGCACCCGGCGGCTGCCGGAACGACCCCTCGCACAGGCGGACGACGACGCCGGCACATCCGCTTCCGGATGACCTCGTACCGCGCGGCACTCACCCGAACGGATCGGGGACCCGGCTCGGGCAACCGCCGAATGCCGAGCGATACCAGTAGGCGCCCGAGATCGCGCGGTGCCGGACCGCTCAGCGGAAACGGAACACGTCGGGCAGCCACGGAGCCCGGCGATGATGCGGGCGACTGCGGTTGGCCCACAGCGGGTTCGATTCGTCGCGCCGGTACACCGTGAGCTGGCCCGCCACCGAGAAACGCAGATGGGTCGCAGTGCCGAACACCTCGCCGTCGGCCGCGAGCGATTCCGACCGGGGCAGGTACACGAACAGCTCCGATAATTGCCGTTCCCCGTAGACCCGGCTGTGCCCGATGGCGGCCAACAGCAGCGACACCACCGCGCGGGTGCGGGACCAGCGCACATCGGCGCGCAACCAGCGCACATCGAGCAGTCCGGAATCGAGCCGGTCCCGGAACGCCGGTACAGCGCCGTGCGGATGGTAGGGCCCGTTGCCGACGAAGAGGAACCACACCCGCTGCCAGTGGTCGTCGAGGTAGATCTCGATCGGTTCGGCCCGGCGCAGGGTGACCACGAGCGCTGCCGCGAACGCGGGCCACTTACCCCACCGCGGCTGCCATTTCTCGCGCAACCGGACCAGATCCGGGTAGGAGCCGAGGCTGAAGGTGTTGATCAGGTGCCGGGTTCCCATCTGGGTCGCGTCACCGTACTGGACACCGGCTATATCGACCGCGACGGCTTCCCCGACACCGGTCGCGTCCACGACTTCGAGCAGATCGTAGACGCCGAGGTCGCGGGCGAAGTGGTTGAGCGTACCGGTCGGGATCACCACCAGCGGCAGCTCGCGGCGCAGGGCGACCGCGGCCACCGCGGCGACGGTCCCGTCACCACCGGCCACCCCGAGGGCCGCGACCGGCTCCGACTGCTCGGCAATGGCTTGCTCGAGGAGTTCGGCACAGTCCACATCCGGCCGGGTGCGCAGCACGACCGCCGCGGGCAGCGCGGCGGCGATATCGTCGGTGGGGTCGTAGTTGGCGTCACCGGACACCGGGTTCACCATGACGACCAGCCCTTTGCCCTCGGCGAGTACCGGCGCCTCGCGAACCAGCCGGGCCCGTGCCTCGTCGGATTCGCGTACCGGCCACCAGCGCCGGGTGGCCAGCGCTAACCCGGACCCCACCGCGGCGCCGACCAGGACATCCGAACCCCAGTGCACTCCCGTGTGGACCCGGGAGTAGGCGACCGCCGCGGCCAGCGGAGCCACGGCCAGCGCGGTGCGCGGGCTCTCCATGGCGACCGCCGTCGCGAAGGCGGCGGCGCTGGCACTGTGCCCGGACGGGAACGACGACGAGGACGGGGCCGGGGCGAGCCGCCGGTACCGCGGCATCAGTTCCGCCGCCGGACGGCGGCGCGCGAACACCGGCTTGAGCACGACATTGGCCACGAAGCTGGCCCCGGCCACGGAGACCACCCCGCGCATCGCCGCCCGCCGGGTGGCCCCCGGGCGCACCGCGAGCAGCCCCGCGCAGACCATCCACAGGACACTGTGGTCGGCGCTGCCGGTCAAGCGCAGCAATCCCGCGTCCAGCCGGGAGGCGGGCAGTTCCGCCACCGCGCCGCCCACCGCGCGATCGAATCGTCCTATTCTCTGGAACCTACGGCGCGCCCAACCACTCACCCGCCCGACACTACTCATCACCGCGGTCGGGCGGCGAACCGAAGCGGCGCGGGGCACCGGCCCCGGCCGCTCCGGTATCGGCGCCTACCGGGCGGTGGTCTGCCGCCGCGGCAGCTTCCAACCGGGCCGCGGGAAGTGGCAGGTGTAGCCGTTCGGGAAGTGCTGCAGATAGTCCTGGTGTTCGGGTTCGGCCTCCCAGAACTCCGGGGCGGGCGACACCTCGGTGACGACTTTGCCCGGCCACAGTCCCGAATCCTCGACATCGACGATGGTGGCCAGCGCCTCCCGCTTCTGCTCCTCGTCGACGTAGAAGATCTCCGAGCGGTAGCTGCTGCCGATATCGTTGCCCTGGCGATCCCTGGTGGTCGGATCGTGGATCTGGAAGAAGAACTCCAGTAGCGCCCGGTAGTCGGTCTGCGCCGGGTCGTAGACGATCTCCACGGCCTCGGCATGACCAGGATGGTTGCGGTACGTGGGGTGATCGTTGCGCCCGCCGGTGTAGCCGACGCGCGTCGATACGACCCCCGGCTGCTTACGGATCAGCTCCTGCATACCCCAGAAGCACCCACCGGCCAGGATCGCCTTGCGCGTTTCGGTCACGCTTCCTCCTCAGTCCTGCGCTTTTCCTGCTCCGCGTACAACCCGCGACCGAGCCCGGAAAGTCCCGTTCCGGGGCCCGGCCGGCGCATGGTCAGTCGCGACGCGCGGTCACCAGCAGATACTCCCATTCCATCCGGCCGTTGCCCAGATCGTGCGCGGCGCCGAGCTCGGCCAGTTCCCGATCCAGGCGCGCGCCCCGGTCCGGCTCGTCGGCGAGGGCCCTGTACACGGTGACCAGGGGTCCGTAGTTGGCCTTGAAGAAGTCACGGAAGGCGGCGCCGTCGGCAAAGCAGTCGACCACCGCGTGCTCCCGGCGCAGCTCCAGATCGGTCACCCGGCCCCCGAGCAGTTCGGCGACATGTGCTTCGTCGCCCCATAGGGGCGGCGGCTGCGCACCAGGCGGCGGGGCGGGGGCGTACGGCTTCATGACGGCGAACAGCCGGCCGATGAACCCTTCCGGCGTCCAGTTGATCAGGCCGATCGTCCCGGCCGTCCGGGTCACCCGAACCAGCTCGTCGGCGGCGCTCCGATGGGACGGCGCGAACATCACCCCGACGCAGGAGAGCACGGCATCGAAGGCACCGGCGTCGTAGGGCAGGTCTTCGGCGTCGGCCTGTTCCCAAGTGAGCTCGACCCCCGCGGCGGCGGCCTTCTGGCGGCCGGCCTCGAAGAGTTCCGGGGTGAGGTCACTGGCGACGACCTCGGCACCCGCCTCGGCCGCCGGTATCGCCGCGTTCCCGGCACCGGCGGCGATATCCAGTACCCGCTGCCCGGGGCCGATACCACAGGCGGCGACCAGCCTGCGGCCGAGTCCGGGAATCACATCGGCGGCCACCCGGGGGTAGTCACCGGAGGCCCACATCGCTCTGTGCTTGCTCTTGAGGTCGGGCGCGAACTGCGTCATCGTCTGCTCCTCGGATCGATCGGAACCTGGAACCACTCACGGCGGGTCGCGCCCTCCGGATACTTCGCGGCCGCCCTCTGTCGTCGTTTCGCCAGCTCATTCGCGTACCGAGCCGGTCTCATTGTCTGCCCCGGTGGCCTCGCACCGCAATGGTTCCGACGGCCCTGCGGTGCGCACCGAAGGTTGTGATCCTGCGGAGCGCATACCGGCCACCCGGCGAGGAGATCGGCAGCAGCCGGCGCGGCAGTGCGCAGACCGGGTGCCCGGCGGACTCGCCTGGCAGATCACGCGCAACGACCGTAGAGTTCTCGGGGGCCTCCGACGGCCGTGCGTCCGGACCGCGGCACCGCGCGCCTGACTTCCGCACCGCACGTTACCCCTCGAGCACTGTTATCAAACACAATGTGCTGCAGAGTATTTCATGTTGACCTCCAGTAGGGTGCTACATCGTGCCGAGATGACGAGCCGACGGCTCGGAAGGTCCCGGCATATCGCGACCAGTCTGGAGTCACCCTTGAGCACGCCACCGCCCGACACCCACATCCCGCCCCGCGCCGCCCACGGTTCACCCTTCGCCGACGGCGGACCGCGCATCCCGCTCTACTCGGCCGAATTCGCCGAGGACCCGCACCGGGTGTTCGGGCAGATGCGCCGCGAACACCGTTCGATGGTGCCCGTGGACCTCGCACCCGATGTGCCGGCGACTCTGGTCATCGAACATCGGACCGCCGTCCGCATCCTCAACGATCACGAACACTTCCCCGCCGACCCCCGGACCTGGCAGCAGAGCATGCCCACCGACTGCCCTGTACTGCCGATCATGGAATGGCGGCCCGTCCCGGCCCGTAGCACCGGAATCGACCAGCAGCGTTACCGGTCGGCGAATCTGTCCGCGCTCGCCGAGGTGGATCTGCACGGACTCCGTGCGGCGGTGGACCAGATCGCGACCCCACTGATCAACTCCTTCTGCGAGACCGGCCGGGCAGATCTGCTGATGCAGTACACCTTCCCGCTGGCCTTCGGGGTCTGCAACACCCTGCTCGGTTGCCCCACCGAGATCGGGCAGCGGGTCGCCGCGGGTATGGCCGCCATGTTCGAGGGTATCGATGCCGGGGCCGGCAACCAGATGATCAATTCCGCACTGGCGGACCTGGTCGCGCTCAAACGCGCCGAGCCCGGGGACGATGTCACCTCGCGCCTGCTTCAGCACCCCGCCGAATTGGACGAGGACGAGATGGTCCATCAGCTGGCGGGTCTGTACGGCGCGGTAATCGAATTGCAGCAGAACCTCGTGGCGAATGCGCTGCTGCTCATCCTCACCGAGGAGCGTTTCGGCGGGAATGTGCTCGGCGGCAGCCTCTCCACCCGCGACGCCCTCGACGAAGCCCTGTTCGACAACCCGCCCATGGCAAACTTCCTCATCACCTACCCACGTCAGCCGATCCTGATCGACGACGTCTGGCTTCCGGCCCACCAACCCGTCGTCATCAGCATCGCCGCCTGCAACCACGACCCCTCCATCCGCGCCGACGACCACCGCGGCAACCGCTCCCATCTCTCCTGGGGCCTGGGCCAGCGGACCTGCCCCGCGCAGACCCCGGCCTATCTGGTCGCCCAGGACGCCATCGACCTGCTGCTCGACGCGCTTCCCGAGCTGGAGCTGGACGCACCGGAGGGACCCTCCTGGCGACCGGGTCCCTTCCACCGATCGCTCACCGCGCTGCCGGTGAAATTCCCACCGTCACCGCCGATTTTCCTCGGGTGACGCGGGCGCGTCCCCGCCCCGGCCGCCGCCATGCGGGCATCGAGGCGCACGGTCCTGGCGCCGCCGGCTCCCACGCAGCGCCGCCTCGTCGTCGACACGCTGCTCGCCTGTGAGGTCGCGGGCGCGGCGGCCACCGGTGAACCATCGAACGACGGGCCCGCCCGAGCCCCGCTTGACGAGCCCCGGGGCCCCGGGCCACACTCGGCCGTCGGAAGGATGACGCATGGGGTCAATGCTTTTCGCGCTCGCCCTGCCGCTGGCACTGGGTATCGTCATGTTCGGCCTGGGCCTGACCCTCACCGTAGACGACTTCGCCCGGGTGGCGCGTTTTCCCAAGGCGGCACTGATCGCATTGAGCTGTCAGCTGATCGTGCTGCCCGCCCTCTGCTTCGGCCTGGTGCGGCTGTTCGGCCTCGAGGGCGCGCTGGCGGTGGGGATGATGCTACTGGCCGCCTCACCCGGCGGGACGTCGGCGAATCTGTTCAGCCATATCGCGGGCGGCAATGTGGCGTTGAACATCACGCTGACGGCGGTGAACTCCGTACTCGCCGTTTTCACGCTGCCGATCGTGGTGGGGCTGTCCTACTCGGTGTTCCTGGACGACGGCACGGGTATCGGCCTGCAACCCGGCAAATTCCTCCAGGTCTTCGCCCTGGTCCTGGTCCCGGTGGTGCTCGGCATGACGGTGCGGCGCCTCTTCGCCGCCTGGGCCCTGCGGATGCACACCGCAGTCAAGGTCGCCGCCGCGGTGGTACTGGCACTGGTGGTCGTGGCGGCACTGGTCTCCGAGTTCGACGCCTTCACCGAGCATGTCGGGCAGCTGGGAGCCATCGTCCTGCTGCTGTGCGTGTGCAGCCTGATCGTCGGCTACGCGGTACCGCGCGCGTTCGGGGTGGAGCGGGCGGACGCGATCGCCGCGGGTATGGAGATCGGCGTGCACAACGCGGCCCTGGCCATCACCATCGCGGTGACCGTGCTGGGCAACGAAACCATGGCGGTTCCCGGCGCGGTGTACGGCTTCCTGATGAACATTCCCGCTGCCCTCGCCACCTTCCTCTTCGCCCGCTCCCGGCGTACCCATCCGGCCCCGGTATGACCGGCGCCCTCACTTCCGGCCGGGCGGGCCCGTTTCGTCCGGCCGGTCCGGAAACGACGCGACAGCCGAATCGAGCGCATCCAGCAGTTCGGCGAGCCGTGCCCGGCCGTCGACGCCGAGGGCCTCTAGAACGAGGCCGTTGAGGACCCCGTAGGTCTCCTGGGCCCGACCGATCGTCTCCCGCCCCTGAGCGGTGAGGAACAGGGCGACCGCCCGGGGATCCTGATCGCTCACCCGCCGCTCGACCAGGCCGGCCCCGCGCAGGCGACCCATCGCGGCGACCACGGCGGATTCGCCGAGACGCAGCCGCCGGGCGATATCACGCTGGGAGCAGCCCGGATCGTCGGCGATGACGGAAAGGATGCCGGCCTGGGCCGTGGTCACCCCGGCGCTGTCGATGAGCAGGTGATCGGACCTCTTGCGCAGGGAATGCGCAACCTGCTGGATCCGGCCGATCAATCGGTACGGGTCCCTTGCCATCCTGCCCACCTCTCAATACTTTGATAGTGAAGTATACGACCCCGGAAGGAGCCGCCCATGGGCGCGATCGACGTCTGGGCCCAGCAGGTGGGCCCGCGGATGGCCCGCGAGCCCTGGCTGGCCACCCTGCTGCGCTGGACCGGTAAGGACGCCGCGGATATGGTCCCCGGTATCGACCGGACCCTCGCGCGGATGGACGCCGCCGGAGTGGATCTCGCGCTGCTCTCGGCCTGGTACGGGCCCGGTGGCCCACTGATCACCAATGACGAGGTACGGGCCGCCGTCGAGCACGCACCCACCAGATTCCGCGGCCTGCTCGGCGTCGACCTCCGCGATCCCGTACGTGCCGCCCGGACCGTCCGCGAACTGGCCGGCGACGTCTTCGTGGGCGTCCGGGTCGTGCCCTGGCTGTGGGAGCTACCGCCGGACCATCGGCTCTACTACCCCGTCTACACCGCGTGCGTCGAGGCGGGCGTACCGCTGTGCACCCAGATCGGGCACACCGGACCGTTGAAGACCTCGGAAACCGGCCGGCCCATCCCGTACCTGGAACGGGTCCTGCTCGATTTCCCGGATCTGGTGGTGGTGGGTGGCCATGTGGGATTCCCGTGGCTGGACGAAGTCGTCACGCTCTCGGTCAAATTCCCGAACTTCTACGTCGACACCTCCGCGTACGCGCTCGACCGGCTACCCGCGGCGTTCCTCGACTACGCCCGGACACTGGGCCACCGCCGCGTCATGTTCGGTACGAACTGGCCGATGATCGACCCGGCCCGGGCACTACGCGACCTGGCTGCCCTGGGCTGGGACGAGGAACTACGCGCCGATTTCCTCGCGGGCACCGCCCGGCGGGTATTCCACCTCCCCGATCCGGCCACGGCGGCCCGGGCGTGACCACCCTCGATCCGCTCGGTCCGGGATCTCCATCGGCTCATTCCCGGGAGGTGAACGGCCCCGCGACGATCCGGCTCCCGGTGATGGAAAGGTCGGCATCGAAATCGCATTCGATCACCGCGCTGGTGAATCGGGCCGATCGCTCGTAGATCTCGGATACATGGCCGCTCAGCCAATGCGCGATGCCCAGGGATCCGACACCCGTCACACCGGCGATATGGACGATGACCCGGCCGTCGGCCACCTGCCGCGCGAGGTAGCCGATATCGATCCGGTTCGCGCTGTCGGCACGGAACGGAGAGCCGTACCGGCGTCCGGACGCTTTGTCGACGAGATACCAGGTGCCGTCGATGTTCTCGAAACCCAGGGCCTTGTCGGCGGTGAGCAGACGCCGTGCCACCGGAGCCGCTTCGGGTTCGCAGATCACCACGGCGTCACCGGCCGGAACGTCCTCGGTACCGGGCTCGATCTCGAAGTGCGTGGACGCCATCGACAGGCGGGCCAGGTCGACTTCCACCCGCTGTCGGGTCGCCTGGTAACTCACGTCGAAGTGCACATGGTCGCGCTCGGCCTCGTTGTCGGCCGGCCGGGGAATCCCGACCGCTACCGGGCCGACACCGAAGAACGCGCGTTCGGCCGGCGGAGCGCTGGTCCTGATCTGGCTGATCCGGCCTTTCGTCACCCCGAGCAGCTCAGCGATCTCGGTGAAACTGAGACCGGTCCGATGCGCTTCTTCGATCGCCTCTCTGCGAAGTCTCGCCAGCTCGGTGGCCCGCTGCCGGTAGCGCGTGATCAGTTCGGTGGCCCGCTGACCACGGCGCACCGGGTCCGGTTCGCCACGGACCTCGTCGAACTCGCCGGCTCCATCCACAGCGTGGAGTTTAGAGGCGCTTGACGGCAAACCCGTAGCAGCCGTATTGTTGCGTTTACACCCCCTTAACCCAGCAGGCTTCGCGCGCCGGTCGGGTTTACCACGGGTAAACAGTTCGTTCTGCCCATGCTCCGCTCTCCCGGCCCGAGATAGACGCCGCTGTCCATTCATCGAACCTGCGAGGTCAGACCATGCCCGAACAGCGCCCGCCGCTGCCCATCCGGACCACCAATCGAGCCATGTCCGCAACCCTGCGGCTGTGGCAGGTCACTCGGCGCACAGACCTCGAACTCTTGGAACGGGTCGCCGCCGGACTGCGTGAGCTACCCGACGAACGCCCGCCGATCCCTCTCGGATCCGACGATCTCACGGCCGGGCTATCCCCCGGCGCGACTACGCCGCCCCGGGTCCGGCAGTACCCGGACGCCACCGACTCCTGATAATCAGCACAGAAAGACCGATATGCCACAGCAGGACGAACCGGTGTGCGGATGCCGCATAGCGCCCTGGGTCCACACCGGAATGCTCGTACCGAAATCCTCCTCCGGGCTCTACTACTGCCCGGAGAAGTTGTACTGCCTCCACGGCACCCGGCTCGAGAACGGCCGGGTCGCGGACCACTGGCGCAATGTGCCGGGCGAATGCCCCTGGGTAGGAATCGAAGTCGTCGACAGGCCGATATGCGAATGTGGGCGCGGGCCCTGGATTAATCTTCGCTACCTGCGAATCTCCCTCCGCAAGAACCTCGTCGGGCCCGTCACCGCGATCGGCTGCCCGGGCCTGTGCCCGGGGACGCTGGTATCGGTCGACGAGGACCGGATAGCCGATCACCCACGCGACCACCGCACCCGGTGCCCCTGGTCCGGTACGCGGATCATCCCCATCGGCACTCCCCCGCCGTTGTTCCCGCCGACCCGCTGAACTTGTTACCGCGGTATCAACACACCGTCGGTCGGCCATCACAGCAGCGTTGGCAACCGTTTCGACCGATACGGCGTGCCCTCGGCTCCGCTGTGTACATCCGAGACGTACGGATCGTGCAGTTCGAGCTCGACTAGCATCGGCGAACAGTCGATCGAAGGAGAACGGGCTCGTGCGCCGACAGATCCTCAACCAGCCGGAGACCGCGCCCGAGGAGGCACTCGAGGGGCTGGCACTCACCAATCCGACACTCGTCGCCTACGACCGCACTCGCGGCATCGTCACCCGGGCCGCCCCGGCACGCGACAAGGTCGGTCTCGTCTCCGGCGGTGGATCCGGCCACGAACCCCTCCATGCCGGCTTCGTCGGATACGGCATGCTCGACGTGGCCGTACCCGGCGCGGTATTCGCCAGCCCCACGGCACTGCAGGTGCACGAGGGCACCGTGGCCGCCGATTCCGGACGGGGCGTCGTGCAGATCGTGAAGAACTACACCGGCGACGTCCTCAACTTCCGGATCGCCGGTGAACTCGCCGGTGACGACAACGCCGTCGCGGCCGAAACCGTGCTCGTCGACGACGACCTGGCCACCCAGAGCGCGGACGACGACGGCCCCGGCCGCCGCGGCACCGCGGCCGTGCTCGCGGTCGAGAAACTCTGCGGCGCGAGCGCGGAGGCCGGTGCCGACCTGCACACGGTCGCCGAGGTCGGCCGCCGCGTCGCCCGCAATGCCCGGACACTGAGCTTCGCGCTCGCCGCCGGTACACACCCCGGCGAAACGGCTCCGGCGTTCACCCTCGAACCCGGCGAGGTCGAACTGGGTGTCGGCATCCACGGTGAACGCGGCACCGGCCGGGTGCCGTTCGCCGACGCCGATTCGCTGGTATCGCTACTGGTCGACCCGCTGGTCGCCGAACTCGACCTGGCGCGCGGATCCGCGGTGATCGCCATCGTCAATGGTCTCGGCGGCACCTACCCCGTCGAGCTGTCCATCGCGGCGCGCGCGGTACACCGGCAACTCACCGGACGCGGTATCACCGTCGCCCGCTCGCTGGCCGGTAGCTATGTCACCTCGCTCGATATGGTCGGGGTCTCCCTCACCCTGCTGCCCGCCGACGCCGATCTGCTTCCGCTCTGGGACGCGCCCGTGCGCACCCCGGCCCTGACCTGGTGAAGGAGCTCTGCTCATGAACAACGAAGCACTACCCGCGGGATTCGGTCAGCGTTGGGTGCACACCATGTTCGACGCCTTCCTCGACCGCACCGAGGCGCTCGCCGATCTAGACCGCCGGGCCGGTGACGGCGATTTCGGCGCCAATATCGCCGCCGCCCTGCGCCGCGCCCGCGAGAACATCGACACCACCGCCCCCGACTCCTACGCGGACTGGCTGACCGCGGTATCCCGCGGCTTCCTGGGCACCGGCGGCACCAGCGGTCCACTGTTCGGCATGTTCTTCCGCGAACTCGCCCGCTGCGCAACCGGTTCCGAACCCACGCTGGCGGAGTTATCCCAGGGCCTGACCGCCGGGGTGGCCACCGTGCAGCGATACGGGAAAGCCGAAGTCGGGCACAAGACCATGGTGGACGCGCTCGCACCGGCCGCCGAAACCCTCGCCGCCCGCACCGCCGAGGGCGATCCGGCCGCGGCACTCACCGCCACCGCCGACGCCGCGGTGCGCGGCGCGTCCGGAACCGTATCGCTGGTGGCCAAACGCGGCCGGGCCAGCTACGTCGGCGAGGTGGCGCGCGGCGTGCTCGACCCGGGCGCGGCCGCCGCCGCCCTGATCCTGCAGGCCGCCGCCGCGGCCTGCGCGGAGCCGCCGGGCGATATCGATACCGGGTGGCTCGGCAGCGCGACCGCATGAACCGTCCGGACGATTGGACTCGGCGCCGGGCGAATGCCCACTCGAACAGGCACGCGGTGACGGTCACCGACACACGGTGACGCTCGCCCCAGAAATCGCTGCGGCCCTGTAGATCTCACCGGCCAGGCCGATCTCGCACAGTATCCACCTCGTGGTCCCCGAGCGCTGAGCGCTACGACGTCTACGACACCTGGGTGCGCGGCGATGTGGTCCCGCTCGAGGTGAATGCGGACACCGGCGGAGAATCTCTACGTATTCGCTTGGCGGAATCCCGCCCGCGACGGCGCGCTGCGCGCCTGCCACGGCCTCGACGTACCCTTCACCTTCGACACACCCCCCAGCCCTCTCGGCCGCGCCTCATCGGCTCCCAGGTCCCACCGGATTTCGCACCCCTGTCGGCCGCAATGCGCGGCGCTTTCACCGCATTCGCCGAGACCGGCGATCCCGGCCGGCCGAAGTTCGACACCGGCGACCGGATCCGGCGGATATGGAAGACTTCCCCCGCTCTGAGGCGCGACTCCCTGCACGCCTCACGCCGGATCTGGCACGACCGCCACCCGGCCGCGAAAACGGATACCGATCGCGTTCCGTGAGTGTCCGCCGGCGATCGGGTGGGGCCATGTGGTGGTCGTGGCCGCTGCCGATCCGGGTTCCCGCTCGGCGGCCCACGTGCGAATGCTTCGGCACTGCCGAACGGGCCGCAGCTCGCGAACCGTCCGCGCTCGACGGATGTTCACCCTCGAGGATGAACATCCGTCGCCGAGGCCCTACTCCGGTCGCACGACGACCACACGCGGCGGTTGATGTGCCGGATTCCGATGCCGAGCAGAATTCCCGACAGTGCCGGTACCGGAGGTCGAAACGTGCGTGTGTCCATACAATCCCATCCAACCGCCCGGACGGCGCTACTGTCGGTGATCGACCGAACAGTTGCTGGTCAACAACGGTGCCGAGCCGAAGGGGTGCGTTGATCGGGCACAGCACCAGACCCATGAGCGGGCCTTTGACAGGTGCAGTCGCCGACGAGCCCGGAGTTATTTCGGTGAATCGGCACCCAGACGGCCGAAACGGTCCACCGCCGGTGCCGGTGGCCCCTGATCGGGTCGCCGATGGTCGGTATCGCCGGCCCCGACCCGCTTGGCACGCTCAGCCAGGGCAGTAAGTCCCAGGTGGGCGTCGGCTGTGTAGCACACGATTTTGCCCTTGTGATTCTTCGAACGGCCGAGTATTCCGGCGTCGGCCCACTCTGTGAGGGCACGGTGGGCGGCGACAGCCTAGACGCCCGAAATCGGCCCGCAATGGGCTCCACCCGGGTCCACCCACCCAGTTCTGTTCGGTACGCAGACCGGCTGGTAATCGGCCTGGATCGGTCGGCCAGGGCTGACGAACGCATCGGGTCCCGGATTTTCCACACCGCCGCGGGTATTCGGCCTGACCTGCGGTTTCTGCTCCCCCAACTGGACTCGAACCAGTAACCTGCCGATTAACAGTCGGCTGCTCTGCCAATTGAGCTATAGGGGATTGCTCGGCGGCCTCGCCCGTACCGGGCTGACCGAGAGGAAACTCTAGCGTATGGGTGGGTGCGCGCCCAAATCGCGGGGTCGAGCCGGGGTGGGCGGCCGAAACAGGGTCCGACCGGCCGTGGGGACCGGATCGACAGGCGTCGGTGCGGTCGGGCAGGATGGGTCGGCACGGACTACTGGGAGGAGCTCCACCCACAATGTTGCGGTTGATCATCGGTATCGCTGCCGGTTATGTGCTGGGCAGTAAGGCCGGGCGGGCACGCTATGAGCAGATCAGCGCGAGTGCCCGCGCGGTAGCGGGGAGCCCGGTGACGCGCAAGCTGGTGCAGGTGAGCAGACAGAAACTGTCGGACAGGTTGAGCACCCGGCCGAAGCTGGAGCCGATGGAGCCGCTGGACGAGCGCACCACCGTGATGGTGCCGCACGATCAGCTACGGCGACGCTAGCCGGGGTCAGGCGGCACCGAATTCGCTGGTGCCCATGGCCTGTTCCAGCAGACTCTTGCGGTACTGCTCGAGGGCCACGAGGTCGGCGAACAGGGCCATATAGATCTCCGGTTCGTCGACGGAGGAGACGCGGTGCAGCCGTGACTTGAGTTCGGCGATCTGCCGGCCGACCAGGGCGGCCTGGGCATTGGCGAGGACCCCGGTGATGAACCGGGGGATATCGCCGGTGGTCTTCACCGGCAGCGGTTCACTGGCGAGCTCGGAGACCAGGGCACGCAACGTGAGGTCGTCGGTGTGGTCGCCGATCGCACTCACCCAGTCCGCACCCGACAGGCCCGCCGCCACTCCCCCGGCTTCGGCCATGAGCGTGCGCACGGCGATATAGGCGGGGTGGGTGAAGGCGTCGGCTTCGAGGGCGTCGAACGCCGGACCGGCGATCTCCGGGTACTGCAGGCCGGCGGCGAGGGCCTGCCGCTGGGAGCGCAGTACCGGGTCCCGGGGGTCGGGACGGGCGGCGGGCGGCGTGGGGCCGGATTCCTCGCTCCGGGGCGCCCGGGTGGGCGGGGCGGCCGCGGCGCCGCGCAACTTGCGGGCCTCCTCGTCGACCCGGCGGTACACCAGTTGCGGATCCTGCCAGCCGGTCCATTCGGCGAGCTGGGTCGCGTAGCGTTTACGCAGTCCGTGGTCCTTGATCTGGGCGACGATAGGAACCGCCCAGCGCATCACCTCGACCTGACTGTCATAGGTGAGGGCCCGGGTACGGCTGTCCTCGCGTTTGGCGATCTCCTGGCGCAGCGCGAAATCGAACAGTGGCTCGCGGCGGGCGACCATATCGCGCAGGGCGGCGTCCCCGGAGTGCTGGCGCATCTCACAGGGATCCTGGCCGTCGGGCGAGACCACGACGTAGGTCTGCCCGGCGACCTTCTGATCACTGAGGAATGCCTTGAGGGCGGCGGCCTGGCCGGCGGCGTCGCCGTCGAAGGTGAAGATGATCTCGCCGCGCCAGAAGTTGTCGTCCATGAGCAGCCGGCGCAGGATCGCCAGATGGTCGTCACCGAAGGCGGTACCGCAGGCGGCGACGGCGGTTTTCACCCCGGCCAGATGCATGGCCATCACATCGGTGTAGCCCTCGACGACCACGGCCTGATGACCCTTGGCGATCTCCCGTTTGGCGTGGTCGAGACCGAACAGCACCTGGGATTTCTTGTAGAGCAGCGTTTCCGGGGTATTGACGTATTTGCCCGGCATGGTGTCGTCTTCGAAGAGTTTGCGGGCGCCGAAACCGATCACATCGCCGCCGAGATTGCGGATCGGCCACAGCAGCCGCCGGTGGAACCGGTCGATCGGGCCGCGCCGACCCTGGCGGGACAGACCGGCCGCCTCGAGTTCCTTGAAATCGAAGCCCCGGTTCAGCAGGTGCTTGGTGAGGGTGTCCCAGCCGTCGGGGGCGTAACCACAGCCGAACTGGGTCCAGGCGGCCTCGTCGAAGTTGCGGTCGGTGAGGTACTTGCGGGCGACCGTGGCGTCGGGGCCGCGCAACCGCTCGGCATAGAACTCGTGGGCGGCGGCGTTGGCGGCCACCAGCCGGGACCGGGTGCCGCGGTCACGCTGGACCGATGTCCCGCCGCCCTCATAGTTGATCCGGTAGCCGATCCGGTCGGCCATCTGCTCGACGGCTTCCACGAAACCGATGTGCTCGATCTTCTGCAGAAAGGCGTACACATCGCCGCCCTCGTTGCATCCGAAACAGTGGAACAGGCCGTGGTTGGGCCGCACGTGGAAGGACGGGGACTTCTCGTCGTGGAACGGGCACAGCCCCTTCATCGAGTCCGCGCCGCCCCGTTTGAGCGCCACGTACTCGCCCACCACATCCTCGATCCGGACGCGCTCCCGAATGGCGGTGATATCGCGAGCAGGTATTCGTCCGGTCACGGAGTCGAGTCTAGGCGAGCGGGTCCACGCCGGAACCCGAGCACCCTGGCGCGTGTGCGGCCGGTCCTCCATAGAGAGACGATCATTGAGCGCTTACGGTGACGTGGATCTACTCGGGCCGGTCGGCGCACGAGCGCATACGCCCTCCCACCTGCTTCGAAGAGTCGGCAGCCACGGTCGGTCGATAAGGGACCCGGCCGGCCCGTGGTGCCGAAGGCGTCGCCGATCACGCCGGTGAGCACTGTCACGAATCCAGGGTGGCGGCGATCCGTTCCAGGCGGCTCTCGGTGTAGGAGGCGATCTGGTCGACGATCACGCGAACCCGGGCGCTGTCGTCGGCGGCGGTGTCCCACCAGGGCAGCAGCAGCGGATCGAGTGCGGCGGGACCGGTGGCGAGCAGGTGTTCGGCGACGGCGGTGAGCCGGGCACGCTGCTCGGCCTGACGCAGCTTGTGGTCGGGATCGGACATGACGTAGCGCAGCGCGACGGTCTTCAGGACAGCGACCTCGGCGGCGGCTACCGGCGGCACCACCAGGTCGGCGGAGTAGCGGGCGAGCGGTCCGGTATGGGCCGCCCGCGTGGCCACGACCGCCGCGTTGGCGAACCGGCCGACGAGTTCACTGGTGAGCCTTTTCAAGGCGACCGAACTGGCGAGGGTGCCGTCGTAGACGAACACCTCCGCGACGACGGGCAGTTCGGACAGGCGTTGCGCGGCGGCCACCAGATCGTCGACCGAGAGGTCGCGATGCTGCACATGTCCCAGCTCGGCCAGCGCGACCCGCTCCACCGGATCGGCCAGGGCACGCAGATCGATCCGGCCCGCGATGATGCCGTCCTCCACGTCGTGCACCGAGTAGGCCACATCGTCGGACCAGTCCATCACCTGGCATTCCAGCGCCGGCCGCCGATCCGAGGCGCCCTTGCGGACCCAGGACAACCGGTCGGCGTCCGCCTCGTAGGCGCCGAACTTGCCACTCGCCGCGGTGCGATGCCACGGGTATTTGATCGTGGCGTCGAGCGCGGCGCGAGTGAGATTGAGCCCGACACTGCCACCGTAGGAATCGACGACCTTCGGTTCGAGCCGGGTGAGGATCCGCAGATTCTGGGCGTTGCCCTCGAACCCGCCGGCACCGGCGGCAAAGATATCCAGCGCTTTCTCGCCGTTGTGACCGTAGGGCGGATGGCCGATATCGTGCGCCAGTCCCGCGAGTTCGGCCAAATCCGGATCGCAGCCGAGGCCGTCGGCGATACCGCGGCCGATCTGCGCGACCTCCAGCGAATGCGTGAGCCGGGTGCGCGGCGTATCGCCTTCGCGGGGACCCATCACCTGGGTCTTGTCGGCGAGGCGGCGCAGCGCGGCCGAATGCAGTACGCGCGCACGGTCGCGCGCGAATTCGGTGCGGTGCCCGTTTCCGTGGGCTCCGGCACCGGCCAGGCCCGCCGTTTTGGGGGCCTCGCCGACCAGGCGTTCGCGGTCGTGCTCGGTGTAGATCACCGCACCAAGTCTGCCACCGGGCCGTGACCGGCCGGGAGGTCCGGCGGGTGAAGGCTTCACTGCCCGGCGGTGTAGTTGAAATCCGCCGAGAAATGGGTGAGCTGATACCAGAGCAGAGCGGCGGTCTCCCGGGCGATACCGTGCGCCTGCGATTCCCGGGTGTACACGGCCGGACCGGTGCGGGTAGGTGCGGTCCAGGCGTCGAGCCCGGCGTCGCGGGCCATGGTGCGGGTCCGCAGCGAATGCCACGGATCGCTGACCAGCACCGCGGAATCGAGGCCGCGGCCCTGCATCGCGGCGGCCACGGCTTCCACGCTGCGGAGCGTATCGGAACCGGTCTCCACGGCGAGGATGGCGCTCTCCGGGACGCCCGCGTCCATCAGGTACATCTTTCCCGAGGCGGCCTCGGTGTACAGGTCACCCTCCTGCTTGCCGCCGACCGTGATGACAAGGTCCGACACCCCCTGCTCGTACAGGCTCGCCGCCTGGTAGAGGCGCGCCTCGAACACCGACGACGGTGTCCCGGAGTACTGCGCGGCGCCCAGCACCACGATGGCGTCGGCGGGTGTGTAGTCCTCGATCCGCGCCACCTGCCACACCCGCACGGCGGTACCGCCCACCAGGATCAACCCCACCACCAAGGCACCGCCGAGTAGCCGCCCGGCCCAGCGCAGGATCCCGGCACCGATCCCGCGCGCAGCACCGGAGTCGGCACGCGAATCCGGTCGTGTACGCACTGGCGTCCAAGTCACGACACAAGTCTGCCAGGCACCTTCCGAGCCCCGGACACCGCGCGAGCCCGGGTGCCATACCTCGCCGTAACGCGAGGATTCGAGATTCGGGCTGGTCAGGTGATCGCGGACGGATCGGCGGCACCGCGGGGGGCGTGAACCGGAGGGCGCAGACACCCGTCGCCCGGTCGGACGGGCACTTCTTATGGCCCGAATCGTTATCAGTGACCCTCCTTCCGAGGGAACAGAGCCGCTTCATGGGCCTCGTCCACACGCGCCGAGCGCGTCCGCCACGCCCCGGGAACTCCAGTCGAGTACGGTAGCGATTTCCCCGGTCCGGACCGTCATACCGTGCCTACTGCCCAGGTCGCGTCGGCGGACAACGGGGCCGGGCGCGCGAAGACCCGAGACCGCCGCGGGTGCGGTGACCGCGGCACACCGACCCGGGCACCGAAACCACCGTGAGCGGGCGGATTTCACAGCACAGCGCCGCCCGACGGTGAATATCCCGTTGATCAGGGCCGAACACCGGTAGATTCGACTTTCGGAACGGGCCCCGATGTGCTTGGCTATCCCTCGGCGAGATCTGAAGTGCCTCTGATCCATCCATCGGGGTCGACGAACTCGCACCCACACGTCACACCACAAAGGCGTGGCATGCCCGTCGACTGTTTTGGGAATCCTGGGAACAGGTGAACGGCCGGTGGCCGTCTCGGTGAGCACATGGAGCACACGATGTTTTCTCGATGGAAGAGCGCCACCGCCGGTATGGCGGTAATCCTCGCGTCGGTCCTCGCGCCCGCCGTGGCCACGACGGCCCACGCGGCGCCCGCGAACTGCCCCGACCTGTATGTGGTCGCGATCCCGGGCACCTGGGAGACGTCGAAGTCCGACCCCGGCAAGGGAATGCTCGCCCTGGCCGCCGACGGCCTACCGGGCAACGCCCACACCGATTACGTCGCCTACACCGCCACCGCCTTCCCATGGGAGGGCGAGGTCTACGGTCGCTCCAAGAACGAGGCGATCTCCGGAGCCCGCGGACTGATCTCCGATGTGGCGCGACGCTGCGGAAACACGCGATTCGCGCTGCTCGGCTACAGCCAGGGCGCCGATGCCGCCGGTGACCTCGCCTCCGAGATTGGCACCGGGCTCGGCGTGGTCCCCCCGGACCGGGTGGGCCTGGTCGGCCTGATCGCCGACCCGCGCCGCTCCCCCCTCGACAACCTCATCGGCCCACCGGTACAGGGCGCCGGCGCCGGCGGCCCCCGGCTGACCGGTTTCGGCTGGTTGAGCAACCGCACCTACACCTTCTGCGCAGTGGGCGACCTGTACTGTTCGACCCCCGACGGCGATTTCGCCGCCCGAATCGCCGGGTTCTTCGCCCAGGTCTCCAATGCCGACCCCAGCCAGCTCGGCAACTACCAGACCCTCGGCATGCAGCTGCTCAACGACGCGTTGGCGGCGGGTGGACTCGGCCTGCTGCACGACCAGCTCAACAACAACGCTTATGAAGAGCGTAAGAAGCAAGTCGACGATTTCGTGAAATCCGGCATCCACCAGAGCTACCCGGGCTACCAGGTGGCCGGTGGTGTCACCACACTGAGCTGGCTGCGACAGAAGCTCGTCGAACTGTCCTGACGCCCGGCCCCGCACGCGCCGGGGCCGGGCACACGCTCCCGAAACGGCGGCCCGCCGTCCGGCGACCGACTCCTGGTCGCCGGACCACGGCCGGTCCGCCGGTTCCACATTCGCGGGTGTCGCCGCCGCGTCGTTTCCTTCGGCCGAACCGCGGCGCCGGTGGCCCCATCGCCCGGACTCGGCGAATTCGATACGGTCGGCGCGGGGGACAGCGGCAGCGATCACCGACCTCGACCACCGGAACTTCACGGCATCCGCGAAGGCGGCCCCGGCGAACACGGCAGAACCGCCGGACGGGTCACCAACCCCGGCTGCGCCATTCGGCCAGCCGAGGCCGTTCCGCGCCGAGTTCGGTGTCGTCACCGTGCCCGGGATACACGACGGTGTCGTCGCCGAAACGGTCGAACAGTTTGGTGGACACGCCCTCGATCAGAGTCGTGAAATCCTCTGAGCGCCAAGTTTTCCCGATTCCCCCCGGAAACAAGCAGTCTCCGGTGAAGAGGTGGGTGCGACCGGAACCATCGGTGAGGGCCAGGGTCACCGACCCCGGGGTGTGCCCGACCAGGTGGATCACCTCGAGGTCGAGGTCACCGACGGTGACCGTATCCCCTTCCGCCAGGATCCGCTGCGGGATCACCGGTAGCGGGTCGGCGTCGAGGGCGTGGGCCGCGGTGGGGGCACCGGTGGCGGCGGCGACGGCTTCGAGGGCCTGCCAGTGGTCGCCGTGCTGATGGGTGGTGACGATCAGGCCGACTCCGTCGGTGGTCTCCTGCTCGATCAGCTCGAGGATCCGGTCGGCTTCGTTGGCGGCATCGATGAGCAGGGCGGCTCCGGTGGCGGTGCACTGGACGAGGTAGGTGTTGTTGTCCATCGGGCCGACCGACATCTTGGTCACCCGGGCGCCGGGGACCTCACGGCGCTGCGGCGCGGAACCCGGTGAGACATGGCCGGTGTAGGTGGTATCGATGGTGATCACACCCCGATGCTAGCGAGGACCCGGACGGGTTTCCGGCCGACTCCCGGCTGCTCGCGCGGTACCCGAGGCCTTCCGCTCCCGCTCAGGAGCTACCCCGATCGGGGCGGCGGTAAGGGCGCGGAGCGGAAGGAGCGCGGTCAGCAGCCGAGCAGGCGCTGCGCCAGGTAGCCCTCGACCTGGTCCAGGGCGATCCGCTCCTGTGCCATGGTGTCGCGTTCACGCACCGTGACCGCTTGGTCGTCGAGGGTGTCGAAATCGACGGTAATGCAGAACGGGGTACCGATCTCGTCCTGGCGGCGGTAGCGGCGGCCGATGGCGCCGGCGTCGTCGAACTCGACGTTCCAGTTCCGGCGCAGCCGGGCGGCGAGATCCTTGGCCTTGGGGGTGAGGTCGGCGTTGCGCGACAGCGGCAGCACCGCGGCCTTCACCGGCGAGAGACGGCGATCCAGGCGCAATACCGTGCGGGTGTCCACGCCGCCCTTGGCGTTCGGGGCCTGGTCCTCGGCGTAGGCGTCGACGAGGAACGCCATCAGCGACCGGGTGAGACCGGCGGCCGGCTCGATCACGTAGGGGACGTAACGTTCCTCGGTGGTCTGGTCGTAATAGCTCAGTTCCGCGCCGGAGTGCTTGGCGTGCGTGGACAGGTCGTAATCGGTGCGGTTGGCGATACCTTCCAGCTCACCCCATTCACCGCCTTGGAAACCGAAGCGGTACTCGATATCGGTGGTGCCGGCCGAGTAGTGCGAGAGCTTCTCTTTCGGGTGCTCGTACAGGCGCAGGTTCTCCGGGTCGATACCGAGGTCGGTGTACCAGGAGAAGCGGGTGTCGATCCAGTACTTGTGCCATTCGGCGTCTTCGCCGGGCTTGACGAAGAACTCCATCTCCATCTGCTCGAACTCGCGGGTGCGGAAGATGAAGTTACCGGGGGTGATCTCGTTGCGGAAGCTCTTGCCGATCTGGGCGATACCGAACGGCGGCTTCTTGCGCGCGGTGGTCATCACGTTCGCGAAGTTCACGAAGATGCCCTGTGCGGTCTCCGGGCGCAGGTAGTGCAGGCCCTCTTCGTCGTCCACCGGGCCCAGGAAGGTTTTCAGCAGGCCGGAGAAGTTCTTCGGCTCGGTCCAGCTGCCGGGCTGGCCGGTTTCCGGGTCATTGATATCGGCGAGTCCGTTGGCCGGGGGGTGGCCGTGTTTGGCTTCGTAGGCCTCGAGTAGATGGTCGGCCCGGTAGCGCTTGTGGGTGTGCAGGGACTCGACCAGCGGATCGGAGAAGGTCTCGACGTGGCCGGAGGCCACCCAGACCTGGCGCGGCAGGATCACCGACGAGTCGAGGCCGACCACGTCCTCGCGAGCGGTGACCATTGAGCGCCACCACTGTTTCTTGATGTTCTCCTTGAGTTCGACGCCCAGCGGACCGTAGTCCCACGCCGATTTGGTACCGCCGTAGATCTCACCGCACGGGTACACCAGACCCCGGCGCTTGGCGAGGTTGGCAACGGTGTCCACCTTCGACTTGGGTGCCACGCGAGAATTCTCCATCCACTACGAATCGCCAGTAGTTACGCTGCCCGGATCGGGCTACGTGATCGCAGTTGCCCACGGTAGCTGCTCTGCCGTGCGCGGCTGATCGGGTACAGCCTAGTAGGTGCCCATGGGCCGGGCCCAGCCGCAGCCCGCCCGCGCCCGCAGTACTGTCGGCGGGCCCGTGCGAGCACGATTCGCGTGCGCATCGGCATGGATATTTGACATGCATACCCATGCATATCAAAATGGGACCGGTTTCCAATAAGGAGTGGACGATGACAACCGACACTGCCGCCGCCGGGCAGCACAATCCCTACCGCTCCCCCGCGCCGGTCCCAATACCCACCCGGACCGTGCTGGAGAACGCGGGAGAACTGCTGCGCGCACTCGCGGCACCCGTCCGCATCGCCATCGTGCTACAACTGCGGGAGTCGCCGCGCTGTGTGCATGAGCTGGTGGATGCCCTCGGCGTTACACAACCGCTGGTCAGCCAACATTTGCGGATTCTCAAATCGGCCGGGGTGGTACATGGTGAGCGATCGGGCCGGGAGGTCCTCTACGAACTCGTCGACGACCATCTGGCGCATATCGTGGTCGACGCAGTAGCGCACGCCGAAGAAGAAGGGTAATTCGTGTCCGAGAACCTGGTCACCGACAAAGGGACCGCCACACAGAGAGCAGTCGGTGTTCGCACCACGCGGCAACGCAACGCGATCGCCTCGCTACTGGAGGATATCGACAGGTTCCGGTCGGCTCAGGAGCTACACGACGAGCTACGCCGGCGCGGCGAGGGGATCGGACTGACCACCGTCTACCGCACACTGCAGTCACTGGCCGACGCCGGCATGGTCGATGTGCTGCGCACCGACAACGGCGAATCGGTCTACCGGCAGTGCTCGACCGGTCATCACCACCATCTGGTGTGCCGCCACTGCGGCCGCACGGTCGAGGTCGCCGGTCCGACCGTGGAGGCGTGGGCGGCCAGCACCGCCTCCAGCCACGGGTTCACCGAAGTCAGCCATACGCTGGAGATCTTCGGTACCTGCCACTCCTGCTCCGCGGCCGGCCGGGGCTAGCATCCCGGAGCACCTCCGAACCACGGCGAAGGCCGCTACCACCGGGTGGTAGCGGCCTTCGACGTATCCCGTTCGCGGCTCACGCGGTGACCGGCACCGGCGCCGGTTCGGCCGTTGGCACCGGCTCGACCCGGGCACGATCGCGGATCACCCCGATACCGAACAGCACAAGGGCGAACCCGGCCCACGCCAGCAGCACCAGCAGCGGCCGCTGCGCGCCCGCTCCGTCGAAGAACGCCACCGAGCGGAGCAGTGATGCCGCGGCGCCCGGGGGCAGTAACTGCCCGATCGCGCCCCACGGTTGCGGCAGCAGTTCCGGAGCGGCGGTGGCGGCGGAGAACGGGTTGCCGATGAGCAGCATGGTCAGGGCGGCGATACCGATACCCACCCGGCCGATCACGGTGGCCAGCCCGGCGACTGTACCGGCGACCGCGAAGGAGACCAGCCCGGCCACCACCGACAGCGCGAGATAGTTACCGGGAACGATGGACAGCCAGGTCTGGGTGACGAGCATGCTCAGCAGACCACCGGCGATACCGAATACGAGCGCCCCGAGTGCACGGCCGCCGGCGGCAGGCACCAGCAGAGTCAGCAGCACACCGCCCGCGATACCGGCCATGACCAGCGGGAGCGCCATAGCACCGAAACCCGCTCCGCGCGGATCGTCGGGGTCGGCGGGGACGACATCGTCCACCGGCGCGGCCGGCGCGCCGGACATCTGCTGGCCGATCTGGGCGAGCTGCTGGGCGAACGCGGGGGCCGCGCCGGAGGCTACCAGCACCCGCGGCGCGTCACCCCCGGTCACGATCGCGCCGTAGACCTCGCGGTCGCCGATGGCCGCACGCGCCGCCGCTTCGTCGGGCACGACCGTCAGTTCGAACGCGCCGGGATTCTGGCCGGTCAGCCGGGCCTCGACCATCGCGGCCTGCGGACCGGCGACGGCGAGCGGTAGCTCCCGGGGCGCGATATTCGTCGCCGGCCACGCGAAAGCGATCAGCATCAACGCTTGCAGCAGGGCCGCGCCCACCCCGAGTGCCACGGCGCGCTGGATGACGTTCATGACGTTCTCCCCAGAAAATCGAAGGCTCGTTTTTTTAGATGCACTCACGGTCCCATCACCCGCATACCTTGTCAAGAACGAACATTCGTTTTAGTTTGGACGTATGCCCCGAGTCAGTGACGAACACCTGGAACGCCGCCGGCAACAGATCCTGGACGCCGCCCGTATCTGCTTCGTCCGCAAGGGCTTCCACCAGAGCTCCATGCAGGACGTCTTCACCGAATCGGGACTGTCCGCAGGTGCTGTCTACCGCTATTTCAAGAGCAAGGACGAACTCGTCATCGCGCTCGCCTCGACCGCCGCCGGGGATATCCGCGCGCAGATGACGGCCGTCATCCAGAGCGACCCGCTCCCCACCCCGGCCGAACTGATCGCGCGGATGACGGAATGGATCGACACCCAGAGCGGCCCGGAGGGCCGGATACGGCTGGCGCCGCAGGCCTGGTCACTGGCCCTCATCGACGAAGAGGCAGCCGCACCCGTGCGCCGGACCCTGGCGGGCATCCGGGGAATGTGGCACGAATACGCCGAACGGATGCGCGCGGCCGGATGGCTACCGCCGGATGCCGACGTGGACGCGGTCGCCGCCGCGCTATTCGGGCTACTCCCCGGATACGTGCTCCAAAATCTGCTGCTCGGAGATCTCGTCCGGGACCAGTACCTGCGCGGTGTGGACATCCTGTTCCCGTACGGCGATCCGGAAAGCCGCCGCCCCCGGTCGGCGGCCGGTTCCACGGCAGCCGCCGACCCGGCCTGATCACGTCAGGGTAGTAGACCTTTGCGCGCTTCCCCGGCGCCACCGAGCACCAGCAGCAACATCGTCGTCAACGCCATATCGTCCAGGCCGGCCGCCGGGAAGGTGTAGCGCAGGATCACATCGGCGAGCTTGTCGTGCGCGATCAGCGCGATCGAACCGAACTGCAACGACGCGTTCCGTTCGGCCACCCGCTTGTGCAACTGCGGTTTGAGCGGCCGGTCCCAGGCCAGCACACACGTCAGCGACAGCACATCCAGGCCCGGCGTCAATGTGAACGCGCTCAGCGAACACAACGCTCCCTGGAAATCGAAACGCAGGGAACCGTCGTTGTCGACCCGGACGTCGATATCGTAGAGCCCCAGTCCGGCACCCGCCCGGGCCTGCAACTCCAGATCCGGTGCCAGCGCACCCGATTCGGCCTCGCCGCTCATTTGGTACCTCCGAACCGGCGATCCCGCCGCGCGTACTCGAGACAGGCTTCCCACAGATTGCGCCGATCGAAATCCGGGAACAAGGTCGCCTGATAGACGAACTCGGCGTACGCCGACTGCCAGATCAGGAAATTCGAACTACGGAACTCCCCCGACGGCCGCAGGAACAGATCCACATCCGGCATCTCAGGCTCGTCCAGGAACCGGGCGATCGTATCCTCACCGACCTTCTCCGGATCGATCTCCCCGGCCGCCACCCGGAGCGCGATCTCCCGTGCCGCATCCGCGATCTCGGCCCGGCCGCCGTAGTTGACGCACATGGTCAAGGTCATCACGGTGTTGTCCTTGGTCAGCTCCTGCGCCGTCTCCAACTCGCGGATCACACTGCGCCACAGCCGCGGCCGCCGCCCCGCCCAGCGCACCCGCACCCCCATCTCATGCATCTCGTCGCGCCGTCGCCGGATCACATCCCGGTTGAACCCCATGAGAAACCGCACCTCGTCGGGGCTACGCCGCCAGTTCTCGGTGGAGAACGCATACGCCGACAACCACTTCACACCGATCTCGATACAACCCTCGACGGTGTCCATGAGCACGGCCTCGCCCTTTTCGTGGCCCGCGGTACGCGGCAACCCACGCTCCTGCGCCCAGCGCCCGTTACCGTCCATCACCAGCGCGACATGCCTGGGGACCAGCTCCGCGGGAATCTCCGGCGGGCGGGCCCCGGAAGGGTGCGGTGACGGCGGTCGGATGGTACGGACGGTATCGGACGCGGGCACGTCCGAACCGGTGGTGTCACGACGCAGGATCACGTCCAAAGACTAGCTGTGTTTATGGCGCGCTGGCGCGCGCGGGGTCGAGGCCCCCAGTGCCTCGCCGTTCAGGCCTCGAACCTTGGCCCAAGGTGCTCGATGGTCGCACTCTACGGATGGCCCACCGCACATCGCGTGCGCTTCGAGGCCTGAACGGCGAGACTGGCCTCAACCCTTTGAAGTGCCTCGCAGAACTCGACCCATGCGTTTACGTCGGGGTCGATCTCCGGGTCCGCATTCGGCTCTCGAGGGTGAGGCAGCGGTTTCCTCGACGAGTGCGTGGCCTCTTCGGAGCGAGCCGGGCGATTCACCACTACCCTGGGCCCGCCGCACCGGCGACCTGATCTACCATGCGCAGTTCTTCGTCGGTATTTCCGATGCGGCGTACGCTACCGCTGCGTTCCACCAGCGGGAGGGTGCGCAGTTTGTGTTCCAGATGCCATTGCAGGTGGGCCGCGATGAGTCCGCTGGCCTGCCGGCGGCCCGATTCGGGGATCGCCTCGACGCGGTCCCAGCGACCGTGGCGCAGTGCCAGCAGATGGTCGAAGACCGCGGGGGCGGGGGTGACGGCGCCGGGCGGGCGGCAGTGGACGCAGACCGCTCCGCCGGCGCCCACATGGAACGCGCGATGCGGGCCGGGGGTGGCGCAGCGGGCGCATTCGTCGACGGCGGGGGCCCAGCCGGCGTAGTCCATGGCACGCAGCAGGAAGGCGTCGAGGACCAGTTCGTGCGGGCGCTGCCCTTCGGCGATCGCGCGCAGGGCACCCGCGGTGAGGGTGTGCAGGCGGGGAACGGGGGCGCGCTCTTCGCCGGCCAGTCGTTCGGCGGTCTCCAGTACGGCACAGGCGGTGGTATATCGGCCGTAGTCGGCGATGATGGCGGACGCGTTGGCTTCGACGGTGTGGACCTGGGTCACGATATCGAGGCTGCGACCGGGATGCAGCTGCACGTCGATGTAGGCGAACGGCTCGAGCCGGGCCCCGAATTTCGATTTGGTGCGGCGCACCCCTTTGGCCACGGCGCGCACGAGACCGTACTGCCGAGTGAGGAGCGTGACGATCCGGTCGGCCTCGCCCAGCTTGTGCTGGCGCAGCACGACGGCATGGTCACGGTACAAACGCACGCGACCAGTCTTGCACGTGTCCGGCCTCGCCGCCTCGAGCCGCCCCGCTCGACCGCACCCACGCCGTGAGCCCGGTGCCACCCGGCTACGCGGACTCGGAACGCGCCTGCGTAGCCGGGTGGCGCCAGGTCGTCGCGGGCAGGAAGTGGACGTCGTAGCGCTGTTGTTCCGGTAGCAGGCTGTCGAAGTCCGCGTGTCCGCGCCGGATCCGGCCGAGCTGACGGAAGTACCCGAACCGCTGGACACCGGGGGTGAGGACGATGAGCAGGTCGACCGGCGATCCCGGTGCGGCGCCGAATGCGTGCGGCATACCCGGCGGGACCACGACGAGACTGCCCGCGGGAGCGGTTGTGGGAGTGCCGTCGAGGAAGAACTCCGCGATACCGGTGAGCACGTAGAACAGCTCCGTGGACCGTGCGTGGTAGTGCGGCGCGGCACCGTCCGCACCGGCGCCGAGGGTGAGCCGGTTCGCGCCCAGCGCGCCGCCGGTGTCGACGGCGTCGGCGAGCAGATGGAAGGCCCCGCCTTGGGGTAGGTCCACGATTTCCGCGGTCGCACCGGGTACGACCAGGGCGTCGGGGATGTGGTCCGGCATGATGTCTCCTTTGTTCACTGTTGCTTCCAGTGCACACGGGGAAGAAAGCGCGAACCAGACGCAGTTGTGCCGGGCAGTGATCACGAATCCAGATCAATGGAGGCGCGGTGGAACTGCGGCAGCTCGAGTACTTCGTGGCCGTCGCCGAGGAGGGCGGCTTCGGCCGGGCGGCCCGGCGCATGAATATCGTCCAGTCCGCGGTGAGCCAGCAGATAGCGCGGCTGGAACGAGAATTCGGGGTTCTGCTGTTCGACCGATCGACCCGGCATGTCCGGCTCACCGGGGCGGGCGACCGACTACTGGACGAGGCACGGCTCGTACTCGCGGCCTCGCGGCGGATGCGTAGCGTCGCCGGGGATATCGCGGCCGGCGACGACGGCACACTGCGCTTGGGCACCCTGCACGTACCGGGTGATCGACTGTATCGCGCGTTGAACACACTGGCCGCGATCGCGCCGCGACTGCAGGTCCGGCCCCGGCGACTGGCACCGGCCGAACGACTCGCCGCGGTGCGGTCCGGGGAATTGGACGCCGCGCTGGTGCGCGCCCTACGTCCCTCGGCCGGCCTCGAAGCGCTCGAGGTATGGACCGATCCGCTGTACGTCGCGCTCCCGGCCGACCACCCGCTCGCCGACTCGTCCCGGCTGCGGCTCGACCGGCTCGGGCACCTCCCGCTGCGCCTGGCTGCCCGGGAGGCCAACCCGCCTTTTCACGATCTGGTCACCGAAGCGTGCGGGGCCGCGGGGATCGCCCCCCCCGTGGGCCCGCCGTTCACCACGCTCCAGCAAACCCTCGCCGATATCGCTGTCGGCCCACCGTCGTGGACGGTCTTCTACGAGGTGGCCGCGCTGCCGACCGTCCACCGGATTGCGATCCGGCCCCTCACCGATCTGTCGGTGACGACATCGCTCGCCGTCGTGCCCCGACCACCGGGGCCGGCCCTGCGACATCTGCTCGACGCGCTCCACCGGACCACGAATACCTGACCGAGCCGCATCGCGACCTCGCGTAGTCCGCTCGACAGTCGACCGGATCCGGTATCGAGGCCCGATGGCGCCCGACCGGCGTTCTAGTTCCCCAGCCGAATGGGGAACGCCGCCGGATCGTTCTGCGTGAGAACGGGCAGGTTGCCGATCTCGCTGAGCGGCATGGCGCACTGCAGATCCGGGAACCGGTCGAACAGGGCGGGCACGGCGATGGACGCCTCGAGCCGGGCCAGCGCCGCGCCGGGGCAGATGTGCGGGCCGTAGCCGAAGGAGATATTGCGGTTGGCGGTGGGGCGGGTGATGTCGTAGGTGTCGGCGTCCGCGCCGTGCAGCGACCGGTCCCGGCCGATCGCGCGATAGGACATGACGACGCCGTCGCCCTTGGCGATGGTGAAATCGTCGACGGTGATGTCCTCGGTAGCGAAACGCATCAGCAGATGGATCACCGGACCGTCCCAGCGCAGGGTTTCCTCGATCGCCTCCGCCCAGGTGCGGTCACCGGACCGGATCGCCGCCAGTTGTTCGGGATGACCGAGTAGGGCGCGGACGGTGGTGATGATCAGGCTGACCGTGGTCTCGTGTCCGGCGGCCACGAGGGCCTTCAGGTTGCCGTGCACCTCCGCCTCGGTGAGCGGGGTTTCGCCCTCGGCGACGTCGTGGATGAAGTCCGAGGTCAGGTCGTCGGCGGGCCGGACGGTTTTCTCCTTGATCAGACCGGTGTAGTAGTCGTCGAGTTCGGCGAAGACCCGCATCCGCTCCTCATGCGGGGTCAGCAGCGAGAAGAACGCCTTGTAGGACTCCAGCAACATGGTGTGATCCGAGCGCGGTACCCCCATCAGCTCACTGACCACCCGCATCGGCAGCGGATAGGCGAAGATCTGCTTGAGATCGACCACCTCATTTCCGGCGCCCGCGGCGGCCAGGTCGTCGAGGAGTTCGGCGGTGAACTGTTCGATCTTCGGTCGCAGCTCACCCAGCCGGCGCGGTGCCAGGGCCCGGGTGGTCTTGATCCGCAGTCGGCGGTGTTCGGCGCCGTCCACGGTGAACATGGAACGTCCGGCGTCGATCATGCCGATCAACGGCCACTCCCGGGTCACCGCGCCGGACTGCCACAGATTCCAGTGCGTGCGATCCTTCACCAGGCGGGTGTCGGTGAGCAGTTGCCGGGCCAGATTATGCCGGGTGACGGTCCAGGCGGGCGCACCGAGCAGTTCGATCCTGGTGAGTGCCGGACCCTCGGTCAGGGCGCGGGTCTCCCCCGCGAGATCGGCGACCATCGGATCGATGGTCAGGGCCGCGGTGTGCGGGCATTGCTGGCTCACGAGCCACCTCCAACGGCGGGAACGGGTGTGAATTCGACCGGGAGCGCGGTGAATCCGCGCAGAAACGGCGAGGGCCGGCGGACCAGGGCCGCGGCCGGAACCGAGAGGTCGAGGTCGGGCAGCCGGTCGAGCAGCACCTCGATCCCGGTCCGCGCGATGATCTCGGCGATCTGCTGCGCCGGATACGGGCAGCGGTATTCGCCGTGGCCGAAGGCGAAATGTGCGGCATTGCCGGAATGGGCGGGTTCGGCGCCATCACCGGAATACTGGCGGATATGCGGATCGGCGTTCGCGGCGGCCAGACCGAGCAGCAACATATCGCCGCGGCGCACCAGGGCTTCACCGAGCCGGGTATCACGCGAAACCCAACGACCGGCCAGGATCTGGGTGGGGGTGTCCTCCCACAACACCTCGGTCATCGCCTGGCCGATACTGTGCCGGGCGGCGCCGAACGCGGCGGCGAACCGGTCGTCGACGAGCATGAGGCGGATGGAGTTACCGATCCAGTCGGCGGTCGGCAGATGGCCGGCGGCCATCACCGACTGCATGTTCAGCACATATTCCTCGTCGGCGAACGGTGCGGGATGCGCCAGCATCCGCGACACCAGATCCTGCCCGGGCGCGGCCTTCTTCTGCGCCAGCAGCTTCTGCATGTACTCGACGAACCGCTGGTAGGCGGCGGGCGCTTCCGGACCGCCGTCGCACAGCGTCTGCATGGTCTGCGCCAGATACGGGCCGTCCGATTCCGACACGCCCATGATCCACGCCAGCGTCAGAACCGGGAGCAGCTCGGCGAATTCGGTGACCACGTCCGCGTACCCGCGGCCGCAGAACCGGTCGATCAGCCCGTCGGCGAGTTGTTCACAGGCGGTACGCAACGCGAACGGGTCCACCGATTCCAGGGCCGGTTCGACCAGGCTCACATGCCGGGCGTGCGTGGCACCGGCGGTGAAATAGATGCCGGGCTGTGGCCGACCGACCATGGGCAGCAGCGGCCAATCCGGAGGAATCACCGACCACTGGTTCCACAGGCTCGAATCCCGCGGGAACAGCAACCCGTCCGTGGTCACCTGGTGCAGTTCCCGATAGCCGATCACCAGCCACGCCGGGATACCGCCGATGAGCTCCACCGGGACGACCGGTCCGAACTCGGACCGCATCCGGGTGTAGAGAAGAGCGGGGTCGGAGTGGAAACCGGGACCGTCCAGCGCGACCGCCCCGCTCGGGCCGACCGGGCAACCGCCCGGCGATATCCCGGTGTTGTAGGCCGGACGGGTCACGCTCGGACCTCCGGTGCCGGCGCGGGTGGGGCCTGCCGCTCGATGAGGTGTTCGACGAGACCGATCAGCACCTGTTTGCCGGACGCCCGCGAGCGCGCGTCACAGGCGAACATCGGCACGTGCGGATCGAGATCGAGCGCGTCGCGGACCTCGTCCAGCGCCGGCGGGATCGGTTCGAAGGAGTTGCAGGCCACCACGAATGGGGTGCCCTGGTATTCCAGCCGGTCGATCGCGTACCAGGAATCACTGATCCGGCGCGGATCGACGAGCACCACCGCACCCAGGGCCCCGGTGAACAACCGGTCCCACAGGAACCAGAACCGTTCCTGACCGGGCGCGCCGAACACGTACAGCACATATTCGTCGGCGAGGCTGATCCGGCCGAAATCGAAGGCGACGGTGGTGGTCGATTTGCCCGTCACCCCGGACAGATCGTCCACTCCGATACCGGCGTTGGTCATCACCGCCTCGGTGTCCAGCGGCTGGATCTCGCTCACCGCGCGGACCATGGTCGTCTTACCGACCCCGAAGCCGCCGACGACGACGATCTTCAGGGCGTGCCGCACCGAACTGCTCAGTGGCGCCCGGGCGCGCGTGGGGCGGTCGTCATAGGCTACGGAGTCCAACTAGCACCTTCTCGAGCATGTGGATATCGAACGTGTCACCGTAAGGGCCCGTATCGATTTCGGGATGGCGAACGGTGACCTTGCCCGCATCCAGCAGGTCCGCGACCAGAACCGTCGCGATACCGATCGGCAGCCGCAGTTCGGCCGCGATCTCCACCACCGCGGTGGGTTGCAGGCACATGGACAGGATCGCCGCGTGTTCGTACTGCATGGCCGGAGCGGGCGCGCATTCACTGACCACCAGGGTCACCGGATCGAATTCGTCGGTGGCGGGGGCGGCGCGACCACCGGTGAGCGTGTAGAAACGGTCGGGTTCGTCGTCGCGGCCGGGGCGGTTCACAACAGCCTCGCTCGACTCCCTCGCGGCGGTGCGGACAGATACTCCCCGACCTGCTCGATCAGCGCCGCCATCTGGGCGCCGACCAGACCGGCGTCGGCGTCGTCGTCGGCCAGCACCGCGATCTGGGCGCCCGCGCCGGCACCGACGATGAACAGGATGCCGCCGTAGAACTCGGTCATCGACTGGCGGACCCCGCCGCGGCCGTTCCCGAACTCGGCCGAGGCACTACCCGCCAGCGCCTGCACCCCCGAGGCGATCGCGGCGAGCCGGTCGGCCTGGTCCATGGAAAGTCCCGCGGTATGGCACATCTGGATACCGTCCGCGGCCAGCAGCACCGCGTGCCGCGCGCCGGCGGTTTCGCTCAGCAGCCGCTGCAACAGCCAATCCAGTTGCGCTGGATCCGATGTCATCGTCATCGATCGTTCTCCCAGTCGGTTGTCATGGAGTGCCGGGACGGTCGCGCGGCGCCGCTGCCGGGCGACTGGATCGGTCCGCCGAAGGGCCGGCCGTCCTCCCCGGCACGGCCGGTGACCGCCCGCTGGAAGGCTCCCAGCGACGATGCCGACGACCGGCGCTTCGGAGCCGGATCGTGCGTGGCGGCGCCCTCGAAGGAGTCGGGATCGGGCAGACCCCCCGGATGTGCGGCGGCCAGGGTGCTGCCCCGGCGCCGTTTGGGCAGCACGGTGGTGGCGGTCGCTTCGGTCTCGGCGGCGGCCACCGCGGGGAATTCGCCGGAACTGTGCTGCGGGACACCGTGCCGACCCGAAACATACTGCGGCGTCGACTGGTTCGTGTCGTTGTACCGGGCACGGTCCGCGGCGGCCGCGGCGGTTTCCGCCGGTGCGGCCCGGTACCGCGCGCCGGTTTCCGGAATCACGGCGAACGGACCGGAATCGAGTGCGTCCCCGGCACCCGGTGGAAGCCCGGCCTGGTCTGCCGAACGACCGGTCGGCAGAGCCGGGGTGGCCGGCGGCTCGATCCGGGCGGTGAGTTCACGCGGGATCATCACGACCGCCGCGGTCCCACCTATCGCGGACGGCCGGTAGCTGACGGTGAGACCGTGTTTACGCGCCAGCCGCCCCACGACCGCGAGACCGAACCGGGTGCCATTGAGCGAGGAGAGCCCCTCCGCCGCGTCCCCCTCGGCGCCGGAAACGGTGAGCTGGGCCCGCTGCAGCGACGATTCGCTCATCACCAGGCCGCTGTCCTCGATGGTCACCACCAGGCCGGCCGGGATCTCCGCGGCGTAGATATGCACCTCGGTGGTGGGCGGGGAGAACCGGCAGGCATTGTCGACGAGTTCGGACAGTGCGTGGATCACGCCCTCGGCCGCGTGCCCGGCAATGGCGATATCGACGATCGCCCGCAGCCGCACCCGCTGATAGCCGCCGACCCGGCCGATCGCGGCCCGCAGAATACGTTCCATGACGATCGGTTTGGCCCAGCGCCGGCCGGTACGGGCGCCGCTGAGAATGGCGATACTGTCGGCGAGCCGTCCGGCCTGGGCGGTGGCATGGTCCATTTCGAGCAGATCGGTGAGTACCGCCTGATCGGCGTAGCGGTGTTCCAGCTCCTGCAGATTCGCCAGCATGCTGGTGGTCATGGCCTGCATCCGGCCGGCGGCATTCGCCAGCGCCGCGATGGCCGCCAACCGGCGGCGTTCGCTGGTCGCGCTGACCTCTGTCTCCGCCGCCACCGCCTGTTCGGCGACCGCGGCCCGCTGCTCGCTGCGGGCGAGCAGTTCCAGCGCTTCGGCGGCGCGGCGCTGCTCGGCGGTGATCAGACCACGGAAGTAGACGGCGGTGGCGACGGCGGTACAGGCCGCCACCACGGGTATCGAAACCCAGACGGCGGTGACCATCCGGTCCCCTGGCGCGACCGACAGTATGGCGGCGGCCAGCAGCCCGATCCCCAGCGTGACCGAGACGCCCAGGGCCAGCGCCGGAGCCACCAGTTGTCTGCGGCCCGCCGCCCATGCCGAGGTCGCCGGCGCTGATTCGTACATAAGTCGGGTCCCCCCGCTCGCGCTTGGTCCTGCCGACCCAAACCCGAGCCCGCATATGGCACCACATCGTGCCCGTTACCGAATCGTCGGACGCAGAATGGTTTCACCCCGGCGGATTCGGGTACGGGCCGAAGCATATCGGCCTAGTCCAACCTCCGCTACTCAAAGAAGCTAAACCTCAGCTAACGTTCCGTGCCCGAGTGGGTGCCGACAGGCAGGCAGATCCGGTGCCGCCGGACGACGCGAGGCGCGGCGAAACCCGCCGCGACCGTCCGGAAATCCACCTCGAACAGCGGGGTTCCGATACGCCGACCGACCCTCAGAACCCCAGCTTGCCCAGCTGTTTGGGGTCGCGCTGCCAGTCCTTGGCGACCTTCACATGCAGATGCAGATAGATTCGGTTGCCGAGAATGTGCTCGATCTGTTTGCGCGCATTGGTCCCGACCTCTTTGAGCCGGGCACCCCCCTTGCCGATGATGATCGCCTTCTGGCTCGGCCGCTCCACATACAGCAGCGCGTGCACGTCGAG
The DNA here is from genome assembly GCF_001613445.1 of Nocardia grenadensis NBRC 108939. Classification (GTDB taxonomy): domain Bacteria; phylum Actinomycetota; class Actinomycetes; order Mycobacteriales; family Mycobacteriaceae; genus Nocardia; species Nocardia grenadensis. The sequence continues at coordinate 174,089 of NZ_BDCJ01000013.1, forward strand.
CATGCCCTCGTTCTCCTCGCGCGGCAGGATCTCCTCGATCACCACGGCCAGCGAATGCGGCAGTTCGTCGCGCACCCCCTCCAGCGCAGCCTCCCTGATGAGTTCGGCCATCAGGGTTTCCTCGGGTTCGTCGGTGAGTTCACCGTCGGGATAGAACGCCGGCCCCGGCGGCATCCGGGAGGCGATCACATCCACCAGGACCTCGACCTGCTCCCCCTTGGTGGCCGATACCGGCACCACATCGGTTTCCGGCCCGAGCAGCTCGGAGACCGCCATCAGTTGGCGCGCTATCTGGTCCTTGCCCACCTTGTCGATCTTGGTCACCACACCGAGCAGCGTCGTCTTCGGCGCCATCTGCCGCACCTGCTGCACGATCCAGCGGTCCCCCGGACCGATCTTCTCGTCCGCGGGAATACACAGCGCGATCACGTCCACCTCGGAGTAGGTGTCGCGCACCAGATCGTTGAGCCGCTGCCCGAGCAACGTCCGGGGGCGATGCAGCCCGGGGGTGTCGACCAGGATCAGCTGGGTGTGCTCGCGGTGCACGATACCGCGAATGGTGTGCCGGGTGGTCTGCGGCCGCGAACTCGTGATCGCGATCTTCGCCCCCACCAGCGCATTGGTCAGCGTCGACTTACCGGTATTGGGCCGACCGACGAAACAGACGAAACCGGAACGGAACTCACCCTCGGTGGGGTCAGGCATCGGTCGCCTCGTAACCCTCGGCGATATCGAACACCGCGCCCGAGGCATCGGCGAAAATGATTTTCGCTCCGGCGGACACCTCGCGGACCGCGGCCACCCCGGCATCCGCGAACTTCCCGCCGATCACCACCGCGGCCTCGAACCCCTCCGCGCCGCTGGAGATCGCGGCCACGACCGCGGACTGCAGGGCCGTGAGCCGCAACGTTTGCAACCCGACTTCACCGGCGGCGTAAGTGCGCCCGTCGGTATCACGGATCGCCGCTCCCGCCGCCCCGCCGGTGCGGCCGAGCGCGCCCCGGGCGAGCACCAGCAACTTGTTGTCCTCGGCATCCAGTTCACTCATCGGCTGCTCCCTTGTCGTGCCGGGCGGACGGGTTCTCCCGCGCCGGTCCCGGATCGGTCTCCGTATTGTGCTCGGGCGCCCGGCCCACCACCACGGTGTGCACCCGGACCCGCCCACGCGCGTCGGCGCCGCCCTCACCGCGCAACTCCAACCCGTGCGCGACGACCTCCGCGCCCGGCAGCGGCACCCGGCCCAGTTCGTGCGCGAGCAGCCCGCCCACGGTGTCGACTTCCTCTTCGTCGATCGGCAACCCGTACAGCTCACCCAGATCGGCGATCGGCAGCCGCGCCGACACCCGGAACCGGCCCGGTTCTATCTCCTCGATCGGGGGTGTCTCGTCGGTGTCGTATTCGTCGGCGATCTCCCCGACGATCTCCTCGAGCACATCCTCGATGGTCACCAGACCGGCGATACCGCCGTACTCGTCCACCAGCAGCGCCATATGGTTGCGCCGCCGCTGCATCTCGTCGAGTAGATCGTCGAGCGGTTTGGAATCGGGCATGAACACCGCGTCCCGCATGACCTCGCGCACCCGGACACTGCGCCCGCGGTCGGCGTAGGGCACCAGGTCCTTCAGATAGACGACGCCGAGAATATCGTCGACGTTCTCCCCGATCACCGGAATCCGCGAATGCCCACTACGCACCGCCAGCGACATCGCCTGCGCCACCGATTTATCGGCCTCGATCCACACCATCTCGGTCCGCGGCACCATCACCGCACGCGCGGCGGTATCACCGAGTTCGAACACAGACTGGATCATCCGGCGCTCGTCGTCGGCGACCACACCGCGTTCCCGCGCCATATCGACCACTTCGCGCAATTCGATCTCCGACGCGAACGGGCCGTTGCGGAACCCCTTACCCGGCGTAATCGCGTTACCGATCAGGATCAGCAGCCGGCTCACCGGGCCGAGCAGGGCGCCGATGAACTGCAGCGGCAGCCCCGCCGCGAGCGAGATGCTGTACGCGTGCTGACGCCCCAGGGTGCGAGGCCCCACTCCGATCACCACATAGGAGACCAGCACCATCACCACCGCGGTCACCAGCAGCGCCAACCCGCTGTCCAGGAAACTGCTCAGCGCGGCGGCGAGCAGCACGGTCGCGGTGATCTCGCACAGAATGCGCAACAGCACCATAAGATTGACGTAACGCGGCCGGTCGTCCACGATCCGGCCCAGCCGTACCGCCCCGGGACGGTCGCTGCGCGCCATATCGTCGAGCCGGGCCGGGGACAGCGTGTTCAGGGCCGAGTCCACCGCGGCGAAGACACCACCTACGGCAGCGAGCAAGACGGCGACCAGCAGCAGGGTCATCTCGTTCACGCGTGCGCGTCACCCGGCCACGAGCGGTCGCCCTCCGGGGCCGCGAACCCCGTCTTGCCCAGCAGACGGGCGTCCCGGGCGGCCAGTTCGGCCCGCCGCTGCGCCTCCCGCAACTCCTCGTACCACTGTTCGAGCAACCGGCCCTGCAGGGCGAACATCTCCTTCTCCTCGGCCGGTTCCGCATGGTCGTAACCGAGCAGATGCAGCACACCGTGCACGGTGAGCAGGGCGAGTTCGTGATCGAGGGAATGACCGGCCTTGGCGGCCTGGTCCAGGGCGAATTCCGGACACAGCACGATATCGCCCAGCATCGATGGACCCGGCTCGGGACTGTCCGGCCGGCCACCGGGTTCGAGTTCGTCCATCGGGAACGACATCACATCGGTGGGGCCGGGCAGGTCCATCCACCGCATATGCAGATCGGCCATGGTATCGAGATCCACCAGCACCATGGACAGTTCGGCGGCCGGGTGCACGTCCATCCGGTCGATCACGAACCGGGCGACGCCCACCAGGTCTTCTTCGGGCACTTCCATACCCGACTCGTTGGCGATCTCGATACTCACCTGGTCAGCCTAATGGGTGCGGCCGGGCCCGGCCCATTCGCACTCGCGCACGGTCGGGTCACCGCCTCGCGGTGCGCCCCGCCGCCCGCCGCTGCGCCCGGTTCCCCGACATATGCGGCGGTCCCACCGGCGGCCGGGTCTCGGCCTCGAACTTCTCGTAGGCGTCGACGATATCGGAGACCAACCGGTGCCGCACCACATCGCTGCTGGTGAGCTGGGCGAAATGGATATCCTCGATATCGCCGAGGATCTCGGTGGCCGCCCGCAGACCGGACCGGGCGCCGTGTGGCAGATCCACCTGGGTCACGTCACCGGTCACCACGATCTTCGACCCGAACCCGAGCCGGGTGAGGAACATCTTCATCTGCTCGGCGGTCGTGTTCTGCGCCTCGTCCAGAATGATGAACGAATCATTGAGCGTGTTGTGGGTGAGCAGGAAGTCCTCGGTCACGTACAGCGAATCCTGCGCGGCGACCTGGATGCAGACCGCTTCCTCGGTACCGGCGGGCTCGATGCGGTCGATGAACCGCATCGGCCTGCCTCCGCCGGTCGAGTACTTCGCGGCCTTACGCGCGAGCCGGAACGGTTCGATCCCGGCGGGCAGCCGAATATCGACATTGTGCGCGTTGTGCCGGTAGAGCACCGGACGGCCGTTGGCACGTCCGGGCTTGCGCCCCGCGGCGAGTTTGGTCCGCGCATAGGCGACACCACCCAGCGACCGCACCAGGAACATCACATCGTCGCGGAGCCGATCCGAGACGGTGGTGAACTGGATACGGCAGGTACGCCCCTCCTGCACGACCGGGCCGCCATCGGAATCCAACAGACCCTGGAGCACAGCCAGCCGCACCGACGCGTCGTTGTAGAGATACAGCTCCGGCACGAACTTCGTATTCGAGCGGGTGCCCGCGAGCCCGAGCCGGGGAGCGACTCCGGTGATCGGGTTCTCCAAGGTCACCACTTCACCCGGCTGCCGGTCCCGCGTCAACACATAATCGACCCGCGAGGTACGCCGCACCGCGATCCCCGGTACGGCTTCCACCAGCATGTCGACCAGCTCGGGGTCCTCGCTGGAGAAGGAGGGTGTCGTACTGCCGGTGAGGCAGCCGTCGCCGAGCAGGAGCCCGAGCGCATAAGCGTCCATCGGCACCGGACGTGACGGAAGACAGACCGGCTCGCTCAACAGCGGCAGCTCGTAACGGTGATAATGCGCCGCGCGCAGGTTCCCGACCATTTCCCTGGTCTCGAGCACACGCGGTGGTTTGTTCCGGCGGCGATCGGCGCGGGTATACACAGACCACAGATGATCTGCGGACGCGAGCGTCGACGCGCCGTCCTGGGTGTGGACGCGGTAGATCTCCTTCGGCCCCTGCGGGTAGACGCCCAGGACCGGTGTAGGACGGCCGTCCGAGCCGATCACCAGGTCCCCGACCTCCAGGTCACCGATCGGCCGGAAACCTTCCGGCGTCAGGACCTTGGTGAACAGCGGCTGCGCACGACCACGCATATACGCCAGTGGCGCGACCTCGATCACGCCGGCCGCCATCAGCTTGGGGATGGCCTCCGGGTCCATCATGTCGTGCAGCGCGTCGTAGAGCGGGCGCAGATACGGGTCGATCTTCTCGTTCAGGGTGCCCGGCAGGAAACCCAGCCGCTCGCCGGCCTCGACCGCCGGGCGGGTGAGGATGATGCGGTTGACCTGCTTGGTCTGCAGCGCCTGCACCGCCTTGGCCATGGCCAGGTAGGTCTTACCGGTACCCGCCGGACCGATACCGAAGACGATCGTGCTCTCGTCGATCGCGTCGACATACCGCTTCTGGTTCAGCGTCTTGGGGCGGATCGTCTTGCCGCGGCGGGACAGGATGTCCAGGCTGAGCACCTCGGCGGGCGCTTCGGAACTGCCCTCGGTGAGCATCGAGACCGTATGCCGCACCGCTTCCGGCGTGATCACCCGGTTGCGGCCGGTCAGCGCGACCAGTTGCTCGACGACCCGCTCGGCCAGCGCCACATCGGCCGCCGGACCGGTGAGCGTGACCATGTTGCCGCGCACGTGGATATCCGCGACGAGCAGACCTTCGAGCTCACGGAGATTTTCGTCCGCGGAGCCGAGAAAGGGGAAAACCGATTCGGGCGCGAGTTCGATACTGGAACGGACGGTGCGTGCCGCGGGCCCCGAGGCACCGTGCTCGCCCGCGGAGGAATTCTGGTCGCCGCTATCGCCTTGTGATCGCACGTAGTCGCTATGGCCTGCTTTCCGGTCTCGGAGCTGCGGTGATGCGCCGCTGGTGGAGAGGTAGCGAATGGGAGTCGCTGGCACGAGTCTAACTCCCGGCCCCGACACGTCCCAGTGGAATTCCGGCTCACCACGGCGTCACGGACCGCCGCGACCGGCTGTTCACCCGGTGGTCACCAGCGGGTGGTGAGCGCCCCCAGGGCCCCGAGCGCCACCGCGGCGGCCGTGGAGGTGCGCAGCACGGTGGGCCCGAGCCGGACCACCTCGGCTCCCGCCGCGGCCAGTGCGGTCAGCTCGGCATCGTCGAGGCCCCCCTCGGGGCCGACGATCAGAGTGACCGCCGCCGCGGTGCGCCACGGCAGCTCGGTGAACGCGCCCGCGCCCGATTCGTGCAGGGCCGCCACCACCGCGCCCTGGGTCTGCGCCGCGCGGACGGCGTCCACCACCTCCGGTGTCCGGTGCAGGGCGGTGACCTCGGGGATATAGGCGCGGCGCGACTGCCGGGCCGCGGCCTTCGCCGCCGACCGCCATTTGGCGACGCCCTTGTCCGCTTTGCCCTCCCAGTTCGAGACACAGCGCGCGGCCTGCCACGGTACGACCACATCCGCACCGGCCTCGGTCATCAGCTCGACGGCCAGCTCGGAACGCTCGGATTTCGGCAGCGCCTGGACCACAGTGACCGCCGGCGACGCCGGCTCGGCGCGGCGACGATCCCGGACCAGCAGTTCGAGCCGGTTCTTCTGCGCGGCGACGACTTCCGAATCGGCCAGTACACCGCGCCCGTCGGAGAGCGTGAGGGGTTCGCCGGGCCGGATCCGGCGCACGGTGGCCGCGTGCCGGCCTTCGGCGCCGTCGAGTACCGCGACAGCGCCCGGTTCCGGGATCTCGTCCAGGTAGAAGACCGTCGCGGCCATCGGGTCAGCGTCCGCTGAACGACGCGCGCAACCGGGCGAACAGGCCGCTGTTGTGCTCGGACTGCGCCGACATCACCTCAGCCTTGTCCTTGGCCCGCAAACCCTTGTACTTGCGCAGCAGATCGGTCTGCTTGCTGTCCAACTTGGTCGGCACAACGATATCCAGGTGCGCCATCAGGTCACCGCGGGAGCTGGACCGCAGCCGGGGCATACCGTGCCCGCGCAGCACCGAGATCTCCCCGGGCTGGGTACCGGGGCCGATGGTCAGTTCGGTGGGACCGTCCATGATGGTGTCGATCACCACCGTGGTGCCCAGGGCCGCGTCCACCATCGGGACCCGGACGGTGCAGTGAAGATCGTCACCGTCGCGAACGAACACGTCGTGCGGCTGTTCCACGATCTCCACGTAGAGGTCGCCGGCGTGCCCGCCACCGGGACCGACCTCGCCCTGCGCGGCCAGGCGCACCCGCATACCGTTGGCCACCCCGGCCGGGATCGGGGCGGCGATCTCCCGCCGCGCCCGCACCCGGCCGTCGCCGCCGCATTTGTGGCAGGGATCCGGGATGGTCTCGCCGGCACCGCGGCAGGTCGGACAGGGGCGCGAGGTCAGTACCTGACCGAGGAACGATCGCTGTACCGACTGCACCTCACCGGCACCGCCGCAAGTCTCACAGCGCACCGGGCTGGAATTGCCGTTGGTGCCCGCGCCCTGGCACAGGTCGCACAGGATCGCGGTATCGACGGTCAGATGTTTGGTGACCCCTACCGCGCATTCGGCGAGGCTCAGCCGGGTCCGCACCAGCGAATCCGCGCCCGGCTGCACCCGGCCACGCGGTTTGCGGGAGCCGGCACCACCGCCGCCGCTCATCCCACCGAAGAATGCCTCGAACACATCGCCCAGGCCGCCGAAACCGGCACCGCTGAAGCCGCCGGCGCCGCCACCGGCATCCAGCGGGTCACCGCCCATATCGACGATGCGGCGTTTCTCCGGATCCGACAGCACCTCGTACGCCGCGGAGACCTCCTTGAACCGGGTCTGCGCCGCTTCGTCCGGGTTCACATCGGGATGCAGTTCGCGAGCCAGCTTGCGATACGCGCGTTTGAGCTCTTGGTCGGAGGCGTCCCTGCCTACACCGAGCAATCCGTAGTAGTCCCGTGCCACTTGAGTTCTCTTAGTCCTTGGTCGCTGTCCACGGCTCCGGCTTCCCACGGCCGGCCGCGTGGCTCCTGATGGATTTGAGCCGCCCGCCCGTGAGCTTAGTCGGGTCGACTCAACTTTATCTCGGCGGAGAACACGAGCCTAACAGCGTGCCACGCAAGCCCCCTTCCGCGGCGGGCAGGCCGCGCTCCCGGCAGCCGAAATCCACCGGCCGCGCCCGGTGCGCAAGCACCCCGCTGCCGCATCTTACGAGGCCCTCAACGGGTCGAGGCCCGTCCCGCCCTGGCCGAAGGTGCTCGATGGTCGCCCGCTCTGGACGGCCCACCGCATATCGCATGCGGCGAAGCCGCGAGTCGCGAGGCCTTAACGACGGGACCTTCGGGGGTCTCGCCCCCGCGCCGCCGAAGGCGCCGCAAATAAGCACCGACCTACCGCTCCGCGAGAACCTCACCGATGTAGCGGGCGACCGCCGCGACCGAGGCGATGGTGCCCGGGTAGTCCATCCGGGTCGGGCCCAGGACTCCCATACCGCCGAGGACCGCGCCCGCGGCACCGTAGCCGGTGGTGACGACGGAGGTGCCGCGCATTTCCTCGACCTGCGTCTCCTCGCCGATCCGCACCGTCACCATGCCCGGCTGCTGGGCGGCGGCCAGGAGTTTCAGGACCACGACCTGCTCTTCGAGCGCTTCCAGCACGGTGCGCAGGGAGCCGTGGAGACCGAAGTCGCCGGCATTGCGGGTGAGGTTGGCGGTCCCGCCCAGGACGAGGCGTTCCTCGGGATGTTCGACCAGGGTCTCGACCAGAACGGTCGAAACCTTGATCAGCACGTCACGAAGTTTGGGCGGCGCCTGCTCGGGCAGTTCGGCGACGGCGGCGGAGGCGGCGGCGAGACGTTTTCCGTCCATGGCCGCGCCCAGCATGCCGCGCAGCGCGGCGAGGTCCTCGTCGTCGACGAGGGAGCCGAGTTCGACGATGCGCTGGTCGACGCGGCCGGTATCGGTGATCACCACCAGCAGCAAGCGCGCGGGATTGAGGGCCACCACCTCGAGATGGCGCACGGTGGACGCGGACACCGTGGGGTACTGGACGACCGCGACCTGGCGGGTCAGCTGTGCGAGCAGGCGTACGCCGCGGCGCAGGACATCGTCGAGATCGACCCCCGATTCGAGGAACTGCATGATCGCCTTGCGTTCGGCCGCCGACAGCGGTTTGACCTCGGCGATCCGGTCCACGAACTGGCGGTAGCCCTTATCGGTGGGTATGCGGCCGGAACTCGTATGGGGCTGGGTGATGTAACCCTCGGCTTCCAGGACCGCCATATCATTGCGCACGGTCGCGCTGGAGACACCCAGATTGTGTCGTTCGACCAGGGTTTTCGAACCGATGGGCTCCTTTGTGGAGACGTAGTCGGCGACGATCGCCCGCAGGACCTCGAAGCGCCGATCCTCGGTGCTCGACATCGACCCCACCTCCTAGCTCCGCTGCGCGTCGAGGTGGTCGCCCGGCGCACCGCTACCTGTGAACCCGGCTCACATACCGCTGGGTTCGTCACCCAGTGTAATTGCGCCCGACCTCTTGACCCGGTGTGCGTCACAGCATGCCGGTCGGCGTCGGGTTCACGCGGCCGCCACAGCTTTCCTCGAGATGACAAACCGGCCGGTGCGGCGCAGAATCCGGCCAGCCCGAGTACTTCAGAGAGGGGCACGGCCGTTATGTGGTCTGTCGCAGATATCCCCGACCAGCGCGGTCGCCGCGTCCTGGTCACCGGCGCGACGTCGGGGCTGGGCCGGTACGCGGCCCTGCTACTGGCCCGCGCCGGTGCGGCCGTGACGCTGGCCGGACGCGATGAACAGCGCCTCGCCGCCACGGCCGCGGAATTCGCCGCGGACAACGATGTCCGGAACGCGTCGGGCACGGTGGAGACACTGATGGTGGACCTGTCCACACTGGATTCCGTGCGGCGGGCCGGCGACGAATTCCGTGGCAGGCACCGGCGGTTGGATGTGCTGCTGAATACCGCGGGTATGCAGTCGTTCCGGTACGCGCGCAGCGCCGACGGTATCGAGCAGCACCTGGCCACCAACTATGTCGGTACCTTCGCCCTCACCGGGGCGCTGCTGCCGGTGCTCGCCGCGACGCCCGGCGCCCGGGTGACGACGGTGACCTCGATGGTCTACAAGTGGGGCGATCCCGGCGACCTCGCCGCCTGGTTCGATGCCGCGCCGGTGCCGGGCGCCGACAACGCCCCCTCGCAGCGGCTCCGGCACCGGTTCGCCTATTCCAAACTGGCGTACTCGAATTCGAAGCTGGCCGTCGTGCTGTTCGCCGTGGAACTCGACCGGCGGTTGCGGGAGGCGGGGTTGCCGGCGTCCGCCACGGTGGCACATCCGGGCACCACATTCACCGGCCTGCTCCGCGAATGGCCCGCTCCGGCAGCACGCCTCTATCTGGGCACGGCCCGATTGGCTCGCGCCGCGCATCCGATAGAGCAGGGTGTGCTGCCGCTACTGCGCGCTGCGACGGCTCCGGAAACCGACAGCTCGATAATCCACGCGCCCGGCGGCCCGATTCGGGAGCAGGCCGGTCCGCCCGCCACATTCCCGTTCGCCGGGAACATCGCCGAGGCGATCGCCGAGGGCGCGGCGGAGCGGTTGTGGGAGGTCACCGAGGACCGGATCGGGTACGCCGTACCGGTCCCGAGGTCTCCCGGCCGGTGACCACGTGGCCGGCGATCAGCCGACCAGATCCCGGACGACACCGTCGGCCAGCAGCCGCCCGCGATCGGTGAGGACCAGCCGCCCACCGGAGATCGTGACGAGTCCGTCGGCGGCGAGGCGCCGGGCCGTGGCGTTTCCGTCCGCGTCGAGATCGGCCAGTGGTAGCCCGCTGCGCAGGCGCAGGGCGAGCATGACGCGCTCGAGGTAGCGGTCGGCGGCGGTGAGGTGCTCCCAGTCGGCGGCGGGCAGGCCGCCGTGGGCGACGCGGTCGGCATAGCGCGCCGGATGCTTCACGTTCCACCAGCGCACGCCGCCGAGGTGGCTGTGCGCGCCCGGGCCGGCGCCGAGCCAGTCGCCGCCGTCCCAGTAACCGAGGTTGTGGCGGCAGCGCGCGGCGTCGCCGGCCGCCCAGTTCGAGACCTCGTACCAGGTGAGTCCGGCGGCTTCGAGTCGCGCGTCGATCCGCTCGTAGCGGGCAGCCAGCACGTCTTCGTCGGGTGCGGGCAGTTCGCCGCGACGCACCCGGCGGGCCAGCGCGGTCCCGTCTTCGACGATGAGCGAATACGCCGACACGTGATCGACGCCGGCGTCCAGCACCGCGTCCAGGCTGGCGTCCAGGTCGCTGTCGCGTTCACCCGGGGTGCCGTAGATGAGGTCGAGGTTCACATGGTCGAATCCGGCCGCTCGCGCCTCCCGGGCGGCGGCGACGGCCCGGCCGGGGGTGTGGGTGCGGTCCAGTACGGCCAGCACATGCGGAGCCGCCGATTGCATCCCGAGCGAGATCCGGGTGAACCCGGCCGCCCGGATCGTGTCGAAGAACGCCGGTGAAGTCGATTCCGGATTCGATTCGGTGGTGATCTCGGCATCCGGAGCGAGGTCGAACTCCGCCCGGATCGCGTCGAGCACGGCCGCGAGTCCGTCGCCATTGAGGAGCGAGGGGGTGCCACCGCCCACGAAGACCGTCGCCACCGGCGGCGTCGCGGTGGGAAGTACGGCGAATTCCCGGGCGGCGGTCGCCAGTTCCCCGCGCAGCGCCTCCGACCAGGACTGCGTGGACGCCGAAGTGCCCAGTTCGCCGGCGGTGTAGGTGTTGAAGTCGCAGTATCCACAGCGGGTCGCGCAGAACGGTACGTGGACGTAGATCCCGAACGGACCGCCGCCGAAATCACGCAGCACCGGAGTGGCGGCGTCGGTGTGCGAGGCGGTGGTGGCGGCGGGACTCACTCCTCCAGTGTGACCGGGCGTGGATCAGTCCTCGACGATCGGGGTGTTCTGGTTCGCGGTGAGCAGCCAGCGGCCGTCCTCCTTGGCCATGACGTACATGGGGGTGCCTTCGCTGTCGAGTTCGCCGGCGATGGTGAAGTAGCGCTGCCGGACCTTCACCGCGGCCACGTCGGGCCGCAGGAACAGGATGTGTTCGACTTCATAGGTGGCGTGGCCGTGCGTGGTCGCCCCGGGCAGGACCCGGGCGGTGAACTCGGCGACGGCCGCCCGCCCGTAGAGGCGTCGGCCGTGGCCGGTGGTCCAGATCGCGTCGTCGCGAAAGAGCCGGATGAAGCCCTCGACGTCCTCGTCGCGCTGGGCGCGCGCCACGGCCGCGACCACGGCGTGGAGGGCGGCGATCTCGGAATCGGTATCGGCGGGAGTGTGACCGGTGTGCACGGTGTCGATCGTCATGACCGAAGCCTGCAACCTCGAGTGGACTCGAGGTCAACTCCGCCGAGCCCACCCGGCACATCCCCGGATACCCCCACCACAGATAATATGACGACCGTCACAAATAGGCGCGGGGAACCAGGGGATTTCCCGTCTATTCGCGGAAAATACTGGTAGGGCCGTCGAAACGCGGACTCCGACATGGCACAATGAAGGGTATGCGCGCATCGGGAGTCCGGCTTGTGGCACGTCGCCACGTCGACTACAAGCGCGTCTGTAGCGCTTGTTGTCGGCCCGGCTTCGCCCGGTAGCTCAGCGCCCTCCCGGATTTCCGGCCCCCGTATTCAAGATTTCGGTCCGCTGACACCGCGGACGCGAGGCCGTTTCCTCGCGCCCTCAGCACGCCTATGCACCACCACACAGGAGCCACCTCATGACGTCGAGCGCCGACGCCGATCCCACCGCGAAGCCCGAGGCCGCCGCCCAGCGGCCCACGCGCGCCCGTACCGGCAAACCGGTGCGCCGCCGCGCCGAGGGCCAGTGGGCGCTCGGTTATCGCGAACCGCTCAATCCGAACGAGCAGTCCAAGAAGGACGACAACCCGCTCAACGTCCGCACCCGGATCGAGAACATCTACTCGAAGAACGGTTTCGACAGTATCGACAAGGGGGATCTGCGCGGCCGTTTCCGCTGGTGGGGTCTCTACACCCAGCGCGAAGAAGGTTACGACGGCACCTGGACCGGCGACGAGAACATCGACCTGCTCGAGGCGAAGTACTTCATGATGCGGGTGCGCTGCGACGGTGGCGCGCTGAATGTCGCGCAACTGCGCACGCTCGGTGGTATCTCCACCGAGTTCGCCCGCGATACCGCCGACCTGTCCGACCGCGAGAACGTCCAGTACCACTGGATCGAGATCGAGAACGTGCCCGAGATCTGGAAGCGGCTCGAGGGTGTCGGCCTGCAGACCACCGAGGCCTGCGGCGACTGCCCGCGCGTGGTGCTCGGTTCCCCGCTGGCCGGGGAATCCTTCGACGAGATCCTCGACCCCACGCCCGCGATCGACGAGATCGTGCGCCGCTACATCGGCAAGAAGGAATACTCCAACCTGCCGCGCAAGTTCAAGACCGCCATCTCCGGTCAGCAGGACGTGGTGCACGAGATCAACGACGTCGCGTTCATCGGTGTCGAGCATCCCGAGTACGGGCCCGGCCTGGACCTGTGGGTCGGTGGCGGACTGTCCACCAACCCGATGCTGGCCCAGCGGGTCGGCGCCTGGGTGCCGCTGGACGAGGTACCCGAGGTATGGGAAGGGGTCGTCTCCCTCTTCCGTGACTACGGGTACCGCCGGCTGCGCACCAAAGCGCGGCTGAAGTTCCTGATCAAGGACTGGGGTATCGAGAAGTTCCGCCAGGTACTCGAGGACGAGTACCTGAAGCGCAAGCTCATCGACGGCCCGGCGCCGGAACGGCCCAGCCGCCCCATCGACCATGTCGGCGTGCAGCGGCTGCGCAACGGGCTCAACGCGGTCGGCTTCTCCCCCATCGCGGGCCGGGTCTCCGGCAGCGTCCTCACCGCGGTCGCCGACGCGGTCGAGCGCGCCGGGTCGGACCGGATCCGGTTCACGCCGTACCAGAAGATCATCGTGCTCGATATCGCCGACGACAAGGTCGAGCAGCTCATCGCCGAGCTGCAACCGCTGGGCTTGCAGGCGCGTCCCTCGGCCTGGCGGCGCAATCTGCTGGCCTGCAGCGGGATCGAGTTCTGCAAACTATCCTTCGTCGAGACACGCAAACGCTCCCAGGTGCTGGCGCCGGAGCTGGAGCAGCGGCTGGCCGATATCAACGCCGAACTCGATGTGCCGATCACCATCAATATCAACGGCTGCCCGAACTCCTGCGGCCGGTCGCAGATCGCCGATATCGGTTTCAAGGGCCAGCTGGTCGACGACGGCGCGGGGAATCAGGTGGAGGGCTTCCAGGTTCACCTGGGTGGCAGCCTCGGCCTGGACAGTGCCTTCGGCCGCAAACTGCGCCAGCACAAGGTGACCAGCGCCGAACTCGGTGACTACATCGAGCGCGTGGTCCGCAATTTCGTCAAACACCGCGAAGGCGGGGAACGGTTCGCGCAGTGGGCCGTCCGCGCCGAGGAAGCCGATCTGCGATGAAACCCGCGAGCGTCGTGACGGGAGAACCCACTGTGACCACCGAGCAGAAACCGCTGCCCACCAAACTGAGCGCCGATGAACTCCGGGCGCTGGCCGAGCGCGGCGCCGCCGCACTCGGCCCGGATGCCACGGCCGACGAGCTGCTGCGCTGGACCGACGAGAACTTCGGCAGCGGCTATATCGTCGCCTCGAATATGCAGGACGGGGTGCTGGTGCAGCTGGCCGCCCAGGTCCGGCCCAGCGTGGACGTCCTCTTCCTGGACACCGGTTACCACTTCGCCGAGACCATCGGCACCCGCGACGCCGTGGAAGCGGTGTACGGGGTGAACGTGGTCAACGCCCGCCCCGAGCAGACGGTCGCCGAGCAGGATGCGCTGCTCGGTAAGGATCTGTTCGCCCGCGACGCCAACGAATGCTGCCGGCTGCGCAAAGTGGTGCCGCTGCGCAATTCGCTGGCGCCCTACAACGCGTGGGTCACGGGCATCCGCCGGGTGGAGGCGCCCACCCGGGCAGGCGCCCCGCTCATCTCCTTCGACGAAGGCTTCGGGCTGGTGAAGATCAACCCGATCGCGGCCTGGTCCGACGAGGAGATGCAGGCGTACATCGAAAAGCATTCGATTCTCGTCAATCCCCTGGTGGAGGAGGGATATCCGTCCATCGGCTGCGCTCCGTGCACGCGGAAGCCGGAGCCGGGTTCCGATCCGCGAAGCGGCCGCTGGGCCGGCCTCGCCAAGACTGAATGCGGGTTACACGCCTCATGACCGAAGCCATCACCACCGAACGCTCCGTCGGCCTCTCGGATTTCGACACCCTGGCCGCGCTGGAATCGGAAGCCATCCATATCTTCCGCGAGGTCGCGGGTGAATTCGAACGCCCGGTGATCCTGTTCTCCGGCGGTAAGGACTCCACCGTTCTGCTGCATCTGGCGTTGAAGGCCTTCTGGCCGGCGCCGCTGCCGTTCGCGCTGCTGCACGTGGACACCGGGCACAACCTGCCCGAGGTGCTCGAGTTCCGCGACCATGTGGTCGAGAAGTACGGTCTGCGCCTGCACGTGGCGAGCGTGGAGGACTATCTCGCCGACGGCCGGCTCACCGAGCGCCCCGACGGTATCCGCAACCCGCTACAGACCGTGCCGCTACTCGACGCCATCACCGAGAACCGTTTCGACGCGGTCTTCGGCGGCGGCCGCCGCGACGAGGAACGGTCCCGCGCCAAGGAGCGGATCTTCTCGCTGCGCAACGCCTTCGGCCAATGGGATCCCAAGCGCCAGCGGCCCGAGCTGTGGAACCTGTACAACGGCCGGCACGCGCCGGGCGAGCACGTCCGGGTGTTCCCGCTGTCGAACTGGACCGAACTCGATATCTGGCGCTATATCGCCCGCGAGAACGTGGAACTGGCCACCATCTACTACGCGCACCAGCGACCGGTGTACCAGCGCGACGGTATGTGGATGACCCCCGGTGTCTGGGGTGGCCCGCGGGACGGCGAAATGCTCGACACCCGTTCGGTGCGGTACCGCACCGTCGGCGACGGTTCCACCACCGGGGCCATCCTGTCCGACGCCGCCGACAACGAGGCCATCCTGGCCGAGGTCGCCGCCTCCCGGCTGACCGAACGCGGCGCGACCCGTGGCGACGACCGCGTCTCCGAAGCCGCCATGGAAGACCGCAAACGAGAGGGTTACTTCTGATATGTCCGACCTATTGAGGCTGGCCACCGCCGGTTCTGTCGACGACGGCAAGTCCACCCTGGTCGGACGCCTGCTCTACGACACCAAATCCGTACTCGCCGACCAGATCGACGCGGTGACCCGGGCATCGGTGGACAAGGGTCTGTCCACTCCCGACCTGTCGCTGCTGGTGGACGGTCTGCGGGCCGAACGTGAGCAGGGCATCACCATCGACGTCGCCTACCGGTACTTCGCGACCCCGCGGCGGTCGTTCGTGCTGGCCGACACCCCCGGGCATGTGCAGTACACCCGCAACACGGTGTCCGGGGCGTCGACCGCCCAGCTGGTGATCCTGCTGGTGGACGCACGTAAGGGCGTGATCGAGCAGACCCGGCGGCACGCGGCGGTGCTGGCGCTGCTGGGTGTGCCCAAGCTGGTGCTGGCGGTGAACAAGATCGACCTCATCGGTGGGGACGAGCCCAGCGAACAGGGCCGGCAGGCCGCGGCCGCCAAGGTCTTCGCGGAGATCTCGGCGGAATTCTCGCATCTCACCCGGACGCTGGGCTGGTCGGACGAGGATGTGCTGGAGATCCCGGTCTCGGCGCTGCACGGCGACAATATCGCCACCCGCTCGGACAAGACCCCGTACTACAGCGGCCCCTCGCTGATCGAGCATCTCGAATCGGTGCCGGTGGACGCGGACAACTCCGGCGAACACGCGGTGGGGCTGCGTTTCCCCGTGCAGTACGTGATCCGGCCGCGTACCCCGGAATACCCGGACTACCGCGGTTACGCGGGCCGGATCGCGGCAGGTTCGGTGGCTCCCGGCGACGAGGTTGTGGTACTGCCCTCCGGTATCCGCACGACCGTCGAACGGATCGACACCCCAGACGGGGAACTGGCCGTCGCGCAGGCCGGCCGCAGTGTGACGCTGGTGCTGACCGACGAGGTCGATATCTCGCGCGGTGACACCATCGCCTCGCCCGGCGACGCGCCGGAACCCGTCGACACCTTCGACGCCACCGTGTGCTGGCTCGGGGACAAACCGCTGCGTCCCGGCGCCCGGCTGCTGCTCAAGCACGGCACCCGCACCACGCAGGCGATCGTAGGCGCGCTCACCGAACGTTTCGACGAGCAGCGGCTGGCCGCCGAACCGAACCCGGAAACGCTGTCGCTCAACGATATCGGCCGGATCTCGGTACGGGTCGCGGAGGCGATCGCGGCCGACGACTACCGGACCAACCGACACACCGGCAGTTTCCTGCTCATCGACCCGGCGGGCGGGAACACGCTGGCGGCGGGGCTGGTCGGGGATGCGCTCACCGCGGTCGAGGTCGGAACCGAGGCCTGATGTCGGGCGGTCCCACGCTGGTAGCGGTGGCACACGGCAGCCGGGATCCCCGGTCCGCCGCCACCGTGACCGCGCTCCTGGACCGGGTGCGGGCCGCGCGTCCCGGGACTCCGGCCCACCTCGCCTTCCTCGATCTGAACGCTCCCCCGGTCGGACAGGTGCTGGACTCGGTCGCGGCCACGGGTGAAACCGCCGCGGTGGTCGTCCCACTACTGCTGGGCAGCGCCTTCCACGCCCGCGTCGACCTGCCCGCGCTGATGGCCGGTGCCGCCGCCCGCAACCCGCGGTTGCGGCTCACCCAAGCCGACGTGTTCGGCGCCGACCCGCGCCTGATCGGGGTGTTGCGGGAGCGGGTGCGGGCGGTACGCGACCGGCACGGCTGGGAGGAACCACCCGCGCGGCTCGGTATCGCCCTGGCCGCCGTCGGCTCGTCCGCGGCGGCGGCGAACCGCCGGACCGCTGGACTGGCCCGCCGATTCGCGGCCCGGACCGGCCATCCCACCGAAATATGCTTCGCCACCGCGGAGCCCACACTCGCGCAGGCGACAGCACGACTCCGGGCCCGGGGCGCCGACCGCGTGCTCGTCGCTCCGTGGTTCCTGGCGCCCGGCCGGCTCACCGACCGGCTACGCGGCCAGGATCCGCTGCTACCGCATGCCGAGGTTCTCGGTCCGGACCCGGTGCTCGCCGAGATCGTCTGGGACCGCTACGACGCCGCGCTCGCTCGCGCACTGCCGCTGTCCGCCTGAGGGCACCCGCCTACCGCTCCGGCCCGGCACACCGCCGCCGAGAGCGCCGCCGGCGGCCGCCACGCTCACTGCGGACGAAGCGAATCCGTCACCGTCACCGACCGGGTCGGCCACCACCTGCCGAGGCACACGACCGCTTCCGTCCGAGACGGCGTACCGCCGAAACCTGTGTCACATCGGGGCCAGGCCCGAGTGCGGATTCAGAACCAGCGCTCCAGCACCGCGGCCACACCGTCGGCCGCGACATCGTCGGTGACCTCGTCCACCAGGCCGTGCAGTTCGACCGGCGCGTTCGCCATCGCCACCGAATGCCCGGCCCAGGCGAACATCTCGCGGTCGTTGAAACCGTCACCGATGGCCAGGGTGGCCGGACGCGGGATATCGAGCAGGCGGCGCAGATGTTCCAGCGCCCACCCTTTGGATATCCCGTGCCGGGAAATGGTGAGCCAAGGGCCGAATTCGCCGTAGACCCAGCTGACCTCCGGTATTGCCAGCCCCTCCAGCAGCCGGTGCATTTCCTCCGGTGCGCCCCCGGGCCACCAGCAGTTGAGGCGCGGCGTGGGTTCGCTGCCCAGGGTGCGGTCGTCGACCACCACGTAGTCGCCGCCGGCATAGTACTCACCGGGGCTCATTCCGGTGGCCCAGAATCCCTCACCTACCCGTTCGGCGGTGAAGATCATGTCCGGGAACAGCCTGCGCAGCGCGGTGACCGCGGGCGCGGGGTCGAAATGGTGCACCGACACCGGGAGGGCCTGCTCGATATCGATGTGGACGGCGCCGTTGGAACAGATGGCGTGCCCCTGGACGAGGCCGAGTTCGTCGAGCACCGGGCGGGTCGAGATCACCGTCCGTCCGGTGCTCACCACGACGTGCGTGCCGGAGCCGACCGCTGCGCGCACGGCGGCGGCCACCCGGGCGCTCACCCGGGCGCCGGTTTGCAGCAGTGTCCCGTCCACATCGAGCGCGATCAGCCGCGGTGGGCCCCCGTCAGTGTCCACCTGATCGATTGTGCCGTGCCCGGACATCGGCCGGCACCGGGTTTTCCGGAACGGCCCGGCCGGTCGGTCGTGTCCCGGCGTTTCAGCGGTGCGATCCGCCCCGCGAGGACCCACCGCGGGAGTTTCCGCCGCGGGCGGACCCACCGTCGCCGCCCGAGGAGTTCGACCCCTTGGACTTCGACCCGCCGCTGGGCGAACCACCGGCGGAATCCGAACCGGCGGAAGCCGAACCTCCGCCGCCCCATCCCGAATGCCCGCCGAAACCGTGCGAGCCGGCGAACCCGCCGGACTCATCGGACCCACCGGAGGCGGAGGAATCGGACCCTCCGGAGTGACCGGGGGAGGTTCCGCCGCGATCGGCACCGGCCCCGGCGCCCCCACCGTCCGTGCCGCCGAAGCCGCCCGGGGACCCCGAACCGTATCCACCGTCACCGCTGGCACCCGAGCCCGCCCCGGGACCACCGCCGCTGTCGTCACCGGCCCCGGCGCCGCCCGGACCGTACCCACCGCCGGCGCCCGGACCGTACCCGCCGCCGGCGCCGAGGCCACCGCCGCTGTTGTCACCCGAACCGTAGCCACCCGGAACGGGCCGGCCACCACCCGGCAGACCCTCGGGCCGGCTGCCACCGGCGGAGTCGTCTCCGGAGCCCGGTATCTCGATACCGGGCGACCACCCGCCGGCGCCGCCGGATTCGTCCCCACCGTCGGCCGGACCGCCGCTATCCTCGTCGTCCACCGCCGGTGGATCGCTCGGTTCGGGAGCCGTCGGTCCGTCGTCACCGGGCGCGGGCCGATCCGGGCCGGCTCCGAGGCGCGGTGGGATCAGAACACCACCGTGGCCCGCGGGCGGATGGCCGAATCGCGCGGGATCGTCGTGCCGCGACCGGGTTCCGGGGTGTTCGTCCTCCCGGGTGTGGTGTGTGCCGGCCCCGGCGTCCGCGGGCGCTTCGGGAGCCGGCCCGGCCGGAGCGGGTGCGCGGCCGGGCATCGGTGGCCCGAACGGTCGGGTCAGCGCGGCCGGCGTGATCACCGCGGGAGCGCGCAGCGGTGCGTAGGACACCGTCCAGCCGGTGTCCGACCGTTCCACCCGGGCCTCACCGTGGATCTCGAACTGCACCGCCCCCGGGCTCTGCAGCGGAACCCGGTCCTGGTCGAAATGTTCGGTATCCGCCGGACCGCTACCGAGGATGGTGGCCGCGGACATGGCGACCGCCGAGAAGAGGGCGGCGCCGGAGAAGATCGGTGGATGTTTCATTCCGCGCGAGGCCGCCGGTGCCACACTCTCCGCGGCCATCGCCGCGGCGCCGAGTGCGACGCACTGCCCGGAATCGGCGGCAACGGTCACCGGCAGACCCAGTTCGGCCAGGGTTTCGGCCACCTGCGGGGGTCGCGCGGCGCCGCCGACCACCAGTACCCGATCGATATCGGAGAGCGCGACACCGGCCGATCGCACCGCGGACCGGACCACCTCGAGGGAATCCCGCACGTGTTCACGCCGCAGTCCCTCCGGGTTCACGAAGGACATGAGCGATACGGCTCCGGTATCGGGTTCGGCCGGGCCGATGGCCCGATCGCCGGCACAGCGCGCGATCATCGCGCCCAGGGGCCGGGCGCCGAATTCGTAGGAGCGGACCGCATTTCCGACCACCGGGTGATCGGGCCAGTCCGGCCCGGTCCGCACCACGGCGACATCGAGGCTGTTTCCGCCCAGGTCGTAGACGAGCACGAATCCGGTGTCCAACGGCCCGTGTTCGGTATCGAGCCAGTGCGCTGCGGCCACCGGTTCCGGAACCAGCTCGACGTGACCGACCCCGGCGAGATCCAGGCTCTGCCGCAGCAGACCGAGTTGTTTGCGGGTGTATCCGGCCGGGTGGGTGGCAACCACTCCGGCCGCCGGTCCGGCGGCCACCAGCCCCTGGACCACCGAGGCGAAGATGGTGGCCGGTGACCAGATCCGCCCGTCCACGTACACCGATTCCGGATTCCGGCCCAAATCGGCGAATTCGTTGACCGCCGTGGAGAACCGGGTGATCCCCCCGAGTCTCGCGGTGCCCCCGCTGTCGAATCCGACAGCGGTTCGTCGGGTGCGGACCACCGGCCGCGCGTCCTGTCCCCCGACCCACGCCGACACCACGTTCACCGTACCGATGCTGATACCCAGCCCAGAAGTCATCTGCCATCCCGTCAACGCACCGTGACCACGTCCTCGAAAGAGCCATGGGCGCGGTCGTCTTCCAAACAGCGACCACAGGTTAGCTGGAACTCCGGCCGAACACCGAATAATCGAGAAGTAAATCCGAAGTTACAGAGAAGCTTTCCCGCCGCGAGGCAGGGGCACCGACCGGGCGGAGTAGCGTCCGCAGCCCGAAAAGTTGCTTCTGATCAGCTCATATATGGGGCTATAGCGAGGTTTTCGATGTTCGTCCGACCCGCCGGATTCGTAAACCCCGGTGACACCGCGTTGACCGAAGACCGGCCCTACTCGCCGGTAACGGATCGGTAGCCGTACCCGAGTAAGCATTGTCCTGCCGGAATGCCCTCGGCGCCGATACTCTTCGGTCAGCGCACCACACGCCGGGCCATGGATGCCTTCAGACTCCGAATTCGTTGTGCCGGAAATTGTTTCGAGCCCTCCGAACCTGCGGATACGAGAACGTCGGAGTCCGGCGGCACCCTTTCTGATCTCGTGGAATCGGTCATGCTGGACAGTCTCGACCAGTGTTTGCTGCACGCTCTGCAGATTCCGGCCCGGCACGTCGACCCCCCGAGTTCATGGAAACCGCCGCCGAACGTGTCCATATCGCCTGGCTGGAACGAAATTACATGCACGCGCCGGCCGATCAGAGGTTGCCCTACGACCGACTCACCGAGGCGGAGAAGGAAAGGACCGGGTGGTCGTGCGCGCGGCACTGGAGCTGGTGCAGGAGCAGCTCGGCGGCGGAGAAGGATAGGGTGGCGTGGTCCGCCGCGCGGCGGGTTCAGGCGCGACCGAAGAGGCGGCGGCGGGCCGGCTGCCCAGCACGCAGTACCGCTCCGCCCGGCCGCGCCTGCGGTCGGCGGCCACGCAACAGGCCGTCGAATGCCTCCGCACCGCCCGCAGGTTCGGGTAGGCGGCCCGCATTGAAATCGTCGGCCAGTTGCTGCACCGTCTCCTGCGCACAGGACTTGTTGGTACCGATGAAACCTGTGGGCCCGCGTTTGATCCAGCCGGTGACATATGTGCCCGGGAGCACTGCCCCGTCCGGCGCCTCCAGTACCCGTCCGGCCTGGTTCGGGATGACCCCGCGCTGTTCGTCGAACGGCAGGCCGGGTGTGGGCACACCCCGGTAGCCCACCGAGGTGAGCACGAGCCCGGTCTCCAGGAGATCCAGATCGCCGGTGGGCACCGCGCGAACCCGGCCGTCGTCACCGGTCACCAGATCGGTACGTTCCACCTCGATACCGGTGACGGCATCGGGGCCGAGGATACGGCTCGGCGCACTCCGGTACCGGAAGACGATGCGCCGCCGCCCACCGGACGGCCGCTCGGCGGCCCGGCGCAGCAGATCCAGTTTGCGCTCCACCTGGTACGGCAGGCCCTCGGCGGGCGCAGGCACTTCGCCGTCCACGACGATATCCACCTCCGCGCCCAGCAATCCGACGAACTCCGGGACCGTGAACGCCGATTCGGCGGGGCCGCGCCGACCCAGTATCACGACCTCTTCCACCCTGCTGCGCCGCAGCGCCTCGAGCGCGACCGGCGAGATCTCGGTCCCGGCCAGCCGTTCGGGATCGCTGGTCAGAATGCGCGCCACATCGAGCGCGACATTGCCGTTGCCGACGAGGACGACCCGGCGCCGGGAGAGATCGAAATCGTGGTGCTGATGGTCGGGATGACCGTTGTACCAGGCCACGAAGTCGGTGGCGGAGACATTCCCAGCCAGTCCCTCGCCCGCGATACCGAGTTTACGGTCGGTGGACGCGCCGACCGCGTAGACGACCGCGTGATGGTAGGCGAGCAGTTCCTCGTGCGAAATGTGCTTGCCTACCTCGACGTCGAAGTAGGATCCGAATCCCGGCTGCTCCGACATCACATCGAAGAGCTCGGCCACTTGCCGGGTCTTCGGATGGTCCGGCGCCACCCCGTACCGGGCCAGGCCGTACGGGACCGGGAGCCGGTCGAACACTGTCACCTGCACCTCGGGTTGGGTGAGCAGTTCATCGGCCGCGTACATGGCCGAGGGGCCCGAGCCGACCACGGCCACCCGCAGTGGTCCGCGGCCGGTGGTGTCGATCGCCGGCGCCGGCACCGGTGGCGCCAGCAGCGGACGCGGGCGCGTCTGCCGGTAGAAATCGGCGTTGATCGCGATGAACGGCTGCTGCTCCGCGGTCAGCTTCTTCGAGGAGGTGATGGCGTCCACCGGACACGCCGAGGCACAGGCGCCACAGTCGACGCAGGCCGCCGGATCGACATAGAGCATGTCCGCCGTCCGGAAGTCCGGTTCGTCCGGAGTGGGATGGATACAGTTGACCGGACAGGCGTACACGCAGGAGGCGTCGCTACAGCACGACTGGGTGACGACATAGGGCATCGAACCGCTACCCGCCGCTCAGGCCGCTTTGCCGGAGACCGCGCGCAGCGGCTCGGAGCGGTACCGGGTGGTGTGGCCGTCGATTCCCAGCGCCTTCCACACCCGCTTGGCGATCGGGTTCATGAGGCCGATCTCCTTGGCCAGGGCGCGTACATCGCCGAAATAGTCGCTGAAGGTCTGCTTGGCGTCGTCGGACCCGAAGAACAGCTCCTTGCGCACGCT
The DNA here is from genome assembly GCF_001613445.1 of Nocardia grenadensis NBRC 108939. Classification (GTDB taxonomy): domain Bacteria; phylum Actinomycetota; class Actinomycetes; order Mycobacteriales; family Mycobacteriaceae; genus Nocardia; species Nocardia grenadensis. The sequence goes on from NZ_BDCJ01000013.1 coordinate 197,433, forward strand.
CTCCGGAATATCGAACTCGTCGAAGAACGCCTTGGGCGGCGTCACGATGGCACGGCCGAGGATCCACATGACGATCGGCATGGCCAGCGACAGCACGAACTTGTTGCGGGCCGAGGATTCCGGTACGTGCTTCTTGAGGAACTCGTGGGCGAAGGAGATGTGCCGCGCTTCCTCGGCCACGTGGATGGCCATCACGCCGCGCATGATCGGGTGGACTTCCTCGCCGGAGCGCAGCACTTCCTTCTGGATGTGGTCGATCGGCTCTTCGCCGCCGAGTACGGCCATGAAGAACAGGTTCGGGAAGGCCACCGCCACCGGGACGGCGATATGCCGGATCTGCCGCACCAGCGGTCCCATACCCGGGACATCGACCCCGATCCGGTTCACCATCTCCTGGAACATCAGGGTGTGGTTGTGCTCCTCGATCATCTCGTGGGAGCAGTAACGGAATTCGGGGTCACCGTTGGGCAGGCCGAAGATGTGCTGCATCATGCCGCTGATCAGGATGGCCTCGAACTGAAGGCCCACCTTGGCGACATTGGCCTGTCGGTACTTGCCGAGCGCGATCTTCTTGTCGTGCGACAGCGCCCGGTACCAGGGATGGCGGCCGACCGTATCCCCGGAGACCGGCAGGATCCAGCGTTCCGGCCGGGCATCGGCGGCGAAGTCGGGATTGTCCCAGTCGATATCGGTGAACGGATCGAAGTTCCGGTTGACCGAGCCCTCCGACAGCAGTAACAGCTTCTCCGCGTATTCCTGAGCCTGCGCGACCAGTTGGTCGTCGGAGACCGTGGTGGCTGAAGACGTCATCGTCACTGCCTCTCGTCGATGATTCGGGCTTACCTGTTTCCCATAGTTACAGCTACGTCCAGGTACGTCAACACGGCTACCCGCGGCGGCCGGGTCACACCGGGGACGTGGCGAGTATCACTCCAGCTCAGCACCGGGTGGACAGTGGCCGAACAGGCTCAGCGGTACGGAGTAGAGGTGGCGGCCCGCGCCGAACACCGCGCCCACTCCGGCTGATCGGCGCCGGTGGGCCCACCTGTCCCGGAGCGACCGAGCGGGGATGATGCGCGAAGCCGTCCAGGGGTCGGCGGCCAACGGGAGCTACCGAGCAGAGGCCTGTTCGGGTTGATCGAGGCGGATATCCGCGCGCCTTTCCGGCCGGGCCACGCTCGCCTGTCCGGCACATACGGGCGGTGCGGTGCGCCCTACGCCGGATGGCCGGCGTCCGGGGCCCACCTCGGCCTTGGGGGCGGCCGGGCGAAGAAAGGCGGCGACTCCGGTACCGGAGTGAAGACCCGGGCTCACGAGCGACCCGAACCGCGCGGCGCCGGAGACGACGCCCTCGATCATCGCACCGGCAGCTGCGGAATCCGGGTCGCGCGGGCATAGACCGTCTCCCCCTCCGCCAAGCGCAACGCCTCGGCGTCACCGCGGGTGACCTGGGCGGTGAACAGGTCACCCGTGGCGGCGTTGCGCAACTCCACCCGGACCTCGAACCCGAGCCGCACCACCCGTTCGACCGTCGCCCGGGTGACGCCCGCCGATTCCGCGGTCCCCTCGTAGGCGGCCAGCGCCATATTCGCGTCCCGGCCCACCCGGATATCGTGCGGCCGCACCAGATGCCCGTTGAGCCGCGCCACCGCGCCCAGGAACGACATGACGAACTCGCTGGCGGGCCGGTCGTAGACGTCCTCGGGGCTGCCGACCTGCTCGATCCGGCCGGCGTTCATCACCGCGATCCGGTCGGCCACGTCCAGGGCTTCTTCCTGGTCGTGGGTGACCAGCACGGTCGTCACATGCACTTCCTCGTGCAGGCGGCGCAACCAGGTCCGCAGATCGGCGCGGACCTTCGCGTCGAGCGCGCCGAACGGCTCGTCCAACAGCAGCACCTGCGGGTCCACCGCCAGTGCTCGGGCCAGCGCCATCCGCTGTCGCTGCCCACCGGACAACTGCGCCGGATACCGGTGCTGGAAACCGTCGAGACCGACGATGCCGAGCAGTTCGTCGACCCGTTTCGCGGTCTCCGGCTTCGGCCGCTTCCGGATGGTCAGCCCGAAGGCCACATTGTCGCGGACGGTCATATGTTTGAACGCAGCGTAGTGCTGGAAGACGAAACCGATATCGCGCTTCTGCGGCGGCACCCGGGTCACATCCCGGCCGCCGATGGTGACCACCCCGGCATCGAGATTCTCCAGCCCCGCGATCGACCGCAGCAGCGTCGACTTCCCGGACCCCGAGGGACCCAGCAGCGCAGTCAGCTCCCCGGCGGGAATGTCCAGACTGACGTCGTCGAGCGCGGCGAACGAACCGTAGTTCTTGCGCGCATTGGTCACGGTGATCACGGGCGGCCTCCGGCATACACAGTCGAGGTGTCCTTCTTCGAAGCTGGGCCATGCGGCTCGCGGCGGCCGAGGCGTAGGCGGAGTCGACGCATCATGACGCTTTCCGCTTACGTTCCAGCAGCGTCATCAACAGCAGGGTGATGAGCGCGAGTCCCATCAGCAGAGTGGCGGCGCAGTACGCGCCGAAATCGTTGTGATCGTTGATATAGCGTTCGTGCACCAGCAGCGTCAGCGTCTGCGATACACCCGGGAACCCGGACGACACCATGATGACCGCGCCGAACTCGCCCAGCGCGCGGGCCACGGTGAGTACCACGCCGTAGGTCAGCCCCCAGCGGATGGCGGGGACGGTGATCCGCCAGAACGTCTGCCAACGCGACGCCCCCAGCGTCGCCGCCGCCTGTTCCTGATCGTCGCCGATCTCATGCAGCACCGGTTCCACCTCGCGCACCACGAACGGCATGGTGACGAAAATGGTCGCCAGCACCATGCCCGGCAGCGCGAAGATCACCTGGAAACCCCAGTCGGTGACCACACCGAACCAGCCGTCGACACCCCACAGCATGATCAGCGCGACACCCACCACCACCGGCGAGACCGCGAAGGGCAGATCCACAACGCCCTGTAGCAACCGGCGGCCGGGGAAATCGCCGCGTACCAGCGCCAAAGCGATCACCACGCCGAGGATCACGTTCACCGGCACGACGATCACCAGGATGATCATGGAGAGATTGAAGGCCGAGATGGCGGCGGGCGTACTGATCTGGTCGATAAACGCCCCGATTCCCTGGCCGAACGCCCGGTACAGGATGATCCCGAGCGGCAGCACCAGCAGGACGAACAGGTAGCCGAGACCGAGCACGCGCAGTGTGATCCGGCCGGGAGCGGACAGTTTCATCGGGCCTCACGTTCCTTGCGCGCCGTCCGCTCGGCGAACACCCGCAGCACCAGCAACGCGACGAACGCGATCACCAGCAGCGCCACCGAGACCGCCGCCGCGTTCACCGGCCGGTCGATCTCGATCTGCTGCTGGATGTACTGCGAGGCCACCTGCGTCTCACGCGGGATATTGCCGCCGATCAGCACCACCGAACCGAATTCACCGATGGCGCGCGCGAAGGCCAGGCCGCCGCCGCTGATGATGGCCGGCGCCAGGGTCGGCAGCACCACCCGACGGAAGGTCGTCCAGTTGTCGGCGCCCAGTGACAGCGCCGCCTGTTCCACCTCGCGATCGGCCTCGATGAGTACCGGCTGCACCGAACGCACCACGAACGGCAGGGTCACGAAGGCCAGGGCCACCACCAGGCCCGGCCGAGTCGCGTTGAGATGGATATCGACCGGACTCCGCGGTCCGTACAGGGCCAGCAGCACAATGCTGGCGACAATCGTGGGCAAGGCGAACGGCAGGTCGATCAAGGCGTTGACCAGGCCCTTGCCCGGGAAATCGTCCCGGACCAGGACCCAGGCGATCACCGTGCCCATCACGACGTTCAGCAGCGCCACCGCCAGCGAGACCAGCACCGTCACCCGCAGCGACGCCAGTGCTGTCGGATCGGCGACCGCGCCCCAGAACCCGGACCAGCCGTCGTCGAACGCACTGAAGGTCAGCGCGGCCAGCGGCAGCAACACGATCACGCTGAGCCACAGCATCGCGGTGGCGATACCGAGCGGGCCCACCGAACCGGTGAACCGCAACCACGACCCGAGCGGCCGGCGGGTGGACACGTCCGGGCCGGCGGGCGCGGGTTCGGTGGCAGTACTGCGTTCGGTCACGAGTATCGAGTATCGCGTGTGGGCCGGGTCACCCGGCTACTCGGTCGCGTTGTCGTAGGCGACGGCGATGGTGCCGGAGTCGGGTGCGAACAGTTCCGCTTCCACCGTCTCCCAGCCGCCGAGGTCGGCGACGGTGTACAGGATGGACGGCTGCGGGAAGGCGTCGGTGTACTCGGCGGCCACCCCCGGGTCGACCGGACGGAAGCCCGCGTCGGCCCAGGCACGCTGCGCTTCGGTCGTATAGAGGAAATCGCGGAAGGCGATCGCCTTCTCCGGGTGTGGGGCGTGCTCGAGCACCGCGACCGGATTCTCGATCTTGAAAGTCGTGTCCGGAACGATGTGCTCGACCGGGTCGCCGTGCCGTTCGGCGAAGATCGCCTCGTTCTCGTAGCTGATCAGCACATCGCCGGTGCCCTGCAGGAAAGCCTCGGTGGCCTCGCGCCCCGACTTCGGCTGGACGCGCACATGGGTCAGCATCCGGTTCAGATAGTCCACACCCGCCCGCGGGTCCTGCCCACCCGCGCTGGCCGCGGCATAGGGGGCGAGCAGGTTCCATTTCGCGGAACCGGAACTGAACGGGTTCGGGGTCACCACCTCGACATCGGGGCGCAGGAGATCGTCCCAGGTCCGAATGTTCTTCGGGTTCCCGGAGCGCACCACCAGCGCCACCACCGAGCCGAAGGGCACCCCGCGGGTGGCGTCGGCATTCCAGTCGGGGTCCACCAGTCCGGCGTCGACCAAGCGCGTGATGTCGGGTTCGAGGGAGAAACTCACCACATCGGCCGGCGCACCGCGCGCGATCTTGCGGGACTGGTCCCCCGATGCGCCGTAGGACCGGCGCACCTCGACGCCCTCGCCCACCTCGGTGTCGTTGAACTTCGGGACCACCTCGTCGTAGCCGGGCTTGGGGATGGCGTACGCGTACAGATCGACGGTTCCGCCGCTGCCGTCGGCCCCGCCGCCGCCGACCTCGTCGCTGGATCCGCCGGCACACCCGGCCAGCAGCATCGGCACCGCGACGAGCACCAACAGCAGGCGAGGAACCGGCCGGCCGCACCGCGTGCCGGCCCGCTCACCGAACCCGCGCCCACCCGATACGGACCGGGCACCGGCACGCACGACAGCCCGCGTCACCGGGTGAACAACCAGGCGACGATCACCAGCACCAGCAGTGCCAGCAGTGCCAGCTGCACCCGTGAGCGCGGCATCAGTACACCTCGTTTCCGGCATCGCGGTCACCGTCGGCGTCGTCGCGACCCAGCGCGACGCCCGCCACATGCAGGAGCCGGTCGATCAGGTAGGCGATTGCGAAACTGATCGGCACCATACCCACCAGCACCACGAGGAACTGAGGGATGAACGGCAGACCCGCCACCCACATCTCGAACCCGTCCCACCAGTCGGCAATACGCTCCACGGCGACCAGCGTAGAACACCGCACGGTGGCCACCCCGACCCGCGCCTTGACCTCAACCCGACTCGAGATTGCAGGGTGGGGTCATGACACAGGCACCAGAGGTATGGAACTCCGCCTACGACAACGACACCGCCCCGTGGATTATCGGCGGGCCCCAGCCCGCGATCGTGGAGCTGGAACGCGCCGGCCACATCCGCGGCCGCGTCCTGGACCCCGGAGCGGGCGCCGGTGAGCACACCATCGCGCTCACCGCACTCGGTTATGACGTACTCGGCGTCGATCTGTCCCCGAGCGCGGTCGCCTACGCCCGCCGCAACGCCGCCGCCAAGAATGTGCCGGGCGCGCGATTCGAGGTGGCCGATATGGTCGCCCTGGCCCGTTCCGGCGACAACCCGCTCGGCACCTTCGACACCATCGTGGACAGTGCGCTGTTCCATGTCTTCCTCGCCGATGCCGCGGCCCGGGCCGACTACGTCCGTACGCTGCACCGCCTGTGCGTGCCGGGCGGCCATCTGCACGTCCTGGCGCTGTCGAATGCCGAGGAAGGCTTCGGCCCGCGGATCGGCGCGGAGATGATCCGCGACTCTTTCACTGCGCCCGGCTGGGCGATCCAAGACCTGCGATCCGACCGCTACTACGGCCGGATCACCGAGACGATCGCCGAGCAGGCCGGCGACCTCACGCCCGACGCCGCGGGCCGGGTCGAGGCCGCCGCCTGGCTGGCCCGGATCCGGCGCATCGGCTGAACTGTGGTGGACGGCTCGGGACCGCGCGACCCATGATGGGGTATGCCGAGTCCCGAGCACGCACCGTCGGCCGACGGAAAACCGGGCACCTTCCCGGCCATTCCGCCGGAGACCAAGTTGCCGCAGAGCAACTTCCCGGTCATCGACGACTATGCCTTCCTGTCCGACTGCGAGACCACTTGTCTGATCGCCAGCAACGGCTCGGTCGAGTGGATGTGTGTCCCTCGACCGGATTCGCCGAGTGTCTTCGGTGCCATCCTGGATCGCAGTGCCGGTCATTTCCGGCTGGGCCCCTACGGTCGGACCGTGCCCGCCGCCCGCCGCTACCTGCCCGGCGGGATGATCCTGGAGACCACCTGGCAGACCGAAGCGGGCTGGCTGATCGTCCGGGACGCGCTGGTACTGGGTCCGTGGCACAACACCGACCAGCGCAGCCGCACCCATCGCCGCACGCCGACCGATTGGGACGCCGCCCATATGCTGCTGCGCACGGTGAAATGTGTGAGCGGCACGGTCGAACTCGAACTGAGTTGTGAACCGTCGTTCGACTACCACCGGGCCTCGGCCACCTGGGAATACACCGGCAAGGTGTATGAGGAGGCCTCGGCGGTCTGTGCCGCCGACCCCACGGCCGGGCCCACCCTGGTACTCACCACAGATCTGCGGCTGGGCCTGGAGGGGCGCGAGGCCCGGGCGCGGACCCGGATGCGCGAGGGTGACTGCGCCTACGTCGCGCTCACCTGGTCGGTACTGCCCGCGCCGCGAACCTTCGCCGAGGCCGCCGACAAAATGTGGACGACCATCGAATGCTGGCGGCAGTGGGTCACCCTCGGCGATTTCCCGGACCATCCCTGGCGACGCTATCTGCAACGCAGCGCCCTCACCCTGAAGGGCCTCACCTACGCACCCACCGGCGCTCTGATGGCCGCCGCCACCACCTCGCTGCCCGAGTCCCCCGGTGGGGAACGCAACTGGGACTACCGCTACTCCTGGGTGCGCGATGCCAGTTTCGCCCTCTGGGGTCTGTACACCCTGGGCCTCGACCGCGAAGCCGACGATTTCTTCGCCTTCCTGCACGACGCCACCACCGGACCCGACGGCGAAGCGGTACCCCTGCAGGTGCTGTACGGGATCGGCGGGGAGCGTGAGCTCACCGAGCGCACCCTCGATCATCTGTCCGGGTACGGCAACGCCCGGCCGGTCCGGATCGGCAACGACGCCTACAACCAGGAGCAGCATGATATCTGGGGCACCATGCTCGACGCGGTCTACCTGCACGTGAAATCCCGTCAGCACGTTCCGGAAACACTGTGGCCCATGCTGGAACGCCAGGTCGGCGCCGCCATCGACCACTGGCGCGAACCCGACCGCAGCCTCTGGGAGGTCCGCGGCGAACCCCAGCACTTCACCTCCTCGAAGGTGATGTGCTGGGTGGCGCTGGACCGTGGGGCACGAATCGCCGAGCTGCACGGTCAGTCGCATTCCGCCCAGGAATGGCATCGGATCGCCGAAGAGATCCGGGCCGATGTGCTCGCCCACGGCGTGGACGACCGCGGTCGCTTCACCCAGGTCTACGGTGGCAGCACCCTCGACGCCTCCCTGCTGCTGGTAGTACTCACCCGGTTCCTGCCCCCGGACGACCGGCGGGTCCGCGCGACGGTGCTCGGTATCGCCGAGGAGCTCACGGAGAACGGACTGGTGCTGCGCTACCGCAACGAGACCACCGACGACGGGCAGGTCAGCCCCGAGGGCAGCTTCACCATCTGCTCGTTCTGGCTGGTATCGGCGCTGGTGGAGATCGGCGAGATCGGTCGCGCCCGCAGACTGTGCGAACGGCTGCTCACCCATGCCAGCCCGCTCAAGCTGTACGCCGAGGAGATCGACCCGTCCACCGGCCGGCATCTGGGCAACTTCCCGCAGGCGTTCACCCACCTCGCGCTGATCAACGCGGTCACCCATCTGATCCGGGCCGAGGGCTCGCAGGAGACCGGAACGTTCCAGCCGGCCCACAGCAAGACCGGGGGCGGCACCCCGTGGCGCAGCCGCCCCCGGCGCTGAACCGGCCCGGTCAGGCAGCGACGAAACGGTCGGCCTGTTGACGCAGGTCGCGCAGTTTACCCATCTCGCTGTCCAACCGGGCGAGCCGTTCCGCACCCCGGTCGCCGTACTGGGCGCCCGCTTCCTCGGCGACCCGCAGCGCCTCGTCCGCGGTGCGCAACGCGTCGGTGGCGATATCGGTGAAATGATCCCGCAGCACCCGCTGCACCTCGCGCAGGCGGGTCCGGGATTCCTTGCCGACCTGGAACACCACATCGTCCATCAGCCGCGCCAGCGCCACCTTGGCCTCGGCCTGCCGCCGCTGTCGGCGGGTGCGCCGGCCTTCCCACAGGGCATGCAGGCCGAGCAGAATGCCGGCGCCCGCCGAATACCAGTTCACCAGGGACATACCGAGCAGACTGGTGACCAGGCCAACCATCAGGATACCGCCGTAGGAACCGCGCAGCGCGGACAGGAACTGCTCGGTGACACCGGCTTTCGCGCTCTGGAGCGGCTCCAGCGGCGCGACGTTCTCCAGCAGTTCGGCGGGATACTGCGGACGGATATCGGGCAGATCCGGACGGCGGTGGTCGGCGGGGAACCGCGCGGCCACCTGTTCGCCCAGTTCCTCGGCGCGATAGTTGGCCGTCTCGAAATTCTCCGCGATCGCCTCGGCGATCCTGGCCTCCAGGTCGGTACCGAAGCGGGCCCAGCGGACCGCCGGGTCGGTACGTGAGATCTCGGCCTCGGCGTCGCGCACCAGGATCCGCAGCCGGTGCCGGAGATCGTGTTCGATATCGGCCATGAGTTCGGTACTGCCGTCGGCCAGTGTGATCTGCCAGGTCGCGGTGCGCTGGCGCAGCTGATCGGCCTGGTCCCGGGCGGTGGCCAGCTGCTGGGTGACATGTGCCCGGCGGCGCGGATCGCGCAGCGCGTCGGCCTCGGTGCGCAGCGTGACACCGAGATGGTCGCCGACCAGCCGGATATCGCGCACCGCGGACTGTACGGCCGTCGCGTCGGCGTGGGCGACCACGTAGGCGCGCAGATGTTCGACCAGTTGCGGCAGACCCGATTCGATCGCCCGCTGCTGATCGCCCGACTGCTGCGCCTCCTGGTGGATGGCGGCCGAGACCGGCGCCACCGCGAAACCCAGACCGGCGGCGTCGAGCAGTTCGCGATTGCGTTCCTGCACATGCGTCCAGTTCGGGTTCCGGTCGATCTTGTTGAGCACGCAGATCACCGTGGGGCACACCTGCCCGATCCGGCGCAGATGCTCGATCTGCTCCCGGCTGTACTCGCTGTCGGCGTCGCTCACGTAGAGCACGGCGTCGGCGGCCGCGATCATCGACCAGGTACTGCGGTCCTGCACGGCCGCGCCGGGCGCGTCCATCAGGACGATCCCTTCGGCCAGCAGCGGGCTGGGCTGGGTGAAATCGGCCCGGATCACCCCCTTCGCCATGAGCGCCGGAGCCGGATTCAGCGGATCGACGTGCTGCCGGCGGATCCGCCCGCCGCCCTCACGGCGGATGAGGGTGGCGGAAGGTTCCGGGCCGTACTCCACTATCGCCGGCACGCTGATCGCGCTGTCGGTGGCGCTGATCGGTGCCCCCGCCATGGTATTGACCAGGGTGCTCGTCCCGCTCTTCGGCGGACCGACCACCACCAGCCGTACCCTCGTATCGGCCACCCGGGCCCGCACCATTCCGAGCCGTCCCCGCAGATCGTTACGGCTCGCGGTGCGTGAGACATCCCGCAGCTCATCGATGATCTGGACGAGGGGGGCCATCACCTCCGGGTTCTTCACCGTGGCGGCCCGCGGTCCGGCTACGGCAGACAAGGCCTGCTCCTCACTCTCGGTCACAACATCCCGTCATCGACCGCATTCGGTCGAATCTCCCCCCGTACGACCGAACAGCCCCCCGCCGGTCGTGCATTGTCACATGATTACCCAGTGGCCGTGATCGGCAATCGGGTCCTCGGTCACCGCCACTGTATGTGGCAGCGATCCGCCGGACAGATCACCGGTCAGCCCACCGCCCGCGATACCGAACGCGGTGTGCTCGGTATACGGCGTGACGGCCACCGCGTGCACATCGTACGGAACCGGCGAAATGTGGTCGGCGATCGGCTGCACCTGGGGCGCTACCGGGAGCGGTGTCGGCAGCGGATGTGGCGTCACCGGCACCGGGGCGTCCGGCAGCGTCGGCTGCTGGGTCGGCACGCTCACGGTGGGCACCGGGGCCGACGGTTGATCCGCGGTGGGAACCTGCTGCGTGGGCACCTGCTGGGTGGGGACATCCACCGTGGACGGGGTCCCGTCCGGTGTCGGGTCGCCCGTGCCCGGGCCGTTCGGGTTGGTCCCACCGATCGGGTCGGTGGTGGTACCGCCGGTCACCGTCTCACCGGTGGAGGACCCGGGGCTCGTGGTGGTGACGCCGGTCGATTCGCCGGTGCTGCCGGTGGACCCGCCCTCGGAGGTGGCGGTTTCCGGCGACGTGCTCCCGGTGGTCGGTCCCTCGGTGCCGGTGGTGGTCTCCGGCGAGGTGGTCGATCCGTCCGGCGACGTGCTGGTGGTCCCGCCGATCGACGGTGTGGTGCTGCCGTCCACCGTGGTGCTGCCGTCCGGGGACGTGGTCGTACTGCCCTCGGGGCCGGTGGTCGTGGGACCGGTGGTGGACGTGGCGTCGCCGGTGGTCGTCGGCACGGTGGTCGTCGGCACGATCGGCGTGGCGGATCCGGGGAGGGTCGGCTCGGCCGGCGACTGCCGGTCCGGCGTCGGCGCCTGCGGCGGCCGGTGGAACAGATCCGGGAGTTGTGCCGCGGGCGCGGTGAGCGGCGACGGTCCCGCCGGCGCATGGAGAACATTGGCCATCGGGGTGGTCGCCGCATCGGGCTGGACTGTGGTCTGCAGCGGGGTCGCCGCGACCGGCTGCACCGCCGGTGCCATGGCGGCCGGTGCGACGACCGGCGGCGGGACGGGCGCGGGAGCCACCGGGGCCGGCGCGACCGGGGCTGCGGCCATCGGCGCGGGGGCGACCGGGGCCGGAGCGACCGGGGCGGGTACGCCGGGGCCCGGGGCCATCGCGGCGGCCGGGATCGAACCGGGAGCCGCCACACCCGGCGCCACCGCTGCCCCGGTGCCGGAGACCGCACCGGTACCGGAGGCCGCGCCGGGAACAGCGGCGTCCGCCGCGACACCGGGCTCTGCCCCGCGAGTCTCCGCACCCGCGTTCGTCCGAGCGGCGGCGTCCAGCGGATCACGCCCGGCCGAATGCAACGCATCGGATGCGGCGGCGCCGGACTGCGCCCAGTCCAGGTACTGGTCCAGCCGGTCGTCGAGCAGGTTGCCGTCACCGACGGTGATATCGAGGTCCCAGTCGCTGGCGGCCCAGAACCCGTCGGCTCCCGCCGAGATGTCCAGTCCCATATGCGAATCGATGGCCACCGCATGGCCGAAACCGTCCGCGAAGACCATCCCGCCGCCGACTCCGTAGTCGATGATCAGCTCACCGGTCGGGCCTCCCGCGGAGTCTCCGTACCAGCCGGACGCCGGATCACCGGCCGGGCGGGCCAGGAGATCGGCGAGATCGAAACCCCAGTCGCCGTCGTCCGCGCTACGCGCTACCGACTGCGCCGAGGAATCGGGGCTCAGGTTGAATCGGGGCAGGTCGAAGATATCGGTCTGGAAGGCATCGCCCGGTTCGGGCAGTTCGAATTCACCCGGGGCACCGAAACCTTCGTTACCGGGCAGCGAAAAACCCTGCCCCCATCCGGGGATACCGTCGAAACCCGGGATGTTGTTCGGCGGCAGACCCGGATCCTGCGCGCCGAACTCGGGCATACCCGGGATCTTGGATTCGGGTACCCCGGTGCCCGGCATGAACTCCGACCCGGGCACGCCACCTTCGGGCGCGCCGGGTACCAGTGTCAGTCCCGGTATGTCCTCGGTGTGGACACCGGGATAGTAGTCGTCGAGATCGAAATCGCCGGGCCGGCCGACCTGGATATCGAATGTAGAGCCGTGCGGGAGCGGCATGGTCGTGCTCGCGTCGCCGGCGGAACCCGGCGCTGCGGGCAGCACCGGCTCCGGATCCGGGAAGGTGACCACCGGACTGGGGACATCGGGATCGGGATCGGCGCTGTAGGCCCAGCCGGCGTTCCGGCTGTCCAGTTCACTGGGCGGCGCCGGAACCCCGCCGCCGTTGTTCGCGATCAACGCGCCGCCGGTCACATAGGCGCCGCCGCGGGCGACTCGCGATGTGGCGCTGGCAATGCGATAGGCGGTGTCACCACCGCGTTCGGTGACCTCTTCGTCGCCGTCGAACGGCAGATCACGCGCCATTCCAAACTCCACTCTCGCGTTCAACAGCAACCGCGCCGGGGCCGCCTCGGCGCGGATCGGCTCTCAGCCTATTGTCGACATCTGCGGCTGTCACATTTTCGTTATCAGCCGATTCCGTGGACCGGAGGGGGTCGCCGGAACAGATCCCGCTATCGCACAGCGATATTGCCGTGAGCGGGCGCGTGCGCCGCTACTTCTTGTCCTTCGGCTTATCGGACTGCGCGTCCGAGGACAGCGCCGCGACGAAGGCCTCCTGCGGGACGTCGACCCGGCCGATCGTCTTCATCCGCTTCTTGCCCTCTTTCTGCTTCTCCAGCAGTTTGCGCTTACGGCTGATGTCACCGCCATAGCATTTGGCCAGCACGTCCTTACGGATGGCGCGGATGTTCTCGCGGGCGATGATCTTGGACCCGATGGCCGCCTGGATCGGCACCTCGAATTGCTGGCGCGGGATCAGTTCGCGCAGTTTGGTGGTCATCTTGTGCCCGTAGGCCTGGGCGGCGTCACGGTGCACGATGGCACTGAACGCGTCGACCGCCTCGCCCTGCAGCAGGATATCCACCTTGACCAGCTGCGCTTGCTGTTCTCCGGACTCCTCGTAGTCGAGTGAGGCGTAGCCGCGGGTCCGCGATTTCAACGAATCGAAGAAATCGAAGATGATCTCGGCCAGCGGCAGGGTGTAGCGCAGCTCGACCCGGGTCTCCGACAGGTAGTCCATCCCGCCGAGGTCGCCGCGTCGCGACTGGCACAGCTCCATGATGGCGCCGATGAATTCGCTCGGCGAGATGATGGTGACCTTGACGACCGGCTCGAAGACGTCGCGCACCTTGCCTTCCGGCCAGTACGACGGATTCGTCACGATATGTTCCGTATCGTCTTCCATCACCACCCGGTAGACCACGTTCGGCGCGGTGGAGATCAGGTCGAGGCCGAATTCGCGTTGCAGGCGCTCGCGGGTGATCTCCATATGCAAGAGACCCAGGAACCCGCAGCGGAAACCGAACCCGAGCGCCACCGAGGTTTCCGGATCGTAGGTCAGAGCGGCATCGTTGAGCTGGAGTTTGTCCAGCGCGTCACGCAGATCCGGATAGTCCGACCCGTCCACCGGGTACAGGCCCGAGTAGACCATGGGACGCGGCTCGCGGTAGCCGGTGAGCGGTTCGATCGCGCCGTTGCGGGCGGCGGTCACGGTATCGCCGACCTTCGACTGCCGGACATCCTTCACACCGGTGATCAGATAACCGACCTCCCCGACCCCGAGGCCCTGGGTGGGCTTGGGTTCCGGAGAGACGATGCCGATCTCGAGCAACTCGTGCGTCGCGCCGGTGGACATCATCTTGATCTTCTCGCGGGGCGTCAGCTTGCCGTCCACCACCCGGACGTAGGTGACCACACCCCGGTAGGTGTCGTAGACCGAGTCGAAGATCATCGCCCGCGCGGGGGCATCCGCCTCCCCGACCGGCGCCGGAACGCGCTCGATCACCCGATCCAGCAGTTCGGTCACGCCCACCCCGGTCTTCCCGGAGACGCGCAGCACATCCTCGGGCTCGCAGCCGACGATATGGGCGAGTTCGGCCGCGTAACGCTCCGGATCGGCGGCCGGCAGGTCGATCTTGTTCAGGACCGGGATGATCTCCAGATCCTTGTCCAGCGCCAGGTACAGATTCGCCAGGGTCTGTGCCTCGATCCCCTGCGCGGCATCGACCAGCAGGATCGCGCCCTCACACGCCTCCAGTGCTCGCGACACCTCGTAGGTGAAGTCCACGTGGCCCGGCGTATCGATCAGGTGCAGGACGAAATCCTCACCCTCGTGTTCCCCGGACTTCGGTGTCCACGGCAGCCGCACGTTCTGGGCTTTGATGGTGATCCCGCGCTCCCGCTCGATATCCATCCGGTCCAGGTACTGCGCACGCATCTGCCGGTCCTCCACGACACCGGTGAGCTGCAACATCCGGTCGGCCAGCGTCGACTTGCCGTGATCGATATGCGCGATGATGCAGAAGTTCCGGATCCGCGATGGATCGGTGAACGTCGTATCGGCGAAGCTGGCGGGCACTCCACTCCTCATGGGGTATCGGGCGTACTGACGACCATCGTCCCATGCTGGACCCCGCCCGCCGCCGCCCAGGTCCCGCCGCGGCCCACCGGAGGCGATATCCCCGGCGGCGCCGTGACGTTATCCTCCTGAGATGGCCCGCAGTTGGAACAGTCTCGGCAAGCAACTCACCGCGATCGCGAAACAACAGGGTCCGAAGATCGTCAAGCGGCAGGCGCCGCGACTGGTCGGGGCCCTGCTCGACCGCCGGGGTACCCGCGACGGCTCGGGCCGCGGTCGGCGGCCCGCCGCGCCCGGCGGCGTCCCGGTCCGGCCCGCCGCCTCCACTCCGGTACCGACCGCCCACCGCGCGCGGCGCGTGGTGTACGCCCCCCAACTGGACGGCCGCGCCGACCCCGGCGAAATCGTCTGGACCTGGGTCCCCTTCGAAGAGGACCCGAGCAACGGCAAGGACCGTCCGGTGCTGGTGGTCGGCCGCGACGGGCATACGCTGCTCGGGCTCATGCTCAGCTCCAACCCGGTGCGCGCCGACGATCCGGACTGGATAGGGATCGGTGCGGGCACCTGGGATCATCAGGGCCGGGACAGCTGGGTCCGGCTGGACCGGGTGCTCGATGTCCCCGAGGACGGGATCCGCCGCGAGGGTGCCATCCTGCCGCGCAAACTGTTCGACCTGGTCGCCCACCGACTCGTACGCGAGTACCACTGGAACTGACGGCGCCGGGTCAGACCTCCAAGCTCCGGGAGCGGCCGAAGAGCAGCCGGTACACCAGCGCGCCCAGCACCCCGCCGATCAGCGGGAACACGATGAATGCCCACAGCTGCCCCATCGCACCGACCTGGAAGGGCGCGACCGCCAGGCTCCGGGCGGGATTCACCGAAGCACCGTCGACCGGGATCGCGATCAGGTTGATGACCGCGAGAGTGAAACCGATGGCCAGGCCCGCCTGCGGAATCTCCGAAATCCGGTCGGTCGAGGCCAGCACCACGAAGACCAATAGCGCGGAGAGCATCACCTCCACGATGATCATGGCGGCCATGCCGTATCCGTCCTGGATCACCGCCTGCCCGGTCGGGCCGGTGACCGCCGACGGACTGTGTGGACCCCAGCCGTTGGCACCCAGGCCGTCGGCCGCGCGATCGTAGGAGGGCAGGTTCTTCGCGATCGCGAACAGCACCACACCCGCCACCAGACCGCCCACCACCTGCGCGACGATGTAGCCCACCGCGCTGACCGGGGCCAATCGGCCCATCAGGAACTGCCCCACGGTGACAGCCGGATTGACATGGCATCCGGATACCGGCCCGATGGCGTAGACCAGGAGCAACAGGGACAAACCGAAGGCCAGCGCCACACCCAGCGGGCCCACCTTCTCTCCCGCCAGTACCGCGGTTCCCACTCCACCCATCACCAGGACGAACGTGCCGAGCGCCTCGGCGGCCCATTTCTTGGGATCGGATGGCACCGCCGGTTCGACGCCCTCGAGGATCGCTTCCTTTTCCTGCGCAGTGGGAGACATACTGGTCCGCCTTCCGAGAGGATCGCCGCCCCGCCTGGTGCCGGGGCGCACACCGGGAAACACCTGGGTCCTGCTGGGAAAACCGCTCTGCCGATCGTTGGGGACGTTACGCGGGGCGAATGACGCGCACAACGACATCGCCTCGCCCGCAATGTGACGATCCGCCCACGATTTCGTCGCGCCGCCACGTGCTGGTAACCTGGCCAATCGGCGTTGCCTACCCCGTGCCCGGCCGTTCCCTTGTATGGACGAGCACCAGGGCGGGGGTGCACACAGACTTTCCGACCGAACCAGACAGGAACCAGAGGATACCGGCGTGGCCAATATCAAGTCCCAGATCAAGCGGATCCGCACCAACGAGGCGGCGCGGCAGCGCAACCAGTCGGTCAAGTCCGAACTGCGCACCTACATCCGCGCCTTCCGGGCCGCCGCCGCGTCCGGTGACAAGGAATCCGCCGCCGAGCGCCTCCGTTTCGTGAGCCGCAAGCTCGACAAGGCCGCCTCCAAGGGCGTTATCCACGCCAACCAGGCCGCCAACAAGAAGTCGGCGATGGCGACCGCGCTGAACAAGCTCTGACCAACTGATCCCCTTCGACGACCGGCCGCCGCGGCATTGAGGACCACGGCGGCTTTTGGCGTTCCCGGCCCCCGGTCAGCGCGGCTTTTCCGGCCGTTCCCGGATGGCGCCGGACCGGTTGCGCGCTTCCTGCCGTAGCATGCGGCCCATGGTTACGGTGTATGCGAACCAATCGGTAGTCCAAGCCGAGGACCTGCCCGGTGTGATCCGGGCCGCCGAAGTCCTCGGTATCGGAGTCAAGATCGAGAACGTGCTGGTCTCGGCCGATGATGACGGCGGCCCGGTGGTGGTCTGGATGGTCACCCGGGACGAGGAGACCCCCGTCTACGAGGAGTGGGACGGCCGCTACGACGAAGCGGCCGAAGAGGCACTGGGCCTCAGCGCGGTCGAATAGCGGCCGTTCGCTCGCCGGCTCCTCAGCTGCGTCCGTGCAGGGCGAGCAGCTTCAGTACGGCGTCCTCGAGTGCGAAGCCGGAATCGGCGGCGCCTCCTTTGACATCAGCGTTCAGCGTCGCCACGACCTGTAGCGCCGATCCGATCGTGGCCGGGGTCCAGCCCCGGGCCTGCGATTGCGCCTTCTTCACTTTCCACGGCGGCATACCCAGCGGACCCGCCAGTTTGAACGGATCCCCGCGCCCCGCGGATCCCACCTTCGCGATGGTGTGCACGGAATCGGCCAGCGCGTCGGCCAGCACCACATGCGGAACCCCGCGGTCCTGCGCCCAGCGCAGCGCCTCCACCGCGCCCGCCCGGTTCCCGGCCACGGTCAGGTCCGCGACCTCGAAGCCGGATACCTCGGCCTTGCCGGAGTAGTACCGGCGTACCGCCGCGACATCGAGCTTGCCCCCGGTATCGGCGACCAGCTGCGAGCACGCCGCCGCCAGGTCACGCAGTTCCGACCCCACCGCGTCGAGTACGGCCTGCACCACATCCGCCGACACCCGCGCCCCGGCCCCCCGGAATTCGGCCCGGACGAATTCGGACCGCTCCGAGGCCTTGGTGAGCTTCGCGCATTCGTGTACCACCGCGCCGGCCTTCCGCAATTCGGGGACCATGGCCTTGGCGCGGCCCCCGCCGGAGTGCACGACCATCAGTACCACCCCCTCGGGTGGCGCCGCGGCGGCTTCGGAGATCACCGCGACGGCGTCCTTACCGGCCTGATCCGCCGCCTCCAGAATGATCACCCGGTCCTCGGCGAACAGCGAGGGACTCAGCAGTTCCGCCAATTCCGCACTGCTGGCATCACCGGCCCGCAATCGGTCGACCGGGACCGCGTCCGGGTCCGGCGCGACCGCCCGCACCTGCCCGGTCACCCCGGCCACCGCACGCTGGATCAGCAGTTCCTCATCGCCCAGCACCAGGTGCAGGGCCGCAGGTCGCTCGCTCACGGCTCCGATCGTACGGCTGCCCGCCGGCCACCGGTCGCAGCCCGGGCGGTGCGGACGCCGAGGGCCCGGCGATCTCGTAGGAACAGGGCGAGGGCGGGTCGATAGCAGGGCGGAGTCCACGGCCGATTGCGTCGCGACGCGGTCGTCCGGTTTCGAGCTGCGCGAACATGGCGGGCGCCCGATTCCACGACGGGGATACGGCCTGCCACGGGTCCATGGGGGTGGTTCCGGCCGGAGCCGGGAAGGCTCATCAGCCGGGAAAGAAAACCAGTAGTAGGTACGCGGCGAGGATTCCGAGGGATGCGGCCGACAGGACCCGCCGGACCCGGGCCGACCGCAGGGCCGCGATTCCGCCGGCGACCACCACTGCGGCGATCACACCGCCCGGTGCACCGCCGGGGACCGGGACGACCGCGCCCGGTACGGCGGCCGCCTCGGTCGCCACCGTGAGCAGCCACCACATCGGCAGCCCGATCGGGCGCAGAACGAGGTGCGCGAGGGGGTCCCAGCAGGTGGCCGCCGCGGCCGCCAGCGCTCCGCCGACGGTGATCGGGGCGATCACCGGGGCCACGAGAATATTGGCGGCCACGGCCACCAGGCTGAGCTGCCCCGATATCGCAATGGTGAGCGGCGTGGTGACAACGAAGGCCGCGGCCGCCACCGCGACCAGTTCGGCGGGTAGTCGCCACCAGCCACGGGCCCGCAGATGGTCGGCCCAGCTGGGCGCGAGCAGGAGCAACGCACCGGTCGCGAGGACCGAGAGCGCGAAGCCGGCTTGAACGGCGAGCGCGGGCCGCAGCGCCAGCAGGGCGATCACCGCGGCGCAGAGGGCGGGCAAGGCTTGTTTCCGGCGGCCGGTCAGCAAGGCCAGTAGCGTCACCGACCCCATGGCCGCGGCTCGGAGCACACTCGGATCGGGCCGGGCGATGATCACGAACGACACCAGCGCCACCGCGGCACAGAACAGCGACAGACGCGGACCGAGGGTGAGCAGCCGGGTGGTGGCGAGCACCGCGGTGAGCAGGATCGAGAAGTTCGCACCGCTGACGACCGTCAGATGCTGGAGGCCCGCGGCGACGAAATCGTCGTGCACCCGGTCACTCAGCGCCGAGGTGTCTCCCGCGACGAGCGCGGGCAGCAGGCCGGCCGGATCCGGTGCGAGTGCCCGGCCGGCGGCCGCGACCAGATCCGAACGCACCGAATCGGCGGCCGCCTGCCACCACGGCAGCGGGCCCGCGGTGCTCGGTTCGCCCACCGGCCGCAGGGTGACCACCGTCAGATCGTGACTGCGCGGGGGCGCGGGCCGGGCCCGGAATTCGATCGGCTGCCCCGGCAGCATTTCCGCCCAGGTCGGCCCCGCAGCCAGCACGACCACCGCGCCACCGCCGCGTACCACCTGGTCGCGATAGCGGAACTCCCGGAGTTCGCCGCGCACCACCCAGAGCCGGCCGCGTCCGGAGCCACTGCTGCGCACCGGTTTCGGGTCGTCCCCCGGCACCATCACCACCTCGACCGTCGCCGCGGCCGGTACCGAGCGCAGCGGATGCGCACCGACCTGATGCTCCCGCCACGCGCCGGCACAGGCGAACGCCGAACCGATCAGCGCGGCACCCAGCACCACCGTCGCCACGACCCGGCGGCGTTCGCTGCGATGGGCTATCCCGGTCCACAGCAGTGCCCAGGCCGCCAGGGCGAGCACAGCCAGCGCGAGCGCGACGGCCACCCCCGCGACCCACCCGGCGCCGACCGCGAGGACGGTGGCGAGCCAACAGGACAGAGTCGCCGGCAGCAACCGCGCATCCAGCACCGTATCCGGACCCGCCGTATCACCTTTCGCTCCCGCTGCGCGCCGCCGGCCTTCGGTGCCCGGCGGCGCGCTCACCGGCATACCCGCCCCCATTTCCGCACGAGGCGCCAGAGCAGCCACCGATCTCGCCTGCGGGACGGGCAGCTGGTGAAGTCATCGATGAGGGCGGTCGCTACCGTGCGGATCGCACCCGCCCCCCGTGTGTGGCTCCGCCGCCTCGGCCGGGCTCCGGGCTCCGGGCCGCCGAGTCGGCGCCGCGGGTTTGGTTGACGACCACCCGGTGTGTGCCCGGTGCGCCGACCGCCGACCACCTGCGCGTGGCACCGGCTTCGTATCGACATCTCACCGTGGCCCGGCACCGGTTCGGCGCCCACGCCGCTCGTCCGCACGGGCAGCGTCTTCATACCTTCACCAGTTCGCGCAGGCGCGCGAGCCGGGCCGGGCCGATACCGTCCACCTCGGCCAGCTGATCCACATCGGTGAACCGCCCGTTGGTTTCGCGCCAGGCGATGATCGCCTTCGCGGTCACCGGGCCCACTCCGGGCAACGCGTCGAGTTCGGCTTCGGTGGCGGAGTTCAGATCCACCGGTGTACCCGCCGGGGCCCCACCACCGTTCGTGCCGGGATCGGGCGGAGGTCCCGCGGAGCCGCCGCTGATCGTCACGCTGCCCGGTAGCGGCCCGCCGGGTTCGCCGGGACCGACCCGGACCTGGTCGCCGTCGGCCAGCCGCTGGGCCAGGTTCAGTCCCGTCAGATCCGCGCCGTCGAGCGCACCGCCCGCCGCCGTTATCGCGTCGGCGACCCTGGCGCCGGGTGGCAGCCGCACCAGACCTGCCCGGTGCACCAGACCCACGACACTCACCACCAGTTCGGCGGGCTGCGTTCCGGTCGGCGCCGGCTCTGCCGCGCGAGGCACCGGCCCGGCTTCCGCGGAATCCACCGGCAGCGCGGCGGATTGGACCGCGGGCAGCGGGGGAACCGATTGCGCGACCGGACGATCCCACAGCACCATCACGACCGTCAGCAGCGCGGCGAGCAGGCCGATACCCGCCATGGCCGCCACTCCGCGCCGCCCGGTGTCCAGGCGCGCGCCGCGGAACCGGTCGGGGATCAGTCGGTCCCACCGGCCGGCCGGGGCAGGTTCGTCGTCCAGCCAGCGCGGGGTGCGTACGGCATCGGCCTCGGCGAACGCGGAGTCCGGCCACGGACGCACCCGGGGGTCCGTGTCGTCCCGCGGTAGCTCTGCGAGGTGCCCGCCCAGTTGTCTGCGTACCCGTTCGCGCTCGTCGTGTGGTGCCATGCCCGCGACGCTAGGCCCGGCCGGACGCCGAACGCATGGACCCACCTGGGGTTTCGATAGACCTGTGGACAACTCCGGCCTGTGGACGGCCGGTGGCCGCGACAGATACCGCGACCGGTCAGCCGCACCCGCCGGGGAGTACCAGTACCCCGACCGCGCCGACCCCGAGATGGACCGCCAGCGCCGGCCCGAACTCGGCGACGACAACCTCGTCGACCTGCGGGAGACGTTCGCGCAGTTGGTTCGTCACCGTCTCGGCGGCCTCGGCGGCCGCCAGATGCTGCACCCCCACCGCGGCCGGGCCCGCACCCGCGGCCTCCTCGGCGGCCGCGACCAGCTTCGCGAACGCCTTCGACCGGGTACGTACCTTGTCCCGTAGTTCCAGCCGCCCCTGTACCAGTTGCAGCACGGGCTTGCTCACCAGCTCGCTGCCGAAGAAACTCGCTGCCGTACTGAGCCTTCCGCCGCGACGCAATTGCTCGGTGCGATTCACCACGAAGAACGTGTGGGAACCCGCCGCCGCCCGCACCGCGGCCTCGTACACGGCCGCGAGCGTGCCGCCGGCAGCCGCGCACCGCGCGGCGGCCAGCGCCGGGAAACCGGTCGCCAGGCCTGCCCCGAGCGAATCCACCAGCAGCACCGACTCCGCGGCGTCCATATCCCGGACGGCCTGCCTTCCCGCCTCCCAGGTCGCCGAAAGCTGCCGGGACAGATGTACCGCGACCACACCGTCGCCGCGGCTGCGCCGCAGCGCCTCGGTATAGGCGTCGCGCAGTTCACCCGGCGACGGCGCCGACGTGGTGACGTCGTCGGCGGTGTAGTCGACGGCGAGCTCGTCCACACCCTCCCGGATCTGCGCATCCCCCACCAGCACGTGCAGGGGCACCACCTCGACACCCAGCTCGCCGATCACCTCCACGGGCAGGCTGGCGGACGAATCGGTGACGACCACGACCGCCATGTCTCACCCCACCTCTTGCAGCGTTTTCACCATCGCCTTGGCGACCTCGGTGTGCCCGTCCCACCCCCAGTGGATCCCGTCGGGATTGGCGTCGCCGGAGAAAATGTTGTCGTGGACCGCCGCCTTCAAGTCCACCAGCGGCACACCGCACCGCCGCGACCAGGCCCGCAGGGCGCGCACCGCCGGTTCGCGGCCACTGTGCACCCGGCCGTAGGCCGCGCAGTCGTGCACCGACGGCAGTACCGCGACCACGGGCAGCTCGGGCCGGAGCCGGTTCAGCGCCGTCCGGCACTGCTCCAGATAGTCCACGCTCACTTCGGGTGGAAGCGCCACCGGGCGACCGAGTTTCGCCGCCCGGGGCTGAACCCACTGGTAGGCCGAGCGCACCACCCGGCGCAGCCCCGACGGCCGCACATAGCGGATGAGTTCGCGCAGTGCGGTGGGCAACGGTGAGGGCAGCGAATCCATACCGCCCACCGCGAAGACCACGGCACCGGCGCGTGGGACAGCCGCCCAGACCCGCGGGTCCCCGATCAACGCCCAGTAGGCGTCCCGGCAGGTCCAGCCGATCCGGGCGACGAGTTCGACATCCCAATCCAGTTCGGCCGCCACCAGATTCGGCCAGATCCGGGGGTGATCGGCCGGCAGTCCGCCCCGTGGGCCGAAATAGGACAACGAATCGGCGATCACCAGCAGTACCGGTCGCGGGGCACCGGAAGCCGCGGATCCGGTGGGCACCGCGGGATCCGGCGTGACCTCCACATTCGGCGCGATCCGTGGCGCGGTACCCGTCTCCGCGACCGAACCCGTGTCCGGGCCGGTCGTTCCCGGTTCGCTACCCGGACCGGGCGCATGTGTACCCGCGGACGTGGCTGTCACTGCGGAATCCTCCTGAGGTCAGACTGCCTTCCGGACGTCGCCGTCCTCGGCGGCCGCGGTGTCGTCGGCGGTCTCGTCCGCCTCCCGTTCGGGCGCCGGGCCGAACAGGGCGTCCGGTAGCGCGCGCTCCGGTTTCGCGGATACCTTCTGGAACAGTTCGTCCGGTATCTGGCGGTTCAGGTCTTCAGATGACATCGGGTGCTACTTTCGCCGCTGCGTTCCACACATCGAGACGCCAACCGGGCTTTTCCGGGCTCGGGCCGTGGCTGCTCAGCTGCACCCAGCTGGCATTGGCCAGGCCACCGAGGGCCGGCCAGTTCCGAGGCGGCAGATCGAGCAGCGCGGCGGTGAGCGCGGCGATCAGCCCGCCGTGCGCCACGAGAATCATAGTGGCGCCGGGCCAATCCCGCCGCTCGTCGAACAACTCCTGCACCACCGGCAGAGCGCGGGCACCGACCTCCAGTTTCGATTCCCCACCGGGCGGGGTGAAGGTGGCGTCCATCCGCCACTCCAGCCGGGCACCGGGATAGCGGGAATCGACCTCGACATCCCCCATACCCTGCCAGTCCCCGAGATGGGTCTCCCGCAGCCGCGGCTCCCGGACCACGTCGAGTCCGGAGTGCTCCGACAGCGCCAGCGCCGTGTCGTAGGCGCGGCGGAGATCGGAGGAGATCAATCCGACCGCCTGGTGGGAGACCAGTTCGCGCGCCGCCTCTTTCGCCTGTCGCCGTCCCAGATCGGTGAGATCGGTGTCGATCTGCCCCTGCATCCGGTCGCCTGCGTTCCATTCGGTCTGCCCGTGGCGCAACAGGATCAAGGTGCGCACACCGGTTTTATCTCTCACTCGGTTCTCCAGCACTTTCGTCTCCGGCGGCCGGTGGCGCGCCGTGTTCACGCGGCATGAGCGAGGGCCCTGCGTGGTCACGCTCCACTCCTTCCGCCGGGCCCGACTCGCTCATTCCGATCCCCTCGACCGGAACGATGGGGCAGTCTTTCCACAATCGTTCCAGCGCATAGAAATTACGTTCGTCGTTGTGCTGGATGTGCACCACCACGTCGACGTAGTCCAAGAGCGCCCAACGGCCCTCGCGGGTCCCTTCCCGGCGTACCGGTTTATGTCCGGCCGCGCGCAGTTTCTCTTCGACATTATCGACGATGGCATTGACTTGGCGCTCGTTCGGCGCCGAAGCGATCACGAAGCAGTCCGTGATCACGAGTTGTTCGGAGACGTCCAGCACGACCACATCGGCGGCCAGCTTCTCGTCCGCGGCCAGCGCGGCGACGGTCGCCATCCGCACCGCCTCTTCCGTCGCGCTCATGCTGCTACCTCCGGGCGTGCGCCGCTCATGCCAGCACCTCGTTCACGTTTCCATCACCTTCCGCTCGAGCGGGCACATAGAGATGCCGCTTCGATATGTACTGCACGACCCCGTCCGGTACGAGATACCAGACCGGCCGCCCCTCGGCCGCGCGACGGCGGCATTCACTCGACGAGATGGCCAGCGCGGGGACCTCGATCATGGTGACCGCGTCGTCGGGCATACCTCGCAGATGGTCGGCCAGATGGTCGATGTTCAGCTCGTACCCCGGCCGGCTGACCCCCACGAATTTCGCCAGCTCGAACAGTTCCGCCCAATCCTGCCAGGTGAGGATGCTGGCCAGCGCGTCGGCCCCGGTGATGAAGAACAGTTCCGCGCCCGGGTACTGGGCGTGCAGATCGCGCAGGGTGTCGACGGTGTAGGTCACTTTACTGCGGTCCACATCCGCCCGGCTCACCGAGAACCGCGGGTTGGAGGCGGTGGCGATCACCGTCATGAGATACCGGTCCTCGGCCGGGCTGACCTGGCGATCGGTCTTCTGCCACGGCTGTCCGGTGGGTACGAAGATCACCTCGTCGAGGTCGAACCGGTGCGCGACCTCACTGGCCGCGACCAGGTGTCCGTGGTGGATGGGATCGAAGGTGCCACCCATCACACCCAGCTTGCGTCCACCCCGGCCCGTTCCGTGCATGAGTGTCGAGCTTAACGGTGGGGTCGCGGCGGGTTCCGGTCAGACCGGTAGCAGCCGGGACACCACCGCCGTGAGCTGCGCCGCCGACCGGCATTCGTGCATTTCGATGACCTGCTGGTACCGGTCGGCGGCCGAATCCCCGGATCCCCAGTTGGTGCGCGGTTCCGGGTTCAGCCAGTGCGCGTGCTTGGCGACCTCGACCAGCTCGCGCAGGGTGGCAAGCTCGGGGTCGCGGTAGTTGGTGCGGGCATCACCCAGGATCAGCAGGGAACTTCGGCTGGTGACAGCGTCGCGGAACGTCTCGGCGAAGCTCGTCAGCGCACTGCCGTAGTCGGAGTGGCCGTTGAAGCCGACGATATCGGCCTCGGCGAAGATCCGCTGCATGGCTTCGTCGAGCTGGGTGTGCGGATCGAAGAACCTGGTCACCTCGTCGGTGTGATCGACGAAGGCGAAGATCCGGACCTTCGAGAACTGTTCACGCAACGCGCTCACCAGCAGCAGGGTGAAATTGCTGAAACCCGCGACCGAACCCGATACATCGCAGAGCAGGACCAGCTCGGGGCGGCCGGGCCGGGGTTTGCGGTTCACCAGATCGATCGGTACCCCACCGGTGGACATGGACTTGCGCAGGGTTTTGCGCAGATCGATCTCACCCCGCTTGGCGTGCCGGCGGCGCACCGCGAGCCGCGATGCCAGGATCCGGGCCAGCCGCTGCGTACTGCGCCGCAGTTCGGCCAGCTCCGCCTGCGAGGCCCGCAGGAAATCGACTTCCTCGGCCTGCCGCGGGACCCCATAGGAGGCGACCCGTTCCTTACCGATGCGTTCGGCAACCCGCCGCCGGGTCTCCGCCTCCACGGTGCGCCGGAACCTCTCGATGCGGGAGCGAGCGGCCCGGCGCGCGATCTCGGTATCGAAATCGCTCATCCCGGGCGTGGCCATGGCAGCCAGGATCTGCGCGAGCAACGTCTGCGGCTGCACCTCCTTCAACGCCTGATACGACGAGAAGGACGCGCCCCGCGCCGACTGGTACTGCCCCAGCTGTTCGACGAGCTGTGCGGCCATCAGCGCCTGTTGTTGACCCGAACCCTCGTCGGCGAGCATTTCGGCCAGCATGCGCCGCAGTCCGGGGATATCGACCTGGCCGTCGTCGCGGTACGGGATCTCGGCCTCCGCGGCGCCGGCGCGGTCTCCGATGGCCACCGGGAACCACAGGTCGAAGAGTCCGTCGTAGGTGCCGCGATGGGTGGTGCGCCGCAACAGGGCGCAGGCCAGTCCCTCGCGAACCGACTCGCGGTCCAGCAGGTCGAGCACCGACAGCACCCGACCCGCGTCCACCGTCTCCGACGGGCCCACGGGTATCCCCCGCGCCCGCAGCGCCTCCACGAAACCGACCAGATGCCCCGGCAGACCGTGCGGGGCGAGGGGCTGGTCGTCGGTGGCCACCACGGTCAGGCCGGTTTCAGATCGGCCAGCGCCCGCTGGTGGTCACTGCGGTGTTTGAGCACCACGCCCAGCGTTTCCCGGACGGTGGTGTCGTCGAGTTCGGTGTGCCCGAGCGCGAGCAGGGTGCGGGCCCAGTCGATGGATTCGGCGACCGAGGGCAGTTTCTTCAACTGCATTCCGCGCAGCACGTGCACGATCCGCACCAGCTGGGTGGCCACCGCCTGGGGAAGTTCCGGGACCCGGCTCGCGAGGATCCGCCGTTCGAGATCCTCGTCCGGGAAGTCCAGGTGCAGGTAGAGGCAGCGCCGCTTGAGTGCCTCGGACAGTTCCCGGGTGGCGTTGGAGGTGAGGACCACGAACGGTCTCCGGGTGGCGGTGATGGTGCCCAGCTCCGGCACGGTCACCGCGAAATCACTCAGTACCTCGAGCAGCAGACCCTCGATCTCCACATCGGCTTTATCGGTCTCATCGATGAGCAGGACCGTCGGGTCGGCCCGGCGGATCGCGGTGAGCAGGGGCCGGGACAGCAGGAATTCCTCGGTGAATACATCCGATTTGGTCTCGGCCCAGTCGTTCTCGCCGGCGGCCTGGATCCGCAGGATCTGTTTGGCGTGGTTCCATTCGTAGAGCGCCCGCGCCTCGTCGACACCCTCGTAGCACTGCAACCGCACCAGTTCGGCATCCGCCGTCTGCGCCACGGCCCGCGCCAGTTCGGTTTTTCCGACACCCGCCGGACCTTCGATGAGCAGCGGTTTGCCGAGCCGATCGGCGAGGAAGACCGAGGTCGCGGTGGCCTTGTCGGCCAGGTATCCGGTCTCGGCGAGGCGGTGCACCACATCATCGACCGATGCGAAGATCGGCTCCTGAACCGGCGGGGAGGGGGTACTCGCGGGCTCCATCGGGCCGTCCTTCCGTTGAACTCTCCACCCCACGCTACCGGGCGGTTACCCGACCGGCGTCGCCCCCCGGGGCCGCGAGAGATCCCGCCCCCGGCGCAACGGGACCGGAGGTGAGACGCGAGGCCCCGCGTTCTCGTCGCCGGGGTCGTCAGGCGGGGCGGATCTGCCCCGAACCCCGCACGACCCACTTCGAGGAGGTGAGTTCCGGCAGCCCCATCGGGCCGCGGGCGTGCAGCTTCTGGGTGGAGATGCCGATCTCGGCACCGAAACCGAACTGCTCGCCGTCGGTGAAGGCGGTGGAGGCGTTCACCATAACCGCCGCCGCGTCCACCCGGCGCGAGAATTCGTCGGCCGCGGCCAGTTCCCCGGTGACGATGGCCTCGGTGTGCCCGGTGCCCCAGGTATTGATGTGTTCGATCGCGGTGTCCAGATCGTCGACGACCTTCACCGCGATATCGAGGGTCAGGTACTCCTCGCCCCAGTCCTTGTCGGTGGCCGGGACCATCCCGTCGAGATCGCCGTGCAGGGTGACGCCCTTGTCGGCGAGTGCCTTGCTCAGCCGTGGCAGCGCGGTATCGGCGATGGCCGCGTCGATCAGCACCGTCTCGGCCGCATTGCACACACTGGGGCGGCGGGTCTTGGCGTTGACGAGGATCTCTTCGGCCATATCCAGATCGGCACCGGAGTGCACGTAGACGTGGCAGTTGCCGGTACCCGTTTCGATGGTCGGCACCCGGGCGTCGCGCACCACCGCGTTGATCAGGCCCGCGCCACCGCGCGGGATGACCACGTCCACCAGGCCGCGGGCCTGGATCAGGTGGGTCACGCTGGAGCGATCCGAACTCGGCAGCAGCTGGACCGCGTCGACCGGGAGGCCGACCCCGTTCAGCGCGTCCCGCAGTACGGCGACCAGCGCCGCGTTCGACCGCGCCGCCGAGGACGAGCCGCGTAGCAGCGCCGCGTTGCCGGACTTCAGCGCCAGTCCGAACGCGTCGACGGTGACATTGGGCCGCGCCTCGTAGACCATGCCCACCACGCCGAGGGGCACCCGGACCTGGCGAATCTCGAGTCCGTTCGGCAACGTCGATCCGCGCTCCACGACACCCACCGGATCGGGCAGTCCGGCCACCTGGCGCAGCCCCGAGGCGATGCCGTCGATCCGGTCCTTGGTCAGCCGCAGCCGGTCCAGCAGCGAATCCTCGGTGCCGGCGGCTTTCGCCGCGACCAGGTCTTCGCCGTTGGCTTCCAGCACGGTGTCGGCGGCGGCGAGCAGCGCGTCCGCGGCGGCGTGCAGCGCCTCGTTCTTCCGATCGGTGGTGAGCTGGGCGAGGACCCGGGAAGCGACCCGCGCCCGGCGGGCGGCTTCGTGCACGGCCGCACGCATATCGAACTCAGCGGTGGTCTCTACCGTCATGGCCTACAGCCTACGCAGCGGAAAAATCGGTTCTACCGGCACTCACCGCGCTAGGTTTTCCCCGTGACCATCCCACTGATCGCCGTACTCGGCAGTATCAACATGGATCTGGTGACCACCACCGATCACCGGCCCGCACCCGGCGAAACGGTCCTGGGCCGCGGCTTCACGATGGTGCCCGGCGGGAAGGGCGCCAACCAGGCGATCGCGGCGAGCCGGGCGGGCGGGCAGGTGATGTTCCTCGGCGCGATCGGCACCGATGTGTTCGCGCCGCGATTGCGCGCGGTGCTGACCGGGTCCGGGGTCGATACCACCGGGTTGCGCACGATCGAAGGCCCCAGCGGGGTCGCCTCGATCGTGGTCGATGCCGGTGGCGAGAACTCGATCATCGTGGTAGGCGGTGCCAATACCGGGCTGCGCCGCCTGCGCGCCGGCGATCTCGCCGCCGTCGCCGCGGCCGATATCCTGCTGTGCCAGCTCGAGGTCCCGGTCCCGACCATCGCGGAAGCGGTGCGGCACGCCCGGGACAATGACACCACTGTGATACTCAATCCCTCTCCGGCCCAACGCCTTCCGGCGGGTTTGTGGAGCCGGGTGGATGTGGCGGTGGTGAACCGGGGCGAGGCCGAGGACCTGGGCGGCACGCTCGACCGGGTGCCGCACCTGGTGGTCACGCTCGGCGCGGACGGCGCGCGCCACCGGGGGCCGGACGGCGTGGAGACGACCGTCGCCGGACCGGCGGTCGATGTCGTCGACACCACCGGCGCGGGTGACACGTTCGCCGGCGCCCTGGCCGTCCGCTGGTCGCGGGGCCCGGCCGCGGCATTGCGTTTCGCCTGCGCCGCGGGGGCGCTGGCCACCACCGTGCTGGGCGCCAGCGCCGCCATTCCGTGGTGCGCCGATATCGAGGCCGCCCTGTCCGCCGGGCCGGGCGAACCCCCTCCGTGAGACGTCTTCGCTCCCGCTGCCGTCGGCGCACGCCACGACCCCGGACAGCCTGCCGGCACCCCCCGGAAATTCGATCGCCTCCTCGTATCCGGCGGCCTACCGTGGAATTACGGCGGCGGATATCGGTCCGCCCCGGAGGGAAGGAACGAGACAATGTTTCCCGTCGAGCTGTCCGGCACCCGGGCACGGACGTTGATGTGGGCCCACGAGCACGAGATCGAGGCGCAGGCGCTGCAACAGCTGCGCAATATCGCCCGGTTGGAATGGGTCCACGGCGTCCGGGTCATGCCGGATGTGCACCTCGGGAAAGGCGCCACGGTCGGTTCGGTGATCGCCATGCGTGACGCCGTCGCTCCGGCCGCGGTGGGCGTGGACATCGGTTGCGGGATGGAGAGCGTGCGCACCGATCTGACCGCCGCCGACCTCCCCGATGATCTGCGCGCCCTGCGATCGGCGATCGAGGCGGCGGTGCCGGTCGGTTTCGCCGCGCACCGGCACCCGGTGCCGGTGAACAAGCTGGCGCCCGGACCATCCGGAGTCGCCACCGCGACCCTGCGCACCGGCTGGGACCGGTTCTGGTCGGCGTTCGGCGACCTCGACGATGCCGTGGGGTCGCGGGAGTCCAAGGCGCACAAGCAGATGGGTTCGCTGGGCGGCGGCAACCATTTCATCGAGGTGTGCCTGGACCAGGACGATCGGGTCTGGATCCTGCTGCATTCGGGGAGCCGCAATATCGGCAAGGAGCTGGCCGAACGGCATATGGCGGTGGCGCGCAAGCTGCCGCACAACCAGAACCTGGTCGACCGCGACCTGGCGGTATTCCTGGCGAACACCCCGGAAATGGCCGCCTACCGACACGATCTGACCTGGGCCCAGGAGTACGCGGCCCGTAACCGCGCCGTCATGCTCGCACTGGTGTGCGAGGCGGTGCGCAAGCAGTTCTCTACCCGGGAAGTGCTGTTCGATACGCCGGTGTCGTGCCACCACAACTATGTGGCGGAGGAGAAGATCGACGGCGTGCCCATGCTGGTGACCAGGAAGGGCGCGGTGCGGGCGGGAACGGGCGATATGGCGCTCATTCCGGGCTCGATGGGCACCCGGTCCTATGTGGTGCGCGGTAAGGGTAATCCGGATTCGTTCCAGTCCGCGTCCCACGGCGCGGGCCGCCGGATGAGTCGTAACGCGGCCAAGCGGCAGTTCAGCGTCGCGGATCTGATCGCCCAGACCGAGGGTGTGGAGTCACGGAAGGACGCGGGTGTGGTGGACGAGATCCCGGCCGCGTACAAGGACATCGACGAGGTGATCGACGCCCAGCGCGACCTGGTCGATGTGGTGGCGACGCTGCGGCAGGTTTTGTGCGTGAAGGGCTGAGACCGGGATGAGCACGGACTCGATCCACGGTGCCGGCCTGCCCCGGTAGGTCGAGTAGCGGCACCGGACCGAACGGCGGATGCGCCCGGGTAGCGGCGCGGGCGTTTCCGGTTGCCCGATACCGGGCGCGGCGCCGGTTCGGATATCGCGCGCGGACAATCGCGCAGTGCTCCGTCCGGGCGCGACGCCGGTCCGGACGACGCGCACCAACGATCCCGCACCCGCTCCACCACCCGGGTGAACGTGCAGCGGGATATCGGCGGCGGGTCTCAGCCGGGCAGTCCGCGTCGGCGTAGCGCCACGGCGAGCCCGGCCCCCGCCAGCAGGACGCCGACCAACAGCATCACCCCGCTCGACAGCCAGGTGTGCAGCACCCGGGAGAGGTCGGCAGACAGGCCGGGCAGCGACGAGATCAGCCGATAGGTCTGTCCCGGCGCGGCGATCTGGACGGCGGCCGGCAGTGCGCCCCAGATCAGCCCGGCGATCACCGCTGCCGCGGGTTCGTACGCGGCCAGTCCGGCGACGATCAATAGCAAAGCCGCCCCGAGCAGCGACTGCGCGGGTGAGAGCCAACGGTCGGTGGTGTCCCACCATCGGCCGGCGGTCGCCGCGCCGTTGGCCGCG
Organism: Nocardia grenadensis NBRC 108939; assembly: GCF_001613445.1. Taxonomy (GTDB): domain Bacteria; phylum Actinomycetota; class Actinomycetes; order Mycobacteriales; family Mycobacteriaceae; genus Nocardia; species Nocardia grenadensis. The sequence continues at coordinate 229,296 of NZ_BDCJ01000013.1, forward strand.
ATACCGACCGCAACCGGGGTGATCACGACCGCGAGCAGCGCGGCGAGCGCGGTGCGCCACGACTCCCGCTGCCGGTACCGCGTGGCACCCGGCCTCCCCGGCTTCCGTCCGGCGGCATCGTCGCCCCGCGGTCCCTGTGCGATTGCGCCCTCGGGCCGCAGCGGCGCATCGTTCTCATCCGGCCGCGGCCGCTGTGCGGCTGCAGCCGGTCGGGGTCGCTCGCCCGGCGGTGACGGCGCGGTGGGCTGTTCGGGTCGAGAGGTCATTCGCACTCCTCCGGGCCGGTCGGCGGGTGCGGGCGGTCCGGTTCCACACCGCGCGCTGCCCCGCACCCTCGCATATCCGAGGTTCGCCGACCACTACGCCGTCCGGCGAACCGGGTGTCCAACCGCCGGAGAGCAGCGGGCCGACAAGCCGCCGAAGGATTGCAGGGCACCACGGCGGAGCTACATATTGACTAGTTATCAGTCGATGCATACTATCTTGTTGTTATCAGTCGATAACAACAAGAATCTGCCCGGCGCCGTGCGACCGGACAACCGACTCCCGCCTCGGAGGAACCGCATGTTCGACACCCTGATGCTGTTCGTGGTCCCCACGCTGGTCCTGCGGCTACTCGGCCGGATCGGCGTCCGCCGCTTCGACACCTGGCGGGTCAGCGCCGCGCACGGGCTGGCATTCCTGTTCACCATGACCGGACTGGCGCATTTCATCCCCGACTCGGTCACCGTGATGCCCAGCCACGATGACCTGACGGCCATGGTCCCGTCCTACATCCCGTTCGCGGACTTCGCGGTCTACGCCACCGGCGTCCTGGAACTGGCCGGTGCCGTGGGGTTGGTGGTGGCCGCCACCCGCCGCTGGGCCGGCCTGGGTCTCGCGGCGCTGCTCGTGATCATGATCCCGGCGAATATCCATGCCGCACTGAACGATATTCCGCTCAATGGTGAAGCGGCCACGCCGCTGTGGTTCCGGATACCCGAACAGATCGTGTACTTCACCCTCGCCCTCTGGGTGGGCGGATTCCTACCCGCGGTACGCCGGGATCGCGGCACCGAGCGGTCGCTCGCGGCCACGGCGCGCTGACCCCGTCCCCTCGGTCCCCGTTGCCGCGCAGCCGCGGGAACGGGGGCCTTCAGGGAGCAGAGATCAGCCCTGCTGCGTGGGCACCAGGACCAACTCGGCCACATTCAGCCGCGGTGGCACCGCGGCGCCGATTCCGCTGGAAGCTCCGATAACCACTGCCACCCGTCCGTTCGGATTCTCGTTGTTCGTCATGCCCTCAACCCTCGGCCCGAGCCGGGCGGGCTGCCAGGTCGCGGACTTCCTGGTAGTCGGAGGGCCACCCGGCCGGGCCGGGTCCGCACCTACCCTGGAACACATGCATTCGGACAACCGCCTGGGCGCGTTCCTGTGGGCCCGTCGTGAACTGGTCCGGCCGGAGGATTTCGGGCTGCCCGACGGCGGGCAGCGGCGGGTCGCCGGTCTGCGGCGAGAGGAGATCGCGTTACTGGCGGGGGTGAGCGCGGACTATTACATCCGGCTCGAGCTGGGCCGGGACAAACATCCGTCGGAACAGGTGATCAGCGCCCTGGCCCGGGTGTTCGCGCTGGACGACGAAGGCACGGCCCATCTGCGGGAGCTGGCTCGCCCGGCGCCGGCCCGGCCGAAGCGGTCCCGGCGGCCCGAACGCGTGGCGTCCGGACTGCTGCGGCTCATGGATCTGTGGGAGCGGACGCCGGCCCTCGTCCTGGGACGCAGCCTCGACGTCCTGGCGGCCAACCCGCTGGCGGTCGCGGTGAACGCGTGCTCGGTCCCCGGTATCGATCAGGTGCGGATGGTCTTCCTCGACCCGCGGGCACGCGATGTGTATCCCGAATGGGGCTCGATCGCCGCGGATACGGTCGCCAGCCTGCGGGCGACGGCGGGCGCCGATGCGGAACCCGGTTCACCGTCCGAACGCGCGTTGTCGCTGCTGGGCAGCCTGACGGCCGCGGAACCCTGGGGCGCCGGCCCGCCTCCGCCGCCCGCGACGCAGCCGGGCCGGGCCATCGATACGACGCTCGGGTAGCGTGCTGGGCACGTCGGCAGCAGAGCTCCCCGGTACGACGTTCCCGATACCACGCGCCGCGCCGGCCGGGACAGGTCATGTGGGGTCGGTGCGGAGCAGTTCGAGAGCCGCGGCGGTAGCGGTGCCGGTTCCGGCCGAGTAGACAACGACCGTCTGATCCGCTTCCGGCGCCGACAGCACATCGCAGTCCAGCGTGAGGGTTCCCAGCTCCGAATGGACGACGGAAGCGGTGCGACTACGCAGTCGTCCGGAGCGCCCGTTACGCCACAACTCGTCGAACCGTGCGCTGCCGGAGCGGAGTTCGTCGATCAGCCCGGCAAGACTGGGATCCTGTGGGTATCTGGCCTGCGCCGTACGCAGACAACCGACGCAGTCTGCGGCCCCGGTGTGATCTCCTGTCTCTACCGCTCGGTCCGGTCCGACCCCGAGAAAGCGCTGCCGGACAAGGTTTCGCTGCTCGGGGGGCTGTGCGGACCAGTCGCCGAGCAGCGCAGCCGCCGACGGGTTCCAGGCCAGCACATCGGATTTGGCGGACAACACCAGCGCGGGCAGGCCACCCAGTCGGTCCAGCAGCCGGCTAACACTCGGCCGGACCGACATGAGAATGCGTCCGATCCCCGGCGGCTCGGACCCGGCGAGCCGGAAAATCAGATCACGGTCGGATTCGCTCAACCGCAGCGCCCGCGTCAAAGCGCCGAGCACCTGATCGGAAGGTTTGGAGCCGCGGCCCTGCTCGAACCGGACGATGTAATCGACGCTGAGCCCCGCCAGTTGCGCGACTTCCTCCCGCCGGAGCCCGGGCACTTGCCGGCGGGATCCCGCCGCGAAACCCCAGTTCGTATACCTCAGATCGGAGGACCACTCGATGGAACGACCGGAATCGGACGGGACGACCGTACTGTCGATCGGCCTCGATCCCGGAGCCGTGGACTACGGCCGCCATCCGCACATCGACGCGGCGGCCCTCACCGCACGGATAGCCGCGGGCGAGACGGCTCTGCGTGACGCCGGATTCGACCTCGTGTCCTGACGGGTACCCGCGGATCCGGACGCGGCCGAGGCGAAATTACGCGAATGCGCGGCGGGCCGCTCGTTCGGGGTGGCGATGATCGGCGCGGGCGTACGCATGGCGACCGAGCACACGCTACTGTTCGAACGCTTGGTGAACGTCATCGTCGAGCTCGTGCCCGGCATACGGTTGTGCTTCAACACCTCCCCGGAAACCACCATCGACGCTTTGCGCCGCTGGGTGGCGCCCGTCGTCCACTGAGCAGCACCGCAACGGGACCACGGCGGCGGCCGGCAGCCGAATATCGGTACCCACAGAGCGGCCGCGCGACCGACGCGCCCCGGACAACCGACCCCGAACCGGTTGCGGCGGCTAAGGTCGGACCATGGCTGGCGGCGCGGGCGCGGCGGTGGAATTGACGGTCGGAGAACGCGAGGTGCGTATCTCCAACCCCGACCGGGTCTACTTCCCGGAGTCCGGCGTGACCAAACTCGATCTGGTGCAGTACTACCTGAGCGTGGGCGACGGGATCGTCAACGCGCTGCGGGATCGGCCCTGCATGCTGCACCGCTTTCCGAAGGGATTGACCGGCGGGAAAGTGCACCAGAAACGGCTGCCCGCGGGCGCACCGGACTGGGTATCGACCGTGCGGGTGTACTTCCCGCGCTACGGCCGGCACGCCGATGAACTCTGTGTCGGCGAACTGGCGGAGGTCGTGTGGGCGGTGCAGATGTCCACGGTCGAGTTCCATCCGTGGAATTCGCGCCGGGCCGATACCGAGAGTCCGGACGAATGGCGGATCGACCTCGACCCCATGCCGGACTGTCCCTGGTCACGGGTGCAGCGGGTGGCCGGGGTGGTCCGCGAGGTGCTCGACGAGATCGGCGCGGTCGGCTGGCCGAAGACCTCGGGCGGCAAGGGATTGCACGTCTATGTGCGGATCGCGCCGGAGCACGGATTCCAGCAGGTGCGCCGCGCCGCCCTGGCCTTCGCCGAAGAGGTCCGTCGCCGGGCTCCCGACGATGTGACGACGACCTGGTGGCGGCGCGACCGCGATCCGGGCCGGCTGTTCATCGACTACAACCAGAACGCGCGCGATCACACGATCGCCGCCGCGTATTCGGTGCGCGGCAACCCCGCCGCCACGGTCTCCACCCCGGTGAGCTGGGCGGAGATCGACGATATCCACCCCCGTGATTTCACCGTCGCCACCGTGCCCGCCCGGTACCGCCGCCTCGGCGATCTGCACGCGGGCATCGACGACGCAGTGTTCGATCTGCGGCAGCTCATCGAATGGGCCGACCGCGACGAGGTGGAGCTCGACGAGGAGCCGGTACCGGAATCCTGACCGGTCCCGGCCCCGCGCCGGTCACCGCCGCAGGATCATTTCCAGGGTTCCAGCAGTCGTTTCGCCTCCACCGCGAGCGCGGCCTGCAGGAACGGCCCGAAGCTCACGCGTGCCGCCCCGGCCTTCGCGAAATAGGCCTTGTCCGCCTGCTCCGGCACGGTGACCGCGTTGACGGGCAACGGCAATTCGGCACACAGCCGGGCCAGCACCTCCGGCCCGTAGCGGCCGACCGGATACAGCACATCGGCCCCGGCCGCGGCCGCCAGCCGCAGCCGTTCGATCGCCGGGCCGACGAGTTCGGCCGGATCGCCGGATGGCGCGAGCAGCAGATCGGTGCGGGCGTTCACGACGACGTGCACACCGCTGTCGTCGGCCGCCTGCCGCAACCGGCCCACGAGATCGGCGTGCTCCTGCGGTTCGCGCAGCCGCCCGCCCTCCTTGTGTACGGTGTCCTCGAGGTTGAAGCCGACCGCGCCGGCCCGCAACAACCCATCGATGAGCGCCGCCGGCTCGACACCGTATCCGGATTCGAGATCGACCGAGACCGGTACGTCCACCGCGGAGGTGATCTCCCGGACGCGGCCCAGCACATCGGTGAAGGCCATACCCTCGTGATCGGATTTACCGAGCGAATCGGCGAGCGGATGGCTGCCGACCGTGAGCGCCGGAAAGCCGGCCTGCTGGACGAGATCCGCCGACCAGGCGTCCCACACCGTGGGCAGGATCACCGGGTCTCCGGGGCGATGGAGTGCGAGGAATGCGTCGGCCTTCTCGGGCAATGTGGTCACCGCATCGATCCTGCCGTACCCGTACCCGGATACGCATCCGCTGTCGCGTGTCGCCGGTCCGGGCGCGGCCGGCGACGGCAGGATGGACCGGTGTGAACGCGCATATCCGGCCGGCCGGCCGCGCCCCCGCGGCCGATTTCGCCGCCCGAGCCTGCCATCTCGCGATCGCCCTGGTGATCGCGGCCGCATTGGTCACCCAACTGACACTGCTGTTCACCGGCGGCCCGGACACGAACTCGGGACGCGCGGAACCGGACGCCGGTATCGGAACAGGACTCGTCCGACTATTCAGCTATTTCACCATCCAGAGCAACCTGTTCCTGCTGGTCGCCTCGGCGGGACTGGCTCTGAATCCCGTACGGGACGGGCGCCTCTGGCGGGTGTTACGGCTGGACTCCCTGCTCGGGGTCGTGATCACCGGCCTCGTCTTCGTCCTCGTGCTGGCGGACGAGGTACATCTCACCGGCGCGGCGTGGTGGGCGAATCTCGGCTTCCACTACCTCGCCCCCTGGGCCGGTCTGGCCGCCTGGCTGGTGTTCGGGCCCCGGCCCCGGATCGACCGGCGCACCATCGCCGCCGCGTTGGCCTGGCCGGTCGTCTGGATCGGCTACACCTTCGCTCACGGCGCGGTGACGGACTGGTACCCGTATCCGTTCCTCGACGTCGTCCGGCAGGGATACCCGATGGCGATGATCAACACACTGCTGGTGGTCGTCCTGGCGATGGTCCTGATCGGCCTGTTCGCACTGCTCGACCGGGTGCCCACCGTCCGGGGGCGAACCCGGCCGGCCCCGGTCCCGGACGCGCCGGTCAGGCCGGAGTCGCCAGGGCGAACGGGAGAACCGCCGGGGCGCCCGCCCGGCGTAGCGCCCACGCCGCGACGGTGAAGGTCCAGCCGGTGTCGGTGAGGGTGTCCACCAGCAGGATCGGACCGTCCGCCGCGCCGAGGTCGGGGACCTCCCACCCGTCGTACAGTGCGGCGACCCGGTGGGCCGAGTTGACGGCGGATACCGGTGGCCGGTCCGGACGAATGCGCAGGGTGCCCAGGTTGCGCAGCCGGCCGATCCCGGCGAGGCGTTCGGCCAGCGACCCGGTGAGGACCGGATGCGTCTCGGATTCCAGGGCCAGGACCGCGGTGGGCCGAACGGCCCACTCCCATTCGCGCAGCACCGGAATGCACGCGTCGACCACCTCGTCGGGCACCGGACCGTCGGGACCGTCCAGGATCGGGCGCAGTCGCCGGCCCCAGCCCAGCGAGTTGAGCCGGCCCAGCACCCGGCCGGTCTCGGCACCCTCGGCGATCTTGCCGGACAGCGGCACACCCAGTTTCGCCATCCCGGTCGGCCACTGTTTACGCGGCGCGAGATCGATACCGGGCCGGTCGAGCCGGGCCCGGGTGGCGGCCACCGCCGCGGTATCGACGGTGGTCTCGCGATACTCGCCGGTGCAGTTGTCGCAGCGGCCACAGGCGCCCGTACCCGGCGCGGCGGCCAGCAGCGCCGGATCGTCGAGCTGGCGGCGCAGGAATTCCATCCGGCAACCGGTGGTTCGCTGGTAGTCGAGCATGGCCTGCTGTTCGGCCGTGCGGGCGGCATCGAGTCGCTCGTACCGGTCGGCGTCGTAGGTCCACGACTCGCCGGTGCCGAGCCAGCCGCCACGCACCCGGCGGACCGCCCCGTCCACATCGAGCACCTTCAGCACCATGTCGAGCCGGGAGCGGTTCAGTTCGACGAGAGGTTCCAGGGCGGCGGTGGACTGTGGACGCTCCAGGTCCAGCGCTTCGAGGACCGACCGGACCACATGTTCGCGGGGGAAGGCGACCGAGGCGAAGTAGCTCCAGATGCGGGTGTCTTCGGGACCGGGCAGCAGCACCACCTCGGCTTGTTCGGTCGCGCGTCCGGCACGGCCGACCTGCTGGTAGTAGGAGATCGGCGAGGACGGCGCACCCACGTGGACCACGAAACCCAGATCGGGCTTGTCGAAACCCATACCCAGCGCGGACGTGGCGATGAGAGCCTTGACCTCGTTGTTCAACAGCGCGGCCTCGAGCGCTTCCCGTTCGGTCGGGTCCGTCTGGCCGGTGTAGGCGGCGACCTTGTGGCCGTGCGAGTTCAGCACATCGGCGAGGTCGTGGGCGCCGGCGACGGTCAGGGTGTACACGATCCCGGAACCCGGCAGCCGGTCCAGCTGATCGCCGAGCCAGGTGGTGCGTTCCACCGCGTCGTCGAACCGGACCACCGACAGGTGCAGCGACTCACGGTCGAGATCCCCGCGCAGGACCAGGGTGTCGGTGCCGATCTGCCCGGCCACATCGGTCACCACCCGGTCGTTGGCCGTGGCGGTGGTGGCCAGAACCGGTACGTCGGCGCCGAGGTCGGCGATCAGTGTGCGGATGCGGCGGTAGTCCGGACGGAAATCGTGGCCCCAGTCGGACACGCAGTGCGCTTCGTCGATGACCACCAGCCCCGCGTCGGCGGCCAGCCGGGGCAGCACCTGATCCCGGAAATCGGGGTTGTTCAGTCGTTCGGGGCTGACCAGCAGCACATCCACCGAACCGGTCGCCACCTGCTGGTGGATCTCATCCCATTCGGTGACATTGCCGGAGTTGATGGTGGCCGCGACCACTCCGGCCCGCTGGGCCGAAGCGACCTGGTTGCGCATCAGGGCCAACAGGGGCGAGACGATGACGGTGGGCCCGCGCCCCTGCGCGCGCAGCAGTTTCGCCGCGATGAAGTAGACCGCCGATTTACCCCAGCCGGTGCGCTGCACCACCAGGGCCCGGCGTTTACCGACCACGAGCGCTTCGATCGCGGTCCACTGGTCCTCCCGCAAGCGGGCGCCCGGCCCGGCGAGCTCCCGTAGCAGTGCCTCCGCGTGCTCCCGTAGTTCGCCGGCGACTTCGCCGGCCCCGCCCATGGTGCTGCCCGGTGCTGTCGACATGGCGCCCATACTGCCGCAGGCCACCGACAGCAGTCGGTCCGCCCGCTCCCTGGTTCTCCCGACAGCTGCCGGGATCACTCCTGGTCACCCCGGTGACAGGCCACGACGCGATCCCGGAAACCGGCGGGTGGCGCCGTTCGCGTCACCGGGCACGGCGGCCGCGGGACGGTTCCGGTAGCCCGGTCACGACGCCGATACGGGTCTGTGCGGATCAGCCCAGAAGTTCGTCGACGTAGCACCACCGCCACGCCTCGCCGGGCTCCACACTGCGCATGACCGGATGATCGGTCGATGTGTAGTGCCGGGCCGCGTGGTTCCCCGGCGAGGAATCGCAGCAGCCGATATTCCCGCAAGTCAGGCACATGCGCAGGTGTACCCACGTCAAACCCTCCGCCACACACTGCGCGCACACATCCGGCCTGTCGGAATCGCACACCAGCGGGGCCGCCCGCAGATGCGCGCAGTCCTCGGCCGCGCCGCCGGGAACCGCCAGCGGCTCCTGCCGCTCCTCCTCGTCGCCCTCGTCGAACCGGTCGATCATGGACTCCTCGAGGTCCAGCCGGGCCAGTACGTGCTGCAGGATCTCGTAGTCCACCCCACCCGAGTCGCGGACCCGCAGCACCGTCTCCCGTTCGGCCCGCAACATCTCCAACCGCAACCGGCGATATTCGGCGGTGGGGGTCGCCAGCTCGGATTCCGGCCGGCCCAGCCGCTCCCAGGCGGCGTTGGTCCGCCAGGTGACCCGGTCACGTAGGGAGTGCACGACCTCCTCCGGAGTGTCCGGACCGACCGCCGCGTCCAGCGTGGCGAGGCCCGCGTTGGAGGCCTGGGTCAGCAGATTCGCCTTCTGCAACGCGTCCTCGGCCCGGCTCGGCCCACGCAGCCGCAACCTGCGGACCAGCCACGACAGCGAGGTGCCCTGGAGCAGCAAAGTGCCCGCGACGACGACCAGGGCCAGCAGTTTCAGTACCGGCAGCTGCGGAGTGTCCGCGGGTAGCAGCAGCACGGCGGCCAGGGTCACCACCCCGCGCATCCCGGCCCAGGAGACCACGGTCGAATGGGCCGCGGGCGCCGGCGACCGCCCGAATACCGGTTGGAACAGGGCATAGCCGAAGATCCAGACCGGCCGCGCCAGGATCACCGCCAGCAGGACCGCGATCGCCGTGACGATCAGGGTGCGGTGATTCAGCCCGCTCGCCCACGCATCCCGGACGATCGTGTTCACCTGCAGCCCGATGATGAGGAATACCGCGCTCTCCAGGATGAACTGCACGGTGCCCCAGTTGATGCGTTCGGCGGTACGCGAGGCCGCGCTCTGCCACACCGGCGCCCCGTGCCCGAGGATCATCCCGCAGGTGACCACGGCGATCACCCCGGAGGCATGGATCTCCTCGGCCGGCAGATAGGCCAGGAACGGCGCGAGGAAGGACAGGGTGGTGTCCAGGACGGGGTCGGTGATCCGCCGCCGCAACAGTGCGAGCGCGTAGGCGACCGCGATCCCCACCACCGCGCCGCCACCGGCGGCGAGCAGGAAATCGCCCCCGGCATTCCATACCGATACCGCTCCCGCCGACGCCGCGATCGCGGTCCGCAACGCCACCAGCGCGGTCGCGTCGTTGAACAGCGACTCGGCTTCGAGGATGGAGACGATCCGCCGCGGCATCCCGATCCGCCGCGCCACCGCGGTCGCGGCCACGGCATCCGGCGGCGCCACCACCGCGCCCAGCGCCACGGCCACAGCGAACGGCACCGGCAGCAGCCACCAGACCACCGCGGCCACCGCGAACGTACTGAACAGGACCAGCCCCACCGACAGCAGCGCGATCGCGCCGATATTGGCCCGGAAATCCACCAGCGAGGTGCGGATCGCCGCGGTGTACAGCAACGGCGGCAGCAAGCCGAGCAGCACGACCTCCGGTTCCAGATGAACCTCGGGGACGAACGGCAGATATGACGCGGCGACCCCGGCCAAGGTCAGGGCGAGCGGCTCGGAGATACCGGCCCGGCGCGCCAGCGCCGCCACGGCCGCCGCCGAGGCCACCAGGACAACCAGGCCGATCGCGATGTGCATTCGCGAATTCTCGCAGGTGGCCGCTTACCGCTGACACGCTCGTCGGCGCGCGCCGGGGGATCAGCGCGCGCCGGTCCGCCAGTCGGCCGCGGTCACCGGGCGCAGGGTCCGTGGCCCGGTACCGGCCCGCATCGGCAGCACCTCGGCACCCAGGACGATCGCCGACCACGGGTCGATATCCAGTCCGGACCCCAGAGCCCGGGTCAGCAGCGCGGCGCAGGCGTCGGGGGATCCGGCGTCGAAATCCGCCGGCGCGGCAGCGCCCACCCGATCGAGATCACGCAGGATGCGATCGAGCGCGACGGTCGTGTCGAAGGAACGGCACGGTGTTCGGGCGTAGAGGGCGTCGGCGAGGGTCCGGGCGGTCTCGGCGCTGTCGGCGCCGGTGTAGGCCCGGGAGATCACCTCGGCCCGGCGGGTCTCGGGGAAGAAGACGGCCAGTTCCCGCACCACATCGGCGGGGTCTTCCGGAGTGTGCACGGGATCGAGCATCGTGCCGCGCTGTCCGAGCAGATAGTGCAGCTGTCCCGGGCGCCGCAGCGTCGGATCGTCGGGACCGGCGCCTTCGGCCAGCCGCACCGGGGCCGGGAACTCCCCGTCGGGTCCGGTGACGACCAACAGCAGCGCTTCGGATATCCCGGCCAGCAGATCGGTGAGCCGGCGCCGCTCCGGCGAAGCGGTATTCCAGCTGTAGCGCCACAGGGCGCGCACCAGATGCCGGTTCAACGGCACGGCGGCCGCGTCGACCACCCGGAAGCCGTTACCGGACAGCCATTTCAACGTGGGCTCCACCGCCCGGGAGACGATGGCGCCGGGCGTCAGCAGCAGCAGCGAATGGCGGGACGCGAACGCGGCGGGGTCTATCCGCAGCCCCCGCAGCTGATCTACGCATTCGAGCACATAGGTATCGCTGCGGTAGGCGCCGGCCTTGTCCTCGGCCGGGGTGAGCGCCGCCAGCAGCGCCGCCAGCGGGTCCGGTGGTGGCGGCGCGGCAGGTCGCGCGGTCTGCGGATCGGTCATCTGTTCCACCTCATCTCCGGCCCACCCCGGACAACACCGTCACCGTGCCCGCGGATCCGTCCACCCGCAGGCGCATACCGGTCCGCAGTTTCGCGGTACATCCCGGCACCCGTACCACCGTGGGCACACCGAGTGCCCGGGCGACGGTCGCTACCACGGTGAGCGGGCCACCGTGTTCGATCACCAGGGCCGACGCCGATGGCAGGGCCGCCACCCAGTGCGGATCGGCATCCTCGGTGACCAGCACCCCGGGGGCGGGGGCGCCCGATCGGTCCGCCACCACCGCGGTCCCTTCGGCCACACCCGCGGCGGACGCCGTCCCGGTGAGCACATCACCTTCGCGAGCGGCCGCGATCCGGGCGCGTGGCACCCAACCCTGTTCCGCCAGTTCACTATCCGAGAAATCCGGTCCTTCGGTACTGAAACGTACCGGAGCCGAGAGCTCGCCGCTGACGTGGGCCGCCTTTCGTGCCGCGATCCGGGCCCGCAGATCCGGTATCGGCACCCGGTCGTAGCAGTCGCGCAGTTCGCCGGCGGTGAGATACCGGATATCGGCGGAATCGTCGAGAAGCGCGCGTCCGGCGAGGTCGCGGGCCATCACCCGGATCATGGCCGCGATGAGACCCGCCGCCCGGGCCCGGCTCGACCGGATGGTCTCCCGGTGCGCGGTACAACGCGCCGCCCGCACCCGCACCAGGTCGTAGAGCCATCGGCGCGGACCGCCCAGGGTCCGGTCGAGATAGGCCACCGGGTCCGCTCCGGTCACGACCGGCTCCCCGGCGACCGGCTCCCCGGCGACCGGGGTCTCGGGTGCGCCGGGTGATCCGGTGTCCACGGGCGGCCGCAGTGCCATGTACCGGAACGACGCGGGTGCCTCCGGCAGATAGGCATCCGTCAGCGCGGCCACGGCGCCGGTGAGGATCAGCGCGAGGGCGTCCAGCACCGTCACCGGGCCCCACAGCAGAATCAGCTCCCGGTCCAGGCGCCGGTACTCCGCGTAGGCGTGCTCGCCGTGCACGTAGTCCATCGCCTCGTAACGGTCACAGACGCGGTCGAACTCGGTGCGGAACTCCCGCATCATCGATTCCATCCGCAATGCCCAGTGGACGAAGGCCCCGGTTGTCCGGATCCGCGATCGGATCCGGCGCCCCCGCGACTCGAAGGTGAAGGGTCGCAGGGTTTCCGCGATCTCCGCGAGCAACGGGTCGGCCGCGCCCAGCGCCGCCTCCAGCCCGCGGCGATTCAACCGGTGGCCGGGCCCGATCGCCGCCAGCCGATACCAGTGCGGCAGATCGAGATAGACCCGCCCGTGGAAACTACCCAGCAGATAGGGCGTCCACGCGTCCAACTGCGCCAGCTGGTCGGCCGGGACACCGAGCGAACGCGCGTATTCGCGGCACACCCGCCCGTGGATTCCGGCGGCGAGGGTGAAGGTCAGCGGCGCGGTGGCCCCGGGGAAGGTCTCGGCGGTGGTGGCATCGTCCCAGATCCGCGGTTCACCGGGCGCCACCGGCTCGCCCGCGCCCCGGATCACCCCCGCCATCGCCCGCTCCCACGGCGGAAAGCGCCCGCGGCGCCGGCCGCCGCACATCCCGGTAGTCGTACCCCCGGCAGGCAGGGCCGGCGGGCCGCACCACGCCGCGCCACGATCTCAGTCTCGGTGTCGTCCGTCCCGAGCACCCGCAAGAACCGACCTCCAACCCCGTCTGCCACAACAGGACATCGTCGTCCGTGCCGACGAGTAAACCCGAGAACGACCTCGTCCACCGGGTATTCGGGTTTTGTGTCCGGCCGCGGGGTCACGGTCCCGGCCGAGCCGGGGTCGGGGCAGCCCGGAACAACCGATAGTCTGAGAGGGCCCGCGCAGGTTTCGGTGAGGATGTGATTCCGCGTGAGTTGGAGCCTGACCCCCGACGAGTTCGCGCATGTATGGCGGCGCGCCGACCTGGACCGGATCCCCTATCCGCTGCGGGTACTCGAATCGCCGCGCACCGAACGCGACGCCCGGCTCCTGCGCGCCGAACTCGCCCAGCGGTTCCCACCCGACCCTGATCTCGACGCCTGCCTGCGCATTCTCGCCATACCGCAGACTCGGGTGATCGCCATCGGCGGTACGCCCGGGGGCCGGGAACTGCGTGTACTGGGCTGCGTCGTCTACGATCGCGCGGTCCTGGCGGTCCAGGCACCCGGACGCACCCGCGAATTCGGTGGACCGGTCCAGCTCTCGATCGGGCACAGGACGAAACTCGGCGCCCGGCTGGCGGCCCTACTGCCCAAAGCACCCGCCGGTCGCTACCCGGCACGCACCGCCTCGGCCGCGGCGGTCCGCGATACCGAAACCGTCATCCAGGAAGAACGCGCCGCACCGCTGATCCGGAAACTGCTGTGCGCCCCACATACCGCCGACGGCCACATCCGGATCGAACCCCATCTGGACCGGCCGAATCCGCCGCCGCCACTGCACTACACCTGGCTCGACGTCGAGAACGACGGCCGCTATCTGCTCAAGGCCGAGGAGAACGTGCACATGGTGCCCGCCTCCCCCGAACAACTGGCCGCGCATCTCCAGAAGCGGATACCCGGCTGAGCCGATATCGCACCGGACCGGCTGCCCCGGGCGACCGCTTCCGGCTACGCTGGGCCTGACCGACGGAGGGGACGCCAGTCATGAAGATCGAAGAAAGCCGCGCCGAGATCGTCCGGTTCCGCCAGGCAGCCCATGCGGGAACGGTCAAATTCGATCCGGAGGCGGCACGCCGCTGCGCGGAACTCTACGACCGTCAAGCCGATCGGCTCATCTACTTGCGACAGCGCCTGGAAGACGCCTCGGATCCGCATGGTTTCGGCGGCCTGATCTCGGCCCAGCAGCTCCAGGCCGGGTTCGGGCACAAGGCTCGCGCCGCCGCCGCCCTGCTCGATCACTACATCGAAGCAGCCTATCGGATGAAGGAAGCGTTCCTGGTCAGCGGCGGGCTCTACGACGAGGCCGACGCCGCGAACGCCGCCGCGGTACGCGCCCTCGAAGCGAGGCTCGACCGATGATGCGATACCTCCGCCGCGGCTCCGGCCTCCGCGGACCGCGTGTACTCGCTTCGAAGGAGGCGTCATGACAGGGACCGATCCCGATTACATCAGCGCCATGGAGCATTTCGAGGCCATGCGCCACGAGGACATCTATCGGGCCACCCAGCAGATCGATGCCGCTGAGATCCTGCGGATGTCCGGCACCTGGGTGCACGCCGCCACCACTTTGCAGACCTCGCTGCCGCTGACCCGCGCCGGCGCGGACCGGGTGATGAACGCGATGGAATGGGACGGGGAGGCCGCCGACGCCGCCTTCGCCAGCACCCGCGGTTTCGCCGATTCGGTGGAGGAACTGGCCGGTGTGCTCGGTCAGGTGGGGTTGCGCCTGGGTGCGGTGGCCGCGGCCGCGGAAGCGGTGAAGATCGCGGTGGTTCCGCCCGGTGATTCCGGCCCGGTCGGCGCGCTGGCCCGGCTGCTGGAGGCGGCCAAGGTGATCGACGCGCAGATGGTGCAGGAGGTGCTGCGCCAAGAAGCGATCCTCACCATGAATATGGTCTACAAACCCGCCTATCTGGCGGCGGGTACCGCGGTGCCCGCGCTGCCCGAACCGCCGGCCGCCCCGGGTCCGCTGCCCCCGCTCGGTCCGCCGCCGGCACCCCGCGACCGGATCGATTCGGCGGTCGGCGCGGACTCGGCCCCGGCCGTGGGGGATTCCACCGCACCCGGCGGCGAGGCCACCGAGTCCGGGGGCGCCGCCGATCAACCGGCGCCACAGAGCGACTCGGCCCCGGCGGCTCCCGCGCCGGGAAGTCCCGCGCCGGAGGCGGATTCCGCGCCGGACGGCCCCGCGGCACCGGACGGTGACCCCGCGCCGTCCCCCGGAAACGACGGCGGGCCCCCGCGGCCACCGGCCCGCGAGGTTCCGGAGCCGACCGACGGCTCGGCGCCCCCCGCGGAGCCTCCTCCCGGAGATACCACACCGGCACCGCCCGCTGCCGAACAACCGCCCGCTCCCGCGAATCCGGCCGAGCCGGAGCCGCCCGCGCCACCGGGCCCGACCGCGGCGCCGCTCTCGGATCCGGCCGGTCAGCCCGGTATCACGGGGCCGGTGCCCGGACAGCGCGCCCCGGATCAGCCCGGGGTCATTCCACCCCGATCTTGAGGCGGGGCCGCTGTGCCCTACCGGGCGGGATAATCCTGCACCCAGTGGAACCGCGGGCCGTTCAGCGGGAAGGCACCGGGATCCACCGCTCGTAGCTCGACGGTCACCGGCCGTCCGTCCAGTTCTCCGGCCAAGCGCAGGACGCCGGGTTCCGGACGGGTATAGGCGAAGTCGGCGGTCGGCATGCCCGCCGGATCGGCGCCGACCGGGGCGGCGACCGTGAGGGTGTGCGCGGTCGCGTCGACCTGGGCGGGCACCGTCACCAATGCCCCGTCCATCCGCTGCCACGACACCGCACCCTCGGTCTCGATCACCAGCCGCTGCCAGCGGTCCGGGTCGGTGAGCAGCGGGGGTACCGGCCGGCCGTCCATCCGGAACTCGGTGACCTCCCACAGCCCGTACAGCTCGGGCTTCGGCGCACCGCCGCCGTAATCCCGCCAGCTCGACCAGCCGAGTACCGCCACTCCGACGACCAGCCAGATGCCGACCGCCGCCTCGGCGAACCCCACGATCCGCGTGCCCCGCCGACTGGTGCACAACGGCGGTTGCACGGCGGGGTCGGCACGGCGGGCGAGCAGGAAGAAGTCCGCGAAACGGCGGGCCTGTGGGAGGAGCAGGAGCAGCGAGAAGACCAGCAGATGGAACGACACGATCTTGACCGGCACATCGAAGGTCATGTTCAGCACGAACACCTGCGCCATGCTCACCACACTCAGCATCGCGCCGAGGGTGGCCGTGCGCGGTACCAGCAACAGCAGACCACCGAGCAGTTCCGCCACCCCGAGCAGGATTTCGTACACCGGCGCGCTACCCACCTGCAACCACAGCACCGCCATCGGAGTGAGCTGGCCGTAGGGCTGGACGAGCGCCGAGAACGGGGGCGGCGGCATCTGGGTCGGCACCGCTTTGGCGATGCCGTAGAACAGCATCTGCCCGGCGACGCACCACCGCAGGAGCATCAGGAACCACGCGCCCGCCCGCGGATACGCGAGGCGCCGCCGGTCGAGCACCGACCACAGCGTCGCCGCCAGGGCCGCCACCACCAGCGCGGTGAACACCATCACCCAGATGATCGCCTGGTCGCCACTGCCGGAGTCCCGGTGCAACTGCACGTCGATGCCGAATACCGTCCGTCCCACCCAGTTCAGCACCGACTCCGCCGCCAGCAGTGGCCACATCGGTGCGGTATCGGGCAGGAACTGGTGGGTGAACCCGGTGAAGACGAACAGGATCTGCCCGATCATCACGCAGAAGATCACGCTGTAGACGACGCCGAACCGGAACGCCACCCGCGCGGGCCACGACCAGCGCACCGGCCGCGGGTTCTCGGGTTCGGACAGCTCTCGCCCGGCACCGGTGACCGTCCGAACCGCACCCATACCACGACCTCGCTGTTCCGATTTGTTCGACGACCCACCCCGACCCGGAGCCCCACTCGAACCTAGACCACCTGCCGGGCCCGGCGCCTCCGTGACAACCCCTATTCTCCGATCCTCCCTTCGCACGAGTTCGCTTACTGCGACGAGGCCTTTCAGGGGAACCCGCAACCGAACCGCGGGCGCTGTCTTCGGCGTGATACCTCCCGGCCCCGCTCGTGCCCGGCCGCTGTCGGCACCTCGCCGCCTATCGTGGATCCGTGCCCACACCACCTACCGGTCTCGGCGCGGACACCGGGCCGATCACGCGAATCGTCACCGATCTGTTCGGCGCCGATCTACTCGGCCTGTACCTGTACGGGTCGGCGGTGACCAGCGGTCTGCAGTACGACAGCGACCTCGATTTCCTGGCGGTCACCGCCGTCGCCCTCGACGGCGACCTGCGTACGCGTCTGTCCGAGGGACTGCTCCGGCAGTCGGGACGGTGGCCACGCACAGGCGGGGCCAGACCGGTGGAACTGACCGTGGTGGCCCGCGACGCCGTCGTACCGTGGCGCTTCCCGCCGCGCGGCGAGTTCGTGTACGGCGAATGGTTGCGGACGGAGTTCGAGCACGGCGCGGTCCCGCCGCCGGCGCCCGACCCGGATCTGGCGATACTGCTCGGTATGGTTCGCGATTCGTCCGTGGCGTTGGCCGGACCGCCCGCCGGTCGGTTACTGGATCCGGTACCGCCGGAGGATCTGGTTCGCGCGATCACGGCGAGCCTGCCCACATTGATCGCGGGCGTGGACGGTGACGAGCGCAATACTGTCCTGACGCTGGCCCGGATGTGGGTCACCGCGGAGACCGGGGCGGTGGTCTCCAAAGCCGAAGCTGCCCAGCGCATCGCCGCCCGGGCGCCGGCCCCGCACGCCGCGCTGCTGCACCGCGCGCGGGACGGCTATCTCGGTGTGGCGGTGGACGACTGGACCCGGTATCGCGACGAGACCGCGGCCTTCGTGCGGTATGCCGCCGCGGGGATCACGGCCGCCGCCGCGGTCACCGGCCGCGCACAGCGCTGAACGGTCCGCGCCACACCGGGGCCCCGGATCGGGGCGGCACGTACGCGGGCCCGGAACCGGAGCGGCGGATCGGCGGCGACCGGCACCTCCTACCAGGCGATGGCCCCCTGCGCACCGACGAAGGAGCCGTCGGTGCACACCTGCGGCGATTCCGCCGCCGCGAGGACGACCTGGGCGGCCTGTTCCGGCGTCGTCGGCGCGTCGGCCGCCGCGGGTGCCAGTTCGGTCGCGACGAAACCGGGGCATACCGAGATCACCCGGACGGCGGTATCGGCGAGCGATTTCGCCAGGCCTACCGTGATGCTGTTCAGTGCCGCCTTCGACGCCTGGTAGCCCGGGACCACCATCGAGTAGTACGCCGACTCCGGGTTCCGCTGCTCGGTGAGCGAGCCCATCTCGCTGGAGATGTTGACGATCCGCCCGGCCGGTGCGCGGCGTACCAGCGGCAGCAGCGCTTCGATCACATTGGCGGGGCCGAAGGTGTTGGTCATCAAAGTCTCGGTGAACGCGCCGGGGTGGGCGAAGTTCACCGTGCCGGTGGCGGTGGCCTCGGGCAGGATGCCGGCATTGTTCACCAGCACATCGATGTGGTCGTACCGTTCGCCGAGGGAATCACGCAGGCACCGCGCGCTGTCCGCTGAGCACACGTCGAGGATTTCGCCCTCGGCCGCCGACCCCGCCGACCGCAGTTCGTCCACCACGGCGTTCACCGCCGGCGCGCGGCGCCCGGTGACGATCACCCGGTAACCCGCGCGGGCGAATGCCGTCGCGGTGGCGCGTCCGAGCCCGCGGGTCGCTCCGGTGACCACCACGATCTTCTCCGACATGTCGTTCCTTTCGTGATTTCCGTTCGTGCCCTATGAGCATCGGTGAGGGCATGGCGTGCGCGCTGGCAGAAAATCGCCGTCGCATTCGCCTGCGGCCGATTCGAACCGGTCGAACGTCCAGTTCCCTGTCGGATAGCATGGGCGATGGCCGCTCTGCGGTCACGACGTGATGAGGGAACCCGGTGGAAATCCGGGACTGGCGCGCAACGGTGACACCCGCGGGTGAAGTCCGATCACTCATCCGCCGAGCTCGGTTCCCGGCCTCGCGCACAGGCCCAGACGCAAGGAGTCCACGCCGTGACGCGGTCCTTTTCCCTGGCGGTCACCGCCGTGGTATCCACCCTCCTGCTGGCCGCATGTGCCGGTACACCCGATTCGGGCGGTCCGGCCGCCGGGTCCATCGCCGGCTATCCGCTGACAATCGATAACTGCGGCGTCGAGGTCACCGTGGCGGCACCGCCGCAGCGGGCGGTCGCGCTCAATCAGGGGTCGGCGGAAATCCTGCTGTCGCTCGGTCTGGCCGATCGGATGGTCGGCACCGCCACCTGGACCGATCCGGTACGAGAGAACCTGGCCGCCGACAACACGCGCGTGCCGCGGCTGGCCGACAATCGCCCCTCCTTCGAAGTGGTCCTGGACAAGGAACCGGATTTCGTGGCCGCCTCCTTCGGCGGCACCCTCGGTCCCGGTGGCGTGGCCGACCGGCAGCAGTTCACCGAGCTGGGCGTACCCACCTACCTCTCACCGACCGATTGCGCCGGCAAAACCGATATCAGCGTCAATGCCGACGGCGCCCGTACCGCACCGCTGACCATGGATTCGGTGTACGGGGAGATCCGCGACCTGGCCGCGATCTTCGATGTCCCGGACCGGGGTGAGCGGCTGGTCACCGACCTCCGCGACCGCTACGCTGCCGCGTCCGGTCGGATCGCGGCGGATCGGGTCTCGCTGGCCTACTGGTTCGCCGATACCGCCACGCCGTACGTGGCCGGCTGTTGCGGTTCGTCCGGGATCATCACCGACGCGGTCGGCGCGAACAACGTATTCGACGACACCACCGACGAATGGCCGCAGGTCAGCTGGGAAACCGTCCTCGACCGCGACCCGACCGCCCTGGTCCTGGCCGACCTGAGCCGGCGCAGCCTCGCCGGGGACGCACTGGACAGCAAGATCGCGTTCTTGGAATCGAATCCGGTGACGGCGAAGCTGACCGCGGTCCGCGAGCGGCGCTACATCGTGGTCAATGGCGCCGATCTGAACCCCTCGATCCGGACGGTCGACGGGATCGAGAAGGTCGCCGACGCCCTGGCGCGGTGGGGTTACGGTTCGTGAGGTCGGCGGCACCGAGCACCACGGTCCGGCTCGCCCGCGCTCCCGCGACGGTGGCGCTGGTGGTGTCCGGGGTGGTCGTGCTGGTCGTCTCGATGGCCTTCACCATCACGATCGGTCCGGCCGAGCTGTCGGTCGGCGAGGTCTACGCCGTGCTGTTCGAGAAACTCGGTGCCGGTACCGCGGCCGTCTCGCCTATCCGCGAAGGCATCGTCTGGCAGTTGCGGCTGCCCCGGACCCTGCTGGCCGCGATCTGCGGGGCAGGTCTGGCGGTATGCGGAGTCGTCATGCAGTCGCTGTTGCGTAATCCGCTCGCCGATCCGTTCGTGCTCGGGATCTCCTCCGGCGCCTCGACGGGTGCGGTACTGGTGGCGGTCCTCGGTGTGGGCGGCGGCCTGATCTCGTTGTCCACCGGCGCTTTCCTCGGCGCACTCGTCTCGTTCGGGCTGGTGCTGGTGCTGGCCGCGGGAGCCGGGGGTGGCACCGCGAAGGTGGTGCTGGCCGGGGTCGCCGGAACCCAGCTGTTCTCCGCGCTCACCTCGTTCATCGTTCTGTCCTCGGCCGATGCCGAACGGACCCGCGGCATCCTGTTCTGGCTGCTGGGTTCGCTGGCGGGCGCCGGCTGGACCGATGTGGGCACGACCGCGGCCGTCTGCGCCGCCGGGCTGGCATTATGCGGGTGGTATGCCTCCGCGCTGGACGCGTTCACCTTCGGCTCGTCGACCGCCGCGACCCTGGGCGTCGCGGTCGGCCGGACCCGGCCGATCCTGCTCGTGATCACCGCACTGATCACGGCGGTCCTGGTCAGCGCGGCCGGGGCGATCGGTTTCATCGGCCTGGTGCTACCGCACGCCGCGCGGTTCCTCGTCGGGCCCCGGCACAGCCGGTTGATCCCGGTGACCGCGGTCCTGGGCGCGATCTTGCTGGTCTGGGTCGACGCGCTCGCCCGGACCGTGTTCGCGCCGCAGGAGGTACCGGTCGGCGTCGTCACGGCCCTCATCGGCGTGCCCGCCTTCGCCCTGTTGCTGTTCCGCACCCGGAGCGCGCCGTGACCGGCCGGACAGTCGAATACCGGACCTCGACCCCGCGGAGCGCACGGTGACACTGCACGCACAGGACCTGTCCTGGACCCGCGGCGGCAACCTCGTTGTCGACGCGGTGACCGTCCACCCGGAACCCGGGCAGACAGTGGGGCTGCTGGGACCCAACGGTTCCGGTAAATCGTCGCTGCTACGCCTGCTGGCCGGTGTTTCCCGGCCCGATCGCGGCAGCATCACCCTGGACGGAACCCCCCTGCACCGCCTCGGCCGCCGCCCGCTGGCCCGCCGGATCGCGATGGTCGGGCAGCACGCGCACACCGAGGTCGATATCACCGTGCGAGATGTGGTGCGGCTCGGGCGTATTCCGCACCGCGACGTGTTCGGCCAGGACGGCGATGAGGAAGCGGCGATCGACCGGGCCCTGCGCGATACCGGGCTCGCCGGCCACGCACACCGCTACTGGAACACCCTCTCGGGTGGTGAACGGCAACGCACCCAGATCGCCCGGGCGCTGGCCCAGGAGCCCGGTGAACTACTGCTCGACGAGCCGACGAATCACCTCGATATCGCCCATCAGCTCGATATCCTCGATCTCGTCACGCGGTTGCCGCTCACCACCGTGGTGGCCCTGCACGATCTCAATCTCGCCGCGATGTTCTGCGACTATCTGCTGATCCTGGACCGGGGCCGGGTCGCCGCGCACGGCAGCCCCACCGAAACCCTCACCGAACGACTCGTGCGCGACGTCTACGGTGTGGACGCCACGATCGCGATCGACGGCGGTGTGCCGGTCGTCCGCTATCGGCGCCCTGCCGTCACCACTCGGCCCGGCCGACGGACCCGATACGGAGCCGACGGTTAGTTCCCGCGGCGCTGATGTTCCTCGGCGTAGGGGCCTCCCACGGAGCGATATCGATCTACCTGGAACCCCAGCTGTTCCGGATACCGCGCGACGTTCTCCCGATGCCCGCGGCGGTCGAATCGGCGCGCTCGGTCCCGTACTTCGATGCCGATAGCGTGGGCACCCACCTCGCCACCCTCACCGTCTGGGGTGTGGTCTCGCTGATCGTCGTGACGCTGATCGACCGGTTCCGGCCGCCGCGGACGCTCACCCCGGTCTCCGTCGCAGCCTGAACCACGCGAACATCTCCCGGCCGGTACTCGCGGCGCGATACGCCACGAGCACCGGCCGGGACGGAGACGCGAGGGCGGGTCCGGGGCCGAGCCGAGCGGTGACGCACAGACGACACGGTGCGCGAGGCGGAGTTGCCCTTCGATTGCCGATATCATCGCAGGCGCCCGATCGAATCTGAAGTACAGGTAGTACCGATGACAAGCCAGCCGCACACCGTATCCCCCGCGAAGCCGAACGCCGTTGCGGGACCGGACGCGGTGGCCGATCCGCGACCTGTTCCGGACCGGGACTATTTCCCGCCCCCACGGGAGCTGTGGGGCAACCTGAACGGCTGGACCTATCCGGCGGTGTTCCTGGTAGCCGTACTCGCCACTTTCCTGCTGGCCCAGGCCGCGCTCGCGCTGGACTCCGGGCAACCGTTGCAGCCGGCGTTCCATATTGCGGCCGCCGCCTGGGTCGCCTCCTACCTGCCGATGCTCTCGGCGACCTCACGGGGCCGTTCGCGAATCCGGATCGAAGGCGCGCGATTCGCCAATGAGCAGGACACGCTGGTGATCCGCCGGTCCCTCGGTTACGAGGTCGCCCTGGTGGTCTGTTTCCTCGGCCTGGCGACCCTGTGCGCGATCTTCGGTATCGGCACCTGGACCGGCACGCTCACCCTGAACCCGCACCCGCCGATTCCACCGTGGGTGGCTCTCACCGCTGCCGGGCTGGTGCTGCTCTATCTCTGTGTGTACGCGCGACGTCCGGAGATCCGACGGCTGGTGCTCACGCCGATGCATATCGTGTTGCCCACCAAGACCTCGGTCGCGAACATGGTGAGCTGGACTTCGATCGAACAGATCGAGGTGGTGTCGCGCAACAATTCCAAGGGCACCATCCGCATATCCCGCCCCGGCCGCAAACCCGGTCGCCGGGTCACGAAATGTATCCACGCGGAGAAACTCTCGATCGGGTCGGCGGCCACATACTGGCTGATCCGCTTCTACCACGAGAACCCCGACCTGCGCGCCGAGCTCGCCGACGAACGGGCCGCCGAACGGTTGCGTACCTACGCGGTGGTCCCCGAGGCCGGATAGGCTGCCGGCATGGTACGGGTCCGGCAGATGCACGAATGGGCGGTCAGCGCGGACGAGGCCGTCGCCGTGCAGCAGCGCTTGCGCGACCGGGTGCGGGTGCTCGACGAGCACGGCCCGGTCCGGCGGGCCGCCGGACTGGATGTCGCCTACCGCGATCCCGATATCGCGATAGGCGTGGTCACCGTGCTGGATGTGGATTCGCTGACCGTGGTGGACCGGTCCGTCGTCCGGGAACGTATCGAGTTCCCCTATATCTCGGGTCTTTTCGCGTTCCGGGAGATCCCCCCGCTCACCCGCGCGCTCGAAGCCCTGCGCATCGAGCCCGATGTGCTCGTCTGCGACGGTCACGGGCTGGCCCATCCCCGCCGCTTCGGTCTCGCCGCGCATCTGGGTGTACTCACCGACCTGCCGAGTGTCGGTGTCGCGAAGAAGGCCTCCGGCGAATACCACGAGCCCGGCCCGGACCGCGGTGATTCCGGCCCGGTCACCGTGGACGGGGAGGTCGTCGGCCGCGCCCTGCGCACCCAACCCGGAGTCAAACCACTGTTCGTCTCGGTCGGGCATCGCTTCACCCTCGACTCCGCCTGCGCGCTGGTGCTGCGGCTTGCCCCGCGCTACCGGCTCCCGGAAACCACCCGCACCGCCGACCATCTGGGCCGTATCGCCTGACCCGGCGGCCGGACCCGCACCGGCGAAGCCGTTCCGGCGGGTCAGACGCGCACCAGGTCGTCGGCGTGGATCACCGGACGCTGCATACCGTCCGGCAGCTCCCGGGTCGATCGGCCCAGCACCGTCGCGAGTTCGGCGGCGTCGTATTCCACGACTCCCCGCGCCACGACCGTGCGATCCGGGCCCACGAGATCCACCACATCACCGCCGTGGAAACGACCGCGGACGCCGATGATTCCGGCGGCGAGCAGCGAACGCCGGGCATTGGCCACGGCCTCGACCGCCCCGGAATCGATGAGGATCGCGCCCCGGCTGTCGGCGGCGTGCCGGACCCAGAACCGGCGCGCTGACAACCGCACCGGGCGGGCGGCGAAAGCGGTACCGACCGTGCCGGTCCCGAGCGCTTCGGCGGCTTCGGCGGCCGCGGCCAGCAGGACCGGGACGCCGGCGTCCGCGGCCAGCCGAGCGGCCGATAGTTTCGAAGCCATCCCGCCGGTGCCGAGCACGCCGCCGCTCCCGGCGATCACACCGTCGAGATCGGCGCTGGTGCGCACCTCACCGATGAAATTCGCATCGCCCTTGCGCGGATCACCGTCGTAGAGCCCGGCCACATCGGAGAGCAGGAACAACGCGTCGGCACCCACCAGATGAGCCACCAGCGCCGCCAGCCGGTCGTTGTCGCCGAACCGGATCTCCTCGGTGGCGACGGTATCGTTCTCGTTCACCACCGCCACCGCGCCCAGCGAACGCAGCCGGTCCAGGGTGCGCTGCGCATTGCGGTGATGTTCCCGGCGGGCGAAATCGTCGGCACTGAGCAGGATCTGACCGACGGTGCGGTCGTACCGGGCGAACGAGGTGCCCCAGGCATGGACCAGCGCGAGCTGACCGACGCTGGCCGCGGCCTGTTTGGTCGCGAGGTCCTGGGGCCGCCTGGCCAAGCCGAGCGGGGCCAGCCCCGCCCCGATCGCGCCGGACGATACGACCACCACATCGGAACCGGCCCGCATTCGGGCCTCGATGGCATCGGCGAGCCGGTCCAGCCGGGCGATATCGAGTCCACCGGTCAGGCTGGTGAGCGCGGACGAGCCGATCTTCACCACCACCCGACGGGCCCCGGCGATCGCGCGCCGGGCGTCGCTGAGTTCTGCGGAGACCTGGGTCACGGCCGTGCCCCTGCTCCGTGGTTGCCCTGGTTCACCCGCCTACTCCTCGCTTTCCTCTTCGACCAGACCGCGCCGCACCCGCGACGCGTGTTTACGTTCGGCCGCACTGACCCGGTCGGTCTGTTCGAGCCGGATATCGGTACCGCGGCCGGTCGGGACCATATCGGTACCCGCAGCGATCAGCGGCTCCCACTCGAAGGTCACCTCGCCGATGGTCACCGGCGCGCCCGGCTCCGCGCCCAGCCGCACCAGTTCGTCCTCCACACCGAGCCGCGCCAGGCGGTCGGCGAGATATCCGACGGCCTCGTCGTTGTCGAACTGGGTCTGGCGCACCCAGCGTTCGGGCCGGACCCCGCGCACGATGAACCCGCCCGGCTCCTCCGGGTCGGCGCGCACCGTGAACCCGGAATCGTCCACCGGGACCGGGCGGATCACCGGCCGCTTCGGTGCGGCCGGGGGATGTGCGTCGCGGTAGGCCTGCACCAATTCGGCGAGTGCGAAGGTCAGCTGCCGCAGTCCGGAATGGGCGACCGCCGAGATCCGGAACACCGGCCAGCCCCGCTCGCGCAGTTCGGGTGTGACCAGATCGGCGAGGTCGTCCGCCTCGGGCACATCGGCCTTGTTCAGGATCACCACCCGCGGCCGGTCGGCGAGGTCGCCGAGGCCCACATCACCGCGCAGGGCGGGTTTGTAGGCGGCGAGTTCGGCTTCGAGGGCGTCGATATCGGAGAGGGGGTCGCGGCCGGGTTCCAGCGTCGCCAGGTCGACCACATGGGCCAGCACCGCGCAACGTTCCAGATGCCGGAGGAAGTCCAGGCCGAGGCCGCGACCCTCACTGGCGCCGGGAATCAGTCCCGGGACGTCGGCGATCGTGAATGTCGTATCACCCGCGTTCACGAC
Organism: Nocardia grenadensis NBRC 108939; assembly: GCF_001613445.1. Lineage (GTDB taxonomy): Bacteria > Actinomycetota > Actinomycetes > Mycobacteriales > Mycobacteriaceae > Nocardia > Nocardia grenadensis. Next base: position 255,308 of record NZ_BDCJ01000013.1, read on the forward strand.
GCCGAGGTTCGGCACCAATGTGGTGAAGGGATAGTCGGCGATCTTCGGTTTGGCGGCGGACAGCACCGAGACCAGCGACGACTTCCCCGCGGACGGAAACCCGACCAGCCCCACATCGGCGACGGATTTGAGTTCGAGGACCACATCGTGGGCCTCGCCCTCTTCACCGAGCAACGCGAAACCGGGTGCCTTCCGGGCCCGGGACACCAGGGCGGCATTTCCCAGACCGCCCCGGCCACCTTTGGCGACGACGAACCGGTTACCGGCCCCGACCAGGTCCATCAGGACCTCCCCGTCGGCGTCCAGCACAACAGTTCCGTCGGGGACCTTCAGCAGCAGTTCCCCGCCCTTCTTCCCGTCTCGGTTGCCGCCCTCGCCCGGTTTGCCGTTACCGGCCTTGGCGTGCGGATGGAAGTGGAAGTCCAGCAGGGTGTGCACATTGGCGTCCACCTCGAGGATCACATCTCCGCCGTTGCCCCCGTTACCGCCGTCGGGTCCGCCCAGCGGTTTGAACTTCTCCCGGTGTACCGACGCGCAGCCGTGCCCGCCTTTGCCGGCACGGACATGAAGAACGACACGGTCGATGAACTTGGCCATGGCCGGATCATCCTCCTCAGGGGTTCGGGGGTGGGATGGACGCTGCGTTCGGGGGTGGGATGGACGCTGCGTTCGAGAGTGCGTCCCGGGATCGGGAAGGCACAGCGCCGGAAACGATGCCGGGTCCGGCCCGCGCGGCGCCGGGGGTGGAAACGCGAAAAGCGGGCCGAGGGTTTATCACCCTGACCCGCTCGCTGTGGTGGAGTCGTCAGCCGGTCAGGCTTCGACCGGCTCCGGGACCACGATGTTGACGGTCTTGCGACCCCGCTTGCTACCGAACTCGACGGCGCCCGCCTCGAGCGCGAACAGGGTGTCGTCCCCGCCACGGCCGACATTGACGCCGGGGTGGAAGTGGGTGCCACGCTGCCGCACCAGGATTTCGCCGGCCTTCACCGTCTGCCCGCCGAAACGCTTCACGCCGAGCCGCTTGGCATTGGAATCGCGGCCGTTCCGGGAGCTGGATGCGCCCTTCTTATGTGCCATTGCTGATACTCCTTCAGCGCGGGCCTGCGCGGCCCTGCGGGGTGGTTACTTGATGCCGGTGACCTTCAGGACCGTCAGCGGCTGACGGTGTCCCTGGCGCTTGTGGTAGCCGGTCTTGTTCTTGAACTTGTGGATGCGAATCTTCGGGCCCTTGGTCTGCTCGACCACCTCGGCCGAGACCGAAACCTTCGCGAGCGCGTCGGCGGCGGTGGTGAGCTCGGCGCCATCGACGACGAGCACCGGCGACAGTGCCACAGAGGTGCCCGGCGCACCCTCGATCTTCTCGACCTTCACCAGGTCACCGACCGCGACCTTGTACTGCTTTCCGCCGGTCTTGACGATCGCGTACGTTGCCATCGGTCGGCTGCCCTTCTTCCTATAGTGCTCGGCACTCGTTCACACGGTAGTACCTCGGTTTCGCACCGGGGTCCACCGCACGACTGGTCTGGTAATCCGCCGCCTCGGCCACTGGTGGCTCTCGGTATCGGGAACCGGCCACGGAACAGCACATGCTGTCGCCGGGCAGCGACTGCCAAGATTACAGGATGCCGGTACATGCGACCAAACCGGTCCCCGCGTCGCGCCCC
>NZ_BDCJ01000014.1 GCF_001613445.1 Nocardia grenadensis NBRC 108939
GATGATTCAGTGCTGTTCGTCGACCGGTGGCCCGGACGGACGACCCGCGGCCCGGCGGCGCGTCCGGCGCACCGGGACCTCGACCTCCGGCGGATCGGCCGTGAAATCGGTCACCGGCGCGTCGGGCTGCTCGGTGGCCGACAGGACGAAGACCGCGCCCGCGCTGTCGGCGGCCGGTGCGGCGGTCGACCGGGCGACCCGGCGCCGACGGCTGCGGGTTTCGGTCCCACCGTCTCCGGTGTGATCTGCCGCGGCGGCCGGCCCGGGAGCCGCCACCGTCTCCGTCGCCGGAGCGGCGGCCGGCTCCGCCGGATGAGCGGTACCGTTCGCCGAAGCGGCCGTACCGTTGCGGCCCGCGCCGGGGGTGGACGACGCGGCGGGAACCTCCGCGGTGTCGGCGCCGACCGGGATTTCCTCCGGATCCGGGGCGGCAGCTTCGCTGTCCTCGACCGCGCCCGGTTCGGTAGCGACCGCTTCCACCGGAGTGGCTTCGGACGCGACCGGCTCGGTGGCCGTTGCTCCGACGGCAGCCGGTTCGGAGACATCAGGCTCGGCGGCCCCGGAGTCGGTGGGCGTACCGCTACTGTTCGCTTCCGCGGCCGGAGTCTCCGTCGGGGTACCGGCGGCACCGGCCGACCGGCGGACCCGGGTACGACGGCGCCGCGGTTCGGCCGCACCGGCCTTACCGGCCCCGACCGCTGCCGGTGCCGTAGCGGAACCGCCCGGTTCGCTCATGGCGGCGGGCTCCGCGGCCTGTTCTGCCCCGGGAGCGGGCTCGGCCTGCTCTGTCTCCGGATGGTGGGTGGCCATGGCCAGTGCCACGGGGTGCGCCCGCTTGGCCGCGGCGTCCTCTTCCGACACCTCGGGGATGGACGGCTGCGGCGCCGTGGGCGCCGCGGCGCCCTTGTCCCGGTTGCGACGGCGTCGCGATCCGGACTCCCGGCCCCGGCCGGCGCCGCTCTCGTCGGAGCCCGACGGATCCACCGGGTAGCTGTGCACCAGGATCCCGCGACCGTGGCAGTGCTCGCAGGTGGTGGAGAACGCCTCCACCAATCCGGTACCGAGCTTCTTACGGGTCATCTGGACCAGGCCCAGCGAGGTCACCTCGGAGACCTGATGCCGGGTCCGGTCCCGGCCCAGCGCCTCGGTGAGCCGGCGCAGCACCAGGTCACGGTTGGACTCGAGGACCATATCGATGAAGTCGACCACGATCATGCCGCCGATATCGCGCAGCCGCATCTGCCGCACGATCTCCTCGGCCGCCTCGAGATTGTTCCGGGTGACCGTCTCCTCGAGGTTGCCGCCACCGGAGCCGGTGAACTTGCCGGTGTTGACGTCGACCACCGTCATCGCCTCGGTGCGGTCGATCACCAGGGTGCCGCCCGAGGGCAGCCACACCTTGCGGTCGAGAGCCTTGGCCAGCTGCTCGTCGATGCGATACGTCTCGAAGACGTCCACGCCGTTGTTCTCGTGCCGGGAAACCCGTGGGAGCAGATCGGGTGCGACGGTGCCGATGTAGTTCTCGACGGTGTTCCAGGAGCGTTCGCCCTCGATCACCAGTCGCGAGAAGTCCTCGTTGAACAGATCGCGCACAACCTTGACGAGGAGATCCGGCTCCTCGTAGAGGGTCTTCGGCGCACCCGACTCGTTCTCGGCGGCCGCGGTGATCTTGCGCCAGGCCTTTTGCAGACGTTCCACATCACGGGTGAGTTCGGCCTCGCTGACCCCCTCCGAGGCAGTCCGGATGATGACGCCCGCGTCGGCCGGGACGATCTCGCGCAGGATCTCCTTGAGCCGTTTGCGCTCGGTATCGGGCAGTTTACGGCTGATACCGGTGGAGGTACCACCGGGCACATACACCAGGAAGCGACCGGCCAGGCTGATCTGGGTGGTCAGCCGGGCGCCCTTGTGACCGACCGGGTCCTTGCTGACCTGGACCAGCACCTGGTCGCCGGGTTTGAGCGCCTGCTCGATCTTGCGTTCCTTACCGCCGAGCCCGGCGGCCTCCCAGTTGACCTCGCCCGCGTAGAGCACGCCGTTGCGGCCCCGGCCGATATCGACGAACGCGGCCTCCATACTGGGCAGCACGTTCTGCACCTTGCCCAGGTAGACATTGCCCACCATGGACGCCGATCCGGTGCTGGTGACGAAATGCTCGACCAGGATATTGTCCTCGAGCACGGCTACCTGGGTGGCGGATGGATGGCCGGGGAACTCCTTTTCCCGCACAACCATCACCCGGTCCACGGCCTCGCGCCGGGCCAGGAACTCCGATTCGGTGAGGATCGGCGGACGGCGGCGACCGGCCTCGCGGCCGTCGCGCCGACGCTGCCGTTTGGCCTCGAGTCGGGTGGAGCCGGTGATGCCCTGCACTTCGTCGACGGTGGCGCGGGTCCGGGTCTTGTTACGCGGCTCCCGCTCGTGCACGACCGTATTGGGCGGATCGTCGTCGGCCGGTTCGCTGTCGCCGGATTCGCCGGCGACCTTGCGCCGCCGGCGGCGCCGGCGACGGCGGCTGGACCCGCTCTCCGAGTCCTCGCCCGCATCGCCGGACTCGTCGATCCCGGACTCGTCGGTCTCGCCGGCTTCGTCGGTCTTGTCGTCGGTGTCGGTAGCCTGTTCGGCGTCGGCGTCCGCATCCCCCTCGGAGTCGGTGTCCTCGGAATCGGTGGCCTGCTCGCCCCGGCCGCGCCCACGCCCACGCCGGCCGCGACGACGCCGCCGCGGCTGATCGTCGGAGTCGCCCTGCTCGGATTGGTCCTCGGATTCGGCTCCGCTCTCGGCATCCGAATCGGACTCGGCGCCGGAATCGGGCTCGGGTTCCGGTTCGGGCTTGCGGCGGCGACGCAGCTGTTCGGTCGCCGCGGCGTCCGGGGAGAGGAACAGCGGGGCCGCGACGACCGCGGATTCGAACACGATCGGCTCGGTCGAGGCGGGCTCGTCGGGCACCGGGCTCGCGAACAGATTCACCGCCGCCGTGAAGGCGGGTGGCGGAGTCGCCGGTGCGGCCGGGGCGCCACTCGCGGCGGCGGTATCCGCGGTTCGGGAGATCTCGGCCGACGCCGCCACCACGGTCGCGTCGACGGACGAGCCGGCCTCGGCGACGGGCGCGGCGTCCGCCGGTTCGGCTTCGACCGCTGGTTCCGGGGCCTGCTCGGCACCGGCCGACACCGGTTCCGCGCCGATGCCAGGGATTTGCCCGGACCCGGCGCCCGGCTGCGTGGCGGCCGGTTGCGGCTCCTGGGCGGCAGTGTCGTCGGTTGCCGGCGGCGCCGCGGCGTCCCCCGCGCCGACCGGGCCCGCCGAGGCACCGGCGGGCTCGAACAGCGCGGGCTCGGCCGGAGCGAGTGCGGGCGGAGCGGTCAGTGATTCGCGCACCGACTCCGCGACGGCCCGATCCACGCTCGATTGCGGGCTACGGGCCTCGGTCCCGAGTTCGCTGAGTTTGGCCAGGATGCGTTTACTGGTCACGCCCAGTCGTTTGGCCAGGGCATGTACTCGGATTCGCTCCGGCAAGTGATCGTCGTCCTGTGATGTTGTGTCCAGCGGCTCTTGATCGGCCACGAAGTCTCCTCGGGCCCCCGGGCGCGTTCCTCTACGAGTGACGCGGCCGTCGCGGGGACGCTTTCCGTCCGCCTCGCGCGGTTGGCGCGAGGTCCATGGTCTCGCCCCGCGTGCCCGGTTATCTCCACTATCGAACGTCGGTCGGGCTAACTGGCCACGCGGCGCCTGGCATATGGCTGAACTCCGCGGTCCGAGCGCTCGTCCAGCGCGCCGGGCAGACGCAGCCCACAAATCCGGCTGTACGTCCGCGGCAGCGATGGCGGCATCGTTCCGCAGTGTGTCATCCGGTCGTGCCCGCTGTGGAGCGCAACCGAGTACCAGTATCCCATACCGTGCGCCAGGTGTTCGCCGTGGCGCCGGGCGGGGCACTCGCACGGGGCCGGTCGGCCCGGCACCGGACCGTGATCAGAGGGGGAATTCGGGGAACCAGAGCGCGATTTCGCGCTTGGCCGACTCGGGCGAGTCCGATCCGTGGACCAGGTTGTACTGGGTCTCGAGGCCCAGGTCACCGCGGATACTGCCGGGCGCGGCCTTCTCTACCGGATCGGTGCCGCCGGCCAGCTGCCGGAAGGCGGCGATGGCACGCGGGCCCTCCAGGACGGCAGCGACGACCGGACCCGAGGTGATGAACTCGATCAGCGAACGGTAGAACGGCTTCTCCGCGTGCTCGGCGTAGTGAGCGGCGGCCACTTCCTCGGTGACCTGCTTGAGCTCCAGGGCCGCGATGGTGAGACCCTTGCGCTCGATCCGGCTCAGTACTTCACCGACGTAGCCGCGGGCCACACCGTCCGGTTTGATCAGAATCAATGTCTGCTCTGTCACGCGGTCAGCCTAATGGGCGCCGCCGGGCGGGGCCCAACCAGTCCTCCCCAGGGCCTACGCGCGAGTAGCGACGGCCTCGACCAGGCCGGCGGCGGCCGGCCCGGTCCGACGCCGTCGGTCAGGAACCGCCGGAGGTGCGCTGGCTCGGCAGCGTCCCCGCGTCCATTCGCCGTTTCACATCCGAGCGCAGCAGCAGGATGAAAGCCCAGACCGCGAGGAATATCACGCCGATGACCGCGATCGACAGATGGAATACCCCGCCGATCAGCACCAGCACCTGCAGCCCCAGATTGAACGGGACCGCCCAGGAACGGCGCTGTAGACCCGCGCCCGCGATCATCACCAGGGCCAGTACCACCAGATAGGTACCCGACACCCAGGTGACACCACCGGCGATATCGGCGACCACCGGCAGCGCCAGCAGCACCGTGATCGCCTCGAGTACGAGGGCACCCGCCATGACTCCCCGCAGGCCCTTCCAGGGATCGGGCGGAGCCGGGGTCGTCGCCTCGGGCTTCGGCGCTTCGGGCTCACTCATGCTGTTCCTCGTTGTCGGCGATGGCCGGTCCCCCGCATTACGCCGGGGCCTTCCCGAACAGGGCACGTGCGGCACCGGCGGTCACCACCGAGCCGGTGACCACTACCCCCGCGCCGGAGACCATCTCACCCGAGGCCCCGACCTCCTCCGCCAGCGCGACAGCGGTTTCCAGCGCGTCCGGCAGCGAATCCGCGGTGACCACACGTTCGTCACCGAACCGCTGGACCGCCAGATCGGCGAGCTGATCGACCGGCAATGCCCGGGGGGACCCGTTGGTGGTCACCACGATCTCGTCGAAGACCGGTTCCAGCGCGGTGAGGATACCGGCGACGTCCTTGTCGGCCAGCACCGCGACCACTCCGACGAGTTTGCGGAAATCGAACTCGGCGGTCAGCGTCGCGGCGAGCGCGGTCGCACCGGCCGGATTGTGCGCGGCATCGATGAACAGAGTGGGCGCGTTGCGCATCCGTTCCAGGCGGCCGGGGCTGGTGACCTCAGCGAAACCGGCGCGGACCGCCTCGATGTCCAGCTGCCGCTGCGCGCCCGCACCGAAGAACGCCTCCACCGCGGCCAGCGCGAGCGCCGCGTTGTGGGCTTGGTGCTCGCCGTGCAGGGGCAGGAAGATCTCGTCGTAGACCCCGCCGAGCCCCTGTAGTTCGAGCTGCTGCCCGCCCACGGCGATCCGCCGGCTCAGCACTTGGAACTCCGAACCGGCCCGCGCCACCGCCGCGTCGGTTTCCACGGCCCGGCGCAGCAGTACCTCCAGCGCCTCGGGGTCCTGTTCGGCGATGATCGCGACCGTATCGGTGGGGACCAGCGACTCGGGGGCGCGTTTGATGATCCCGGCCTTCTCCCCGGCGATGGAGGTCAGATCCGGGCCCAGGTACTCGGTGTGGTCGAGACCGATGGGGGTGATGACCGCGACCTGCGCGTCGATCACATTGGTGGCGTCCCAGCTGCCGCCCATACCGGTCTCCACGACCGCGACGTCCACCGGCGCCTCGGCGAACGCCGCGTAGGCCATGGCGGTGAGCACCTCGAATTTGCTCATCGCCGGGCCACCCGCGGTCGCCGACTGGGCGTCGATCATCTCGATATAGGGCTGCATCTCGCGGTACAGCTCGACATAGCGGGCCGGGGAGATCGGCCGGTTGTCGATACTGATCCGCTCGGTGGCCAGCTGCAGATGCGGGCTGGTGAGCCGGCCGGTCCGGCGGTGCAGGGCGGTGAGCAGGGAGTCGATCATCCGGGTCACCGACGTCTTACCGTTGGTGCCCGCGACATGGATCGCCGGGAACCCGCGCTGCGGTGAACCCAGCACATCCATCAGTGCGGCGATCCGGGTGAGCGAGGGTTCTATCTTGGTTTCCGGCCAGCGCTGGTCGAGTTCCGCCTCGACCAGGGCCATCTCCGCCAGATCCACCGGAGACGGTCCGGTGCCGAGCCGGGAGCCTCCGTCGCGGGGCTCCGGCTCGGGATCGTCGCCGGGGGCGTTCATTTGCCGCTCAGCTCGGCCAGGCGGGCCCCGATCCGCTCCACTTCGCCCGCGGCGACCTCGCGGCGGGCCCGGATCTTGTCCACTACCGCATCCGGGGCCTTGGCCAGGAACGCCTCGTTACCGAGTTTGGCCTCGGTCCCCGCCAGTTCCTTCTGCGCGACCGCCAGATCCTTCTCCAGGCGACGCCGCTCGGCCGCGAGGTCCACGGTGCCCGAGGTATCGACCTCGACGGTGACCGTGGTACCGCTGAGCCGCACCTCCACCGCGGCGGTCACCGCGAAATCCGCGCCGGGCTCGGTGAGCCGGCCCAGCGTGCTCACCTCGGGATGGAGATGCGCCAGCCCTGCCGCATCCAGACCCAGCACCCGTGCCGCGACCTTCTGTTTGTCGTTGAGCCCTTGATCACTACGGAACCGGCGGATCTCGGTGACCAGCCGCTGCACATCGGCGATACGCTGCGCGGCGCCGGTATCGGTGGGCGTCCCGGTGCGCTCCGGCCAGGCCGCCACGACCACCGACTCCGCGCCGGTCAGCGCCTGCCACAGCGATTCGGTGACGAACGGGATCACCGGGTGCAGCAGCCGCAGCACCGTATCCAGCACCGACCCGAGTACCACCCGGGTGGATTCGGCCCGCTCCTCGCTCTCGGCGAACTGGACCTTGGACAGTTCCAGATACCAGTCGCAGAGTTCGTCCCACGCGAAGTGGTAGAGCGCCTCGCAGGCCTTACCGAACTCGTAGGCGTCGAATGCGGCATCGACCTCGGCGAGCACCTCGTCGAGCCGGTCCACGATCCAGCGGTCGGCGTCGGTCAACGTCTCCCGCGCCGGCAGCGGCCCCGGGCGGGCGCCGTTCATGAGCGCGAACTTGGTCGCGTTGAACAGCTTGGTGACGAAACTGCGCGAGGCCAGGGCATGCGGTTCGCCGACCGAGAGATCGCCACCGGGCTGGGCGCCGCGCGCCAGCGTGAAACGCAGCGCGTCCGCGCCGTAGTTGTCGATCCAGTCCAGCGGATCGATCCCGTTACCCCGGGACTTCGACATCTTCCGGCCGAACTGGTCGCGGATCAGACCGTGCAGGAACACATCCTTGAAGGGCACCTGGTAGGCCCCGCCCTTACCGGTGGACAGTGCGGCGTCGTCGGCGACGAAGGTACCGAACATCATCATCCGGGCCACCCAGAAGAACAGGATGTCGTATCCGGTGACCAGCACACTGGTCGGATAGAACTTCGCCAGCTCCGGGGTCGCGGCCGGCCAGCCCATAGTGGAGAACGGCCACAGGCCGGAGGAGAACCAGGTGTCCAGGACGTCGGGATCCTGCACCCACCCCTCGGGGGCCTGCTCGTCGGGGCCGACGCACAGGACTTCGCCCTCGGGCCCGTACCAGATGGGGATGCGATGGCCCCACCACAGCTGGCGCGAGATACACCAGTCGTGCATATCGTCGACCCAGTCGAACCAGCGCGGTTCCTGGCTTGCCGGGTGGATCACGGTATCGCCGTTACGGACCGCGTCACCCGCCGCCTTGGCCAGCGATTCGACCTTCACCCACCACTGCATGGACAGCCGCGGTTCGATCGCTTCGCCGCTGCGCTCGGAATGGCCGACACTGTGCAGGTAGGGGCGCTTCTCGGCAACGATCCGGCCCTCGGAGGCCAATCGCTCACGGATCTTCACCCGGGCCTCGAACCGGTCCATCCCATCGAATTCGGTACCCGTATCGGCGATCCGGCCGCGTTCGTCCATGATCGTGGGCATCGGCAAGTTGTGCCGCAGTCCCATCTCGAAGTCGTTCGGATCGTGGGCGGGGGTGATCTTCACCGCGCCGGAACCGAATTCGGGATCCACGTAGTCGTCGGCGATGATCGGGATCCGCCGTCCGGTGATCGGATGCTCGAGGGTGGTGCCGATCAGCTCCCGGTACCGGGGATCCTCCGGGTGCACCGCGACCGCGGTATCGCCGAGCATGGTCTCCACCCGGGTGGTGGCGACCACGACATGTGGTTCGGCATCGTCGAGCGAGCCGTACCGCAGCGACACCAGTTCGCCCTCGACGTCCTCGTATTTGACCTCGATATCGGAGATGGCGGTACGCAGTTCCGGCGACCAGTTCACCAGCCGCTCGGCGCGATAGATCAGACCCGCGTCGTAGAGGCGTTTGAAAATCGTCTGGACCGCGCGCGACAGGCCCTCGTCCATGGTGAACCGGTCCCGCGACCAGTCCACACTGTCGCCGAGCGCCCGCATCTGCCACTGGATCGCGCCACCGGATTCACGCTTCCAGTCCCAGACCTTCTGCACGAACAGTTCGCGGCCGAAATCCTCTTTGGTCTTCCCGTCCACGGCAAGCTGCTTCTCCACCACCGTCTGGGTGGCGATCCCGGCGTGATCCATCCCGGGCAGCCACAGCACCTCGTAACCCTGCATCCGCTTACGGCGTGCCAGAGTGTCCATGAGCGTGTGGTCGAGCGCGTGCCCCATGTGCAGCGTGCCCGTCACATTGGGCGGCGGCAGCACGATCGAGTACGCGGGCGCGGAACTGTGCGGGTCGGCCCGGAAGTAACCGGCGGCTACCCAGCGCTCGTACAGGTCGGCCTCTACCTCGCCGGGATTCCAGCTCTTGGGGAGGGCATCGGCGCGATTACGCGTGTTGTCAGGGGCTGCGCTGGTCACGCCGCGATTCTAGTGTCTAGGGCGTCGCCGCCGGTGCCGCGGGGTCGGAGCCCGATCGCTCGGGACCGACACGGAGTGGGCGCCGATGCCCACCCCGGTCGGCCCGGGCGGGCCGACCGTACGGCCGATCTTCGATGACGGCCCACTACGGACGGCCGGCCACGCACGGTCGGCCGCTGCGCTCGCTCGCTTCGCCGGTCCGGAGCCGGGCCGGGCTATCGACGACGAATGCCTGCTATCCGGAAGGAGCGCGAGTGCGCGGAGACTTACCCCGACCTGCCGGGACGGGCACACGTATGGCCGGTCGCGGACCTTCGATCGCTGCGCACGAGGGTTGGGCCGACCGGGGACGAACGATCTGCCGGCTGGTCGGTGTCGCGAATACGAACTCGGGAGTCCCGCTACGTGAGACGTATGGAAGAGCGCGACCGCAAGTAAAGGGACGATGGGGGTGCGCCGGACCTCGGGAAAGGTGACGAGACAAACCGAGGCGGAGCCTTCGGTGGATGAGGGACACCGAAGACTCCGCCTACAGCAGTAAGACTACCGCCGATCCTGGACTGTGCTGCCAATCCATAAACAATTCTCAGCTTGAGCACCGGAATTCTCAGACGGGCGCCCGGCTCGCCGCGGTGGGCCCGCCCGGCCGAAACCTGTGACCTTGAACGGACAAAGGCGACATTCTTGCCGAAACCGGTTCGACTGAGGACTCTGGACGGGGTGAACCCCCCGCTCGACTCGTTACCGTTGAACCCCGCGGAATCCATCTTCCCCGAACCGGATTCGGAGATCGTCCGGCCCCGGGCCGTCGACGACCTACGGGGCCGGCCGACGCGGGAGTTGCGGTACCCGGCGAGCGCGGCCGTGCTGTTCGCCGGAATTCCCGGCGCGGGAAAGAGCACCGCGCTGCGCCGGCTGTTCGGCTCCGACCCCGACGCCGAGCAGGCATTACCCGGTTCCGATCGGTCGGTGGTGCTCGATTCCATCCACGCCCGCAATGCGTGGCGGCGGCGACTGGCCTGGCTGCCCTACCCACTGTGGCGGCCGGTGGTGCACGTAGTGCATTTCGGCCGCATCTGGGTCGCACTGCGCGATCACACCGGCCCGGTGGTGATCCACGATTGCGGCACCATCGGTTTCACGCGCCGGCTGCTGACGCGCTGGGCCGTCCGGCACGGCCGCGAACTGCACATGGTGCTACTGGATGTGCCGGCGACGGTCGCCCGGGCCGGGCAGTACGCGCGCGGCCGACGGGTCGGGTGGCTGTCGTTCCACTGGCACGTATGGCGCTGGAGACGGATGCTCGGGCGGCTGGAAGCCGGAGCCGGACCCCGGCCCGCACCCGCCTCGGTCGTGGTGCTCGACCGGGTCGGCGTGGACCGGCTGCGGGTCCGGTTCGCCGCCTGACCACCGCGGTCAGGGGGTCAGCACGGTGAGCGCCCGGGGTTCGACGCGCACGGTGAGCGGCAGCCGGCCCGCGGGTTCGCCGTCGGCCGTGACCGGGGCGCCGGGAGCCTCCAGGCTCAGGAATTCGGCCCGGTACTGGCTCACCGCGGGATGTTCGATCCGACGACCCGCCGAGAGCGCGGGCAGGATCCGCAGCATCTCCGGATGGGAGACCTTGCCGACCACGGTCACATCGAGCAGACCGTCGTCACACAGGGCGTCGGGGCAGATGAGCATGCCGCCTCCGTAGGTGGTGGTGTTACCCACCGCGACCAGCAACGCCTCGGTGGTGATCGGTGCTGCGGCCGGGCCGCCCAGTTCGATCCGGTACGGCACCGCGATCCCGTGCGCGATCTCCGCGACCGCGGCGAAGGTGTAGCGGGATCGGCCGCGCGGGTAGCGCATCCGGTTGGCGCGCAGAGTGACCCGGGCGTCGAAGCCGGTGCACGCGACGGTGGCGAACCACATCGGATCGTGCCCGGCGGGTTCCAGGCGGCCCAGGTCGATGGTGCGCACCTGCCCGCACCGGACGAGCTCCGCGGCGCGGGCGGGCTCGTCGGCGATACCGAGTTCGCGCGCCAGGTCGTTGCCCGTGCCCGCCGGGACCAGGGCCAGTGGCACACCCGAACGGGCCAGCGGATCCAGAATGGTGTTCACCAGACCGTCGCCACCGACGCACACGACGGCGTCGGGCGCATCGCCGGTCACCACATCGCGCACCTGTTCACGGGTCCGCGCGGCGGAGGGCGCGTGGATCTCCACGACCGCCACACCGTCCGCCTTCAGCCGCTCGACGACGGTGCGGGCGGCCTGATGGGCCCGGCCCTGTCCGGAGGCGGGGTTGGTCACCACGGCGACCGTACGCACCTCCGGCGGCTCCCCTGCCCGTGTCATGGCAGCAGTTTGCCAGGGTTGAGGATGCCGGCCGGGTCGATTTCGCGTTTCACCGCGCGCAGCACCCGCACGCCCAGATCGCCGATCTCCTCGAGCAGCCAGGCACGGTGGTCCGCGCCCACCGCGTGGTGATGGGTGATGGTGGCGCCTGCCGCGATGATGGCGTCCCCGGCAGCCGCCTTCGCGGCCCGCCACTGCGCGATCGGATCGTCGAGCGATTTGGCCACAACCGTGAAATACAGCGACGCGCCCGTCGGATAGGTATGCGAGATATGGCACATCACCAGGGCCGGCGCACCGTGGGCGGTCAGCGAATCGGTGAGCGCACTCGTCACCTTCGACTTCAGTTCGGCCAGCGCACTCCAGGTAGTCGCGGTCTCCAGGGTTTCGCACAGCACCCCGATATCCAGGAGCGCATCACGCAGGTAAGGGGCCGCGAAACGGCCGTGTTGCCACTCCCGGGCCGGTTCCGGCCCGAGTTCGGTACCACCCGCGGCGCGCAGGATCGCGGCGGCTTCGGCGCCACGGGCCGCGGTATGGGCGGCGGTGCCCTCGAATGTGGTCACCGCGAGACAACCGGAAACCGATGCCCCGGCGACATTTCCGGCCCGGGCCAGGTTCAGCCCGGTTTCGGCTTCGTCGGACAACCGCAGCACCGTCGGCGCCGCGCCCGCCTGCACGACCGCGCGCAATGCGGCGGCTCCGGTCGCGAAATCCGGGAACGACCAGGCCATATGGTTAGTGATCTCCGGAACCGTATGGACTCCGACCGTGACCTCGGTAAGGACGCCGAGAGCGCCCTCCGAACCGACGAACAGCTCACGTAGATCGGGTCCGGCGGCCGAGGCGGGCGCCCGGCCCAGCAGCACACTTCCCGTGGGCGTCGCCACCCGGACCCGCTGGACCATATCGTCGAACCGGCCGTATCCCGCGGACGCCTGACCCGACGACCGGGTCGCGGCGAATCCGCCGATACTGGCGAATTCGAAACTCTGCGGGAAATGTCCGAGCGAGAGCCCGTGCTCGGCGAGCAACTGTTCGGCACGCGGGCCGGTGACCCCGGCGCCGAAGGTGGCCGTCCCGGAGACCGGGTCGCAGTCCAGCAGCGTATCCAGCCGGCGCAGGTCGAGTGCGATCACCGTGTCGAAGGATCCGCGGACCGGGTCGAGCCCGCCGACCACACTCGTGCCGCCCCCGAAGGGCACCACGGCGATGCCCTGCTCCGAGCAGTAGGCGAGGATTGCCGCCACTTCGTCGTGACCGGCCGGGAAGACCACCGCGTCCGGTGCGTCCTGCGGGGCCGGGTCGCGTCGTCGCAGCAGGTCGGGGGTGCTCTTGCCGCCGGCGTGCCGCAGCCGGGTGACCGGTTCGGTGGAGATATGGTCCGCGCCGACGAGGTCTGCCAGACCGGCCCGCCGGTCCGGTGACAGGACCGACGGCCGGAGCGGCACATCGCCCTCATCACGACGCGTCGCCGGCTCCCCGGAGACTCCGAACACCTGCGTCAGCAGGCCGCGGATCTGCTCGGGCAGCGGTGTGTGCCCGGCGGGGACACCCCAGGCGTCCCACACCATATCCGGTCGCCGCGCGCTCGACGCCGAGTTCACCGGACGTTCGCCTTCCTCACCTGTCATGCGTTACAGTTTGACATGGAGTGTCAAGAAGTAATCCGAATTGGAGGCGAGGTCGAGTCCGTGTCATCCGGCGCAGCGGCGGTCGAGCAGGCGATCCTGGACGCGGCCCGGGAATGCGTCGCCGAGTTCGGTGTCCGGCGCACCACGCTCACCGAGGTCGCCCGCCGGGCGGGCGTGAGTCGGCCGACGGTCTACCGCCGGTGGTCGGACAGCCGCGATCTGGTCGCCGAACTACTCGTACGCGAACTGCGCGAGATCATCGCCGCGGCCGTGCCCACCGCCGGCCCGGCCCGGGACCGGCTGGTCACCGGCGTGGTGACCGGCGCGGCGGAGGTCCGGTCGAACCCACTGTTCGGCAAGATCTTCCGCACCGATACCGACCTGATGCTCACCTACGTCTTCGGCCGCCTGGGCCGCAACCAGCGGCAACTGCTGGACCTGTTCGGCACCGGCATTCGGGACGGCCAGGCGGACGGGTCGGTCCGGGCCGGTGACTCCGGCCGGTTGGCGGCCATGGTCCTGCTGATCACCCAGTCCGCGGTGCAGTCGGCGGCCACGGTCGCCCATCTGCTCGACGGATCCGCGCTCGACACCGAACTCCGGCACGCCCTCGATACCTATCTCGCCCCGTGATCCCACCTGCCAGGAAGGAGTAGCGCCCGGCGCATCCGGAAGACGTGATCTCCCCCCGCCTTCCGTTCCGCCGCTCCGGCGGACGCCGTGCCGAGAACAGATGGCCGAGAACCCTTCCCCCACCGCGGGGCCCGCGTTGAACGGGCGCCGCCGGCGCCGTGAGCTCACGACCCTCGGCGACCACCCGGATATCGACCTGCTGGTGATCGGGGGTGGCGTCACCGGCGCCGGCGTCGCGCTCGACGCCGCCGCCCGCGGACTGCGCACCGTCCTGGTGGAACGCCACGATCTCGCCCACGGCACCAGCCGGTGGAGTTCGAAACTGGTGCACGGCGGACTGCGCTACCTGGCGAGCGGGAAGATCGGCATCGCGCACGAGAGCGCGGTGGAGCGGGGCATCCTGCTGGGCCGCACCGCACCCCACCTGGTCCGGCCGCTCCCCCAGCTGGTCCCGCTGCTGCCCGGGATCGGGTTGTCCACCCGGAGCCTGATCCGGGCGGGTTTCCTGGCCGGCGACGCGCTGCGAATGGGCGCGGGCACGCCGGCGGCACTGCTACCGCGGTCGCGGCGGGTGACCCGCGCCGAGGCACTGCGACTGGCCCCGACAGTGCGGCAGCACGGACTGCGCGGCGGCCTGCAGGCCTGGGACGGGCAACTGGTGGACGACGCGCGACTCGTGGTCGCGCTGGCCCGCACCGCGGCCGCGCACGGCGCGACTGTGCTGACCCGGGTCGCCGCCGAACATGTCGACGGCACCGGGGCCGTCCTGCGCGACACGCTGACCGGCGAAAGCTTGGAGGTCCGGGCCGCGGCCGTGGTCAACGCGGCCGGTGTGTGGGCGGACCAGGTCGATCCGAGTATCGAATTGCGACCCAGCCGCGGCACCCATCTGGTGTTCGACGCCGCCGCCTTCGGCGGACTCACCGCGGCGCTGACCGTGCCGGTGCCCGGCGCCGTCGGCCGGTTCATCTTCGCCCTGCCTGCCCCGCACGGCCGGGTCTACCTGGGATTGACCGATGAGGACGCACCCGGGCCCGTACCCGACGAACCGCGACCCACCGGCGCCGAGATCGACTTCCTGCTCGACACGGTCAACACGGTGCTGCGTATCCCGCTGACCCATGTCGATATCCGCGGCAGTTACGCCGGCCTGCGACCACTGCTGCGTACGGCCGGTGACAATACGGCCGATATCTCCCGGGAGCACGCGGTTCTCACCGCGCCGAGCGGACTGGTCACGGTGGTCGGCGGCAAACTCACCACCTACCGCAAGATGGCGCAGGATGCCGTCGACGCCGCTGTGGCCCGAGCGCGCCTGAGGGCCGGCCCGTGCCGGACGAAGGAGCTGCCGCTGGCCGGCGCGGTCACCGGGGTGGCACGGGACCGGTTGGCCGCACCCCAGCTGCTGATCGAACGCTACGGCGCCGACGCCCCGATCATCGTCGCGCTGACCGCTGCCGACCCGGATCTGGCAGTCCCGGTCGCACCGGGTGCGGATGTGCTCGCGGCGGAGTTCCGGTGGTCGCTGGAACAGGAGGGAGCCCTCGACGCCGGTGATCTCCTGGACCGCCGCACCCGGATCGGGCTGGTCCCGGCCGACCGGGCCGCCGCCCTGGCCGCCGCCGAGGCCGCCGTGGCCGCCGCGGCGTGAACTCAGGCATACTCCCAGGTCTCGACCGCGGCCCACATACACGACCGAGGCCAGCGGTCGAGACCGTGCGCGATCTCGGCGGCCCGCACAGCGTGCAGTTGCGGAGTCTCCGCGGCCGGATCGAGATAGCGGAAACCCAGCCTTCGGTAATACGGCCCGTTCCACGGCACCTCGGTGAAGGTGGTGAGTGTGATCGCGGGTAACCGATGGCCGGCGGCCCAGCGCACCGCGCGGTCGATCAGACACCGGCCGATTCCCGCCCCACGGTATTCGGGCAGTACCGACACCTGGTCGATATGGGCGTTCCCGTCGACGATGCTCGCGATGAGGTAGCCCACCGGGCCCCGGTCCGCGGCCTCCCAGATCCAGGCGCGTTCGTCCAGGACGAATTCACCCAGTACCTCGGCCGGCAGCGGTTCGTCACCGGCGATCGCGTCCATTCCCAGCGCCGCGAAGGGCTGCCCCGCCCGCACCTCGATCTCCTGCAGCGCCGGGATATCCGCGACGCTCGCCGCGCGGATCACGCCGCACCCACCCGCAGGACATCCGGCGAGCCGAAGGAGCAGGGGCGAGCCGGGGCCGCTCGCCCCGGCCCCGCGATGTAGCGAGGCGGGGGAAGCACCGGTAGCGCCGGGGGCGCGATCGACGGCTCGACCGCGACCACCGTTACGCGTTCGTCCGGGGCGCTGAGCGGCATAACGATCCCTACTCTCTGTTCCGTGCGGCGAGGTGGTCTTCCCGCTCACCCCGGCGATCCGCCGTCACCATCTCATAAGCCGGGTAACGGGTTCGCATCTATGCTGGATCCGATGGTGCGCCAGGAAGGAGCCGCGGGTGCGCGTTGATACGTCCACTATCGGTATCGCACCGGGCGAGGGCCTGGTCGCGCGGTTCGGTGACGTCGTGATCTATCTGGTGGGCGCCAATGCGTCCACCGAGCGGATACTCGGCGCGGTCGAAGCCGTGGCGGACGCCGAGCATCCCGGGGCGGCCATCGCCCAGCGGCTCGCCGCGGTCGTCTTCGGTACCGGTTCGGAGCCACCCCCGTTCGGGCTCGTCGCGCCCACCGCCGACGGCACCCTGGTCCTGCTGCGCGGGCCGGTATCGGCCATGATCTCCGGCGCCGAGGGCTCGCGGCGGCTCGTCGGCGCCCGCGCCTTCACCTGGGTGGACGAGATTGTCCGCGACCCGGTGCGCACACTGACCGTGGGCCCCGGGGCCGACGGCCGGATCACGCCGTATCCGCGCACCGATCTACGCGCCGGAATCGTGCCCGGCGGGGGTTTCGTCATCAAGGCCGCGGTACGCCGCAGCACCAAGAACCAGAACCGCGCCGCCACCCCGGCGAAGAAAACGGCGGGCTCCTACGAACCCGTCGCGACGGCACCGGCCGGGCTCGCCGCGAGCGAGCCGGAACCCGAATCGCCTTCCGGTCCCCGCACCGGTCTCGCCGAAGCCCCCGCCGCGGAACCACTGCCCGGGACCCGCGCGTGGTCGGCCGCGCCGGCGTCCATGCGCGTGGATCCCGAACCGATCCGCCTGCGCAAGGAACCGGCCCGGCCCCATCCGCGCACCCGCGCCGCACTCGGCCCCGAACAATCCCCTCCGGCCCCGGCGACCCTGGTGGCCGAGGACGGTACCGCCTACCCGCTGGACCGCGCCTACGTCATCGGCCGCGGCCCGTCGGTCGACGAATCGGTACGCCGCAAAACCGCCGCCCCGCTCGTTCTGCAGCGCGATCGCCACATCTCCCGGGTCCACGCCTATCTCTCGGTCGACTCGGGCAAGGTCTTCCTCCGCGACGCAGGCACCGCCGCCGGAACCTTCGTCTCCACTCCCGGTGAACCGCGCTGGACCCGGATCAGCCAGTCCCCGACCGAACTCCCACCCGGCGGCCGGATCCGCATCAGCGAACAGGTCCTCACCTACCACGGCGGCGCCACCTGATCCCGACGCCCGCCGCCCCTCCAGGCCCGGACACGCAAGCCGAACATCCGAAGTACGGCGGAATCGCGCAGACCGTACGTGCACCCCGGGTGGGCTCCCAGCGCTGTCGATCCTCCGTGGTCGCCGGTCCGCGTACGGCCGACCGCACGCCCGCAACCACGCCCGATCCGGGGGCCCCGACAGCAGCACTGCGGTCGCTCACCGGCCGATCGCCCGTCCCCCCGGTCCCCGGCCGAGCGGGTGACCCGCGACACTGCGATACCCGCCCCTTGGCGAACCGCCGACCACCCACCCGGAAACCCCACCGGGCCGACCTGGGGAGGCCCACAGCACTGTAAGTGCTCAACTGCCGGCTCCCTCTGGATGGCCAACCGCACATCGCACACCTCACAATGGTCGGTATGCACCGCGAAGCCCCCACCGACGATATCGACGAGTCCGAGCTGACCGTCACGCCACCGAAGGAGCAGGCGGCCGGCGTCCGGGCGGTGGCCGTGGCGCTGCAGCGGGCGGTATCCGATATGGGTGTCGTACGCACCGCGCGGACCCTGGCCCGGGTCAATCAGGTGCACGGATTCGACTGTCCGGGCTGCGCCTGGCCGGAGCCGAGTGGTCACCGGCGGCCCGCCGAGTTCTGTGAGAACGGTGCGAAGGCCGTCGCCGAGGAGGCGACGCTGGAAACGGTCGGCCCGGAATTCTTCGCCCGGTATTCGATCGACGAACTCGCGCAACGGTCCGGCTACTGGCTGGGGCGGCAGGGCCGGCTCACCCATCCGATGGTGCTGCGACCCGGTGATACCCACTACTCCCCCATCTCCTGGGCGGAGGCCTACCGGCTCATCGCCGAGCAGCTCCGCGGGCTGGACTCACCGGACGAGGCCGTGTTCTACACCTCCGGTCGTACCGCCAACGAGACGGCGTTCCTGTACCAGCTGCTGGTGCGCAGTTTCGGGACCAACAATCTGCCGGACTGCAGCAATATGTGTCACGAGTCCTCGGGCACCGCGCTGACCGGTTCCATCGGTATCGGCAAGGGTTCGGTGACCATCGACGATTTCGCGGCCGCCGACCTGATCCTGGTAGCCGGCCAGAATCCGGGCACCAACCATCCGCGGATGCTCAGTGCCCTCGCCGACGCGAAGAAGGCCGGCGCGCGCGTCATCGCGATCAACCCGCTGCCGGAGACCGGCCTGATCGGTTTCCGCGACCCGCAGACCGTACGGGGTCTGACCACCGGCGTGGATATCGCCGACGATCTCCTGCAGATCCGCCTGGGCGGCGATATGGCGCTGTTCCAGGGTCTGGCGAAACTGCTGTTCGAGGCCGAGGACCGGGCTCCCGGCACCGTGCTGGACCGGGCCTTCGTCGACGCGCACACCGCGGGTTTCGCCGACTACGAGCGGCATATCCGCGCTGTCGACCTGGATACCGTACTCACCGCGACCGGGCTCTCCCGCGACGACCTCGAACGCACCGCCGCGCTCCTGGCCGGTTCGACGAGCACGATCGTGTGCTGGGCGATGGGACTCACCCAGCACACGCACGCGGTGGCCACGATCGAGGAGGCGACCAATCTGCTACTGGCCCGCGGCATGATCGGTAGGCCGGGGGCCGGTCTGTGCCCGGTGCGCGGGCATTCCAATGTGCAGGGCGACCGCACCATGGGTATCTGGGAGCAGGCTCCCGAATCCTTCCTGGCCGCCCTGGACCGGGAATTCGGCATCACCAGCCCGCGGGCGCACGGTTACGACACCGTCGCCGCCATCCGGGCCCTTCGCGACGGTCATGCCCGCGTCTTCTTCGGTATGGGCGGCAACTTCGTCTCCGCCACCCCCGATACCGCGGTCACCGAAGCGGCGCTGCGCCGCTGCGCGCTGACCGTACAGGTATCCACCAAACTGAACCGCAGCCATATCGTGCACGGGAAGACCGCGGTGATCCTGCCGACCCTGGGCCGCACCGACCTGGATACCCAGCACGGGGTGCGGCAGCAGGTCTCGGTGGAGGATTCGATGTCGATGGTGCATCTGTCCACCGGCAGACTGAAACCGGTCGGGCCGGAACTGCGTAGCGAGGTCGCCATCGTCTGCGAACTCGCCCGAGAACTGCTCGGTCCGGACCACCCGGTGCCCTGGGACCGGTTCCGCGGTGACTACGACCTCATCCGCGACGCCATTGCCCGGGTGGTGCCCGGGTGCGCCGATTACAACACCCGAGTCCGGCAGCGCAACGGTTTCGTCCTGCCGCATCCCCCGCGCGATTCCCGCGAATTCCGGACCGCCACCGGGAAGGCCAATTTCGCGGTGAACGAACTGCGCTGGGTGCCGGTTCCGCCGGGGCGGCTGATCCTGCAGACCCTGCGCAGCCACGACCAGTACAACACCACCATCTACGGTCTCGACGACCGCTATCGCGGGGTCCATCACGGGCGCCGGGTGGTGCTGGTGAACGCCGCGGATATCGCCGACCTGGGTTTGCGCGACGGCGATCTCGTCGATCTGGTCTCGGAGTGGAGCGACGGCGTCGATCGGCGGGTCGAGGGTTTCCGGCTGGTCGCCTACTCCACCCCACGCGGCAATGCCGCCGCCTACTATCCCGAGACGAACCCGCTGGTACCGCTCGATCATGTGGCCGCCCGCTCCAACACACCGGTGTCGAAGGCCGTCACCGTCCGGCTCGAACCCCATACCCACCGGCGATGAGCAGAGTCACCGCCCGCCGCCGCATGCGGCGTATCACCCCGTCCGGGGAGATCGTCCGTCCCGACACGTTGGCCGTGGAAGAACCCCTGGAGATCCGGGTGCGCGGCGAATCGATCACGGTCACCATGCGTACGCCCGGCCACGATATCGACCTGGTGCACGGCTTCCTGTTCGGTGAGGCCCTGATCGCCACGGCCGCCGATATCCACAGCGCCCGCTACTGCGCCGGTACCGACGACGAGGGACGCAACACCTACAACGTGCTGGATGTGGTCCCGCACACCCCGATCGTGCTCCCGGACCGGCCGTTCCTCACCACCGGCGCCTGCGGGCTCTGCGGGCGCACCGCGCTCGACGAGGTCCGGATGCGCAGCCGGTATCCGCTACCGGCGCCGCGACCGCTGCTGGACGCCGGAGTGCTGGCGGCCCTGCCGGATCGGCTGCGCGCCCACCAGTCGGTTTTCGATGCCACCGGTGGGCTGCACGGGGCGGGCCTGTTCACCGCCGACGGTACGGCCCTGGCCGTGCGCGAGGACATCGGCCGCCACAATGCCGTGGACAAGGTGATCGGCTGGGCGCTGCGCGAAAACCGTATCCCGGCATCGGACCTCGTGCTCGTGGTGAGTGGGCGCGCGTCGTTCGAACTGGCTCAGAAAGCTGTCCTGGCCGGTATCCCGGTCCTCGCCGCCGTCTCGGCGCCCAGTTCGCTCGCGGTCGATTTGGCCGACGAGTCCGGTCTCAGCCTGGCGGGATTCGTACGCGGCGACACCATGAACATCTACACCCATCCGGAGCGGATCCGCGGTGTCGGCGCCACCGGATGACCCGGGCCGGGGGCCTCGGCACCGTCCCGGCCGGTAGGGACCGACTTCAGCGCAAGCTAGTCGTCCCGGCATCGGAAGACGTTCACGGCCCTCGCTGTCGAGCGCGCGGACCGCCGGCCGTTCTCGCTACCGCGCGCCCACACCGGCGTAGTCGGCAAGCTCGATATCGTCCTTGGCGTCGCCGGCGAACTTGTCCATCAGGCCGAACCAGCGTGACCCCAGGAACCAGTTCCGGAACCGCAGGCCCGCGGCCGTTTTCGGCGCCAGGAACGGACCCGGGCTACTGCTGCCGCCGAGTTTCGCGTATCGGCGCATGATCCGGTCGTACCGGGCGAAGGCCACGGTGTGTTCACCCGCGGCGGCGGCCAGCTCACCGGCCAGCACATAGGCTCCCACCACTGCCAGACCGGTTCCGAAGCCGGCCAGGGTGTTGCCGTAGGCGCTGTCGCCGACCAGGGCCACCCGGCCCGATACATAGCTGGGCATCCGTACCCGGGCCAGCGCGTCGAGATAGAAATCGTCATGGCCGGGCAGTTCGGCGAGCATGTCGGCGACCGGTGCGTTCATCCCGGCGAAGTGTTCGACGAGGATGCGCCTTTTCTCCGCGTCATCGGCGAATACCTTTGCGGCGGAGGCGAACATATACATCTGCTGCGCTTTCGGCCCACCGCGGACCGCGAGCAGGCCCGGGGCGCTGTACGCGTGGGACACCCGGCGCCGCGGTCCTTCGCCGGGTTCGGCGGCGAGTGGTTCCCCGGCGATGGCGTAGTAGTAACCGCGGTGCCCGACGAATCTCTCCTCCGGCCCGAACGCCAGCCGGCGGACCCGCGAATGAATACCATCCGCGCCGAACACCAGGTCGAAGTGACGCGCCGGACCGCGCTCGAACTCGACCTCGACACCGCTGCCGGTCTCGCGCAGCGCGCTGATCGAGTCACCGAATACGTAAGCGCAGCGCTGGGCGGTCGCGGCATAGAGGATCCGGGCCAGGTCACCCCGCAGTATCTCGACGTCGCCACCGCTGAAGTCACCGGACATCCGTGCCCGCTCCCGGCCGTCGGCGTCGACGAAGACCATATCGGTGGCGCCGGTACTGTGCCGGCGGATCTCGTCGTGGATGCCCATCCGCTCGAGCACCGTGCGCTGCACCGACCCCTTGAAGTCGACGGCCTGCCCACCCGGGCGCAGGGCCGGGGCCCGTTCGACCACGGTCACGTCGAACCCGTAGCGGTCGAGCCAGTAGGCGAGCGCGGGGCCGGCGATGCTCGCCCCGGAGACGAGAACGGTGCGGTTCTGCATGACGAACTCCATCCATAATCTGCGCCCACCAGAAACTGTTTCCAATGGACGCTATTAAGCGTATGGTAGACACAGTTCCACGTCAATCCACGTCCGGAAGGAACCCGATGGCGACGCCGACCGCGCTCGAGCTGCTCTGGGGAACCGACCGGCGCCCGACCCGCGGTCCCAAGCCGACACTCACCCGGGCCGCGATCGTCACCGCGGCGGTCGAGCTGGCCGACGCGGAAGGCCTGGCCGCCCTCTCCATGCAGCGACTGGCCGATCGCCTCGGCTACACGAAAATGTCGCTGTACCGCCATCTGCCGGGCAAAGCGGAACTCACCGCGTTGATGGTGGAGGAGGCCCTGACCGGCCTGCCGGCCCTGGACACCTCGGGCACTCCGCGGTGGCGAACCGGTCTACGGTCCTGGGCACTGCTGACCTTCGAGCGGTATCGCCGCCACCCCTGGGTGATGGAACTACTCGCCGGAGCGCGGCCGATGGGCCCCAACGAACTGGGCTGGACCGAGGCCGCCCTGGAGGCGATGGCGGATATCGCGCTGACCGGCCCGGAGCGACTGGACACGCTCGTCGTACTGAACGGGCACGTACGCAGCCTGGCCCAGCAGGTCGTGGGCCCCGGCGCCACCGAGGAGGAATTCACCGGCGCGATGGCCGCGGCCCTGGAACTGGCGGGCGACCGATTCCCGTGCCTGATCGCGGCCGTCTCGGAACCCCCACCCGCCGAACCGGCGGAATCACAACGCGACGCCGCCCTCGAATTCGGCACGGAGCGCATTCTCGACGGGATAGCAACCCTGCTCGCCGAACGTGACCCGTCCGGCGACCGGTAGCGCCACACCTCGCACCCGGCAGGAGCGCGCCACTCACATACCCGGCAACCGGACTCCCCTGTCCGTCGCGACCCGGGCCAATTTCTCGGCCTCGTCGATGGCGACCGCCACATACGTGCGCAACCCGTCGTCGTCACGCCGCAGCAGGTACTCGTAATCACTGTCGGTGAGCAATGCGTCGTCGCTGTCGTAGAAATGCCAGCGCACCCGCGCCCGCAGGAGTGAACCGGTCAACTCCGCGTAATCGACCACGGTGTGGGCGACGCGCGCCAGCCCCAGCGTCTGATAGATGGGATGAGCCTGCGCCAGCCCCTGGGCCATCTCTTCCCGAGAATGCAGCGCACCGACGAAATCGTCACTGACAATGGTGCCCGGAATCCCCCACAGGGCGGCCGTACGCTCGGCGTCGTAGGCGCTCAGCGTCGATTGATATTCGTCGAGGAACGATTCGAGTTCTTCGCGGGTGGCCATATCGCCACGGTATCCGTATTTTTCCGATATTCCCCCGACCGAGGCCGCGAACCGCCCGAGAATCGGCGCACCGGATATGGCGGCAGGCGAGGACACCCGCCGGGCCACGCCGGTCGTGTCACCGACCGGCTCGGCCACGGCCGGAGTTCGGAGCGTCCGATATCGAACGCTCCACCTCCTCAGTTGGCCAACGCCTCCAGCAGCGCCGCCCGCTGACGGGCACCCAGGCCGCCGATCCGGCGATCTTCCGGGATATCCGCCTGGTCCATCAGCTTGGCGGCCTTCACCGGGCCGACACCGGGCAGCGCCTTGATCACGGCGACCACCTTCGTCTTCTTGACCAGTTCATCACTATCGGCCTTGCGCAGCAGGTCGGCGACAGAGACTTTGCCGTCTTTCACCTGACCGATCAGTTCGGAGCGCGCCTTGCGCACCGCCGCCGCTTTGGCCAGAGCCTCCGTGCGTTGTTCCGCGGTCATCGTTGGCAGTGCCATATCTCCTCCGCTTTCACTCATCGCTCGAACATCTGGTTTGACCGGGTCGATTCAACATCACAATACCGACACCGACCGATCGACACACCGTCCGGACCTGCAGTCATAGCAATGTTTTCTGATTCGATCACCCGGTAGGGGCCCGGAAACCGGAGGACCGGTCCATGGGATCCACCCCGAAGAAACACCTGGAACACGTAACACTTGAACCCGCTGCGGCGAAATTCACAGCAGACGCACACCTGCACGGCGGCGGTTCAACGGCGAACCGAGGGGTCAGCGGAGATACCCGCCCGCCCTGCACGGTCACCACGTCTACCAGGCATTTTTCCGTCACATCGCAGTGGCGGACATATATGCGAATATCCTTTTGCCACGCGATCCGGCGACCGCACGCACTCGGCACTGCTACGCTGCCAAACCTAGAACACGTTTCATTTTCTAGGAGTGGTGATGGCACGGCAGATCCGCGACGTGGTCGAGCAGTACGTGAAACTGGTCGGCTCGGGACCGACCTCGGATATCGTCGATCTCTATGCTCCCGACGCGGTGATCGAGGACCCGATCGGCACCGAACCCAAACAGGGGCATCAGGCCATCCGCGAGTTCTACGACGTGCTCGCGAACCTGGAGCGGGAGACCGCCCTCGCGCCGGACACCGTCCGGATCACCGGAAACCACGCAGCCTTCGTATTCACTCTGGTGACCAGAGCGGGCGGGCAGCGCATGACGCTCAGCCCCATCGACACCATGGACTTCGACGACGAAGGGCGGATCATCCGGATGCGCGCCTACTGGGGCGCCGACGATATGTCCGTCGAACCCGAATGAGCCGCGCGGTGGCGACCCCACCGCACCGAGCCGCCTACCACCGGCCTGGCCTCCCGCGCGTACCCGGCATACCCTGAGCACAGGGCACGGGTGCGCTCGGTCACAGTAGGCGCTCCGCGGCGTTACGCCACGGGCCGCTGTCTCGTCCGAGTTGCAGGGAAACGAACCCACCTCAGAGGAGACCCGATGAGCACGACACGCATTCCGACCGTGGCCCCCGAAAACGCCGGGTTACTCACCAGGGCGCTGTACTGGTTCACCAAACGTCAGTTCGGCGAAGTCCCCGAACCTTTAGCCGTAGGCGCCCACCACACCGGACTACTGGTGGCCGGTGGCGTACACGAGATGCTCGCCCAGAAGGCGTCGAAGAAACTACCGGCCAATATCCGTGAAATCGCGGTCTACCGCACGGCCTGGACGATCGGCTGCTCCTGGTGCATCGATTTCGGAACCATGCTGCAGCGCCTGGACGGCCTCGATATCGAGCGGCTCCAGCACATCGCGGACTACGAAACGTCTCCGCACTACACCGACGACGAACGCGCGGCCATCGCCTACGCCGATGCCATGACCGCCACCCCGATGACCGTCACCGACGAGCAGGTCGCGGACCTGGAGAAACGCTTCGGCCGGGCGGAGGTCGTCGAACTGACCTATCAGATCGCCCTGGAGAACTCGCGAGCCCGCAACAATCACGCCCTCGGCATCACCGCGCAGGGGTTCGGCACCGATTCCTGCCGCGTGCCGTGGGCGTGAACCCGGCGCCGCGGGTCAGCTGACCCAGCAGGCGTAGCCGATGTGCTCGCCCCGGCCGACGAAGACCCGGACGTACGGTGCCGGGTCGCTCCCACCGGTCGGCTGGACCGCCTGCAGGGTGTGATCCCCCTCGTAGGCCGGCACCCAGTGCACCAGGGCCAGCCCCCCGCCGTCCGGTCCGACCGTGGCGAACGGGACACCGTTGTCGAGGAAGGTCACCTCGGTCACCGCCTCGGTGAGCCAGGCCCGCACGGTGTAGCTGCATCCGGTGCCGTAGTTGGTCCGGATACCGGCGTTCAGATCCGGGGTCACACTGACCTGGCGCACCGTTGCGCCGGCCGGCGGCGCCGCGAGCAACAACGAGACCAGTACCGTCGCTGCCGCCGACAGTGACAAGCCCACGCGGCTCCACCGCGTGGGCTCGGCGGCGTCACCACACCGCCCGGACCGGATATCCCGCGCAAGCAGCTGCGTCGCCATGACCTGCTCCTCCATCGCACGAATGCCGAGGGGTCACCGAGAGTACCGCGGGCCGGCTCCGCACCGGCCCCGTCGCGTATCGCAGCGGGTGCGCGTGCCTCAGGCCGACTTGTCGCGGCGCTCCGGACGCTCCCGCTTGCGCGGCACGATGGTGGGCAGCACATTGTCGTTCACCGTATCCGCGTCGACGACGACCTTGGCCACATCATCCCGGCTCGGGATATCGAACATGACCTGCTGCAGTACTTCCTCCATGATGGCGCGCAGCCCGCGGGCACCGGTCCCGCGCAGGATGGCCTGATCCGCCACGGCCTCGAGCGCGTCCCGGGTGAACTCCAGGTCCACGCCGTCCATCTCGAACAGCCGGATGTACTGCTTGACCAGCGCGTTCTTGGGTTCGGACAGGATCTTGACCAGAGAATCCTTGTCCAGGTTCGTCACCGACGCCACCACCGGCAACCGGCCGATGAACTCGGGGATCAGACCGAACTTGATCAGATCCTCCGGCATCACCTCGGCGAAATGATCGGTGGTGTCGATCTCCGCCTTGGACCGCACCTCGGCGCCGAAACCGATCCCACGGTGCCCGGTGCGGTCGGAGATGATCTTCTCCAGCCCGGCGAACGCCCCCGCCACGATGAACAGCACATTGGTGGTGTCGATCTGTATGAACTCCTGATGCGGATGTTTGCGCCCACCCTGCGGCGGCACACTCGCCTGAGTTCCCTCCAGGATTTTCAGCAGCGCCTGCTGCACGCCCTCACCGGAGACATCGCGCGTGATCGACGGGTTCTCGCTCTTGCGCGCGATCTTGTCGACCTCGTCGATATAGATGATCCCGGTCTCGGCGCGCTTCACGTCGTAATCGGCGGCCTGGATGAGTTTGAGGAGAATGTTCTCGACGTCCTCACCGACATAACCGGCTTCGGTGAGCGCGGTGGCATCGGCGATCGCGAACGGCACATTCAGCATTTTCGCCAGGGTCTGTGCCAGATAGGTCTTACCGCAACCGGTGGGGCCGAGCATCAGAATATTGGACTTCGCCAACTCGACGGTTTCCCCGCGCGCGTCACGGCCCTTGTCGCCGGCCTGAATACGCTTGTAGTGGTTGTACACAGCGACCGCCAGCGTGCGCTTGGCCGTATCCTGCCCGATCACGTAGTTCTCCAGGAAATCCCGGATCTCCGCGGGTTTGGGCAACTCATCGAGTTTGACCTCGCTGGACTCGGCCAGCTCCTCCTCGATGATCTCGTTGCACAGATCGATGCACTCGTCGCAGATGTACACCCCTGGTCCCGCAATGAGCTTCTTGACCTGCTTCTGGCTCTTTCCGCAGAACGAGCATTTGAGCAGATCGCCGCCGTCGCCGATGCGCGCCATCTCGTGGGTCCCTACTTCCTTGTTCGCGTGCAACCATCCGTCCAGCTTCCAGCCGACCGCCGCCTGCGGTGTAGCGAATCCGGCTCGATCACCCGGATCGAAGGGCGGTGCTGTCAACCGGGAACAAAGGTCCCTGGGTTTGACCGTACCCGGTGTGTGCGATGGAGGTCGACAACTCGGGCAGGTTTCTCGTCGCGGTTGTGCGGGGATTCACGCGGATACCGCGTCACGACACATTTTCCGGATTACGAACCATCCGGGGTGTGTCGCGACGCCGCAGCGGGAATCCACCTGGGCCGGGCCCCGCCGCCCGGCCGGTCCGGCGGACCGCTCACACGGCACGCCGGACCCGGAAGCGCCTCACTTCTGGGCGCTGAGCTTGCGGTAGTCGAACACCGTATCGATGATCCCGTATTCCTTGGCCTCCTCGGCCGTCAGGATCTTGTCCCGGTCGGTGTCCTTACGGATTACATCGGCGTCCTTACCCGTGTGCCGGGCCAGGGTGGTCTCCATCAACCGGCGCATCCGCTCGATCTCGGCCGCCTGGATCTCCAGATCCGACACCTGCCCCTGGATACCGCCCTCGACCGACGGCTGATGGATCAGCACGCGGGCATTCGGCAGGCAGGCCCGCTTACCCGGGGTCCCCGCCGCCAGCAGCACCGCCGCCGCCGACGCCGCCTGACCGAGGCAGACGGTCGCGACATCGGCGCGCACGTACTGCATGGTGTCGTAGATGGCCATCAGCGAGGTGAACGAACCACCCGGCGAATTGATGTACATCGTGATGTCGCGATCGGGATCCAGCGATTCGAGCACCAGCAGCTGCGCCATGATGTCGTTCGCCGACGCATCGTCGACCTGCACGCCGAGGAAGATGATGCGCTCCTCGAACAGCTTGTTGTACGGGTTGGATTCCTTGACGCCGAAACTCGAATGCTCGATGAACGACGGCAGGATGTAGCGCGACTGCGGGCCCGCCGGGGCGATGCCGCCGAGGCCACGAGGATCGTTCGGATTGGCCATATTCGTCTCCAAGTCTGTGAGTGAGCTGTCCGCCGGACGGATTCGCGAACACCGGCCGGGCACCCGGCCCGGATTCGCCGCCGGCGCCCTAGTGGCTGCCCGTGCCGCCCGCCTGGCGCGCATTGGTGATCACACGATCGATGAAGCCGTACTCCAGCGCCTGTTCGGGCGTGAACCAGCGATCGCGGTCGGCGTCGGCATTGATCTGCTCCACCGGCTTACCGGTGTGCATCGCCTGCAACTCGTTGAGCTCACGCTTGGTGTATGCGAACTGCTCGGCCATGATCGCGATATCCGCGGCCGAACCACCGATACCGGCCGACGGCTGATGCATCATGATCCGGGTGTGCGGCAGCGCGAAACGCTTACCCGGCGCACCCGCGGTCAGCAGGAACTGGCCCATGGACGCGGCCAGGCCCATCGCGGTGGTCGCGATATCGCATTCGGCGTACTGCATGGTGTCGTAGATCGCCATGCCCGCGTTCACCGACCCGCCCGGCGAGTTGATGTAGAGCGAAATATCTTTGGTCGGGTCCTCCGCGGACAACAGCAGGATCTGCGCACAGATCTTGTTCGCGATGTCGTCGTCGACCTGGGTGCCGAGAAAGATGATGCGCTCACGCAGCAGGCGCTCGTACACCGAATCGCTGAGATTGAGCCCAGCGGTCGGAGCTGTCATGACCTCGGCTTTATTGATTGTCACGGATACCTGCCTTCTCTCGCCGGCTCGTTGCTGTCACAAACATTAACGAAGCAGGGCGGCACCGAACTCCCGGTACCACCCCGATTCGCTCAGAGCGCAATATAGATTGCGGCGCCTCCGGCGCCGCGGGGTTGCGGCCCCCTCGGTCTCGCTGTTCAGGGCCCGAGACTCGCGCCTTCGGCGCATGCAATGTGCGGTCGGCCGTCCGTGGGTGCGGCCGTTGAGCACCTTCGGCCAAGGCGCGGGACGGCCCGCAACCCTTTGTGGGCCTCGCTGAACTCGGCACCAGGAGGATGCGGCCGTTCGTAGACGGAAACCGTTCCAGAACCTGCGGACGCGGGCAAGCAGAGCTCGCGCTCCAGGGTTCGCCATGCGACACCACACATCGAGCCGAGTACCACGTAACACCGTGGACGGACCTGACCAGCCGTAGATCGGGAGCTCGGTATGCGACGCGACCGCATGAGTCTCGTTTTACGAGACACCTCGAAGGGTTGAGGCCCGTCTCGCCCCTTGGCCGAAGGTGCTCAAAGATCGCACCCTGCGGACGGCCCACCGCACATCGCATGAGCCGAAGGCTCGAGTCCCGAGGCCGAAGCGGCGAGACCAAGGGGGCCGCAACCCCGCGCGCCGAAGGCGCGCCAAGAAACACAGCGCCTTCACGAGCGAGCCCACTTGTTCTCGCCTTCCCGAGCAAGCCCGGCCTCGATTCCCCGTGACTCGACTCGCTCTTCCCGGCCCCCGAGCGCCGCAACTCGGCACCGGGTGCACCCGCGTCGTTCGAAGTCCCGGCACAGCGCGTACCTGAGGCATCCCCGTCCTCGGGGAAAGCAGAAGCCCCGAGGACTCGGATGTGCGCGCACGGGGGACAGCGGTTGTCGATCTTCTGCCTCCGGATTCCCAACACCGCCTAAGTCTCAGGGCTTCCTACCCGCAATTCCCGCGTGGGTCACTCCGCGTCGGAGGTGGCCTCTTCGGTGGTCTCCTCGTCGGATTCCTTGGCGGTACCGAACATTTCGTCGGTGTCGACCTTGTTGCCCTCGGAATCGGTGACCGTCACCTTGCCGACGAGCTCGGCCAGGGCCTTGCCGCGGCGGACGTCGGCGAAGACGGCGCCCAGCTGGCCGGCCTGCTGCACCTGCTGGATGAACTGCTCGGGCGCCATGCCGTAACGCTGGGCCTGGAACAGGATCCGCTCGGTGAGCTCTTCCTGGCCGACCTGGGTGCCCTCGGACTCGGCGACCGCGTCCAGCAGCAGCTGGGTCTTCACCGATTTCTCGGCGGCCTCCAAGGTGTCGGCGTCGAACTCCTCGCGACTCGAGCCCTGGGCCTCGAGCGCCTCGGCGAACTTGGCCTCGTCGTGGTCGAAGCCGTGGATCGCGTCGTGCTCGACGGCGTCGACCTCGGCCTTCACCACGGCCTCGGGGAGCGGCACCTCTACGCTCTCGAGCAGCTGCTCGAGCACCTTGTCGCGGATATCGCCGGCCTGCTGCACCTTCTTGACCCGCTCGACGCGGGACCGCAGATCGTCCTTCAGCTCGTCGATGGTGTCGAATTCGCTGGCCAGCTGGGCGAATTCGTCATCCGCCTCGGGCAGCTCACGTTCCTTGACCGAACCGAGAGTCACCGTGATGGTGGCTTCCTGCCCGGCGTGCTCGCCGGCGACCAGGGTCGAGGTGAACTCCTTGGACTCACCGGCCGACATCCCGGTCAGGGTCTCGTCCAGGCCCTCGATGAGCTGGCCCGACCCGACCTCGTGCGACAGCCCGGTGGTCGCGGCCTCCGGCACCTCTTCGCCATCGACGGTGGCGGACAGATCGATGGAGACGAAATCGCCGTCCTGCACCGGGCGTTCGACACCGGTGAGAGTGCCGAAACGCTGGCGCAGCGACTGCAGCTGCTCGTCGATATCGGCATCGGTGATCTCGATGGCATCCACCGTGACCGCGATGGTGCTGTAGTCCTCGGGCAGGGTGATCTCCGGCCGGACATCCACCTCGGCGGTGAAGGCCAGTTCCTGGCCGTCTTCGATCTTGGTGATCTCGATCTCCGGCTGCCCGATGACTTTGACCTCGGAGGTGGTGACGGCCTCGCTGTAGCGGCCGGGCAGGGCGTCGTTGACGACCTGCTCCAGCACCGCACCCCGGCCCAGACGCGCCTCGAGCAGCTTGGCCGGCGCCTTACCCGGACGGAAGCCGGGAATGCGCACCTGCTTGGCCAGGGCCTTGTAGGCGCGATCGAAGTCCGGCTTCAGCTCCTCGAAGGGCACCTCGACATTGATCCGGACCCGGGTCGGGCTCAGCTGCTCGACGGTGCTCTTCACGGACATGCTCCTTGTTCTCGTCGGTTCGTGTTCGCCGGCCCGCACGATATCCGTGCTGGTGGCCGGGTGATGGCGCGTGGTCTGGCGACGGCGCGCGGGTACGCACCCTCGGCGTACCGACCGAAGCGGCGAGCACCTGCGGTTTCACGCGCCCGGGATACGCATCCCGACCAGGGTAGTTGACCGGGTCACACGCGCTGCAGCCCGGTGCTGTGTTTATGGCGGCGCCTCCGGCGCCGCGGGTCGGGGCCCTGTGACCCCGGTTCTTCACTCCGCCACTCAGTCGCTACGCTCCTTCGCTCTGTCGCTCCAGAACCGGGGGGCGGGCCCCGACCACGGAGGTAGACCACCCGGAACAGACAGAAGGTGCCAGGCTGTCGTGCGCCTCGACCAGCGTGGGTAGGTTCACTTCACTGTAAGTGCTCAAAGGTCGACACCCTCTGGACGGCCAACCGCACACGCTCGGTCGCTACGCTCCTTCGCTCCGTCGGCCCAGAACCGGGGGCGGGCCCCGACCACCGAGGTCGACCCTCCGGCGGAGACAGAAGGTGCATGCTGTCGTGCGCCCGGGTCGGCCCGGGAAGGCTCACGAACTGTGCAAGTGCTCAATGGTCACCAACCCCCTGGACGACCAACCGCACACGCACCGAAGCCGGGGCGGGGCTCCCAGCGATGATGCGACATCCAGGGAGCCCTCGAATGCCGTACCCCGGCGCCTCACGCCTGGGGGACGGATACGGCGTCGGTGACGAAGACCAGCGTCTCGTTCGGCTTCACTCCGTTACCGCCCGCGCCGTAGCCCAGGTCGGGCGGAATGATCAGCAACCGGCGGGCACCCTGCTGGACGCCTTCGAGTCCCTGCTCCCAGCCGGGGATGACCATACCGTCGCCGAGGGTGAGCTCGAAGGGTTCGCCGCGGTCGAAGGAGGAGTCCAGCTTCTGCTTGTCCGACCAGGTGACCAGGGCGTAGTTCATGGTCAGTTGCCCGCCGGGGGCGGCGCCGGGACCCGAGCCGGGGACGAGGTCCTTGGTCACGAGCTGTTTCGGCGGGTCGCAGTCATCGGGGAGGGTGATCTGCGGGACCTCGCCGAACCCACCCTGCACGTCGATATCGTCGGCCGTGCATTCGCGGCCCTTCGACGCGGCGGGGGCGGTCTGCCCCGGGGCGGCGGACGAATCGGCCGCCGTGGAGGTGGCCGCGGTGCCGCCGGAGTCGTCGGAGCCGCATCCACCGAGGCCGAGGGCGGCCGCGGCGACGGCGGTGACAGCGAGGATCCTGCCGATTGTCTGCATGTGCCGCACCCTACCGGCGGCCTCGAACCGACGGCCCGGCGATATCGCGGCCCTTCCCCTCGATCGCCGGCGCGGGCCCCCGATCGCCGGCACGAGGCGGACCCGAGTGCGGGTGGTGGTCATCGATGCGCGGAGCCCGGGTTCGGTACCCATCACACCGACACAGCGGTCGCTTCGCTACCGGTCGCGTCGGGACGGGCCTGTCGCCCGGAACGCCGCGGGCTCCACGAGCAACCGAGTTCCCGGGGCAGACACCGGTTTCCATCCCGCGGGGTGGGTAAGGCGTGGACGAGAGCGAAGATTTCCGCCGGCCGCCATCGGCGAACCGAGGGCAGTGTGGCACACCTCCAGCTATCGTGGTGGCAGTCCGCACTCGGGGTGCGGTAGCCCGGCGCGACCACGACCTCCAGGAGGTTAGGCGTATGACGCAGTTGGCGAGTGCAGGCGGGGACACCAGTGCCGACAATGTGGGCGGTCACGGTGGCGAATCCGTCGCGCCCCGGCCCTATGTGCTGTCGGCGGCCCCGGGCCCGATGGACGCCGAGGAGCTGGAATGCTTCGACGCGTGGTGGCGGGCGGCCAACTACCTGTCGGTGGGGCAGATCTATCTGATGGCGAATCCGCTGGTGCGCGAACCGTTGGTCCCGGAGCACATCAAACCCCGGCTACTCGGCCATTTCGGCACCGTGCCGGGCCTGAACCTGGTCTGGGTCCACGCCAATCGCGCCATTCTGGCACGTGATCTGAACGCCGTGTTCGTCGCCGGGCCGGGACACGGTGGGCCGGGTCCGAACGCCTGCGCCTGGCTCGAGGGCACCTATTCCGAGTTGTACAGCCATGTGCCTCGCGACGGCGAGGGCATGCGCGCGCTGTTCGCCCAGTTCTCTTTTCCCGGTGGCGTTCCCAGCCATTGCGCGCCGGAGACACCGGGCTCCTTCCACGAAGGCGGCGAACTGGGTTATTCGTTGTTGCACGCTTTCGGTGCCGCGCTGGACAATCCGGATCTCACGGTGTTCTGCGTAGTGGGTGACGGCGAAGCCGAGACCGGTCCGCTCGCGGGCAGTTGGCACTGCAACAAGTTTCTGAACCCGGCGCGCGACGGCGCGGTCCTGCCGATTCTCGCCCTCAACGAGTACAAGATCGCGAATCCGACTCTGCTGGCCCGCATTCCCGAGGACGAGTTGGTCTCGCTGCTGCGGGGTTACGGTTACGAGCCGCTGATCGTCGCGGGCGCCGAGCCGGCCCGGGTACATCAGGACATGGCCGCCGCCGTGGACACCTGCCTGGAGCGGATCGCGCAGATCCAGCGCGCGGCCCGCGACGGCAGCGACACCACTCGACCGCGCTGGCCGATGATCGTGCTGCGCACCCCGAAGGGCTGGACCGGACCACCGATCGTGGACGGCGATCCGGTGGAGGGCACGTTCCGCGCGCATCAGGTCCCGCTGCCGGGCGCCCGCGAGGATGCTTCGCATCGGGCAGTGCTCGAGGAATGGTTACGTTCCTACCGGCCGGAGGAACTGTTCGACGAGACCGGTGCCCCGGTCTCGGAACTGCGCCGGCTGGTACCGGCCGGTGGCCGGCGGATGAGTGCGAATCCGGTGGCCAACGGGGGCGCGCTGGTGCGGGATCTGCGGTTGCCCGACTGGCGCGACCATGCGGTCGACGTTGCCGAACCGGGCCGCACCGTACACGAGGCGACCCGGGTGCTCGGCGGTTGGTTGCGGGAGGTCACCGTGGCCAATCCCGACAACTTCCTGACCTTCGCCCCGGATGAGCTGGCCAGTAACCGGCTACAGGACATTCTCTCGGTCACCGGCCGCAACTGGCAGGCCGAGATCGGCGTCCACGACGAGAAATTGGATCGCTCCGGGCGGGTGATCGAAGTGTTGTCCGAGCATATGTGCCAGGGCCTGCTGGAGGGATACCTGCTCACCGGCCGGCACGGAGTATTCACCTGCTACGAGGCGTTCGTCCACATCGTGGATGCCATGTTCAACCAGCACGCGAAATGGCTGGACGCGAGCGCGGCGGTGCCGTGGCGGCAACCACTGCCGAGTCTGAACTACCTGCTGTCGTCGCATGTGTGGCGGCAGGACCACAACGGTTTCACTCATCAGGACCCCGGTTTCCTCGACGTGGTGCTGAACAAGAAACCCGAGATCGTGCGGGTGTATCTGCCGCCGGACGCCAATACCCTGCTCTCGGTGTACGACCACTGCCTACGTTCCCGGCACCACGTGAACGTGGTGGTG
Source organism: Nocardia grenadensis NBRC 108939 (assembly GCF_001613445.1). Taxonomy (GTDB): domain Bacteria; phylum Actinomycetota; class Actinomycetes; order Mycobacteriales; family Mycobacteriaceae; genus Nocardia; species Nocardia grenadensis. The sequence goes on from NZ_BDCJ01000014.1 coordinate 34,976, forward strand.
GCCGGTAAACAACCGCAACCGGATTGGCTCGGGCCCACCGAGGCCGCACTGCACTGTGCCCGGGGTATCGGTATCTGGGAATGGGCGGGCCATCGCGACGAACCGGCCACCACCCCCGATGTGGTCCTCGCCTGCGCCGGTGACGTACCGACCCTGGAAACTCTGGCCGCCGCGGCGATCCTGCGCGAGGAACTGCCCTGGCTGCGGGTGCGGGTGGTGAATGTGGTCGATCTGATGCGGCTGCTACCGGCCGACGAACATCCGCACGGGCTACCGGACAGCGAATTCGACACGCTGTTCACCCGGGACTCCCCGGTGATCTTCGCCTTCCACGGTTATCCGTGGCTGATCCACCGGCTCACCTATCGCCGCACCAATCACTCGGGCCTGCACGTGCGGGGGTACAAGGAACGCGGCACCACCACGACCCCGTTCGATATGGTCATGCTCAACGACCTCGACCGATTCCACCTGGTGATGGATGTGATCGACCGGGTGCCCGCGTTGCGGCAGCAGGCGGCGGGGCTGCGCCAGCAGATGGTGGACGCACGGTTGCGGGCCCGCGCCTGGACCCGTGAGCACGGCGAGGACATTCCCGAGGTGGCGGAATGGCGCTGGCCCGGCCGGCCGGCCGCCTGACAGAGCGCCGGGTCACCGTCGGACCACCGCCGGCCGGTGGCGGTGGTCTATCCGGCCGGCGCGCTCGTCCCGGCGCACCAGAGCCGACCTCGACGGAACTCCGGCGCCGTGTAGGTCCGGAACGCGGCCGGGCGATACAGCGGCGGAGCGGCGTAGCGGCGGCGGGGGCGAACCGACCTGCCCTCCGAAAATATTCCATGACCAGCTGATATCTATTCATCCTGCCGGCTGTCCGGTCCAGTCCCGTGTCAACAGTTGTAGACCGGAGCATCTACGATCCGCCACGGGCTCGAGCACCCCCGCGGGAAGAACCCACACCGGCCGCGATCGCGGGCCGGGTCGGCGACTGTCGCCGACGCCTCGGGAAACGACCTGGATATCGGGGCCGCGGGCCCGATCGTGATCGGCGCGCCGGTGTCGCGCATACCTGCGGCGCCGTGCGCGGTACCGCCCCCGGGGTCCGAGCAGGCCGGGCGCGGCGGCAGCCCGCGCCCCCGAAAAGCAGTCCACCAGTTCCCATCTCTGGGAAATGCATAGACGCTTATTCGAACACTCGTGTACCGTACCGTTAAACAGCGGCACATAGAACTACGGTCCCACACACATCGACTCACCGTAGAAGTTCTATCCGCCGGAACAGAACGGAGCACGTCATGACCATCGCCCGCACCTTCGGATTCGCGAAGAGAATCGCCGCCGCCACCGTGCTGGCCGGAGCGCTCGCCGCGATTCCCGCCACCATCGCCCCCCAACTCGCCCTCGCCGACGTCCCCGGCCACAGCAGCCGCGACGATTCCCACCCGGGCCGGGGCAGCTACGGCGACACCCACGACCTCCCCAGCGATCCCAGCAACCGCAGCGAGCCGGTGCACGCGATCCCGGCCCAGCGCAGCTTCACCTACGACAACGACCAGGGCGGCTACCTCGATATCTGCGCCTACAAGCCGTACTACTACGCCTGCCGCTGATCCCGGTGCCGCGCGCTCACTCCCGGCCGCGCAGGCGCGGCGTACGCCGCCGGCTCCGGGAACGACCGGCGGCGGTAACCCGTTCGGCATCCACCTCATCGGCGAGGTGGGCCGGAATATGATCCGGTATCTGGCGCCGGGAACCGATCACGAGTTTCTGCCTGACGCTGGCGACCTGTGCGTCCACCGTACGCACCGAACTACCACGCCGCTCGGCGATGGCACTGTTCGGCCAGCCCGCGGCCGCCAGCACCGCGACCTCACGTTCGGCCGGCGATAAGCTCACCCAGCGCGAATCGGCCCATTCCCCACGATCGACCGGTGTGTCCCCCGCGACCGGACGCACCGGCCAACGGCGACGCAGGTACTCCTGTACCGCGTCGCTGCCGGGGCGGAACTGCCCGCCCCGTTGCTCGGCAACGGCGAAATCCGCCGGTCCGATGACCGCCGTGGCGACCTCGGTCGCCCGGCGCACGCCGAGCACCACCATCGGCACCCGCTCGATACAGACCCCCATCGAGCGGTGGCAGGCCCGGAAAACCCCGACCAGCCAGGCCAGTTCGGTGGCACGGATGCGGATGGCCGCCGCGGCACCCAGCGCGGCGGGATCCCCCGCGAGCACCTGGGTCAGCACGAGCATGCACACCGCCACCGACCACGAGGTCATCCAGGTGTTGCGGCCCGCGGCCATCCCGGACACCGCGGTATGGGCAGGCTCCAGGGCGACCGCGGGTTCGGCCGAGCGCGCGAGCGCCAGCGTCCGCGCCACACCCGCCCACCTCGTGGCCAGCGACGATCCCGAGGCCATCGAGCGTTCCAGGTGCCGATGGGTGATCCGGTCGGCCCGCTCCGGATCGCTCAGCATGGCGGCCGCGAGCGCCGCGAAGATCTGACCGCGCTCCACCCCCACCCGGTCGCCCTGCGCGGTGAACTTGTGACCGGCCCGTTCCAGCACCGTCACCGCATGCGGGTCCAGCCGGAACAGCATGAGTTCCAGACCCCGGATCCATTCGACCGAAGCCGGCAGACCGCTGTCCATTACCGGTGTATCCCGCCAGGCGGAATCGCCTGCACCGGCGGCGGCCGGACTGGCGACACACGTGTCCAGCAGCGCCGCGGCGCGATCGGCCTCGCCCTGCCACAGGTAGTACCAGCCGAGCAGCGCGGTGGCCCTGATGTGGTGTTCGGTGACCCCTTCGCCGCGGGTGACGTCGAGCGCTTGGGCGGTGAGCCTGGTGAGCGCCCGGCTACCGCCCTTGACGAACGGCACCCATACCGACAGCAGCACCGATGCCGTCTCCAGGCCGACCAGTGCCTCGGCGGGATCGGTGAGACCGGTTTCGATACCGATCAGGATGTCGTCCCAGGAGGTCCGGGCCCAGTCGAGCCACGACCGGTCCCCCGGTCCGTACCAGAGCGACCGCGCCTCGACCACGCGATCGCGGTGGTAACGGCGATGCCGGGCGGCCATCCGGGCCGCTTCGGCCGGTTCGCGGCGCAAGCGCTCGCCGGCGAACAAGCGCACGCTCTCCACCAGGTACCAGCGCACACTCGTCTCGGTGCGGAAGGTCGAGACCAGGGAGCGTTCGGCCAGCCGTTCCAGCAGCGGAGCCACCCGCTCGGCGGGCAGTACCCCATCCGCGCAGACCGCTACGACAGCGGGCAGTTCGACCCCGTTGCGCTGCGGCACGACCCCGTCGGTTTCATAACCCGCCGCGAAAACCGACATGCGCCGTAACAGCACCTGCTCCTCGGCCGCACACAGGTCGAACGACCAGGCGATCACGTCGTATACCCCGCGGTGTCGCCGTTCGGTACCCGCCCGCGTGCTCTGCGACCAGCGCATACGCTGATCAGCGGCATCACCGCTGAGCTCGGCCAGCACCATGGCCGGTGGCTGATGACGCAGCCGGGCGGCGGCGAGCCGGAGGAACAGCGGATTGTGCTCGACGCGGCGGCAGATCCGGCGTGCCAGCGCGAGCTGGGCCGGATCATCGGGAACGGGGCTTCCGGTGAGCTCGGCGCGCTGCCGGAACAGTTGCAGCGATTCGCAGGCCGATAGCGGTGGCACGGTGAGGATGTACTCGTCGGCCCAGCCGATGGGCTCGCGACTGGTGGCCAGCAGGGTGAGGCCTGGGGTGACGGCGAGCAGGTCGATCACCGCGCGAGCGGCCGCCGCGAGGACGTGTTCGCAATTGTCCAGCACCAGAATCGCGGGCTCGGCGATCGCGCCCGCGGGCGGACCCACCGCGACATCCAGCGCGTCCGGATCGCCGCTATCGGTCCGGACCACCGCGCGCAGCACGTTCTCGGCGCAGTCCCGTTCGAGTTCGGCCAGGCGCGCCCAATACACTGGCCGGTCCGGTTCGGCGCCGTGGATCCGGCGCATGGCTTCGGCGGCCAGTCTGGTTTTGCCGATACCGCCGGGCCCCACCAGGGTGATCAGTCGTGCCGAGCCGGAACGCAGCAGGTCGTCCAGGCGTGCGAGTTCCCGCATTCGGCCGAAGAACTCGGTGGCAGGTGGGGCCGGTGCCGCACCGTCCGGGTAGATCACCGCCATAGAAACGTAAATTAGTGCACGTCACGTCGGCCCGTCCGATGAACCCGTGCATTTCGCACAAACCCCGCCCCGGGGGCGCTCAGCACATCACGCAGGCCTGCTGACGGTAGTGCATCTGGACCACCGCGCTGTCGAAGGTCAGCACATCCATCAGTCGCAGCCCGCTGGTGTCCACCGGCGACCGGAACAGGGGGACCCCGCCGCCCAGGAGCAGGGGGTGCACGAAGAGCCGGAACTCGTCGATCAGATCGTGCGCCATGAAGGACCGTGCGGTTTCCGCGCCACCGAAGAGCACCATGTCCTGGCCCGCGGCCCGGCGATGCCGTATCTCCTCGATCGCGTCCGGGCCGGTCACCCGGGTGTTCCACGAGGGATTGCGCAGGGTGCGGGAGACGACGAGTTTCGGCGCGGCACGCCAGAATCGCGCGAAATCGACGTAGAACGGCGAGACCGGGGCCAGATCGGCCGTGGGCCAGAAGGCCGCCAGGATCTCGTAGGTTCTCCGCCCGTACAACAGCAGATCGGCGCTGCGGAGCTCATCGAGGTATTCGGTACAGAGTTCCTCGTCCACGACCGGCCAGTGGACCGCCTCGTCGAGTCCCTCCGCGAACCCGTCGAGTGATATCTGCATCCACAGTGTCACGCTTCCCATTCCATGCCTCATCTACCGCGTCAGGTGCCAAGAAGGAGATTCTTGCACCCACCGAGGGCCGCACGCATCCGTAGAAGAGCGGAAAGTTACCTAAGTAGTCGTGCGCCGGGAATCCTACCCGGCCGACGGAAGAGCCACCGTCGAATGTACCGTCGTCCAGCGCAACGCTCCGGCGCACCCTTCCCAGGCAGGGGAAGCCTTCGTGCGCGGTTCAGCTCTCCGCGGGAAGATCGGCGAGTTCGCTGTCGCTGTCGATGTAGTGCGCCACGAGCTTGTTCACCAGCTCCGCCGCCGCCTTACCGGGCAGGGTGCGGGCGAGCTGTAACTGTCCGGTCAGTTCCGCCAGGTCGGCAGCTTCCTGCCCGGATTCCCGGTACTTCTGCCAGGCCGTGCGATGGAACAGGTCGACGAAGCGGCGGGCCATCCGATCGCAATCGGCTCGGATCCGTTCGAGCTCGCCGAGGACCTCGGCATCGGGAACGCCGGCGGCCACCAACTGTTCGGCGATTCGGATGAGCTGCCGGTCGGCGGGCCGATAGGTGGCGGCGTCCACCGGCTCGTAGAGCCCGACCGCGACGATCCTGGCCAGCCCGTTCGGCACGGAACCGTAGCGTTCCTGCAGTTCGGTGGCGGGAATGGCATCGGCGGGCGCGGCCGACTCACCCGCGGACGGTTCGCCGGATTCCATACCGCCGAGCAGCGGCCCGACACCCAGGATGTCCCCTAGATCGTCCCCGCGATCCCAGGCCTTGAGCAGCTCCTTGATCCCGTTCAGTTTGATGCCGCGATCGAGCAACCTGCTGATCGTGCGCACCCGATTGAGGTGATCTGGACTGTAATAACCCGTCCGCCCCTTGACCTGCGGTGGAGGCAGAACTCCCCGTTCGTGGTAAACCCGCAGGCTGCGCACGGTCGTGCCGGCAGCCCGCGCCAGTTCATCGATCGTGTACTCCACACCAGCAGCCATATAACAAGGAAACCACAAAGGCGCGACGGCGACCTGCGCCGGACACGACCGAAAGATCCGATCAAGCCCGAGTTGGGGGTGGGGTTCGCTAGTTCGTCGAGCGTGAAGTAACGGCCCGTTGGGTATGTGTGCGGCGCTCGTCCTCCGACATACCGCCCCAGACACCGTACGGCTCGCCCACCGCCAGCGCGTAGCTGCGGCACCGGTCGAGGACCGGACAGGTATCGCAGATCTGTTTGGCGCGGCGCACCCGCGCGGCGCGCGCCCGGCCTCGCTCCCCCTCTGGATGGAAGAACACGGTGGATTCCAGGCCGCGGCAGGACCCGTTCAATTGCCAGTCCCATGCCTCGGCAGCCGGGCGCCGAGACTGGATCACGGTGGACATACACAACTCCTCTGCCCGCAATGCTGTGAGGCCAGCGTAATTACTCCCCAGATCTGGGAATTGGCGCCGTGTGACCATCCAGAGGCTTCCCGGCAGTGGCGACCGCAGGGTCGAGCCGGACCGCGGAAACCGTCCTATGCTGCGGGTATGAGTGAGCTACCGGGCGCGCGCATCACCGTCGAACAACGCGATCGCGCCCTGCGGGAACTCGCCGAGCATCTCGGTTCGGGCCTGCTCACGCTCACCGAATACGAAGAACGTACCGCCGCCGTCACCGCCGCGCGTACCACCCCGGAACTCGCGGCCCTGTTCACCGATCTCCCGGCACCTCCGGCAGCGCCCGGCTCGACCGAAACCACCGATCCCGCATTCGGTTTCGCGGTGCTGGCCGGCGGCGCCGCCGTTTTCGCGCTCGTTCTCGCACTGGTGTACGGCGGCTGGTTGTGGCTGCTGCTGCTGGTGATCGTCCTGGTCTCGGCACCGCTGTTGCCCGCGGTGGTCCGGCGGCGCCGGGTCACCGGGCACCCCTGACCCCTCACCAGCGAGTATGCGGTCGCACGCTATTGGCCAGGTCAACCAGCCGATACCGGTGCAGACGACCGGGCGCGGTCCGGGCCAGGGCGCGCAGCCGTGACTCCAGCCCGCCGCGCAACCCCGCGACGGTGAGCGGATAGCCGAGCAGTCTGGCGTCGGCGGAGGCGGGCCGCATCCGGGATTTCAACCACTCCAGCGCCGCGCCTACCACCACGACCTGCATCTGCAGTGCCCGCGGCTCATCGACGAGCTCCAGCCGTGACGCCGCCTCGCGCAGATCGATCTCGGTGATCTCCCGATGCGGCCGCGATACCAGCAGCAGACTGCCCGTCATCCGGGCGGTGCCGTGATGGCGGGAGGTATCGGGCACCTCGTCGAGGACCTGCACGGCCTGCAACAGTTCACCATCGGCGGCCAATCGGCGAGCCAAACCGAACGCGGCGCTGACCACCGCGTGATTGGTCTGCCAGACCAGGCGGTAGAACTCCGACGCGGCACTGTGCCACCGGTCGGAATCGCCGGGATCGCTCAGCGTCTGCAGGGCGAGTTCGGCGGTGGCGGCCAGGGCCAGTGGCGGCGCCAGCTCACCGGGCAGCATGGTATGCACCTGGTCGAAATGGAGATAGGCGAGCTCGTACTGTCCATCCAGCAGATCGATGACGCCGCTGAACCATTCGACCCGCCAGTCGGTCACCGCGCGCGGGCGCAACTCTTCGAGCAGCGCGAGTGCGGGAGCGAGTTCACCCAGGTCGAGATGAGCGCGAACGGCGGCGAGCGCCCCCTCCACCTCGAAGGTCTCCGGCGCGTCGATGGTGCCGGCCGCGATACGTTCGGAGGTCTGGCGCAACGAGTCCAGGGTCTGGCGGGCGTCACCGTGCAGGAGCGGGCTCAACAGCTGGACACTGGGATCGTCGGCGTCGATCAGCGGGATCGGCAGGGTGGCCACCACCGCCGCGGCGTCGAGACCGAGGCTGCGATGTCCGCCGTCGACCATCCCGTCGGTCTGGCTGATCAAAGTGTCGATACCGAAATCGCCACGCAGCGAACCGAACTCCACCGACGCCTGCGGGTGTTCGCGCCCGGAATCGGCGGCCAGCACCATCCGCAACACCCCGGCCAACTGGCAGTACATGGCGTAGGTGGAGGGGAAACGCCGACTCGGATCCGCATGCGTCGCGCGCACCAGCAGCCGATACAAACACGGATAGCGCCGCAACAGTGGGTATTCCTCCGGTGTCGGCATCTCGGTGCGGTAGTTGCCGTGGGAATCCTTGCGCAGGTCCAGGATCAGGGCGGCCAGGGTGCGGCCTGCCGCGTACACGTCGGTGGCCACCGTGGGGCCGGTCTCGATGATCTCCGGTGCCTGATAACCGGGGGTGCCGTAGATACTGCCGTAGGACTCCATCGCCGCGACGGCGCCGAGGTCGATGAGTTTGACCTCGTCGTCGGTGACCATGATGTTGTCCGGTTTGAGGTCGTTATAGGCCAGCCCGAACGAGTGCAGATAGTCGAGAGCGGGCAGGACCTCCATCATGTACGCGATCGTCTCGGCCACCGGAAGACGTTCCGGCCCCGCCATATCCAGCATTTTCTTCAACGAGCGCCCGCCGACGTACTCCATGACGATGTAACCGTCGGCCACCTCGCGGTGCGAGCGGTGCTTGACGAAGTTGTAGATCTTCACGACGCCGGGATGAGTTATCTCGGACAGGAATTGGCGTTCGGCCAGCGCCACCACGTGCGCCTCGAAGTCCTGGGGGTTCTGCAACCCCTTCAGGACCACCCACCGGTCGCTGACATTCGTATCGACCGCCAGATAGATCCAGCCCAGGCCGCCGTGCGCCAGACAGCCTTTGACCACGTACTGTTCCGCCACGACCTCGCCGGCGGAGAGTGCGGGCAGGAAGTTGTAGGCCGAACCACAGCGCGCGCAATCCCCGGCCACCGCGCCGGGACCGTCGGGGCCGGACCGCCCGTTGGGCGCCTGGCATTTCCAGCAGAACCGCTTGTGCTCGGGCACCACCGGATCCGCGAGCACCGCGGTGGCGGGATCGACCGGGTCGACCCGCGGCAGCGCCACCAGTCCGGCGCCGAGCCGGCGGACACTCGGACGGGAGCGGGCATTACGCCCGGAGGGCATATCGTCCTCGAAGCCGGCGAACGGGTCGGGATCGTCTGCATCCTCGTCGTCGTCGGCGAGCAGCAACTCGTCGAGGTCGTCGTCGTCCGGACCCGCGAGACTGTTGAGCCGGGCGATATCGTCGCCGGTCAACGCGGCAATGGCCCGGTCGAAGTCCGACAGCTCCGGCGTCGCGGGCGGACCGTCGGATCCCGGGGGCGCGGCGACGACCGGGGGCACCGAACCCACTGTCACCGGCACGAAGACACCGGTTCCGCTGGGGACCGAGGCGGCGTCGGTGGCACTGCGCGGTTCGGCGCCGCCGGATTCGGCGAGTAGTTCCTCGGCGGCTCGGGTCAGATCGGACTCCGCGGCCCGCTGGCCGCTTTCGCTGCTGTTGGTGCGCAGCGTCGACCAGGTGTGTGCGCCGCGGCGGGGCATTTCCGCGCCACGGATCCGCCGCTTGGACCAGGGCGGCGGGAGCGGACGCTCGGAGCTGGGCTGCGACGAGCTGGGCTGCTCTGGCATGCACGACCTCTCAAACCCGCGGAAGAACAGAGAGAGTCTATTGTGATCCCGGCCCGCGGGCGCGATAGGCCGATCATTCCCTACCTTGGGAATGTGGAATACCCCGGACCTGCTATCCGGGGTATTCCACGCGGTTCGGTGTTACCGCTGGTCCTCGGGTTCGTCGAGGATGCGAACGGTGCTTCCGGATTCTTCGGCCGGCGCCGGCGCGGCGGGCGCCGCGGCACGTGCGGCGGTGAGCTCGTCCACCCGCTTCCGTGCCAGGAACCAGCCGCCGACCAGTGCCGGAACTCCGACCACCAGCATGGCGATCACCGCGGCCCGCTGTTCGATCTCGTCGCTGAACAGCATCAGCAGCACTACACCGACCAGGAACAACAGGGTGGCGTAGCTGGTGTACGGGGTACCGGGGAGGCGGAACTTCGGCCGGGTCACCTTGCCGTCGCGAGCCCACTTCCACAGCTGGAGCTGGCACAGCACGATCGCGGTCCACGAGAAGATGGTGCCCAGCGCCGAAACGTTCAGCACGATCTCGAAGGCCTTATCCGGCACCACCGCGTTCAGCCCGACACCCGCCAGCGCGATCACACCGGTGGCGAGGATGCCCACGTACGGGACACCGTTCTTGGACATCCGGCTCGCGACGGTCGGCGCACTACCGTTCATCGACATCGAGCGCAGAATGCGGCCGGTCGAGTACAGCCCGGCGTTCAGGCTGGAGAACGCCGCGGTAAGCACCACGAGGTTCATGACCGAACCGGCACCGTCGATACCGATCTTGGAGAAGAAGGTGACGAACGGGCTCTCACCGGACTTGAACACGGTGTAGGGCAGCAGCAGGCCGAGCAGCACCAGCGAACCGACGTAGAACAGCGCGATCCGGGCGATCACCGAGTTGATGGCGCGCGGCATGATCTTCTCGGGGTTCTCCGCCTCACCGGCGGCGGTGCCGACGAGTTCCACCGCGGCGTAGGCGAAGACGACACCGGTGGTGACGACGATCAGCGGCAGGAAGCCGCTCGGGAACAGGCCGCCGTTGTCGGAGAGGACGCTGAAACCGGTCGGCTGGCCCTCGATATCGAAGCGACCGGCCAGGAAGATGGTGCCGATGATCAGGAAGGCCACGAGGGCGACGACCTTGATCAGGGCGGCCCAGAACTCCAGCTCACCGAACCACTTCACCGAGATCAGGTTGATCGCGACCACGATGGCCAGGGCGATCAGCGCGATGGTCCACTGCGGGATCACCTCGAACGCGCCCCAGAAGTGGACGTAGGTGGCGATCGCGGTGATATCCACGATGCCGGTCATGCACCAGTGGAAGAAGTACATCCAGCCGACCGCGAAGGCCAGCTTCTCGCCGTAGAACTCACGGGCGTAGGACACAAACGACCCGGAGGACGGGCGATGCAGGACCAGCTCGCCCAGGGCGCGGAGAATGAAGAATACGAAGATGCCGCAGACGGCGTACACCAGGAACAGACCGGGTCCGGCCTCGTGCAACCGGCTGCCGGCGCCGAGGAACAGGCCCGTTCCGATGGCGCCACCGATGGCGATCATCTGGAGCTGCCGGGGCCGCAGCGACTTGTGATAGCCCGCATCTTCGGCGTGCAGACCGTCCGCCGGCGCCGCCTGACCCGGAGGCTCTTGAACTGTTGTCATCATGTTGCCTTTCGAGTGGCGCAGATCATGTCTGCGAGCAATGTACCGCTAGTTAGCGGCACGATCAATAGGGGGCCGTCATGTGTAATCCAGTGGAAACCAGGGACTTTGGCAAAACCCGAGGTCGGCAGCACCGCAAGAGCCATTGATCGAGCCGCTGAACGTCGATACGCTGGACGCGTCAATTGCGTAGGGAGCACCTAGATGGCCTGGTTCGAACGCGAGTTCATCGCCGTCCCCGAGACCGGCAAGAAACAACTCGTCTACAAGTGGCCGGATGTGAACATCCGGCGATACTCCCGCGCCATCGTCAATGCCGACCAGACCGCACTGTTCGTGAAGTCCGGTCAGGTCCTGGGCGCGCTGGGACCGGGCCGGCACCGGATAGACGCGGACGAACTCCCGGTTCTCGGCGCACTGGTGGATACGCTGACCGGCGGCAACCTCTACCGGGCCGAGCTCTACTTCGTCTCCACCCGGGAATTCGCCGGTATCAAATTCGGCGGCCGTCTCGCCGATATCGCCGACCCGGTCAGTGAGCAGATCGTCACCCTTCGGGTTTTCGGTGAGTTCGCGCTCTCCGTCCGCGACGCCGGGCAGTTGATCACCTCACTGGCCGGCAGCACCGACCTGCACGATCCGGCCGGGATCGAATCCTGGAGCGCCGATCTGCTGCTCAAGGCCATGAAGATCGCGGTGACGCAGGGCGTTTCGCAGGGCGAGTGGCCGGTCCTCGGCCTGTCCGCACTTCTGCCCGTGATCGAGCGGGTGGTCGTACAGCAGACCAATACCGCGCTCTACGAGTACGGGTTGCGGATACCGCGGCTCGGCAATTTCGACATCACGCTGGCACCCGAGGATGCCGACCGGCTCAAGCGGCTCGCCAAGGATGTCACCTATATCCGGCTCGCCGGAGATTTCCGGCAGTACGCCGCCGGGGAGATGGCCCTGGGCGCGGGCCAGGGCCTGGCCGCCGGGCACGGTCACGACGGCGGGTTCATCGGCGCCGCGCTGGGTATCAACGCCCTGCAGCAGCCGGGGCCCACGGGGGCCGGGAATTTCCCGCCCCCACCCGGTTCGCCCTGGCAACAGCATCAGCAACCCCGGGAGGAGCCGAGCGCGACAGCGCTGCCGCCCATCGCGAAACCCGCCGAACTCGATCCGGCGGCCGCGGGCCCGGTCTGCGCGTCCTGCGCCACGGCCAACCCGCCGGGCGCCAAATTCTGTGTTGAATGCGGGAATCGCTTCGCCCCGGCCGAACCGGCCCGATGCGGCGAATGCGACGCCGAATTGCCGCCCACCGCCAGGTTCTGCGCCTCCTGCGGAACTCGCCGCCCGGACTGAAACCGGTACCCGCCGTGCCACCGGGGCGCATCACGGCCCGACGCCCCCGAGGTCGGCGGCCGAGCCGCGTAGGGCGCGAGTAGCGGCACGAGACAGGGCGATGATCCATCGGCCGATCGGTTCCGGCGGCACAGCGCAAACGACGGGTGGCCGTCCGGCGCGAACCGGACGGCCACCCGCGAATTCCGGGCTATCAGGCGACGATGCCGGACTCCGAACTACCCGCCAGACTCCGCACCTGCCGCGCCGCCACCGACAGGGTTGCCAGATCGTGCCGGCTCACTCCGAAGATCTCGGTGAGTGCGGCACGGGCCCGGGTCAGCCGTGACCGGTTGGTCTGCTCCCAGTAGTCCAGCTTCTCCGTCACCGGATCCTCCGGATCGGTGGCGGTGGCGATATCGAGGGTCAGCAGCCGCAGCGACTCGTACAGGTCGTCGCGCAGCGCCAGCCGCGCCAGGCTCGCCCACCGCTGATCGTGGTCGAGATCGCCGACCGCGCTGATCAGCCGGGTGATCTCCAGATGCGCGTTGAGCGCGAAATAGAGTTCGGCGATCTCCTGTGCGTCGCGTTCGGCGATATCGGCGATATCCAGCACGTCCAGCAGCGGGAAGAGATGGATCAGGCGGTAGACCTCAGCCGCCAGATCCTGCGGGGCGCCGTGTTCGGTCGCCTCGGTGGCGTGCGCGGCGACCCGTTCGGCCAGCGGTTTCGGCAGCCAGCCGGGCACCCGGTCCGCCAGCGCGTGCACCCCCTCGCGATAGCGGCTGATATCCGCTCCGATCGCGATCGGCTGCGGCCGATTGAGCAGCAGCCAGCGCGCGGCACGTTCCAGCGTGCGGTTGGTCTCCAGCTCGAGCTGATCGCGTACCGAGGTCGGCATCTGCTCGGAGCGGATGCGCTGCCACAGTCCCCGCAGTCCGAAGATCTCCACCGCGGCGGCGAACGCGCGCACCGCGTCGTCGGTGGTGGCGCCGATCTCCTCGGACAACCGGAAGGCGAACGTGGCACCGCCGAAATCGACCATCTCGTTGACCACCACGGTGGCCACGATCTCGCGGCGCAACGGATGCCTGGTGATCGCACCGGCGAAACGTTCCCGCAGCGGTGTCGGGAAGTAGCCCGGCAGCACCGCCGCGAAGGTGGGGCTGTCCGGCAGGTCCCCGGCGAGCAGGTCGGCCTTCAGCGCGAGCTTCACATGGGCGATCACCGTGGCCAGTTCCGGGGAGGTCAGCCCCGCACCACCGGCGATCCGGCGCTCCATCTCGGCATCACCGGGCAGGGCCTCCAGCCGGCGGTCCACCCCGCGCCGGGTCTCCAGCTCGGTGAGCAGCCGCCGGTGCACCGCACCGTGCCGCCCGGCACCCGATCGGGACAGGCCGATCCGGAAGTTCTGCGAGATATTGTCACGCAGCACCAGTTC
>NZ_BDCJ01000015.1 GCF_001613445.1 Nocardia grenadensis NBRC 108939
CGCCGTCGCCACCGACACCATCTGCCGCGGCGACACATCCATGTAGTCGACCTCGGTGGCGTCGACGAATTCCATTTCCTCGTTACCGCGGCGGCACAGCACCCGGGCCTCGACGAAATTGCCGTCGGCATCGACCGCGGAGTTGGCCTGGGCCCGGACGTGCCGGTCCTCTTCGTCGGCCGTCAGGTACTTGACCTCGTCGGTGACGCGGCCGTTCTCCACCTTGCGGTACGGCGTCTCGATGAAACCGAACGGGTTGACCCGCGCGTACACCGACAGCGAACCGATCAGGCCGATGTTCGGACCTTCCGGGGTCTCGATCGGACACATGCGGCCGTAGTGCGAGGGGTGCACGTCGCGGACCTCGAGGCCCGCGCGCTCACGGGACAGACCGCCGGGGCCCAGCGCCGAGAGGCGGCGCTTGTGGGTCAAACCCGAGAGCGGGTTGTTCTGGTCCATGAACTGCGAGAGCTGGGAGGTTCCGAAGAACTCCTTGATCGCGGCCACGACGGGGCGGATGTTGATCAAGGTCTGCGGCGTGATGGCCTCGACGTCCTGGGTGGTCATCCGCTCGCGGACCACGCGCTCCATCCGGGACAGGCCGACCCGGATCTGGTTCTGGATGAGCTCGCCCACGGTCCGCAGACGCCGGTTGCCGAAGTGGTCGATATCGTCCACATCGACCGGGACCTCGACACCGCCGGGGGCGGTCATCGTACGGTCGCCGGCATGCAGGCGCACCAGGTACTCGATGGTCGAGACGATGTCCTCGCGGGTCAGCACGGACCCGTCGATGGCCTCACCCGGGTGCAGGCCGAGCTTCTTGTTGATCTTGTAGCGACCTACGCGCGCGAGGTCGTAACGCTTCTCCTTGAAGAACAGGTTCTCCAGCAGGGTCTGCGCGGACTCCTTGGTGGGCGGTTCGCCCGGGCGTAGTTTGCGGTAGATATCGAGCAGCGCCTCGTCCTGGCCGGCCGTGTTGTCCTTTTCCAGCGTGGACATCATGATCTCGGAGAACCCGAAACGCTCGGTGATCTCCTCGCTGGTCCAGCCGAGGGCCTTGAGTAGCACGGTCACCGGCTGACGCCGCTTGCGGTCGATACGCACACCGACGGTGTCCCGTTTGTCGACGTCGAATTCCAGCCACGCGCCACGGCTCGGGATGACCCGCACGCTGTGCAAGTCCTTCTCGGTGCTCTTGTCGACGGAGTGATCGAAGTAGACGCCCGGCGAACGCACCAGCTGGGAAACCACGACACGCTCGGTGCCGTTGATGATGAAGGTGCCCTTGTCGGTCATCATCGGGAAATCACCCATGAAGACCGTCTGGCTCTTGATCTCGCCGGTGTTGTTGTTGATGAACTCCGCGGTGACGAACAACGGCGCCGCGTAGGTCATGTCCTTGTCTTTGCACTCGTCGATCGAGGCCTTGACCTCTTCGAAGCGAGGATCGGAGAAGGACAGGGACATGGAGCCGGAGAAGTCCTCGATCGGCGAGAGCTCCTCGAGTACCTCCTCGAGCCCGCCGACCAGCCCGCCGTCACCGCGAGCGGCAGCCCGCTCACGCCAATCCGGTGTGCCGACCAACCAGGCGAAAGATTCCGTTTGTAGATCGAGAAGTCCGGGCACCTCCAGCGGCTCCCGGATCTTCGCGAAAGACACCCGCAACGGAGCCCCGGGAATACCCCCGGAAACTCCCAGCTTCGTATTGGCGCTTGTCTGGGTGGAGACTGCCAAGATGCGTCCTTCCAGCACCTCACGCGCGTCGCGTGGTGGTCCGCGACCGTCGCTTGTCTGCTACATTTTGGGATTCTCGCTGGTCACGACCCGAACGAGACTCGAACAGCAAACAACGGAAGCAACACCGGAAGGGTGGGACTTTCGTAGTGCGATCAAGGAATGGACAGGAGGCAGCCAGCGCAACGTCCAAACCTACACCTACCTATACGGAGGTGTCAAAGTACCACCCCGGCGAAGCGTTGCGTGGCTGACGCGCCGGGCCGGTTCCGCTGGCTGCGTTCCGGTCCACGGGCGGAGCCTCCGACAACGAATTCGGCGCTGGCGGTCGTCCACTACCGACGGCGGCCGAAGCCGCCACCAATAGCGTGACTGGTCCGGCGAAACTCGTCAAGTGGCCGTGCCGACCTGGTGTCCTTCCAAAGGCCGGCCGCGCTACAAGATCACTAACGACCCACCGCATCGGCCCAGTTCCGGCCGGATACGGCGGCCGCCGCGGCCCGGAAACACTCCCCCGGGCACAAAACAGCGCGCCGGGTGCGAACCCGACGCGCTGCTTTCGGAAACACGCTTTCTTACACCTTGGGGTACTGCGCGGTGTCGAAATCCGACCCGGGGAACTCGCTACCGCGGTCACCGGCGCGCTGGCCCGAATTGTAGGACATGACCATCGTCTCGTCGTTCTGATCGAGCGACTCGCGAATGGCCACCTGCGCGGCATGCGGCAGAGTGTGCATGATCTCACGTACCCGGTTCTTGCGGCGTTCCACCGCCTGGCGCACCGGCATCCCCGGCTGAGCCTTC
Organism: Nocardia grenadensis NBRC 108939; assembly: GCF_001613445.1. GTDB lineage: Bacteria > Actinomycetota > Actinomycetes > Mycobacteriales > Mycobacteriaceae > Nocardia > Nocardia grenadensis. The sequence goes on from NZ_BDCJ01000015.1 coordinate 2,542, forward strand.
ATCTGCGGGATGATGCCATCGACCTCTTCGGCACCACCGTGATGATGGCCGGCGTCCACCATCGCCTGCTCGCGCGCCATCTGGGCCTCGTCCTTTTCCTCGGACATACCGATGGGGCCGATCATGCGGCCGTTGAGGAACTGTTTGACCACCGGCTCCTCGCTGGTGAGCAGCACCTCGCGCGGGCCGAACATGACCAGCTGACGGCGGAACAGCATGCCGATATTGTCCGGCACGGTACGGGCCAGGTTGATGTTGTGGGTCACGATGAGGATCGTGGCATCGATCTGGGCATTGATATCGATGAGCAGCTGGCTCAGATACGAGGTACGCACCGGATCCAAACCGGAGTCGGGCTCGTCGACCAGGATGATCTGCGGGTCCAGTACCAGCGCCCGGGCCAGCCCGGCCCGTTTGCGCATACCGCCGGAGATCTCGCCGGGCAGTTTGCCCTCGGCGCCGAGCAGACCGGTGAGCTCGAGCTTCTCCATGACGATCTTGCGGATCTCGGACTCGGACTTCTTCGTGTGCTCGCGCAGCGGGAACGCGACATTGTCGAAGAGGTTCATCGAGCCGAACAGCGCACCGTCCTGGAACAGCACCCCGAAGAGCTTCCGGATCTCGTAGAGCTCCTTGTTGGAACAGGTGGTGATATCGGTACCACCGATGAAGATGGAGCCGCGCTCGGGCCGGAGCAGGCCGATCAGCGACTTCAGGAATACGGACTTACCGGTCCCCGACGGGCCCAGCAGCGCGCTGACCTCACCGGCAGGCAGGGTAATAGAAACGTCCTGCCAAATCCGCTGTGAACCGAATGACTTGGTTACACTCTCGGTCCTGACCTCGACGCCCACGCCAACCTCCACATTTCTCAGCGAGCTACCCGCTTTGCACCACCGACCCGGTAGCGGTGCGTCACGTCACAGCGAGTCCGGTCACTGTAACCCATGGCACCCTCATAGCACACCCGACCTGACCGAAGAGTAACCCTGGTTGCCGAGTTCGATACCGCAGAACCGCCGTTAACCAGCACCCGAGAAAAACGGTCGTAATACGAAGAAAACGGGCGGTCCCCGTGGGGAACCGCCCGTTTCCGGCAGTGCCGGTCGGTATTACTTGACCGAGACCTTGGCGCCGGCGCCTTCCAGCTTCTCCTTGGCGGCCTCGGCGGCTTCCTTGGCCACCTTCTCCAGGATCGGCTTCGGCGCGCCCTCGACGAGGTCCTTGGCCTCCTTCAGGCCCAGGCCGGAGACGATCTCGCGGACCACCTTGATGACCTGGATCTTCTTGTCGCCGGCACCCTCGAGGATGACGTCGAACTCGTCCTGCTCCTCGGCGGCCTCAGCGGCGGCCGGGGCTGCACCGGCGGCGGCGACGGCGACCGGAGCAGCAGCGGTGACCTCGAACTTCTCCTCGAACTTCTTCACGAAGTCGGAGAGCTCCAGCAGGGTCATATTGCCGAAGGTTTCGAGCAGCTCGTCAACGTTGGCCATTGATATTTCCTTTCGATAGTGAATGTCTGTGCGGGCGAGCCGGAGTCGACCGTTCCGCGAATGGGGACGCGGGTCTTACTCCGCGGCGGCTTCGCCACCTTCGGCCTGCTTCTTCTCCTGCAGCGCGGCGGCCAGGCGGGCCACCTGCGAGGCGGGAGCGTTGAACAGACCGGCGGCCTTGGCCAGGTTGCCCTTCATGGCACCGGCCAGCTTGGCCAGCAGGACCTCGCGGGACTCCAGATCGGCGATCCGCTCGACCTCGGACACGGACAGCGGAGCGCCGTCCATGTAGCCGCCCTTGATGACGAGCGCCTTGTGATCCTTCGCGAAGGTCTTCAGCGCCTTGGCGGCGTCGACCGGCTCACCGGAGATGAACGCGATCGCGGTGGGTCCGACGAACAGATCGTCCAGACCCTCCACGCCGGCCTCGGCCGCAGCGCGCTTCACCAGGGTGTTCTTGGCGACGGAGTACGTGGCGTCGGCACCGAGCGCACGACGCAGTTCGGTGAGCGCACCGACGGACAGGCCACGGTATTCCGTGACGACTGCGGCCGTCGAGTCCTTGAACTGCTCGGCGATCTCCGCGACCGCGGCAACCTTTTCGGGTTTCGCCATACTTCGCCTCCTCTCTGATGTCGGTATGGATATGCCCTACCGAATCAGGGGCCGGCAAAAGAACAAGCGCCCCGAACGCAGAGCGTTCCGGGGCGCGAAAGAAAATATCGGCACGGCTGCGCGTGCGGATTCTCCAGCCTCGGCTCTCCCTGCGTGGGCCGCCGGCACTCTCGCCGGACCTTCGACCAATTCCATACGAAATCGGCGACCTACGGTCTTCGGTAGAACGGATTGGTGGTGCCGAACTGGTCGACAACCTGGTCGAGCATAGCCGGGCACTGCCTCATCTGGCAAAACGGTCGCGATAGTCGGGTTGACCGGGCGGTGCCGGCGCCCACCCCCTAGCGGACATCGTCGCCGAGCCGACCGGTATCGGAGCTGCGCCGACGCGTGCCGAGCCGACGCAGCACTTCGGCCGCACCGGCCCGGAAATCCGGCGAGACGACCAGCCCGTCGCCCCCGATATCCGTGCGCGACAGGGGCAGGCGAGCGCAGGCTCCCTCGTCCACGTCGGCACCGACGTAGCCGAGCACACTCGCCAGCGTCGCCGTGGCGCCGTCACCACGTCCGGGCGCCGCGACGGTGAGCCAGGCAGCCGGCTTCCCGTAGAGGTCGCCCGTACCCACGGTCCAGTCCAGCAGGTTCTTCAAGCTGCCCGGCAGTGTGCCCGCGTACTCCGGGGTGCAGAACAGCACCGCGTCCGCGGCCGCCAACTGCCGGCGTAACCGCAGCACCGCGGGAGGGGCGGGTTCGGGGGCCTCGGGGACGAAGGCGGGCAATTCGGCCGGTCCGCCGTACCAGCGCGCCTCGATCCCGTCCGGGGCCACTGCCTGCACTGTGCGCAGCGCGGCCGTATTGGTCGACCCGGCGCGCGTACTCCCGGAAATCAGCAGAACCACCGTCACGCAATGCGGCAACCACCGGCCGCACGAAACTAGTCCTCCGGCGCCCGTGCCGTATCCGGAAGCATTCCGATACACGAAACGGCGGGAGCGTCGGATGACGCTCCCGCCGTTTCGCGGTTCTGTGTTCGGAACAGCGCTTACGCGTCCTCTTCCAGGAGGTTGCGGGTGCGGTTCGGGTCCACCGGGATGCCCGGTCCGGTGTTCGTCGAGACCGTCACCTTCTTGACGTAGCGCCCCTTGGCGGTCGACGGCTTGGCCCGCAGGATCTCGTCCAGCGCGGCGCCGTAGTTCTCCACCAGCTTGCTGTCGTCGAACGACGCCTTACCGATGACGATGTGCAGGTTGGCCTGCTTGTCGACCCGGAAGTTGATCTTGCCGCCTTTGATGTCGTTGACCGCTTTGGTCACATCGGTGGTGACCGTGCCGGTCTTCGGGTTCGGCATCAGACCGCGCGGGCCCAGAACACGCGCGATACGGCCGACCTTGGCCATCTGGTCGGGGGTGGCGATCGCGGCATCGAAATCCAGCCAGCCGCCCTGGATCCGCTCGATCAGATCCTCGGCGCCCACGGCGTCGGCACCCGCGGCTTCCGCCTCGGCCGCCTTCTCACCGGCCGCGAACACGATGACGCGAGCGGTCTTACCGGTGCCGTGCGGCAGGTTCACGGTGCCGCGAACCATCTGGTCGGCCTTGCGGGGATCGACGCCGAGCCGGATGGCGACCTCGACGGTCGCGTCCGTCTTGGTGGTGGAGGTCTCCTTGGCCAGCCGCGTCGCCGCCAGCGGCGAGTAGAGCTTGCTGCGGTCGACCTTCTCGGCGGCGGCGAGGTACGCCTTGCTTCGTTTTGCCATGTTTCTCTGTCCTGTTTCTATTGGCGGCGTTCCCGGGGCGCTTCGTGGTTACCGCGCCCGGCGCTCGCGCCGCAATGTCGTGGTTCAGCTGTGGTTATCGGGCCTGGCCGGCCCTCCCACCGAAAGCGGGATCGCGAAGTATCACTTCGCTGCGCCTATAACGACCTGTCCCATGCGGACGCGGGGCCCGCAGCGGAGGTTCGTATCAGCCTTCGACGGTGATACCCATCGAGCGCGCGGTCCCGGCGATGATCTTGGCCGCCTGATCGATATCGTTGGCGTTCAGATCTTCCTGCTTGGTCTTCGCGATCTCGCGCACCTGCTCCATGGTCACCTTGGCGACCTTGTTGCGGTGCGGCTCGGGCGAACCCTTCTGCACACCGGCGGCCTTCAGCAGCAGCTTCGCGGCCGGCGGGGTCTTCAGCTTGAAGTCGAAGGACCGGTCCTCGTACACCGAGATCTCGACCGGGATGACGTTGCCACGCTGCGACTCGGTCGCGGCGTTGTACGCCTTGCAGAACTCCATGATGTTGACGCCGTGCTGACCGAGTGCCGGACCCACCGGCGGAGCCGGGTTCGCGGCGCCGGCCTGGATCTGAAGCTTGATGATCCCGGCGAGCTTCTTCTTCTTGGGGGGCATCTTTCTTTCCTAGGGTGTGGTGTTCCTTGCTCTCTGCAAGCTCCGACCCGGGGCCACCGCCCCGGGAAAACACAGGCGCCGCCTAGATCTTGGCGACCTTGGTGAATTCCAGCTCGACCGGGGTCTCGCGTCCGAAGATGGAGACGAGCACCTTGAGCTTCTGCTGTTCGGCGTTGACCTCGGAGATGGTGGCGGGCAGGGTCGCGAACGGACCGTCCATCACCGTCACCGATTCGCCGACCTCGAAATCGACCTCGATGGTGGGCTTGGCCTTGACCTCGCCACCGACGGCCTCGGTACCGGCCGCGGCGGCGGCCGGCGTGGCCGCCTTCTTCTGCTGCGAGGCCGGAACCAGGAATTTCACCACTTCGTTGATGGTCAGCGGCGAGGGGCGCGAGGTCGCGCCCACGAACCCGGTGACACCCGGCGTATTGCGGACCGCACCCCAGGACTCGTCGTTCAGATCCATCCGGACCAGGATGTAGCCCGGCAGCACCTTGCGGTTGACGCTCTTGCGCTGACCGTTCTTGATCTCGGTGACCTCTTCGGTGGGCACCTCCACCTGGAAGATGTAGTCCTCCAGGTCCAGGTTCTGTACACGGGTCTCGAGATTGGTCTTCACCTTGTTCTCGTAACCGGCGTAGGAGTGGATGACGTACCAGTCGCCGGGAGCGCGCCGCAGGACGGCCTTCATCTGCTCGACCGGGTCCGGTTCCTCCGCGTCGGCGGTTGCGGGTGCGGCCTCGTCGGCAGCCTCGGGCTCGGCGTCGGACGCCGGCTCCTCGACGGATACGGCGGCCTCCTCGGCCGTCTGATCGTCGACCGGGAACTCGTCGGTGGTGTCGTTCTCCGGGGTGCTCACTGGGCACTCGCTTCCTGTGTCGTCACGTGCATCCTCTGCGTGCCGGGTTCGGGCGCGGCGTGGGACTTGTGTCCGGCCCGCGGCGCGGATCGGTTCACGGCGCCGGTGTCACCTGGCTAACCGAACAACCAGTCGACACCCTTGATGAACGCCAGATCCAACCCGCTGATGAACGCGACCATGAAGATCACGAACACCAGAACAACGGTCGTATAGGTGACCATCTGCTTCCGGTTGGGCCAGATAACCTTCCGCAGTTCCGCGATCACCTCACGCAGGAACTTGAACAAACGCACGAACGGATTGCGTGACCGTTCGCGATCGCCGCGGCCGGACTTCGACTCGGCCTTGCGGGCGGGCCGATCCAAGGTCGCGAGCGAACCGGTATCGGACGCCGAGGACGAGACGGATCGACTACGCCGAGCGGAACGCTTTCCGCTCGGCCGCTGCACGGCGGCGGTGTCATCGCCGTCGTCGGCGCCGTATCCGCCGCGGCGAGTGTCCCGCTCGTCGGTCACGTCGATCCTCTCTCGTCGCCGTTATCCAGGGCAGGGGCGACAGGACTTGAACCTGCAACCTGCGGTTTTGGAGACCGCTGCTCTGCCATTTGAGCTACGCCCCTTCGGCTGAACCGGACTGTCGTGGTCCAGCCACATGCGATATTCAGTTGTCGGCGCTGGTGTCACACAACACGCGCGCCGCCCCGGCAGGTGCCGGCCCCGTCGGCGGGGCCGGTGCAACCGGTCGGTCCGAGCCTACGCAGCCGGTACGACCACTGGTCGGAAACCCCGCCTGGAACCAGCCTTGCAGAGCAGCGCGCATCGGCTGGTGACCCCAGAAACCCGAGTGTACGGCACGGCCGGTGACAGAAGCCAATCAGGTGCGCTCGACCAGGTCAGGACAGCTGGACGGTGGCCGTGGCCCGGCCGAAAATCTTGCGACCGCCGGATTTGGCCACGATCGCGATCACGGCGGTCTTCGTTTCCGGATCCGCCGATTTGATCTTGCCGGTGAACTCGACCTCGGCCGGTTCGGTGGCGCTCACGAACACCGGGCTGGTGAACCGGACGTTGTATTCCTTCACCGCGCCGGGATCACCGAGCCATGAGGTGACGAAACCCCCGCCCAGGCCCATCGAGAGCATGCCGTGCGCGACGCAGTTGTCGAGATCCACCAGTTTGACGACCTCGTCGCTCCAGTGGATGGGGTTCGCGTCACCGGAGACACCGGCGTAGTTCACCAGGTCACCGCGGGTCAGTTGGACGATCCGGGCGGGTAGTTCGTCACCGACGGACACCTCGTCGAACGACCGGGCGAACCGGGTCGGCACGATCTCGCCTACGGCCGGCGCGGGAACGACGTGCCGGGTACGCGGGGTGTGATCGGGAACCGCCGCGTCCATTCCGTGCATCAGCACCTTACGGACGGCGTCGTTGAGGTTCGGATCGATATCGCCGCCGCTGCGGCCGACCAGCGTCGTGTAGGTGGTGAGCACGAGCTCGTTGTGCTGGTCGGTGACGATGTTCTTGGTGACGATGATGTCGCCACCGAACGCCTGCCGGAAGGAGTGCAGGTGCACATCGCAGATCAACTGGTCGCCGACCACGATCGGGCGGTGGAACTCCAGGATCTGGTCGGTCTGCATGATCTGGCTCAGGTCGTAGCCGGTGACGACCGTTTCGAACAGTTTGCGCTGTGCCAGGATCCCGACGAGGGAGATGAAGGTGAGCGGGGCAACCAGGCCGTCGTAGCCGAACTCCAGGGCGATATCTTCGTCCCAGTGCGCCGGATGGCCGTCCTGGACGGCGCGCGCGTATTCGCGCACCTTCTCGCGGCCGACTTCGTAGTAGTCGTCGACACGATAGTGGTGACCGACCATGGCGGCCGCGTGGGCGGCGGGATCGAAATCCGTATCCGTCGCGACCGCTTCGTCTGTACCGGTGTTGATTGTCACGGGAGGACTGTACCTATCTGACCCCGCAGCACGGAGTCTGCACGGCGGCTGGGCGTCGGGCCCGTAGATAGAAGTCGGCGTGACCGAAAGAGCCGAGCAGCCACCTGATCATCACCACGGCCGACGATCGGCCGCGGTGTCGGTAGTTCGAGGACCAGAACGCCGCCGTCGAGTAGGAAGTACGAACCCCGCAGCACCCCGATCGCCGAACCGGGATCCGGCGAGAACCTACTATCGCGGTGCCGTGAACATCCGACACGCCGAAGCCGTGCCCGAATGCTCGGGACCCGCTGCTACCGCAGCGGCGTCACGCGAGGATCAGCGAGATTCGCGATGCGCCCGGTGCGTACCGCAGTTCGGGCAGAACTTCTTCAGTTCCAGCCGGTCCGGGTCGTTGCGCCGGTTCTTCTTGGTGATGTAGTTGCGATGCTTGCACTGCTCGCAGGCCAAGGTGATCTTTGGCCGGACATCGGTGGACTTCGCGGCCACGATATGCCTTCTTTCCGGTCAACCAGAGGGTCAATCAGTATGGGTAGCGATGGCCGGACTCGAACCGGCGACACAACGATTATGAGTCGTTTGCTCTACCGCCTGAGCTACACCGCCTTATACGCCATCTGCGACGGCGACGCCGCGGCTTGGAGTGCCGAGTCGGGACACCACCGGCAATCCGGCGAGCCCCCTAACGGAATCGAACCGTTGACCTTTTCCTTACCATGGAAACGCTCTGCCGACTGAGCTAAGGGGGCGCGACCTCTCAGCAGCGGGAACCGACTGAAGTCCTACCCGTTGCCTCGAAGACTTGAACGAGAGTACACACTGACCACCAGGAGCACCAAACCGAGTGGTCAGAGGCTATTTTCCGGTGAATTGACCGGCTCGCGCCGGGGCCCGGAACCACCCCGGACGAAGAAAACCCCCGCCGGTCTTCACCGGCGGGGGTTTCCTGGTGGCAGGTGTAGGATTCGAACCTACGTAGGCTTTCACCGACAGATTTACAGTCTGCTCCCATTGGCCGCTCGGGCAACCTGCCTCGTACCGCACTTTCGATCTTCCGATCACTTTCCCAGTGCGCTCAGCAGGATACAACGAACCCGCACCCCGAATGCAAACCCGCTGGCCAGATGCCCCGAACCGGCCTCCACCACCATGGCCGCACAGTGTCGCCGCACCGACCAGGTAGCTTGCGTAAGCACCCAGGGTGATCCAACAGTGAACAGGAGCGCAGTGTGGCCGATTCATCATTCGACATCGTCAGCAAGGTCGAGCGGCAGGAGGTCGACAACGCCCTGCACCAGGCCGAGAAGGAACTGAACACCCGCTACGACTTCCGGGGCACGGGCGCGGGCATCGAATGGTCCGGCGAGGACAAAGTGGTACTCACCGCGGAATCGGAGGAGCGGGTGAAAGCCGCGCTCGAGGTGTTCAAAGAAAAACTCATCCGCCGCGATATCTCGCTCAAGGCCTTCGACGCCGGCGAACCGGTGGCTTCCGGCAAGACCTACAAGATCACCGGGACCCTGGTCCAGGGCATCGACTCCGAGCACGCCAAGAAGATCTCCAAGAAGATCCGCGATGAGGGGCCCAAGGGCGTCAAAGCACAGATCCAAGGTGACGAATTACGCGTCACCAGCAAGAAACGCGACGACCTGCAAGCCGTTATCGCGCTGCTCAAGGGCGACGATTTCGGGATCGCCCTGCAATTCGTGAACTACCGGTAGGCGCGGGCGGTCACCGCCCGAACCCTCAACGACCGGCCATCTGCTCCAGGCGCGCGATCCGTTCCGCCATCGGTGGATGCGTCGAGAACAACCGGGCCATCCGATCGCCGGCACGGAACGGATTGGCGATCATCAGATGCGACTGCGCGGTCAGCCGGGGTTCGGGCGGCAACGGTGCCGCCTGCACCCCACGCTCCAGCTTGCGCAACGCCGACGCCAGCGCCAGCGGATCACCGGTCAGCTCGGCCCCCGACTCATCGGCCTGATACTCCCGCGACCGCGACACCGCCAGTTTGATCAATCCCGCGGCGATCGGCCCCAGTAGGGAAACCAGCAGTACACCGAAGATACTCGGCCCGGAACCACCCCGGTTCCCACCGAAGGCCGCCGCGAAATACGCGAAATTCGCCAGCCCGGAAATCACCGCGGCCATGGCCCCCGCAACCGAGGAGATCAAGATATCCCGGTTGTATACATGGGACAGTTCGTGACCCAGTACGGCCCGCAATTCGCGCTCGTCCAAGATTTGCAGAATACCGCTGGTACAGCAGACCGCCGCATGCCGCGGATTACGCCCGGTGGCGAAAGCGTTCGGCGCATTCGTAGGACTTATGTACAGCCGCGGCATGGGCTGCCGAGCGGTGGTCGCCAGCTCACGGACGATCCCGTAGATGGCCGGCGCCTCGATCTCGCTCACCGGCTGCGCCCGCATGGCCTTCAGCGCGAGTTTATCGCTGTTGAAATACGCGTAGCCGTTCATCGCCACGGCGAACAGAACCGCGACGACCAGAATGGTCGTATTCCGGAACGCTGCCCCCGCCAGGACTATCAGCGCGGAAAGCCCGACCATGAGCCCGAACGTTTTCATCCCATTCGCAAACCCGTGCCCGTGCATAGCACTCCTGTATACGTGGCGCGCGACCGAACGCGCGAATTTCGGCCAGAACCGCTACAGGAGGACAACGATCCCAGGCCCGGTGAAGTTCCGTGTTCGCGGGCACGGCCTGCTGCCGAGCGGGACCGGAAAGGGTAATCGAGGCAGGCGGGCTCGCCCAGTCGAATCGCCGACGTGAGAAGTCGGCTTGCTGGTGAAAGTGAGAGCGCGAGCCCGCTCGCCAAGGCGCTGTGCTGTGTTTGGCGCCGCTTGGGGCGGCGCAGGGTCCAGGCCCCTCGGTCTCACCGTTTTCGGCCTCGCGCCCGCGATATGCGGTGGGCCGTCCGCAGAGCGTGACCGTTGAGCACCTTCGGCCAAGGGGTGAGACAGGCCTCAACCCTTCGAAATGTCTGGCAACACTCGACACATGCGGGTTGCCTCGCCGAGCGATGTCCGTGTCCGGGCCGGTTTCAGGGGTCAGCCGACCCGTTCGATGGTGTACTGGACCAACTGAACCAAGGCGTCATTGGCAGGCCCCGCAGGAAGGGCCTTCAGCTCCGCGTGGGCGATATCGGCGTATTCGCGCAGCTTCTCCTTCGCCCGGGTCATACCCGGCGAACGGCCGAGCAGGTCCAGTGCCTCGGCAACCTCGGCATCCGTTTCCAGAGGTCTCGCCAAGAGGGTCCGGAGACGGTCGCCGTCGGGGCCCTCCTCGCTCAGTGCGTAGAGCACGGGGAGAGTGTGGACTCCCTCACGCAGGTCGGTGCCGGGGGTTTTGCCGGACTGGGCCGATTCGGAGGAGATATCGATGATGTCGTCGGATATCTGGAAGGCGGTGCCGACGGCGTCACCGAGGCGGGCGAGGCGTTCCACATGGTCGTCGTCCGCGCCGGAGAAGGTCCCGCCGAAACGGCCGGAGGCCGCGATCAGCGAACCGGTTTTCTCCCAGACCACGCGCAGATAGTGGGCGACGGGGTCGCTCTCTTCGCGGGCGCCCATGGTTTCCCGCATCTGACCGGTGACCAGTTCGGCGAAGGTTTCGGCGATGATGCGGACGGCGTCGGGGCCGAGGGTCGAGGTCAGCCGGGAGGCGTGCGCGAACAGATAGTCGCCGGCGAGGATGGCCACGCTGTTGCCCCAGCGGGAGTTCACGCTCGCCGCGCCGCGCCGCATGGTGGCCTCGTCCATGACATCGTCGTGGTAGAGCGTGGCCAGGTGGACGAGTTCGACCACGGTGCCGGCGGTGACGAGGTCCGGATCGCCGGGGCGGGGGCCCAGCTGGCCGGTGAGGATGGTGAACAGCGGCCGGAATCGTTTACCGCCGGCCTTGGCCAGGTGCAGCGCGGCTTCCTGGAGGAAGGACGCCCCGGAAGACAGCTCCTCGACCAGCAGTTTCTCCACGTCGTCGAGGCCGTTGCGTACGGTCTCGGCGAGCGCAGGATCCCCTAGGTCCACCCCCGCCACCACCGTGCCGGCTTCGCTCACAGCAGATGTGCTCATACCTTCTCCCAAGGACGCGTCCGACCCCACGGTGATGAACCTAGCGTGTTCATGTCGGAACGCCCATGAACACCATCACTGTATTGATCGAGCATGAACGAGGCCGGCGACCGGTCATCATGCCGACGCGGAGGCCGGAGCGTAGGC
>NZ_BDCJ01000016.1 GCF_001613445.1 Nocardia grenadensis NBRC 108939
GCGCTACCGCCTCCGGGCCTGACACGCTCATGCTGTATCGATCGAGCATGAACGTGGGCCCTCCGTGGTCACGCTGCGCTACCGCCTCCGGGCCTGACACGCTCATGCTGTATCGATCGAGCATGAACGTGGGCCCTCCGTGGTCACGCTGCGCTACCGCCTCCGGGCCTGACACGCTCATGCTGTATCGATCGAGCATGAACGTGGGCCCTCCGTGGTCACGCTGCGCTACCGCCTCCGGGCCTGACACGCTCATGCTGTGCACCGTACCGCCATCGACATCACTACCGCCCACCTGTAACTATTGACCGCATGGGTGCACCCGAAGCCACACCTTCCGAAGCCGACCGCGACGCGTTGCCCGCACACGTCGAGGTGCTGGTGGTGGGGGCGGGCCCCGCGGGTTCGGCGGCCGCGGCGTGGGCTGCCCGGGCGGGTCGCGATGTACTGCTGGTGGATTCCGCGACCTTTCCCCGGGACAAGACCTGCGGTGACGGCCTCACCCCGCGTGCCACCGCGGAACTCGAGCAGCTCGGGCTGGGTGAATGGGTGCGGGCGCACACCGTCAACCACGGTCTGCGAATGACCGGTTTCGGCGCCGAGGCGTTGCTGCCGTGGCCGGGTGGTTCGTTTCCCACCTACGGCAGTGCGATCCCGCGCACCGAACTGGACGACAAATTGCGCGATACCGCGGTGAAATCCGGGGCGCGGATGCGCGACGGCGCGAAGGTCGTGGCGGTGGCCCGCGACGGCGACCGGGTGACCGGAGTAACCGTGCGGGTGGGGGCGGCTTCGCACGAAATCGGCTGCCGGAACCTGATCGTGGCCGACGGGGTGCGGTCCCCCGTCGGCAAACTGCTCGGCCGCACCTGGCATCGCCGCTACGCCTACGGGGTGGCGGCGCGCGCCTATATCTCCTCCGGCCGCAGCGACGATCAGTGGATCACCTCGCATCTGGAGTTGCGCAATGCCGAAAACGAGCTGGTACCCGGCTACGGCTGGGTTTTCCCGCTGGCCAACGGTGAGGTGAATATCGGCGTCGGTTCGCTGGCCACCGAACGCAGGCCCTCGCATATCGCGTTGAAACCACTGCTCGAGCACTACACGGAGCTGCGCCGCGACGAATGGGAACTGAGCGGTTCGGTGCGTGCGGTCTCCTCGGCGCTGCTGCCGATGGGCGGCGCTGTCTCCGGTATCGCGGGCCGCAACTGGGCGCTGCTCGGTGATGCCGCCGGCTGTGTGAACCCGCTGAACGGCGAGGGAATCGACTATGGTCTGGAGGGCGGCCATATGCTCGCCGGGCTACTGGACGAACCCGATCTCACCCGGGTGTGGCCGGCCCTGCTGCGCGCGAGATACGGCCGCACCTATTCGGTGGCACGACGGATCGCCGGCCTGGCCACCCACCCGCGGATGGTTCCGCTCGGCGGCCCACCGGTGATGCGTTCGAAATTGCTGCAGCGCACCGCGGTCCGGGTGATGGGCAATCTGGTCACCGACGAGGATGTGGACCTCACCGCCCGTGCGTGGCGCGCCGCGGGCCGGGCGTCGATACGGTTCGACGACCTCGCGCCTTTCTGTTGAGCGCCGTGGTGACGCGGCCGGTACCGCGGGATCTGCTCCCGCATCTGCGGCGAGCCCGTGATCTCGTGGACCGCGAATATGCTCGGCCGCTGGATCTCGATGGTATGGCCGCCGCAGCCGGGGTTTCGAAATACCATTTCCTGCGCTGTTTCGCGGCCACCTACGGCCGGACGCCCGCGGTGTACCTGGCCGAGCGCCGGATCGAGCGGGCGCAGGATCTCCTGCGCGCCACCAACACCACGGTGACCGAGGTATGCCTGCTCGTCGGCTACAGCAGTCTGGGTTCGTTCTCCCGGAAATTCACCGAACTGGTGGGAGTTTCACCTTCGGAATACCAGGCGAAGTTCGCCGACGGAGTGCCCCGTATCCCCGGTTGCTACATCTTCATGCACGGGTTGTCCGATCGCCGGCGCGATACCGCAATTTCGGAGAAGCCCGGCGGCCCGGTCCGCCCATAGTCTCGGACCATGACTCCGATCATTGCGAATATCTCCCTGGTCACCGTGTACGTGTCCGATCAGACAGCGGCCAAGAACTGGTACATCGAAACCCTCGGTTTCGTCGAGACCGCCGATATCCAGATGGGCGACAACGGCTTCCGCTGGGTGACCGTCGCCCATCCCGACCACCGGGAACTCGAGGTCACCCTGATGCTGCCGGGTCCACCCCTGGACGAGAATCTCGCCGACGCGATCAGCAGGTCGCTGGCCAACGGAAGCCACGGCTCACTGGGACTGAACACTCGGAACTGCCATAAGGCCTATGCGGAGCTCACCGCGAAAGGTGTCGATTTCGTCCAGCCCCCGTCGGAGCGGCCCTACGGGGTGGAAGCGGTATTCCGGGACAATTCGGGGAACTGGCTGGTGTTGGTCGAGCCGAAGGAGTTCGATCCCACGGCCGCGGCTGCCGCGGCAATGGACCCGCCCTGCGCCGAACTCTGAAACCGCCCGACCCGATGAGCCGGGACCGCGGTGTATGTCCGGGGCCGCGCGGTCCGCGCGGCCCCGGAGGACTGTCAGACTCCGGCGCGATTCTCGAACCAGTAGACGATGTATTTGCGTTCGCTCTCGGCGACCCGCCGCTGCAACTGTTCGGCGAGCGGTTCGATGGCCCCGCCCACCAGGGGAACCTTGACCTTCACCGAACCGGAGATCACCACCTCCGAGCCCTCGGCGGTGGGACGCAGTTCATAAGTGCCCTTCATCTCCGAGGAGATGGCCGAGGAGGTGCCCTCGAAGGTCCCCGCCGCGGTGGACCCGTCGAGGGTCTGCCAATGGTCGATACGGGTGACTACCAGTTCGGTTTTCAGCAGCTTGCGCACGACGCCGGGGACCTTGTCCTGCCGGATCGTCTCGCTCATCTTGATACGGGCGGTACCCGGGCCACCGGGGTGCGACAGGTCGAGGGTGGCCGTCGGGGCGCCGGTGAACCGGTCTCGCCACATTTCTTCTCCGGTGAGCGCGGCGTGCAGATCGGACACCGGGATCGGATAGGACAGCGTGAAGCCGAATTTTCGGGCCATGAGCGCTCACCCTAGCCGACCCCGCTAGCCTGTTGCGGTGCCGGAAACCAGCCGCCGCGGACCGCGCGACCCCGGTTACCCGGGCGACGGTGCGCGCGACGGCACAGCCGCCCCGGCCGTGGACGATTCCGGAGGAGGCAACGTGCCCGAGCAGGCAGAGATGGTCGCGCCGCCGGTCGCGGCCCCGGAGCCCGCTGCCCGACCGGTGCGCGCGCCGGACCCGGCCGCACGTTCTGCCCGGGCCGAACGGTTACGCAAGGTATGCGTCGGCGTGGTGATCACCGCGGTATCGGTGAGCGTGCTGGTGGTGCTGCTGTTCCTGGCGGCCTGGCGCAATGACTATCTGATCGAATCCGACAAGGGCGAGACCACCGGTGAGGTGCTGTCCGCCGGTCGGCTGCGCTCGGCGGTGATGTACGTGACCCCGGACGGCGTCACCCACAATCCCAAGGTCGGCGTGCTGTATCCGACCAACCTGACCGCGGGTGAGCGGATCAATGTGGAATACAGCCGCGCCGATCCCGACCTCGTCCGGGTCGCGGGCCGCGATGTGCGGGTCGCGGTGCTGCCGGCACTGTCGGTACTGGCCGTTACCTGGGCCCTCACCTTGCCGACACTGTGGCTGCTGATGCGGGCAGCGACCGGTTCGATGAGTGTTCGCCCGATCTTCGATCCGGCGTCATATCGACGACGCGTCCCGGGGGACCGCGACCGCGCAGACTGAGCGAGTGCGCGTAGCCATCGTTGCGGAGTCGTTTCTCCCGAATATGAACGGCGTCGTGAACTCGGTGCTCCGGGTGCTGGATCATTTGCATCGGCACGGGCACGACGCTCTTGTCCTCGCACCCGATTCGCTGCGCGAGCAGCCGCCCGCCCCCCGCCACCACGGGAGGTTCCCGGTACACCGGGTCCCGGCGGTGATGGTGCCGAAGATCAGTTCGCTGCCGGTGGGCCTGCCGCAGCCGGGCATGGTCGGTGTCCTCGGCGATTTCGATCCCGATGTGGTGCATCTGGCCTCACCGTTCCTGCTCGGTGCGGGCGGAATGGCGGCGGCGCTGCGGCTGGACCTGCCCGCGGTGGCGGTGTACCAGACCGATGTGGCGGGTTTCGCGGAAAGCTACGGGCTGGGCCTGGCGGCCCGGGCCGCCTGGGGCTGGACCCGGCGAATCCACGAGGGCGCGGTCCGGACGCTGGCGCCGTCGAGCGCGGCGGTGGAGGACCTGGCACGGCACGGGATCCCCCGCGTGCACACCTGGGGCCGCGGTGTCGATACGGTGCGGTTCACCCCGGCCGCGCGCAGCGAAGAGCTGCGCGGGCAGTGGCGCGGCGATACCGCGAAACTGCTGGTCGGTTTTGTCGGCCGGCTGGCCCCGGAAAAGCATGTGGACCGGCTCTCGGTGCTGGCCCGCGATCCGTCGGTACAGCTGGTGATCGTGGGCGACGGCCCGGAGCGGCAGAAACTCGCCGGTCTGCTGCCGGGCGCGATCTTCACCGGCGAACTCGGCGGCCACGAGCTCGCCCGGGCCTACGCGAGCCTGGACGTGATGGTGCATCCGGGTGAGCACGAGACGTTCTGCCAGGGCGTGCAGGAGGCGCTGGCGTCCGGGGTACCGGTCGTCGGGCCCGATGCCGGCGGCCCGCGCGATCTCATCGCGCACTGCCGCAACGGCTACCTGCTCCCGGTGCGGAATTTCACCGAACTACTGCCCGGCACCGTCTCGGCGCTGCGCGACGCGCAGGTGCGCGACCGGTTCGCCGGGGCGGCCCGTAAATCGGTGCTGCACCGCACATGGCCCGCCATCTGCACCGAACTCATGAACCACTACGCCGAGGTCATCGGCACCGGATACCGGTTGTCACGCTCGGCGTGACCGGACGCGGCGGACCGCCCTGCGCCCATTAGGGTCGGGTTGTGGTGAAAACACAATCGGTCCGGGCCTCGCTGGACAAACAGCCGCACGAGGTCGCGTCGATGTTCGACGGGGTGGCGCGACGATACGACCTGACCAACACCGTGATCTCGGCCGGCCAGGACCGCTACTGGCGACGGCTGACCCGCAAGGCCATCGATCCGCGTCCCGGTGAGCAGGTGCTCGACCTGGCCGCCGGCACCGGGGTGTCCACCGTGGAACTCGGCCGCTCCGGCGCGTGGTGCGTAGCCGCCGATTTCTCCCAGGGCATGCTGGCCGCGGGCCGGTTCCGGCAGGTGCCGATGGTCGCCGGCGATGCCATGGCGCTGCCCTTCGCCGACAATTCCTTCGACGCGGTGACCATCTCGTTCGGGCTGCGCAATGTGGCCGATACCGATCTGGCGCTGCGGGAGATGCTGCGGGTGACCAAACCCGGCGGCCGGTTGGTCATCTGTGAGTTCTCCACGCCGATCATCCCGGGGTTCAAAACCCTCTACATGGAATACCTGATGAAGGCGCTACCGAAGGTGGCCAGGGCGGTGAGCAGTAACCCGGACGCCTACGTCTACCTGGCCGAATCCATCCGGGTCTGGCCGAACCAGCGACAGCTGGGCCGCCGGATCGCCGACGCCGGGTGGTCCGGGGTGAAATGGCGGAACCTGACCGGCGGCGTGGTCGCACTGCACCGGGGATACAAACTCGGCGGCTGAAACCGTCCGGTATAGCCGGCTTCATCTACCTCACAGATGTGATTTCCGCCGATGAAGTGGAATGTCATCCGGCGATAACATCGGGCAAACCCGAGGAAATCGGCCGCGGGGACGATCGGATGCATGTCCGAGGTGAGCGGCA